>NZ_MTSB01000006.1 GCF_002093745.1 Pseudomonas graminis
TGGGGCGAATTATAGACAGATCACAGAGGGCGTCAACCGTTAATTTCAAAAACCCGAAAATTAGCCAGTCACGGCCCGTAGCTATATAGAGAAGCGTCTTAAAGTGCCTTCTTCTATATAGCTACAACACCCCGCTTGCTCGCAGCGACGCAACCTCTTCATTGCGCAACCCAAGAAGGTCATGCAATACCTGGTCGGTATGCTCCCCCAGCAAGGGAGGCGCCCTGCGATACTCAACGGGTGTTTCGGACAGGCGAATCGGGCTGGCGACCTGCGGAACGCTGCCACCCAGCAAATGGGGAAGCTCAATCGCCAACCCGCGAGCCACGACCTGCGGATCAGCAAACACCTGGGCCAGATCATTGACCGGCCCGCAGGGTACGCCCGCCGCCTCCAGCGCTGTCACCCACCACCCCGTCGGCCTGAACACCGTGACCTGTCGAATCAACGGAATCAGTTCGGCGCGATGGGCCACTCGCAGCTTATTCGTCAGAAAGCGCGGATCATCTGCCCACTGCGACTGCCCCGCCACCTCGGCGAACTTTCTGAACTGGCTGTCATTGCCGACCGTAAGGATCAGATCACCATCCGCAGTCGGAAAGCTCTGATAGGGGACGATATTGGGATGGGCATTGCCCAGACGCCCCGGCGCTACCCCCGTCGTCAGGTAGTTCATCGCCTGATTGGCCAGGCAGGCCACCTGCACATCCAGCAATGCCATATCAATGCATTGGCCGGCACCGCTCTGATCGCGGTGAGCCAAAGCAGCAAGAATGGCCGTCGTCGAATACAGGCCGGTCAGAATATCGGTCAGCGCGACGCCGACTTTCACCGGGCCTGCACCTTCTTCACCCTCCGGCAAACCGGTAAGGCTCATCAGGCCGCCAAGTGCCTGAATCATGAAGTCGTACCCCGGACGCGTTGCATAAGGACCGCTTTGCCCGAACCCGGTAATGGAGCAATAGATCAGTCGCGGGTTGACGACCTTGAGCGACTCGTAATCCAGCCCATAAGCCGCCAGCCCACCGACCTTAAAGTTTTCGATCACGATATCGGACTTCGCCGCCAGCGCCCGCACCAGCTTCTGCCCTTCGGGACGTGTGAAATCGATGGTGACTGATTGCTTGTTACGGTTGGCGGACAGGTAATACGCCGCCTCACTCGTGTTCTGCCCGGCCGTGTCTTTAAGAAACGGTGGCCCCCATGCGCGGGTGTCATCGCCACTGCCTGGACGCTCGACCTTGATGACATCAGCCCCAAGGTCGGCAAGGATCTGCCCGGCCCAAGGTCCGGCCAGAACGCGCGACAAGTCGAGCACTCGGATATGTGAAAGCGCCCCCATGATCAGCCCTCCTTAATAGAAAGCCTGAATACCGGTCTGCGCACGTCCCAGAATCAACGCATGCACGTCATGCGTCCCCTCATAGGTGTTCACCACTTCAAGATTGACCAGGTGCCTTGCAATACCGAACTCGTCCGAGATGCCATTACCGCCCAGCATGTCGCGAGCCATGCGCGCGATATCCAGCGATTTGCCGCAGGAGTTGCGCTTCATGATCGAGGTAATCTCTACCGCAGCTGTGCCTTCGTCTTTCATGCGACCCAGGCGCAGGCAACCTTGCAGCGCCAGCGTGATCTCGGTCTGCATGTCCGCGAGCTTTTTTTGTATAAGCTGATTGGCCGCCAGCGGACGCCCGAATTGCTGCCGATCGAGCGTGTATTGCCGCGCGGTGTGCCAGCAGAACTCCGCCGCCCCCAAAGCACCCCAGGAGATACCGTAGCGTGCCGAGTTGAGGCAGGTAAAAGGGCCTTTGAGACCGCGCACGTCCGGGAAGATGTTCTCCTCGGGCACGAACACGTTATCCATGACGATCTCGCCAGTGATCGACGCACGCAAACCGACTTTGCCATGAATGGCCGGAGCGCTCAGCCCGGCCCAGCCCTTTTCAAGAATGAAACCGCGAATGTCGCCCGCATCATCTTTGGCCCACACCACAAACACGTCTGCAATCGGGCTGTTGGTGATCCACATCTTGCTGCCACTCAAACGATAGCCACCCTCGACACTCCGCGCACGGGTGATCATCGCGCCGGGGTCAGAGCCGTGATCGGGCTCGGTCAGGCCAAAGCAGCCAATCCATTCGCCCGATGCCAGCTTGGGCAGGTATTTCTCTTTCTGGGCCTGCGTACCGAACTCATTGATCGGCACCATGACCAGCGAGGACTGCACACTCATCATTGACCGGTAGCCCGAATCGATGCGCTCCACTTCACGAGCGATCAGCCCGTAACAGACGTAATTCAAACCACTGCCGCCGAATTCCTCGGGGATCGTCGCACCCAGCAGCCCCACCTCACCCATTTCACGGAAGATGGCCGGGTCGGTTTTCTCGTGTCGAAACGCCTCCAGCACGCGCGGGGCTAGCTTGCTCTGGGCGAACTGTTCTGCCGTGTCGCGAACCATGCGCTCTTCTTCGGTGAGCTGTTGGTCCAACAGCAGTGGATCGATCCAGTTGAAGCTTGCCTTGCCGCTCATGCCCGTTCCTCATATTCAGCTGAAAAATCCTGTAACGATCCTAGCCCCGGTTCAACCCCGCGACAAACGAGGTTTTATCAATCCCTTGTGCTAATTTCTCACTCCGGAGTGCCGATTACCGCGCCACACTGAAAAAACCAGTGAGAAGAAAGTACATGAGACGCAAGATACCCAGCACGACCGCACTGGTGAGTTTCGAGGCAGCTGCACGGCATGAAAGCTTTACCAAAGCGGCTCACGAGCTTTCCCTGACCCAAGGCGCCGTGTGCCGGCAAATCGGCGGGCTGGAAGCGTTTCTGGGCATCGAACTGTTCCGACGCTCTCGACGCGGCGTAAAGCTGACCGAGGCCGGGCTGTCTTACAGTAGACGCGTTGCCCAGCAACTGGACGCCGTTGAGCGCGATACGCTCTCGGTCATGGGCCAGCAAGGTGCCAACGCGATCGAGCTGGCGGTGGTTCCCACGTTCGGCACCCAATGGCTGTTGCCGCGCCTGAAAGACTTCCAGCACAAGCATCCGGATGTCACCGTTCACCTGACCAACCGCACTCGCCCGTTCCTGTTCGCCGACACCGATTTCGATGCCGCCATCTATTTTGGCGACGCCGACTGGTCCGGCACAGAATCACACCGGCTGATGGGCGAGAACTCCATGCCCGTGTGCAGCCCGTCATTCCTGGAGGGTCGGGATAGCCTGACCGCAGGCGATCTGGCCGAGCTGCCGCTGCTTCAACAAACCACTCGACCCTACGCATGGCGCCAATGGTTCAACGCGCAAAGCCAGGACGTCGCACGCGACATGACAGGGCCTCGTTACGAGCTGTTTTCGATGTTGGCACAGGCGGCGATGCACGACATGGGCGTGGCACTGATCCCGCCCTTTCTCATCCAGCGCGAATTGCGCGAACAGCGCCTGGTGATCGCAAACCCTCAATCACTGCCCAGCAACAAGGCTTATCACCTCATGATTCCCGAGCGTAAAGTCGAGTCAGCCTCCCTCACTGCGTTTAGAGACTGGCTGGTCGATCAGGCTCGGGAGTATCAGTTGCCTCAGGAAAAGAGTCAGGCACCCCGGTAACACGGACGCGCAGGCTTTTTACATTTCGAGTAACAGTGTTTTGTGTTGAAAGCCCCCAATTAGAGCCCTCCAATGCGACCTTGGTAGCAGGACGAACCTGGCTCAACGCACTAGACTTGTCGCTTTGCTGCCACCCCAGAGACAGAACCCCATGTACCCTGACCGTATCCGCCTGCCTTCCCTGATGAGCAAGGTTATGAGCGCAGCCGATGCTGCCGCGTTGATTGAAGACGGCATGACCGTCGGTATGAGCGGCTTCACTCGCGCAGGCGAAGCCAAGGCTGTGCCCCATGCGCTGGCCGAGCGCGCCAAAGTGACACCGCTGAAAATCAGCCTGATGACCGGCGCCAGCCTGGGCAATGACCTGGACAAGCAATTGACCGAGTCCGGCGTGCTCTCCCGCCGCATGCCTTTTCAGGTCGACAGCACACTGCGCAAGGCCATCAACAACGGCACCGTGATGTTCATTGACCAGCACTTGTCCGACACGGTTGAGCTGTTGCGCAATCGACAGATCAAAGCGGTGGACCTTGCTGTCATCGAATGCGTCGCGATCACCGAAGACGGACATCTGGTGCTCAGCACCTCAGTCGGCAACTCGGCCAGTTTTGCCATCCTCGCCAAACAGGTCATTGTGGAAATCAACCTGGCTCAGCCGCTGGAGCTCGAAGGGTTGCACGATATCTACATTCCCAGCTATCGACCTACCCGTCTGCCCATTCCGGTGCTGGAGGCTGACTCGCGTATCGGCAGCCATGCCGTCAAGATCGACCCGGCAAAAATCGTCGGCATTGTCATCAGCAACCAGCCCGATTCGCCCTCCACTGTCACGCCACCGGACGTCGACACTCAGGCGATCGCCAATCACCTGGTCGAGTTCTTCAAGAAGGAAGTGCGCGAAGAACGACTGACTGACAAGCTGATGCCCCTGCAGGCAGGTATCGGAAACATCGCCAACGCCGTGATGCACGGGCTGCTGGAATCGCCGTTCAACGACCTGACCATGTATTCGGAGGTTCTGCAGGACTCGACCTTCGACCTGTTCGACGCCGGCAAACTGACCTTCGCTTCAGGCAGCTCCATGACCTTGTCCGCCGCCAAGCACGCTGAAGTTTTTGCCGACTTCAACCGTTACAAGTCGAGGCTGGTGTTGCGCCCACAGGAAATTTCCAATCACCCGGAAGTTATACGTCGCCTGGGGATCATCGGAATCAACACCGCGCTGGAGTTCGACCTGTACGGCAACGTCAACTCCACTCACGTTTGCGGGACGCGCATGATGAACGGGATCGGCGGCTCCGGCGATTTCTCTCGCAACGCGCACCTGGCGATATTCGTCACCAAGTCGATTGCCAAGGGCGGTGCGATTTCCAGCGTGGTGCCAATGGTCAGTCACGTTGACCATACCGAACACGACGTCGACATCCTCGTCACCGAGCAGGGCCTGGCAGACCTGCGAGGCCTTGCGCCACGCGAACGCGCCAGAGTGATCATCGACAACTGTGTGCATCCGGACTATCGAGACGCGCTTGAGACTTACTTCAGCGCCGCTTGCGCGCTGGGCGGACACACGCCACACATCCTGCGCGAAGCACTGAGTTGGCACATCAACCTGGAAGAGACCGGACGCATGCTGCCGGCCTGAGCAGGACAGTTTCAAGCGAGCAAACGGTTTTCTGTATCACGTGCCGATTGACCTGCTGCTCTTTTCAAAAAACTGTACTTCTGTACCGGTCATAAAACTGCCAAAGAAGGCGATATTCACCACAATCGAGCACAAAACGCACCACAAGAGTGCTGACCGGTACAGTTGCCCCATTTATGAACAAAACAGTGCCCAATCACAGTTAACTGAACCAGCACAATACAAGTGAACTGTGCCTATGGAATCTGGACGTGTGCGAGGAAAATGGGCACCAGTCAAGCAACTCACTTATCCCGCCACAAGCGGAAGGAAGTCACACCATGGAACGTACACTCAGTTCCGATCTGTTCAGCGAAAGCACCGTCAACACTGCAAAAGCTTCTTTGCCTCTGCGCGTATTCGCCAACCTGATGCTCTGGCAGCGTCGCCTGTCCAGCCGTCATCAACTGGCTCGTCTGGATGCACGCCTGCTGGCTGACGCCGGTATCAGCGAATCCCAGCGTTACGAAGAGCTGAGCAAGCCGTTCTGGCGCTAAGTTAGCGCTTGCTGGTCCCAGGCCTTCAAGGTCTCCCACCAGCACTCCGAATTGCTTCACACAAGGCCCGACTCAGGCAACTGAGGCGGGTCTTGTCGTTTTCGGGCCGCCATTTATTAGCGGACCTTAAGGCGCAGCAGTACAGTTTTTAAGATTTCAAAAAAAGCAGATACAGTCACCCATGCTGCGCACCACGCGATGTCCAGCTATCGACTGCCATGACAAGCGTGGCGTCGGTGGGATAGTCTAGCGGTCTATCTCAGCCCTTTGGCTTCGCAAGCAGCCTGTGCCCTTTTGTCCACAATGGAATTCGATCATGTCTCTGCTACGTAACCTTGGCGCTGCCTTCCTGTTGACCGCCGCAGCCGGCGCAAACGCTTCCAGCTTTATTGTGACCACTGATGCTTTGGTTGACGCATTCAACGCATCGACCCGTGCCACCTCCAATTTGTCCTCCTCCCTGAAGGACGACAAGATCGTTCAGGCGGCACGTGAAGATGCCGCCAGCTTCGTGGCGAGCTCCGGCGAAATCCGTGGCGCCCGACTGGAAAGCGCACTGCAGCACATCCGCCAGCAACTGCCTGAACTGCAAGCCACCGATGGCCAACTGGCTCAGGCCATTCTGACCATCTGACACACTGTCACCGTCATCGGTGATCCGGCCGGGGTAGCTCTGGCCGGAGCATTACGCTAGCCTTGACGCCTGTTTTGCCGCTTCGTGAAAGTCATGCGTTTACTGCACCTTCTGTTTATCGCACCTTTAGCCAGCCTGGCGTTTGCCGGCCAGGCCCAAGCGTTCGATACGACCACACAAGGCCTGGTAAAAACCGGCTATGTCACCAGTCAGGTCACGACGGCCCCGTTCGACAACAAGCTGATCGTGGCTGCTCGGGATGATGCCGCTGCGTTCGTTGCCAGCGACGGGCACATGCTAGGCGCCAGACTCGAGTCGGCATTGCGCGCGCTACGCCAGTCGGATGCAAAACTTCACGCCAGCGACCTTGAACTGGCGCAGGCAATCCTCGTCCAATAGCCACTTTCCCCTCTTTGCGTAACTGGAGACGTCACTACATGCGTACCCCGCTGATTGCTGCTTCCCTTGGCCTGCTACTGCTGGCCGACCTTGCTCAGGCCCAGACCGTTGTAGCCACAAGCAACATCATTGTTCGTGCGTTCGGCCGTACCATCGACTTCACCTCTGACACCACCACCTCGATCCGTGACTCCAAGGTCGTGATTCAGGCCAAGGACGATGCCGCAAGCTACGTCGCCAGCGGTGGCGATATCCACGGCGCGCAGCTCGACGCTGCATTCGATACGCTCCGCACCCGTGTGCCGGAAGCACGGGATGCCAGCGACCAGACCCTGGCCGAAGCAATCCTCGCATTGTGAGGCGACTGTGCGCCTGGCTGCTTGCTGGCGCGCTGTCGCTGGCCGGAACGCATGCCTTTGCCAGCCTGAAGCTGGAACTGCATACCGACGGTCTTGATGCCGCCCAACAGCAAGCCAGTCAGACGCTGCTCGACGAAGCCATGCGGGCGCTACCGCCCAGCTTCGTCGAGGCGCTGGACAGAACCGTCGAGGTCACTTGGTCCGGCGACATGCCGCAAAATGCCTACGGCCAGGCCGCCGGCCCTTATCAGCTATACCTCAACAGTCATTTGCTGCCTTCGTTGACCGATGGCTCCGCCGCCACCGCCCAGACAGGCCGTCCACACGGCACGGTTCGCCGGGAACTGCTCGCTACCGTTCTGCATGAGCTGACTCATGTGTATGACCGCTCACGTCTGTGGTCGCCGAGCGAGCGGACCCTGATATTCCGCTGCGCATCGCGTGGCAGCTCACTGGGCAAGGTCGGCCTTCCGGACAACTGTCGCGGTCAGACCGACCGACGTTTTACCTTGAGCGATGACCCGCGCCTGCTGGACCTGGCAGGCTGGCAGCAATATGTAGGACGTCGCGGCGAGCGCGAGGAACATAACGGTCAGGTTGCCCGCAGCCCGGATATTTACGAGACCACCAGCCCGCTGGAGTTCGTGGCGGTCAACATGGAGTACTTTCTGCTCGACCCGGCCTATGCCTGTCGTCGCCCGGCGCTCTATGCCTACTACAAAGAGCGCTTTGGCTGGGCACCCGCAGCACAGGCGCAATGCCCGACGTTTTACCCGTACCTGAACGCCGGCAGCGACTTCGGTCGAGAACCGCTCGGCAAGCTGGACCCGGAGCGGGTCTATGCGGTTGATTATCTGCTGGCCGAGGCCAATCAGAACTGGGCCAGCCGTTGGGGCCACAGCATGTTGCGCCTGGTGATCTGCAAACCGGGTCGTCCGCGAGGGCCGGATTGCCGCCTGGACCTGGATCAGCATCTGGTGCTGTCTTACCGGGCGTTTGTCGGCGACGTTCAGCTTTCAAGCTGGGACGGCCTGATGGGCGCCTATCCGTCACGGCTTTTTGTGCTGCCGCTGGCCCAGGTGATCGACGAGTACACCAAGACCGAACTGCGAAGCCTCGCGTCCGTGCCGATCAAACTGTCCCGCCCGGAAATCGAAGGGTTGGTCCAGCATGCCGCCGAGATGCATTGGAGCTACGACGGCAACTACTATTTCCTCTCGAACAATTGCGCAGTTGAAAACCTCAAGCTGCTGCGCAGCGGCACGCACAACCCCAAGCTGGTTGGTCTGGACAGCATTCTGCCCAACGGTTTGCTGGAGGTTCTGAAAGGCCGGGGCCTGGCAGATACCAGCGTACTGGACGACCCCAAGGAAGCCTTGCGTCTGGGTTATCGATTCGATTCGTACCGTGACCGCTACCAGGCAATGTTTGAGGTATTGAAGAAGCATCTGCCCATCAAGCAGAACACCGTAGAAGAATGGATGGCACTACCGGCGAGCGAACGCAGCCAATGGTTCGAGAAGGCCGACCTGCAGACCAGTGCGGCCATCCTTCTGCTGGAACAAGCCAGTCTGCGTCGACAGTTGCTGCTGGCACAGGATGAAGTGAAGCAACGCTACCTCGGAGCGCGGGAACTGAAAGACGGCAGGGTCTCAAAGGCCACGACTACGTTGCAGGAGATACTTGCCGGCAGCGGGTTCCTGAGTCGCCCTGCCGAACTGCTGGGCAGTGGCGGTTACGGTTTGCCGCAGGCGAGCGAATGGCAGCGCCTTGAAGCGGAAAGCAGCCAGCGCCAGAAGCAGCTCAAGCGGCTGACAGGCGATCTCGACAAGGAAGTGCGCGCACTGCTGGAGCCTGACCGAGCCAAAGAAATCGCGGCCAACGAAGCCAATCTCAAACAGATGGGCGAACACCTTCGTGCCTTGCACAAGGCGGCAGGCGGCTTGCAACTGCCGTGATCAGGCCTTTTTCTTCCTGGGTTTAAGGTATTTGGTCAGGCCCTGGAACCAGATCACCAGGGCCGGGTTGCCCTTGATCTCGATGTCCTTGTCCTGAATGCCCCTCATGAAGGCCAACTGTTTGTTTTTCGCCTGCAAGGTGTCAAAGCCAAACGCTGCATCACGAAACGCGATGGCAAAGGCAGGCTCGGCAACCGTACCGGTCGCACTGCGAATACGCTGTTCCTCCACAACGAAGTGGCGTGCAACTTTACCGTCTTTAGTCTGCAACTGGAACGTCAGGTTCTTGCCAGCCAACTGCTGCTGGAAATCAGGATTGTCTCGACTGGCGCGAGCCATGAGCCGACCCAACATCCACAAAAGAAAACGAAATTTCATACAGGCCTCGGCTCGAACCCGACCCCGTCGTCGGGATCGTGGTGTTCATGACAGTGTAGCGGTTTACCTACAAAAACCTGTATGGAAAGATACATATCGAAGGAGATCGACACACGAAGCCTCCTTCGACACCACAATGCTGCTTCGCGCGGGAAGCAGCATCACGGTTACATCAGCGGATGCTGTTGATGCTGCCTTTGCTGCCGGTCACTTTCACGTTGACCTTCTTGAAGATGAAGTAGTCCTGAACGCTGACTTCGTAGCGCGGCGCCACAATCAGGTCGGCTCCCGAAGATTTGACCGCTTTGTAAGCAGCAGCGGCCTTGGCTGTCGATACCGGATCGGGCAACGCCAGGCCCAGGCCACCGCCGCTCGAGCCACCGTAGGCCACACCATCGGCAAACCGGGTATCGCCGCCAAAACTCAGGACGTTGAACAGCACGTTGGTAGAGGATTCACCGCTGATGGCGCCACCGACCTTGATGTCCGCTTTCAGGTCAGTCTTGACCGTGCCTTCCAGCGGAGCACTTGGCTGGCTGACGTTGTAGCTGACACAACCGCTGGTTGCAGCGATCAGAGCTGCAACGGCAGCGCACTTCCATAGCTTTTTCATTCGAGATTTCCCAAGAGTAATGTTGAGGGGTACAGCAAGGGCGGCACTCTAGGGGATCGGACAATAAGAAGAAGTCAGGCAGGGCTGGGTTTCAGGAAGGCAGTTGTACGAAATCGAGTAGGACAATTCTCACAGATGACACAGGTATGTTATCCGTACCACATGACACACATCAAAACGGGCACCCCATCTGATGAGTGTGCCCGCTTGTCAGGTGCGCGCCTCCTGCGAAGGCGCGCACCAACGTATCAAGGGTTGACGCTGTCTTTCAGGAATTTCCCCGGTTTGAAGGCAACGGTGTTGCTTGCCTTGATTTTTACCGGCTCCCCGGTTTGTGGGTTTTTGCCAGTACGCGCGCCGCGATGGCGTTGCAGAAACGTTCCAAAGCCCACAAGCGTGACACTGTCCTTACGGTGCAGTGCGCCAGTGATTTCTTCGAGAATGGCATCCAGGACTTTCTTGGCCTGTTCCTTGGTGAGATCCGCTTTTTCAACAATAGCGGCTGCAAGATCTGGTTTACGCATATGAAGCCTCTTTTACGGTTTTTGTTTTTATGTCCCGCGCCGCTATAACAAACGGCTACAAGGCGCTGCGACGGCTCTACGTCGCGGCAGACAGTAATGAGAATGTCATGCCGGACTGGCCCGCGCCAGTACATGAACGAGGTTTCTGAACGGAAATATAGCGACTATCCGACAAAATGCGTCGAAATCATGCCAATAACGCAGGTAAAACCTTGTTCAGTGCGAGTTTTTCCATAACGGCCGCTCCTGTCAACGCATAGCCCAGCAGATTGCCATCGGCGTCGCGGCAGAGCGCCTTGATGTCACTCCCCTGCCCTTCGATATGCCATTGGCCAGCAGTCCCGCGCGGTGGCGTCGAAACCACCAGCGGGCAGGCTGGCGTTTTTACTGTGACAGGCATCGGCCCGTATTTCACCGCCGTTGGAGTGCCGGCCAGCGTTTGGGCCAACGCGCGGGCGCAGCTCATCAGCGGCATCACGTACAACAGGTTGAGGCCGTCGACTTCGGCGCAATCGCCCAGCGCATGGATATTGGCGTGAGACGTCTGCAACTGACGATCAACCAGAATGCCGCGCCCCGTCTGCAAACCCGCAGCCGCCGCCAGATCGATGCGCGGACGCAGACCGATAGCGGACACCACCAGATCGCAATCGATGACCTGTCCGTCAGACAAATGCGCTTGCAAACCTTCGCTGTCGCGATTCAGACGTGTCAGCACCGGGCCTAGATGGAAACGTGCGCCCAGGCTTTCAAGACCGCTCTGGACCGCGGTCGCAGCGGCGAGAGGCAGCAAGGTCGGCATGACCTGCTCGCATGGCGCCACCAGGTCGACTTCGTAGCCGCCCAGCATCAAGTCATTGGCGAACTCGCAGCCGATCAGCCTCGCCCCCAGAATCAGAACCCGACGTTTACCGGCCGCAGCAGCTCGGAAACGGGCGTAATCCTGAAGGTCGTTGATGGGGAAAATCGCATCGTCTGCGTCACCTTCCACCGGCACGCGAATGGCCTCGGCGCCCCAGGCCAGTATCAGGTCACGGTAATGCACCGCTTCCTCACCGATCCACAGGCGTTTGTGACCCGGATCAATGCCGCTGATCCGCGTATGCGTACGGATTTCGGCCTTGAGCTGATCAGCCATAGCGCCAGGTTCGGCCATGCTCAATGCGTCGGCTTCCTTGTTTTTGCCGAAGCCGGTGGACAGCATCGGCTTGGAATAGGAGCGGCCGTCATCGGCGGTGATCAATAACAACGGGGTGTCACCGTCCAGCTTGCGAAACTCCCGAGCCAGGTTATAGCCCGCAAGGCCGGTGCCGATGATGACGACAGGTGCGCTCATTGTTCTTTCCTATTCATGGATACGCCTGACCTTCAGGCACGATCAGCCGATTTCAATCATTTCAAAGTCCATCTTGCCAACACCGCAATCCGGGCACATCCAGTCTTCCGGCACATCCTGCCAGAGCGTACCGGGCGCGATCCCGTCATCAGGCCAGCCGTCAGCTTCGTTATAGATCAAGCCACACACTATGCACTGCCACTTCTTCATATCAGGTTCTCTCGACTATCAGGCTGAAGTTGTATAACGGTCGTTTGCCGTCTGAAGGGGCGTTGTACTGATCGGCAGTGCCGGATGCAAGCCTGAATCCATAACGAGCTGTTTTGCCGGCCGTCGGTGGGGGGCTTCAATCATGTTAAGCTCGCGGCCTCGTTGGCTGTCGAAAATGACTTACCGTGACCCAGCATCCTCCCGTATTCGTTAGTCCGATCTGGCTTCTGCGAGAGCAATTGATCGATGCGCCCGAGCCTGCGATTCTCGACTGGCTGTTCCATCAGGAATCGCTCACGCGCCGGCTTGACCGTCTGTCTGACGGCGGTTTCAGCGTCCTCCCGTTGTTCGAAGGCTGGCAGCCGCTACGACTCGATGAATGTGTAGCGCTGGAACTGCCACCGGACAGCGAGGGCTGGGTTCGCGAAGTGTACTTGCAGGGCAACGGCTGTCACTGGGTGTTCGCTCGCAGCGTAGCCGCCCGCAGCGCTTTGCAGGATGGCGGGTTGCATATGGACCGGCTGGGCACGCGCTCGCTGGGTGAATTGCTGTTCAGCGACCCCGCCTTCACGCGCGGCACACTCCAGGTGTGTCATTACCCGACAAGCTGGCTGCCCAACGCCAAAGCTGCCTCGACGCTGTCGTCAGCACAGGCATCACCTCTTTGGGCGCGCCGCTCGCGTTTCAGCCGCGGCGCCTTGAGCGTGCTGGTCGCCGAAGTCTTTCTGCCTGCCCTGTGCAATGCGATTCACCATAAGGACCACGTCTGATGTACCTGTCACTGCTTAAATCGCTCAACCGTCTGAGCCCGCGGGCCTGGGACTTCATTCAGCTGACGCGGATCGACAGGCCCATCGGTTTTTACCTGTTGCTATGGCCCACCCTGTGGGCCGTCTGGATTGCAGGCAAAGGTTCGCCCTCACTGAAGACCGTGTTGATATTCGTGATCGGCGCGTTCCTGATGCGGGCAGCAGGTTGCGTGATCAATGACTTCGCTGATCGCAAGGTCGATGGCCACGTCAAACGCACGGAGCAACGCCCTCTGGTGAGCGGCAAAATCAGCTCACGCGAGGCACTGGTGCTGTTCGCGGTGCTGGTCGGCCTGAGTTTCGTGCTGGTGCTGTTCACCAATTCGACGACGATCTGGCTGTCGTTCGGCGGCCTTGCCCTGGCGGCCAGTTACCCGTTCATGAAGCGCTACACCTATTACCCGCAGGTGGTACTGGGTGCCGCGTTTTCCTGGGGGATGCCGATGGCCTTTACGGCAGAGACCGGCGACCTGCCTGCCGCGGCCTGGCTGCTGTACATCGCCAACGTGCTGTGGACGGTGGGCTACGACACCTACTACGCGATGGTGGACCGCGACGATGATGTGAAGATCGGCGTCAAATCCACTGCCGTGCTGTTCGGTGACGCTGACCGGGTCATCATCGCGACGCTACAGGGCCTGGCGCTCGGCTGCCTGATACTGGCCGGTGCCCGTTTCGAGCTGGGCGCCTGCTTTTACGCGGGCTTGCTGGTTGCCGCCGGATGCTTCGCCTGGGAGTTCTGGAGTACCCGCTCACGTGATCGAGACGCCTGCTTCAAGGCTTTTCTGCACAACCACTGGGCCGGACTGGCCATATTTCTCGGTATTGTGGCCGACTACGCCGTGCGCTGAGGCCAGCGCGGGCCATCTTCTGCCAACCTGAATAAAAAGCCATCCTGGCCTCAATAGACGGCCAGCGTGCTAGCCTCATTCAAACCTGTCACACGACTGCAATAATTCCGTTATCTAATGCGCCCCAAGACAGTTAAATGACAAGAGGTTCAAGCATGGTTGGCAGGAGCATTCTGATCGTTGACGACGAAGCGCCTATTCGCGAAATGATCGCCGTTGCGTTGGAAATGGCCGGCTACGACTGTATTGAAGCCGAAAACTCTCAGCAGGCCCATGCGATCATCGTGGACCGCAAGCCGGACCTGATCCTGCTCGACTGGATGCTGCCCGGCACATCCGGCATCGAACTGGCGCGCCGCCTCAAGCGTGACGAATTGACCGGGGATATCCCGATCATCATGCTCACCGCCAAGGGCGAAGAGGACAACAAGATCCAGGGCCTGGAAGTGGGCGCTGACGATTACATCACCAAGCCGTTCTCGCCCCGCGAACTGGTCGCGCGCCTCAAGGCCGTATTGCGCCGCGCCGGGCCGACGGATGGCGAAGCCCCTATCGAAGTTGGCGGTCTGCTGCTGGACCCGATCAGCCACCGTGTGACCATCGACGGCAAGCCGGCAGAGATGGGGCCGACCGAATACCGCTTGCTGCAATTTTTCATGACCCATCAGGAGCGCGCCTACACCCGTGGCCAGTTGCTGGATCAGGTCTGGGGCGGCAACGTGTATGTCGAAGAACGTACTGTCGACGTTCACATCCGTCGCCTGCGCAAGGCCTTGGGTGATGCGTATGAAAATCTGGTACAAACCGTGCGCGGCACAGGCTATCGCTTTTCCACAAAAAGCTGACAGCTGCTTCGTCGGCGCAGACACGCGGGCAGTGCGGATCAGACAAGGATTTACCTTTAATTGAATCAGAATTGGCACGGCACTCTGATACGCCACATGTTGTTGCTGGTCACTGCCTGCCTGATAGTCGGTCTGATCAGCGGACAATACGGCTGGAGCCTGGCCATCGGCCTGGGGCTGTATCTGGCCTGGACCCTGAAGCAGCTACTGCGCCTGCATGACTGGCTAAGCAGCCACAAGTCGGACGAACCGCCCCCGGACGGCTATGGACTGTGGGGTGAGGTCTTCGACAGCATCTATCACCTGCAACGCCGCGACCAGCGTGTTCGCGGTCGCCTGCAGGCAGTCATCGACCGGGTTCAGGAATCCACTGCAGCGTTGCGCGACGCAGTCATCATGCTCGACAGCGAGGGCAACCTGGAATGGTGGAACCGCGCAGCCGAAACCTTGTTGGGCCTCAAGACGCCGCAGGACAGCGGTCAACCCGTCACCAATCTGGTGCGGCACCCGCGTTTCAAGGAATATTTTGCGCTGGGCGATTACAGTGAACCGCTGGAAATACCCTCGCCGACCAACGACCGCTTGCGTATCCAGTTGCTGGTCACCCGCTATGGCAATAACGAACATCTGATGCTGGTACGCGATGTCACCCGTATCCATCAACTGGAGCAGATGCGCAAAGATTTCGTCGCCAACGTCTCCCACGAGTTGCGCACGCCCCTGACCGTTATCTTCGGCTACCTGGAAACACTCCTGGATAACGTGGAAGACGTGAACCCGCGCTGGGTCCGGGCCCTGCAACAGATGCATCAGCAAGGCGGGCGCATGCAGACGCTGCTCAACGACCTGCTGTTGCTGGCCAAGCTGGAAGCCACGGATTACCCCTCAGACAACAACCCGGTCATCATCACTACCTTGCTCAAGACCATCACGGCGGACGCCAATGCCTTGTCAGGCAGCAAGAACCAGCAGATCCACCTCAGCCTCGAAAGCGACATGCGCCTCAAAGGCAGCGAAAGCGAGTTGCGCAGCGCGTTCTCCAACCTGATCTTCAACGCCGTCAAATACACGCCGGCCGAGGGTGTTATCCGTGTCCGCTGGTGGGCTGACGAACGAGGCGCGCACTTGAGTGTGCAGGATTCGGGGATCGGCATCGAAACCAAGCATTTGCCGCGCCTCACCGAGCGTTTCTATCGGGTCGACACCAGTCGCGCATCCAATACCGGCGGTACGGGGCTTGGCCTGGCAATCGTCAAGCATGTGCTGCTGCGCCACCGCGGCAATCTCGAGATCAACAGCGTTCCGGGCAAGGGCAGCGTATTTACTTGCCACTTTGCCAGCGGCCAATTGTCCAAACCCTCGAACGACGACTAGGCAATCGTGCTTTCAGCGGCTACATTGCCGGGTTCATGACGTCTTGTGACGCGACATTACCCTCTTCCTGTCAATACGGACCCTGCAAAACCCAATCATGGACCCTTCCCCTAGTTTCAACCTGTCTTCACTCTTCGCCGACTTCGGCATGATTCTTTTTGCGCTGTTCCTGGTTCTGCTCAACGGTTTTTTCGTGGCGGCCGAATTCGCGATGGTCAAACTGCGCTCGACCAAGGTCGAGGCCATTGCCGACAAGAACGGCTGGCGCGGGCACATTCTGCGCAAGGTACACGGCCAGCTGGATGCCTACCTGTCAGCCTGCCAGCTGGGTATCACCCTCGCCTCGCTCGGACTGGGCTGGGTCGGTGAACCGGCCTTTGCGCACCTGCTGGAGCCGTTGCTCGCCGCATTGGGCGTGGACACGCCAGAACTGATCAAAGGCGTGTCGTTCTTTACCGCCTTCTTCATCATTTCCTATCTGCACATCGTCATCGGCGAACTGGCCCCCAAATCCTGGGCCATCCGCAAACCGGAGCTGCTCTCGCTGTGGACAGCCGCCCCGTTGTACTTCTTCTACTGGCTCATGTACCCGGCCATCTACCTGCTCAACGCCAGCGCCAACGCCATTCTGCGCATCGCGGGTCAGGGTGAGCCCGGTCCGCACCACGAACACAGCTACAGCCGCGACGAGCTGAAACTGATTCTGCACTCCAGCCGTGGCCAGGATCCCAGCGATCAAGGCATGCGTGTGCTGGCCTCTGCGGTCGAAATGGGCGAACTGGAAGTGGTCGACTGGGCCAACTCCCGCGAAGACATGGTCTCTCTGGATTTCAACGCGCCGCTCAAGGAAATCCTCGCCCTGTTCCGTCGTCACAAATTCAGCCGTTATCCACTGTACGACGCCGAACGTGGCGAGTTCGTCGGGCTGTTGCACATCAAGGACCTGCTGCTGGAGCTGGCGGCGCTGGATCACATTCCAGAGTCGTTCAACCTGGCCGAACTGACCCGTCCGCTGGAACGCGTGTCGCGGCACATGCCGCTGTCTCAGTTGCTGGAGCAATTCCGCAAAGGCGGCGCACACTTCGCAGTGGTCGAAGAGGCTGATGGCAAGATCGTCGGCTACCTGACAATGGAGGACGTGCTCGAAGTGCTGGTGGGCGATATCCAGGACGAACACCGCAAGGTAGAACGCGGCATTCTGGCGTATCAGCCGGGCAAGCTGCTAGTGCGTGGTGACACACCGCTGTTCAAGATCGAGCGCCTGTTGGGCATCGATCTGGACCATATCGAAGCCGAGACACTGGCAGGCCTGATCTACGAAACCCTCAAACGGGTGCCGGAAGAAGAGGAGCAGATGGAAGTCGAAGGCCTGCGCATCATCATCAAAAAGATGAAAGGCCCGAAAATCGTCCTGGCCAAAGTGCTGAAGCTGGATTGAGCCTTAGAGGGTTATCGTGCCAATGCTCTGCGTTGGCATGCACCCCGTGACGCTGCGCGCGCGCACCGCGCAGCACTGCACACTCAAGATCGGATGCAGGGCATTCAGAATCGCCGCCTGCCAATCAACAGCGCTAATTCCCGCCCACCGCAAAGTTGGGCAGGCTCTGTACCGGTCTGGCGAATTCGTAGGGGATCGATACCAGTTCATTGCCAATGTTGCGCTGCACGACGAAGTGCAAATGCGGGCCGGTGCTGTTGCCGGTATTGCCTGAGCGCGCCAACGCAGTGCCCACATTGACTCGCTGGCCTTCCCTGACGCTCACCGAACCCTGCATCAGGTGCAGATAAACGCCCATCGTGCCGTCCTGATGCAGAATCCGCACAAAGTTGCCGGATGCATTCGAGCCACGGCCCGACTGGTTGTTTTCGATCTTCACCACCGTACCGCCACGCGCCGCAATGATCGGTGTGCCCTCGGGCATGGCGATGTCCATTGCGTAACGCCCTTTGATACCGAAATGACTGTATTTGCCATTCGGCCCTTGAGTGAGACGAAACGGGCCACCGATCCAGGGCAACGGATACTTGTAGGCCTGCACGGTGCCTTTCGGATCGCCCAGCGTGGACGTCAGCACCGATGCGTAATTCATCGGTTTGCTCGCAACCTTGGGACTCAACACCACGACCCGCTGGTTGCTGCGTGCCGGAATCGTGCGGCGCAACGTGGTTGACGCACCTGCCACGCCCAGCACGTTGGTCACGCTGGACAGCTTGAGTTCGACTTCGACCGGGGCGTACAGATCATTGCGTACGTACAGGCTGTGTACGCCTCGTTCGCGCCTGACACTCAAGTGAACCTGCTGATCAATGCGCTCGACCATGCGGTCCCTGAACACCATGACCGACGCGCCGGGCGTTGGCCGGTCCGAGAACGACACCACGCCATCCGCATCGGTGAATTTATAGATCGTGACGGCACCCGCTGACGGGACGGTCAACGTCAGGGCAAACAGGACGAGCAGGCGTTCAAGCATCGGAAAGGATCGGGTTCAAGGGCACTGGGTGCCAAGCCTAGCAGCGTTGCACGTAGAAGAGGACCGGTCGGTATCAATCAGACATGGATAATGCGTCAGCACACCGTCGTCAGACTGCGCAGTGTGGCGGTCACACTGCGCAAAACAATAGGCTCAGGATGCCCCATAGTTCCTCAGAAACGTGACCGAGAACCGGGCGTCAGGAAAGTCGAGCTTCAGTCTGGGCAGCACGAAGCCCCCACAGGATCGGCAGGTGTCCATCAAGGTGAAGACCTTCATGGACCGCAACGACCGCCCTTGCATGTCGCGTTTTATGACGGTCGCGATCAGTCGCTCGGAGTCATGATAGCGGCCAAACTCTCTGATCCTGACCGTGTCAGCGTCCCTTATCACCGGAAGACTGGTAAACCCGGGATCAGGTGGCAGGTTCTTCATGAGCGCCCGCGCGTCGCGATAGATCACGCCATTGATCACTTGCTCGGCCTCACCGACAACATCAATACGTAGTTTGACAGCACTAGCCTTCTCTCCGGCGGACAGCGCGTAGTAGACGATTCGCTGCTCCTCCTCGGTCACGACTTCAATGTAAGAAAGATTCGCTCCGTTGATCTGCCTGGCAATCGATTTCGCAGCCTTTGAGGTGCCTATCTTTTCGACCGTCAGTGCGTTCCAGGCTGCGGAAGGTGCGGGCACGGAGCTTTCCTGAACCGGCAGCAGCGTGTTCAGGATTTCTACGACGCTTTCCTTTTCCTCTGCCGTTCGCTCAGTGATCCGAAGAAAATCAGCAATACTGTTCTTGGCCAGTTCCACGAATTTCTTCTGGCTGGCCTCGCCCGCCAGGATGTTCGCGGCATATTCCAGAAGCTCGTTTTTCTGCTGATGGGCACGGCACCCGCTCACATACTCGTCATACGTCGTGATTTCCTCGCTCCACCTGACACCCCACGCGACCTTGTCTTCTTCGTCCAGCAAATCAAACAGCAGCCGTGCAATATTTTGCTGATCTGCCAAAGCCCCCGGACGCTCACGAAATACGCGGTATTGCTCGGAAAGCCTGATGTACTCATTTATGTCGGCGGCATGCGTGACACGAGTAAACGCCAGGCTCAGGGCGCCATCAGCCGGGGTACGTGCCCTGTAGAACATCCCGGTGTCCGCCTCGATGAAAATCCAGTCACCGCCATCGAGAATCATCCGGATACCGCGCAGGGCGCGTGCGTCTTGTACACCAGAGGCAATGGCACCCAGTTGAACCACAGGGGCATGCTCATAAATCCACTGGGCATCTTGCAGCGGAAAATGCTCCGGCAGGCCTAACTGTGCATCGGCAGAAAGCACACCCGGGAACTCCGTGAGGTAATTCGGCGCTTCAGGCAGGGCAAAGAGCGCACGCTCCGACTCGGAGAGCGGCACGACCTGCGCGGCAACGCTCGAAGACGCGCCTTCGGAAGGCGTTACCCACTTGCAGATCTTGCCCTCGTCGACAAACACGTCGATGGCATCGTTACCGGACGACAGCCTGGAGAGGCCGAACTCACGGGCGGCCATTGCACGACTGGGGTATTTGCCGGTTCGGGTGGGCGAGCCGGAGCCTTCGGTAAAGGGTTCGGGCGCTGGCGTCGCCAGTTTCACGCCGCTGGTGCAAGGGATCTGTATCAGGTCACGGCGAATCCGGCAGCGATTTTCTACCTCCTGCAACCTCGCCGAACGTGAAGACAGCTTTTCCACCATCAGCTTGCGCAGTGCTGCATCAGGTGCATTGGCGTCCAAGTGGTAAATGTCATCATCGATCAGAATATCGAATACGCCTTCCTCCCTTTCGATGGCCTGCACACGGCTGCTTTCAGCGACACGCACTTCATGAATGCCGCTCTCTATCGACGCTACAGGTGCAATGCGCGGGTAGTGTTCGGGGCCGACGTGCTCTTCAACCGATAAAACCGAAAACTCCATCGCTTGACCGGCTGAAACCGACGTCAGCCTTTTCCCGAATGCGCTGTCGGATTGCGGATCAAGCAACCTGAAATCCAGGTGTTCCGGTGTCCCGACATTGCGCACATAGACATCCGTTCGACCCTCGACCCTCGCCAGCCTGTCCAGAGACGCCCCACTCGACTCCAGCGGGCTTGCAAGGCTGCCGGCAAGTCGATACATGCCTCGGTCGAGGCCAGCGCCGCTTTCAAGCAGGCTTGGTGACGAAAAAACAGTGCGCAGCGATGACACCTCATTCAACAGCCCGGCCCAGCCAGACACACCTGTCTTGAGCGCAAACCGGCCGAGGTCACGCACCGCCAATACAGCACTCTGCTTCGCCAGGCCCGACACCAATGTGCTCAACGCCCCGCCCGTCAGCGTTGCAAGCGATTCGACGCTCATTTCGCCCGCACGCATGACGATTCGGGCCGTCGACCCTGCGAACTGCCCCAAGGGAATGAGCGCAAACGCCGTATCTATCGCACAGCCGGCAACCGTGCCGGCTGAATGATCACCGGACGCCAGGTCCTTGATGCAGCCGTAGAACGGAATGATCAGGCGCGCAGCGATATCGGCATACTCGCGCTCTCTGGCCCAGATTTTTTCCCATTGGGTGTCGTGTCGATGCAACGTCTTGCTGTGCTCAAGAAAGTCGGCGAGCACGTGCGCCGCGGCCTTGGCCGCCAGAATGTCCAGGTGGCGCGACGGGTCAGCCTCGGCGAGATAGATCAACTCGGCAGAAGGAATCAGTGTGCCCTGCTGCGGCTGGTGGTAAACCGACGAAGAGCGCGAGGCAGCCCCCGTGAGATAAGCATCGCTGTCCATCGGCCTCAAGGGCGTGACCCTGGCGTGCTCGATACGCCGCAGGTGCTCATCCCTTCGGTGAAACGCCTCGGCGATCGAAACAGTGCCTGACCACGTGACATCCTCGACTTCATAGGTGAACGCCTGAGGGATTTCCCTGACGACGCCTGATGCAGGAATCAGCTCGAAAAAACGCTCGATGACGGAGTGACCATGAAAGTCAGCGAGGTGGTTGCCTGGCTGGCAGCGGATAAAAATCCCCTGCGTCCCTTGCTGGGAGTCGAATCGTACGCGACTCAGTTCACACGTGGCGTTGAGCAGCGTCTGCCGGTCAATCGTCGACATTTCGGACAACAGCCGTCTGATGATACTGGCCTGTGCGCTCATCAATGTCGTCTGGAACAGATCGAACGCACTCGCATAGGCTTCAGGAACGGTAGGCCAGCCGTCGATGTACACCTCGCCCATCATCACCAGCTCCACAACCGAGGCGTGAGGTCGACCCGCAGCCATCAGTCGATCAACCGTGTAGGACGCGGCGACGGTAAAACCCGCATTCTGCAATACCGGCCAGCGGTCGACATGGATGCCCTGATCCCATAACCAGTGGGGAATACCCCGGTCTTTCAGCATCTGCTGCGCGAGCTGTCGTCGATCCGGAGGCTGTAGACTCAACAGGCGGTTCAACTCATCAGCGTGCAGGCCCTGCTGGTCTTTCAGATAGGTCAGTGCCTGGGTGATCTGGCCGGCGGTGGCTTGACGAACGTTGTCATGCGCTGACCATTCGATAGCGCCGTGCGCGATGGCATAGCGCAGCGCAGGAATAATCAGCGTCTGCGCCCATAAGGCATGGACACCGGGGTCACTGGAGTGCGCCAGGTCCGCACTGACCTTGATCAACGCGTCATAAGGTGTTGCCTCGGAGAGGCCGGGTGTCAGCGCTTCGACCAGCGCGACGCCATGCAGCAAGGCCACACTTTCCAGTGAGCGCCCGTATTGAAGGTGGTCCGGAACACCTTCGATCAACAGTTCTGGCATCGTTTCGCGCAGAAACAGGTAATGCAGCAGGTCAACGGTACTTGTTCTGTACTCCTTGCAGTGGGTCCGGATCAATTCACGAATCCGGTCACGAAGACCGACATGGCTGTGTTCGCAAACCCATCCACGTCGCAGGGCGCTTTCAAGAGACTCGCTGGCACCCTTCATCGTGCCCACAAAGTGATCGATCACTGCGCGCCCTGCCAACGCCTGGGTAATCGCCGGCGAGGCACGCTCGCCAGGCCAGCCCCCGTACCAGCCCATGCTGGCGAGCATCGGTGCAAATACGGATTGAAACTGTGCAGTCTGTATCAGCGCATGCCAGACCTCACGAGGCTTGAAGCGCAATGTGATGTCTGGCCCGCTGGCAACACAGAGCAGCTCGATACCCGATTGGGTGAACAGCTCGTCAGCGTTCCGGACTGCACTCCAGGTTTCCAGAGGCGGGATGTTCACCTGGAGACGCTGCGTGCCGGGCAGCGACTCGCTCAGCTTCCGGCTCGACTGCAGCGACGGCATGAGCAACACGGTGGCCAGTGCGATCAGCGACTGCGGCGAAAGAGCCGGGTATGCGACCCTGATCCCGTCTGCCAGCGACAGTGCGCGCATGCCCGGCGTATCGATGGCGGCATGAAGGGCCGCGTCCAGCCAGGGCTCGTTATCAGGATTGACGACGTGCGCGGCCAGCCTGGGCAAGGCGTCTACCAGCGCCTCAAATGACATGTCTGCAGACCATTCGACCTGCGACGCTTCGTCAGGCCACCCGCCGTTCGGCAAAGCGGCCAGCTTGAGGACGAGCGCTGTTTTTGTCGCGAAAACGGTCAGTTGCCGGTTAAGCGAATTCAGTAATGCGTCGTCGTGGTATTCGGCATCCGGCGTCAGGCCGATCAGGGCCTGGCAGAACAGGTCAAGATCAGGACGCTTCGTGACGAGCGTCGCGGAGCGAGCCGTGGGGCTGATCGTATGGGCAGTGTGCGGTTGAAGCGAAGGTGAAGGCATTGAAGTGTTTTCCAGTAGGTGTGTGCATGAGTCATGCGACTGGAAAAACTAAATAGAAAACCGCTTCAGCGCGAAATACGCAGAAACGTATGCGTCACGCAGGAAGCGCCACTGCAAGCCGTAGGCTGCTCCACTCCACGGAGTGGGGCCTGCGCACATAGCAGCCGCGCTGTTGAGCGCAGGCAGCGACAGGCACGCGTATCCGGCGTTGGCTATCAGGCGCCGGGAATGAAGTGCTTCTGAGCCGTACCGCGCGCGATCAGACGCGACAGGTAGTCGAGCTTCTGCGCATCCTGATCGACAAAGCGGAAGGACACTTGCAGCCACTCGCTGTCAGGCTTTTGCTCGAAGGCGGCCACTGAATGCAGGTAGCCGTTCAGGCGCGCAACTTCATTGCTCTCGCCCTGTTCGAGGTCAAGCACGGCGCTGTCGAGAACCTGTGGCAGGTTCTCGCTGTGGCGCACCACCAGCGTTGCTTCCTTGAGCGTCAGCGCCTTGATCACGCAGGGCTGTGTGCCATTGGGCAGGCGCAACTGACCTTGTCCGCGACCGGCAGGCGGTGCTGACTTCGGCGCCGCAGGTGCAGCTTTGGGAATGCTCGCAGGCGCTGAAGCAGGCGCGGAGCGAAGCACTTCGGCCTTGCCGCCGGTCAATGCACTCAGGGAGTCATTAAGTGGCGAACTCATGCGCGCCGGCGCCGTGGACATGACCGCATCCAGCTTGCCGACCTTGGCCAGCGCTTTCTTGACCTTGGTCAGCAACTGCTCGTTGGTGAACGGTTTGCCGACAAAATCGGTGACGCCGGCCTGAATCGCCTGCACGACGTTTTCCTTGTCGCCACGGCTGGTCACCATGATGAACGGAACCGTCTTCAGGTAATTGTCTTGCTCACGGCACCATGCCAACAGCTCAAGACCGGACATCTCAGGCATTTCCCAGTCGCATAGAATCAGGTCGAACTCTTCTTTGTTCAGCAACACCTGAGCCTTGCGGCCGTTGACTGCGTCCTCGGTATGAATCCCGGGGAAATAATTGCGCAGCCCTTTCTTGACCAAGTCGCGAATGAAAGTCGCGTCATCCACCACCAATACACTGACCTTACTCATCGACGCTCCTGCGGACGTGTTCACCTGGAGGCGAACTGCGATATGCCAACACGCCCTTTGTTTCGGCAAGCATAGCGTTGACTAGTAGCCAACAGCCATATTGATTGACTGCGCCGCGACATTTAATCCGCAGGCGACTGAAATACTGCGCTGCACAATGAAAAACGCCCAGCGCATGCTGGGCGTTTTTCTTGCAGGCAATCTTACTTATCGTCAGCGGCGCCCGGAACATTAGCGGTTTCGCTCGAGATACCCTGCACTTCTTCCTTCATGCGTTTGAGGCCCATGTGCCGCACGTCGGTACCGCGCACCAGATAGATCACCAGCTCGGAAATATTACGTGCGTGATCACCGATGCGCTCCAGAGAGCGTAGCACCCAGATCACATTCAGCACGCGGGAGATCGAGCGTGGATCTTCCATCATGTAGGTCGCCAGCTCGCGCAGGGCCGTTTTGTATTCACGGTCGATGATCTTGTCGTACTGAGCGACCGACAAGGCCAGTTCGGCGTCGAAGCGTGCAAACGAGTCCAGCGCATCGCGCACCATGTTGCGCACCTGATCGCCGATGTGACGCACTTCGACGTAACCGCGTGGCGCTTCACCCTCTTCGCAAAGCTGGATCGCACGTCGGGCAATCTTGGTGGCCTCGTCACCGATGCGTTCCAGGTCGATCACCGACTTGGAAATGCTGATGATCAGACGCAGGTCGGAAGCGGCAGGCTGACGACGCGCCAGAATGCGCAGGCATTCTTCGTCGATGTTGCGCTCCATCTGATTGATGCGGTCGTCCACCTCACGAACGCGCTGCGCCAGGCCGGAGTCGGCCTCGATCAGCGCGGTGACCGAATCGTTGACCTGCTTCTCGACCAGGCCACCCATTTCGAGCAAATGGCTGCGAACGTCTTCGAGTTCAGCGTTGAACTGTTGGGATATGTGATGCGTATGGCTGTCTTTGTGGATCATGCTGGGTGTCCTTGGAACGTCCGGTTTAATTGCGAAAACGCAGCGGTGGTTCAGGTCTGACGAAGCACGTCCTAGCCGTAACGACCGGTGATGTAGTCTTCAGTCTGTTTTTTTGCCGGGTTGGTGAACAGCGTATCTGTATCACCGAACTCGACGAGCTTGCCCATGTACATAAATGCGGTGTAATCCGACACCCGAGCCGCCTGCTGCATGTTGTGGGTAACGATCACAATGGTGTATTTGGATTTCAGTTCGTAGATCAGTTCTTCGACTTTCAGGGTCGAAATCGGGTCGAGTGCCGAACAAGGCTCGTCGAGAAGCAGAACTTCCGGCTCCACGGCGATGGTTCGGGCAATGACCAGACGCTGTTGCTGACCGCCGGACAAGCCCAGTGCCGACTCATGCAGCCGGTCTTTGACTTCATCCCACAACGCAGCGGCCTTCAACGCCCACTCGACAGCTTCGTCGAGTACGCGCTTCTTGTTGATCCCCTGAATACGCAGCCCGTAAACCACGTTTTCGTAAATCGTCTTGGGGAACGGGTTCGGCTTCTGGAACACCATGCCGACGCGGCGGCGCAATTCTGCGACCTCCTCGCCCTTGGTGTAGATGTTATGCCCGTACAGGTTGATCGCCCCTTCAACGCGGCAGCCGTCGACCAGATCGTTCATGCGATTGAAGCTGCGCAGCAACGTCGATTTGCCGCAACCAGACGGGCCGATGAACGAGGTCACTTTCTGTTTCGGGATGTTCAGGGCGATATCGAACAGCGCCTGCTTGTCGCCGTAAAACAGATTCAGACCCGGCACTTCGATGGCCACGGTTTCGTCGGCCAGGTCCAGGCCTTGCTTGTGACGTCTCAGGGCCGACATGCTCATGCCGCGGGTCGGGCTTTCGTGTTGCATGGATTGCTCCTGTGCGAACCATTCGTTTCATCGGGCCACCCTCCTTGCTCAGGGGGCGGCACACGGATCAGTTATCCAGCGCCTTGTACTTTTCCCGCAAGTGATTGCGAATGCTGACCGCCGACAGGTTGAGCAAGGCGATGACCAGCACCAGCAGCAATGCGGTGGCATAAACCAGCGGACGCGCCGCCTCGACATTGGGGCTTTGAAAGCCCACGTCGTAAATATGAAACCCCAGATGCATGATTTTCTGATCCAGGTGCAGATAAGGGTAGTTGCCATCCATCGGCAGCGACGGCGCCAGTTTGACCACGCCGACCAGCATCAACGGCGCGACTTCGCCAGCGGCACGGGCCACTGCCAGTATCAGGCCGGTCATCATCGCCGGGCTGGCCATCGGCAACACAATTTTCCACAGCGTTTCGGCCTTGGTCGCGCCCAGCGCCAGCGAGCCTTCGCGCAGTGACAGCGGGATCCGCGCCAGCCCCTCTTCAGTCGCGACGATCACCACCGGCACAGCAAGCAGCGCCAGGGTCAGCGATGCCCACAGCAGGCCCGGCGTGCCAAAGGTCGGCGCGGGCAGTGCTTCGGGGAAGAACAGACGATCCACCGAGCCGCCCAGCACGTAGACAAAAAAACCGAGACCGAACACGCCATACACAATCGCAGGCACCCCGGCGAGGTTGTTCACCGCGATGCGGATCAGCCGGGTGACCGGACCCTGCCGCGCGTACTCACGCAGGTACACCGCCGCCAGCACGCCGAAGGGCGTCACGATCACAGCCATGATCAGGGTCATCATCACCGTGCCGAAAATCGCGGGGAAGATACCGCCTTCGGTATTGGCTTCCCGGGGGTCGTCGCTGAGGAATTCCCAGAGTTTCTGGAAGTAGAAACCCAGTTTGGTCACGGTGCTCATCGCATTGGGCTGATAGGCATGCACCACTTTGCCCAGACTGATTTCAATCTCTTTGCCGTTGGCATCGCGCGCGGTCAGGCTGTCGCGATCAAAGTCCCGATGCAGCCCCTCAAGACGCTCTTCAATGACGCTGTAGCGCGCGTCCAGTTCGGCACGCTCGGTCGCCATGTCAGCCTGGGCAGCGGCATCAAGGCTGCCGGCCAGTTCCAGTTTGCGGGCGCGCAAGCGCAGACGTTCGATGCCGTGGTTGATGGCGCCTATGTCTTTTTTCTCCAGGCTGTACAGCTCGTCTGCCAGCTTCTCGACGCGTTTGATCCGCTCTTGCAAAGCCGGCCAGGCCGCTTCGCCTTCGGCCACGACCCGGCCGTTTTCCTTGACGTTGACCAGGTAGCCATAGAAGTTGCCCCATTCACGACGCTCCAGCGTCATCAACGCTGCGGGGCGGCTTTGCCCGGTCAGCCACTCGCCGATGACCCAGGTGAAATCACTGGGGTTGAGGTCACGGTTGCCCACCTTGAACAACTGGCGGGTCATGAACTCCGGTCCTTGAGCGGGCACGGGCAAGCCTGCGCTTTTCAATCGCGCACGGGGCACTTGCTCCTGCTCGACCCGCTCACCGACCAGAACATGCGCTTCCTGATCGGGCACCGCGTACTGCGCGGAAATCAGATCGGAGGGCCAGAAGTGGCCCAGACCGCGCACGGCGATCACCGCCAACAGGCCGATGGTCATGATGACAGCAATGGATACGGCACCCGCACTCATCCAGACGCCAGGGGCGCCGCTTTTGAACCAGCTCTTGAGGGAGTTCCGTTTCACGAACTTCTACCTTCCTTACAGCGACGAGTATTGCTTGCGCAGACGCTGACGAATCAGCTCCGCGAGGGTGTTCATCACAAAGGTGAACATCAGCAGCACCAACGCCGCCAGAAACAGCACCCGATAATGACTGCCGCCGACTTCCGACTCCGGCATCTCCACGGCGACGTTGGCGGCCAGGGTACGCATGCCTTCAAACAGGTTCATGTCCATGATCGGCGTATTGCCGGTGGCCATCAGCACAATCATGGTTTCGCCCACCGCCCGGCCCATGCCGATCATCAACGCCGAGAAAATACCCGGGCTGGCGGTCAGGATGACAACCCGCGTGAGCGTCTGCCAAGGTGTCGCGCCCAGCGCCAGAGAGCCGAGGGTCAGGCTGCGCGGCACACTGAACACAGCGTCTTCGGCAATCGAATAGATGTTCGGGATCACCGCAAAGCCCATCGCAATCCCCACCACCAGGGCATTGCGCTGATCATAGGTAATGCCCAGCTCCTCGCGAATCCACATGCTCATGTTGCCACCGAAGAACCAGCTTTCCAGGTGCGGGCTCATGCTCAGTGAAAACCAGCCCACCAGCAGCACCACCGGGATCAGAATCGCGCCTTCCCAACCGTCGGGCACTCGCAGGCGAATCGAATCAGGCAAACGGGTCCAGAAAAAACCTGCCAGCAAAATACCGATAGGCGTGAGCAGCATCAGGCTGAAAATACCCGGCAGGTGCCCTTCCAGATAAGGCGCCAGAAACAGCCCGGCGAAGAAGCCGAGAATCACGGTCGGCATCGCTTCCATCAATTCGATCACCGGCTTGACCTTGCGGCGCATGCCCGGTGCCATGAAATAGGCGGTGTAGATCGCTGCGGCCACCGCCAGCGGCGCGGCCAGCAACATGGCATAGAAAGCGGCTTTCAGGGTGCCGTAAGTCAAAGGCGCCAGGCTCAGCTTGGGCTCGAAATCGGAGTTGGACGCAGTGGACTGCCAGACGTATTTGGGCTCGTCGTAGTTTTCGTACCAGACCTTGCCCCACAGCGAACTCCAGGAGACTTCCGGGTGCGGATTGTCCAGAACCAGCGGCAGCAACCGGCCCTCACTTTCGATCAGAATGTGATTCGCGCGGGGCGACAACGCCAGAATGCCCGGCCCTTCTGCGACCTTCTCGACCAGCAGTGTACGGTGTGCCGTGCTGTGGAAAACGCCCAGCTTTCCGGCGGTGTCCAGCGCGATGAAACCCTTGCGACGCTGTTCGGCCTTGATCTGATCAATCGGGGCGCTGCCCATCTTGAAATCACGGATGCGCATCAAGCGCTGTTCGCCGTCGGTGTCACGGGCCATGAACCACTGAGCCATGCGGCCCCTGGAGTCGCCGATGATCAGCGAAATGCCGCCGACCAACTGAGCGCTGGCCGTGATCTCGGCATTGCCGTCTTCCAGCAATTTATAGCGGCCATTAAGGGCGTGGTCCCGCAGGCTGAAGACGTCGGCCTGCGCCCGGCCATTGATGACATACAACCATTGCTGGCGCGGATCGATGTAGATCGCCTTGACGGCCGCAGACGTCTGCGGCAACTCGATGCGAGTCTGCTCACGGGTCATTTCGCCAGTCATCAGGTTTTCTTTTTGCTCAAGCGACATGACGTGCAACTGAGTGCCGGTAGAACCCGCCACCTTCACGCTGTCGGCGTCTGCGCTGACGGTCACATGCTCGACCGCACGCCCTGCCTCATCCAGCACCAGCGGCGCTTCGCCGTAGGGCCAGGCAATGCTCGGGGTGATGGTTTTCTGATTGTCCGGGTACGTCGTCAGGTAGGAATGCCTGAAAATCAGCACCTCCCCGTTGGACAGGCCCAACGCGATCAGCGGCGCACCGGGCTGGTCTTTGCCGATGGAAGCCACGGACACACCGGGGGGCAGCGGCAAGGCAACCCGGTGCAGTTCTGTGCCGTCCTGAATATTGAAGAAAATCACCTCGCCCTTGTCGGAGATGCGCATCCCGATCAGGTTCTGCTCTTCGATCGTGATCAGCAGCGGCTTGCCGGCTTCCTGCATCCAGCCGGCACTCAGCGCAGGCGCGGTGGTCAGGCTCGCCCCCTTGAACAGCGGCGCAACGACATAGGCCAGGTAGAAAAAAATCAGGGTGATGGCGGCGAGCACGGCCAGGCCGCCGATGGCGACGTACCAGTGAGTCAGGCGATCCTTGAATGCACGAACCCGACGCTTGCGCAGCATCGCAGGCGTGTTGAAGTCGATCCGCTCTGGAGGCGAACTCTGATTCATCGAAGGTTTGACCAGCTCATTCATGCGCACACACCGTAACCGCCTTGTATGACAAAAACATTACAGCAAGATGACGCAAGAAAGCCCACTGCCATGAAAACCGGCAGCGGACTGTTCAAATGGTGCGCAGGCCAATCCATTGAGCCTCGCTGAATCAGGATTACTTCGCCACTACACTATTTGCCCCTTGCAACAGGCCAAGATCGGTCAGGGTCTTCTCCACCACGCGGGCGGGCAGCGGGATGTAGCCGTCTTTCATCACCACTTCCTGGCCCTGCCTCGACAGCACCAGCTTCACGAACTCGGCTTCCAGCGGTGCCAGTGGCTGATTGGGTGCCTTGTTCACGTACACATACAGAAAGCGCGACAGTGGATAAGTACCGTTCAGGGTATTGGCTTCGTTGTCTTCGACAAACTCACCGCCCTCTTTCCTGGCCAGCGGAACGGTTCTGACGTTGGAGGTCTTGTAGCCGATGCCCGAGTAGCCAATGCTGTTGAGCGAGTTGCTGATGGAGCTGACCACCGACGCCGAGCCGGGCTGTTCGTTGACGTTGGCTTTGAAGTCGCCCTTGCACAGGGCCTCTTCCTTGAAATAACCGTAAGTGCCCGACACCGAGTTGCGACCAAACAGCTGGATCGGCTTACCCGCCAGATCACCCGTCACACCCACATCGCCCCAGGTTTTCGCATCAGCCTTGGCACCGCACAAGCGTGTTGCGGAGAAAATCGCGTCCACTTGTTGCAGGGTCAGGCCCTTGATCGGGTTGTCCTTGTGGACAAACACCGCCAGTGCATCGACCGCTACCGGGATGGCCGTCGGTTTGTAACCGTGTTTCTGCTCGAAGGCCGACAACTCGCCGTCTTTCATCTTGCGGCTCATCGGCCCCAGATTGGCGGTGCCTTCGGTCAGGGCAGGCGGTGCGGTGGAGGAGCCGGCTGCCTGAATCTGGATATTCACGCTCGGGTATTCTTTCTTGTAAGCCTCGGCCCACAAGGTCATGAGGTTGGCCAGGGTATCGGAACCGACACTGGAAAGATTGCCCGACACACCAGAGGTCTTGGTATAGCCCTTGATGGCGGGGTCGACGGCAGCGAGCGTATTGGCGGCCGCGACTCCGGCGGCAACAAATGTCAGTGCGGTCATCAAACGCTTGAGTGTCATGCCTTGCGCTCCTGGCAGGGTGTGTCGGTGTTCACGAGCCTGGTCGGCCAGCGTGTGAACACTCTATGAACTGATTATGACAATAAGATGAAAAGGCCGCCCCCCGGAGCCGGGGGACAGCCTTTTGCAGTGTCGACACGTAAGCCGTTATTTCAGGCAGCGAAGATCAACGCTTTCTGGTCAGCAGGAACACACCGATGGCCATGCCCAGGCCACACAGAATCGCGACATACCAGGCAGGCCCCATCGGGCTGCTCTTGAGCATGAACGTGACGACCATCGGTGTCAGGCCACCGAAAATGGCGTACGCCAGGTTGTAGGAGAACGACAGTCCGGAAAAACGCACCACCGGCGGGAAGGCCTTGACCATGACATACGGCACCGCACCGATGGTGCCGACAAACAGGCCTGTTACGGCGTACAACGGAAACAGCACGTCCGGGTGGCTGCCGAGGACGTGATAAAACGTCCAGGAACTGACCAGCAGACCTGCACTGCCCAGCAGAAACACCCAGCCCGCCCCAAAACGATCCGCCAGCGCACCCGCCGCGATACAGCCGGCACTGAGGAAGACGATGGCCAGGCTGTTGGCTTTCAAGGCCGTGGCTGCAGGGAAGCCGTAAATGGTTTGCAGAATGGTCGGCGTCATCAGGATCACAACGATGATGCCGGCCGACAGCAGCCAGGTCATCAACATCGACAGCGCAACGGCACCGCGATGATCACGCAGCACCGCCTTGAGCGGCACCTCTTCAGCCAGCGCCTTGCGCAGTTGAAGCTCGGCAAACACCGGAGTCTCGTGTAGCAGGCGACGCAGGTATACCGACATCAGGCCGAACACACCGCCCAACAGGAAAGGAATACGCCAGGCGTAGTCGGACACTTCGACCGGGGTGTAAATGCTATTGATTGCCGTGGCCACCAGCGAGCCCAGCAAGATGCCTGCTGTCAGGCCGGCGGTCAGCGTACCGCAGGCATAACCGACGCGACGTGCAGGTACGTGCTCCGACACAAACACCCAGGCGCCCGGCACTTCACCGCCGATGGCAGCCCCTTGAATGACGCGCATCAACAGCAGCAGGATCGGTGCCCACATGCCGATCTGCGCGTACGTCGGCAGCAGGCCCATGATCAGGGTCGGCACGGCCATCATGAAAATGCTCAGGGTGAACATCTTCTTGCGCCCCAGCAGATCGCCGAAGTGCGCCATGATAATGCCGCCCAGCGGCCTTGCCAGATAACCGGCGGCAAAAATACCGAACGTCTGCATCATGCGCAGCCAGTCGGGCATGTCCACCGGGAAAAACAGCTTCCCGACCACCGCCGCGAAAAACACGAAAATGATGAAGTCGTAAAACTCCAGCGCGCCACCCAGAGCAGACAGCGACAGGGTTTTGTAATCGCTGCGGGTCAAAGGCCGCGCAGGCTGCGTGGAACCGGAAGGAACAGATGACATGACAAGGCTTCTCTTTGCTTGTTCTTTGAATAGGGCGAGCGACAGCTACGCTGGCTGCTGCGGGGTGGCGTGCAGAAGCGATTGTCCGGGGCAATTGTGCAGATAGGCACCAAAATTGCGTGTACAGGCAGTCTTGTTACCTGTAGAGGTCCAGCAAGATAGCAAATTGCTTTCAAAAAACACATGTCAAGAACCGCATCAATACAAAATGAAAACCCGACGGTCGTTCTGTGACGCAACGCCCGATATACTCCCGGGTCGTCAACAGTTTTGGGAAATTGTGCGAAAACGTCTGAATCAGCGGGTTTCGCAGAGTTTCCCTTAAGGCCACACCGGAGCTGAACACACAATGTTCATGCGCATGGTTTTGAATGGCCCCTGTTAACCGCAGCACACAATAATGAGAGTCATGGGTCAGAGGCACCCTAGGCATGATCGAGCTCGAACAAGAAGATCCAACTCCGCAAGGCGACCTTGCACTGCAAATCACCGCCCTTCCCCGTGAAACCAATGGCTTTGGCGATATCTTCGGCGGCTGGCTGGTCTCTCAGATGGACCTGGCCGGCACGGCAATGGCCAGCAAAGTGGCAGGTGGCCGTGTGGCGACCGTGGCGATTGATCGCATGGCGTTTCTGGTGCCGGTGGCTGTCGGCGAGCAGTTGTCCTTTTACACCCGCACCCTGGAAGTGGGACGCACCTCAATCAAGATGATGGTCGAAGTGTGGAGCGACGACCCGGTCACCAGTGAGTGGCGCAAGGTAACAGAGGCCGCATTCGTGTTCGTGGCCATCGATTCCAGCGGCCGGACACGCTCGGTTCCCGCGCGGCGGTAAATTGTCGCTCGGCTACAGATTGGCTGCACGGGTAAACTCGCCGAGCGTGAAGCGGTCTATTTTCGTCACGGTCCTTGAGTGAGAACTTTGCATGCCAACATCCCCGGTTGAACCCACTGTTGAATCCGTCCAGTACGACGAGCTGAATTGCTGGCGTATCCGCCACGGCGAGGCAGAACTGCTGGTCGCCCAGCAAGGCGCACACATTCTCAGCTATCAAGTGGCCGGACAGCAGCCGCTGGTGTGGCTGAATGAAGAAGCCGTCTTCAAGAAAGGCAAACCTATTCGTGCGGGCATGCCGATCTGCTGGCCGTGGTTCGGCAACCTGGAACGCAACCCGCAAAGCGTGCAAGCCATGCGCAACAGCAGCGAACCGGCCAAGGCCCACGGCGAGGTGCGGGCGCTGGACTGGCAATTGCTCGGTATCGGCGAAGACGGCGATGCTCTGCTGGTCGAGTTCGTCCTTCCGGAAGCCGAAGGCCATTTGCCAGGCTGGCCTCACAACGTTGCCCTCAAACTGAGCATCCGCCTGGACCACGCTCTGAATGTCAGCCTGGTCAGCTATAACTGCGGCACAGCACCCGTCACGCTAAGCCAGGCGCTGCACACCTACTTCGCCGTCAGCGATGCACGCCAGGTCAGCGTCGAAGGGCTCGACGGCCTGACCTACGTTGAAACCCTGGAAAACTGGGAAGAGCGCGAACAGGCAGGCGACCTGACCTTCGCCGGCGAAACCGACCGCATCTACAAGGACACGCCGGGCGTGCTCAGCATCGTCGATCCGGAGTGGCAACGACGCATCCACATCCGCAGCCTCGGTTCGAAATCGGCCATTCTGTGGAACCCGTGGATCGAAAAAACCGGCAAATTCACCGACATGGCAGCCGACGGCTGGCAGCGCATGGTCTGCGTCGAAACCGCCAACGTGCTGGACGACGTGGTTACGCTGGCGCCGGACCAGATGCATGTACTGGGCGTGAGTATCTGGAGCGAGGCGCTCTGATAGCGCGTTGCTTAACGTCAGTCGATCAAAGGTCCGACTCAACCACCACGCGGACCTTTGACGCATCCATCGCGTACGCCGCGTCGGCCAGGTCGTTGTTGACCTTTTCGATCTTCAGGGTGCCTTCAACCCACAGCGGTGTGTAGATGTCATCCAGCTTCAGCCCCTTGGGGTAACGCACCAGCACCAATTGGTTGGGGGGCGGTGGCGGGACGTGGATGCAGGCGCCGGGGTACGGCACGAGGAAGAACAGCGTGCTGTGGCCTTTGGCATCGGTTTCGAGGGGGACGGGATAACCGCCGAGACGAATGGCCTTGCCATTCATTGCAGGGACTGTCTTGGTCGAATACATGACCGCAGGCAACCCCTTGCTCTGCTTCAACCCACCCTTGCTGTCGAACGTGCCCATCGCTTCCGGGGAATTGTGGTCAATCTCGGGCATGGCTTCGAGGGCTTTTTGATCGGACTTGGGCATCAGCTCAAGCCAGTCGGTTTCCGGCAATTGCGCGTGAGCAAGCCCGGACACCAGCAGAAGAGTCATCAACAGATAGCGACGCATGATAAAGCTCGGCAATGGGGAGAAGAGTTGCCGCGCATTCTAGCCCTCTGCGCCGTTCAGAACAGAGGGCTGAACATTAAACGTTATTTCTTTTTGATCATGCCGTAGATGACCAGCAGGATGATTGCGCCGACCAGTGCGCCCAGGAAACCTGCACCCTCGCCTGCATGGTAGATGCCCAACGCCTGGCCACCGTAGGTAGCGGCAAGCGAACCGGCGATACCCAGCACGATGGTCATGATCCAGCCCATGCTGTCATCGCCCGGCTTCAGGAAGCGAGCCAACAGACCGACGATCAGACCGATAAAGATGGTTCCAATGATACCCATGCCATTTCCCTCTGTATTAAGTGAATATGCCTGAGCCACTAGCAGCCCTGACCTACTGCTATCTGAGAACAGTGACAGGGAATGGTTCCGGCGAAATAACGAGTTTGAGGCGAGGTGGAAAATTCTTCATGAATGGCGGGGCTGAGCCGGTCCGAAGCTGAACGTCGGAGATCGGCACGGCCTTTAAAAACGGCATTCCGAACGCTTCAACGTCGGAATGCCAGCGCGGAGCCTCGGCACGACAGTCAGTAAAACCGCCAGCGTCAGCCTATCAGCGCTTCGACCTGCTTCACCTGACGATCCAGCGTGGCGCGGTCAGCGCTGCGGACAGTGGCGTGGCCCACTTTGCGGCCAGCCTTGAAAGCCTTGCCATAGTGATGCAGGTGGCAGTCTTCGATGGCAGCGACCTTGTCCACCGGTGGCACTTCACCAATGAAGTTGAGCATGGCGCTTTCGCCCACTTTGGCGGTGGACCCCAGCGGCAAGCCGGCAACCGCCCGCAGGTGGTTTTCGAACTGGCTGCACTCTGCACCTTCGGTGGTCCAGTGCCCGGAGTTGTGTACGCGAGGGGCGATCTCGTTGGCTTTCAGGCCGCCGTCGACTTCGAAGAACTCGAACGCCAGCACACCGACGTAATCCAGTTGCTGCAAAACGCGACCGGCGTAATCTTCAGCCAGCGCCTGCAACGGGTGATCGGTACTGGCAATGGACAGCCGCAGAATGCCGCTGTCATGCGTGTTGTGAACCAGCGGATAGAAGCGGGTTTCACCATCACGCGCACGCACCGCAATCAACGAGACTTCGCCGGTGAAAGGGACGAAACCTTCCAGCAGACAAGGCACGCTGCCCAGCTCGGCGAACGTACCCACCACATCGGCCGCCGAGCGCAGAACCTTCTGGCCTTTGCCGTCATAACCCAGGGTGCGTGTTTTCAGAACGGCAGGCAGCCCGATGCTGGCCACGGCAGCGTCCAGGTCGGCCTGCGACTGGATGTCAGCGAATGCCGGCGTCGGAATGCCCAGGTCCTTGAACATGCTTTTCTCGAACCAGCGGTCACGCGCGATGCGCAAGGCTTCGGCACTTGGGTAGACCGGGACGAACTGCGACAGGAACGCGACGGTTTCAGCCGGGACGCTTTCAAACTCGAACGTCACCAGGTCGACTTCATCAGCCAGTTGGCGCAGATGGTCCAGATCGCCGTAATCGGCACGCAGATGCTCGCCCAGCGCGGCTGCACAGGCATCCGGCGCAGGATCGAGAAAGGCGAAGTTCATGCCCAGCGGCGTACCTGCCAGGGCCAACATGCGGCCCAGCTGGCCGCCACCGATTACACCGATCTTCATGGAAAAACCTCAGGCGTGGCGTGGGTCTGGATTGTCCAGGACGCTGTCTGTCTGCTCAGTGCGGAATTTCTTCAGCGCTGCGTGGAATTGCGGGTGCTTGGCGCCAAGGATGCTGGCCGACAGCAGCGCGGCGTTGATCGCACCGGCTTTGCCGATGGCCAGCGTCGCCACCGGGATACCGGCGGGCATCTGCACGATCGACAGCAGCGAGTCGACACCCGACAGCATCGAGGACTGCACCGGTACACCCAGCACAGGCAGATGGGTCTTGGCAGCGCACATGCCCGGCAAGTGAGCGGCACCACCGGCACCGGCGATGATCACTTCAATGCCTCGGCCTTCCGCTTCGTCTGCGTACTGGAACAGCAGGTCCGGCGTGCGGTGGGCTGACACCACTTTGACTTCAAAAGGGATGCCGAGCTTTTCCAGCATGTCGGCGGTGTGGCTAAGGGTGGACCAATCGGACTTGGAGCCCATGATCACGCCAACCAGTGCGCTCATCGTCGTGCCTCTCATCGGGCGCCCGCAGGCGCAGCTTAAAACAACAAGCCACGCGGGAGGACCGGCGTGGCTTGTTGTACGAATAATGACCGATTTAACCGGCCAAAGGCCGCGCAGTATACCGCAAAGTTGTGCGTTTAAAGCACCCGCGATCACCTTCCGTCATCGACGGTGCCGGGCATCCCTGCAGGCCGTGATTGCAGTCTCGAAGCAACTGGATGGCTACGCCGGTAGCGGTCGGGATTTCGTCGCCCTCATCGAGGGCTTCCTACACCACAAGAGCAGCGCCCCTACCGATTGAAGCGCAAGGTACAACTGTTGTAGCCGATCAGCATTTGATTAACTGGCGCTGCAACATTGGCTTAACAATTGAATCGACTCTCAAGGATGAGAACGTACTTATGAAAAACCTACTGAAAACATGGCTGTGTCTGGCCGTCTTTTTTTACCTGCCTTTTGCCAGTGCAGATCGACCCAATCTGGGATTGTTCCTGATCATGCATGATCAACTGACACCGCAGGAAGAAGCAGAGCTGGGTGATGGTTACCTGAATCACCTGCTCGCCCAAATGGAAGAAATCACGGGGCGCAGGACAACCGTCATACGTGTCAAAGATGTACCTGGCTTGACAGATTTCGCTTATCGCGGAGATGACATGGATGGCCTGTCACTGAAATTGTTTCTGGCAAGCAGAAATTATGCAGATGAGAAAAACCTGCCGCGCCCGTCAGCACGACATAAATACGTATTTCTGACCTCTAATAAAATCCGCCCGACCACACATGGCTTCGCGGCAAAACACTACAACGTCGCTATCGCATCCCTCAAAAACTACAACACACTGGCGCACGAAATAGGCCACCTTTTTGGCGCTACACACGAGGCCGCAACCGGCTTCCCGTGCCAGACGACGATGTGGGAGGACTTCTCGACATCGATCATCCCCTGCTATTACTTCAGCGAAGCCAACAGGGACCTGATTCGCAACTACGTTGACAACATACCCTCCATCAACTGAGTCATCGGCCCGCCACACACCCTCGACTCACCGCGCGTCTGTTGGGCGCGCGCATCGCAAGAGCACAGGCCTGACCGGCCCCAATGAAAAGCAGGCATCCGTCCTGCACTTCAGGACAGGTAAGGACTACATCCACAGATGCCCATTCTGATTTCCTGCCGAAGCCGACTGCTATTAGATAACAGGGGCCGGTCACGGACGGACCGACCATTAATCCAACAACTCAAGGATGAGTACAATGCTGAAAAAATACGCAAACCACCTGCTGCTGTTCTGCGCACTGACGCTAAGCCACGGGGCATGGGCAGATCAGACCGCCTCCAAGCGCCCGTTGACGCTGTACCTGGTTCTCCACGACGACCTTTCGCATCACAACACCCACGAACTGCGTCAGGATTACTTCGCCTGGCTTATCAAGGACCTCGAAAGCTTCACCGATCGCTATGTCCGGCTGATATTCATTCGCGACGTCCCGGACCTCACGGATTTCGCTTACCAGAATGACGATGTGGACGAGACCTATTTCGCCTGGAAAAACAAAATGGATCAGTACGTGATCGCCAATGACATGGAGCGCAGCGCGACCAGCAAGTACCTGCTGTTGACTCAGAACAAGATCAACGCGAATGACTTGGGCGCCAGCACCGACAAAAGCTACACCGGCATAGCCTCACTGGAAACATTCACCATTCCCGCACACGAGCTGGGCCATATGCTCGGTGGCACTCACGAAGCTGCCGAAGTGATCTACAAAGGCGGTTGGTGGTGTCAGACGAATATCGTCGAAGTCCACCAAAGCGTGCGCTCCAACTGCTACGTCTACAGCGATGCGAACAAGCAAATCATCGCCGACCATCTGAGCAGATTTCCCTGAACAGGCCAGGGCCTCTCTGCGGCATTGCCAAGGGCGGCCCTTGTCATGACGACTCAGACGAAGCAGCGCTTTCAAGCTTGCGCCACAGCAGGCGAACGTTGGCCTTGCGCACCAGTGCGCAACGGTACAGGCGAATCTCCAGCGGAACGTGCCATTGCGGCCCGCCGCACACCACCAGCTCTCCGCGCGCCAACTCGGCGCGCACACTCAGGTGCGGCACCCAGGCGATGCCCAACCCTTCAAGCGCCATACTTTTCAGGCTGTCAGCCATCGCCGTTTCGTACACCGTCGTGAAACGCAGATTGCGCTGGCGCAGCAGCAGGTTCACCGAGCGCCCCAGAAAGGCGCCTGCGCTGTACGCGAGCAACGGCACACTTGCTTCGCCTTCCATATCAAACAAAGGCCGGCCATCGGCATCCGCCGCACACACCGGCAACATTTCGGTATGCCCCAGATGCAGAGAAGGGAATATTTCGGCGTCCATCTGTAACGCCGCGTCGGGGTCGTAGAACGCCAGCATCAGGTCGCAACCGCCCTCGCGCAAGGCATGCACGGCGTCGCCAACGTTGGTGGCGACCAGTCGGGTCGCAATGTTCAGGCCTTCATTGCGCAACTGGGCGATCCAGCGTGGAAAGAACCCGAGAGCCAGGGAATGGGCTGCCGCCACCTGCATGACCTCACCCTGACCGCCCTCGAGATGGTGCAGGTGGCGCACCACTTCTCCCAACTGCTCGACCACCGTGCGTGCCGTGACCAGAAACAGCTGGCCGGCAGCCGTCAGTTCGATAGGCGTGCGCGTGCGATTGACCAGGGTGAGCCCCAACGCAGCTTCAAGGCTGCGAATACGCCGACTGAACGCCGGCTGGGTCACAAAGCGGCGATCGGCCGCCTGGGAAAAGCTGCGAGTGGCCGCCAGGGCGCTGAAATCCTCCAGCCATTTGCTTTCCAGATTCATCAGGTCCTCCCGGACAATGGATAACTGCCTCGACTGGCGACTGCGCATGCCCTGCAAGCACCGGTTTCAGGCGACCCCCGTGGGACGTCCGACAACGCGCCGCCGATACATGACCTGGCTGCCACCCGAACAGACCAGGCAGCAAACCGGGTGCGACATTTTGCCCTCTTTACGCACTGAGAGGAATCCAGGTCACACCGCCGTTATGCCGTTATTGCATAGCCCAGCGTTTAACAGCATTGGTCAAGACGGGACGGCAAGCCCACTATTCGCGGCGTTCCGGCATTGTCCGTGCCTTTTTTGAGACTCTTTTTATCATGTCCTCGCCTGCATCATCGCGCATCGAAAAAGACCTGCTTGGTGTTCTCGAAGTACCTGCCAACGCTTATTACGGCATTCAGACGCTGCGCGCCGTGAATAACTTTCACCTGTCGGGCGTGCCGCTTTCGCACTACCCGAAACTGGTTGTGGCACTGGCCATGGTCAAACAGGCGGCGGCCGATGCAAACCACCAGTTGGGGCACCTCAACGAGGCCAAGCATGCGGCCATCAGCGAGGCGTGCGCACGCTTGATTCGCGGCGACTTCCACGATCAGTTCGTGGTCGACATGATTCAAGGCGGTGCGGGCACGTCCACCAACATGAACGCCAATGAAGTCATCGCCAACATCGCGCTGGAAACCATGGGCTTCGAGAAGGGTGAATACAAGCACCTGCACCCGAACAACGACGTGAACATGGCGCAATCGACCAACGACGCCTACCCGACCGCGATCCGTCTGGGTCTGCTGCTGGGCCACGATGCGCTGCTTGCCAGCCTTTCCAGCCTTATCCAGGCATTCGCCGCCAAGGGCGAAGAATTCAATCATGTCCTGAAAATGGGCCGCACCCAGTTGCAGGACGCGGTTCCGATGACCCTGGGTCAGGAATTCCGTGCGTTCGCGACCACCCTGACTGAAGACCTCAATCGTCTGCGCAGCCTGGCACCCGAACTGCTGACCGAAGTGAACCTGGGCGGCACCGCCATCGGCACCGGCATCAACGCCGACCCTGGCTACCAGAAACTCGCCGTCGACCGTCTGGCGCTGATCAGCGGTCAGCCGCTGGTGCCGGCAGCCGACCTGATCGAAGCGACATCCGACATGGGCGCGTTCGTGCTGTTCTCCGGCATGCTCAAGCGTACTGCGGTCAAGCTGTCGAAAATCTGCAACGACCTGCGCTTGCTGTCTAGCGGACCGCGCACCGGCATCAATGAAATCAACTTGCCTGCGCGCCAGCCCGGCAGCTCGATCATGCCCGGCAAGGTCAACCCGGTGATTCCGGAAGCGGTCAATCAAGTGGCCTTTGAAATCATCGGCAACGACCTGTCGCTGACCATGGCAGCCGAAGGCGGGCAGTTGCAGCTCAACGTCATGGAGCCGCTGATCGCCTACAAGATTTTCGACTCGATCCGCCTGTTGCAGCGTGCGATGGACATGCTGCGCGAGCATTGCATCGTCGGTATTACCGCCAACGAACAGCGTTGCCGCGAACTGGTCGAGCACTCGATTGGTCTGGTCACCGCGCTGAACCCGTACATCGGTTACGAAAACTCCACCCGTATTGCCCGGATCGCACTGGAAAGCGGTCGTGGCGTACTGGAACTGGTGCGTGAGGAAGGTCTGCTCGACGATGCCATGCTCGACGACATCCTGCGCCCGGAAAACATGATCGCTCCACGTCTGGCCCCATTGAAGGCCTGACAGGAATGACCTGCGCAACCTGCTCACCAGATTGAGGGCCTAGACACCCCTCAATTTTTTGAGGGTCTGGGAGTGATTCTCCAGACCCTTTTTTTTGCCCGCGGCAAAGGACTCCGACACTGGATCCAAAGCCTCAGGTCCCCCATTTCTGCGGCATAATCCGCAGGAGTATTCATTCAGTGTCGCGAATGAAGAATCAGCCTCACAAGAACGCGACTACAGACGTAAAAACTTTGCACCGGTATAGTGCGCCCCCTCAAAAGTAGCGAGGAATAACAAAAATGCTGGAAATGATTAACGACTTTCTCTCCGGTAAAGTACTGATCGTACTTATCGTTGGCCTGGGCAGTTACTTCACGATCCGCTCGCGTTTCGTTCAGTTTCGACACTTTTTCCACATGTTCTCGGTGTTTCGTGACAGCTTGCGCAGCAGCGCCGGTCAACTGAGTTCGTTTCAGGCACTGATGCTCAGCCTTGCAGGCCGCGTCGGTGCGGGCAACATCGCAGGCGTCGGCATTGCCGTAACGCTGGGTGGCCCGGGTGCCGTGTTCTGGATGTGGGTCACCGCACTGGTCGGCATGTCCAGCAGCTTCATCGAGTGTTCGCTCGCTCAGCTTTACAAGCGCAAGGACTCCGAAGGCCAGTTCCGCGGCGGTCCGGCGTATTACATCCAGCACGGTCTGGGTAAACGCTGGCTGGGTATGGTCATGGCCGTATTGCTGCTGGTGACCTTCGGCTTTGCCTTCAACGGCCTGCAATCCCACGCCGTGACCGACTCGCTGAAAAGCGCGTTCAACATCGACACCACCACCACCGGCCTTTGCCTGGTTGTGCTGCTCGGTCTGGCGTTCATCGGCGGCATCAAGCGCATCGCGGCCATCTCCGACCTGCTGGTGCCGGTCAAGACCCTGATCTACATCGCCGTCACCATCTACGTCATCGTTCTGCAGATCGACCACGTTCCAGGCATGCTGATGACCATCGTCAGAAGCGCCTTCGGCATCGATCCAGTGTTCGGCGGCCTGATCGGCAGCGCAATCGTGATGGGCGTCAAGCGTGGCGTCTTCGCCAACGAAGCCGGCCTGGGCAGTGCGCCAAACGTGGCTGCAGTGGCTCATGTAGAGCACCCGGTGGCACAAGGCGTGGTTCAGGCATTCAGCGTGTTCCTCGACACTTTCGTCATCTGCACCTGCACCGCCCTGCTGATCCTGCTGTCCGGCATCTACGACATCGGGTATGACGGCAACGGCATCGTGCTGGCGCAGAACTCGCTGGCGGCAGTGGTCGGTGACTGGGGTCGCATCTTCATCAGCGTGGCGCTGGCCCTGTTCGTCTTTACTTCGATTCTCTACAACTACTACCTGGGCGAGAACAGCCTGCGGTTCCTGTTTGGCGAGAAGCTCAAGGCCATCGTGCTCTATCGCATCGCGGTTCTGGCCCTGATCCTGTGGGGTGCCGTGGTCGACCTGAAAGACGTGCTGGCCTTCGCAGACATCACCATGACCATGCTGGCGTTCGTCAACCTGATCGCACTGGCCATGCTGTTCAAAGTAGTGAAGCGCATTCTGAACGACTACGATGCGCAGCGTCGGGCCGGCATCAAGACGCCAGTGTTCGATTCCAGCCAGTTCCCTGACCTGGACCTGGACCGCAACGCATGGCCGGCCAACCCGTCCCGTCAGTCGACGCAGGACGCCGAACTGGCCGCCAAGCATGCGGCAGAAGCACGATAAACGCGACGTTACGCCGGAGAAGAACCATGACTCATGATGCACATCAACCTGCTCGACGCGTGATGGTTCTTTACACCGGCGGCACCATCGGCATGCAGGCCAGCGCCAACGGCCTGGCACCTGCATCGGGTTTCGAGGCGCGAATGGCCGGGCAACTGGCCGAGCACCCTGAACTGGTGGTGCCCGAGTGGCGTTTTCGCGAGATGTCACCGCTGATCGACAGCGCCAACATGACGCCCGCCTACTGGCTGCGCCTGCGCGAGGCGGTCATCGAAGCGGTCGATGTCGATGGCTGCGACGCGGTGCTGGTGCTGCACGGCACGGATACCCTGGCGTACAGCGCGGCGGCCATGTGTTTCCAGTTACTGGGTTTCAGCGCACCGGTGGTGTTCACTGGCTCGATGCTGCCTGCCGGCGTGCAGGACAGCGACGCCTGGGAGAACGTCAACGGCGCGTTGCTCGCCTTGGGTTCAGGCCTGGTGTCGGGTGTGCAGCTGTATTTCCACGGGCAACTGATGACGCCTGTTCGCTGCGCGAAAATTCGCAGCTTCGGTCGTCAACCGTTCGCGCCGCTGCAACGCTCGCGTGGCGGTCATGCTGTCGTTTCGCTGCCTGATGCGCTGGATTATCGGCAAACCAAGGCACAGGCCAATGTCGCCGTATTGCCATTGTTTCCAGGTGTAGGCGCTGCCCAGCTGGACGGACTGGTCAACAGCGGCATTCAGGGTCTGGTACTCGAATGCTTCGGCAGCGGCACCGGCCCCAGCGACGATTCGCCATTCATCGCCAGCCTGGAAAACGCCCGCGCGCGCGGTGTCTGTGTGGTCGCGATCACTCAATGCCACGAAGGCGGTGTTGAACTGGACGTCTACGAAGCAGGCAGCCGTCTGCGCGGTGCGGGTGTGCTGTCCGGCGGTGGCATGACCCGTGAAGCGGCACTCGGCAAGTTGCATGCACTGCTCGGTGCTGGCCTGACGACCGAAGAAGTTCGGCGGTTGGTCGAACTGGACCTGTGTGGCGAGCTGCGTTAAGCCCATCTGACTTTCTGCTCTACCCGAGGCGTTCCGCACACGCGGGACGCCTCTCCCCCTTTTTTTTACGACGCCTTGCATTCTTCTTGTGCGCCCCTGAGCATCGAATCCAGATTGCGCTCGATGTTTTCGCACAGCGCATTCATCTGAATCACGTGTTCGCTGGCCCGAAACGGGCTTTGCAGGTCGGTGCCGATTTTTTCGATGGCCAACAGCATGAAGCCCACCACCGTGGACGCCAGCGGCGTGAACCAGCCCAGGGTTTCCACCAGACCAATCGGTACGATCAGGCAGAACAGCGTGATGAACAGCCTCGGAAACGCCACGTACGGATAAGGCAACGGCGTGTTGGCGATACGCTCCATGCCGCCCTGGCAATTGGAAATGTCCACCATCGTCGACTCCAGACGCGCCAGCCGGATACTGTCCAGCCGTCCGCTCTGATATTCCTTCGCCAGCAGCGCAGCCGATGTGTTGAGCAGATCATTGGGGAAGTTGTTGGTATCGCGACGGCGTTCAAATTCTTCACGAGGGATCAGCATCTGAATCTCGTCACCGCATTCAACGCCTTTCAAATGCGCGGACAGGCACTTCACGTAGGCCACGTGACGGCGCAGCAGGATGGCCTTGACCGGGTTGATGCCGTCATCGTCCTCGACCAGCGTCAGGACCTGACGAGCAAAGCTGCGCGAGCTGTTGACCATCGCGCCCCACAGCGTCCGGGCTTCCCACCAGCGGTTGTAGGCACTGGAATTACGAAAGCTGGTCAGCACCACCAGTGCCGAGCCCAGCAGGGTCAACGGTAAGGACGGCAAGCTGATCTTGCGATCGAGAAACAGCATGAAATCGACCGTGACGATAACGTCCCAGATCAGCAGCCAGAACAGCGACCACCCTACATACCCGATGGTCTTGCCGAGAAAACGGATTTTCGAAATGATCGTCTGCTGCAAAAGAATACCCCTCGGATGAATAAGCGAAACCGCATGCGGACGCTACTGCACTGGCTTTGAATGCCAATCCGGCAGATGGTTCGCAAACGGCCGCTTTACCTCGGGGTTTCTGGCGTTCTCAGCAGCCAGTCAATGCCACTGGCTGCCGTTCGCCAGTGAAGAAAACCGGCCGCAGCCTGACGCCCACTACGTTACCGGCGTAAGCCGCGACCAGCCACAGCCAGCCGTGCAGACTGCCTGAGGCAATGCCGCTGAAGTAAGCGCCGATGTTGCAGCCGTAGGCCAGCCGCGAGCCGTAACCCAGCAGCAGACCGCCGATGACCGCCGCAACCAGCGAACGCGTCGGGATATCCAGGCTGGGCGCAAAACGACCGGCCAGACCGGCAGCCAGCAAGGCACCCAGCATGATGCCGATGTCCATCACGCTGGTGATGTCTTCCCAGACCGGCGCGGCCAGCGCCTTGGCATTCGCGGCGCTCTGCCAGAACACCCAACTGCCGACATCGACTCCCAGACCGCTGGCCACTTTCGCCCCCCACAGTGCAAACGCCGAGGTGATGCCCCACGGACGACCCGCCAGCGCCAGCGTTGCGTAATTCAGAATCGCCAGCGCTACAGCGCCCCAGACCAGAATCCACGGCCCGCGAAGCACACGAGAAAAGCCGCGATGCTCAGTGCTGACAGGCGCTTCCAGCTGACCATGACGGCGCTTTTCCAGCGTGACGGTTACCAGGGCGATCAACGCAAACAGCGCCAGATTGACGATCAGCGCAGGCACTACGCCGAACGTCTTGACCACTGAAATCGGTGGCAACGAAGGCAAGGCAAACCACCAGTCCACGTGATGCGTGGCGATCAGAGAGCCCAGGATGAAGAACAGCAGCGTCACCAGCATCCGCGCATTACCGCCGCCTGCGGTGAACAGCGTGCCAGACGCACAACCGCCTCCCAGCTGCATGCCGATGCCAAAAATGAATGCACCGACCACGACTGAAATGCCGACCGGCGCGACCAGCCCGGTGACCGGCTGACCAAAGAGCGTGCCTGCTCCCAGCGCCGGGAAAAACAGCACCACCGCCACAGCCAGCATCACCATTTGCGCCCGTAAGCCGGCGCCCCGTCGTTCACGGATAAAAACCCGCCATGCCGACGTGAAACCGAAGGCGGCGTGGTAGAGCGTGACGCCCAGCGCGGCGCCTACGATCCACAGCATGACCTGGCGTGTGCCCACGCTGAGTAGCAGGAACTGGGCGCCCATCAGCAGCAGGAACAGCGCAGCCAGTGGCGCGCCGAACTTGCGTCCGGGTGTTGCAGAAAGAGAGTTGTTCATGGGTATCTCAAAGACAGGTAGCAGAAAGTGCAGAGTATACGGGTACTGTCGGCCTACTCCGACCAGACCGCGCGCAGCCTGTTCAACGCATCTTCAATCGCCGGCTCCGGCACGGCGGCGAAGCCCAGCACCAGCCCGGCGCGGTTATCCACAGGTTCGCTGGAGTCGGGCAACCAGTACTCACTCAACGCGTTCATTTCGACGCCGACGCTTCTGGCCTTGGCAATCAACGCTTGCTCACGGGCAACGCTGTCCACTTTGACCATCACATGCAGGCCCGCCACCACTTTGGGCATCGCGGCGCAGCCAGATATACCCTCCGGCCAACCGGCCAGCAACGCGTCACGACGACTCAGCGCCGCACGGCGCATACGGCGAATGTGTCGCTGAAAATGCCCTGCCGCGATGAACTGCGCCATGACCGCCTGCACACTGATTTCGGTGTGGCGCATGTCGACCGCTTTACGCTGGCTGAACGGCTTGACCAAGGCTGGCGGGAGAACCAGATACCCCAGACGCAACGCCGGAAAGGCAATCTTGCCAAACGTCCCGACATACAGCACCCGCCCGCCCTGATCGAGCGCTGCCAGGGGCGCCAGCGGTGCGCCGCTGTATCGGTACTCTCCGTCGTAATCATCTTCGATGATCCAGCTCTGGTTCTTCTCGGCCCAGGCCAGCAGTTCCAGACGTCGCGCCAGGCTCATGACCACGCCCGTGGGGTATTGATGCGACGGCGTGACGTACGCCAACCTGCAATCCGACTGATCAAGATCGGCGCAACGCATGCCCTCGCCATCAACCGCCACCCCTTGCAACCGGGCACCGGCCACGGCAAATGCATGGCCGGCAGCGCGGTAGCCCGGATTCTCCACGGCAACCCCCTCGCCCGGTGCCAACAGCAATTGTGAACAAAGGCTGATTGCGTGTTGCGCGCCGCTGGTGATCACAATTTGCTCAGCGGTGCATTGCAGGCCTCGCGAAGACCGCAGGTACACGGCGATCAGCTCTCGTAAACGCCACTCTCCCGCCGCAGCGCCGTAACCCAGTTGGCCGAGATCAGGTTTGCGCCAGAAAGCCGCATAGAGCTTGCCCCACAACGCGAACGGGAACAGATCGAACGCTGGAACGCCGACCCTGAACGCTCCGGGCACCTCGCCTGAGGGTTCGCTCAAATGATGGTTTTCGATCAAATGGATCGCGTTGCTGTGGATAACTTGATTAGCGGGTTCAGGCAGATTTTCAGGCGATTCTGTGGACAAAGCTGTGCATAACCCTGTGCGCAAACCTGTGGACAAGTTGGTGGATAGTTTTCTGTGAGGGCTGCGGTGAAGCGCACCGCGACCTTCGGAAAACTGCGCTACATACGTGCCATCGCCCACCCGCCCCTCAAGAAAACCCTCGGCGTGGAGTTGATCGTAAGCGCGCATGACGCTGTTACGGGAGATCGCCAAAGACCTGGCCAGGTCGCGGCTGGCCGGTAACCGTGTTCCGCTGCTCAAGCGCCCGTCGAGAATCTGCTCACGCATAACCGCATAAAGTTGCTTGCTCAAGCCTTGGCGCGGGTCCAGCTCAATGCCGGTCAGCGTGGACGGGAATGCAACGCGGTCTGCAGGCATTCGATTGGCCTCATGAAATCTGTCGAAAATGGATCTTACAATGAACCAATGCCTTGCCTAGGATTTCTTCATCGGCCAAGGAAAACTGCCATGTACAGACCTGATGCGTTCCAGGAAAACGACACGCTCAACCTGCACGAGCAAATGGATCAGACCCGCCTTGCGATTCTGGTGACTCACGGTGAGGACGGTTTGCAGGCGACTCATCTGCCGTTGCTGTTACGCCGGGACGAGGGCCTTTATGGCACGCTTTACGGGCACCTGGCCAAAGCCAACCCGCAATCGCAGCAGTTGAATGCCGGTGCCGATGTGATGGTGATATTCCCGGGCGACGATGCTTATGTGAGCCCGTCGTTCTACCCGAGCAAAGCCGAACATGGCAAGGTCGTGCCCACCTGGAATTATCTGGCCGTACACGCCTACGGTCAGGCCACCGGCTTCACCGACCCGGCGCAACTGCATCAGTTGCTGAGCAGCCTGACCCATCGGCACGAGTCCGGACGCGCACAGCCGTGGTCAATCCATGATGCGCCTGCGGACTACATTGAAAAAATGCTGGGGGCGATTGTCGGCTTTGCCATTCCCGTGCAGCGTCTGCAGGGCAAACGCAAACTCAGCCAGAACCGCACGGCCCGGGACATCGCAGGCGTGCGAGATGGCCTCGCCGCAAGCCCGGACGCAAACGACCGGCAAATCGCTCGCTGGATGAGTTAAAGGGAGAATCTCATGACTGATGTTCGCATCCGCCCCGTCACTGCTGACGATCATCACGCCTGGCTGCCGCTGTGGCAGGCTTACCTGAGCTTTTACAAGACACAACTGGCTGATAGCGTGAGCCAAGAGACCTGGCGGCGCCTGATCGACCCAGACGAACCGACTCATTCAGCGCTGGCGTGGCGGGATGGCAAGGCGGTGGGCATGGTGAACTTCATCTACCATCGCTCCAACTGGAGCCTCAACAATGTGTGCTACCTGCAAGACCTCATTGTGGCGCCCGAGCAGCGTGGCACAGGCATTGGCAGACAACTGATCGAATGTGTCTACGCCACCGCCCAGGCCGATGGCTGCGACAAAGTGTACTGGCTCACCCATGAAACCAACGCCACGGCCATTCAGCTGTACGAGCGGATTGCCGAACGACCCGGGCTTATTCAATTTCGCAAAGCGCTCTGAAACAGGAAGTGATTCATGTCTGACACGCCGCTCGACTGGCAAGCCGCCACATTGCCGACAACCCGAACCCTGACAGGCCACTTCGTTCGTCTGGAAAAGCTTGATGCCGTGCGTCACGGTGATGACGTGTGGGCCGCGCTTCAAGGCCCGGATGCCGACCCGAAGCTGTGGGACTATCTGCCTTACGGCCCGTTTAACGAACGCAATGCGTTCGATGCGTGGCTGACCGGGCACCAGACCGCTTCCGACCCGTGGTTTTATACGATCATCGATCAACAGACCGACAAGGCAGAAGGGGTCATCAGCCTGATGTCGATCATTGCCGCACATGGCCGGATCGAAATAGGCCACGTGACCTTCAGCGCGGCCATGCAACGCACCCCAAAAGGCACCGAAGCCATTTACCTGCTGGCCAAAGAAGCCTTTGCGCTGGGCAATCGACGCCTGGAATGGAAATGCAACGCCCACAACGCACGCTCCAAACGCGCGGCTGATCGATTCGGCTTCAGCTACGAAGGCACCTTCCGCCAGCACATGGTGGTGAAGGGCCAGAGCAGAGACACGGATTGGTATTCGATGCTCGACCATGAATGGCCAGAACGGCAAAAAGCGTTCGAACGCTGGCTGGCTGTGGATAACTTCACGGGCGGACAGCAGATCAAGGGGCTTGAAGCGTTTCGGCAGTGAACTGCGCAGCCGCCACCGATTCTCGTTCCCACGCTCCGCGTTGGCACGATAAACGCTGGGTCAGGCTGCACATGCACAGAATAAAAAAAGGGAAGCCACGAGTGCTTCCCTGAGGTAAACAGTTGAATGCTGTGAGGCGCGTGATCAGCCTTCGATCTCGACCAGTATCTCGCCCGGATTGACGCGGTCGCCTTTGGCGACGTGGATCGCCACCACCTTGCCGGCGACGGATGCCTGGACTTCGGTTTCCATCTTCATGGCTTCGGTAATCAGTACGGCCTGACCGGCTTTGACCACATCGCCTTCCTTGACCAGCACATCGACGATGTTGCCCGGCATGGTGGTGCTGACGTGGCCCGGTGCGTGGGCCTGCTTGCGCTTGCTGGCGCCGCCGCCGACAAACTCGTTGAGCGGTTCGAACACGACCTCTTCCGGCATGCCGTCGATGGACAGATAGAAGTGGCGCTTGCCCTCGGCCTTGACGCCCACACCGGTGATATCAACCCGGTAGGTCTCGCCGTGTACATCGATGACGAACTCGGTCGGCACGCCCTCACCGCCCGCCCTGGCCACGCTTCCCGCCTCGGGAATCGGCAACAACGCTTCCGGCGTCAGCGTCCCGGCTGCGCGCTCTTCAAGAAACTTGCGGCCAATGTCCGGGAACATGGCGAACGTCAGCACGTCCTCTTCGGACGCGGCCAGTGCGCCAATGTCGGCGCGCAGTTTGGTCATCTCCGGCCGAAGCAGGTCGGCGGGACGCACATCGATCAGCTCCTCATTGCCAATCGCCTGACGACGCAGCTTCTCATCCACCTGACCCGGCGCCTTGCCGTAGCCGCCTTGCAAATAGAGCTTCACTTCATTGGTGATGGTCTTGTAACGCTCGCCCGCCAGCACGTTGAAGAACGCCTGGGTGCCGACGATTTGAGAGGTCGGTGTCACCAGCGGTGGATAACCCAGGTCTTTGCGCACCCGAGGGATTTCCGCCAGCACTTCGCCCATGCGGTTGAGCGCGCCTTGCTCCTTGAGCTGGTTGGCCAGGTTGGAAATCATTCCACCGGGCACCTGATTGACCTGCACGCGGGTATCGACCGCAGTGAATTCGCTCTCGAACTGGTGATATTTCTTACGCACCGCGTAGAAATACAGGCCGATTTCCTGCAGCAGTTCCAGGTCCAGCCGGGTATCGAACTCGCTGCCCTTGAGCGCCGCGACCATCGATTCGGTGCCCGGATGGCTCGTGCCCCAAGCGAAGCTGGAGATCGCCGTGTCAATGTGGTCCGCGCCACTCTCGATCGCCTTGAGCTGGCACATCGCGGCCAGGCCGGCCGTGTCATGGGAGTGAATGAAGACCGGCAGCGATTGCTCGGCTTTCAGCGCCTTGACCAGCTCACCGGTGGCAAAGGGCGTCAGCAGGCCGGCCATGTCCTTGATTGCCACCGAATCGCACCCCATCGCTTCCATTTGCCGGGCCTGCGCAACGAACGCTTCAATTGTATGGACCGGGCTGGTGGTGTACGCGATGGTGCCCTGCGCATGTTTGCCTGCGGCTTTCACCGCTTCAATGGCAACGCGCAGGTTACGCACGTCGTTCATCGCATCGAAAATGCGGAACACGTCGATGCCGTTGACTGCCGCCTTGGCCACGAATGCTTTGACCACGTCATCGCTGTAATGCCGATAGCCCAGCAGGTTCTGACCGCGCAGGAGCATTTGCAGACGTGTGTTCGGCAACGCCGCACGCAACTGACGCAAACGCTCCCACGGGTCTTCCTTGAGAAAACGCACACACGCGTCGAACGTCGCCCCGCCCCAGACTTCCAGCGACCAGTAGCCGACCTTGTCGAGCTTGCCGCAGATCGGCAGCATGTCTTCGGTACGCATGCGGGTCGCCAGAAGCGATTGGTGAGCATCACGCAGGATGGTGTCGGTGACGAAAATCTTTTTGGACATCTCAATATTCCTTACAGACCGGCGTGTGCGGCGATGGCGGCAGCGATGGCCAAAGCCAGCTCTTCGGGTTTGCGCTTGATCGAGTAATTGGTCAGTTCAGGGTGGCTTTCGACAAAGCTGGTGTTGAACTCACCGCTGCGGAATTCCGGGTTGCGCAGAATTTCCTGGTAATAGGCAGCGGTGGTCTTCACCCCTTGCAGGCGCATGTCATCCAGCGCACGCAGGCCACGGTCCATCGCTTCTTCCCAAGTCAGTGCCCAGACGATCAGCTTCAGGCACATCGAGTCGTAGAACGGCGGAATCGTGTAGCCGGTATAAATGGCCGTGTCGGTACGCACGCCAGGCCCGCCGGGTGCGTAGTAACGAGTGATCTTGCCGAAGCTGGGCAGGAAGTTGTTCTTCGGGTCTTCGGCGTTGATCCGGAACTGCAGCGCAAAACCGCGATGGATGATGTCCTCCTGCTTGACCGACAGCGGCAGCCCGGAGGCGATGCGGATCTGCTCACGAACAATGTCGATACCGGTGATTTCTTCGGTGATGGTGTGCTCGACCTGCACCCGGGTGTTCATCTCCATGAAGTACACCTCGCCCTCGGCGAGCAGAAACTCCACAGTGCCCGCATTTTCGTAACCGACCGCTTTGGCGGCACGCACTGACAGATCGCCGATGTAGGCGCGCTGTTCAGGCGTCAGTTGCGGACTGGGCGCGATCTCGATCAGCTTCTGGTTACGCCGTTGAATCGAACAGTCGCGCTCGAACAGATGCACAACATTGCCGAAGCTGTCGCCGAGAATCTGCGCTTCGATGTGCTTGGGATTGACGATGCACTTTTCCAGAAAGACTTCCGCCGAACCAAAGGCTTTGGTCGCCTCGGAAATCACCCGAGGGAACGCCTGCTCCAGTTCTTCACGACTGTTGCACCGCCGAATACCGCGCCCGCCACCACCGGAAGTGGCCTTGAGCATGACCGGGTAGCCAATGCGCTCGCCTTCGACCAGTGCCTCCTGGATATCGGCCACATTGCCTTCCGTACCGGGAGTCACCGGCACCCCGGCCTTGATCATGCTGCGCCGCGCTTCAGTCTTGTCGCCCATGCGGCGAATCACTTCTGCCGAAGGGCCGATGAACTTGATGCCACGTTCGGCGCAGATATCAGCAAGCTCGGCGTTTTCCGAGAGAAAACCGTAACCGGGGTGCAGCGCATCGCAACCGGTTTCCACCGCCAGATTCACCAGCTTGCGCGGGTTCAGGTAACCCGCCAGCGGTTCGGCACCAATACTGTAGGCTTCGTCAGCACGTTTCACGTGCAAGGCATGCCGGTCCGCGTCGGAGAATATCGCCACCGAGCGAATGCCCATTTCGGCACATGCACGCACGATGCGGACGGCAATCTCTCCGCGGTTGGCGATCAGAATTTTTGTTATCACTGATGATTCCTCGACCCTAAAGACCAAACCGGTCAGCACATCCTGGTAAGCGTTGCACTTGCGCTTTTTTGTAACCGGGCATGTGACTCAATGTCGCAGGCACACCCTATTCCGGATCAGGGATTAACAAAAATGAGTAAAAGTTGGGTGATGCATAAGCAAAAGCTTATAGTCGATTTCCCGGCAACGTCCGAAAGGTATTTATAAATGCGTAAGTCATTGATGCGCATGACATTGCGTCAGTTGCGCATTTTCAATGAAGTGTGTGATCTGCGTTCATACAGCCGCGCAGCGGAAGAAATGTCCCTGACCCAGCCCGCTGTCAGTCTGCAGATCCGGCAGCTTGAAGAGCTGATCGGCCAGCCGCTGTTCGAGTATGTTGGCAAAAAGCTCTACATGACGGAGGCCGCCGAAGCGCTGCAATTGGCCAGTCGGGATATTTTCGGGCGCCTGGAAAATCTGGATATGCAGCTCTCGGACATGCAGGGTTCGCTGCAGGGACAGTTGAAGCTGGCGGTGGAGTCGAGCTGCAAGTATTTCATTCCGCACCTGTTCGCCGCGTTCAAACGCCGTTACCCGGAAGTCAGTCTGAGCCTGATGGTGGTCAACCGTGCGCAGATCATCAGGCGATTGTCGGATAACCGCGACGATCTGGTGGTGATGTCGGCAGTGCCACAGGACATGGGGCTGGAGTTTCTGCCCTTCCTCAATAATCCGATTGTCGCCATAGCGCCGCCGGATCATCCATTGAGCAGTCGTGAAACATTGAGCCTGAGGGATCTGGAGCCCTGGCCGCTGCTGACCCGGGAAACGGGTTCAGGCACCCGTCGGGCCTGCGAGGAATACTTCAAAGAAAAACGCGTGCATTTCGCGCAAACGCTTGAGGTGTCTTCCAGTGAGGCGCAACGCGAATGCGTGGTTGCCGGGCTGGGCCTCGCCTTGCTGACGCGGCACGCGGTCTGTCAGGAACTCGCCACTGGCGCACTCGTCGAGCTGCCTGTGGCGGAGCTGCCGTTATACCGAAGCTGGTGCGTGGTTCAGGCCAGGGACAAACGCCTGTCACCCGTGGCACATGCCTTTCTGGCGTTCATCCGCACCGAACGCGCGCAGATCAGCCAGCTTGTCGAGCGCTTCGACGGTCGACCGCGGGCGGTGTGACAGTCTGCCAGACAGAATTCGTGACCCCGTCCATGTAGTCGCAAAGCTCCTGGTTGAGCTGACGCGCCTCGCTGTAGCTTTCAATCGCCCGACGAAACTCCATGCGACGCTGATCTTCCTGCTGACGGCGGGTTTTCACGGTGCTGTTGGGCAAATCATCGTAGTGCCGAGCCATGTCCTGTCTCCCAATACGTTTTACGGGAGCACCAGAATGGAGCGCAACGATGACAGCCCGGCGGCACGCAGGTGACAGATCAATGAACTTTCGCTGAGCACTCGTCAAAATATCTCAAAAAATACATATGTATTGCCTTTGGCCGGTCCGCCAAACGCAAACTAGCCCTGCAGGACGCAATTCACGAATCCAACAATTTATTAGCAAGGAGCTAACCAATGACTAGCAAAAACAAAAACTGGACTGTGCGCGATGACAGAACGGCGCACGTGAACACCCTGACAGTAGCAGGCCTCGTACCTACAACCGCCAGCAACACGTTCCCCATCCTGTCCGTCAGCAACACACTGGGTGGTGCCGGCCAACTGGTTCTGAACCTGACCTACAAAACAGAAGATTTCGGTCTGCAAGTCCTGAGCGAGGCACCCGTCATATACACCCAGCCAAGCGACCCGACCATTACCTCTGTCTGGATTTATCAGGACGATAAGCTGCTGGTCAGCATCGATGACATAACCGTCATACATTGATCGGCACACAACAGATTCAGAGACAGCTCTCTCCAGACGCCTCAGGGTTTCCGGAGAGGGCTTTCTTCGCTGCTGTAACTTGATTCAGTCTTCGTGGGTCTTGATCGACTTAGGCGACAGGCGCAAGCCGCGCAGGCTGCGTTTGACGCTCTTGAGGTGGTTGACCAGACTCGGGCCGCGCGCCATCGCGACGCCCATTGCCAGCACATCGATGACCACCAGATGCGCGATGCGCGAGGTCAGCGGCGTGTAGATTTCCGTGTCTTCATGCACGTCGATGGCCAGATTGACCGATGACAGCTCGGCCAGCGGCGTCTGGCTCGGGCACAGGGTGATCAGGGTAGCGCCGCTCTCGCGGACCAGATTGGCCGTGATCAGCAGATCCTTGGAGCGTCCGGACTGGGAAATGCACACCGCGACATCTGTCGGCTTGAGGGTGACCGCCGACATCGCCTGCATGTGCGGATCAGAATACGCCGCCGCCGTCAGCAGCAGCCGGAAGAACTTGTGCTGCGCATCGGCAGCCACCGCACCCGACGCACCGAACCCGTAGAACTCGACCCGGTTAGCGCCGGCCATCGCCGTCACCGCCAGTTGCAAGGCATGCGGGTCAAGGTTCTCGCGCACTTCCATGAGTGTGTGCAGCGTGGTGTCGAAAATCTTCAGGCTGTAATCGGCGACCGAATCGTCTTCATGAATAGCGAACTGCCCGAAACTGGCGCCCGCCGCCAGGCTTTGCGCCAGCTTGAGCTTGAGGTCTTGAAACCCGGTGCAACCGATGGCGCGGCAAAAGCGCACGATGGTCGGCTCGCTGATCCCGACGCTGTGCGCCAGATCAGCCATAGAGCTGTGCATCACGGCCGCAGGGTCAAGCAGCACATGGTCGGCTACCTTGAGCTCCGATTTGCGAAGCAGATGACGTGACTGGGCGATGTGTTGCAGCAGATTCAAGAGGCAGACTCGGCAAGAGGATGGTGGGCTGGCTGTAGCTTTCTTGTAGTTATACTACATGACCTGCAAGCCGCCCAGTTAAACGACGCCGAGACGTATTTCACAGGCTCTAAAAAGACAATTCGGAAAAAAATGTGGGAATAATCCTACATCAGGGGTCATCTCGAGCCCGTGCAGCCTGTGCCTGTCGAGTAAAGGTAGCCTGCACACCTTAGATCCACATCGCAGGCGATGACCGGTCGTCTGCACCGCTCGTTTTTTGCTGCCCGACGCAAAGCATGGTTTGCCCGTCATCGCGCGGCACCCTAGAATGCGCCGATGCGCGATGATCTCTCTCTTCTTCTGAATTCCCTTAACGATGCCCAGCGTCAGGCCGTAGCGGCCTCACTGGGGCGTCAATTGGTCCTGGCCGGTGCCGGCTCGGGCAAAACCCGTGTGCTGGTGCATCGCATCGCATGGCTGATGCAGGTCGAGCAAGCCTCCCCGCATTCAGTCCTGTCGGTGACGTTCACCAACAAGGCGGCTGCCGAGATGCGCCACCGCATCGAACAGCTGATGGGCATCAGCCCGGCGGGCATGTGGGTAGGCACTTTCCACGGCCTGGCGCACCGCCTGTTGCGTGCGCACTGGCAGGAAGCCGGCCTGGTGCAGACCTTCCAGATTCTCGACAGCGATGACCAGCAGCGTCTGGTCAAGCGTGTGATGCGCGAGCTGGGCCTGGACGAGCAACGCTGGCCTGCGCGTCAGGCTCAGTGGTTCATCAACGGTCAGAAGGACGAAGGCCTGCGCCCTAAGCATATTCAGGCCAGCGGCGACCTGTTCCTGACCACCATGAAAAGCGTCTACGAAGCCTATGAGGCAGCCTGCCAACGTGCAGGCGTCATCGACTTCTCCGAGCTGCTGCTCAGGGCGCTGGACCTGTGGCGCGATAATCCGGGCCTGCTCGCGCATTATCAGCGACGTTTCCGTCACGTACTGGTCGACGAGTTCCAGGACACCAACGCCGTGCAGTACGCCTGGTTGCGTCTGCTGGCCCAGGGCGGCGACAGCCTGATGGTGGTCGGCGACGACGATCAGTCCATCTACGGCTGGCGCGGCGCGAAAATCGAGAACATTCACCAGTATTCGTCCGACTTCCCGGACACCGAAGTGATCCGCCTGGAGCAGAACTACCGCTCGACGGCGAGCATCCTCAAGGCTGCCAACGGCTTGATCGTCAACAACAGCGGTCGCTTGGGCAAGGAATTGTGGACCGATGTCGGCGACGGCGAACTGATCAACCTGTACGCAGCCTTCAACGAACACGACGAAGCACGCTACGTGGTCGAGACCATCGAGAGCGCGTTGAAAACCGGTATCTCGCGTAACGACATCGCCATTCTCTACCGCTCCAACGCCCAATCGCGGGTGCTGGAAGAAGCACTGTTGCGCGAACGCATTCCTTACCGTATCTATGGCGGGCAGCGATTCTTCGAGCGCGCCGAAATCAAGAACGCGATGGCGTATATGCGCCTGCTGGAAGGTCGTGGCAACGATGCAGCGCTGGAGCGGGTCATCAACGTTCCGGCACGCGGCATCGGTGAAAAAACCGTCGAAGCCATTCGTGAGCATGCGCGTCATGCCGACGTTTCAATGTGGGAAGCCATGCGCCTGCTGGTCGCCAACAAGGGCCTGACCGGCCGTGCGGCCACGGCCCTGGGCGGGTTTATCGAGCTGATCGAGAACCTGTCGGCCAAGGTAATGGAAATGCCGCTGCACCTGATGACCCAGACCGTCATCGAGCAATCCGGGCTGATCGCTTATCACGAACAGGAAAAAGGCGAGAAAGGCCAGGCTCGGGTAGAAAACCTTGAGGAACTGGTCAGCGCCGCACGGGCTTTCGAAAACCACGAAAGTGAAGAGGACCTGACGCCATTAGCGGCCTTTCTGGGTCACGCTTCACTGGAAGCTGGCGATACCCAGGCGCAGGAGCATGAGGACAGCATTCAGCTGATGACCTTGCACAGCGCCAAGGGCCTGGAATTCCCGCACGTGTTTCTGGTGGGCATGGAAGAAGGGCTGTTCCCGCACAAGATGAGCCTGGAAGAGCCTGGCCGTCTGGAAGAAGAGCGCCGTCTGGCCTACGTCGGCATCACCCGCGCCATGAAACAACTGGTGATGACCTACGCCGAGACGCGTCGTCTGTATGGCAGCGAAACCTACAACAAGGTGTCGCGCTTCGTCCGCGAAATACCGCCTGCGCTGATTCAGGAGGTCCGCCTGTCCAATAGCGTCAACCGTCCGTTCGGTGGCACGCCGAAATTCAACAGCAGCAGCCTGTTCAACGGCACCGGCATTCCGGAAACCGAGTTCACGATGGGCCAGCGCGTGCAGCATGCGGTGTTCGGCGAAGGCGTGATCCTCAACTTCGAAGGCGCTGGCGCTCAGGCACGCGTGCAGGTCAACTTCGCCGATGGCAGCAAGTGGCTGATGATGGGCTACGCGAAACTAGTGCCGTTGTAGCACTCTGGAGTCCGTTTTGCTGCCGGTACCCGGCAGATCTCGGACAAATCCACTTCTGCAAAAGCGAAACGGCGCCCGGTCCGCTGTCAGATTGGATTACCCGGTCTTACGAAGCGCGCTGAAAAGTCCTACGCTGTTTGTGTAAAAGTCCGAAACACTAACGCGCTGGTCACACAGGCCTACGCTGTGCAACATGGCGCGCATGCAATCACAAAACGGGAATACCCATATGCAACGTTTTCTTAGCATCGCGATGGCGCTTTGCATCGGGCTCACCATGAGTCTGGATGTGAACGCCGCGCGCTTCGGTGGCGGCAAGAGCATGGGCTCGGCGCCTACGCATCAGGCCCGCCAGACTGCGCCGGCCGCTCCAGCAGCTGCGCCTAACGCCGCTGGCCGCCCTGCCCCTGCTGCAAGCGGTGCCTCCCGCTGGCTAGGCCCGTTGGCCGGTATCGCTGCCGGTGGCCTGCTTGCGTCGATGTTCATGGGTGACGGCTTCAACGGCCTGCAACTGTTCGACATCCTGATCATGGGCCTTATAGCCTTCCTGATCTTCCGCTTTATCGCGCGCCGTCGTCAGCAGCAACAGCCTAAAATGGCCCCTGCCGGTGCCCCTTATCAGCGTGAAACCAGCCAGCCGGTACAGAACCCGATTTTCGGCAGTTCAGCACCCGCTTCCGCTGCGCCCGTGATCAACGCACCGGCCTGGTTCAATGAGGAGCGCTTTCTGGAAGCCGCTCGCGGCCACTTTCAGTCGCTGCAACAGCACTGGGACGCCAACGAGATGGACAAGATCGCCGAGTTCGTCACTCCGCAAATGCTCCAGTTCCTGAAAAAGGAACGTGCGGATCTGGGCGACGGTTTCCAGTCGACTTACATTGAGAACCTCAATGTTCAACTGGACGGTGTGGATGATCGTGCCGACAAGACCATCGCGACCCTGACCTTCTCCGGCGTTTCCAAGACCTCGCGCTTTGATCAGGGCGAAGTGTTCAGTGAAAGCTGGAACATGGAGCGACCGCAAGGTGACAATCAGCCTTGGCTGGTAGCAGGAATTCGCCAGAACGGTTGAACCAGATTACGTTCTCGCGTTCAGAACCCCGGACATGTCCGGGGTTTTTTGTTTATCCGTTCGGATAGTTATTTTGAGAAAGGCTTTACGCTACTGTATAACCCGCGCCATCAAGTGAGAGGATCCGTGTCGTGGAAGAAGTCATCGAACAATTGCGTGAAGCTAACGAGCCGGTCCCGGTTCCGCTTGAACTGCCCGACGAGGACCAACTGGTCGAGATCGAGGAACAGCTGTTCATCAACATCCCGTTCGTCTTCAAGGAGTTTCTCCTGACGGTCAGCGATGTGGTGTATGGCAGCCTTGAGCCGGTCACTGTGACCGATCCGCAGTCACGCACCTATCTGCCGGAAGTGTGTGCGACTGCCTGGGACCTGGGCGTGCCGCGCGAGCTGATCCCGATCTGTCAGGACGGTGACGACTATTACTGCGTCGAGGAAGACGGCACGGTAGTGCTGTGGTCCGCCGAAGAAGAACTGGTCACCGAAGAAAGCTGGGAGTCGGTCTGGCACTGGGCTCGGGATGTCTGGCTGGAAAGCTGAGACACCCCCACCGCAAAGGCTGCAAGGGGATCGCCGGGCTCAATGCCCGGACGATTCCTGATTGTTCCCCAGCGTCTCCAGCAGCGCGATCTGCATCCGTGTGTGTACGCGAATCAGCCAGCGCCACAGCAGCGCAGCGACCAGAGCGGCAACCAGGGCAACGACCAGCAGCAACTCGTTGGCCGGCAGGATGCTTGCCGACAGCGCCGCCAGCATCACGAAGATCACCACCAACGACAACAGCGGAATCACTTCCGCCACCACCTTGCGCACGCGCACGGTATGTCGACCCGCCATCTCGGGCTTCACGCCCATCTCTGCCAGCAACATCGACAGCGCCTTGAGCTTGCGGTACGCCGCGATCAAAAAGGGCAGCGACAACAGCAATGCCGCGCCGCAGATCCAGGCTTTCTGGTGGCTGACATCGGCCACCCACTCGTTCATATACCCGCCAAGACGTTCAGCGAAATAGCCGCCGCTGAAGAAGATCGCCATCACCAGCGCCAGGTTGACCCCGACCTGCAGCAGAATCCGCCGAATCATCCCGGCAAGCACCGCGCTTTGCCCTTGCGGCTGAATACTGCGCAGCCACTCACCGTACATGCCGAACACCCGCGCAACGCGCCGGGGCATGATCGCTGCGAGCTTGAGCGAGAGCGGGTCAGCGCCGCGAATGAGGTACGGGGTCAGCAACGTGGTGATGGCCGAGACGGCGACAGCCACCGGATACAGAAAATCGCTGGTGACCTGCAAGGTCATGCCCAATGCCGCGATGATAAAGGAAAACTCGCCAATCTGTGACAGCCCCATGCCCACGCGCAGTGAGGTGCGGCCATCGTTGCCTGCGATAAAGGCCCCAAGCCCGCAGGAAATCATCTTGCCCAACACCACGGCAACGGTGATGACAGCGATGGGCAAAGCGTATTCCAGCAGGATTTTCGGGTCGATCATCAACCCGATGGCGACAAAGAAGATGGCGCTGAACAGGTCACGAATCGGCTCGATCAATCGTTCGATCTTCAGCAGCTCACGGGACTCGGCCATGATCGCGCCGATCAGAAACGCGCCCAGCACCATGCTGTATTCCAGCTTGACCACCAGCAGGCAGAAGCCGAAGCACAAGCCCAGCACGGTGATCAGCAGCATCTCGTTGCTTTCGAATCTGGCCACGTAAGACAGCAAGCGCGGGACCAACAGGATGCCGACCACCAGCGCCACGATCATGAACAGCGACAGCTTGCCCACGGTGGAAAACACTTCGCCCGAACTGACCGAACCGCTGACGGCGATGCCGGACAGCAGCGCAATAATGCCGATGCCCAAGATGTCTTCGACGATCAACACGCCGAAGATCAATTGGGCAAAATGCTGGTTCTTCATCTTCAGGTCGTTGAGCGCCTTGACGATGATGGTGGTCGAGGAAATCGCCAGAATGGCGCCGAGAAACAGCGAGTCCATGGTTTTCCAGCCGAAGAACTGACCGATCTCGTAGCCGATCCAGATCATCAGCGCAATTTCGAGAAAAGCCGCGATGAACGCGGTAGCACCGACCTTGAACAGCTTGCGCAGGCTGAACTCCAGCCCCAGGCAGAACATCAGGAAAATCACCCCGAGTTCGGCCAGAATCTTGATGGTCTCCTCATCATGGATCAGGCTGACCGGCGGCGTGTGCGGGCCGATGATGAAACCCGCGACGATATAACCCAACACCACCGGTTGCCTGAGGCGATGAAAGAGGATGGTCACCACACCGGCCACCAGCATGATCACTGCCAGGTCCTGAATGAAATTGATGGCATGCATGGTGGCAAAGCTCCTTTTGATGATGACGTCCTGAACCGATATCGCCACGCCTCGTAAGGCGTCAGCCACCCGCTTCGTCATCAAAATCCGATTAAAACGTAAGAAAAAACCCGATCCACAGGTTTTTGCAGGTTATCACTGCCCCCTTCGACATAAAGCCGGTGCAATATATGGAAACAGATAGTTATGAGGCGTGACGGTCGCCCGCTGGCCAGCGTCCCGATAACTGTCGCAAGCCCTTCTGAGCGCCAGCATAGGCGTCCCTTGAACACCTTGACCGTGTGAGTACGCTATGGAACCCGGAAACGCCCAGCTGTCGATGACTGTATTGATGACCCCGGACATGGCCAATTTCTCTGGCAACGTACACGGCGGTACCTTGCTCAAGTACCTGGACGAAGTGGCCTATGCGTGCGCAAGCCGTTACGCCGGGCGCTACGTGGTGACACTGTCGGTGGATCAGGTGATTTTTCGCGAGCCTGTGCATGTCGGCGAGCTGGTGACCTTTCTGGCATCGGTCAATTACACCGGCAATACCTCGATGGAAGTCGGCATCAAAGTGGTGACCGAAAACATCCGCGAGCGCTCGGTTCGTCATTCCAACAGCTGCTTCTTCACGATGGTTGCCGTCGACGACAACCGCAAGCCCGCCAGCGTCCCGCCTCTGGAACCGGAATCTGCCGATGCCAAGCGCCGTTATATCCAGGCACAGCAACGCCGCCAGCTGCGTCAGGAACTGGAAAAGCGTTATCAGGACATCAAAGAAGAAGCGGTGTAATCCATCAGGCTCAGGCAAGGACGCCCGAGCCGCTGATGACACACCTGTCTCAGAGCCGTACCGCTTCGAACTTCACCCGTGGGTGCGCGATACGATCCTGAGCACGGACCAGCTCAAGTTCATAGCTGCCGCAGGCCTGGGTTTCCAGCAATACTTCGTGGACAGCGGCGGCGGTGAATTCGAATGCGGCCACCAGGTCGTCGCCCAAAAGCACCCGCGCCAGGAACAGACCGGACGTGAGGTCGCCCACACCCACCGGCTGACGCGGGAACGCCAGCAGCGGACGACGCAGATGCCAGCTTGCATCGGCGGTCACCAGCAGCATTTCGAAACCCTCGGCAGCCTTGCCGGGATAATCCAGGTGTTTGACCACCACGGCTTTCGGGCCTCGTGCCAACAGCGCTCGGGCCATTGCGAGGCAATCGAGCAATGAATCGGGCTTGCGACCCGAGAAGCTGTCCAGTTCCAGCTGATTGGGGCACATGAAGTCCGCCATCGCGGCCGCCTCTTCCAACAGAAAATCACCGACCTCCGGTGCGACAATGCAGCCTTTTTCCGGATGGCCCATCACCGGGTCGCACAGGTACAACGCCTTGGGGTTGGCGGCCTTGATGCGTGCTACACCGGTCAGAATCGCCCGGCCCTGCGCCGCACTGCCCAGGTATCCGGACAAAACGGCATCACAGTTGCCCAGCTCGCCAATCGCCGCAATGCCGTCGATCAATGCCGGAATCTGCTGCGGAGCCAGCACTTCACCCGTCCATTGCTTGTACTGAGTGTGGTTGGAGAACTGAACCGTGTTGAGCGGCCAGACATTGACCCCGATACGCTGCATCGGGAACACCGCTGCGCTGTTGCCGGCGTGGCCGAACACCACATGGGACTGAATGGCGAGCAAGTGAGGCGTACGTTTCATGACGGGTAGAATCCTGAACACGATGCAAATGCAATTATGAGAAATATAAGTGCCGCAGTATGGCTGTAAATCACTCAGGACAGTTAAGCTGGTCACTCCTACGTTGGAGCACTCCGTCATGCTGACCCTGGGAAACATCTTCGTGCTGATGCTGTTCGCGAGCGCCGCGGCCTGGTGGTGGCACGCCCATGGTTTGCGTGAAAAAGCGCTGGCGCGTGTCAAACAGCACTGCGCGCGGCTCGAACTCCAACTGCTGGACGACGCCGTCGCCCTGCGTCGCCTGACATTCGCCCTCGACGCCCAAGGCCGCAAGCGTCTGGCCCGGGTGTATGGCTTCGAGTTCACCGTCACCGGCGAACAGCGCCACCCCGGTACGATCACAATGTTTGGCGCCCACACCGCGCACATTGAACTGGCGCCCTACCCGTTCGAAATCAAGACACCACCGCCCAGCGCAGAAATCATTCAGATGAGCGAATGGCGTCAATCGCACCAGAAGTGGAAGCAGTAGTCGCGCATAACGCTCGTTGCGACGCTTCGGTGTGATGACATTGCGCTGCGTCCGATCTTGAGCAAGGCGTCACATCCGGCAGTCGGCCATCTGCGCCTGCAACTTATCCACATCCTGCGGTGTGGAAAAGATCAATTCCAGGCGCGAATCCTGCCGCCACTCGCTGATTTGCCAAGCAATCGGTGCGCCATGTGAGACGTTGCCCGAATACCAGCCGCCGTTGCTGTGGATAACCATTTTCGCCCGTTGCCACGTCATGCTCTCCAGCCATTGCAGCACCCGTTGCAGGTCAAATTGCTGCGACGCGTGCCAGCGCCAGCCGATACTCCAGCCGTCAGGACTGCTTTGACTAAGGCAGATCGGCACACGTGGGTCCGTCCAGAGCGCAGGCAACTGGCCGATGCCGGCGGGTAATGTCAGGTTATCCACAGCCTGTTTATCCACAGCCGGTCCGCCGACAAAACCCGGCAGGCTCTGCAGCGACAGCTCTCCGTGGCGGGTCCAGAGCAACGTGTGCGACTTCAACCGTGCAGCCAGTGCGTAACGCGACGGCGGGTCCAGTTGTTCGGATTTGTTCATGACCACCAGACCTGCGTCCGCCAGCGCCTCCTGCTGGGTATCGGGCAACGGAAAGCCTGCGGCCATTGCTGCCGAGTCCAGCACCATCACGCTGGGCTGGACAGACAGCACGCCGCGCCAGGGTGCTTCACGCAACTGCGCCATCAGTTGCGCAGGATGCCCAAGGCCCGAGGGTTCGATCAATAAACGATCAGGTCGGGCCTTGCGCAACAATCGTCCCAGGCCGATCTGGAACGGCACACCATTGACGCAACACAGGCAGCCGCCAGCCACTTCACCAAGTGCGATACCATCGGCAGCCGTGTTCAGTAGCGCGGCGTCCAGGCCGATCTGACCAAACTCGTTGATCAACACAGCCCAACGTTCGTTGTCGGGTTTCTGCGCCAGCAGGCGTTTGATCAGGCTGGTCTTGCCGGCGCCCAGCGGGCCACCGATGACGTGCGTGGGGATGTTCTGCAGCATGGGATCACTTTTGACGAAAGCGTGGGTCATTGAAGAGCAAGGGAAGGTAACGATGCAAGCAATACGGCTGACTGCTCGCCTGGCGCTGATCTCGCTGGCGATGTCTTCAGGTCTGGCATGGGCCGAGGCGTGCCTGGTACACAGCCAGGCAGAGCGGCTCGACGTCAAAGTCTGCCAGGAAAATATCAACATCCCGACGGACCTGTTCAAGGACGGGTTCTGCCAGCCAGAACTGGCCGGGCAAAAGACCGAAACCACCTATTCGGCGCAATGCCCGACCGGCGCGTTTGGCGTCTGCAGCAATGCGCAGGTTGCCAATATGCCTTACCGCGAGAACATCCACTATTACGGCGTCGCCGGTGACGCGTTGTACCTCAAGCCGTTTTGCGAGGGCCAGAGCAAAGGTCAGTGGATAACGCCGTAATCAGCCTATGCAAGCCAGTCCAGGGTCAGAATCAGCCTGCGCTCGTTATGCGCCAACGGCGGCGAGCGATGGATCAGGCCGAACCCCTCGTTACCCTTCCAGCGCTCGCCCTTGAGCAGCGCCACATCGCCGCTGCCGATCTGCTGGATCTGCGCAGCGTCACACGGTTCGGCGTCAGGGCGACCGAGCTGCTTGCGGTCCATCACGTCTTCGTGCAGCCACTGGCTGCCGACTCCGCCATAGGTGGTAATCAGGCGCACCGGCACGTGATCCACATGGAAGCGCGGGCACATGGCCTTGTCCAGCACCCTCAGGCGCAGACCGACGCAGTCGGCACCCAGCAGGCAGGCGTAGGCGCTCACCAGCCACGAAACGTCGGCAACGAAGCCTTGGTAACCCTGCAGATCGGCATAGCCCGACGCCAGCATGCTCAGATTCGGCTCGACATCGCCGCCCTTCACCTCAAGGGTCATCGATTCGGCGAGCGGCTCGTTCATCGACAGCAGCAAGGTGCTGAAGTCTTCGATGTGCGCGGGTAAACGGCGCTGCCAGACCGCAAGATTGACGTCGTCTTCCAGCACCTGGCTCAAGACTGCGGGCATGTCGTCTTGAACCTGACGCACCGATGAAGGGTATTTCAGAAGAGGAGCAAGCATCAGGCAGCCACCTCTTCCATATGCCAGGACCCGAACGGATCATCCAGTTTGCGCCAGGATTCAACACTCTCTGCCATCTCGGCGTCGGTAAGCAGGCAGCCGTCCAGCTCGGACGTCAGCCGTGCAAAATCGATGTTCTGCCCGATAAACACCAGCTCCTGACGACAGTCTCCGGTTTCGGTGGACCAGTTTTCAAGAATCGAGGCCACGCTTTCCTTGTCCTCAGGCCAACTGTCACGGCCTACAAAACGCCACCAGCGTCCGGCGAAACCATGGCGCATCAAGCCGCCCGCCTGCGACCAGCTCCCCGCATCCTTGTATTTGCTGGCCAGCCAGAAGAAACCCTTGGAGCGCAGCAGTTTGCCGTTGGTCCAGGGTTGATTGATGAAATCGAAGAAGCGTTGCGGATGAAAGGGACGACGAGCGCGATAGGCCGTCGAAGCGATGCCGTATTCTTCGGTTTCGGGCACGTGTTCACCGCGCATCTCTTTCAGCCAGCCTGGGGCCTGGGAAGCACGCTCGAAGTCGAAACGCCCGGTGTTGAGGATCTTCGCCAAGGGCACCTGGCCCATGACCATCGGCACGATGTCGGCATCGGGATTCAGGCGTTTCAGAATCGCCATCAGCTCCGCTCGCTCGCTGGAGCTGATCAGGTCGATCTTGCTGAGCAGAATGACGTCCGCAAACTCGATCTGCTCGATCAGCAGGTCAGTAATTGAACGGTCATCGTCTTCACCGAGGGTTTCGCCGCGTGTGGCCAGGCCATCGGCTGCTTCGTAATCAAGCAGGAAATTCACCCCGTCGACCACGGTCACCATCGTGTCCAGCCGCGCGAGGTCGGTCAGACTCTTGCCCGCTTCATCACGGAAGGTGAAGGTCTCGGCCACGGGCAGCGGTTCGGAAATGCCTGTGGATTCGATCAACAGGTAGTCAAAGCGCCCGTCCTGAGCGAGACGGCTGACTTCTTCGAGCAAGTCCTCGCGCAACGTGCAGCAGATGCAGCCGTTGCTCATTTCAATCAGCTTTTCTTCGGCACGATTCAGGCTGACATCACGCTGAACTTCGCTGCCATCAATGTTGATCTCGCTCATATCATTGACGATAACGGCCACGCGCAAATTTTCACGATTACGCAGTATGTAATTGAGTAGAGTGCTTTTACCGGCACCGAGAAAGCCGGACAGTACGGTGACAGGTAGACGGTTCGACATCAGGATTCTCCAGGCGGTGCAAGGCTTGGGCCTTGTTCATGTCGGCTGCAACGAACCCTTCAGGCAGCCGACTCTAATCACTACATGATGTTATAGTATAACAAGCAAAAATAGCTACTGACCTCGATGACGGGTTTTTCATGAAAGGACTGATAACGGGCGTGATCATGCTGCTGGCGCTGGCCAGTGCAGACGCAATGGCCGTTGCTCCGGATCTCGCACGCTGCACACGCAGCGCAACGGTACTGGCGTGCAACGACGCGCTGGGCAATAGCTACAGCGTGGTGACCGCCGGGCCGACGACCTGGTTGAGAGGGTACGAACGAATCGACAACCGGCGTTGGGCTCAGACCAATAGCCGCTATGGCCAACTGACGTTTTTTACCGGGCTGGCCTCGAACGGCGAAGCGTGGGTGGGCACCGTTCAGCGCGTGGGCTGGACGACGATCACGCGGGTATCGAGTTCAAGCGGTACGCGCAGCAAGATCACCTGCAGCCGACTGAACGGCTGCCACTGATGGATCAAACCTGCTGTTCACGCTTCTGCGCCTGCACCCAGGCCATGTGCGAATCCACTGGCGGGTTGCGCTGGAAATAGCGTTGCAGGCCATCGAACAATCCGTCTGCAACGGCCTGTTGATGGCGCGCCGTGACGAGCCGCTGGCTGTCGCGGCTGTTGGAGATGAATCCGGTTTCGACCAGAATCGACGGCACGTCCGGCGATTTCAGCACCGCAAACCCGGCCTGTTCCACGCGTTTCTGATGCAGCGTGGTAATGCCTTCCAGGCTGCCTAATACCGTGTGGCCCAATTGCAGGCTGGCCGCGATAGTAGCGTTCATCGACATGTCGAGAATGACGCCGGCCAGCATCGGGTCTTTATCCTTGAGATTGAGCAGCGACGTCGCCCCCAACAGGTCCGCGCCATTCTCCCGTTGCGCCATGAAGCGCGCCGTCGCCGAGGTTGCACCGCCTTCGGACAGCGCAAACACCGAAGCACCGGAAGCCGTCAGCCGAGGCGCAGCATCTGCATGCACAGAGATGAACATGTCGGCGTTGGATTTGTGCGCGAACTCGACACGCTTACGCAGCGGCACGAAGAAATCATCGTTACGCACCAGGCGCACATCAAAGCCCTTCTCGCGCTTCAAGCGTCTGGCCAGCAATTGGGCAATGGAGAGCACCACGTCTTTCTCGCGCTCGCCACGAGAGCCGACTGCGCCTGGGTCTTTGCCACCGTGACCGGCGTCGACCACCACCATAATGTCGCGTCCGGTGTGCGCTTTGCTCTGGATCGGAACCGGGACAGGTGGCGGGAGTTCTGCCATCTGCACCGGTACGCGGGCCGTGGCGCTCATGTCCAGCACCAGCCGATGGCCCTGCGCGCCCTCGGGGCCAAGCAGAAAGCTGTTGAGTTGCACAGGAGCGGTCAGGTCCAGAACGATGCGCGTGTCATCGCCCGTACCGTAGTGCCCGGAGCGAATCGATTTGATGACGGTGCGATCAAGCGCCAACTGACTGAAATCGCCTGTCAGCCGTGAACCGCTGACATCGATGATCAACCGATCAGGCGCGGTGAGCGTGAACGTTTTGTATTGCACCGGACCGCTCAGATCAAGGACAAGCCGCAGCTTGTCGTTGGCACGCCACAAGCGAGCATTACGAATCTGCATCTGCGCGGCGTAACTGCCCAGCGGCAGAGTCAGGGCCGCGCTGGCCAGTAGCATGTTGAGCAGCATTTGGCGTCGGTGCATGGAATGTCTCAAAGAGCAAATCGAGCATCCCGGCTCACGAAGGGTTCATCCACATCAATAGTAACAATATAACATGCAGTTACAGACGAAAGATGAGGCCCTTCATGAAGATTCCGTCATGAAGCGCGAGGTCGAAAACGACAAAAATTCATCGTTTTCATCTTCAGTGTTCCACGTGGAACATAACTCCATGAATTTGATCAGGTACGTGGCGCCACGTTACCGCACTGCGGCCCCAACCAGACCGCACGGGTGTCCATGCTGCCGTTCTGCTGCTGGCCGGTTGCGTTGAATGTACCGACCACTTTGGTAGTGAACTCTCGGTCGCTGAGGAATTGTGCCTGCCCGGTGCCCTGCGCTTTGGGGCACGAGAACTGGAAGTTCCAGGTCTTGCCATTGCGAGCGGTGATTTTCTGCGTACACCCCGACGCCGGGTCGGTCAGCGGAATGTCGTCCGACTGCACCTGAGCCTGAGTCAGGCAAGCCCGTACGCCTTTGCCGCCCAGCGTGACGCCCTGCTTTTTCATCATCTGTTCCATCATGGCGCGCTGCTCCGGCGGCAGGTTTTGTAACTGCCCGAGCATCAACTGCATGTCCGGCAACTGCTGACCATCCACCTTCATATTGCTCGAGGTCAGCTCCCAAAGGCCCGGCTGCAGCATCTGCGCCTGAGCCAAAGGAGTCGCGAGGCAAAACATCCAAGCCAACATGCGTTTGTTCATTTCAAGATTCCTGATCAGGCAGAAGCAATACAGACAGGACCGGAGCAATCCGGCCGAAAGATAAGGCTTAGACGACACAAGCGTCGCCCAGTTGCACCGGTAATAAAATAGCGACATTCCCGCCCAGCTGTGGTCTGTTAGGCGTTCAAGGCGAGGAGCATTGTTCCACATGGATTATCACGACCCGTACTTTTTCGGTTATGTCATCGGCTTCATACACCTGTTGGGCACAATCGCCGCCATTCATGCCTTGTTGACCGTACGCACTTCGCAAGGCGCCATCGCCTGGGCGATGCCGCTGCTGTTCATCCCCTACTTTACCTTGCTGCCTTACCTGATCTTCGGCCGCAGCTCATTCGACGCGTATATCAAGGCGCGCCGTGAAGCCAACAAGGAGATGCGCGCGGCCATCGGTAACCTAAACTGGCGGCCCTGGATCGAGGAAGCGGTGGCGGCACGTCGCTCAGATGCCTACGCCACGCTGCGCGCGATGCCCAAACTGGGGAACATGCCAGCGCTGGCCAACAACAAGGTCAGGCTGCTGATCAATGGTGACGAAACGTTCGGCGCGATTTTTCAGGCGATCCGTGAGGCGAAGCAGACGATTCTGGTTCAGTTCTTCATCATTCACGACGATAAGCTGGGTCGTGAGCTGCAAACGCTGCTGCTTGAAAAAGCAGCTCAGGGGGTAGCGATCTTCGTGCTCTATGACCGTATCGGCAGCCACGCATTGCCGTGGTCGTACATCGAGAAACTGCGCAACGGAGGCGTGCAGGTGAAGGCGTTTGCCACGCGAGGCGGCTGGCTCAACCGCTTCCAGATCAACTTCCGCAATCACCGCAAGATCGTGGTCGTCGACGGCCTCAAGGGCTATATGGGCGGGCATAACGTCGGCGACGAGTACATGGGCCTTAAACCGCCGCTGGCGCCGTGGCGGGACACACATGTGGAAGCCATCGGCCCGGTGGTTGCCTGCCTGCAAGAGTCCTTCGCCGAAGACTGGTTCTGGGCAACCCGCGAGTTACCGCCACTGAGCCTGCCCGACGAGTTTCCGGAGGACGGTGTGCTCTGCCAATTGCTGACCACCGGGCCGGCCGATGCCCAGGAAACCTGCTCGCTGTTCTTCGTCGAAGCCATCCACGCTGCTGAAGAGCGCGTGTGGATCACCAGCCCTTACTTCATCCCTGACGAAGCAGTTACTGCGGCGCTGACCCTGGCGGTGCTGCGCGGTGTCGATGTGCGACTGCTGCTGCCGTCGCGTCCAGACCATTACGTGGTGTACGCCGCCTCCAGCCTCTACGCATTCGATGCCGTGCGCGCCGGCGTAAGAGTGTTTCGCTACGGCCCGGGGTTTCTGCACCAGAAGGTGGTGCTGGTGGACAACGAGATCACCGCAATCGGCAGCGCCAACCTCGACAACCGCTCGTTCCGGCTCAACTTCGAGCTGATGTTGCTGACCGTGGACAGCGACTTCTCCAGCCAGGTCGAAGCCATGCTCACCGCCGACTTTGCCGTAGCACGAGAAATCTCCCTGCAGGAAAGCCACGAAACCCGACGCCTGCATCAACTGGGCATGCGCGTGGCCCGGCTGATTTCACCGATTTTGTAAGACCGCTGAGAGTGATATTCAGCCCTGACTGATTCTCTCGCTCGTGCGAAGGAAAGAGAGGTCGCCGGCTTCATCTATCAGGCATCACCGATAAATATCCTCACGCGTCAATGGCAACCCTGTCGAGCCATCGGCGGAGGGTTTCACGGCCAGGATCTGATGCAGGTTGATCCAGCCCTTGGCGAAACCATAGGCACAGCCTGCCAGGTACAGACGCCAGATGCGCAAGGTGTGTTCGGGAACGATAGCGGCGGCTTCACTGAGCCGGGCTTCAAGGCGGGCGCTCCAGTGTTCCAGCGTTTTGGCGTAGTGCGGACGCAGGCTCTCAATGTCGACCACTTCCAGCCCGGCGTCGCTGAGGTGGGCGCTGATCATCGCCAGATGGGGCAGTTCGCCGTTGGGGAAGACGTAGCGATCAATAAATTCTCCGGCACCGCGCCCCACCGGACGACCGTCGGTGTGCAGCGCTGTAATCCCGTGGTTCATGACCAGTCCGCCCTCCTTCACCGCGCCGAACAGGTAGTGCGTGTACAGCGGCAGGTTGGCATGCCCGACATGTTCGAACATGCCGACACTGACAACCTTGTCGAAGCGCGCATCCTGCGGCAGGTCGCGGTAATCGAGCAGTTGCAGGTCAACCTTGTCCTGCAACCCCTCGGCACGCACTCTTTCACGGGCAAACGTCAGTTGCTGCTGACTGAGGGTAATGCCGAACACCTTCACGCCGTATTGCCGGGCGGCAAAGCGTGCCAGCCCGCCCCAGCCACAGCCGACGTCCAGCAGGTAGTCGCCGGGCTTGAGGCGAAGCTTGCGGCATAGATGATGAAATTTGTCCTGCTGTGCCTGCTCCAGCGACTCGCGGCCGGTCTTGAAATACGCACAGGAATAGACCATCTCTTGGTCGAGCCAGAGCTGATAGAAGTCGTTGGAAACATCGTAATGGTAGGCAATCGACGCAGCGTCGGTGTCTTTGTCGTGCCGGGCCCGTTCAGGAGAACCTGCGCTGTCGTCATCCTCTACCAGCGCATGAGTCAGTTCATCGCAGACGCGAACGACTTCGCTGATCGAGCCTTCCAGCTCCAGCCGTCCTTCAACAAAGGCGCTGCCCAGCAGACCGAGGCTGGGCTGAGTGAAGTCGGCCACCAGTTGCGGGTCTTTTATGATGATGGTGACGCTGGGCGCAGGGCCGAGGTCCATCTGATGCCCGTCCCAGAGCTTGAGCCGAAGCGGTAAATGCAGGTTCTGAAAGGCCGTTGGAAGTTGCGTAAGCATTCAAAATCACCCCCTTATCCAGAAACTCATAAAGAGTTATCCAGCAAAGCCCTCTGCTAGAGGGCCGAGAAAGGCTATTGGCGACGGCAGAACTGCGATGAATCGACTTCGGGGGAACAGCCCTGTGCCCACTGATTCGAGCCGGGTAATAGCCAGAATTTGGATCACACACTGAAAAGTAGCGCTTAATCTGTAACAGAACGCTTCAAAGCTCAAGCCATTTTCCACCTGGATCAGGATCGCTGGCTTGAGCCCCGGTGCAACACCTAAAACGCTCAAAGCTTGAGCAATGGCTCTTGAAAGCGCAGCAACCGCCCGGCATTACCCAACACCAGTAACGTGCTGAGATTGTGCAGAATAGCTGCGACCATCGCACCCGCTGCGCCGAGCAGACCGAAGGCAGCCAGTGCGACGATCGCCAGCGTCCAGCCCAGCCCGATGATGACGTTGACCTGCAACGTCTGACGGCACTGACGGCTGAGTCGCACGCACGTGCCCAGTCGACGCAAGTCACTGCCAATCAGCACGATGTCGGCAGATGCCAAGGCGATGTCCGCCCCGCCCGCCCCCATCGCAACGCCCACCACACCGGCCTTGAGGGCCAGCGAATCGTTGACGCCGTCGCCCACCACCATAGGCCGGAAACCACTGGCGATTTCCCCCATGACACGGTTGAGTTTGTCTTCCGGCAACGCCTGCGCCTGAATGTCGGCGATGCCGATTTCACGAGCCAGATTATCGGCCACGCTTTGCCGATCACCGGTCAGCAGCAATTGTCGGCCCAGACCCAACTCACGCAGCTCGAGCAGCGCGGCTTGCGCTTCCGGCTTGACGCTGTCGGCCAGCAGCAACCAGGCCAGAAAAACACCGTCCAGGGATAACCCGGCCAACGGGCCGTCATGTGCGGGCACGGCAGGCGTGGCTATACCGAGCTGTTCAAAAAGCTCCGGTCGGCCCAAGGCAGCTTCACCGTGGTCGGTCAACGCCACGACACCCAACCCCTGGCGCTCACGGGTATCGGTCAATGGCAGCAATTGGTGGCTCTCCACAAGCCCGGCCAGTGCCCGGCTGACCGGGTGACTGCTGGCCGAACCCAGGCTTGCCGCCAGCGCCAGCCATTGGGGATGCTCCGGGCCGTCTGCCTGCACCGACTGCAAACGCAGGCGACCGAATGTCAGGGTGCCGGTCTTGTCCACCACCAGCGACGTCAGGTCGGCCAGCTCTTCAAGAAACGCCGAGCTACGGATCAGAATCCCGTGCCGCGCCGCCACGGCAATGCCTGCGATGGCGGTAGCCGGCGCCGAGAGCACCAGCGCACACGGGCACGCCGCTACCAGCACGGCAAGCATCGCCTGCGCGTCCTGGGTGATGAACCATGTCAGCGCCGCAATCAGCAATACCAGCACCATGTAGCTGCCTGCGTAGCGCTCCAGAAGACGCGTGATCGGCGGCTTGGAGCGTTCGGCACTCTGCATCAGCGCGATCACCTTGCCCAGCGTGGACTGATCGCCGATGCGGGTGACTTCGATACGCAGCAGGCCATCCAGGTTGATCGCACCACCAAACACCTCGACCCCGATGCTGGCTTCCAGCGGCACCGACTCTCCGGTAATGGAAGAGGTATCGAGGCTCGCCTGACCGGACAACACCCGACCATCTGCCGGGACCCGGTCGCCCGCACGGACTTCAACCTGATCGCCGGCCTTGAGCGTGGCGTTATCGACCTCGCGAATGCTGCCATCTGCACTCAGTAAACGAGCCTGGCTGCGTGTCAGGCGGCCCAAGGCTTCGATGGCCTCTTGAGAACCGATCACGCTGCGTTCTTCCAGCACATGCCCGAAGATCATGATGATGGGCAGCAACGCAGCGGTCATCAGATCGCCCGTGGCCCAGGCGCCCAGCATTGCCAGTGCGATGAGTTGATCGGTGATGCCGTGCAGGCTCGGATGCCGCAGGCTGTGCCAACCGGCGCTGATCACCGGAATTGCCACCAGCAGTGACGCAGCGCCCAGCAGCAACTGGCTAACACCGGTCTGTTCCGGGGAAAAGAAACGCCAGATCAGACCCAGCCCCAACAACCCCAACGCCAACATCGCCAGGGTCAGTTGCCGGGCTGCGCTGCGCTGCTCCGCGTTGCTCAACAGGCTGACAGCCGCCTCGGGTCTGGCGGCGTCATGGGTGTGAACGGCTTCGCCACTCATTGCGGTGCTCCCTGAATGATCAGGCGGGAATCGTCTTTGGGATCGACGGTGGTGACCGAACCGGCCTGGCGCAGAATGCCCGGCACGCGTTCTCGGTACAGGCGCTGCATCAGGCCCGGGTCGCTGCGGTTCTGGGCCGACTCCGACAAACTGACTACGGTGGCCGTGTCGGCCTGAGCCTTGGCCAGCCGCTCCGACGCCTGAGCGTGAGCCACTTGCAGGGTTCGATCCGCTTGCTGATTGGCCGTCTGGGTCAGTTTTTCGGCGTCAGTGCGGGCGTTGGCCACGGCCTGATCCGCCTGCTGACTGGCCGTCAACACGGCATTGAATGCGTTGACCGCCGAGGTCGGCAGGCTCGACTGCACGTCGACCCGTGCGACCTCAAGGCCGATGCCCATGCCGGTTGCATCGAGTTCCGCCAGGCGCTGATTGATACCGCGAACCAGATCGCCGCGCAGCCGTTCACGGCGTTCGGCGGCCTGACTGTCAGCGCTGATCAGCTCGGGCCGGGCCACCAGAATGGTGTCCAGGTCCCGCGCGGCAGTCAGCGACACGGCGCTGCGATTGACCAGTCGGTCCAGCGCGGGCAGCACGTGATCGCCCTGCAAGACAAAGGCCCTTGGGTCAGTCACTTTGTAGAACACGGTTACATCCAGTTGCACGACGCCCGCATCGCCGGTCAACAGAAAACCCGACCCCGCCAGTGCATCGCTCATCGGAGCCGACAGGGTCGCAATCTCATCTGCTTTCAACGCAGCAGGCGAGCGCAGCAAGGTTTCCACCCGACGCTCGATCACGCGGTCAGCCGAGGGCAGCAACACCACCTGTTCAAACGGTTGCGGCCAGGCGGTCAGCAGGCCGGCGTTCTGCACCCGCTCAAGCGCACCGAAACGCATGACCACTGCACGGTTTTGCGGATCGATTTCTCGTACGTTTGACGTCACCCAGCCAAGCGCCGCCAGCAAGGTCACGCCGTACAACCCGATAAACGCCAGACGACTGGCCTGCAACCACGGGCTATTCACCGTCGGCCGTTGCGCCACTGGCTCGCTCATGGCTGTGTTCCGCTCTTGCCGTCCAGCGTCGGCGGGCCGTCGACCAGCACGCGGAACGGCGCGGCGTCGGTCCGCAGAATCAGGCGAGTGCCCGGCGTGACGATGGTGCCGAGTGTGTCCAGCGAGCGCAGCAGGTTATACAACTGTGGCGAACCGGCGTAAGCACGGCCATAAATCTGCGCGGCCTCGACGCGTGATTGCGCCTCGATATCGGCGGCCTTGACCGTGGCATCCGCTTCAACGATGCGCGCATCGCGCTCAGCCGCCGAGCGTATCTGCGCCGCCTCGCGCTTGCCCACGGCTGTGCGCTCGGTGGCGATGGTTTCTCGCTCGGCGCGCATGCGGTCCACCGTGGCGTTGAGGGTCACCGACGGCAGGGTCAGACGCTCGACGCCGACTTGCAGCACGCGCACACCGTAGGTCGCCAGCAGCTGCTGATCGATCTGCTGGCGCAGCTGGTTTTCAAAAGCCGTGATGTTTACTTTGCTGGCGTCGGTATTCACCAGGCTGGACAGGTCGAAGCTGCTCGCCGTGGTCTCCAGCGCCGAGCCGACAAAAGTACGGATCTGCCTGGCGGCCTCGTCAGGCTGGTTCTGCACGGCGCGCATGAAGCGCTGCACATTGGCCGCATCGCCCTGCACCTGCCACGCCACATAGGCCTGAACGATGATGCGCAGACCGTCGCGGGTGCCGACATCCTGCAAGCCACTGGACGTGGTGCGCAGGCGCAGATCCACCGGGATGGTCGCCTCGAACGGCGCAGGCCAGCGCCAGTTCAAGCCCGGCTCCAGCAGAACGCGGGACGGATTACCGAAGCGTGTCACCACCGTGGCCTCGCCCGAACGTACCTGTACGAGGCTGGCGGCGGCGATGGCAAAGGCGATCAGCACGGCGGCCAGACTTGCCCGTCGCCATGGGAAGCTCGCCGGTCCGGCGGCTTCGTGATGATGATGGTGATGCCCATGACCGCCATGCCCGTGACTGTCGTGGCCTTCGTGGTCGCTGTGATCGTGATGATGATGAAACAGACTCAAGGGACGACTCCTTACTGAACGGCTTTACGCGGCGCCGTTGGGTCTGCCGGTGGGGTGAAAGAACGCAGGTCGATGGTCGGCGCGTTATCGCCGCCCAGACGGTGATCCAGTATCAACAGCTTGGCGTTGCCCAGCCCTTCGGTGAGTTGCGCCAGGTATTGCTCAAGCAGGAAGGCCTGCCCGGCCTTGGCGTAGGCCTGGCGCTCGGCGCTGAAACGCAGGTCTGCGCCTTGCGCCGTAGCCATCACCTCACGCGCACCGGCTGTGGCCTGATCGCGGGCGACGCTGGCATTGAGCTGAGCCTGATTGGCCTTGTCGCTGGCCGCTCCGCGCTCGCGGGCTATCAACGCCTGCGCGCCGATCTGCGCAGCCTGCACGCCGTGATAAGCATTGGCTGCGCCGGCTGGCGGGTGAATCGCCTCGACCACCGTGGCGAGCAGCTCGACGCCGCTGTCCAGACGCTTCAAGTCAGCCTGCACGGCCTTGCCAATGTCATCGGCCAAGCCGCTGCGCTGCTCGCCGAGCAGTTCATCGAGCGTGCGCGATGCAAAGTCATGCACAAGAACCCGACTGGCCGTGCTGCGAATCAGGGCTGGAATATCGGCGCTGTTGTAGGTCGAGGCCATCGCTGCCGAGTCCGTCAGGCCGATGCGATAGACGAAACGCACGTCCATGTTGACGATCTGAAAGCTCTGCTTGTCGCCGGCACTGCTGGCAATGACTTGGGATTTTTCGTTGATATGGCTGGCATCCCACAAACGGTTGGCGCTGTTCGGTGGCGGCCCTTCAGCCGGGTCCAGTATCTGCTCCGCAGCGTCGGCTGCGGAGACACTGGTCGCCAGCTCGTGAATCACGCCGTTTTCCACCGCCAGAACACGCCCGAACGGCCACGGCAGGCCTGCATGCAGCCCAGGCCCGAAGACCTCGACCGGCTTGCCGAAGCGCTCATAGATGCCTCGCCCCTGCATCGGTATTTCATGCACCCCGCTCAACGCCCAGCCCAATGCGGCCACGACAGCCAGCACCGGCAAAAAGGCGCGGCGCATGTAGGTAAAGGCCCAGATCTGACGCAGATCAATGCCAAAGCGATTGTGCAGTTCGTGCTGCAAGGCCATGAGCGGACGTGGCGGCCAGCGCAACAGGTCAGCGATAAAACTGCTGGCCAGCAGACGCGGCTCGATACGAGGATTACGCGGGCTGAAGACCGACAAGGCCGCACGCAACAGGAACTCGAGTGCGACGCCCATAGGCAGCAGGCCGGTCAGAACGGCCAGTCGCACAGGCCAGACTCTGTCGGCGCTGGCGAAGAACAGACACAGCGCGCCGATCAACATCACGGCAATGGTCATGCGGAACAGTTGCGCCAGCGGTCCGGCTTCCGGCGACTGGCCCGCCGGCTCGCTACTCAATTGCCGCTCGATGACCAGCAGTCCGAACGCCAGCAGCAACATCACGCTACCCGCCAGGCTGCTCATCGCCGAGAGCTCCGTGCCGAGCAGCACCAGGTTCCAGAAGGCACGAATGACGATCAATGCCAGCACCGCCCAGCCCGCAAGCCACAGCGTCGATGAGCCGATGTGCCTGATCAGCGCCTCACCCGAATCGCTCAGCCGGGTCAGCAGGCGCTCGTACCAGCCGCCTTCATCAGGAAGCTGCGCGGCCTCAGCCGGTTCACCGTTGACGAATGCGCTCAACGCACGCGCCCGCCACATGGCCACGTGCCTGGCCGACTGCAACGCTGCGGTCAGCAACAGCAGCGCGGCCGCCGCATTGCCCAACACGGCCATCCACAGGGAGCCAGGAGAAAACAGATCGATGGACAGCGCCAGCAACAGCCCGAAGGCGCCTGCGCCACCGGTCAGGTACATCAACCGCCCAAGGCGTTTGACCTGCTGCATCGCCATTTGAAAACGCGGCAGGCCTTCCAGGCCTGCATGCTCATCCAGATCAACCCGCATCAACTACCCCGGAACCCACTGATTATTACCCTGTGACAGAGCCCTGCTTTGGCATGAGAACGCCAGCGCATCATAGCGTTACGATATAACACGCAGAGTGAAACTTTCGTCAGGACTATTCGCTGAACGAATGCAATATAGCGGTAATAACGCAGCCTGCTGTAAGCGGACGCTCGGGCCGCAATTGTGCATCGGCACCCGAATAAACCCGAAAACGGACAAACTCCCTCGGCACGAACGCCAGCAAAATGGTTGCTGAATATTGCGTAGCGGAATTAATTCTCGATGCCCGTAGGAGATTCCGCCTCAATCAGCCATTCGCCCCCGGCTCGTCTGGAAGCCTTGAGCGGCGCGGCGATGGACGAATCCGGCCAGCCGCCAACTGCCTGAAATTCGCCCTTTTTTGCAGCGTTGCGCCGTAATCATTGCGCGTGAAAGGCATTTTTTTTCGGCCGATTTCCGAACCGGATCTCGTCTTTGTTATCTGTTGTGGGTAGTTTGCGTTCGGCAAGGAGTCGTTGGCGCGCCATTTTTTGTGCAGGACGCACAGAATTACTCAGAGGCTTCACCCTTATGAATCGCAGAAATCTCCTGAAAGCGTCCATGGCGTTGGCCGCTTACAGCAGCGTGTCGGCTTCAGGGCTTTTCGCTGCTCGAGCACTGGCTGCAGCGGCCGATGGCGAGATCGAGCATTTCGATTTTGCAGAGTTGCAAGCCCATGCCAAGAAGCTCGCGAGTAAAGGCTATGTGAGCAACAAGCAAGTGTTGCCACCTGTGCTGGCAAACATGACGCCGCTGCAATTCAATGCCATTCGCTACGACCCGAACCATTCGCTGTGGAAAGACGTCAACGGCCAGCTGGACGTGCATTTCTTCCACGTCGGCATGGGTTTCAAGACCCCGGTGCGGATGTACAGCGTCGACCCGAAAAACAAGCAGGCGCGGGAAGTGCATTTCCGTCATGACCTGTTCAATTACGAAAGCAGCGGCATCGACAAGAACCTGGTCAAGGGCGACCTGGGCTTTGCCGGCTTCAAGCTGTTCAAGGCGCCTGAAATCGCCATCAATGACGTCGTCTCGTTCCTCGGCGCCAGCTATTTCCGGGCTGTGGACAGCAACAAGCAGTACGGGTTGTCGGCCCGTGGTCTGGCGATCGACAGTTACGCCAAGCGTCAGGAAGAGTTTCCCGACTTCACCAAGTTCTGGTTTGAAACGCCGGACAAGAACGCGACCCGCTTCGTGGTGTACGCGCTGCTCGACTCACCCAGCGCGACCGGCGCCTACCGTTTCGACATCGACTGCCAGGCCGGCCAGGTGGTCATGGAAATCGACGCGCACGTCAACGCCCGTACCGATATCCAGCAACTGGGCATCTCGCCGATGACCAGCATGTTTAGCTGCGGCACTCACGAGCGCCGCATGTGCGACACCATTCACCCGCAGATTCATGACTCGGATCGCCTGTCCATGTGGCGCGGCAACGGCGAGTGGATCTGCCGTCCGTTGAACAACCCGGTCAAACCGCAATTCAGCGCGTTCTCCGACAAGGACCCGAAAGGCTTCGGCCTGGTGCAGAGCGACCACGAGTTCTCCAGCTATCAGGACACCGTGGTCTGGTACAGCCGACGCCCAAGCCTGTGGGTCGAACCCATTACGTCGTGGGGCGAAGGCGAAGTCAGCCTGCTGGAACTGCCGACCACCGGCGAGACGATGGATAACATCGTGGTGTTCTGGACGCCAAAGACACCGGTCAAGGCCGGTGACTCGATGAACTACGGCTACAAGCTGTTCTGGAGCCCGCTGCCACCGGTCAGTACGCCATTGGCTCAGGTCCACGCCACGCGTTCGGGCATGGGCGGTTTCCTGGAAGGCTGGGCACCGGGCGAGCACTACCCGAAAACCTGGGCGCGCCGCTTTGCGGTGGACTTCAACGGCGGCGGTCTGGATCGTCTGCCGGAAGGCACGGGCATCGAGCCTATCGTCACCGTCACCCACGGCAAGGTGCAGGACTTCAATATCCTTGTGCTGCCGGACATCAAGGGTTATCGCATCACCTTTGACTGGGTGCCGGACAGCGACTCGGTCGAGCCGGTTGAAATGCGCATGTTCATCCGTACGGCGGACCGCACGCTGAGCGAGACCTGGCTGTACCAGTACTTCCCGCCAGCGCCAGACAAGCGCAAGTACCCGTGACGGGATGAAATCTGGAGCGTGGGTCGAGAGATGTCCGAGCGTCGGACGCTCGTTCCCACGCTCTGCGCTCATCGCTGTACGCAAGCCTCGAGAAGCCCATAACCAGGGCTTCTGCCCAAAGGGCGCGTTAGCGGCCCGGGCGTGTCTGCTGGATACTCCAAACAATCTCGACTCATTAATTGACAGTTCGCCTGACAACGACTGATATACACCCTGTCATGCCGTTGCGAGCATTCGCTCCAGACCTGTCTTCACCTCCTAAAGCCTCACTGAATCGACGCGCCCGTTTTCGCGTCGGGCGGTAGCTTTGTCCGCGCAATTCCCCCCGATGCGTTTCAGAAGGCAACCCTCATGGCGTTCAACCCCGCGCGCAGTGCCGATGCCGGCCCTTCCATCCTGTCCATCGACACGTCGACGGTCGTGGTGTGGGTCGCGATCAGCCTGATTCTGGTCGAGACCTTTTCCGGGGCCTTGCGCTTTTATTTCGATCAGGCAGGCATAGGCCCTCTGCTCTACCTGCCCAAGGTGGCCTGCATTCTGCTGGCCGTGCTTGAGTTGCGCACGTTCAAGGCCGGGCCGCTGTTCTGGACATTCGTGATCCTGTGGCTGATTTCCGGCCTGCTGGCCATGCTTCATCGCGCCAGTGTCCAAAACCTGGCGTTCAGCCTGTTCGCTTTGAGCCCGTTGCTGTTTGGCCTTGTTTGCGGGAAACACCTGCTGCATCGCCGAACGCTGTTGTGCCAGGCCATCGTGTTCTGCCTGCTGGCGTCATTGCTGGGGATTGCGCTGGACACGTTCATCTCGGTGCCGTGGAAGGGTTACAGCTACAACATGGGTGGAACCGAATTGAGCGCCAATACCACATGGAGCGCCGACGAATCGGACCGCATCGCCGGTTTTGCCCGCGTGTCCAATGTGCTGTCGATCATGATCGCCTTTTACACGTTGTACCTGTTCATGTTCCTGCGTTCACGCCTGCTCATCACGTTGTCAGTTGCCGTGGCGCTTTACGCCATCGTGCTGACCACCAGCAAAGCGCCCGCCGCTGCCTTTGCCGCAACCATCGGCCTGCTGTGGCTCAGGCGGATGAGCTGGACCTGTCGGATTATCAGCGTGGTGGTGGTGTTTGTCGGCTTGTTGCTGCCGATGTGGGGGCAGGTTTCCAACCTTGATGCGTACGCGATCAGTAACGGCGGCTCGATGGCCTCGCTGTATGACCGGCAGATCAACACCTGGCCCAATTTGATCAACGCCATGCGCCGGGAAGGCTGGATGATCACAGGCGCAGGCTTCGGAATGGTCGGCAGCACCATGGGAATATTCCCGGTTGAGGGTGCCGACGTATTGCTCGGTATGGACAGCTCTGCCCTGTACCTGTGGGCGATGCTGGGCGTGCTTGGGCTGCTGCTGTATGCGCTGCAGATTCTGCTGCTGTTCACATTGATCGATGACCCGACCCGCACCGGTCGAATGCTGCTGACAGTCGTTTTTTGCTGGTGCCTGATCAGCTGGACCACCGACATGTTCGAGGTCGCGGTCGCGAACCTGTTTGCCGGCCTGGCCATCGGCTATGCGATGACCGCCCGAAAGCCCGTTTCAGGCCACGTGGTCTAGCAGCATCGGACATCCGCCCTTCTCCCATCGTTTCTCCGACAACCGGCGCTCTCATGGACTTCAGAAAAGACATCAACGGACTGCGCGCCATCGCGGTGATTGCCGTATTGCTGTTCCACTTCCACCCCGCCTGGCTGCCCGGCGGTTTCGCGGGTGTGGACGTGTTCTTCGTGATTTCGGGGTACCTGATCACCGGGATCATCATGCGCGGTTTGAGGAGTGGCCAGTTCAGACTGGCGACGTTTTACGGCTCCAGGGCCAGACGCATCGTTCCGGCACTCGCGGCGCTGTGTTTCAGCCTTTTGCTGCTGGGCTGGTTTTACCTGCTGCCGCTGGACTACAGCGCGTTGGGCACCCATGTGGCCAGCAGCCTGGGGTTCGTTTCCAATATCGTTTACTGGCGCGAAGCCGGTTACTTCACCGCCAGCGCCCATGAAAAATGGCTGTTGCACACGTGGTCGCTGTCGGTCGAATGGCAGTTTTACCTGCTGTACCCGATTTCGCTGTTGATCCTCAGCCGCTTTATCGCGCTGCATAACCTGCGCTGGTGGGTGCTGGGCGGATGCCTGACGGGGTGTGTGCTGTGCGTCGTTGCCTCGTCGCAGGTGCCGGAGGCCGCGTTTTATCTGCTGCCGGCACGCGCATGGGAATTGCTGGCGGGCGGCGTGGCGTGCCTGTTCCCGTTGCAACTCAGGCCGTTACAGCAGCGCGTGCTGGAAAATACCGGGCTGGCGATGATCGTGGCCGGTTTTTTTCTGCTGTCGGTGCAGGACACGTGGCCGGGGTATCTGGTGCTGTTACCGGTGCTGGGGACTTTCGCGGTGATCACCGCCGCACGCAACGACTCGCTGCTGACCGGCAACCCGCTGTCGCAGTGGCTCGGCAAGCTGTCGTATTCGCTGTACCTCTGGCACTGGCCGGTGGTGGTGTGGATGAGTTATGCCGGCTGGCTGGGAGAGATGCATAACGTGCTGGCGGGCATGGTGGTGGCGCTGACACTGGGTCTGATCTCGTGGCGACTGATCGAGCAACCTATGTGTACGCGTACGCGCGCGGGTAGCTGGAGATTTGCCACGTTGATCGCTCTGGTGTTCGTGAGTGGAACCTGGATAGGCACGAGCCGTGGCGTGGTGTCGCCACTGCGTCCGATCAGCGTTTCGGACAAAGCGCATTTCATTCAGGAGTACGTTGATCGCCAGCACAACCTGTACGAACCCTATTGGCTGAAGTGTGATGCGTTTTCCGCCATGACCCAGCGCGGGCAGACCGGCATTGACGAGACCTGCACCCGTCAGCGGGGTGTTGGCGGTGTGTTCCTGTGGGGTGACTCCCACGCGCAGGCGCTGTCGCTCGGCCTGCGCACAGGGCTGGCCAGCGGCACGCCGTTCTATCAGGTGGCCTCTGCCAGTTGCCGTCCCGGCCTCAGCGATCATGAAGGACGGGCGTCGGCGGTCAGCAAAACCTGTGACTACTCCAACAGGATCGCACTGCAAGGCATTGAGCGATTGCGCCCCGACATTGTCGTCATCGCGCAGAAGGACGGGCACGACAAGACTGACTGGCAGCGGATCGCGCTCCGCCTCAAAGGCTTTGGCGTCAGACATATCGTGCTGATCGGCCCGGTGCCGCAGTGGAACCCGTCATTGCCCAGCGTGATCGCCAACCGCCATTGGGGATTGACCGGGTCGCACATCAGCGACCCGGCGCTGGACCGCAGCCTCATGACAACCGATCAGGTCGCCCGCGAACTGGCGGCGTCGGCCGGTATCCAGTACGTGTCGCTGATCGACAAACTGTGCATCGCCGATGCCTGTCGGGTGCGCCTGGCAGACAGCCAATCACTGCTGCAGATCGATTCAGGGCACCTGAGCGAAGAGGGTTCGCTGTATGTCGTACGCAACTATGTGCTGCCGCAGTGGGTGAATGAGTCGAACACACCGCGCGGCGTAAAGTTTTGACGCAGGGCTTTACCAACGGGAGCATACGGAAAGAGCGGTGTCGGCACGCAGTTGATCAATGAAGCTCTTTAAGCCGCTCGGCGAACTTGACCAGATCGGCCAGCGAGTCGGCTTCCATCTTGCGCATGACCGAGCCGCGTCGGACCTTGACGGTGATTTCACTCACGTTCAGTCGAGCGGCAATCTGTTTGTTCAGCAGACCGCTGACCACCAGGTCCATCACCTGCTGCTCGCCCTGATTGAGGCTGGCGTAACGGCGCTGTAATTCACTCTCGACGGCGGCGTTCTGACGACGGTTGCGATCCTGAGCCAGCCCTTGCTGAATGGCATCCAGCAGATCCTGCTCACGGAAAGGTTTGGTCAGAAACTCCACGGCGCCGGCTTTCATCGCCCTTACCGACATGGGGATGTCGCCGTGCCCGGTGATGAAAATGACCGGCAGAAAAATGCCTGACCGGGCCATATGTTCCTGAAAGTCCAGGCCGCTCATGCCCGGCATGCGGATGTCCAGAATCAGGCAACCCGGCGCATCAGGGCGAGAAGCGTCCAGAAACTCCCGGGTCGAGCCGAACAGCAGGCTGCGCAACCCGACCGAGGCCAACAGGTCTTCCAGTGAAGAACGGACCGACAGATCATCATCAATCACGTAGATGATCGGCTCTTCGGCCTGCGGCTCTGCGGTGTGTGTCTTCATCAGGTTTCCATCTTTCCGGTGGGCAGCGTGAAATGAAACGTAGCACCCATTGACGGGTTGGGTGTGACCCAGATGCGTCCGCCGTGAGATTCGATGATCGACCGGCTGATCGCCAGACCAATCCCCATGCCCTCGTCCTTGGTGGTGTAGAACGCATCGAAAAGCTGGTGAACATGTTCCGGCTGTACACCGATGCCGTTATCGCGCACCGCAAACCCGATATCGCCGCCCTCACGCCAGTCGACCCGAACCTCCAGTTGCGCCTGATCCGGCTCGACTTTCTTCATCGCATCCACACCGTTGAGCATCAGGTTCAGCAGCACTTGCTGGATCTGTACCCGGTCCGCGAGCAGCGGCGGCAGGCCTTCCGGAACGTCCACCGTCAGCGCCACGCCCTGCCCGTCTATCTCGCTGTGCGCCAGCGCCACGATTTCAGCCACCGTGTCAGCCACGCTGATCCACTCTTTGTGGGTCGAGGAGCGCTTCGCCAGAGCGCGAACACGCACGATGATATCGCCGGCGCGGTTCGCATCACTCATCATGCGCTCGACGGCCTGCCGTGCCTTGTCCAGATTCACAGGGTCGGCGGCCAGCCAGCGTTGGCAGGCATTGCCGCTGATGACGATGGCGGACAGCGGTTGATTGACCTCATGGGCGATAGACGCCGTAAGCTCGCCCAACTGGTTGACCCGTGCGATCCGGGCCAGTTGCGAGCGCGCTTCATGCACGGTTCGGATCGCCCGCGCCATGCGCAGCGCCAGCCAGGTCGTGATGGCGATGGCGGCCAGGCTGATAATGCAATTGATCAGCCCGGACGCTTCACTGCCTCTGGAAGTGGTCATCTCGTAACTGACCACCGTCAGCACCATGCACACCGACGCGACAGCGATAACGCCCCTGACCGGCAAAAGCCTGACGGCCAGCAGCACCACCGCGATCTGGAACACCCCCACCGCGATTTCCAGATCGGTCAACGTGTCGGCAATCGCGATGACCAGCGCCAGCGCCAGCAACGCGATCCACCTGACTGCCATCGCAGCCTTGCTGCAGGATTCCGGCTCGTCCATCTGCACCATCTCGCTCTTCAAAAGGCCCGCAGAGTATGTCGTACAAACCTTACGACGGGTTATCCAGACTGAACTGATCGGCCAGTTCGTCGTAGGCGAACAGCTCGGCGTAACGGCCCCATTGCGTCACGGCGTTCAGGGTTTGCATGGCATCGCTTTCAGACATGAAGTCTTCCAGTTGATCCCTGAAACGCCGTGCGGGCGCCGTGTGCGTGGGACGATCATCCAGCACCCGTCGAATATGCGCCACCAGCGGCACGAAGCTCAGCAAGTGCTGGGCGAATAGCTGCTTGCGCTCATCCACATCCGCCAACGCATAGCGATTCGCCGCCGGCAACAGGCGGATGTCACCCCCTTTCAGTTCCGCAAAGCGCAACAATTGCAGGACCTCGGCAATCGGGAACAGCTCGTCGGCGTTGTAATGCAGCGCACTGGCCAGCTCCGGCAGGTCGGCTTTGAGGCTGTAAGGCGGCGCATGAATCGCCTCGATCAAACCGGCCAGCGCGTTGGTGGAGACCTGTGGCAAGACCATGCCCAGGCCTGTTCCGGGGAATACGCCCTGACGGATTTCGCCTGCATCGTGGTCCTGGGTCATCAGCACATAGATTTCTTCTACCAGCGCCCGGAAGATCGGGTCCTGGCGATTGCGCGGCTGCGGCAGGTCGACCTTGATCTCGCTGATCACCCGTCCCGGATTGGAGGAGAACAGCAGGATGCGATCACACATCAACACGGCCTCGGCAATGTTGTGCGTCACCATCAGGATCGACTTGATGGGCATGCGCCCTTCGCTCCACATGTCCAGCAGGTCGGTGCGCAGGGTTTCAGCGGTCAGCACATCGAGCGCGGAAAAGGGCTCGTCCATCAGCAGCACGTCAGGGTCGATCACCAGCGCACGCGCCATGCCCACTCGCTGGCGCATGCCCCCGGAAAGTTCTTTGGGGTAGGCGCTCTCGAAGCCGTCAAGGCCGATCAGGTCGATGGCCGCCAGTGCGCGCTTGCGACGTACGGCCGCCGGAACGCGCTGCGCCTCAAGCCCGACTTCGACGTTCTCCAGCACCGTCAGCCACGGGAACAGGGCGAAACTCTGAAACACCATGCCCACGGACATCGCCCGCCCTTGCGAGCGACGAGGAAAATTCACTTCGCCCTCGGTCGGCACCACCAGCCCGGCGATGGAGCGCAGCAGCGTGGACTTGCCCGAGCCTGACCGGCCCAGCAGGCCGACGATTTCGTTCTCGTTGAGTTGCAGCGTCACGTCTTCCAGCACCAGGCGCTCTTTGCTGCCTGTGCCATACACGTGTCGAACTTTCTGAACATCCACCAGGCAACGCGTTTCGACAGCCATCATGATGCCGCCCTCCCTTACACAAAATCACACAAGGCTCAGACGTCGCTCGGCAAACCCGTACAGCGGGCGCCACAGCAACCGGTTGAACGCGATCACGAAGATCGACATGACGACGATGCCCAATGCGACGCGTGGAAAATCCCCTGCCTGTGTCGCGTTGGCGATGTACGAACCCAGACCTGCGGCCTGCAAATGCTGATCGCCCCAGGACACCGCTTCAGCGACGATACTGGCGTTCCACGAGCCACCCGAGGCTGTCAGCGCCCCGGTGACGTAGTAAGGGAACACCCCCGGCAAGGCCACGCGACGCCACCATTGCCAGCCGCGCATGTTGAACATCGAGGCGGCCTCACGCAGATCAGTCGGCAATGCACTGGCCCCGGCGATCACGTTGAACAGGATGTACCACTGGGTTCCGAGGACCATCAGCGGCGAGAGCCAGATGTCCGGATTCAGGTGCAGACCGGCAATGGCGATCACTGCAAACGGAAACAGCACGTTGGCAGGAAAGGCGGCCATGAATTGCGCAACCGGTTGCAACCGCTCGGCCCACACCGGACGCAAGCCGATCCAGACCCCTATCGGCACCCAGATCAGGCTGGCGATCACAATCAACACGATCACCCGCAACATGGTCGCCAGGCCCAGGCCAAAGGCCGTGGCCATGTCGCTCAAACCCAGCGATGCCTCGATAAACCGGAACAGGTAGACGCTGCCGGCCAGGCATCCGGCCATGACCAGCCCCAGCCACAGGTAGTCGATCACTCGTGCAACGCCTGGGGTGGGCTTGACCTTCCAGACGGTCGACAGCACACGCCAGTCAATCAGCATCAGCCCCTTCCACGGAGCAGCCAGCAGTGCGCCGAGCATAGGCGCCACACGAGAGCGTCGCAGCAAGCTGTACACCCAGGAGCGCGGACGCTTCGACGAAGCGGTTTGCTCGAAGCGGAATTTGTCCGCCCACGCGACAATCGGGCGGAACAACAATTGGTCGTAGGCCAGAATCACCAGCGCCATTGCACCCACAGCCCAAGCGATGGCCATCAGGTTTTTCTGCTCGATGGCCAGCGCCAGCCACGAACCGATGCCCGGCAGATTGACAGTGGTGTCACCCACGGAAATCGCCTCGCAGGCCACCACGAAAAACCAGCCACCGGACATCGACATCATCATGTTCCAGACCAGCCCGGGAATGGCGAACGGCAGTTCCAGCCGGGTAAAACGGAGCACGGACGAGAGGCCGAACTGACGGCTGACTTCGCTCAGGTCGCTCGGCACTGTGCGCAACGACTGATAGAAACTGAAAGCAATGTTCCACGCCTGGCTGGTGAAAATGGCAAAGATGGCTGCGCATTCGACACCCAGTTGCCGACCGGGAAACAGGCCCATGAAGAACGTGACCGTGAACGTCAGAAACCCCAGTACCGGCACCGACTGAAGAATATCCAGCGCAGGAATAATCACCTGTTCGGCCTTGCGACTTTTGGCCGCCAGCGTGGCCACAACAAACGTGAAGATCAACGACGCAGCCAGTGCGATGAACATGCGCAGCGTGGTGCGCAATGCGTACTCGGGCAAGTGCGCGGGGTCGAGACTCACCGGGTTTGAAGTCAGCACATCAATGGGCTGCATCATCTGGCCCGCGCCATACAGCACCAGACCGATGAACAACGCCAGCAGCGCCAGACACAGAGCATCGGCCCAATAGGTATTACGCGCGCCGTGTTTTACAAAACGGGGCGCCCGCAGGCTTTTACCGAATTCAAATATAGAATGCATTGCTCACCTCGAATCGGCTGCACAGGCACAGCCCAGCCGGCTTGATAAGCAGACGGGCGTTCAGCGAATACAAATAAAGGGCACGAAGGGCTGCCGGATAATGAGGTAAAGCTTATAGGGATTTGAACAATAGATATAACCTGCAAAAGTAGGTCATGTTTATCTGTCAGTATGGGTTATATATACCAAGGTATCGTTATAACTGTTGTGCGACGCTGGAGCCTCAGCGTTATACACACGTCTGGAAGACCCCGAAAAACGGGGCTAAAACTGTCACATCAGGCGAAGTATAGATTCCTGAGGGACCAGGAGGGCGATACGCATTGCTCACGAAAACGTTAGTCCAAGCTCGCTATTTCCGGGGGCTGTAACGGCCTCTTCGCGAGCAAGCTCCCTCCCACGCCCTACGGGCAGAAGCCTGAAAGCCCCATTTTCCGGGCTGTTCAGGACTTTGCGTTGGTGTGCAGCCCTCATCACACCCGGAAGTGGCTGACCATCATTTGCAGCTGGCCACCCAGGCGGGCCAGTTCGACGCTGGACGCTGCGGTTTCTTCGCTGGCTTCTGCTGTTTGCTCGGACACGTCGCGAACGTTGACGATACTGCGGCTGATTTCATCCGCGACCGAGCTTTGTTGCTCGGCGGCTGCGGCGATCTGCTGGTTCATCGCCTGAATGTTCGACACGGTCTTGGTGATGTTTTCCAGTGAGGTGCCGGCCTTGCGGGTCAGCTCGACACTGTTGTCGGTCAACGCACGGCTGCCCAGCATGATGCCCGACACCTGACGAGTACCGTTCTGCAACGCAGCGACCAGGCCTTCGATTTCTTCAGTGGACTGCTGGGTACGTTGAGCCAGACCACGAACTTCGTCGGCGACCACGGCAAAACCGCGTCCCGCCTCTCCGGCTCGCGCCGCTTCAATGGCGGCGTTGAGCGCAAGCAGGTTGGTCTGTTCGGCAACCGCTTTGATCACGTCCATGACTTTGCCGATCTTGTCGCTTTCCTGCTCCAGTACACTCATCGCATCGGACGAACGAACCACTTCGGCCGCCAGTTTTTCGATCTGATCAATGGCTTCGCCTACGACCTTGTCGCCATCGCGAGCCTGCTGGTCGGCATCGGAGGCCGCAACGGATGCCTGTTCGGCATTGCGCGCCACTTCATGAACAGTGGCGGACATTTCCTGCATCGCCGTGGCGACCTGATCGGTCTCGACTTTCTGGCTGTTGACCCCGGCGCTGGTCTGTTCGGTGACCGCCGACAGCTCTTCAGCCGCGCTGGCGATCTGCGTGACGCCGTCGCGAATACCGGAAATCAGCTCGCGCAAGGTGGTGCCCATTCGCTGGATACCTTGCTGCAACACGCCCAGCTCGTCACGTCGGGTGATGGCGTCGGTGTGCGTCAGGTCACCGGAAGCAATGCGCTCGACGATTGCCATCGTGTCACGCAACGGACGGGTGATCTGACGGGTGATGACGACAGCAGCAAGGATGCCCAGCAGCATGACCAACACCACGCAGCCCATCTGCAGCTCACGTGCCCTGTCGGTATCAGCCTTGGCCAGTTGCATCTGCAGCCCGTAAAGCCGCTCTCCCAGCTTGACGATGGTCGCGCCCTGACTGGTCAGGTCCTTGCGAACATCGCCCGCTGTCTGTGCCGTTGCCTTGAAAGCGTCGAGGGAAGTACGGTAGCTGCGAAGTGCCGTTTCAAGCTGGGCAACCTGCGCGCCATTGCTGGCACCCAAAGCGGATTTGAGCATGTCGAGCTGGCTCAGGGCAGCGTCCAGTTGCTGGAACGCGGCTTTCTCGCTCTTCTCATCAGGCGTGTTGGTATAGCCTCGAACTTCATTGCCCACGAGCAACACGTTCTGCCGGGCCGTATTGACCAACTGCGCGAGATCGAAACGGGTCGGGTCCGAAGGGTCCATGCGCGTGACAGACTCGCTCAGCGCATCAACCGCCTGAGTCGCAGCGGCAGCACTGGAAGTGACCCCGGCACGTGCCTTGATGCTGTCCCGGTAAACCGCACGCATGCTGTTCAGCGATGCTTCGTAGTCTTGGGTCACTTCACCCAGATCACTCATCGGTTTCAGGTTGACCGGGTTGGTGAAGCGGCTCAGCAACGACTGCTGATGTGCCTTGAAGACGTCCAGTTTGCTCTGCATGGTTTGCGCAGCGGTTTCATCGCCATCGGTGAGCATGTACTGCAAGCGTGCGACCCGCAGGTTGGTCAGGTTGCTGCTGAGTTGGGCGATATCGCCGATTCTGTCGGTACGGTTGATGAGTTTGTCGAGGCTCGTCCAGCCAACAAAGGCAAGGATGGCAGTAAAGAAAAGAACGGTCCCAAAGCCCAGTGTCAACTTCATGTTGACGCTGATATTCGCAAAACTGCTGTTCATAAAATCTCCTGAATATGCTTTTTTATGCGCACTGTAGGAGCTGAAGATTTGTTTTTATGGACAGCAAACCCGCGCGCTAGAGCTATCGGCAGGGGATGAGCAAAACTTGATCAAAAAATGCGAATCAACATTCGGCCGCTGATCCGGGTGGAAAATCGGGGGCCATGAGCCCCCGATCATGTCAGGCAGTCAACTTGAAACGCGCCACGACGTTGCGCATGTCGTTCGCGACCCGCGCCAGTTCTTCGGCGGTCACTGCGTTGTTATCGATACCCAGCATCAAGGTTCCGGAACTGTTGCGGATCTCCATCACGTTACGGTTGATGTCCTCGGAGACTGCGTGCTGCTGCACCGCGGCGCTGGCGATCTGAGTGTTCATTTCAACGATGCGCTCCACGCCCTGACTGATGCTCGACAGGCTGCCCGATGCCTCGCTGGCGGCACTGATACAGGCTTGAGCCTTGTGCTGCCCGGCTTGCATCTGTTGAACGGCAGCGTCGGTTGCACTTTGCAACTGTTGAATGATGGTGCGGATTTCTTCGGTAGACGCCTGAGTACGCGAAGCCAGCGTGCGAACCTCATCAGCCACCACCGCGAAGCCGCGGCCCTGTTCACCGGCGCGCGCGGCTTCAATGGCTGCGTTGAGCGCCAACAGGTTGGTCTGGTCGGCAATGGTGCTGATCACCTGGATAACGCCACCAATCGACTGGCTGTGCAAGGCCAGCGCCTGAACCTTCTGAGCACTGACTTCAACTTCTTCGGCCAGTGCCTGAATCGTCGAGTGCGCCTGATGCATGATGCGCAGGCCATTACGCGAGGCCGTATTCGCCTCATCCGCAGCCGATGCAGCACCTTCGGTGTTTTGCGCCACGTCGGCGACGCTGGCGGTCATCTCGTTGATGGCCGTGGCCACTTGCTCGGTTTCGGCCTGCTGGGCGTTCATCGACTGTTTGGCCAGACCGATGGACGTCCCCAATCGTGCCGCCACGTCGGACAGTTCGTAGGATGTACGGTCCATGTGCGAGATGGAACTGGCAAAAGCCTCCGCCATCAGGTTCAGACCGTTACCGATATCGGCTATTTCGTCCTTGCTGATTACTTGCACGCGAGCGCCCAGATCACCTTCAGCCAGACGGCGAGTGACACCCAGCAGGCTGTCGATGGCCATGCGCAAAGCGCGGTAGATGCTGAAGAACGCGTACAGCAGCAACAGCCCCATGATCACACACATGCCTATCACCACTTCGCGCTGTATCAACAGTGCGTCATAGCGAGCATTCAATTCATTTTGCAGTGCAGTCTGGATATCGTCCTGAGCTTTATAAAGGCCTGATACCACTGCGTTACCTCGAGCGCTCAATGCCTGGCCTTGCTCCGCTGAGAAGTTGGTGCCCTTGACGTAGGCTTGCAGGTCGCTGCGAAAACCGTCCATTGCCGTGGTGGCAGTGCCGATAGACTCACCAATATGGCCCGCGAGCTCAGGAGCGCGGCGCTTCAGCAGACGAATGCTTTGCTCCAGCTCGCTACGAAATTGCAGTTCGATCTTCAGCAGCCCTTCCAGTGAGCCGCGCATGGTTGCGCTGAGGCCCTGACCGGTACTCAGGCCAGCCGTAATCCCGCGAATCTGGCCAGAGACGTTGATTTCTCTGGGCATGCGAATGGTGCTCAGATCGATCAGGAACAACGATGCGTAGTCTTCGTCCAGCACCAGGCCCGAGGTGGCCGAGACGTAGTAAATAAAATTGAGCGTCTGGGCTAACTGGTCATTCCATTGAATGAACGCGTCGTCCGCTGAACCGCCTGGTTTGATGCTGTCCATCAGTGAACGGGCGCTTTCGCGGAGGCGCTGTACGCGACTTTCCGTTTCCAGCGCGGCGCCTTGGCGAGCATCCATATCAGCCAGGCTATTAAAAGCAGCGTCAAGTTGCGTACGGTTGTTGGCCAGGTCTTGAGCGGCAGAGGCGTCGCCGGAGAGCAGGCGGTTGGTGAGCGCGCGCTGCAGCATGGAGAACCGCAGAACAGGCGTCACACTCTGAAGGTACTCACGGCCAACGCGTTCCTGCGAGATGGAATCGATGCTTGCGTTCAGGCTATTGAAGACTCGCAGCCCGAGAACGATTAGCGGTATGGCAATGATGATCGCCAGGACAGCGAATTTGGCAGGGAAGCGCAGGCGATTGGTGAGGTAAATACCAGGCGAAAGAATGTTCATGCTGTTCTCTTTTTGATAGGGGAGCCTGGTACGGTAAAAAGAACTCCTTTCTTCGCATCGCGACAGGTGCCGGGTCGTTTTTACCAAGCCGAACAGGCACACCCGTTCAGATGGAGGCAATGTGACATCACTTCAGAGCCAAGCCTTTTCGGGAAGTTCAATGAAGCTCATCATTCCATAACGGGGCTATCGGCAAAGCCCTATAAAACGTGAGCAAAGCAAAAAAGGAGGGGGGACAGAATGGGGGGCAGGCGGGTTGCCGCGCGGGCGTCAGCGCTGATTCAAACGAGTGTTTTCAGATCGGCGAGCCTGCAAGAGGAAGCGTTGTCGCTTGCCGATTAACCGCAGGCATCGGTTACATTCACCGTCATGCGACATCGTAACGCACGACGGTGAGAGTCACAGCGCGGTGAACCGGGGACGCTTCACGCCCTGGTCCATTCCACGTTCGAAAGCCCGAGCTTTTCAGCCTGGGGTTTGCTCAGCTTGGGTACCGGATCAGAACGGTATTTGGGAATCGCACCGAATCCCGCATCCACCGATGCCCAGTGCCAGGCCTCTTTATTGTCCATGACACCCGCTCTTATATAGAACGTTTTGTAACTGCCATGCAGCAGGTAATCGATACGGTAGTGCTTTTCATCAGCCATTGTGCTGCTCCTGCTTTGTCGACTCGAAAAACAGATCGCAGCGTTTTCAAAAAATTCAAAATATTAACACCATCATTTAAGTGATAGCATGTAGCCACCTTGCACGCATATTCAAATGGATGGATCAGCATCCACACTAACTAATAGACTTTGTTTATAACGACTTTTTTCGAGTTTTTTATCATCAGCGTCCGTACAGGCTGTGAAGGCCTGTCTCCGGGCGATTGCGTTATAAATTATAAACACAGTGGTTTTACACGAATGTGGAAATTCTATTGAACTCAGTCTTTCGCACCGCTCATCCCATTAAATAAAAGTTATGAGCAACGTTCACAGGCTTCCCCTCTCCTACCCAGTGACTGCGTTGAATCAAGCCCATTCATATGGGTTAACGCTTCCCAAGAGACAAAGCCTGAGGAAACGACATGTTCATTCATAACAAACGCCTTCAATATACCGTTCGTGTAGCTCGCCCCAATCCAGGGCTTGCCAATCTGCTGCTGGAACAATTCGGTGGCGCGCAAGGTGAGCTGGCTGCCGCCGGACGTTACTTCACGCAAGGCCTGAGCGAAGATGATCCAGGCCGTAAAGATTTGCTGATGAGCATCGCCACCGAGGAACTCAGCCACCTCGAAATCGTAGGCTCGATTATCGTCATGCTCAACAAGGGTGCCAAAGGCCAGTTGGCTGAAGGCACCGAAAAAGAAGGTGATCTGTACCGCGCCATCAATGGCAACGGCAACGACTCACACATCACCAGCCTGCTTTACGGTGCCGGCGCGCCGCTGACCAATTCGGCCGGTGTGCCGTGGACCGCGTGCTATATCGACACTATTGGTGAGCCAACGGCTGACTTCCGCTCTAACATCGCGGCCGAGGCACGGGCCAAGATCGTTTACGAACGCTTGATGAACGTCACGGATGATCCGGGCGTGAAAGAAGCGCTGGGCTTCCTGATGACGCGCGAGATCGCTCACCAGTTGTCCTTCGAAAAAGCCCTGCACGCCATTCAGCCCAACTTCCCGCAGGGAAAACAGCCCGGCATGCCGGAGTTCACCAACAAGTTTTACAACATGTCCCACGGTGAACCAAGTGAGCCAACTATACGTGGCCCGTGGAACGAGGGCGAAGAGTGGGAATTCGTTGAGTCGCCAAAGCCGGCAGTCGATGGCGGTGATGGTTCTGCGTCTGTGACGCTGAGTGCCGACGATGAAAAGGCTCTGCAAATGTTGGCAGAACGGACCAAGTCGGATCCGAAGTCCAATCCCATTACCGGTGCTGACCTTGGCTCCGGTTTTGTTCAGGGCAAAGATATTTAACTGCTTTTATCTGTAGGGATTGCCCTTCTAAGGGCCGTCCTTCAAGAAGCACTCTGACATCGCGATCAGGAGAAAGGATCATGAAGCAAACACGTTCCAGCAAGCACCTCTCGCCTGATGGCGAGTTCAAGCATGCACTGACAGACAAAGTATTCGTCAACGGGCTTCGTGCTTTCGAAGCACAAGCGCTCCTGGCGCGCAGAGGCTTTCAGGTGGTCATGGCCATCCAGGTCTTCGGCGTTGGAACGCTGCTCGATAACAATTTGCCCAAGCGCTGATTACAACGCCTCCAGTTGCACTGTTACGCCCTTTGAACACCTGCAAGCGGGGCTGAACTTCAGCCTCGCCTGTGGATAACTTCATCTGCGAAAAAGGATTATCTGCATGGCTCGTACAACGATAGAAGACCTGTTCATCCACGAACTGTCGGATGTTTACAGCGCCGAGAAGCAAATTACCAAAGCGCTGCCGAAGCTGGCGCGCGCCTCGACGAATCCCCTGCTTGCTCAAGCGTTCGAGAAACACTTGGAAGAAACCAATGGGCAGATCGAGCGAATTGATCAGTTGGTAGAAGCTGAGGGCCTGAAACTCAAGCGCATGAAGTGTGTAGCGATGGAAGGCCTGATTGAAGAAAGCAAAGAGTTGCTGGATGAGATCGAGAAAGGCGAAGTTCTGGACGCCGGGTTGATCGGTGCTTGCCAGAAAGTCGAACACTACGAGATCGCCGCTTACGGCACACTCATCGCCATGGCCACACATCTGAATATGAAAGAGGCTGTGAAGTTGTTGAGTGAAACACTGGCAGAAGAAAAAGGCGCTGATGAGAAACTGACAGCCATCGCCAAACAAGGCGGCGCGCAGGCAGCCACTTCCAAAAAGTAATCAATATACAGGCACATAAAAATCGCATGGCCCAATCCCTCATAAGAGCGTTTTGGGTCATGCGGCATCTTCACGTCACGTGAGTGCGGTCAGGTCACTTTTTTTGCGGCATCGCCACCGTGCGCAGCTGCCAGCTTCTTGGCATGCGCCAAATGTTCTTCCAAGTGTTGGCAAGGTCGCTTTTGCAAACGCCTGGTCGAAGGACTCCCCGCGCATTTCCAGAATCATGGCCTTGCCTTTGTCCATCAGCATGGGGCAGCGCCTGCGCCTATAAAAACAGAACGCTGCCTTCCGCCTCCTGTGTTCGCCTTTCTGTAATGAGCACAATCGCCATCTATCGGCCCTCTGCAAAATACGCTGAATTTTCTGGGGGGCGCAGCACTCACTTCCCTGCGCTTTATAAAAAACAGAACGTTATTCGTGACCGCGTCCATCGCGATTTCAACTGCTGAGGTACGATTTTCATGACGTCTCTTCAAGTGATGAACGGCACTGCCGTCGTCAATACCGTCGTTGAAGAAGTCCGTTCAAAAATCATCTATCAATCATGGATGAACGAGCGAGCTCCAGAACATCAACATGACGCGGTCACGTTTCTGAACCATTGCCTGGCTCGAGCAGAGCGGGAAAACTGCGACCTTCCGGCTCAGCCGGAGGCGCTTGAACAATGGATGGAGCAGAACGTGACGGTCGTCGCCGATCAATATGCGCAGTACCTGGAACAACGTCGGACAGGTCAACCGAGGCGTTTTTTCAAGAACAAGGCTCAGGCCATGTATTTCATCCAGCATGTCGCGCCAGCAAAACTGGTCGACGGCGCATGGCTATACGGGCTGTTGCCACATTGGGCGGACTACCGTTTTCATGGCCTGATCCGCACGTATCTGGAAGAGCTGGGCGATGGTGAACAGGCGCAGAATCACGTATCGCTGTATCGCAAACTGCTCGCCGACCTGGATTGCGACACCAGCGCCCCATTGCCCGATGAAGCCTATCTGCAAGGCGCCGTCCAGCTGTCGCTGGGGCAACTGAGCGCGCAGTACCTGCCGGAGGTCATTGGCTACAACCTGGGCTACGAACAATTGCCCCTGCACTTGTTGATCACGTCGTTTGAACTGAATGAGTTGGGGATCGACCCTTATTACTTCACGTTGCACGTCACCATCGATAACGCCAGCACCGGTCATGCCCGCAAGGCCGCACAGAGCGTTATCGAACTGCTGCCCGTTGGACAGGAACGCGACGAGTTTTATCGTCGTGTCGCCAACGGTTACCGGCTGAATGAACTGGGAATGGGCTCCACCGCCGTGATCCAGTCGTTCGACCTGGAGCAGGAAGTCGTGTCCATGCTCGAGCGCAAGCGGACCTTCGGTCAGCACATGCACTCGGACTATTGCCGTCTGGACGGCAAGACCGTCAATGAATGGCTCGCAGCGCCCGATCAGATTCCGGAGTTTCTGGCCGTGCTGGAAAACCGTGGCTGGATCAAGCGCCACGAAGACCCCATCCACAGTCGCTTCTGGAAGCTGTTCGAAGGCGCAGGTGCTCCGATGTTCGGGGTATTCAACGGCTACGAAAAACAACTCGTGCATGACTGGATTGCGGGCGACTGGCTGTCGGACGGCAGCGCCCAGCCAGCCACTGGCAAACGCCTGCCAGAGGCGTTTCGTTCACGCTTTCGCAACGTTCAAACCGGTGCTCAGCCAGCACCAGCGCTTACCCGTCCTGCCTCGGACATTGATCCGGACGTACGCGAATTGCACATGAAACTCGAGGCCGCGGCGGCGTCCGAAAAGATGTCCACGCTCATCGAGAGTATGTCTCCGGCCAGGCACGCAACGGCCGCAGGACTGCACGCGACTCGCCTGTTTGTCAGCAGCATGGCCGAGCGAATGACAGGAGTGCATGCATGAGTGCTTCATTACCTGACCGCGCCGCCTTGATTGCCTTGGCGCAACGCCTCAAAGCCAGCGGCTATCGCTTCATCACACCCACGCCGCTCACTCACGAGCGCGTCAATCAGCGTCCGGAAAATCGTATTGCCGCTTCGCTGCGAGATGTTTTCGGCTGGAGCCGCCTGATACCGGAGTCCATGCTGCCTGTGGCAGAGGCTCAAGGTTTGCTCGAAGCCGGTGTTCTGGAGCGTAACGACGACGGCTTGAAGAGCCGGATCAGGTTTTCAAGCCTGAACGATTTGCTGCTGATGCATTCTGCGTTTCCGACCTCGGATGAAGACTCGGTCTTCTTCGGGCCTGATACCTATCGCTTTGCACAGTCCATCAATCGCCACATTCACGACACGCCGCACTCCATCAACCGCGCCGTGGACATCGGCTGTGGTACCGGCGCGGGCGCTTTGCTGATCGCGGTGGCGCGTCCTGAGGCTCAGGTTTATGCCGTCGACATCAACCCCAAGGCACTGCACTTCGCGCAGACCAACGCGGCGGTGGCCGGGCTGGAAAACGTGGAGTGCTGCCAGAGCGATATCCTCTCGGGCGTAACCGGCACTTTTGACCTGATCGTCGCCAACCCGCCGTACATGAAAGACGCCAAACGCCGAGCCTATCGCCACGGCGGTGACGCACTGGGCGCAGACCTGTCTGTCCGTATCCTGCGCGAATCGCTGGATCGCCTTACACCCGGTGGTTCGCTGGTGCTGTACACCGGGGTAGCGATGGTCGGCGAGCATGATCCGTTCCTTGAAGCAGTACGTGGTGATATCAATCATGCGGCGTTGGCCTGGACCTATCGCGAACTGGACCCGGATGTGTTTGGCGAAGAATTGCTGGAAGACGGGTATGAGGACGTGGACCGTATTGCAGCGGTGGAGCTGGTCGTGACCCGCCGAGCGTGAGGCTGGCGTTATTGCTGACAATAGCTCGCTGATACAGCGCGTATAAGAACCGGGCATTGGTCAGCCAGCAGCCTCTCGGTAAGACTTGTGATGAGCCTGACACTGGCCGCGTTCCGGGCTAGCTACTGACCCATATTGCAGCCCGCTGATTGCCGACTGCAACTTGCCGCCGCCCTGTGGTGGTTTGCCGGAGAACGCAGCCTTTCTGTCGCTTCAGATTAAAAAACCGGTCATTGAATAGCGAGCCTTGCTCGTATCTGCAGACCCAGCAGCGTATATGCCGACCTCTAAATGTTATGTTATAACACTTGGAGAACATTAAACGCAGCCTGCCGAAGCGATCCTCCACTCCATGACCATCCCTCTTTGCCCTTCCCGACGTGTCGCCACAACGCTCTGCCTGCTGGCCTGCAGCGCGGGTTACGTAAACGCCTCTGAACAGGTCGAGCTTGCTCCGTCCACGATCAAGGCTATGGCCCAGTCGCAAAATGCAGAACACCTCGATTCCATCAACAGCGCCGGTTCTCGCCTGCCGCTAACGGCCTTGCAGACCCCGGCGAGCACCAGTTCTCTCGATGGCGACGAAGTGCGCAGTCGCGGTGATGCCAATGTGCAGCAGGCCGTGGCCCGCAGCCCTGGCATCACGGCTATCGGTACGCCCGGCGATGGGGGTACGGCGTTGTCCGCGAGGGGGTTCACCGGTCAGGGATCGGTGATGCAGTTGTATGACGGCAGCCGCATGTACAGCGCCATGGGCACCGTCACCATGCCGGTCGACACTTGGGCAATCGACCGCATTGAAGTACTGCGCGGTCCGGCCTCCGTGCTTTACGGGGAAGGTGCCACCGGCGCCGTGATCAATGTCATCCCCAAGAAGCCCTTCGAAGGCGATATCGAGAACCACCTGCGGCTTGGCTACGGTTCGTACGATAGCCAGCAGACAGCGCTCGACAGTGGCGGCTCGTTGTCCGACCAGTTGAGCTATCGCCTGAACCTTAATCAATTGCGCAGTAACGGCTGGATCGATAACGGCGACTCGCAAAGCACGTTCTTCAGCGGTGCGTTGCACTGGCAGGCCAGCGAAGACTTGTCGTTCACCCTCGCCCACGACGGCGGCAACCAGCGCCCCATGAATTACTTTGGCGTACCGCTGATCAACGGCCGCTACCACGAGGGCTTGCGAAACAAGAACTACAACATCGAGAACGACAGACAGCATTACGACGATCAATGGACACGGCTGACCACCGACTGGCAGATCTCCGATCAGGTGACCTCATCCAACACGCTTTACTACCTGACCTCGCACCGACGCTGGCAGAACGCCGAAAACTACAACTGGGACGTTGCCACTCAGCAACTTTCGCGCAGTGGGTATTTCAGCATCAAGCACGATCAGGAGCAGGTGGGAGATCGCCAGACGTTCACCTTCAAACACAGCCTGGCCGGGCTGGACAGCCAGAGTGTGCTGGGAATGGACGTCAACCGCATCCGCTTCAAGCTGACCAACAATTCGCCCTATAACGATGTGAACCCTGCGGGAGACCCCATTGACTTCAAGCACCCCGCAGCGGGCCGTTTTCAGAGTGCGTCACCCTATTTGGAACTGTTCAACAGCACGACCCGACAACTGTCGGTCTTCGGGGAGAACCGCACCCAGCTGAACGATCAGCTTTCGGTGATCACAGGTGTGCGGCGTGATTATGTGGATATCGAACGCAATGCCATGCGTGACGACAGCCGCACGGAAAAAGACCTGATCGGCAACAACTGGAAGGTCGGACTGGTTTACGCGCTGACGCCGGACAGTTCTGCCTACGCTCAATACTCGACCAGCACCGATGGCATTGGCAGCCTCGTGTCACTCAATCCCACGCAGCAACAATTCGACCTCGCCACGGCCAGACAATCGGAAGTGGGCTTCAAACAGGCCCTATGGGACCAACGCCTCGAGTGGACGCTGGCGGCCTACCATATCGTCAAGAAAAAGCTGCTCACCACCGATGCCGGCAATCCTGACCTCACCCAACAAGTGGGGCAGCAGTCTTCAGACGGGCTTGAAGCCAGCATGAAGTTGCAACTGCCGCAGGACTGGGCACTGACCGCCAACGCGGCCATCGTCCGCGCGCGCTATGACCAGTTTGATCAGAGCGTATCGGGCGTGGCCGTCTCGCGTGACGGCAATACACCCGTCGATGTGCCAAAGCGCACGGCTAACCTGTGGCTCGACAAACAGCTGGGCAGTTCTGTGCAGATCGGCGGCGGGTTGCGCTATGTCGACAGCCGATACGCCGATAGTGCCAACACCAGCAGACTGCCCGCCTACACCGTGGCCGATGCCAGCCTGTCGTGGAAAGCACTGCGCAATACCACGCTCGGCTTGCAGGCGCGCAACCTGTTTGATCGCCAATACGCAGCGAGTCAGTACAACGGTGGTCAGCAATGGATTCTTGGCGAACCCCGCTCGTTGTACGTGACTGCGGACCTGAGTTTCTGATGCTTGCGCTAGAGCGTCTCGCGTGGGCACCGGAACAGGCGTCGGTCTGCGCGCACGAACACTTCGCCCTGAAAGACATCGACCTGCAGATCGCCGCTGGCGAGTTCGTCGGTCTGATCGGCCCCAATGGCAGCGGCAAGACCAGCCTGCTGCGTTGCGCGTTCCGCTACAGCCGTCCGCACAGCGGCAAGGTCGTCATCCGCGATCACGACATCTGGTCCCGCAGCCCCCGCTGGTGCGCCCGACACGTCGCGGTGGTTGCCCAGGAGTTTCCCGACGCATTCGGTCTGACGCTGCTGGACGTGACAAGCATGGGCCGCGCACCTCATCAGGGGTTTTTCGCCGCAGACAGTGATCACGACCGCGCCATTGTGCAGAGCGCCCTCAAAGCCGTCGGGCTGGCGGGATATGAGCAGCACCGTTTCGACACGCTGTCCGGCGGAGAGAAGCAGCGCTGCCTGCTGGCGCGGGCACTGGTGCAAGAGCCCCGGTTGATGGTGCTGGACGAGCCGACCAATCACCTGGACCCACGCCATCAGCTGGAACTGCTGGGCCTGGTCAAACAACTCGGCGTGGCGACGCTGGCCAGTATTCATGACCTGAACCTGGCGGCGGCGTTCTGTGATCGCCTGTGTGTCATTCATCACGGTCGGCTCATTGCCCAAGGCTCGCCTCGAGAAGTACTGACCCCTGAAATGCTGCTCCACGTGTTCGGCGCCAAAGCGCTGGTCGACAGTCACCCACTGCGTGATTACCCGCGCATTACCTGGATACCTTAGATGAACGCCCTGCTCACCCGTCTGGCTTTGATCACCTTGCTGTGCAGCCCGACGGTGCATGCGCAATCCACCGCCTACCCCGTCACCGTGCAAAGCTGCGATCGCTCGGTAACATTCACTGCGGCACCGAAGCGCGCCGTCAGCAATGACGTGAACCTCACCAAAATGATGGTTGCGTTGGGTTTGCAATCGCACATGGTGGGCTACAGCGGCATCACTGGCTGGAACAAACCTGATCAGGGCCTGCTGCATGATCTTGGCAATTTGCCGGAGCTGGCCAGTAAATACCCGTCTTTGGAGACGCTGCTCAATGCCAACGCTGACTTCTATTTTGCCGGCTGGAACTACGGCATGCGGGTGGGCGGCGATGTCACGCCGCAAAGCCTCGCGCCGCTGGGCATACAGGCTTACGAATTGACCGAGTCCTGTGCGCAGATCATGCCTCGCGCCGAAGCGACGCTGGAGGATGTCTACAACGATCTGCTTAATCTGGGTCGGATATTCGACGTGCAGACCCGGGCAGAAACACTGGTTGCGCAGATGCGCCGCACCGTGAGCCACGTGCAGGCAAGCGTGGCAGGCCAACCGTCGCCCAGGGTTTTTCTCTACGACAGCGGCGAAGACCGGCCCATGACCGCCGGACGCCTGGCTATCCCTCAGGCACTGATCAGCGCGGCTGGCGGTCAGAATGTCATGGGGGACGTGGCGGCCAGCTGGACCCACGTCAACTGGGAGTCGGTTGTGCAGAGCAACCCCGAGGTTATCGTGATCGTCGACTACGGCGAAGTCAGCGCAGTGCAGAAACAGCACTTCCTTGAAAGCAACCCGGCGCTGCAATCCATCGACGCGATCCGCAACCGGCGCTATGTCGTCCTGCCTTACGTGGCGGTAACGCCTGGCATCGATAACGTCACGGCCATCGAAACGCTCGCAGCGGCATTTCATGACGTGAAGCAATGACGCTGGCGCAGTGGCTGACCGAGCGGCGAAGCCGTTACACCGGTCTTTTGATCACCCTGACGCTCGTGCTGCTGATGTCATGCCTGATGTGCATCACCTTCGGCGCGGCCCCTGTGCCGTTGAGCCGGGTGATGGATATCCTGATGTTCAAGCTGTTCGGGGCCAGTGAAAACCCACCGCTCTGGACAGCGGGACAGGAAACCATCGTCTGGCTGATACGCACGCCACGCGTATTACTCGGCGTTCTGGCAGGTGCGGGGCTGGCGCTGATTGGCAGCGTGCTGCAAGCAGCAACCCGCAACCCTCTGGCAGACCCCCACCTGTTGGGAGCGACCTCGGGCGCGACACTTGGCGCGGTTATCGTGGTCATGCATGTGGGGGAAGTGCTTGGCATGCTGACATTGCCACTGGCCGCATTTGCCGGCTCGCTGGTCAGCCTGTGTCTGGTGCTGTGGCTGGCCAGCCATAAAGGTCGCCTGGACAGCCATCGTCTGCTCCTCGGCGGAGTTGCCGTGTCTTTCGTGATGATGGCGATTGCCAACTTATCGTTGTTTCTGGGCGACCATCGCGCCAGCTCATCAGTACTGTTCTGGATGCTCGGCGGGCTGGGCCTCGCACGCTGGGAACTGCTGACCGTGCCACTGATCACGGTGCTGTCCGGCTGGGTTCTGTTGCAGGGTTTGGGGCGTTCCCTGAACGCCTTGATGGGCGGCGATCAAACCGCCATCAGCCTTGGTCTGCAAGTGCGCAACGTGCGCCTGCTGGTTTTCCTGATCGCCTCACTGATGACCGGCGTGCTGGTCGCCCTGTGCGGCTCGATAGGTTTTGTCGGCCTGATGGTGCCGCACATGGCCAGACGCCTGGTGGGCTCGGAGCATCGACGCCTGCTGCCCGTCGCCACACTGCTCGGGGCGTTGTTGATGATCTGGGTGGATGTCATCTCACGCACACTGATCGCGCCCGAGGATCTGCCGATAGGTATTGCGACGGCGCTGCTGGGCGGGGTGTTTTTTATTTTTATGATGAGGCGGGGTTAGGCATGGGCACTTCATGGCCAACTGAGTAGGCTGTAGGTTCTGAGGCGAAGGCCAAGTGGTAGTGATTGATGCGACCGTGAGTGCGCCGGCTGTATTAATAATTGCGATTGGATGAGGGGTGGGCCTCGCAATACAGATTGCCATGAGCGACGATGTCACCGATTGGGTACGTCTTTCGGTAATTTGCTGACGGGAACAGAGCAGTAATGTTCAATATTGAACCGCATCGATATTTAACCAGCATAGGGGGAGCTTGGTTTTTGTTCGCCCTGCTGGCCGTGTTTTCGGCAGGTGTTGTACCGAGTGCGTTAACGATCCCTGCCGCTGTATTTGTGATGTGGATAACTTACTGGTGCGTTGATTGCGCGTACCGGACTGAACAGTTTAGTAAGTACGCCAGTCTTAGGCTGTTTACGAATTTGGGTGTTGCCCCTGGGTTCGCATTTTTAATGGCGCTGGTCGTCACTTACAAGCAGTTTAAGTTAGGGCTTGGCATGTCGGTACTGATCAGTTGTATGCCGCTCGTTGTCTGCGCAATTGTGTATTCTTTATTATGTGTATGGCGGAGCCCTGGAAGGTCTCTGGTCGTGCGTTCGCAGCGCGTCGAAGTCGTGGAGCCTCATCAGGAGAATCGGTGGGCACTCGGCGCTGTTGGGGGCGGCCTGGGAATACTGACTTATCCAGTTTTCCACGCTTATAGATCGCCAGCGTTGCTGCTCGTCTTTCTATTTATGGTGATTGCCCTTTTTATGTTGTTTTACCATCGCACCAGTATTTCATCCCTGCGTAGGTTGAAGGATCAGGAAGCGCGGGAGCATCAAGAATACACATTCGTAAATGTAGAAGAACTTCGCTCCAGGCGCGCGGCGTCCTGGATTGGCCGCATTTTCTCTACCAAGGTAGACCGGTGAGTTTTTCAGTAGCCGTTTTCAAGACGTGCATAATGTTGAAGGACCTTCTTTCTGACACTTGGCGGCTCCATGAAGCTTGCAGGGGATTCCCTCGGTAGGCTTATAGATCCAAAACGCCTAGCGGGAGCCAAGATGAACAATCTCACTGGCCCCTGCGACAGCTTTAATTCTCTAAACCCAAAGTTGAAGTTTGAGAATTAAAACTGTCGCACCTAGGTCCCAGTTTTCGCTGCTTTCAGACCCGCGATGAGAAAACACAAAACTGTCGCAGCGATCTATAACCCCCTGTGAAAGCAAACCGCTTGAGAATTAAAACTGTCGCGGCTTGGACGATGCGGCCTTAGAGTACGTTTAAATGCACCGGCGGCTGGTCGGCGAGCCCTCCCGGCAGCATCAACCGTTTCTGCCACTCGCACACGAGCCTGCGTCATGACCTTCGAACCACCCCAGAAAACCAATCCACACAAGCTGACGGTCAACCAACACACGTTCCCTAGCGCCAGTATTGCCCGCTACGCAAACAAAGAGGGGGCCGTTCAGGTATTCCACAAGTCGTCCCAGCGAATGTTTTACGCCAAGCCCTCTGATCAGACCTTTGGCGCTCAGCGCATCTGGGATCAAAGGGCGGAAGCTGGATTTATGAAGGACATCGAGGACACCTTCCAAACGCTCGCCTCGATGCTAGATGATCCAGCTTTTCAAATGGGACCACAGCACTTCTCTATAATCAACGAGTTCTATTGTCTGTGGAATATCCGAGCTCAACGAAAAAAAATTGGCCATACAGCCGACCCCTCAGTAGGCACCCCGGAAGTAATCGGTCTAAGGCGAAACTACACCAAGGATGAGCAAGAGCAGCTTGAAGCGGCGGGTATTGGGTACATTCGTCCCGACTTCACCGTTTCCAGTCGCTTCCTCGCCGCGCCGTCCATTCAGCTACAACTGTCCAACTCTACCGAGAGGATGAAGATGCGCGATATAACATGGAGGCTGCTGAAGGCTGACGATGGAGAGTTTATCGTTCCAGACAATTTTTTTAACCTGCTGGCGTTACCACTATCACCTACCCGCTGTCTTTACGCCCATCCTACAACACCTTCAGGCCGACTAAACCGGTGTGACGTTGCTGATATCAATCGGGAGGCCGTGACGACCAGTTACGATTACTACTTTGCTCGTGACCTTAGCCTGTGCCCACTGTGACGTCCAAGGTAGTCGATCAACCGCCTAACAAGGCTGAATTTTAACCTCCCCTGAGGCTGTGAACCCAGAGCGGACGAGTTGCATGTGAGCCGCAGCAAGGAACGCATGATTGATCCGTTGACTACCTTCTGCGACTTAGGCGGATACAGGTCGTTTTCTGCTCCTCTCAACAGAAGAAAATCAGCCCCAAACTTTCGCCCTAGCGCGCCCAACAACACAACGACCTCAATTTGCTATCATACTCACATTTCGCTCGCCAACAGGTCAAATCCAGCTGGGATAGAAAAGGAAGCTTGATCTCAAGCAAGCGAGGCGCTCTGGCTTGGTGCAGTATCAATAGTGCATCACCAATATCTTTCCTTGTTGAGATTGGAACCATCATTACTTCGGATGAATTTTCGGCCTCAAAGGCTTCAGCTGGTCGAGCAATATCAATGACGGGGGCTATGGAGGCAGAGTATGGCCAAATCAAGAGAACTAAAATCCATAAAATTGGAAATATAGGAAACCCATGCATATATTCATAATGAAACATTGTTACAAGCTACTTTCTGGTCTAGAACACCCTTGGCGTAGCACTGTCCGATATACGGCAACCGCCTTACTGTTCTCACTAGCGCTCAGCTTGCTCACTATTTTTATGGTGTGGTTCAGTAACACACCTCTCTTTGACATAGGTAAATTTTTCGCAAAAATTGCAGAGCAGATTATAATATTCCGGCTAAGCCTAATGCTGGTGTTAGTTGGTCTTACTATTTTATGGGCCATCCTGAAACGAAACACCTCGACCACAATTGCCTGCGCGTTGCTTATCAAGATCATTACCGGATCCTACACGACGGCACTGATAACATCATCGATTTCGCGATTTATGGTGGTCAGTGGCTGGTTCGGGGACTGGACCGACAATCTCCCTTGGTCGTCGATATATCCGACCATCGCGCTACCGTTTACCGTGCTGTTGTGGAGCGGGACCTGGTGGGGTGTTTTGGTTCTGCGTAACCACGTCAAGTCCTTGGCACGGGACGAAGACCGGGAACACTTCGATGTTTATGACTGGCTGCGCCAGTTCTTTCAGCGCAGACTCGAGAAACGCCCTCATTGAGAAGTCCGGGAGATTAGCTTACTTCGACTGCGGCGACCTTGCTCTGACTATTCGGGGGGCACCCGTATCAACCAAGTGTCGAGCCGCAGGCAGTTCTCCGGAGGGTTACAGCTGTATCGCTATGATGGCTAATTTTGTCTTTCATTACCCTTTGGTGTCAGAAGATTTTAGTGGTTGGCGCTGCGCATGAATCTCATGAGCTTTATGGCGACACCTTCGTTAAGCGCCTATTTCGCAATTTTTGGTCATCGACGCTCCGCGGCTTTAAGCCAGTCATTTATGCCGTCAACACCCAGAGTCAGCAGCAAATCCTGCGTCGCTATCACTCGCTGCAGCATCGCACCACCGTCTGACTCCTCCTGTTCTTCAGCCTGCGCGAAAAGGCGGGTTAGCAGTTGTGTAAAGTTGCTCTCATGGTCGTATAGATATGGGGTTGCCTGTCGAACAAAATCAAGGTAAATCTCGGTCGCTTCTAATGCGTACATTGGATCGCGAAGTGACATAGCGTTAAGCCATGCATTGAAGCCATAGATGTCGTTTCGTGCAGAATCAGCTTCTGTTGCTAGCAAGAACAAGCAGCGCCGAATTAGTTTAATGGGTACAGCAACCAGCGGCGCTGTCCCTTGGAAGAGGTTGCAGAATTTACGGGCAACTGCAACAGCATAATGATTCTCTGCATTCAACCCTGCCTTAAGACCGGCCAGGCACTGTTCCCGGTGCTGCTGAATGTTGTCGCTGTGAGTCCAAACGCTTGCCGCACCACACCACGCTTCGACGGTTTCCCCTGCACTGATTTTCACGAGAAGAGAAGAAAAGTCCAATCGTTTCGAAAGAGCAGCCAGTGCGGATATGCGCCCCCAAGTCTCAAAATCCTTATTGCTGCCGTCGTGATAAATGCGTGCTAGCCACAAAGCGACAATTTCAAATTTTTGGAAGTAAGCGTAATACAGACTAGATTCGGCTATTGGCCAAAGTCCGGGGCATTTTTCTTGCATGGTAAGGCCAAATAGCTCCCAGCCAAGTTCGGGGTGATGGCTTTGCAAATAGGACATTCGCCTCAGCAGTAGGGCGCGAATAGCAGGGTGCGGGTCTGCGGCAAATAGGCGCAACGCGTTCGGCAGGAACTGGGGCCACGGTACACCGTTCTTTTCAAGTTGATTGGCTAAGATCATTAAGGCTTCCGCTGCTCTACCCTTGACCATATTGATGCCAGCTGTCACCAAATCAACGGAATCCCCTGAGATAGAGCTCTCTTCCAGTAGTGTCGAAAAATCCGCTGCCAAAGACACTAGCCGAGTAGCGTCCTGTGGAAGCTCAACTACGTGTGCGCAGCTCTCGATTGCTTTAGACGCGACGCGGTTGTGGTGCCAATGACTCGGATGCGTTTCGAGCTCATTCAGGATGTGCTGCGCCAACGCTGTCGCACTGGGCTCATCTTCGGGTAACCAAGTACCATTTACCTGCAAGTTACCGTAGCGGTAAGCCAAGTAGGTCGCAATGCCCTCCATGAGATAGTCTCGAAAGCGGTCAGGGATACGTTCCCAGTTGGCTGATAAGAGCTCCATAAAGCGTGTGGGGTGGCGCGAAGCCGCCTCACACAACTGTGAGCCAACCTCCCGCTCTCCCCCCATCAGAAAGTCATCAAAAGAGCTCCTGGCATACGCTTTGTAATGATCCAGCAGGCCCAGCACGGAGTCATCGCTTGCGCCAAGAAACACCTCGAAAGAAAACGGTGCGCTAACCATTCCTCCACGCATGTGAATGTCTGGCTGACGAATCAGAGGCCATATTTCTTTTTCGCATTCGTCCAATACACCCTGTGCGTCGGCTGAACGTAAATGGCAGGGGATGGTAAGGATAAGTTGCGCTTGATCTCGCAGTATCCATGCATGATGCTTCGGGTCTGATGTAGTTTCCCGGTGGAGGGTTAAAACAGTCGAATGTATTGCGTCTTGCGTAGCCGCATCAAGGTGCAGAAAAGTGATATGTATAAGCGTGCCGAGTTCATATGACAAAGCTGAGTCGAGCAGCTTTTTGTTGCAAAGCATGCGGCCAATCACATCCAGGTTAGTGGCTGGTGCTGCCATGCACGCGAGGATGGCGAAATAGCTCAATGCGCCTTCGGTGCTGAAGCACAGACGTTCGCTGTTGCTTTTCCACCAACTCGATTGCGCGCTTGCGTGATGCACGATGGCAGTTTCAACGGCATCCAGCAGTATGCGTTCACTATCAAGGTGCCAGTGTTCGGTCTGGGTATGTGCGTCGTTGTATGACGTTTGGTGCAAGAAGCCGCTCCAAAGACTTTTCGGAGCCTCGCCATAACGTGAGTTCTTGACCTGGCTCCATCGCTCAATCGATGCTATAGCAAGGTCAAGCAATGCCGTGGACTTTCGCATTCGATCTGCGAGAAAACTGTTATTGCTTGTCCCAAACTCATGCGGTTGACAGTGCAGCTTTTTGTCAAAGCTATGGGCAAGCACATCTTCATCGGTGACTTCGCCAGCGACATAACGCCACAGAACCGTATCATCCATACCACCATCTTTTACGCAACGCGCGAGTGCATGCCCGAGAAAGGTATGTTCTTGCCTCGGTAACTTAAGCAATTCGACAAGCAAAGGCACAAGCACCGCCGAATGGTCTGCATGGACTTGGGTGACCGCATGTGCAATAGAATTTGTCAGCTGAGCATTATCCACCCCGTCAAGTGTCAGTACCTCGCTCCAAAATGCGAACACCCCTACGGCATCGTCATTTTTCCATTGAGATACACGGTGCACATGCATCGTTAACCCGTCAACATCGCGGGTATCTTTCAAAAACGGTACTAGATGCCTCATCCAGAAGTGATGCCATTCCACCCGAGCTGCCTGGGTGTAGATCACCTGAAACACATCACGATGCTGGTTGCGCAGGTCGAGTATTAGAAGCCAGTCGTCATCGTGTGGGGGCTGTTCTGTAAAAGTTTCCGCCACAAGACGGCGAATATGAAAGGCATTGTTGCCTGTCAAAACAGTACGCAGCTGCTTTCGGAATTCGCGCCGATCTCCGGTTGTCAATTGCGTGACAAAGCTGCGAATGCTGGGGCGCACAAAAGGCACGGGCGGTAACCGTTGTATGAATGCGTTCAAAGTAACAGCTTGGCGTACCGCGCCGCTGATCACCAACACGTCGAGCAGCGTCTGGTGCCCGAATGTCAGTTGCCCATCCTGCGTCTCATGCAGCACATTATTACTTAGAAGTGCACGTTGAATATCTTGTGAGGCGGTGAATCGCTGACGTGGCACCGCAAGACTACGCAACGTTAGCATTTCAGTCGCGATGGCCTCGATGGCTTGCATGGCGGCATCGCCCAGTGCGCTATTGGCCTGCACGGTCGTAGCAAGGTAGCGCTGTGCCAGCGCTTGGCTGGTCACTACATTGAAGATGCCTCCTTGCTGCGCTAATTCAACAAACAATGCCAATTCACGTGGATTACAAATCAATTCACGCGTGGTCGTATCGATGGCCGATGCTTCAATGCCTAGTTTTACGAGCGGCGGCGCTATCTCGGTATCCCATTGCAATGGCCGGCAGGTGATTTTTGTACCCCAGCTTCGCTGAGCGATACGCCGATCGTAATGACAGTCAAAGTCGCGACAGGCAGTGACAACGGTAATATTGGGAACCAGCAGCAAACGATCAATTTGGGCAAGGAAGTACGCAAGTACACTGTGTTCACGTGCAATAGAAAGTACATCTAGCGAGTCAATAATTACGACCACGTGGGCATCTTCCGCCATACGTGCCGCGCCTTCTACCCAATGTTCAGGTAGGCCTAGGGCCTGACGGTCTTGCGCAGTGACAATGTCGGCGAACTCGCGCGATTGAATGAACAGCGGCAGTAGGTCAACGCGGGTTTGGGCGCGTTGCTCCAGTGCTTCTTGCACGGCAAGCATCACGCAGGTCTTGCCAGATCCAGGCAAACCGGTGAGCAAGATGGAGCCATGTTTGGCTTCAATGGCTTCGATGAGTTCGTTGACGGATGGATTCGAAAGGCTTTCACTGCCAATATCCCTGCGCCATGACCGGCCAATGGCAGAAGTGCTCTTGAATGCAGTACGAACCTTTACCATGTCCATGGGAGGGGTCAGCATCGAGCCTGCGTCGTCCAGCAAGACTTTGAGGTTATCTTTTGACAGTCGATGTTGCGTCGCGCTGCTTTCGCCATGTCCGATAATACGCATACCGAGGTAGTCAAGGCGTGTCCATAGGGTGTTGTAAGCCGCTGCCCCATTGCTTACTAACCGACACAAACGCTCGCGTAGAAACGCCTCCATGCGGTCCAGTTCTGGGCTAATTTCAAACGTCGTGCGTCGTAGGAATTGGTAGGTTGAAAGATTTGACGCCTGTTCGACAAGTAAACTTCCTAGTTCGGTATCTGACTCTAGGAGCGCCTTGCCCAGATTGCTTTGGTAGGTTGTTTCGTCGGCATAGTTGGTACTGTATTCTCGCAGTCTTGAGAGATCACCAAATGCGCTGCGAGAATAGAAGCGAATTTCCGCTGTCGGATCGTTCGCCAACAAGCTAATTGCTTTGCGCAACTCATCGGCGAGGTCGGCGGTAGACCAGGACTTATGGAGCGCTTGGTTTTTTTTGCATTGGCAGTAGATTTTGATGCCATTTACTTTTCCGATGACCAAATCGTCCACTGAGCAGCTTACTGAATCTACCTCAAGCCACTGGTAATCAGGGTCCGAAAGGACGCTCAAAGCCCATTCAAAAGCAACCAGCGTTTGGTAGCCATCTCCTCGATTAGACTGAATCCCTGCTTTGCTCATTTACTTGTCCTGTTTGACTACCACTGTCCTCAAAACTATTCAGCCCCAAGGCTGTGCTGCACCTTATTTTTTCCGGCAAGCTTAGCTAGTGCGCCATGCGATATCCGAATACGTCCTCAACGCCGTAGAGTGGCGCACACCTTATGTCGGCGTAGCACCGGCTGATGACAGCGTCCGATGCCTCCTATCGTTTTAGTGTTCATTGGTTGCAAAAAGCGGTCCGGGGTAATGTGACGTAGTGGCGTATAGATTGACTGTTATCCTTGATGTTGTCACCGGGCATTCTGCGGAGCTGATTGCGCACGCCTACACCGCACTGCCTCGGATGATTATCGAGCACTTGAGGCGTGGCAGAGCTTTTCAGGGCGCTGTCCATGATCGCCGCATCGCAATGGTTATTGCATTACAAAGGGTTTCATGAGGAAGCATCCATACTCTTTTCATGAGTTGGCATAGAAGTCTTCTTGTCAGCAGAAATTCCGATCGTTGCTCAAGGTGTTGGACTCAATAGTTTTAGCCTGTGGCTTACCCTGGCGGTGAGCAGCACCGTACGAAGCGAAATTGTCATAAAGAAAATAGGTACGCGCTCCCCCCCATTTGACGGCCTCTCAATCAGCGATGCTCCTGGGCGTCATATGCCATTAATGGACAAGATCGCGCCAGGGCAATGGCTCTAAGATCACCGAGAAACGTTTTAAGGTACTGCGGAAATCCGTTTCAGGTCAGCTAGCTGTTGAGCTTGGTATACCCTGCACTCGGCGGAGCTTTGTGAGGTTCAGATGTTTAACGGATCACTGCGAGAGCTTATCTATCGCCATCTTCCCATCAGGGAAGGTAGCGGTCACTTCCAAACTACTACCTCCCAGCACATTGACGCATTCCCTCAACGTTGCGATGTAACGGTCAGCGACTGTAAGCGCAGCCTTGATGGTCGCCGGATGGTCACCTTGAGTGCGCATAAACATGAGCGCCATTGCGTGTGCGTCTTCAAGCCTTCTATCAAAGAACTGCTGCTTACGCTTGGCAGCGGTCTGGCGCGCTTCAAGCCGCTCTTTTATAGAAACAACTTTTCCTTGTTCATCGGTCATGTTGAGCAGTCCTCCTTGGCCTGCAGGGGAAGTGTATGAGCTTTTCCGAAAAACTCACGGTGCTGATAGACGAACGGATAGGTAACGATGGTTTCTGGCCCGACCTGTTTCTGGCCAAGTTCCAAAAAGGTTGCCGCCTGCTGGCGAATAACTAGTGGACTTGCTGGTGACCGGCCAGACCATGGCCATGATTGAGGTCAAAACCGATCTGGCGTGAGGACTCACCGACCTACAAGGTGAAATAATGAATAGATGGGAGTTTACCGGTGCGACAACTCCCCCCGCGCAGTTTCGAGAATATGGCGCGACGCAACACATGCTGGGTCGTTTACTGATCAATGCCGACACATGCATTCGCGTAAAAAAAGACTCTCTCCCAGTTTTCCGGTCCTTGACTTCCCATGTAGTTCGTACACATCATTCGTCCCGAAACGAGCATCCCCTCGGCATTTCATTGCGGAGCGCTCAGGTCAAAGCGCATCAAGGATCAGCTCTTTAGCGATAACGCGTACTACACAGGGTATACGCGTAATCAAAAACTTTAAACTGAAGGCTCTATCAGGGCCAGCTTGGCTAGTTGAATCAGAAATGCACAGCTAGTATGGGCAGCATAATGGTGAACATCGTCGGACTTGGTTTCATCGCCAAAATCGCAAACAGATTTTATAGAAATACACATCGGACGCGGCTCGGCTGCATGCTGCGCAGCAGTAAACACAGCATAACTTTCCATCTCGACTCCAACAAGATTTTTGTGCAGATCCCGAACATCGCTCATTAAGGAGCTTGCCTGTAGTACAGACGCACCACTTGCCATAGCCTCTATAAACACTTGAGGCTGGTGATTAGGTTTATTTCCAGTATAATCGTAATGTAGATTCTTAAGGAATATATCATCTGCTGCGACCGACTTCGCTGCGGCTCGTAATGATTCGTCCAGACGCCATTGGTAAGTCGCCGGGCGGAATCTCAGCGTGTCCGTATCGACTTCACGTTGCCACTTGCCACTTCCCCAATCGAAGCAAGGATCCGCGATCAAAATATCCCCAAGGCGAGATTTTCCTCTCACGCCAGCGCATATCCCAGCAATTGCGAGATATTTGGGACGGAAGGTATGGATTAATTTAGACGCAGCAACTGCAGCAGACGGCATGCCCATTCTTGGAGCAACAGTGGCAACAGCCCTCAAGCTTCCGTCGGGGCCGCTAAGCACGGTCTCATAATAATCAGCATGATCATATGGAACAATCACCTTCGTCCAACACCCAAATGATAGCAGGCAATCCAGCTCCTCCTGTATAGCGGTGAAGACGGCTAAGTCGTAATGGTAGTTTTTTCCGTCATTGGCGAAAGGTGGCTTATTAAGACCTTGCAAGTAGATTAAAGCCTCCTTTAGGGGGTGGTGCCAGGAAACATCCGTGTAAGAAAAGCGCATCAGTTTCCATAATGGTGATGAAAACTCAGATGCGGCGACGTCAGCACCATCGTCAAAAGCAGTTAGGCCGAGTAGACAACCCGGTCGCTTTGCATGGTTATTGTTTTTTATAAAATGGAGGACATCCAGGCCTGCCCCCACCTCTGGTCCGGTGTTAGAGTTTCGTGCCAAGTTGATGTCTAGGATGACCAAATCATACCTATTGGTACGGATGGCTTTTTTTGCCGCCAGGACATCGTAAACGTGGTCTATATGGTCTTCATTTACTCCGGGAACCTCGAGAGTAACCTTAGTGATAACACGATGTTTTTCACTGTCATCGTCAACGAGTAGGATTTTAATCATCTAGATTCACCAATGCCAATAACTGCTGCAAATGAGGGCGCCAATTTGTTCCATTTTGATCATAATAAACGCTTCCTAAAAAGACGTCTGGGAATTCGCGATGACATTGAGCAGTGATCTCTTTGAAGCTCACTTCGTCTTCATCGTCGCCGAACGACTCAAGCTGAGTCACAACGATTATTTTGGTATGTATCCCTTTAAGCCTGAGTTTTCTCATAATATCGTATCCGCCAAGCGGTCTGAGCCTACCCTCGCGCGCATTTGGCCGCCTGTCGAACGTAGGCAACGTCATGTCGAGAATAAGTGTATGAGGTGGGTGTGCCTCGATCGCTTTAAGCCCACTTTGAAAACTTGCATATAAATGGATATCTTGCGTATCGCCGAGCAGATCGCTGACAAAATTAATAAGGTTGTTGGCTTTGATAGGACTGTCTTCGACGATGTAGATTCTCATACAGTTACCTTGAGTTGAGCACTAGACTGGTTTTAAAAATACCACCATCCCCAACGTATAACGTCAGTTCATGGCTTGCCCTGAGGTCAAATTCGGCAATCCGCCATACCTTTGATAACCCAGATCCTCCCTCTTGGCGGGCGCTTCGTAGGGCAGAGTCACGCTCATATGACTTCATGGCTAGGGAAGCAATGTCTCGTCTATCCTCTATTGAAACGTTGTCGCTGAGTTTATTCGAACATTCAATAATCACCCTAGATTTCTCCGACTTTGCCGTCAAAGTGATAGCGATAGGTTCATTCTGTACCCCACCATGTATAATTACATTCTGCAATAGGATAAAAAATATCTCGCACAGCCCGTCAAGCATGGAGCCATGAATCTTGTAAGATACGTTGATGTCTAGGGTTGGAACTATGGGGGTTTTAACGTAACAATTTTTTACTTGCTGCAGCGCGACGTGAACCGCCAACTCTAAGTCAAAAGGATCGCGAGCCAAGTTGCTTGGACGTTTAAACCATTCTGCGACATCTGTAACTGCAACTTGGAAGGCCGTGCGTGCTCTTACGATGGAGTCGATCAATGGCGCAACCCGGTGGTGTGCGTTCTCAAGCTCTATTGAGTGTAATAACATCTCGAAATGGGACGACATCTGCCCAGTAAGATTAAGTTTTAGCTCGTGCCTGATATTATTTAGGGAGATTTCTGTGAGGTCCCAGCAGTAAGATATTAACTTGTCGCACAGTGCATCGAAATCAGTGTTAGTCGTGATCGTATCCATGACTTTACCCGACATTCTCGACGCTGCATCAAAACCAAAAAGCCCTTGAGGCAGATCCACCGTTTTCATATGTAACTTTTCTTTCAAATAAACCGCGATTAAGTCTTCAAAAGCGCTGCTAAATTTTCCAAGGGCCCTCAAAACCCGACCTACATCAGGTTTCTCCCAGTCACTCAGCATGGCGCTCCAGCTATCTGAAAGAACATATTCACCACCGGATTTTATGCAAAGGAGGTCCTCGATCGCGAGAGGACTACGCAAATGGCCCTCAAACGACCCATGGCGGATAGTGGTGCTGACGTGTGTATCAAGTCCGTAGGCGGGGTTGAAGGCGAACTGATAAACACACTCCATTAACATTGATCTGAACAATCCCTCTAACTCTGTTGCTGGAAGCTTCAAGCTTTTAATATCGGTGTCATTAGTGCTGTTGATCATATCGAGCAATAATTTTGATAACTTCTCAGCCTGATACGCGAGCGTGGGCGAATTCAGTAGCTCCTTATAGCGCGCGAATGAGCTTACCAAGCTTGACTCCAAAACCTGTTTTATTCCATCCTCATCCACAAATATTTTACTGCTTTGAACCTGCTCTAAGAGCTTAGCTACATTATTATCGCGAGTGATAATTCGAATTTCGCTTAGATAAGACTGTTCATTCACCGGATCAAGCTGAAGTAGTTGTTGGCAAACCGAAATCCGCTCACCATCAATTTCATCAAGTGAATCAAAGAGCGTGGTGTCATCCATCAACCGGGGCACGCAAACGTTCTTCAGAAAGAAGATGACGTAGGCTGAATTCTGTTCGGATATCAAAGCGACTAAGTCCGATGGGCGAGCAACACCATATGCGCCGAGAACATTTTCGTAGGTATCCGACAGATCTCTTTCAAACTTGCCTATGTTGTTCTTTATTGCGATAAATATTAATATAGCTAGGCCAATATCTTCTCTGAGAGCTGCTTGAGCAGTGCAGGTGGTGACCAGCGTATCCACTGGGTATGCGCGGGCGGCCGACGGTGACTCCATGCAATGATCAACTACTAAATACATAGCGGACTGATAATCATCCATCGCCATATATGCATCAAACAAGAATACTCGAGCCGAGTCGCTGACGTACTTTACCTCAGACATCGCCATTCTTTTATAGCAAATTATAGCATCCGGATAGTTACCGCTAACCATGTTAGCGTGGCCTTCATAAGCTGCAAGTCGATAGTTAGGGAGCTCCATTTTTTCAAGTAGAGGAACCGCGCTGCCGTTCTTTATTACACTGCTTAGTACCAAGGCAGAGGAAACCGGGAAGCGCTCCTTAAGAGCGTCCGCCCAGTCCAGGTCCATAAAATTATTAAAAACCGACGTACTCCATGGATTGTCATCAGGCCCTGTTAATGCATTGATTATCTCAAGGTCCGAAAGCGTGCTAGTGAACACTGCGGCATGATCCCTCCCTAGAAAAGCGGCAATCTGATCAGCATAGTGATGACCGGCACATGCTAGCGCCATTTTTTTTAATGCTTTATCCGACTGGCCTCGGTCGGAGCTAAATGTCAAACTTCTCAACATTAATTGGATGATGGTCTGTTTGATCGAGGTAGGCTTGAGCAACACAGGCTGTACATTTGAGCAGGCGTATGCTCTCGCAATAAGTTCAAGGATCTCCGACTCTCCCTCGATCACCGCTTTATAGTTACCCTGTGTGTAAAGATCTGCCCAGTATATGAACTTCGAGTCTGCCGGCACACGCTCTCCTCGTGCGATTCGCAGAATCCTGCAAACTCGGCGGTCGCCGATTCTTTCCAGTTGCGTCAATGCGCTGAGCATGTCTGAAGTTCCCGACCTACTATTTCTCGCGTAGTGTAGGACGATCATGGCAATCAGCGTTTCAAACCTATCTATTAAACAGTGTGGCTCATCCCAGCTAATGGGGGTGGCGGGATCGAGGATTAGGTTTGACTCTAAAGGCAGCAGCTTTCTAATTACAAAGTCGCTCAGTTCGCCGGTGCCAATCATATGATTGACTTCGTCACTGAAGTCCGTAAATGATACAGTTGCTTCAGCCTGTAGGCTTAAATAATAGGAGACCCATGTGACGATTTGGCTGGGGCTGCCAGCGGACAGCAGTTCCTCCAGAAAATCTTTCTGCGCTTTCAAACCTTTGGCGTTCTGAAGTAGATTTAGCTTACTGTGGATTAGCCATAAAGAATAGCCAAAGACAAATTGAATTTTATCGAGGACTTTTTCCGCCAACTCATAGTGGCCATTATAGAAGTGCTCATGGAACTCGGTTTTCAGGTGGACGTATCGTGCCAAATCTTCCGTGAATAGTCCGAGCACAGATGCAGTCCAGATGATCTCTCCTATCGTTGAAATTCTCTTGAGGCGCCTGCGGGCTGGATAATCTTTTAGGCGCTTAGGAAAAGTGACCGGTGCAAAAAGATTTTTGTATATCTGTTGGCTACCCAACGTTTTCACAATGCCGGGAATCTGACTTGGCTCAGCTGATGCTCTCGCGAGCCCCACGCCATATCTGAGATCCCGAGCAGCATGAAGTACCCGCTTAAAGCTCGTCGCTGGATTATCTTTGAGTGCAGATTTAGACCCTTTTTTTTTATTACCGCTCAATTTTCACTGCTCCCTGTCTTGTCCAGAATCCTGCTGCTTTGACCTAGTGGTTGAAAAAAACTCCACGCGTTGCATCCTATTTTGAATAGCGTCTAAGGTACTCTGCCTGATGCCTGCTTGCATCAACAGGTGGTCGGAAGTTGACCGAGGGCTCAAGCCAAGCATTATCAAAGTTGTAAAAGGCTACTATTAGGTCACAGACGCCAGGCCCGGCAATGCCAGAAAGCGTCAGCGTCCAATCGACAGGTCAATACAAAGGCACTGAAAGGAGCCAATCCCAGCACGTGCCAGATTGGGCCGACGCTCGTGAGCATAGTGATCTGCGTATCCCAACAGTTTCCACTGCGGCTCATGCTTTGGCACATGCGTTAACGCTAAAGCCGTTGGCGAAGCTGGCGACTGCCATATTGGACGTGCCCTGATCCGAGTGAAACATTAGCCCTTGATGCCTGCCACGATGTTCGTAAGCCATGTCCAACGCCTTGATGACCAGATCCGTATCCGGTTTCTTGTTCGATAGCACAGAGTCGCCTTAACAGTAACGAAAGGGCCCGCATTTGAAGATAAAATGCTTCACAGCAGAGGAGATGCGATCACCATGACCTGCAAACGTCGTTCTCAACAGCAATCCACGATCGGCCTGAGGGTCGCTCTATGGATCAATAGCGCCTGGCAAGCGACACCTGCCCAAGCATGCAGCATTCTTCGTATCTCCACCTCGACTTTCCGTCGTGTTTCGCAAGGCGTGGATGCGGGCCGCAGGCTGGATTTGGATCAACAGCAGCGCATTGGAATGGTTCTCGGTATCCACGCATGCTTGCGTACCGTCTTCGACAATCCGGCGAACGTTCAGGGTTTTCCAAGCCTCACGAACCATAATCCCTTCTTTGAGGGACGATCACCGATTGAAATCATGGCCAATGGCGACATGATCTCCTTTTACGAGACCTACAAGCGTATTGAGCAATTTCAGCTGGGCCAGCACTGAGCCGAAGCCCATTTAGGCCAGGGAGGGAATATGGATTCGAAGCAACAGGAAGTAACTTCGCACGAGTTCGACAGGCTTTTCAGTCAAATCGATCCAGAGGATACCCTCAAGTGACGTGAGGTCGCTGCCTAGCTGTTAAAGTTTTGCCGGTGAGCCTGCCGGTTTAACCCTGTATCGCGTGGCGACGATGATGCTCCTTTCAGGCCCTATGGCTTACCGAGCGAGGAGCAAAGTACTTGCTAACTTAGGGTACAGATTGCACCGGTCCCAGTTACCTATAGAAGAATTATTCTCGGTACGAAGATCAAGTCTCTCGATTGCTCCAGAGTCGCAGCGGGCGAACATGTGTGCCGCCAGGATTGCGATTATGCGCGGCGGCCTTCCTTGGAACGGGGCGAGAGATATGGTCAGACCTGAAAATTGCCATACCCGCTCCAGATTGAATAACTTAATTAAGTGTTACCCTTTCACAGCCGTCTTCCAAGGCTCAATGATCTTGAAGCTCTGAAGGATCTCGTATGCCTAACTATTTCGGCTTCTTGGGCTTTTGAGGCGCAACAGTCTCGATGAATTCGAGGAATGCATTCGCCTGCTCATCGGCCGACAGAGTCACGACAGGAGCACGTACGCGGGGCCTCGACGACTTTGAGGTTTCCAAAGAGGGGGGACGTATATCGTTCATGATCGCGCGCTCTTTCTCAGTCATGGCTGATTCGTAGACCGTAGCGATGACCCGCTCGTGTCGATCGGCTCGAGCGAAATTCACAACGTTGGCTCTCATCGCCACAGGCAAATCAAAGGGGCACTGCAGATCTCGATTCGTCTTCTTTTTTCGACCGCCCAGCGCCAGCAGCTGCAACTCCTCTACCTCCATGGCACTGACAGTGTAAGCGGCGGAGCGGTAGGCACGAGTTATATCGAACAGATCCACCCACTGCCGCCCAGCAATGCGACACTCCACGTAGGCAAGCGCTAATAGCTGCACCGCCAGACGCTTAATCCCAAAAGTGCAGCGGTACAACTCGGCGGCCAGCTCAACTGGTTCTACTGTTATGATCCCGTTACTGACTCTCAAGCATTCTGCGACATACGCCTGCCAATCCTTGCCGTACGGGTCGTCCGGCAACATGATTCGCGGGGCGGAGAGCAAGCGCTGTCTGTCCTCACTGTTTCTACCGAAAAGTTTGTGACCAAGGCTGTAATTACATACAAAAACCATAGGAGGTCCGATCGAAGCCATGGTCAATAGAACGTCCGTCACCTTGGCCGCCCCGGAGCCTGTGTTGCTGTGTTGCATCTCCTCCAATAGTGCGAGACAAACGCCATCTCGGTTAGCACGACTACGAGATTCCTGAAGCAACTGAGCGACCGTTGTCCTTCCGACACGCTTGCCATCCCCGAGCACAAAGTCTTCAAGCAGCGCCTTGCCACTCGCTTTACCGCGAGCGCTGGCATACCAATGCGACATCAAGGTTACGGTGCCTTCGTATAGGTCGCACGAAAGCTCCACTGGTCGCGGCAGTACCTTGCGCAAAGCAGCAATGGTCTCGCTTTTGCCTACTCCAGCGAGCCCGGTGAGACACACTGGAAAAACTTCCACCTCTGGCGGGTTGAAGATCTTTGATGCGTAAGCAACCTCACTGGTGAACAACTGCTGATTGTGGACCGCCGCTTTGCCGATCATTTCTCTGATAAATGCCAGCGAGAACTCGTTGGGGATGAAAATTTTTTTGAGTGCGCTTGCGAACTGTTCAGCCGCGATCATGACATCGAGGTGGGCAAGCGCTGAGACGGGCTCAGGCTTGACAGTGACTTTGGCGCGAATCCCTTCCATGGCCAAGCAATCACTGAACCGGGTATCTATCACCTTGTTCATCCGGCCTTCCCTGAAAAAAAACGAGCCAAGTCCTCGGAGTCCCGCTTAGCTGATGCGTTTTTCGCAGGACGACCATTCTTGCGCTGCCCCGCGAAAGCATCCTCTCCAGTTAGCTGTTTGAATCTATCCCAGAAATACTGCTGAGTAGCAGGGGTTTCGTCACGAAGGGCTGCGGAGCCCTCACGTCTTATTAAATCTATTGTTTGCAAGTCTCGAAGCGAAATATCGACGGAGCACTCAAGCGTTCGTTGAGAGCGTACAAAATCGAGCTCATGGAGCTCGCCGTACACCTCTATCCAAATGTGTCGGACACACATCGTCAGGGTAAAGGCCTTTGTAGAAATCACCCCGCCTTTCGCCACACGATCAAACACTCCCGTAGCGACCAAGGACGGCGATCTGTATTTGCGACCATAGAAATACACGGCATCGCCTCGAATGACCGCCGGGCATTGAGTTAAGAAAGCTCTGATAGCAGTGTCGAACTGCATACCGTGAGCGGAGTTCCGCCCTCGGCTATCCCAGTAATTGAAAATCTCGAGCGGCGTTGGCTTGACCCCGGCCAGAATCAGCTCCTCGTCTAAGCGACGGCTGGCATCAGATGTATGGTTGTCGGCGAGTACCCGCACGATCTCCCGCTGAGCCATACGGACGAAATTCAGCTTGCTATGGAAATAGGTCGGTTGGTCGTGCGTCTTCTTGTCTCGTGGATGAGAGGCTTCCACGGATGCCTTAGACTGCCCTGAGAACACGGGAGTGTTTTCAAAAGTGCCTAGCCATGTGATTTCAGATTCTACATCGAAGGTGGCTCCAGGGCCGCGGTCAAACACGAGTCCACGTGCAAGTCCCTCACTTGGCCACTCGTCTGACTCAATAGTCACCGCAAACAGCTCACAATACCTGACCTTGTTCGAGGCGATCGAAAATAGACACATTTTGTATGCCTCCATGTTCTCCTTGCCTTCGGCGAATCCAATGCCTACGACGAGCCCTGAGAGGGCACAAACCGCACGAACAACACAAAAACTATCAACCGCATTACCTTCGGAAACGCCTGACAGTTTTTCGGAGATGTAGTAACCGTCAAACTCTACTCTCTGGTTTACGTTGAGTAGTCGATCAGCAAAGCTTCCGTAGGACCCGGAGACAGCGCGAGTTTTATGAGTCCCTCTCACACCTATGGACCGCTGCCTAGGGCTGACCGATTGCTCGACTTGATACCTCACTTGAGAAAGTGTGGGAAAGGGTTCACCGTTAGGATGGATGAATTCAATTTTGCCTTGTTTTTTCAATGCGACGCAGCCGAAAACTTTTGTCAAAATTTCACTATAAATAGTGGCTGCGGTTTTATAGGGAGACCTGAAAGCGAGATACCCGGAAAGAATTTTTTCTTTCATTGCCTTGTCTGAACGGTACCCCCAGTTCTTGCCTTTGGCCGAGGGCCGACCCAGCCTACGGACATGGGAAGGATCATCCCGTTTCCAGCAACCTATACGATGGAGCGGCGGCATTAACGCCCATTTGTTTTGACCAAATACGATATAGGTATAAAACCAGAGCCGCAGGCGCGAAGCATTTTGTTGAGGCCGCAAGGCCTTAGCATGGGCATTGATGACCGAGTCCGGGCTGTTACTGGCAAGAGTCTCTTCAAGTCGTAAAACGAGGTCGGATATTGCTGCAAAACGTCGATTCACCTTTTGATCGTAGCTTTCCTTGACCGATACACGCAGACTTTCGCGGTGTGAAACGGAAACGCGCTCGACTGGCTCAAGCCATGGGGGGTGGTGATCTGTAATACCGCCCTCCACTATCAAGCCAGCTTCAAGTGCGTCCTCGAACTCGATCCTAGTAAGTGTGATCAGATGTGATCTAAGCTCTTTGTCATCGTCAGCAAATTCGACCAGGCGTACCCGGTTGGTGCCGCCATCACTGCGAAGAAAGTGATAGGTCGCACCTTTTGCCAAGCACTGAAATCCTTCAGGCGCAGTTAGCCTCGAACCGGTCATCATGACTCTTTCTCCTGAAAGAGCGTCCCATATGCCTCAAGAAGATCGCCGCCATCCGTAGATAGAGGGCGGTCGATAAGAATCGGCCGGAAGAAATTGACCGGCAGCTTGCGCTCCCATATATCCTGGTAAATTTTTGCAATAAATTGATCACGACTTCCCCAGCGTTTCGCATACGTTATTGCTACATAGGCTACGGGGTCGCCTTGCTCAACGGCCTCGAATACCGCACCGCTGAAGTCGCTAAGCAGGCTTGGATCAAGCGTCAGCGGAAGCTGGTGAGTCATGAACAGCAAATCCAGGTTGGCGGCCACTGTAGGTTCTACTGCATCAAGAGAAACCTGCACGGTGCGTATGCCGGCGCTGGCGTAGTAAACCTTTTCCAGCTCGGTTCGAAGCTGCGCATGGGCACGGTCTTTACTCTGCTGTACCGGGGTTTTCGCGCTTGAGAGTCTGCGCTCGCCGAACGCTTCTTTACGATCCTTTACTGTCCAGTTGACGACGTAAGGGATGCTTTCTCCGCCCAATAGATATAGCAGCAGGTCACCCTGGTAGGGGAATGGCATCTTCACTCGGCGCCCATCAGCCAAATCGACACCAATTTCGTAATGCTTAAACCCAAGCTCCTTCGCAATTTCTACCGTTCCTTTAACCGGAGCCAGAAAAAACCCCTTTGCCATGGGATGGCCACGTAATGGATGACCATACGTCAGCGGCCAAAGCATTTTCTGCTCGTGGAGATCGATCAGGTAAGGATGGTATAGAGCCAGTTGCGTGAAAACTTTTTCAGGAGTCGAAAGCGCGTGTAACTCCCGGCCAAGCTTACGACTATTTAGCCTGCTGATACGCGACCCTTTAGGGGCTTCACGGGGCAAGGCGAGTGTGGAGGGGATGTACTTTTCTCCCCACTCGAATCGACCTTGACGGCTCATGATAAGGGCAAATCTTTGTTGCGGAGTCATTGAGGCATTCCAGTCCTGAAGGGCACCACGAAATCATTTGCGTTGGGGATAAAATCAATGACTTACGTGAAACCCTTGCCATTCGGGCAAGTTCTTAGTCGCGACGTTGTGGATAACGCGCAATTCCTGTGGATGAACGAGGCCATGCGAGGCTTGACGTCTCACATCGAGAAATAGAGAATGGGATGGTCAGCCTTCCAAATCTGACTTACCCACAGGGGCTCAAGGTTGCACTTGAGCCCCTGCCTCCATGCCGGGTTCTGTTGTTTTCAGCGGTATGCCATCAGTATCCCTTTTGTGTGGACGTCTTGGTCCTGTGAAGAGCGGTTGGCATCCCTCACCTGTAGCGTGAGATACCTGTACTGAAACGGAATATATTACCTCTGTAGATTAGACTCTTACAATAAAAAATCGCGTCTTGGCACAGTCTTTCATATGTACGCTTCTAGGGACGTACAGTTCGAGCTTTTAACGGAACATTTATGATCAAGATATTTTTAGTTTGAAACCTTTAGGCTGAAGATGATATTAAAACGTTAAGCTTTAGTGCTTTATCGAATTTCCTTTTAACCTGAAAAATTGCATAAAATACCGTTTGCACCGGGATAAGGGCAATGGATAGGTTATCCGCGTCAGAGCCCAAAGCATTTCTTCGCTGGCTTCAAGATGAGACCTTCTTTAGCCTCTGTAGCCGCCAGCATCGGCTTTTAGGTCACTTGGACGCGTCGAGCACATTGGCGTGGCTCTACGGTTCAGGCCATTGTCCGGTCACTCATGATTTTCCTGGGAATTTTTCTGCACTCAGGGCTGACGTGAAATATTGCTGGGGTGACGTCGCATCTATCATTAATGACCACACCATACTTCCCCTTTTCTATGCTTTTCAGTCAAAGGAGCAGATAGACTCTGTAGTCAAAAAAATGGAAAGCCCTTCAATAGGGTCACTCAAATATCGCCTTGGCTTAGTGACCGGGGGTTTTGGAGCAGAGCATCCACTGAAAGCATGCACAGCATGCATCGCTGAGGATCAAAATGCGCATGGAGTCGCCTACTGGCACCTATCTCATCAGTTCCCCGGCGTTATTCAATGTCCTACTCACGGTTTACTGTTGCGAGAAAGCACGGTTAACCGTCAATGGTCAGGCCGCTTCAGATGGGCGCTTCCTGACCCGCAGCTGCTGGAGCCATCTAAACACCCGGCGTCTTCTGACATTACGATCTGCGGCTTCGGTGCAGCAGTACTAGAGCTTGCGACGTTTGGAAAATCCTCGCGTTTCGACCCTTTGATCGTCTGCGCTGCATACGGGGAAGCTCTGAGAGGACTGGGGTTCTCTCGCAAAGAACGGACTGGCGCGACAGCGTCTTTCCTTAAGCATGCCTTAAGGTTGCAGGGCTACACCCCACTCAGCCTCCTTCCTACCACACAGCATGCCGCATCTGTATTCATTTCTCAGATGACACGTAAGCCTCGTAGCTGCGCTCATCCATTGAAGCACCTGACACTCATTACCTGGCTATTCGGTGGGCTCTCGCCATTTATCGAAGCTTGCGAACGCTTAAGCTTTACACGCGCTGAACTGGGTAGCATCCTTACTGATAGCAATAGTGCACCCACAGTGCTCTCGAGGTTAAAGATAGCTTTACCCGATAATCAGTGCCCTGCTAGACGACCAAAGAAACTTAAGCCTCATATTCGAAAAAATATAGTTGAGCTTCTGAGCGAAGGAAACCATAAAAAAAAGATATGCTATGAATTCAATATTACTATATGCACCGTTAATCGCATCCTCCGATCAGAGCCGGGGTTACAACGATTGTGGACTGAAAAGCAACTTGAGTTTAATCTGTCGCAGCACAGAAAAGAGTGGATACGTACAGTTGCGGCATGGCCCGAACTTAGCGCAGAAAAAATACGAAAGAAAATACCAAGAGCATATGGCTGGTTATATCGAAATGATCGAATTTGGCTAATGTCTAAAACTAAGAAAATGCCCAGCGGCTGTTGTGGGAATAACTCAAATGTAGATTGGCTGCAACGTGATAAAAAAATGCTTGACTTGATCACGTCTAAAATAATTGAAAAATATGGAAAACTAGATGGTTTGAAAATAAAAATTCGTGATATCTACTCGGAAGTGCCGTCATTATTCCGATCACTCGAGAAGCGAGAACGCTATCCAAGGACGCGCGCGTTACTGGAAAAAATTATCGCTGAATCTTTATAAACAGTGTAGGTGCCAGCGCGGTAGAGGTGGATATGGTAGAACTTTACAAGTTTCACGCTCGCCAGGTGGGCGAGCGTAGGAAGCGTTTCATACGAGTTGCCAGTAGACCGTGAAATCAATTTTTTGAAATATATCAATGACCGAGTGATAGCATGCCATGCTGACAGCTAAACACCATGTACTTTTTCTAGACTTTGACGGCGTACTCCATCCTGACGCTGTTTATCTCTCAAGCAGTGGCCCGATCCTTCGCAACGAGGGTGAGCTCTTTATGTGGGCACCCAATCTAGAGAACGTTTTGGAGCAATTTCCTTCCGTCTCGCTGGTTTTGAGCACCAGTTGGGTTCGTCACTTGGGGTTCAAGCGAGCAAAAAATTACCTTTCGACTGCCTTAAGCTCGCGAGTAGTGGGAGCCACTTGGCATAGCTCAATGGCAAAAACTTGGGCGGATGATAATCCATGGGATAGTCGGAGCAGGTATGAGCAAATCAGCCGATATGCATCACGGGGCCACCTTCGTAGTTGGATTTCGATAGACGATGACGCGGAAGGTTGGCCAGCTGTCGCAGGACATCACCTTATCTTGTGTGACTCAAATAAAGGATTGGGAGAAGCATCGACATTGCGCGCTCTTGAAAAGCGATTGGCTGAAGTGGTTTCAGAAGCTTAGGCATTAGGCTATGTCAGTTCAAAAAAATCATCATTAGCAATAATTAAGGCTATGGTAAGGTGAAGACCGTTTGTTATGCATAGCAGAATACAATTTTTCACAAGGACGTCTTATATATGCACCTCTGGCCTACCGAAGACGACGACTACCCCCTATTCTATATCTGCTCGGAGCTGAAGTCTTGTCGCGACAGATCGACATATACTTTTTTATATGATGCAACTCATATCCAAACTTTCGAACTTCTGCAATAAAATCTGTGAAACTCTCGAAACCTAAAACTATACAGTCAAATATAAATAGACTTATCCCCTCACCATCATGCTTGTATTGCTTACCCCTTTGAAGCCTTTCCGATGATTTTTTAAGGTCATCAATATAAAAACCAAAAGATACATGCTGCAGCTGCGAGGATGTCATTTCATGGACAAGCCGTTTAAGAATTACGTCGTAAACCAATAGCTTGGGAAGACAATATTCATATAAACATATCTCTTCGTATATCATGGCGGCTTTTATTTCATCTTTTTCCGAGATACTGATCGAGTCTATGTCCGAAAATTTTCGACCATTGCAGCCTTCCCACATAGACCGAAATCCCCTACCAGCGCCATGCTCAGAAAGTGCTACGCCGCAAAATGGACAATCAACTACAAGTGTTATCTTATGAGTAGCGCAGACGTTTATAAACTCGGGTATGCGCCTCCAGTAGGAGAATCCATACTTTTTCATGTCGTCTTTAACACAACTCGGACAAAACGCAGGCCTCCTCTCTTCATTCTCTATAAAATTATTGTGAAGTTCAAATTTTGTACCAGAATAAGAAAAGTCCGCAATATCGCTTTTGAATAAAGCTTTTAGCGGATAACTAGTGTGACTATGGATTAGCCAATTGAACCCGTAGCATCCACCCCAACCGAGATAATCCGCAATTGCTCTAACATTTCTATTCTTCATCGCAAATTTGGATGCATCGCTGAATATTTTTTCAGGGTGGCCAAAACTCAAAAATATGCTGCGTTCGATATAAGAACGAAGTGACTCATTGGGTTGGATTTTCGGCCGCATAAGATTTTTAGCTCAGGTACAGCTAGTCGGTATCTAACAAAGCGAATAGGGTCCGTCACGTCGTCAGCGAAGCGAACGGACCCCGAGAGGTAAAGAGGACTGTCTAAGTGATGGGGCGAGAGCCTATTTTTGGAGAAACCTGCGACAGATTTAATTCACAAGCGACAGTTTTAATTCTCAAAAACCAAAGTTTCGTCCCCTGTGGATAACTCACTCCACCGTCACTGACTTCGCCAGATTCCTCGGCTGGTCAACATCTGTCCCTTTCAACACCGCCACGTAGTACGAAAGCAGCTGTAACGGAATGGTGTAGAGAATTGGTGCCAACGCGTCGATGATGTGCGGCATGGCGATGACGTGGGTGCCTTCGCCGTTTTTCATGCCGGCTTGCTCGTCAGCGAAGACGATCAGCTCGCCGCCACGTGCGCGGACTTCCTGCAGGTTGGATTTGAGTTTTTCCAGCAGTTCATTGTTCGGTGCGACGGTGACGACCGGCATGTCGGCATCGACCAGCGCCAGCGGGCCGTGTTTGAGTTCGCCGGCCGGGTAGGCTTCGGCGTGGATGTAGGATATTTCCTTGAGCTTGAGGGCGCCTTCCATTGCGACAGGGAATTGCGCGCCACGCCCGAGGAACAGGGTGTGGTGTTTCTCGGCGAACAGTTCGGCGACTTTCTCGACGGTGCCGTCCATTGCCAGGGCTTCGCCCAAGCGGGTTGGCAGGCGACGCAGTTCTTCGACCAGTTGCGCTTCGACGCCCTGCTCCAATGAGCCTTTCACTTGACCCAGCGACAGGGTCAGCAGCAGCAAGGCGACCAGTTGCGTGGTGAAGGCCTTGGTCGATGCCACGCCGATTTCCGGACCGGCCTGGGTCAACAGGGTCAGGTCGGATTCACGCACCAGCGAGCTGATGCCCACGTTGCAGATCGCCAGGCTGGCCAGAAAGCCCAGTTCTTTGGCGTTGCGCAGTGCGGCCAGCGTGTCAGCGGTTTCGCCGGATTGCGAGATCGAAACAAACAAGGTATCCGGCTGGACAACAACCTTGCGGTAGCGGAATTCGCTGGCCACTTCCACCTGGCATGGAATGCCGGCCAGGCCTTCAAGCCAGTAACGCGCGACCATGCCAGCGTGATAGCTGGTGCCACACGCGACGATCTGAACATTGCGGACCTTGGCGAACAGCTCGGCAGCCTGTGGACCAAATGCATGCACCAACACCTGCTGCTGACCCAGACGGCCTTCAAGCGTGCGCTGCACGACCTTGGGCTGCTCGTGGATTTCCTTGAGCATGAAGTGACGGTATTCGCCTTTGTCGGCGGCTTCCGCACCTTCGTGGTATTGCACAACCTCGCGTTCGACCGGCAGACCGTCCACGGTCCAGATCTGCACGCTGTCGCGCCGGATCTCGGCGATATCACCCTCTTCCAGATACATGAAGCGGTCGGTCACCTGACGCAGCGCCAGTTGGTCAGAAGCCAGGAAGTTTTCACCGAGGCCCATGCCGATCACCAGCGGGCTGCCACTGCGGGCGGCCAGCAGACGATCAGGTTGTGCAGCGCTGATGACTGCCAGACCGTAGGCACCGTGAAGTTCTTTTACAGCCGCCTTCAGGGCAACCGCCAGGTCAGGCGTGTCCTTGAGTTTGTGGTGCAGCAGGTGAACGATGACTTCGGTGTCGGTATCGGACACGAACACGTAACCCAGCGCTTTGAGTTGTTCGCGCAGGGCTTCGTGGTTTTCGATGATGCCGTTGTGGACAACTGCCAGCTCGTCCGCCGAAAAGTGTGGGTGAGCATTGCGCTCGCACGGCGCACCGTGAGTAGCCCAGCGGGTGTGAGCGATGCCGAGACGTCCAGCCAGCGGCTCGCCTGCCAGCGCCTGCTCAAGTTCACTGACCTTGCCGGAGCGACGACGGCGCTCAAGGATGCCTTCGTTACTGAAAACAGCCACGCCTGCGCTGTCATAGCCCCGGTATTCAAGACGCTTGAGGCCTTCGAGCAAAATGGCCGTGATATTACGTTCAGCAACGGCGCCGACTATTCCACACATGGTTTTCTCCTAGCTGACAGCGGCGCAAATCAATGTGATGCCGCGGGCTTGTATCTGTTCGCGTGCCTCGATAGACAGGCGATCATCAGTAATAAGGGTATGGATGCTGCTCCAGGGCAGCTCCAGATTGGGAATTTTGCGACCGACCTTGTCGGCCTCGACCATGACCACGACTTCCCGGGCGACTTCAGCCATGACCCGGCTCAACCCCAGTAGTTCGTTGAAGGTCGTGGTGCCACGGACCAGATCAATGCCGTCTGCACCGATGAACAGTTGATCGAAGTCATAAGAGCGCAGCACCTGCTCGGCGACCTGGCCCTGAAAGGATTCGGAGTGCGGGTCCCATGTTCCGCCCGTCATCAGCAGTACAGGCTCATGCTCCAGATCCGTGAGGGCGCGCGCCACGTGCAGGGAGTTGGTCATGACCACCAGACCCGGCTGCTGGCCCAATTCGGGGATCAACGAAGCGGTAGTGCTACCACTGTCTACGATGATTCGAGCATGTTCACGAATCCTCAAGACTGCCGCCCGCGCGATGGCCTGCTTGTATCGGGAAATCGGCTGGCTGCTGTCGTTGATAAGCTCGTGGGGCAATGGCACTGCACCACCGTAGCGGCGCAGCAACAACCCGTTGGTTTCAAGTGCGGCCAGATCCTTTCGAATCGTAACTTCTGAAGTTTCAAAACGCTTGGCCAGATCGTCAACACTCACTTCACCCTGCTCATTGAGCAAGGCAAGAATGTTGTGACGGCGTTGTGGCGTATTGCGCTTCGACATGACGACCTTAAGTTTCGATTCGAAAGATAACGAAGGCAATCAAAACCTATTTTTAGGATTGGGTCAAGGTTTGGGTGTGAGGCGATACCTTATGGTCCTGCACTGCGTGTTTTTGTGGAATGCACACCAGGCGCGTGAAGAGAAATTCTCTTAGCTCTTGGCGCCGGTGCTTAGTGTCCAGAGTTATACACAGGCCCACCGGAATGCATTTGGTGGGAGCGGACTTGTCCGCGAAGGCTATCCCAAGATTCTATGGCATGAGAAAGCCTTCGCGGACGACTCCGCTCCTACAATTCTTCGGACTGTGGATAACTCAGTCTTTCTTGATTTTTACCGGCCGCTTCCAGCCTTCAATGTTGCGCTGGCGGGCGCGGGCCACGCCGAGTTGTTCAGCCGGAATGTTTTGAGTGATGGTCGAACCGGCTGCCGTGGTTGCACCATCAGAGATATCCACAGGCGCAACCAGCGAATTGTTCGAACCGATGAACACGTCAGCACCCAACGTCGTCTTGTGCTTGTTGGCCCCATCGTAGTTGCAGGTGATCGTACCAGCACCGACGTTGGTACGCGCACCCACTTCGGCATCACCCAGATACGTAAGATGACCAACCTTGGCACCTTCGCCCAGGTTCGCATTTTTGAGTTCGACAAAGTTACCCACATGCGCCTTGGCACCCAGCACGCTGCCGGGCCGCAGCCGTGCAAACGGACCCGCGTCGCTGCCCTCGCCCAGCACTGCGCCATCAATATGGCTGTTGGCTTTGACAATCACACCCTTACGCAAGGTGCTGTCCTTGATGACGCAGTTAGGACCGATCACCACATCGTCTTCGATGACCACCTTGCCCTCGAGGATCACGTTGATGTCGATCAGCACGTCCCGCCCGACACTGACGTCGCCGCGTACGTCGAATCGCGATGGGTCACGCAAGGTAACGCCGGCTGCCATCAAACGCCGTGCTTCACGCAACTGATAATGACGCTCCAGCTCCGACAACTGTTTGCGATCATTGGCTCCCTGCACTTCCATCGCATCGTGCGGCTGTTCGGTGGCAACCATCAGACCGTCATTCACCGCCATCGCGATCACGTCCGTCAGGTAGTACTCACCCTGGGCGTTGTTGTTGGACAAGCGTCCGAGCCAGTCCTCCAGATGCATGGCAGGCACCGCGAGAATGCCAGTGTTGCCTTCGGTGATGGCCTTCTGCGCATCGGTGGCATCCTTGTGCTCGACGATGGCACAGACACGCTGCTGATCATCGCGAACAATACGACCGTAACCCGTAGGATCATCCAGCGTCACGGTCAGCAGGCCCAGTTGCTGTGGCGTTACAAGCTTGAGCAGGCGCTGGAGTGTTTCTACCTCGATCAACGGCACATCGCCGTACAGAATCAGCACGGTTTCAGCCGTTAGCGCTGGCAAAGCCTGAGCCACAGCGTGGCCAGTGCCCAGTTGCCTGTCTTGCATCACGAAATTCAGGTCATCGGCTGCCAGACGATCACGCACAGCATCCGCCCCATGACCGATCACCACATGTATTCCGACTGGGGATAACTGACGTGCGCTGTGGATAACATGACCTAGCATGGAATTGCCCGCGACAGGGTGCAGAACTTTCGGCAGGGCCGAACGCATCCGGGTACCTTGGCCAGCAGCGAGAATAACGATATCGAGAGACATGATAGGACTACCAACTGAGCGGCAACCGGGCCAAGGGCGGGCTGTCTTGAAAGGGGAAATCTGAAAAAAGAAAAAGGGTAGCCGAAGCTACCCTTTTTCTCAATCGCGCACAGGAGCCAGCGGGGTTAGCCGCCAAACTTCTTGCGAATTTGCTGAACGGTGCGCAGCTGAGCTGCAGCCTCGGCCAGACGAGCAGTGGCAGATCCGTAATCGAAATCTGCGCCTTTTTCGTTCAGGGCCTTCTCGGCAGCCGATACGGCAGCCTGAGCAGAAGCTTCGTCCAGGTCGGCAGCACGTTGCACAGTGTCGGCAAGCACCTTGACCATGTTCGGCTGAACCTCAAGGAAACCACCGGAAATGTAAAACACCTCCGCTTCCCCACCCTGCTTGATCAAGCGGATCGGGCCCGGCTTCAGATTAGTGATCAGCGGCGCGTGGCCTGGAGCGATACCGATATCACCCAGGTTGCCGTGCGCAATCACCATCTCGACCAGACCGGAGAAGATTTCCCCTTCCGCGCTGACGATGTCGCAATGGACTGTCATAGCCATTTGCTTGCCTCAACCTAATTAGCGCCCGTTTCCGGGCGCCGGGATTACAGTTTCTTGGCTTTCTCGATCGCTTCTTCGATGCCGCCAACCATGTAGAACGCTTGTTCTGGCAGGTGGTCGTAGTCACCGTTGAGGATGCCTTTGAAGCCAGCAATGGTGTCTTTCAGGGAAACGTATTTACCCGAAGCACCGGTGAAGACTTCTGCCACGAAGAAAGGCTGGGACAGGAAGCGCTGGATCTTACGAGCACGGTTAACCAACTGCTTGTCGGTCTCCGACAGCTCGTCCATACCCAGGATCGCGATGATGTCTTTCAGCTCTTTGTAGCGCTGCAACACGTACTGAACGCCGCGAGCGGTGTCGTAGTGTTCCTGGCCAATGACGTTCGGGTCCAGCTGGCGCGAAGTCGAGTCCAGTGGGTCTACCGCCGGGTAGATACCCAGGGAGGCGATGTCACGGGACAGTACGACGGTGGCGTCCAAGTGGGCAAACGTGGTCGCTGGCGACGGGTCAGTCAAGTCATCCGCGGGTACGTATACAGCCTGGATCGAGGTGATCGAACCGTTCTTGGTGGAAGTGATGCGCTCTTGCAGCGTGCCCATCTCTTCAGCCAGGGTCGGCTGGTAACCTACTGCGGAAGGCATACGGCCCAGCAGTGCGGATACTTCAGTACCGGCCAGGGTGTAACGATAGATGTTGTCGACGAACAGCAGAACGTCGTTACCTTCGTCACGGAACTTCTCGGCCATGGTCAGGCCGGTCAGTGCTACGCGCAGACGGTTACCCGGCGGCTCGTTCATCTGACCGTAAACCAGTGCCACTTTGTCCAGAACGTTGGAATCCTTCATCTCGTGGTAGAAGTCGTTACCCTCACGAGTACGCTCACCCACACCGGCGAACACGGAATAACCGCTGTGCTCGATGGCGATGTTACGGATCAGTTCCATCATGTTTACGGTCTTGCCGACACCGGCACCACCGAACAGACCGACTTTACCGCCTTTGGCGAACGGGCAGACCAGGTCGATAACCTTGATGCCGGTTTCCAGAAGGTCGTTGCCGCCCGCTTGCTCAGCGAAGGACGGTGCAGGACGGTGAATGCCCCAGCGTTCTTCAGTGGCAATCGGACCGGCTTCGTCGATCGGGTTGCCCAGCACGTCCATGATCCGGCCCAGCGTCGCTTTACCGACCGGTACGGAAATGGCTGCGCCAGAGTCTGTTACTTCCAGACCACGCTTCAAGCCCTCGGTGGAGCCCATCGCAATGGTGCGAACCACGCCGTCGCCCAGCTGCTGCTGAACTTCCAGGGTGGTTCCTGCCGCGCTTTGAACTTCCAGCGCGTTGTAGATACTCGGTACGCTATCGCGTGGGAATTCCACGTCGATCACGGCGCCGATGATTTGAACGATACGTCCGCTACTCATTAGCTGGTTCCTCTAATATTTGAACCGTTAAACCGCGGCAGCGCCGCCGACGATTTCCGAGATCTCTTGGGTGATCGCTGCCTGACGCGCCTTGTTGTAGATCAACTGCAAATCGCTGATCAAATCACCGGCGTTGTCTGTGGCGTTCTTCATCGCGATCATCCGCGCTGCTTGTTCAGCTGCGTTGTTCTCGACCACCGCCTGGTACACCTGCGATTCCACGTAGCGAACCATCAGGCCGTCTAGCAGCTCTTTGGCGTCGGGTTCGTAGAGATAGTCCCAGTGGTGCTTGAGCCCTTGATCCGGGGTTGCCACCAGCGGAATCAATTGCTCCACTGTGGGTTGCTGGGTCATGGTGTTGATGAACTTGTTGGATACCACGGACAGGCGATCAATACGGCCATCCAGGTAGGCATCCAGCATCACCTTGACGCTGCCGATCAAATCATTGATCGACGGCTCTTCGCCCAGGTGGCTGATCGCAGCGACGACGTTACCGCCGAAGTTGCGGAAAAATGCCGCACCTTTGCTGCCGACCACGCACAGATCGATCTCTACACCGTTTTCACGGTTCACCGCCATGTCCTTGACCAAAGTCTTGAACAGGTTGGTATTCAAGCCACCACACAGACCACGGTCACTGCTCACAACGACATAACCGACACGCTTGACTGTGCGCTCGATCATGAACGGGTGGCGATACTCCGGGTTGGCGTTTGCCAGATGACCAATCACCTGACGAATGCGCTCCGCGTAAGGACGGCTAGCAGCCATGCGCATTTGAGCCTTGCGCATTTTGCTGACCGCCACTTTTTCCATGGCGCTGGTGATCTTTTGCGTGCTTTTGATGCTCGCAATCTTGCTGCGAATCTCTTTTGCGCCTGCCATGTAACACCTATCAGGTTAGCAAGCGGGAGCCTTGCGGCCCCCGCTGCGGCTTACCAGGTTTGGGTGGCCTTGAACTTCTCGATACCGGCTTTCATGCCAGCATCGATCTCGTCATTGAAGTCACCCTTCACGTTGATCTTCGCCATCAAATCGGCGTGATCGCGGTTGAAGTAAGCAATCAGCGCTTGTTCAAAGCTACCGATCTTGGCGATTTCGACGTCAGTCAGGAACCCACGCTCAGCGGCATACAGCGACAGCGCCATGTCAGCGATTGACATTGGTGCGTATTGCTTCTGCTTCATCAGCTCGGTAACGCGCTGACCATGCTCAAGTTGCTTACGGGTCGCTTCGTCCAGGTCAGAAGCAAACTGGGCGAATGCCGCCAGTTCACGGTACTGAGCCAGAGCGGTACGGATACCACCGGAGAGCTTCTTGATGATCTTGGTCTGAGCGGCACCACCCACACGGGATACCGAAACACCGGCGTTCACAGCCGGACGGATGCCGGAGTTGAACATGGCCGATTCCAGGAAGATCTGACCGTCGGTGATGGAAATCACGTTGGTCGGAACGAACGCGGAAACGTCGCCAGCCTGGGTTTCGATGATCGGCAGTGCGGTCAGGGAACCGGTTTTGCCGGTCACTGCGCCGTTGGTGAACTTCTCTACGTACTCTTCGGAAACACGCGATGCGCGCTCCAGCAGACGGGAGTGGAGATAGAACACGTCGCCCGGGTAAGCTTCACGGCCTGGCGGACGGCGCAGCAGCAGGGAAATCTGGCGGTAAGCCACTGCTTGCTTGGACAGATCGTCATAAACGATCAGCGCGTCTTCACCGCGGTCGCGGAAGAATTCACCCATGGTGCAACCCGAGTACGGTGCAAGGAATTGCAGCGCAGCGGATTCGGAAGCACTTGCAGCCACGACGATGGTGTTAGCCAAGGCGCCGTTTTCTTCGAGCTTGCGAACAACGTTGGCAATGGTCGATTGCTTCTGACCAATGGCTACGTAGACGCAGAAGATGCCGCTGTTCTTCTGGTTGATGATTGCGTCGATGGCCAGAGCGGTCTTACCGATCTGACGGTCACCGATGATCAGCTCACGCTGGCCACGGCCGACAGGAATCATGGCATCGACAGCCTTGTAGCCAGTCTGTACAGGCTGGTCTACCGACTTACGCCAGATCACGCCTGGAGCAACTTTCTCGACCGCATCGGTCTCGGTGTTGTTCAGCGGACCTTTGCCGTCAACTGGATTACCCAGTGCATCGACAACGCGACCCAGCAGTTCCTTACCCACCGGAACCTCGAGGATGCGGCCAGTACACTTGGCGCTCATGCCTTCAGCCAGAGTCGTGTAAGCGCCCAGTACAACGGCACCTACGGAGTCTTGCTCAAGGTTCAGCGCCATACCGTAGACGCCGCCCGGAAACTCGATCATCTCGCCGTACATTACGTCGGCCAGACCGTGAATCCGCACGATGCCGTCAGATACGCTGACGACTGTGCCTTCGTTACGGGCTTGGGAGGTTACATCGAGCTTGTCGATGCGACCCTTGATGATTTCACTTATTTCGGAAGGATTGAGTTGCTGCATTGCTCTGCTGCCCCTTCAAACTCAAGATTTCAATGCTTCGGCTAGTTGCGCGATTTTGCCGCGAACTGAGCCATCGATAACCAGGTCGCCGGCGCGGATTACGACACCCCCTATGAGAGAGGCATCCTCCGCAGCATGCAGGCGCACTTCCCGGCCGAGCCGTGCACTGAGAACCTTGGCGAGTTTGTCTTGCTGTTCTTGGTTCAATGCAAAAGCACTGGTGACATCCACATCGACCGATTTTTCCTGCTCGGCCTTGTACAGGTCGAACAGTTCGGCGATCTCCGGCAAAAGCGGGAGACGGTCGTTTTCAGCAACGACATGGATGAAATTCTGTGCCTTGGCATCGAACTTGTCGCCACACACTTCAATAAAAGTGGTGGCCTTTTGTGCGCTCGTCAGTCGCGGGGCCTTGAGCATGCGCTGCATGGTGTCGTCTTGCGACACCGCAGCAGCCAGGCCGAGCATGGCTGACCAATTGGCCAGTTGCTGGTGGGCCTGCGCATGCTCGAAGGCCGCCTTCGCGTAAGGTCGGGCCAACGTGGTCAGTTCTGCCATGATCGCCCTCGCTTAAATTTCAGCAGCCAGTTTGTTAACCAGCTCCGCGTGCGCGTTTTGATCGATTGTGGCACCCAGGATCTTCTCGGCACCATTGACTGCCAGGCTACCCAACTGGGCGCGCAAGGCGTCTTTGACGCTGTTCAGTTCCTGCTCGATCTCGGCCTGAGCCTGAGCCTTCACACGGTCAGCTTCAACGCGTGCCGTTTCACGGGCCTCGTCGACAATCTGAGTACCGCGTTTCTTGGCTTGCTCAATGATCTCGGCTGCTTGAGCCTTAGCTTCGCGCAGTTGTTGACCCACTTTGTCTTGGGCCAACTCCAGGTCGCGAGCTGCTCGGGAAGCAGCGTCCAGTCCATCCGCGATCTTCTTCTGACGTTCGTGCAAAGCAGCGATGACCGGAGGCCACACGTACTTCATGCAGAACAGCACAAAGATGAAGAACGCAACGGACTGACCAATCAGGGTTGCATTAATGTTCACGCCAACACCTCGCTCGTTCGTTGTCCATCACACCAATCAACTCGAAAAGTCGAGTGATCAGCCAGCGAGTTGACCAACGAAGGGGTTCGCAAAGGTGAAAAACAGAGCGATACCAACACCGATCATGGTCACGGCGTCGAGCAGGCCCGCAACGATGAACATTTTAACTTGCAGCATTGGAACCATTTCCGGTTGACGCGCAGCGCCTTCCAGGAACTTGCCGCCCAACAGGCCGAAACCGATTGCAGTACCCAGTGCGCCCAGGCCGATCAACAGTGCAACAGCGATAGCGGTTAGACCAACTACAGTTTCCATCTTTCCTCCCGACTTTTACGTCGTATTGGTTAGGTTTTATTAATTGAAGCGGTAAAACAAAATCATTTTTACATCAGCCCTTGCGGGCACTGCCTCGCCGATGGCGAGGCAGTCATCAGATACGTCCTGAGACGAATCTCAATGGTTATCTTCGTGAGCCATCGACAGGTAGACGATGGTCAGCATCATGAAGATGAACGCTTGCAGGGTGATGATCAGGATGTGGAACACAGCCCACGCCCACTGCAGCACTACACCCAGACCGCTGAGCCACAGCAGACCGCTGCCGAACATCACGGCGATCAGAATGAAGACCAGCTCGCCAGCATACATGTTGCCGAACAGACGCAGTGCCAGAGAAATCGGCTTGGCGATCAGCGTCACGAATTCCAGCAGAAAGTTGACCGGGATCAACAGGGCCTGCACGAGAATATTCTTGCTCGCGAACGGGTGAAGGGTCAGTTCGCCGATGAAGCCACCGATGCCTTTGACCTTGATGCTGTAGAAAATGATCAACGCAAATACCGACAGGGCCATGCCCAGGGTCGCGTTCGGGTCAGTGGTCGGAACGGCACGGAACGGAATGTGTTCGTCGCCCGAGATCAGCATCGCCAGTTGTGGAATCCAGTCCACCGGTACCAGATCGACCGCGTTCATCAGGAAGACCCAGACGAAAATGGTCAGGGCCAGTGGCGCGATTACCGCGCTGCGACCGTGGAAACTGTCTTTCACGCTGCCGTCGACGAACTCGACCAGAACCTCTACGAAGTTCTGCAGCGCGCCCGGCTGACCGGAAGTTGCCTTCTTGGCCGCCATGCGGAAGATCAGAACGAAGATCAGACCCAACGCAACCGACCAGCCGAGGGTATCGACGTGGAAAGCCCAGAAACCCATTTCCTTGGCTTCTGCTGCGGTGTGGGCAAAGCCCCATTCGCCATTGGGCAGGTGCCCGAATGTCAGGTTCTGCAAGTGGTGCTGGATATAGCCCGAAGCTGTTTGCTCTGCCATGGTTGCCTCAAACGCCCTAAGGTCTCGAAAGTCTTGTTCTCGTAAGCAGGGGAGCGAACCAGTTGACCACCTGGATCAACATGAACACGCCGAATACAGCCAGCGGCGCCAATGGCTTCACACCTGCGAACGTCAATGCAAAAAGCACTGCCGTGAAAATCAGTTTGCCTGCCTCGCCGGCGTAGAACGACCGGACAATGGCTTGCGCTGCTCTGGCCCCGGAAAACCGGAATGCCTTGTGAGCAAAGTATAAATTGGGTAGCCAGGCAATCAGGCCTCCGCAGAGTCCCGAGTATCCCGCCACGACCCCTTGCCACTGCCACAGCACCAATGAGGCCACGAGCAGCACGATCAATTGAGCGAGCAATAACGGAAAAACCGCCAGGCGATAGAACGGCAAGCGGTCTGGCATGCGGGATTCCATCGCAATTGCTCCTTTCATGTCGGTCGCCATAATCAATAACTTGGCATAATTTGTGCCGACAAAATGCGCGCAGAGTATAGGGGCGGTTCGGCCCCTATTCAACAGTCGGGTAGTGATTTCCGACTATACGCTACAGAGCAATTGTTTCAGCGGATGTGGGCAAGCACCCCTTGAAGCTCGTCGAGCGAGTTGTAACGGATCACCAGTTGCCCCTTGCCCTTCTGTCCGTGACGAATTTGCACCGCGGAGCCCAAACGCTCGGCCAGGCGCTGTTCGAGCCGGCTGATGTCGGGATCTGCCTTGGCCGGTTCTGCTGCCTCAGGCTTGCCACTCAGCCACTGCCTGACCAGTGCTTCAGTCTGGCGTACGGTCAGCCCGCGTGCGACAACGTGTCGCGCCCCTTCGACCTGTCGATCTTCACCCAGGCCGAGCAACGCACGGGCGTGACCCATTTCGAGGTCGCCATGAGACAGCATGGTCTTGATGGCTTCAGGCAAGGCAATCAGGCGCAACAGGTTGGCCACACTGACGCGCGACTTGCCGACGGCATCTGCCACCTGCTGCTGGGTCAGTTGAAACTCCTGCTGCAAGCGCTGCAACGCCATGGCTTCTTCGATCGGGTTCAGGTCTTCGCGCTGAATGTTCTCGATCAACGCCATCGCAATGGCGGTTTCGTCCGGTACATCACGAACCATCGCCGGAATCGTCTCGACACCCGCCTGTTGGCTCGCCCGCCAGCGACGTTCACCGGCGATGATTTCAAAACGGTTGTCACCGATGGGACGAACCACGATCGGCTGCATCACGCCCTGCGACTTGATCGATTGCGCGAGTTCTTCCAGCGCCTGCGGGTCCATGTCACGGCGCGGCTGGTATTTGCCGCGCTGGATCAGGTCCAGCGGCACATGCTGCAACTCACTTGGCGGAGCCTTGACGGCCTGCTCTTCCAGCGAACTGACGGTTGGACTGCTCAGAAGTGCGTCCAACCCACGTCCGAGACCTCGTTTCTTGACGGCCATGGGAATTCCTTAGGTTGGCTGAGCGGTTTTAGCGCCGCGACGTTGACGACGAACCAGTTCACTTGCCAGGGCCAGATAAGCCAGCGCACCGCGGGACGATTTGTCATACGCCAGCACAGGCATTCCGAAACTCGGCGCCTCGGCCAGCCTGATGTTTCTCGGAATCACCGTGTCGTACAGCTGCTCGCCAAAGTGTTCCTTGAGCTGCGCCGAGACATCGTTGATCAGGCTCAGGCGCGGATCATACATTGTGCGCAGCAGCCCTTCGATTTTCAGCTGCGGGTTAAGCAGCTCGCCGATGCGCTTGATGTTATCCACAAGGTCGCTGAGACCTTCCAGTGCGAAGTACTCGCATTGCATGGGGATGATCACGCCATCGGCCGCAACCAGCGCGTTAAGCGTTAGCATCGACAGCGAGGGCGGACAGTCGATCAGGATGTAATCGTAATTTTCGCGAATAGGCGCCAACGCGTTGCGCAGACGACTCTCCTTCATCTGCATTTCGAGCAGGACCACTTCGCCCGCCGTCAGATCACGGTTGGCCGGCAGCAACTGATAACCGCCGTGCTCCGAAAACTGCATGGCCTCGCCCAGATCGCATTCGCCGATCAACAGGTCGTAGACCGAGTTTTCAAGGTTGTGTTTATCCACACCGCTGCCCATGGTCGCATTACCCTGGGGATCGAGATCGATCAGCAGCACGCGGCGCTTGGTCGCGACCAGTGACGCGGCGAGGTTGATGCACGTGGTGGTCTTGCCTACCCCACCTTTCTGGTTCGCTATCGCGAATACCTTAGCCATTCTTGCTTGTGTTCCCAATCATGCCGTGCGGCGCAGTATCAGCAGATGGCGTTGGCCTTGGCAACCCGGAACGGTCAAGGCCTGTGCGCTATCGAGGTGAAAATCCGAGGGCAATGCTACCAGTTCATCGGCAGGATGCAGACCCTTCATCGCCAACCAGCGCGTATTGACGTCGCCCATGTGACGCGTCCAGCCCGTGAAGTCTTCCAGGCTGCTGAACGCACGGGAGATGATCCCGTCGAACGGCGCATCGGGCTGATAATTTTCTGCACGGCTGTGGATAACTTCAAGATTCTCCAGTTTCAGCTCCAGTTTGACCTGTGTCTGAAACCGGGTCTTCTTGCCATTGCTGTCCAGCAACGAAACTTTTCGCTCCGGAAACAGGATGGCCATGGGAATGCCGGGCATCCCACCGCCGCTGCCGACATCCATCCAGCGAGTACCTTCGATGAATGGCACTACGCTGAGGCTGTCGAGCAGATGTCTCGATACCATTTCGTCGGGATCGCGCACCGCAGTCAGGTTGTAAGCCTTGTTCCACTTGATCAGCAGCGCCAGGTAGGCCAGCAATTGATCATGCTGGGTCTGCGTCAGCTCGATCCCCAACTGTCGGGCACCGGTGGATAACTCTTCGGCGTGCTGCGGGGTGACCATAGAACTCAAGCGCTTTGCTCCAACTGACGGCCCGCGCCGCGTTTTTTCAAATGAATCATCAACAGGGAAATCGCCGCAGGCGTGACACCCGGGATACGCGAGGCCTGGCCAAGCGTCTCCGGACGAGTTATCCCCAGCTTGCTTTGAATTTCTTTCGACAGGCCGGAAATGCCGTCGTAGTCGATGTCTTCTGGCAAACGGGTGTCTTCGCTGGCGCGAAGCCGGGCAATTTCATCTTGCTGACGGTCAATGTACCCGGCGTATTTGGTTTTGATCTCGACCTGCTCGGCGACCTGCGGATCGGTGCAACCCTGGCCGGTGATGCTGATCAGGCTGGCGTAATCGATTTCCGGACGTGTAAGCAGGTTGAGCAGATTGTATTCATGAGTCAGCGGTGTGCCGAAGTGGGCGGCAATCGCATCACCCTGTTCGGTGCCAGGGCGAACCCAGGTGCTTTTCAGGCGTTGCTCTTCCTGTTCGATGCTTTCGCGTTTGGTGCAGAACGCCGCCCAGCGGGCGTCGTCGACCAGACCCAGCTCGCGACCTTTTTCGGTCAGACGAAGGTCCGCGTTGTCTTCGCGCAAGATCAGGCGGTACTCGGCCCGTGATGTGAACATCCGGTAAGGCTCTTGCGTGCCGAGGGTAATCAGGTCGTCGACCAGCACGCCGATGTACGCCTCATCGCGGCGCGGGCACCAGCTGTCTCGGCCCTGCGCGCGCAGTGCAGCGTTGGTCCCGGCCAGCAAACCTTGCGCTCCCGCTTCCTCGTACCCGGTGGTTCCGTTGATCTGCCCGGCGAAGAACAAACCGCCGATGACCTTGGTTTCCAGGCTGTATTTCAAGTCACGGGGGTCGAAATAATCATATTCGATGGCATAGCCGGGGCGAACGATGTGTGCGTTTTCCATTCCGCGAATCGAACGCACGATCTGCAACTGCACGTCGAAGGGCAACGAGGTGGAAATACCGTTCGGGTACAGCTCATGAGTGGTCAGCCCTTCCGGTTCGATGAAAACCTGGTGGCTTTCCTTGTCGGCGAAGCGATGGATCTTGTCTTCGATCGACGGGCAGTAGCGCGGGCCAATGCCTTCGATCACACCGGAATACATCGGTGAACGATCGAGGTTGGACGCGATGATTTCATGAGTGCGGGCGTTGGTGTGGGTGATCCAGCAGCTGACCTGCGGCGGATGCTGTTCCTTGGAACCCAAAAACGACATGACAGGGATCGGGGTATCGCCCGGTTGTTCAGTCATGACCGAAAAATCGACAGAGCGCCCGTCGATGCGTGGCGGCGTTCCGGTTTTCAATCGTCCGACACGCAGCGGCAGCTCGCGTAGCCGCTGGGCAAGGGCAATCGACGGAGGATCCCCTGCTCGGCCACCAGAATAGTTCTGCATGCCGATGTGGATAAGTCCACCGAGAAAAGTGCCGGTCGTGAGTACCACAGAATCGGCAAAGATCCGCATGCCCATCTGGGTGACTACGCCGCGAACCTGATCCTGCTCGACGATGAGGTCATCGCAGGCTTGCTGAAATATCCACAGGTTGGGCTGATTTTCGAGCGTTTCGCGAATCGCCGCTTTGTACAACACACGATCTGCCTGCGCACGAGTCGCCCGTACAGCCGGGCCTTTGCGGCTGTTCAGCACGCGAAACTGGATACCACCCTTGTCGGTGGCCATCGCCATCGCACCGCCGAGGGCATCGATTTCCTTGACCAGGTGGCTCTTTCCTATGCCACCGATAGCCGGGTTGCAGCTCATCTGGCCAAGCGTTTCCACGTTGTGCGTCAACAGCAGGGTTTTGACACCCATGCGTGCCGACGCCAGTGCGGCCTCGGTACCGGCATGACCGCCACCGATGACGATCACTTCAAAACGGGAAGGGAAATCCACCACGCACCTCGTGCCTGTTGTCGATGAGAAATTGGGATAGCTGACAAGTATAGGGACTTACCCCACCTGAATGAAACCCGTTGGACAAAATTTAACCAGCTGTGGAAAACTCACGAATAAAGAAAATAAAAAGGAAAGAAAGTTTATAAAGCCTTGTTTTTATGTTTATTCTTACTGAGCACACTTTCTGTGGATAGAATGCTACAGGCCTTTATTTTCGGTGTGTACAGAGATTCAAAAGTCTGTGTTCAGGTGGGGATGAGGGGTTTGGATAACCGTCCTGAGCCTGTTGATAAAAGAGCCACTTGTCCACAGGGCTGTTTATCATCAGGTTTACACCCCGCTTACCCACCGAGCTGAAGGGCGGTTATTCACAGGGTTTAATCCACAGAAAAATTGCCCATCGCCAAAAAACAGGTGCAGAAAACCCTCTCGGCGTGAATTTCAGCTCGGCTAAATCGGCGGCTACGGATGAAAAGGTGCGCGGCGGCGGCCCGACTGGAGGTCAGGTGTTAACAAAAGGGAGTCGGTATCGCGATCATCGGCATGACCTGGAGCGGCCACGCCTGAATATATCAAGCCGGGAGGCTGGCTACTTGCCGATGCAGAAGCTGGAGAAGATCCTGCCGAGCAGGTCATCGGAACTGAATGCACCAGTGATCTCGCCCAGTGCCTGCTGTGCCTGTCGCAGATCCTCTGCCAACAGCTCACCCGCGCCCGCCAGCGTCAGTTGAGCCCTGCCATGCTCCAACGAGTCACTGGCGTGGCGCAACGCTTCAAGGTGGCGCCGGCGAGCGCTGAAGCTGCTTTCCGAGGTTTGTTCATAACCCATGCAGGACTTGAGGTGTTCGCGCAACAGTTCAAGCCCCTCTCCTCCCGCTCTGGCACTCAGGCTGATCGTGACATGGCCATCATCGCTCGTTTGCAGGCCGACGCTGTCCCCGCTCAAGTCTGCCTTGTTGCGGATCAGCGTAACTTTCGATGGATCCGGTCGCTGTTCAAGAAACTCCGGCCACAGGGCAAACTGATCTGTAGCCTCCGGCGCAGTTGCGTCCACTACCAGCAGAATTCTGTCGGCTTCACCGATTGCCTTGAGGGCACGTTGTACGCCGATCATCTCGACCTGGTCTTGGGTATCGCGAAGCCCGGCGGTGTCCACGACATGCAATGGCATCCCGTCTATGTGGATATGTTCACGCAGCACATCACGGGTCGTGCCGGCTATCTCGGTCACAATGGCTGCTTCACGCCCAGCCAACGCATTGAGCAAGCTTGATTTGCCGGCGTTTGGACGGCCCGCTATCACGACTGTCATGCCGTCGCGTATTAGCGCTCCTTGGCCGGCTTCACGCAGCACTGTGGATAACTCAACGCGAACGTCATCCAGCATGCTGAGAACATGACCGTCCGCGAGAAAATCGATTTCCTCCTCAGGAAAGTCGATGGCAGCCTCTACGTAGATACGCAGACTGATCAGTTTCTCGGTCAGGTTATCCACACGCTGAGAAAAAACACCCTGTAGAGAGCGCAATGCATTGCGCGCCGCCTGTGCAGAACTTGCCTCGATGAGGTCGGCAATGGCTTCTGCCTGAGCCAGATCCAGCTTGTCATTCAGAAAAGCGCGCTCGCTGAATTCACCCGGCCGGGCAAGACGACTGCCCAATTGCAGGCAGCGTTGCAGCAGCATGTCCAGAACGATAGGGCCGCCGTGCCCCTGCAACTCCAGTACATCTTCTCCGGTAAAGGAGTTAGGGCCGGGGAAATACAGTGCGATTCCTTCATCGAGCACCTGTCCGGCTTCATCGGTAAAAGGACCGTAATGGGCATATCTCGGCCTGAGCGTTCGCCCGGTCATGGCGTGTGCGGTCTTGCTGGCCAGAGGTCCTGACACACGCACGATGCCCACACCCCCGCGCCCTTGGGCGGTAGCTATGGCAGCGATGGTTTCACGAGGAACGTTCATGGTCCGGCTCCAGGACAAATGACAGATAGCAAAACGCCCCACTAGGGGGCGTCTTGTGTAGCTTGTTCACAGGTTAGATCAGGCAGCTGCTTTCTTGGTAGCGGCTTCGATTTTACGAGTGATGTACGCCTGTTGTGCGATGGACAGGGTGTTGTTCACAACCCAGTACAGAACCAGACCGGCAGGGAACCACAGGAAGAAGAACGTGAAAATGATGGGCATCAGTTTCATGACCTTGGCCTGCATCGGATCCGGAGGTGTCGGGTTCAGACGCTGCTGGATGAACATGGTAGCGCCCATGATGATCGGCAGGATAAAGAACGGGTCTTTGATCGACAGGTCGGTTATCCACAGGATCCACGGCGCCTGACGCATTTCCACGCTTTCCAGGAGTACCCAGTACAGCGAAAGGAAAACCGGCATTTGGACAAGAATCGGCAAGCAACCACCCAGCGGGTTGATCTTCTCTTTCTTGTACAGCTCCATCATCGCCTGGGACATTTTCTGACGATCATCGCCATGTTGTTCCTTCAGCAATGCAAGCTTCGGAGCAACGGCACGCATGCGAGCCATCGACTTGTAGCTCGCCGCGGACAGCGGGAAGAACAGGCCTTTGATCAGCATGGTCAGAACAATGATCGACCAGCCCCAGTTACCGAGAATGGCGTGGATATGTTGCAGCAACCAGAAGATAGGCTGGGCAATGAACCACAGGAAGCCGTAATCGACTGTCAGCTCCAGGCCTGGGGATAACTCTTTGAGTACCGCCTGGCTTTTCGGACCTGCATACAGGGTGGCGCTGGTTTCACCTTGAGCACCAGGCGCGACCGTCAAGGTCGGGCTGGTAAAGCCGATGATGTAATTGCCTTGGCTGTCTTTGCGGGTCTGCACGGTGTTGGTGGAATTGTGATCAGGAATCCACGCAGTCACGAAGTAGTGCTGCAACCATGCAACCCATCCGCCTTGTACCGTTTCCTTGACCTGAGCCTTGTCGATGTCTTTCATCGACACTTTTTTGTACGGCTCGGCTGCTGTCCAGAGCGCAGCACCCAGATAGGTGGCTGTGCCGGTGGCAGTGGTCGACGAAGGATCAGAGCTGGCGTCACGCTTCAATTGTGCGAACAGGTTGCCGGCCCAGGGTTGTGCGCTCTGGTTATCCACAACGTAAGTCATGACCAGGTCGTACAAGCCGCGCTTGAACGTGAACCGCTTGATGTAATTGACGCCGTTGTCCGAGAATTTCAGCTCCACGACCATCGTGTCCTGGCCGTCAGCCAGTTGATAAGTCTTTTGTGCGGAGGAATAAACCGGACGACCGGCCGCTCGAGCATCAGGACCGTTCGTTCCCGTCAGGCCGCTTTGTGCCAGAAAAGTACGTTCGCCGCCGTTGTCGAACAACTGAAACGGAACATCAGGACGATCCTGACGACGTGGATACAGAGGAAGACGAAGCTGAACGACGTCACCACCTACCGGATCTATCGCCAGATCGAGCACGTCGGTCTTGACGTGAATGAGGTCTTTGCTGGCTACGGCCGGAGTTTCAAGAGGTGCTGCAGCCGTGTTGGCAGTAGCGCTTGGAACATCGGCACTTGCAGAACCATTAGTTCCAGCGGCCGTGTCCGGTATGCCCGGTACGGTGGTGCTGGCTGCAACATTCTGGGTCGGCATGGCAGCCTGACCGTAGTCCTGGTTCCATTTCAGAACCCCGACATAGGTCACGATTGCCAGGGCGACGATCAGGATCGTGCGTTTAATATCCATGATTACTCGGCCATCGAAGAAGAACGGGAGGTGGGGACAGCTGGAACCGGGTCATAACCACCGGGATTCCAAGGATGACAGCGACCCAGGCGACGAATTGACAGCCAGCCGCCGCGTAGAAGGCCATGATTTTCAATGGCTTCATACGCGTAGCAGGAGCAACTGGGGTAGAAACGACAGTGACTGGCCATCAGCGGGCTAATGGCATAGCGATAGAACTGGATCGGAACGAGTGCCAGTTTACGCATCTGGACTGTCTACCCCTGCAGGTTCGGGTTTGATTTCTGGAGTAGGTCGGCTACGCGCCAGACGTTTCCAGAGCTTGCCGAAATGCTGAATCAATTCCGGGTTTTCTACGTCACCCAAACCTTTGCGCGCGACGATAACGATATCCCAACCGACCAAACTGTCTTGGTGTTGGCGAAATGATTCGCGCATCAGGCGTTTCAAACGATTGCGCTCGACGGAGAGCTTCACGCTCTTTTTACCTATCACCAGCCCCAGACGGGGATGATCAAGGTCGTTGTTGCGCGCAAGGAGCAGGAGATTTTTCCCCGGAACCTTGCCGGTAGGGGAGTCAAAGACTGCCTTGAAATGCCGGGGGGTCAGCAAACGCTTTTCCCGACTGAAGTCTCGACTCACCTCCTGTGCCGGTTTATCAAACTGCCAGACGCTTACGGCCTTTGGCACGACGACGCGAAAGGACTGCGCGGCCGTTTTTGGTGGCCATACGGGCACGGAAACCGTGGGTGCGGGCGCGCTTGATGGTGCTGGGTTGGAAAGTACGTTTCATGGCGTGTTACCTGGTTCGTCCACTACGGGCCGGAATGGCCCCCGTTTTAAGAGACCGGGGATTCTAGAGAAAGCAGGCCCGCAGGTCAATTTCCAACCAGCTTTTCTTCATATATGCCTTTTACAGGCAGATTCTTCTCTGTCCTGCCCTTCTGAGCCGTTCGCCACGGGTCAGTTATAGAAATAAAAAGAAAGAGAGTATTTAAAGCTTCTTTATAAAGCTTATAACTCTTACGCAGACGATATCTGTGGATAACGTGCTGTACGCCACGTTATACGGACTGTACAGCGATCCAAAAGGTTGTCGAGAAACGGTGCCCTGCCTGTGCCGCAGCCTCGGAAAAGCTGTGCATGAAACGCCACTTTATCCACAGGCGAGTTATGCACAGACTTTAACCCTGACTTATGCAAGGGGCTGAGTGAGGGTTATCCACAGAGCTCCGGCACCGACCGTCTGTCGCCTGCCTGCGGTATAAATCGTTGATTTATAGCCCTCTGTGAGCAACCTACATGTGGATAAGTCGTCCCCGGGTCGTTACAATGGCGGCTGTTTTTGCCTCACCGGCTTTCAACTCAGGGGATATCCGTGTCAGTGGAACTTTGGCAGCAGTGCGTGGAGCTTTTGCGCGATGAGCTGCCTGCCCAGCAATTCAACACTTGGATCCGTCCGCTACAGGTCGAAGCCGAAGGCGACGAGTTGCGCGTCTATGCACCGAATCGTTTTGTTCTCGATTGGGTCAACGAGAAATACCTGGGCCGTCTGCTTGAGCTTCTGGGCGAGCACGGTCAAGGGATGGCGCCTTCTCTTTCCTTATTAATAGGAAGCAAGCGCAGCTCGGCGCCACGTGCTGCACCGAACGCGCCATTGGCTGCTGCTGCGTCTCAGGCGCTGTCTGCCAATTCGGTCAGCAGTGTCTCGGCTTCGGCTCCAGCCGCGGCTGCGCCGGTCTATGCGGCATCCACACCTGCTCCTGTCCATAACGTCGCCAGTCACGACGAGCCATCGCGTGACAGTTTCGACCCGATGGCCGGCGCCAGCTCTCAGCAGGCACCGGCCCGGGCCGAGCAACGCACGGTGCAGGTCGAGGGCGCGCTCAAGCACACCAGTTACCTGAACCGTACATTCACGTTCGAGAATTTCGTCGAGGGTAAATCCAACCAGTTGGCACGTGCTGCGGCCTGGCAGGTGGCCGACAACCCCAAGCATGGCTATAACCCGCTGTTCCTTTATGGCGGTGTAGGTCTGGGTAAGACTCACTTGATGCATGCAGTGGGTAACCATCTGCTCAAGAAGAATCCGAACGCCAAGGTCGTGTACCTGCATTCGGAGCGTTTCGTCGCGGACATGGTCAAGGCCCTGCAGCTCAACGCGATCAACGAGTTCAAACGTTTCTATCGTTCGGTCGATGCGTTGCTTATCGATGACATTCAGTTTTTCGCCCGCAAGGAACGTTCGCAGGAAGAATTCTTCCACACGTTCAATGCGCTGCTGGAAGGCGGACAGCAGGTCATCCTGACCAGCGACCGCTACCCGAAAGAAATCGAAGGGCTTGAAGAGCGCCTCAAATCCCGCTTCGGCTGGGGTCTGACGGTTGCTGTCGAACCGCCGGAGCTGGAGACGCGTGTAGCGATTCTCATGAAGAAGGCAGACCAGGCCAAGGTCGATCTGCCTCATGACGCTGCGTTTTTCATCGCGCAGCGTATCCGCTCCAACGTTCGTGAGCTTGAGGGTGCGCTCAAGCGAGTCATTGCTCACTCTCACTTCATGGGCCGCGACATCACCATCGAGCTGATTCGCGAGTCGCTGAAAGATTTGCTGGCGTTGCAAGACAAGCTGGTCAGCGTGGACAACATTCAGCGCACTGTGGCCGAGTATTACAAGATCAAGATTTCCGATCTGCTGTCCAAGCGTCGTTCACGTTCGGTAGCCCGACCGCGCCAGGTGGCTATGGCACTTTCCAAGGAACTCACTAACCACAGTCTGCCGGAAATCGGTGACGTGTTTGGTGGCCGGGACCACACGACTGTTTTGCACGCATGCCGAAAGATCAACGAACTCAAGGAATCCGATGCGGATATCCGCGAGGACTACAAGAACCTGCTGCGCACTCTGACCACGTAATGACGCCAGTGCAGCTTATTAAGGCAAGGGACTAGACCATGCATTTCACCATTCAACGCGAAGCCCTGTTGAAACCCCTGCAATTGGTCGCCGGCGTGGTAGAACGCCGCCAGACCTTGCCGGTTCTTTCCAATGTGCTTCTGGTCGTACAGGGTCAGCAGCTTTCGCTGACCGGTACTGACCTCGAAGTCGAACTGGTTGGCCGTGTACAGCTGGAAGAACCTGCCGAGCCTGGGGAAATCACTGTCCCTGCTCGCAAGCTTATGGACATCTGTAAAAGCCTGTCCAACGATGCGCTGATCGACATCAAGCTCGATGACTCCAAGCTGATCGTCAAAGCGGGTCGCAGCCGTTTTACGCTTTCCACGTTGCCCGCCAACGACTTTCCTACAGTCGAGGAAGGTCCGGGTTCGCTGACGTTCGACCTGGTGCAGAGCAAGCTGCGTCGTCTGATTGAGCGCACGAGCTTCGCGATGGCACAGCAGGACGTTCGTTATTACCTGAACGGCATGCTGCTGGAAGTCAGTGCAGGCATCTTGCGCGCGGTCGCTACCGACGGTCACCGTCTTGCGATGTGCTCGATGACTGCCGATATCGAACACGCCGATCGTCATCAGGTGATCGTTCCACGTAAAGGCATCCTCGAGATGGCTCGATTGCTGACCGAACAGGACGGCACTGTCCGGATCGTTCTTGGCCAGCATCACATCCGCGCGACAACCGGTGAGTTCACCTTCACCTCCAAGCTTGTCGATGGCAAATTCCCTGACTACGAGCGTGTGCTGCCCAAGGGTGGTGACAAACTGGTATTGGGAGATCGCCAGGCACTGCGTGAAGCGTTCAGCCGCACCGCGATCCTGTCCAACGAAAAGTACCGCGGTATTCGTCTGCAACTGGCTGCCGGTCAGTTGAAGATTCAGGCGAACAACCCTGAACAGGAAGAGGCAGAGGAAGAAATCGGCGTTGACTACAACGGAGGCGCGTTGGAAATCGGCTTTAACGTGAGCTATCTGCTGGATGTGCTGAGCGTCATGACGACCGAGCAGGTGCGCTTGATTCTGTCCGATTCCAACAGCAGCGCCCTGGTGCAAGAGTCGGATAACGACGACTCCGCCTACGTTGTCATGCCGATGCGTCTGTAACTTCATGTCCAGCGCAACCTAGATGTCTCTTAGTCGCGTCTCGGTCACCGGGGTGCGCAATTTGCACCCGGTGACCCTGTCCCCCTCCCCGCGTATCAATATCCTCTACGGTGCCAACGGCAGTGGCAAAACCAGCGTGCTGGAAGCTATCCACTTGCTGGGGATTGCCCGTTCGTTTCGTAGCAGCCGGTTGCTTCCGGTCATTCAGTACGAGCAACCGTCTTGCACCGTCTTCGGACAGGTCGATCTTGCACAGGGCGGTCACAGCAACCTCGGTGTTTCTCGTGACCGACAGGGCGAATTTCAGATTCGCATCGACGGCCAGAACGCGCGAAGTGCTGCTCAGCTTGCTGAAATATTGCCGCTGCAGTTGATCAACCCGGACAGCTTTCGTTTACTTGAAGGCGCTCCCAAGATCCGCAGGCAGTTCCTGGACTGGGGAGTGTTCCACGTGGAACCTCGCTTTATGGCCACATGGCAGCGCCTTCAGAAGGCCCTCAAGCAGCGAAACTCGTGGCTTCGGCATGGTACACTTGACGCCGCTTCGCAGGCGGCATGGGACCGAGAGCTGTGCCAGGCAAGCGATGAAATAGATGAGTTTCGTCGTGCCTACATCAAGGCACTGAAGCCTGTTTTTGAACAGACGTTAAGCGAACTCGTCGAGCTTGAAGGTTTGACCCTGAGTTACTACCGAGGCTGGGACAAGGAAAAAGAGCTGAGTACTGTGCTCGCCTCCTCCCTGCATCGAGATCAGCAAATGGGTCACACCCAGGCCGGACCCCAACGTGCAGACTTGCGCCTTAGATTAGGCGCGCACAACGCGGCAGATATTCTGTCTCGTGGTCAGCAAAAGCTGGTGGTCTGTGCGCTGCGTATTGCTCAAGGGCATTTGGTCAGCCAGGTACGCCGCGGTCAGTGCATTTATCTGGTGGATGACTTGCCTTCCGAACTGGATGAGCATCACCGCCAAGCGCTTTGCCGTTTGCTGGAAGAATTACGCTGCCAGGTATTTATAACCTGTGTAGATAAAGAATTTTTGAGGGAAGGCTGGCAGACGGATACGCCAGTTGCTTTGTTCCACGTGGAACATGGCCGTATCACCCAGACCCAAGACCATCGGGAGTGATTGCATGAGCGAAAACCAAACGTACGACTCGTCCAGCATTAAGGTGCTGAAAGGACTTGATGCCGTACGCAAGCGTCCCGGAATGTACATCGGTGATACAGACGATGGCAGCGGTCTGCACCACATGGTGTTCGAGGTGGTTGATAACTCGATCGACGAAGCATTGGCAGGCCATTGCGACGACATCAGTATCATCATCCACCCAGACGAATCTATTACCGTGCGCGACAACGGCCGCGGTATTCCGGTAGATGTGCATAAAGAAGAAGGCGTGTCGGCAGCTGAGGTCATCATGACCGTGCTCCACGCAGGTGGTAAGTTCGATGACAACTCCTACAAAGTATCCGGCGGTTTGCACGGTGTAGGTGTGTCCGTTGTTAACGCGCTGTCAGAGCTGTTGCTGCTGACAGTTCGTCGTAGCGGCAAGATCTGGGAACAGACGTACGTTCACGGTGTTCCACAGGAACCGATGAAAATCGTCGGCGAAAGCGACAGCACCGGTACGCAGATTCACTTCAAGCCGTCTGCTGACACGTTCAAGAACATTCACTTCAGCTGGGACATTCTCGCCAAGCGTATTCGCGAACTGTCGTTCCTGAACTCCGGTGTCGGCATCGTCCTCAAGGACGAACGCAGCGGCAAGGAAGAGCTGTTCAAATATGAAGGCGGTTTGCGTGCCTTCGTTGAATACCTGAACACCAACAAAACGCCGGTCAACGAAGTGTTCCACTTCAACATCCAGCGCGATGACGGTATCGGTGTCGAAATCGCTTTGCAGTGGAACGACAGCTTCAACGAGAACCTGTTGTGCTTCACCAACAACATTCCGCAGCGCGACGGTGGTACTCACCTTGTGGGCTTCCGCTCTGCACTGACACGTAACCTGAACAACTACATCGAGCAGGAAGGTCTGGCCAAGAAGCATAAGGTCGCGACCACCGGTGACGATGCGCGTGAAGGTCTGACGGCGATCATTTCGGTCAAAGTCCCTGATCCGAAGTTCAGCTCGCAAACCAAAGACAAGCTGGTGTCGTCTGAAGTCAAAACCGCAGTGGAACAGGAGATGGGTAAGTACTTCTCCGACTTCCTGCTGGAAAACCCGAACGAAGCCAAAGCCGTTGTCGGCAAGATGATCGACGCCGCCCGTGCCCGTGAAGCAGCGCGTAAGGCGCGTGAGATGACCCGCCGCAAAGGCGCGTTGGACATTGCCGGCTTGCCAGGCAAACTGGCCGACTGCCAAGAGAAGGACCCTGCCCTCTCCGAACTGTATTTAGTGGAAGGGGACTCTGCTGGCGGATCAGCCAAGCAGGGGCGTAACCGTAGAACCCAAGCCATCCTGCCGCTCAAAGGCAAGATCCTGAACGTTGAAAAAGCGCGTTTCGACAAGATGATCTCTTCTCAGGAAGTGGGCACTTTGATCACCGCGCTGGGCTGTGGCATCGGCCGTGAAGAGTACAACATCGACAAGTTGCGTTATCACAACATCATCATCATGACCGATGCTGACGTCGACGGCTCTCACATCCGTACCTTGCTGCTCACCTTCTTCTTCCGTCAGTTGCCTGAGCTGATCGAGCGTGGCTACATCTACATCGCTCAGCCGCCGCTGTACAAGGTCAAGAAAGGCAAGCAAGAGCAGTACATCAAGGACGACGAGGCCATGGAAGAATACATGACCCAATCGGCCCTTGAAGACGCCAGCCTGCACCTCAGCGAATCGGCACCGGGTATCTCCGGTCCTGCGCTGGAGAAACTGGTCAACGATTTCCGTATGGTCATGAAGACCCTCAAGCGTCTGTCTCGGCTGTACCCACAGGAACTGACCGAGCACTTCGTCTACCTGCCGCCGATCACGCTGGAGCAGCTGTCCGACCACGAGGGCATGCAAGCCTGGCTGGCGCTGTTCGACGCGCGTCTGCGCACTGGTGAGAAGTCAGGTCTGGTCTACAAAGCCAGCCTGCGCGAAGACCGTGAACGTAACGTCTGGTTGCCGGAGGTCGAACTGATCTCCCACGGCCTGTCGAACTACGTCACCTTCAACCGCGACTTCTTCGGCAGCAATGACTACAAGACCGTAACGGCCTTGGGCGCGCAGATCAGCACGCTCCTGGAAGAAGGTGCCTACGTACAACGTGGCGAGCGTAAAAAGCCCGTCACCGAGTTCAAGGAAGCACTCGCCTGGCTGATGGCTGAAAGCACCAAACGCCATACCATCCAGCGCTACAAAGGACTGGGTGAAATGAACCCGGACCAACTGTGGGAAACCACGATGGACCCAAGCGTGCGCCGCATGCTGAAAGTCACCATCGAAGACGCGATCGGCGCTGACCAGATCTTCAACACCCTGATGGGTGATGCGGTCGAACCACGCCGTGACTTCATCGAGAGTAATGCGTTGGCGGTGTCCAACCTGGACTTCTGATGGACGTGTCGACGGGCAAGTTAATTGTCATGTTCGCTCAGGTTATTGTCATGACGAAAAGCGTCACTACCCCGGCTTAGCGCCGGGGTTTTTCCTTTTTGGTTGAAGGCCTTAGATATAGCTAGGCAGCATTTATGGCTTTGCTTTTTGTAGCGAAGCTACAAGGGTGTATCGGAAAATTTGGCTTTGACTAACATAAAATCAGAAGGCCTGACAGACGGCCTAATACGAGACCATTTCCGACAGTCAAGGAAGCACCGCCCATCAGCCGCTCAAATTGCTGCTGATGGGAGGGTTGGTGGAACACGGTTGGGGCTTCATTAAAACGAATGGCATTCTGCGCACCCAGGCACCCAGGCACCCAGGCACCCAGGTGTAGGTGGGCAAAGTTATTTGCCATTCCGGTCAAAGTTAAACGGTTTGGCTAAAGTTAATCGCCACCTAAGATAAAAACAAAAACCCCCAGCAGATGCAGATCTGTTGGGGGTTTTGCGTATTCAGCTGTGGTGTTTTGCATAAAATCTAGGCAAAAAGCTAGCAGAGTAACAGCACATTGCGGCTTCGCTACTTTGTTACAATCAGCCCATCACCCTCCGCTTCAAGGGTGCGAGTGACACTCTCAATCGCAGGTCAGCACCTGTGCTTTCATCATGGCGAATTCGAAACAAGGCACGCAGTTGAATATGGATTATCAGGAACTCCAGCAGCTAGAATCCGACCTTTGGGAGGCCGCTGATCAGCTACGGGCGAACTCCAAGCTCACCGCTAGCGAATACTCGATGCCCGTGTTGGGGCTGATTTTTCTACGGCATGCCACAACTCGTTTTTATGCTTTGCTCGAAGAAGTGGAAAGTAGTATTCCGGCTCGGGCTGTTGGTCAGCTGCGTGAAGACCGCATCAAATTGGGTTTCCAGGGTAAAGCGGCAATCTACCTGCCGGAAATCGCCCGCTACGAATACCTAGCTGGTTTGCCCGCCAGTGAAAACATCGCAGCAGCCATCCATGAAGCTATGCAGGCGATTGAAGACAGTGTCACCGATCAGGACGGCAACAAGCTGCTGGCGGGTGCTCTGCCCAAAAACTATCACGGGCTAGAGCGCGACCTACTACCTGACCTGATCAAAATTTTTAACCGCCCTGCTCTGCAAAATACCAGTGGTGACGTGTTCGGGCGGATCTATGAATACTTCCTAAACGAGTTCGCCAAAAGCGGTGCTCAGGAAGGTGGTGAGTTTTTCACGCCACCAAGCTTGGTGCGGATGATCGTCAAAGTGATCGAGCCTGATCACGGCACCGTGCTTGATCCTGCATGTGGCTCGGCGGGCATGTTTGTGCAGACTGGCCACTTCATGGAGGACGTCCGCCACAAGCTTACCCATGATGCAGACATCACCTTCTACGGTCAGGAAAAGGCTGAGGTCAACAGCAAACTGGCTCGGTTGAACCTCGCGGTACACGGCCTGGAAGGTAAGATCCTGCTGGGTAATACCTTCTATGAAGACCAGCATCAGCTGGTTGGTGGGTGTGACTTTGTCATGGCCAACCCACCATTCAATGTTGATGGTGTACAGGTTGCCAAGATCAAAAGTCAGGTTGGTACTCTCGAAGACAACCCACCCAAGCGTTTGCCTTTTGGTTTGCCTGGCACCGCAGGCAAGAGTAGAGGCAAGGACGCCACTGAAACTATTTCGAATGGCAACAGCCTGTGGATTCAGTATTTTTACAGCTACCTAAATGCCACTGGCCGGGCCGGATTCGTCATGGCGGCCAGTGCCTCGGATGCAGGTAATAAAGATAGAGACATTCGCCAGCAACTGATTGAGACCGGCCATGTCGACGTGATGATGTCCATCGGGCCAAAGTTTTTCTATACCCGTAGTCTCCCCTGCACCCTGTGGTTTTATGACAAGAGTAAGCCGAAAGAGCGCTTGGACGGCGTGCTGATGATTGATGCTCGCAATGTCTACACCGTGGTCTCGGCGCGTTCCCATGTGTTCACTGAAGAACAGCTGAGCAACCTGTCGGCTATTACGTGGCTATACCGTGGTCAGTCTGAACGTTTTGTTGAATTACTGGGGCACTACCAACAGCAGCTGGCTGGGCATCTGCAACAGTTGCCCGAGCGGATTAATGCGGATAATCAGCAGATCAGCTTGTTAGACAAAGCACTAAGCGATCTTGCCGATGCGACCTTACAAGATACGGCTGTTGCCATTGCCCGTACTAAATTGGGTGAAGGCCATGGGCTAACGGATGGGCTGTTGGCCAGCTTTCGCGATGAGTTGAAGCAGGTGCAGACGGAAAGCCATGTATGGCAACAGCTCATAGATAAGGCGCTGGCTGGGGCTAAGTCGTTGCTGGTCGAGTTGTCTACCCCTGACAACTTAACCGCTCGCAAAACAGCGCAGGGCAAGGCGGATGAAGGCAACGCCATCCTCAAGGCGGGCCTTGCCGCACTTGATACCCGTCACAAGGCTTGGCTGAAGCTGCTGGATATGGCGGACAAGCAACTGCGTAGCCGCCAATGGGCTTCTACGGGCTACATCTTTGCTTACGAAGTTTGCCGTGAGGTAAAAAAAGCCTTACACCACCGCGATGTGAAGAAACGGGAGAAACACACAGTGCGTGACCTGGCGGTTGAGGCTTTCAAGCGCGCCGGTTACTTTATCGCTCAGGGGCACTGGCTACTGAGCCGTTTTCCAGATGGTGTTTATGTAGACGTGCCGGGTTTGTGCGCTGTGATCAGTCGCGCGGCCATCGCAGCCAACGATTATTCGCTAACACCTGGGCGCTACGTAGGAGTGGCGCTTGGCGTTGAAGATGATGATGAAGGAGAGGCTTTCCGCGAGCGAATGAAGGAAGTCCACTCCGAGCTGGCGGAGCTGAACGATAAAGCAGCACAACTGGCCAATCGCATTCAGTTGGCTTTTTCGGAGCTTATTGAATGAGTTGGCCTTTAAAACCACTCTCCGAGCTTTGTCTGTTAGGGGTCGATTGCGTTAACAAGACTGCGCCGGTGGTGGACTACCCAACGCCTTATAAAATGATTAGAACCACCAACGTCAAGCAGGGGTTTATTGACGTAGACACTGTGCGGTATGTGACCGAAGAAACCTTTCAGTCTTGGACAAGACGCTCGCAGCCACGATTTGGTGATGTGATTCTGACCCGCGAGGCACCCGTTGGTGAGGTAGGGCGGTGCACCTTTGATGAAAACCAGAATATCTTTCTTGGGCAAAGGCTTTTTCAATATCGACCAGATCCTGAGCTATTGGACTGGAACTATTTAGCCTATGTTCTACAAAGTCCCTTGGTGCAGAGCAAACTGCATGGCATGAGCTTCGGTGCAACGGTGGCTCACATCAAGGTAGGAGATGCCGAGAATCTGGAGATCCCTTGTCCTTCATTGGATGTACAGAAAAGCATCGGTTGCTTGCTTGCTACCTATGACGATCTGATAGAGGCCAATAGCCGTCGAATTTGCTTGCTCGAAGAGTCAGCCCGCCTGCTCTATCGGGAATGGTTCATTAATCTGCGCTTCCCCGGTTACGAATTGGCTAGCTGGCAAGATGGCATTCCCGATGGATGGGATAGAAAACCTGTTTCCGAGCTTATAGAAATTAACCCTAAGACTCCGTTCGAAAGGGATCGAAGCTATCCATTCCTCCCGATGCAAGCTTTGTCTGAAAGCTCAATGATTATTAATGAGCCTGAAGAGCGTGTGATTGCAGGAGGTGCAAAATTTCAAAATCTAGATACGTTATTGGCGCGAATTACCCCTTGCTTGGAAAATGGGAAAACAGGATTTGTTCAGTTTCTTTCTGAAGATTCCCCCGTTGGAAGCGGCTCTACCGAATTTATTGTGATGCGTTCAAAGGCAGTCAGCCCGTTTTGGGTTTACTGCCTCGCTAGGGATGATGGGTTTAGGGAACATGCGATTCGTAGCATGGCGGGGTCTGATGGGAGGCAGCGTGTGAATTCAAAGTGCTTTGATACTTATATGACGTGGCAACCACCGCTATTTGTCCTGAATGCTTTTGATCAGCTAATGCAGCCAGTTTTCGCACAGGTTGAGCTTCTGAATCGGCAGAATAAAGTGCTTAAAAATACCCGTGATGAGTTGTTACCCAGATTAATGTCAGGAGCAATCCAGGCCTAAGCCACCTGAACAGGGAGGATGCAATATGGCGAAGGCCAGTTATTCGGAAGACAAAAATATCCAGGAACCTGCCGCCAAACTGCTGGTTGAGGAATTGGGCTGGCGTTCGGTTTATGCCATGGACGAAGTCCTTGGATTGCCATCTGATCCAGACTCCACGCTGGGGCGTAAGGATCGCAGCGAAGTGGTGCTGGTTCGCGAGCTGGATAAGGCCTTGACCCGGCTCAACCCCAGGGTGCCGCCGATCAAACTGGCACAGGCGCGTGAACTGCTGCTGGATGCCGACCTAACCAAGACCCTGCTGCAACACAACGAAGAAAAGTGGCGGATGCTGCGTGACGGTATCAGCCTCAAGGCACCCAGCGGTCGCCCCGAAGAAGACGTTCACGTCAAAGTCGTCGAGTTCGCTGAGGGTAAGCAGGATGACAATGACTTTTTGGTGGTGCGCGAGCTTTGGATCAAGAGTGGCCCCTACACCAAACGCTGTGATTTGGTTGGCTTCGTCAACGGCTTGCCTCTGGTGTTTATCGAGCTGAAACGTCACGACAAAGGGTTAAAAGCCGCGTTCGACGAGAACTATATCGACTATCGAGGTCGCCCTGACGATAGCCACCCCGGCACCATTCCCCTGCTATTTTACTACAACGCCCTGGTGATTGTTTCTAACGGCCTGGATGCACGCTATGGCGGCATTACCAGCAGCTGGGATCACTTTTACCGCTGGAAGCGTTTGGCTGAGGAGGATGCCGATCCTGCCCCGAAACCGGACACTGCACCACTCAAGCCTATTTTGCCGATTCTGCTGCGCGGAATGTGTAGCAAAAACCGGCTTTTGGATATCGTTGAGAACTACACGCTGTTCGACCACAGTGAAGAGCACACCGCTAAGGTGATTGCTCGCAACCACCAATATCTTGGGGTTAATCGCGCTGTCGACAGTCTGCGCGAAGGCGGCCCTGCTGTTCTGGGAGGTAAGCTTGGGGTGTTCTGGCATACCCAAGGTAGCGGCAAGAGTTATTCGATGGTGTTTTTCTGCCAGAAGATTCACCGCAAGATTTCATCTGGCTATACCTTCGTGCTGCTCACTGACCGCAAGGAACTGGACAATCAGATTTTCAGCACCTTTGTAGGATGTGGCATTTCCACTAACAGCCGAGACAAGGCTGCCGGGGCTGAAGGGTTGGAGCGTCTGCTCAAAGACGAAAATCGCCGTTATGTGTTCAGCCTGATCCACAAGTTTCGCAAGCGCATAACTGAGCCATGGTCAGAACGCGATGACATTATCGTGGTCTCCGACGAGGCCCACCGTACCCAGTACGGGCGATTGGCAACGCAAATGCGCATGGCATTGTCACGTGCCAAATTCATTGGTTTCACCGGCACACCGTTGATCGATGGGCATGAGAAAAGTGAAACCGAACGAGTCTTTGGCAGCTATGTCTCTGTCTATGATTTCCAGCGTGCCGTGGCTGATGGTGCCACCCTGCCCCTCTATTACGAGAGCCGGGGTGAAAAGCTGCACATTGTCGATGAGGCGCTGAACAGACGCATTGAAGATCGTATCGATCAGGCCCGCGCTGATGGTGACCTAACGGAAGAGCAGGAAGAAAAGCTATACCGCGAGCTGGCCCGTGATTACCCAGTGTTCACTTCGGATACCCATCTGAATGACGTCGCCACTGATTTCGTAGAGCACTTCCATCAGCGTTGGCGGCTTATGGAGGCACCACCAAAGGCTGGTCAAGCTATCAAGTATGGTGGCAATGCCAAGGCGTTGCTGGTCTGCATCGACAAGGTCACCTGCGTGAAGATGGCCATCCGCATCAAGAGCAAGTGGGCCGAGAAGATCCAAGCGCTGGAGATCAAGCTGCTGGACGATCAGGCACCGTTCAATGCTAAGGGCAAGCCGTTCTCCGAGGGGTTACGTCGCGATGCTGCACTGATCGAGTGGATGAAGACGACGCAAATTCATCCAATATTCAGTTCCGATCAGAACGAGATCCAGGATTTCGGCCAAGAAGGCATCGAGGTTAAACCCTATCGTGAAGTTATCAGTAAGGGCATCGATAGCCGTGATATCGAGGAATGCTTTAGGAATGGTAAGCATCCGTTTCGCGTCGCCATCGTCTGTGCGATGTGGTTGACCGGTTTTGATGTGAAATCGCTGGCGACCCTATATCTCGATAAACCTATGAAGGGCCATACCCTGATGCAGGCTATCGCTCGGGTGAACCGCGTGGCAGCGCACAAGAAAAACGGCCTTATCATTGATTACAACGGCATGCTTAAAAGCCTGCGCAAGGCGCTGGCCGTCTACGGGCAAGGTGAGCAGGGTAACTCTGATGGTACTGACCCCTTGTTCGATGAGGAGCAAGCCCTCGTGGAGTACGCCGCAGCGATATTTAAAGTACAGGCCCACCTGACCAGCACAGGCTTTGAATTAGACGATCTGGTTAAGGCCCAAAATGGCGAAGAGCGCTGGCAGGCACTGCTGGATGCGCAGAACGCTCTTTCTGTTTCGGGTGAGACCAAGAAGACCTTCCAGGTACTTGCCGAGGATGTGGCTGACCGTTATCGCGGGCTATTTCCACGTGATGAGCTGCGCCAGTATGAGCCCCAAGAAAGCGCTATCGCGGCCATCTACAACATGCTGCAAAAGCCTAAAGGCAAAGTTGATGTCAGCTCGATCATGCAAGAGCTGCGCGGGCTGGTGGATAACGCCCTTGAGGTTTCGTCATTCAACACGGTCAAAGACAAGCCGACTCAGCCCTACAACCTGTCTGGTATTAATTTTGAGCGACTACGTGCGGAGTTCGCCAAGTCGAGTCAACAGCAGGCAGTAATCCTGAGTTTGCAAGAGCGGATTCAGGCTCGTATCGAGATGATGTTGATGACCAACCCTACCCGTGTTGATTTGTATAAACGCTATGAGGAGATCATAGAGGAGTACAACCGCGACAAGGACAAAGTCGAGATTCAGAAAGTTTTTGATCAATTGCTCCAGGTGCATGATTCGCTGGATCAGGAAGAGCAACGCTTCATCCGTGAAGGCTTCTCGACCGAGAAAGAACTCGCCATCTATGACCTGCTCGGCAAAGACAAATCAGCGCTGAGTAAAAGCGACATTGACAAGCTGAAGAAGGTCGCCATGAATCTTCTATCCGTCGTGGGCACTCGTCGGTCTGAAATGGGCAATCTTCGCGACAAAGCATCATCGCAGGCACAACTTAAAACTACGATCATCGACCATATGCTGAATGGCATGCCTGATGAATTTTCGAATGAAGACATTGAGGCACGCGCTGAGGTTGTTTTCCGGTTTTTACAGCAGGGATCGTTAGGGCAGGCACTGCATTGATTGACCTAAAACTTATTGCCGAGCGGCTTACGCAGGCCCGCAATCTACAGTCATTAGGCATGGCTGAGGTCAGCGCAGGCACAGGTATCAGTGTTGAGCATTTGAGTTTGATTGAAGGCGGAAATACTCCTCCCTCGGGTGATGAGTTACTGATTCTTGCTAACTTCTACGTTAGAGACTTCAGAGATTTTATTGATCCGGCAAGGCCAGAGCCATTCAAAGAAACAAATATTCTCTATCGGAGATACGGAGATGCCTTTACGCCGGAAGATCGTCGAGCAATTCAAGAATTTTTGTTTTTGTGTGAGGTCGAAGCCACGCTAAAGAAAGAGCTTACTCACTCGTATACAGAGTTCCATTACCAGCCCAGGGGCAGTTTTTACAATGCTCATGGCGAAGACGCTGCGGCGGAATTGCGCCGTTTACTGGGGTACGGGCAACGTCAAATAAATCTCGATATTTACGATGATTTCCGAAAGATAGGGTTTCACATTTTCCGACGTAAGCTGGCAAATACTGATATTTCGGGGCTGTACATCGAGCACCCCATTGCAGGCCACTGCATCTTGGTCAATTACGAGGAAGACATCTATAGGCAGCGTTTTTCCGTCAGCCATGAGGCAGCGCACGCAATTTTTGATTCATCTGATGCAGCAAGTGTCTCCTATAAGCGAAGTAGCTCTAAGTATGACCACAAAGATTTGAAGGAAGTACGCGCTAATCGATTTGCTTCTTGTTATTTGATGCCGCCAGAGTTACTACCACATATAAGCCAGTGGAACGCCACTCTGGCTGTTGATTGGGCAAAAAAACTGAAGGTCAGTACCGAGGCGCTGTCCTATGCTCTTCTTAAGGCAGAGCGTGTTGACGAAGAAACAGCAAAGATAATTCGTTCTGTTCGGGTTGCTATGTCAGATAAAGTCGATCCTGAGGCGCCAGAACATCTTTCGGAGCGACAATTGGAAAGACGCCTGGAACTGTTACAGCGCGGACTTTCTGACGTTTACGTTGGATTGTGCTTTGAGGCGCATCAGTGCGGCTTGATTTCTGCGGGCCGCTTGGCAGAGGTGCTACTGGCGGATCACAGGCAAGTTCGCGAGATATCTGAGTTGTATGGGAGGGCTATTACTCGTGAGCTTTGATCCAAGTCGTTTTTCCTCCACCTCAGTGGTCGATACTTGCTCTGTATGGAGCATGTTGTCTTCTAAGCGCCTGTTTCAAGCCGCAATTCTGGCTAAGCGCCATTTTTGCGTAACACCATCAGTGCTTTATGAATGCTTACAAAAGCCGAGATCGGCCATAACCGAGGAGCAAGCAGAGCTGATGAGCAGGTTGCGCCATGCTCAAAGCACCGGAGTGTTTCAGGTGCAGGCGTGTAGTCTTGAGGATCTTCTCACAGTATCAGCAGCTGCACCTGGTCGTTTAGGTTCTGGAGAGATGTCCTGCTTAGCAGTGGCGTACAGCATAAGAAGTATCGCTTTCATGACAGAGGAACGACTGGCCAAAAAGTACGCCACAAAGAAACTAGGCCTCAATGTCGAGAGCACCCCGCGCCTATACGGCTATCTTCATTATCACCGGCACTTGGGGGACTCCGATCATACGAACGTCATTGCGGAGCATGAGAATTTCGAGCGTAGGCCACTGACAGAGTTTTTTAATAAGGCATATGACGAAGCGATGAGATGCAGAATGATGGATCAGGTGGCCTCCATGGCTTCTGCCCCAAGCGTAACGCCCTGATTTCCAAAACCGTCCAACGGTCTTCAACGAACGCCAATACCGCACCGTTCGGGCCGAGACATGTCGGCAATCAGTTGCCCCCGCTCGTTGCTGTATAGCGTCAGAAACTCCCGCGCCGTGCCGGTCTCGACCAGGGCAGCAAAGGTCTCCGGTTCGATGGCTTTCCTCATCAGTCGCTCCTCTCGCTCCACCGTGACGCCATACCCTACCCTTCTGGTATAGCGCAGGTCGGGGTCTCGGTCGCCAGTGACCGTGCTGCGGTCGACCGTACCCATCGCCCCCGTAGGGGGCGATTTAACGTAACTGCCAATTATGTGCAGCGCTAATCGTAGAGAGCTTAGGAATGGCCCTGTCGTTCCTGAGCCTTACAAAAGGCTAACGCCATGGCCGTGGTCGCTGGCGCGCGTTCAGTCGATTTCTTCGGTTCACGCTGGACGTTGGGCCGTCGTGGATTGGACGGCTTATTCAACGATGCCGTTCGCTTATCTGTAGGTGTGGGTTTCGCCGACCCAACCGATGTACTTCGGCCTTCTCTCGCTTGGGCAAGCAGAGCGTACACGTCGAGGGTGATCGGAGATCCCTGCGTGAGAAGGATCGACAACTGAAAGTGGCCGTCGCCTAGGGTTTTAATCTGCGCTAGGTTGTGCTCGGACAGCGCCTGATGGTGTTGATGGTGTGTCACGAGCCGCCTTAGATAGAGGGACAGGTGCTGCCCCTGACGGACTCCGGTCAGCTTAAGGTAGTCTTTGTCGATGCCCACGACCGCTTCGATAATGAACGGTTGCCATCCGGCACGCTGCCAGGCGTAAACGGTTGACTGACCTGTCATCCTCGATGAGTGAGGAGCTTTCGCTGGAGGGGTGATAGTGTCGGTGCAGGGGTGTTTTGGCCAGGGAGGGCCCAACTCGTCGAAGAAAACTCGGCCATCACTGGGCGATTGATAAAAGAACACTGCAGTCCCGCACACCGGGCAGCAGGCGTTGGGATTGACGTAACTGTGATAGGTATTGGTAAGCGAAATTAACCAGCCGCCGTGAGTCGCTGGCGCGCTATGGGCATTAGTGGATCGTCCTGGGTGTCCATCACCGCCCCAGCCGCAGCTGCAGTTTTTGGGGTGATTCCATGCATTACACATGAGTACCTCCTTTTGATTGCCGGCGATTTTCTCATCTCTCAGTCTTTGGCTGTTCTATGTCCTGACGTGACCAGCTCGTTGGGGGCTCCACACACGCTGTAATCCTAATGGCGTATTGATATCTCAGGGTGACCCCAGTACGATCTCTTAGAAATCGATACGAAAGAAATCAATCGCAAAGGAACGCTTGGAAATGGCTAAAAGTGCTCACGTTATTGCCACCGATATTGACGGTTTTATGAAAAAGAAAACGTTGAATGTATGGACATTACCTTGGGCCCAACTTTACGAGGTTGCCTCCCGTGAGCGCATTAAGGAGGCATTCCAGGACGATCTGCGGGCAGCATTGAAGGGGCATGCGCTTGAAATCACCTATGGCACCAATGCTGTCGTAATTCACCGTGACTCAAATTTCGGCCCACAGAGCTGGGGCTGAGCACAGAAAATCGTTCGACGAGGTAAAGGCTCCTCCTGGAGCCGATGCAGATCATATCGTCACACCTGAACGACATTTTCTGAAGTGATCTTCGCGGCGATTACACTGTAAATATCTGTGTCAACCTCTGGGACTTTGATCGAAATAATCAGCGCATACCGTGCTGAGCTGTCATACCGCTCCAATGCCCCTCTGGTCTTCCACCACCCTAACGATGGGTACACGGCAAGATAGCCTCGGCTTGCGAGCTCAGCTGCAGTACCTCTCCAAGTGTCCTGATGAAGTGAACCGCGATGGCGTTTCTGTTTGCCTAAAGTCCATGCCGGGTCGTTGTCTTGGTTCGATATTCCATTCTCATCATCAAGCGCGGCGGCGTTCACTCTCGCCCTGAAGCGGGACACATCTTCAGTTGGACGTTTGACGTCGAAGCGGAGACCATGGGATTCGTAGCGATATCTAGACCTTCCACGTGCGGACGGATTAGGTTCTATGAAGTAGGACAACGTGACGGTCATCTCAACGTCGGTTGCCCCCAATGCTTCAAGTTCGTCCTTAGGCCAGGGTAGCGTGTGCAGGTGCATTTCTCGTGGAGAGGGATCTTTCCCTCTCGACTTCTTAAAGGGTTGGAGGGTGTCCTCGACAATCAGCGTCAGCGAGTTAGATGCGCTCCATTGGGCCCGCTCCAGGCTGGGCACGCCAAAGCCACAATGCCTAACCAGACGCTCGTAATCTTGTTTTGTTGAGTTACGATTTTGAGGAAGAAACATCTGCTTCATCGCATCAGTCCATTCAGCAGAATGAACGATCAAAGCCCGAATGCTTTCAGGCCAGCGCCCTGGGTAAGCGGCCATTAACTGAGCCGCCATCCGGGAACAAAGCGACGTCGCAGCACTGGTGGCAGTGGCTAAGGTGAGATGGCGGTCGACTGGGTGGTTATGGGTGGTCAGCAGTGACAGCTCCCCTGCTGTAGCTGGGCCCAACAACTCATCATGGATCAGATTACCTCCCTCGAAGAGCACGTCTGGTTTCAGGGGATAGTGGCTAATCCAATTCTGCGACGTTGTGCTGAAGGGGCTGAGGCCGCCCTTTGCGGCAACAGCTCTCAAGCCTGGCGGGAGCTCTACCAGATCTGTAAATGCCCCCACAGTTAATGAATTCCAAGCCTGTGCAGGGTCACAAATGCCCATCAACGTATTGCTGCTTGGGTAGTCCATCCATTCGCTGGATTCTCGAATGTTACCTGCCGATACAACGAATAGTCGTGGGCTTGCTCCCTGTGCATCTGCGTCGAAGGCCAGCCGATCGAGAGCCGATGACCAGGATGACGGGCGGCCCCGATCTCGACCATCCACGGTAGTGACTGCCATGCTGAACAATCGTGTTCTTAGGGGCGCAGTTATCTCAGACCTGGATACAGCTTCGACTGTATTGAACCCGAAATTCTTCTCATCTCCAGCATTTGCTCCGTCGCTTGGTAGCAGCTTCACAGACTCAAGGCGATGTTCAATGATCAGAGGTTCCGCTGATCTTAATGTATGGGTTAAATCGCCATAGAGGGCTAACCCAGCCATGCTGGTGCCATGGCCATGGCGATCATCAACACCCCAATCCGGCTCGATAGTGTGAAGGTCTGGTTCCACAAGTGCTGGAGTTAAAAGTGGGTGGCCGTGGTTCACGCCCGTATCAAGAATGCAGATGTGCGGAGTATGCTCTGAGGAGGTGAAGGTTGTTCTGCCTAAAAGTTCAGCAGCCCATTCGTGCTGCTCTGCAGGTGTAAACGAATCAAAAAAATCCGCCGTTTCCTTTGCCCTGCGTAATTCAGCGATGCTGTTAAGAGTCAGAACTGACTGCTGTAGCTGTGCTTTGCTGCATTGGATTGTCAGCACTGTTCGTTCTGGGAAATTAAGCCTTCCCTCCAGTACTCGAATACCAAGTAGCTGAGCGGCCTGCATGAAGCTTGCAGCTACCAGGTCGCGATTATCCCTGACGGGTAACCAAGCCTCCCACCATATAATCTCGTTTTCATCTGTAGGAAAAAATGCTGGAGCATCCGTCCACAGCGCCTCTAGTTGAGCGACATGGATGGATTGAATCGTGTTTACTAGGGCTTTATGGTCAAGGCTTCGACCTGTAGAACCTTTACGATCATCAAGGTACTCGGTGATGACCCGTTCAAAATAATCGAGCTTGCCATCCGGGACGAAAACGGTCGCAAAGCCCTTTTCTCCTTCTTCTTTATAATTGAGAAGTTCGATCCCTTTGGGTTTATTTGCCAAACTTTCAAAAGCGAGCTTGATATCGTCGAAGCTTTCAAACTGAACTCGGAGACCCACGCCGTCTTGGATTCCAAGTGCCGCTCGTTCTTCTTTTGCCTGCTCCGCAACAGGCCGAAGCTGCTGGAGCTGTTCTCGCAAAGCATTGCCGTGCATGGCACGGTCACGTGCAGGAAGCGGTGGAGGCCTTACTGGAACCCTATGGGAGGTGAAGGGCTCTGCGAATGATGTATTCTGGGGAAATAGATGCGGGAGGTTTTCTCTGCGTTGATCCGTCATCGCGATACTGCTCTTTGAATTATGTATCGATTAGTATTTTCTTACTGATCAGCTTCCGCTCTTCCAACATCTTTAAGACATCAGAATCCGTGATCGACGCACGGTCATGAATAATTGCATCTTTGAGGGTATCGTCTGCCGCCCGTGCCACATCGGCATAGCTCAGACCACCGGCTTTATCTGCGAGCTTTGACCAAGCCAGCCGTTTTGGTTTAAAGGTGGATAAACGATTCTTTAGCACTGCGATGATTTGCTCTGCTTCGGGAAGTCCGTACTGGATCATGTCGTCAAACCGTCGGAACAAGGCGTAGTCCAAAATCTCGGGGTGGTTTGTAGCCGCGATTACCAGGCTGTGGGACTGATCCTGCTCCAGCATTTGCAAAAAACTATTCAAAACGCGCCGTATCTCGCCGACGTCATTTGCCTGGCCACGTTGCGAACCTATGGCATCGAACTCGTCAAAAAAATAGACACCGCGTACTTCAGTTATGGCATCAAAGACTTGGCGCAGTTTGGCGGCGGTCTCCCCCATGAATTTGGTAATCAAGGCATCAAGTCGCACAACAAACAGCGGAACACCCAACTCACCTGCCAATGCAGAGGCGGTCAGTGTTTTGCCAGTGCCTGGTGGCCCGACCAATAACAGTTTCCGGCGAGGTGAAAGCCCGTGTGCACGGATCTTCGTATGGTTCTGCTGCTCTTTGATGATCCGATGCAAACGCATAGCAACCTGGTCGTCCAGGATCATGTCGGAAAGCCGAGCTTGTGGATAAGAGGCTTGGAGAAGTCCGACCAACTCACCACGAGGTTGGCTGATAGGGATCGTTTTGTTTGGTAGTTTTGAAGAGGGCCGAGCTTTCGCTGCATCGATCAGAGCTTTGAGCTCTTCTGCCAGTTTTCCGTGGCCGAGCTTTGCCTCGTGCGCTGCAACCTGCATCGCTACGGAGAAAAAGTGGCTGTCATCACCAGTAATGTGGGATTTCAGCAGTGCTTTGAGCTGATCGGCGCTTGCCATAGGTTGACCTCATGCTAGCCGTGCATTATAGGCCTGATTAGGTTTGCCTTGCAGAAAAGTAGCTTCGGCACAGCAAAAGGCTGGCTTTCTCGAAGGTGTTGATTTTCTGGCGTTCGATGTTCTGGAAGGAGTATGCGGTGTGAGCCATGTCCAAGCGGCCATCTTTGATGCGTTCGGTACAATCATACGGATCGAGAACGGGCGCCATCCATTTCGCCAGCTTCTCAAGCTAGGCATCGCGCAAGGTCGGCGTCCAAAGCCGGATGATGCATCGATGCTCATGAGCCATCCTTGGAGTCTTGCACAAGCCGCCGATCACTTCGGCATTGATGTACCACCGGCTGAGCTTGCACGTATCCAATCCGAGCTTGACGCGGAGCTGGCCAGTATCCGACCCTTCACAGATGCGCTGTCATGCATTGAGGCATTGCAGGCGCGAGGTATAAAAGTGGCGGTCTGTTCAAATTTGGCCCGACCCTATGGTGCGGCTGTTAAGCGCATCTTTCCTGGCTTGGAGAGCTACGGCTTCAGCTATGAGTTAGGGTCGCTCAAGCCAGATCGGCGTATCTACGAGGCAGTGCTGACTGAGTTGGCTGTAGACGCCTGCAAGGTGTGGATGATCGGGGATTCCCAACGCTGTGATCGAGACGGGCCAATAGCCCTCGGAATTAAAGGGCATTATCTAAAACGGACTGGAGCAGGATCGCCATCTGACTTTCGCGATTTGATGGCTTTCAAGCACTCCGTGTTTGAAAGCCGATCGCCTTGATCTCCCAGTTACATCTACAGTTGTGCAGCACCGGTAACGCTTAGCCGATGCAGGTCAGAGACCTAGGTCAATAGCAGCCAATCGGTCAATTTGATCCGACGTTGCATGACCTTGCCCGGCAATCGCCAGTAAGCGCTCTCGAAGTACTTCGGAGTACGGGCGATGTTTCGTCGCTGCAGATATAGGCTGGATGTTCCGTAAAGGAATTGTGATGCATGCCTTGCTGCCATCCATAGCTTCCCCAGTGGCGATCAGATCATTTGGCCGAAGCGCACCTTCGCCCTTTGTCATGCTGCCTATCAGGTTGTAGAAGTATTCCTCAAAAAGCACCTCAAGCTTCCCTGATTCGGTCAGATAGGCCAAGAGTAACCATGGATCGTCACTAGTAGGCGAGCCACCCCACCAGATGCTTAGCTCTGCGAGGTGCTGAAGCACTGCACTGTCTTTTTCAAAGACATACCAGATCGCTGGGGCTGTGTGCCTGCGAGCTATTGCATGCTCATACAGCTCCCTAGCGACGCCGGCAGGATCCCGCCAGCCGCTCCCCTGTTTGCAAAGGACGAGGGCGCTCGGTTGACCGTTTTCTGTGTTGATGAGATATCCAGGACAGGAGCCGAGGCATGGTTTGAGTCTAAACGCTGTACCCCGATACGAATCGAAATGCACCAAATCTGACGATGCTATCCAGACATCCATTCGTGCCATAAACCCAAGCTGGGACGGCCCGACTAGGTTGCTTTCTGTGGAGCTTTTGTTTTCGCCAAGCTTGAGCCGACGAATAGCTTCTTCTAGCTCAGGCAGCTTAGTCCTGTTGGCCAGGACACTTTCCAATCGAGACTGTGCGCCCGAGGGATCCGCTCCCCATAACTTAGATAACAGCTCTAACGAGGCGTAACCGCACTGAATTTGCTCTGGCTTTACCCCAGGTAGCACCTCATGGATGAAGCGGCCTGCAGACCTTATTCGTGCAAGTGTTTTTGGCTTCACACCCAGATGATCTGCCAACTCTGGTGTGCCTACGGACTTATCTCCCGAGAGGTTCTCGAAGGCGATTGCTTCCAAATAGGTACCGTACCAGGTGGTGTCCACTTTTCTACCCATGCCAACCCCCTTTTGTTTGGACGGAAAACTATTGACAGGTTGGCCGGCCAGCAGTATTTCTATACGTCGATTGTTTGGACTCTACAGAATCCAGTCGGAGTTTGGGGTTTGGCGCTTACGGCGTCAAGCATCGCCATGGCGCACACCGCCCTGACGGTGCTTTCTTAAGATTTTGGAGTTGTGTTATGCCCGTCAGAAATAAGGGCGTTAAGCCTGTACGTGACGTTGCCAAGCGTACCAAACGGGGTCGCCGAGCTTATATCGTGCCGACGGATCGCAACGCGAATGGGATTGTCGCGGGCGAGAGTTTTCTTGAGCGCAACCACTTGCTGCTTCTCAGCCTCATGCCTGGATTCACGCGGATATCCGACCAGTCAATCTGTGTCGACCTGGAAAACGAAAATCTGCTTATTAGCCGACAGGACTTGCCCAAGAAAGACGGTAAAAAGGCTGTGGCTTACACTGCTGACAGTGAAATTGAGCGGCATGACGGACAGATCTTTATCTGCGAGAGCAAACCCAGCGCTTTCTTAGAGAAGCACGCGGATAAGCATGCTCGGGCTGAACGCATCTTGGCCACATATGGCAAGCAATTTATCACCTTCACCGAGGAGAAATTCTCTCCGGTGTTCATCTCCAATCTGGAAAATTTGAAAAAGGCGCTTAGTCCTGCCCAAAAGGAACGCGCGGCAGGTGCCTGTGAAAAGGTAGGCATCGCGTTAAAAAATCGTAAGCGGTGGCCGACCCTAGAGCTTAAAGAATCTGGGGCACTATCTAATGCGGACATTTTTTTTGGATTGGCATATGGGGTGCTGAGCGCGGACTTGTCGGAGAATGTTTTCTCGGGGGATGGCTGGGTCAATGCGGCGCACGGCTCGTTGGATCATCTGAAGCTAATGGACATCTGAGATGGCTGCCGTTAATGAAGGGCTCATCAGCTCGCGTCGATACAGGGTTGGCGCCGCGCTCATCGGAGCAGATGGTCGTTCGTATGTAATTGGAACGATCAATACCAAAGCACGGCAAGTAGTGCTGATTGGGCAGCTAGGTGAATCTCATGTCTACCAGGATGACGACTTTCGCAATACAGTCGCTTCGGGGGATCTACGCTCGGTCGTGCGTATTGAAACCCCATGTGGGGTAGAAGAGGTTTTTGAACCTCGATTCTTGAGTCCCACAGAAATTAAATCTAGAGATGAGCGGCAGGAGTACATCAGAGTTGTAGAGCAGCTGATTGAGGATTTTACTTGGAAGGATATCTACATTGAGATCCAAAGGCGATATGGCTCGCATCGTACTGTACCGTCAAGAAGATCAATTGAACGATACTGGAGAATTTATAAAGAGTCATATTCGCCAAACTGCTTAGCTGCACATTTTTCGGATCGTGGGGTTCATCATTCGTTATCGATGGAACCCGAGGTTCAAGAAATCATTCTTAACGTCATCGAGTCAAAGTATTGCAGTAGCAGTAGGTTTAGCATTCAGGATATTGTTCATGCAATTAATATTCGGTGTTCAGAAAAGTCAGCTGAGATCGGTGTTGAACTTGGCGGTGTGTCTAGGCGTACGGTAGGCCGATTCATTGCGAGACTAAATCTGAAAAATATCAAAGGTCGGCTGAACCCCCGCACCTTTCGTTTGATTATGCGAAATGCGTGTAGCTATCTCGATGTCAAAGAGCCTTATGCCCGCGTAGAGGGTGACTCTACGGTTTTGGACATCTTCATTGTCGATGCCTCTGGCAACGTAATTGGTTGCCCCACCTTCTATGCTTTGATCGATACAGCAACAATGACCATTGTTGGAATTCACCTCACCATTCAGGCAGCAAGCCAGGTCGGGTTGATGCAATCCCTGCAGTTTGCTTTTAGCCCCAAGGGAGAGCCATTTAAAACGCAATGGAGCTGTATGCATGAGTGGCCCGCCGCGGCAGATATCCGCACATTGGTTCTGGATAACGGATCTGATTGCCATGGCCCTATGATCGTTAAAGCGTCGCAACACCTGGGTATGATGTTGGAGTACTGTGTTGCCGGTGCCCCCTACCAGAAACCGTTTATTGAGCGTTTTTTTGGCACGTTGAACACGATGCTGATCAAGAAACTGCCAGGCGCTAAGAAATCACATGACAAGCGGGAAACGCATGGTCTGGAAGACGCACAAAAATCTGCGACCTTGACCATCGAAAAACTTAACGAAGTCATCATCCGCTGGATTACGGATTCATATCATATTAAGAAGAGTGATCGCTTGTCCGAAAAGTTTGGTCAGGAGTTTACTCCATTGCAGGCGTTGACTCGTCTGAGCCAGCAGTATGTAGTTTTTCCAGCCCCTTCGGCTGAAGAATTGATGGAAGCCTGTCGTCATTACTTAGAAGTCAAGTTAAGTATCACTCGTGAAGGTATTAACTATCAGCGCCAGTTCTATCAGAACGAGTATGTTTCAGCGCTTTTCAAAACAAACTCTACGGTGAAGGTAGATGTGTGCATTAATCCACTTGACTGCCGGTCGGTTCATATTTATGACCTTGGCTTGAAAGAGTGGGTCACGGTTCAAAATAAGAACCCGAACATGCCTGCTATTAGTTTTGAACAGGCTAAGGAAATCCGGAAGGCACATTATAAGTCAGACTTCGAGTTGTCTGGGGAAGATTACGTCATCAATCATATAAATATTATCGAAGATGCCAATGCGCAGAAACGTCCAAAAGGCAAGATTCGCGAGAATCAAAGAGCTCAACGAACAGTCGATAAAGCCAACGCTGCGGCGATCACTCCTGAACAACAATTGCCGATTGCTGAAACCGTTCTCGCTGCTGCTCCGACAGAAATCGTAGTTGCGCCCCACCGGAGGAAAAAATGATGGCGAATGAAGTCATTAAGGTGATTCGTTCTGAGGGCTTTTTCCATGGCCGGATGTTGAGATCATATCAGCGGGCCTTTCAAGTCATTGAGGCCTCCCTTGCCGGTGAGCGGCAAATCTTGCCGATGTTCGGCCCCAGCCGAATAGGCAAAGGAGAAGTCGCTCAGGCACTGATGGCAGACTTTCCCACGCAGGAGGTGAACGGCAAAATCTGTAAGCCACTGATCCGCGTCACAGCCCCAACTGAACCCAATCAGCGTGCGCTCACGCTAAGTATTATCCGTGGCCTCGGTGGTAGGGTACTGAGCAAATGCAGCACACCGGATTTGTACGATCAAGCGTTGCGCCAGCTAGAGATTGCGAAAGTCAGGGCGATCATCGTCGATGAAGTACAACATCTGGCAGAGCTACACAGCCCACAAAAAGTAAGAGCTCTAGCTGATTTCTTCAAAGTATTAAGCGATGAACTCAACATCTCTCTCATTTTGCTTGGTCTTCCTGCTGCTGAGCGCTTGCTGGGGCTAAATGAGCAATTACGTGGTCGCAGTTTGGCCACTGAGCTGATCTACCCCTACTCGTGGATTAGTGCTGCTGATCGCCAAGATTTTGCTGCGGGTATTTCGCTTGTGGCTGCTGCGTACAGTGAACAAGGCTGGATATTTGAGCTAAGTGGCGATGTAGCTATTAAGTCCCTTTATGCCTCCTCCTTAGGCCGCTTCGGTATGTTGGTCGATCTCTTCAGCCATGCCGAGACTAATAATGCCAACAAGATAATTGACGTTAGATGTCTAGCTAAAGCCTACCGTAACGCCGTCAATGACCAGCCTTTTTCTGGCAACCCGTTTACACCTGGCACCGTCATTTCGGATCACGATTTGAACGCCGCTTATGTGAAGGTGTTGCGCGAGGCTCATCTCCCTATTCCCCGGCTGTAGAGGGCAACATAAATGTCGTTTTTCCAAAATGTGGCCCTCCAATCAGGTGAAAGCCTGAACTCTCTTTTGATGCGAAAAGCGGAGCTCAACGGCTATGGTTGCGCTCAGGCGCTGTTGGGCGAACGAGGGCTCAAGTTAGCAGCCGCTTACTCGTCGCCAGAGCTCGCTCAAATCTGCGAATGTTTTGAGCTGAAAGAGGAACAGCTCAGTACAACTCTCATTGGCCAAACGCATTACCTTGGTCAACCCAGCTACCTTCGCAATGGCCATTCACCGGTCTGTCCAGAGTGCTTGGCCTCCGATGGATATGCTAAAGAGGCTTGGTCTCATCTGCTGGTCACAGCTTGTCCCACCCATGGCATTGTGCTGCTTGGCAACTGCCCCGACTGCGAGAAACCGATCAGTTACCACCGACGCACGCTGGAGCTTTGTGACTGCGGGTACGATCTACGGCTTGCTGTTAGCGCCCAAGCGTCAGAGTTCGCAATGATATTATCCGCACTGATGGCTGATGCGGGTGTCGGCGAGCACAAAGGGTTTACCGAGATTTGCCGCCGTCAGGGATTCGAACCGCTGTTGCCTGACTTCTTAACGCTACTCGCGAAGCACCAAGCTCAACGAAGCGGTTTGCCGATGGCTAAACCTCGCTTCAGCAGTTCTTCACCTTTGCAAGATTCGCTGGTGATGGTGGGTTGTTTGGAGTCGTTGCTGAGTGATTGGCCAGCACGTTTTGATGCGGCCATGCAAAACCAACTTCGCTCAGGCCATGGCGTTGGTCTCGCCGAACGGATTGGATCTTGGTACAGGGAGTTATTCAGCACCTACTCATCCTCCAGCTTTGATTTCGTTCGAGATCAGTTCAGGGCACAAGTGGCTGAACACTTTGACGGGCGCTTAGGGCTCAATACGCGCGCGATGATGTTTGGGCCTGATAACGCTGAAGCGATGCAGTGGTTCTCAGCGGCAGAGGCTGCGCGCTTGTTAGGAGTTGCTCCAGATATTCTGGCCAACCTAGTGATCAAGCAAGCTGTGATCGGGAGGGTTCACCAGGAAGGTAAGAGTCGCTTTGTCGCCATTCAGCGCTCTACGCTTGATCAGATCGCATCAGCACGTGCTGAATACCTTTCCGCAACCGAGGCTCGCCGTCGACTGAACGTCTCAAAAATATTTTTTGAGCGTTTCGTGCAAGCCGGAGGCCTCCGCCGGTACAAACGTGATGAGCGGCCTGTGTTAGTCGCGGGCGAATTTTTAGCTACCGAGATTGACGCAGTTGTTGCTCAGTTGATTAAACGGGTGCGTAAGAAAGCTCGGGTTTCTCTCCCCATCGGAATTCAGGACATTTCGGTAAGACACGGCATATCCAATGCCAAGATTGTCGCGGTGCTCCAGGACATTTTGCAGGGAACGATCTGCCCGACGGGGCATGTGCCAGCTCTCCCTGGACTGGCAGGCTTACAGTTCGATCAGGCCGAAATCGAACAGCGTGTTCGAGACAACAATCCGGACGTCGCGCTCAGCGTAGACCACTTGGCCCAGATATCAGGGTGGAAACCTGCAGTGATCAAGAAATGGATTCAGGGCGGATACCTTAATGCTGTCGAAGAGAAACATGGCAAAGCTAAGCGAGATGTAGTGCCTGTATCCGCGCTTGTTCGTTTTCTTCTGACATACGTTCCAACTGCTGAGATCTCCAAGCAGCTTGAGACCAAAACGCCCTATTTGCTCCAGTCCCTCCGGCCCGCGAAGATCGAATGCATTGTTCCGCCTCAGGAAGCAGGAGGAGCTCATCGTGGCCTGTTATTGCGGAGTGCTGACTTGGCACGCGGAGCTCAACTGCGTAAGCCCACTATCCGAGATTTGGCTAATCAAATGGCCCAGGTGGATTTTATCCAGTGTTAGCCGCCTGTGCGACAACGTAACCGGCGCCAGCTGGCGCATGGAGAGTCTGAAATGCATTACCTCAGTGATGTGGTTGAAGTGCTTTATGGGCCAGGCCAGCCAATGTCTGGTTCCGAAATGAAGAACGATGAGGCGATTGCGTACGTCCGGCAACATTGTCCGCAGGCGCCTTTTTGCTTAGTCCGGGATTGGGTTTGGGTCGATTTGGATGTTAGCGATGTGCAGCGAGCAGATCTGCAAGAAGCCCGTTGTCAGCCCGTGATTTTATATGCCCATACCGTCATACATGACAGTACCGATCAGTGGAGGTGTGGTGACTTTGTTCGAACCTCACCGCTACACGTTTTCCAAGATGGGTTTCTCTTTAAGACGTGCCGCACGGTTTACGTGCTGCTAGGCGGTGGGATGCGCAAGGTTTCAGCGCCTGATGTCCTAGAGCGCGTCCTCTAGAGCTGTATGAAATTGCTCGGGGCCTATCTAGCTGACCGAGTTGAAGGATGATCATCGACAAGTTTGCCCATGACAGCTTGCCCATGTCAGACGCCCCGCCACTCAGTGACCGTTTGAGGAAAAGACGATGCGCATTCACCTGCTCTCCGATTTACACAACGAGTTTGAGCCCTACCTACCGTCAAAACTGGATGTGGATTTGGTGATCCTGTCCGGCGATATTGATATCAAAACCCGTGGGGTTGCTTGGGCCGGTAAAGCTTTCACCTGCCCTGTGCTGTATGTGCCTGGCAATCACGAGTACTACGGTGGTCATCTCACCAAGACGCTGGAGAAAATGCGCTTGGCATGTGACAGTCATGTCCAGATTCTTGATCTCGAACAGGTCGTCATAGAAGGCGTCCGCTTTCTGGGTGCCACAGCGTGGACGGATTTTTCAGCTACCGGCAACGCTCCACTGGCATCCATAAGCGCCCAAAATCTAATGAACGATTTTCGGCAAATCCGTACCGAAAATTACCGGCGTATTCGGCCAAGTGACTTGGTTGAGAGGTCTGTGAATGCGCGAGAGTGGTTGTGGGCGAGACTGAAAGAGCCATACGACGGCGCGACGGTGGTGATCACACACCATGCTCCTTCGCTACGATCCCTTCAGGACAACCCGCATGCTGGTGGTCATATGGATGCTGCCTATGCAAATCGTTGGGAACATCTCATGGGTAGCGATCGGGCCAATTTGTGGGTACATGGCCATTCACACACAGCGGTGGACTATGACGTTGAAGGCACCAGAGTGGTATGCAATCCGCGTGGGTATCCAAATGAAGATACCGGTTTCGATGCTGGTTTAGTGTTAACGGTTTAATCGAGGAGAGGTTCAGTGGATAGCCTTTCCCGCTACTCCAGATGCCGCCTGGCTCGGGCTTATAGCTGCTATTTTCCTGAGCTGGTTACGGCTTTTCTTACCAATGTCATCATCGTGTCCTGCTGCGGATATGGCGTAATGTACCGGCATGTGAAGGCAAGTCGAGTAGGATATTTCCAAGACGGTCACAGGTTACGAACCTCTGACATTCTCCATGCAGACCGCTATGGCTCGTTTTGGGCACTGCGGACAGTCAGCGGAAGCTTTTATGTGATTGCCAGTTTTCATCGTAAGGGTGGCCGACAGTCGCTGCAGACTTTCCTCAGGCTTCGTTCAAAGGGCATTCATCTGACGCCAGAGCGGTTGCAGTGACAATCATTCTTTCAAATTAATGATACCCGGTGCCTACAACAGTACAGACGGCGAACCCTCGCGAAGAATCGACGGTAACCCGGTTCACGGGGCGCGAACTGCGTCTTTCTCATTACCTGGTGGCATGCAGCGGATCAACGGGCCAAACGACCTATAGTTAGCCGTTGAGCGGGTCGTGGCTGAGGATTGCTTCGGCTGGCTCTGTATCTTATGAGCCGCTTGCGTGCTCATTCAACGACCTGTCTGGCCGAGGCCAAAGATTTTATGCCGAATTATTAAAATCCAATAATTATTCGTGAGCCATAATTCCAAGACGGAATCTCGGCTTCCATACTACGACGTGCGCCTATGCGCCATTGGATGATCCAATGTCCCTCCAACGAGGTATATCGAATACGAATAGCATCTGGATACATCCGGTTGGCACCATCAACCCTCGGCAGTGGTGCTCTGTAAATCATCTTCGGGCCCGTTGTCTGCCCAAGGCAGTTCGGTCAACTCGGCAATGGACTGGAATTCTTTCAGGTACTCTGGTTGGTGCCGAGCTAACCACCGCACAACGGCAGCGTTGGCGAGAAGCTTGGTCAGGTAGCCTTTTATAACCGTCAAATGAAGGACATCAGGCCCATAGTCCTCTTCGACTGTCTTGATCTGCATCTGCAAGGCAGCTAGCTCGCGCTCCAAGCGTGCCATGGACTCCGCAGAAACCTGATGATCTTGAGAAGGCTTTTTTATCATCACGAGCTGGTCGGGTGGTGTGGCCGCTAATAGTGCTTTAGCAAGGAGAACCGATAGGTTTTTGTTCCCAATCATCAGTTCTGCTGCTTCGATTTGCCTTAAGGGTTTCATCTGCCGTAACAGGTTAAATACATTGGCCGGGCAGTCCGTGTCACCCAAAAGGGCTACGACCTCTGCGCAAATACCATTAAGCAGGCGAAATCTCTGCCTGATGGTCTGCGGTGATAGCCCGAGGGCTTTACCAAGCCTTTCGGCTGATACGCCTCGTTCCATTGCTCGTACGATCATTTTGTTACTTTGGACAGCGGATAATCGATTAGTACGTTTATTGTACGAATAAGTATCATCGTCAGTTGCTACCAAGCAATCTACTTTTAGCTCGCCTAAATCTTTCAGAACTTCAATGCGCAGATGGCCATCGAGCAGAAAATATTGTCCACTGGTGCCCGGTGCAGGTGTGACAGCTGGCGGCTCCACTAGTCCTACATCTTGGATAGAGGCAAGAATTTGATGATACTTAGTACTCTCTTTGACCGCAGGACGTAAGACCTTCAGCGGCAGAATATTAATGATTTCGACTCGAACGCATTCGTCCAGAAAAGCATTGTTGGGAGCATATATTGGCTGTGTTTTATCAGGGCTTAATTTTCGGTTAGACATCACAAGCCTCCTCTATTCGATAGTCTAGCCTGTATCAGCTTTGGCATCGAATCTAGGTGTTCTGTAGAAAGTAGCTTTTCGAAATCACTGACGGCCAAAAGCTCTTTTATAGCTTGGATTGAGAAAACAACACGGTCGTGAGTAAATGCTGCTTTTTTCACCATCAAACGCTGCCGCTCAGCCTCCCGCTCAAACAAATGCCTCAAGTCAGTTGGGGTAAGCCTTTTTTTCTTATTTTGGCTAACGCCCAAGGGATTTCCGCGTACAAGCTTGTCCTTCTTGGCCCGGAGCTCCAGGAGGTGCCGTAGTTTGGTGATTTTCTTTCCTCTGATCCCTCGTTCGTAAGCGTCGGTGAGTAAATCTTGAATATCACTTTCACTGCTCCGAGCGATATCCGTCGCCATGCTCAATGGGATCAGCCCGGTTTCAACAGCCGAGAGGAGTTTTTCTTCACCTCGCTCAATCAGATTAACAATCATGTTGACCCATGAGGATGTACTACCAATTATGGTTGCGATTTCCGCATCTGTTTTGCCTCGGCCTTTTAAGCGCCCCACTTCATTCATAAGGTCGATCGGACGATGTTGCCTTCGCGCAACGTTTTCCACCAAACTCATGACAAGGCAATCTTCTTCCGCCGAGTCGATCACGAAAGCTGGAATCTCAGTAGCCTCTAGAGCCAGGAACGCTTCTAAACGACCTTGTCCGCATACAAGGTCATAGTTGAAAGACCCTTGAGTTGACACTCTGCGGCTGACAGTAATCGGGCGTTTGAGTCCGACTGTTTTGATATTTTCGATAAGCTCATGGTGGATTTTCTTGTTTCTCGTTCGCGGGTTAAGTATATGAATTTCTGCGATAGGTATAAGTGCGATACGGTCGCGTGTGGTTAAGGGGACGGTCATTGACAAGCCTCCTTCAGAGAGCAGCGGGCAGCAAGCCCATCAAGTACATCCAGAGTTTGGAAACAGTAGCTGTCTATCAGAGGGCTGTTTTCTTCTGCCATTTTCTGTGGCCAGGCGCCCATGTCTATAAGTGGAACGAGGTAATAGTCCCGGACTTGAAGGTTTGCTCGCTCCATGCGCACAGCAATGGTGATATCTGGTGCCAGGCTAATGTCGAATCTCAGTTTCCATCGAAGAGTGCCTGCCGGAGTTGAGTGACAGCGGGCGATAACTACAGATGCCGTCCACTCACCGTTAACTGTTAATACGTCATTCTGAGCACTGATTTCTACACTCGCTCCAGCGTTTTCCAAGTGTTTTATTACGTCTTCAAAAACCTGTGGATGTAGTTGTCGTAGAGACCGATTGATATCCATATATCGATAATCTCGGTCTGGTGCGTAACCGATGAGGGTATAGGCGCGTAAAAGTCCACCAAAACGACTTATGTAAACAGTGCTGGAGGGCATGTTGTCCTGCTCGTCAATGAGCATCCCAGATAATGAGCCTGCCTGTTGAAGTAAGGCGCGGAGCAGTTCTAGCATTTGTGTATCATCTAGGCGGTGTGAACGCTGCAGGATGATTTCGCGAGCGCAGGTAAAAACCTCTAGTGAAACAATTCCTTGAAATGCGCCATCACAGCGTATCCACTTGTCGGGCGGGTTGCGGCTGCTACGTTTGCGTAGCTTGGATGATGTTTTGTTGTATACGTTGTTGCCAATATATTTCTCATTGGTCAGCACCTCGTGGACGCTGCTACGGCTCCAAGGACGATCAAAGTCGGTGAGCACACCGTCAGCATTAAGTGCGTTAGCAATTTCGCGTTCGTTCATCCCGTTGTGGATGAATCGGTGATAGATGTGTTGAACGATTTCTATCTCAGCTTCAGGCCCAGGAATTAGGATGACCCTGTCCGTCTGAATGCTTTTTTGCTGCCCCCGCGACAGTTCTGCCTTGAACTCATTTTTCTCATCAATCAGAGCGCGGCGCAGTCCATACCCTGCGGGCCCGCCCTGATGGAAACCCTTTTCCACAAGGCGGCATTGGCCAGCGAAAACTTTTTGAGAGAGCTCGCGACTGTACTCTCCTGCCATTGAACGTTTGATACCTTTATAAATCGTTGCCAGAGGCGAACCATCGTTCTCGAAGGGCTCTGCGCAATACACCACCTGGATGCCTGAGCTGGTACAGAGGTATTCATAATGAGCGCTCTCGTCTGTGTTCTGAAAGCGCCCCCAGCGACTGACGTCATAAACCAGAATAATTTGGAACTGAACATTTCCCGCCTGGACGTCATCGAGCAACCTACGCAGAGCGTCGCGGCCCCCGATGTCTAAGCCGCTTTTGCCTTCATCACGATAGGTTTTTACAATGTCCATGCCATGGCTCAGGGCGTAAGCATGAATAGCAGCCGATTGGTTTTCGGTGGAATAGCGTTGGTGATCAGTCGACATGCGAACGTATTCCGCAGCCGCTATCAAGCCGTCGGAGTAGTCTTCTAGTCTTTTTCGCATGGACGGAGAGGACAAGGCAGGCCTCCTCTAGACCAGAAAATTCCGGCCCATTCTATTCAGCCTAGCGTTGCTTTATGACCTGATGGTGACAAGGCATGGAGCAGACGCTAGGTGGGTTACAAGGCTATGGGGTACAGGTTTGCTGACTCCTCCTGCTCAACTGCGATGCTTTCATAAGACTTATATGGACTACAAATTCTGTTAGCAGTCGGCGAGAAAAATGCCTGTTCCATGCTGGCTGGAATCCCTGTAACCTTAGGGAAATTGCCAATTTGTCAATCTGGGTTACGCATTGAACTCTTTGAGTGGGCGGCGTAGCGGATATGTAGTGCGGTCAGCGCGCAGTTCTTCTGGCTTGCGGAAAATGACAATAAGTTGCGCTCGTTGGACGGAAGATGACATCTTGTTTGACGCGTTCATGTCATTAATCTTGCCCAATTCGTTCTTAAGTCATTGATTTTTATAGCGTGACGGATGACATTCATGTTGCCCGCCGACAGGACGCTTGATCAAACATCAACCCCGGCGAAAGCCGGGGTTTTTGTTTGTGTGGCTCAATTGCCTGATCGATCCGGAGGGCGCGCTTCACCCTCCCCTCACCGTCCCTTAGCCTATTTTTATTGAAGGCGACGTCCACGGGTGTGCAGGCCATTGCTGACTCATTGTGGTTCGATCAGCCCTGGTGTAGGTGACGGTTCCCCTTAATCGCGCGCCAACAAAAAACCGACCTCAAAGAGGTCGGTTTTTATTCATCACGGAAACTTATGCACGGTTTGGAGGTTTTAATCGCGGTGGGAAATAAGCAGTGGAATTAGGGAGTTACCGTCGTTTTCCAATGCTTTTTCAAAAACCGTACACAGGTTATCCACAAAATCACGCGGGCACTTTTTCGGTGTCCGTTGCGGGTGCAACCGGTGAGCCCAGTGCGCGTTGGGTGTCTTCATTCCAGGTCTGAACGCGCTCATTCAACGCTGCAATGGCGCGTGGGCCGGTGCCTTCGGCGTACATGGGTTCGCCGATCACCACTTGAATGGTGCCAGGCTTTTTCCCCCAGCCATCCCGAGGCCAGTATTTCCCGGCATTGTGAGCAATAGGCAGAACCGGCAGATCGGCGTTGACCGCCAGTGCGGTGCCGCCGCGTGAGAACTTGCCGACCTGACCGTAAGGCACGCGGGTGCCTTCGGGGAAGATCAGGACCCACACGCCGTCCTTGAGCAGCTCGTCGCCCTTCTTGGCGATCTCCCTGAGGGCCGCCTTCGGGTTGTCGCGGTCGATGGCGATAGGGCGCAGCATCGCCATTGCCCAGCCGAAGAACGGCACGTACAGCAGCTCACGCTTGAGAACCTGGCTCAGCGGTTCGAAATACGCCGACAGAAAGAAGGTTTCCCACGTGCTCTGATGGTTGGAGATGATCACGCAAGGTGTTGTCGGTACGTTTTCTGCGCCGGTCACTTCAACCTTGATGTTCAGGAACACGCGGGTCAGCCAGAGGGCACAGCGGCACCAGTAGACATTGATGAAGCGATAGCGGGCTTTGAACGGCAGGAAAGGAGCGATGAAAAAGCTCAATGAGCACCACAGCAGCGAGCTGGTGCCCAGCAACAGGTAAAAGAAGAAAGTCCTGATTGCCTGCATGATCGACATAGTTACGTTTACCGTACGGGCAGGTGCCCGCTCCTTGAGCGTCTTGAACCTGATGGATCAGCTGTTCAGTGAAGCGCTGTTGTGGATAAGTTCTGCGGCAACCGCCGCCAGATCGTCAAAAATAAGCGTGCCTTCAGGCACGTCACCGTCCATCGTTCGGCAGCCTTTGCCGGTCTTGACCAGCACAGGCTGAGAACCGACGGCCAGGGCGGCTTGCAGATCACCTTTGCTGTCGCCCACGAACCACAGACCCTTGAGGTCTGCCGCGTAGTGGCGGGCAATGGTCTGCAGCATGCCAGGTCTGGGTTTGCGGCAGTCACAGCCTTCGTCCGGCCCATGCGGGCAATAAACGATCAAACCCACCTCGCCACCCTGCTCTGCCACCAACGTGCGCAGGCGCGCGTGCATGGCGTCGAGTGTGGCCAGGTCGTAGTAACCTCGGGCAATGCCGGACTGGTTGGTGGCAACCGCCACCGTCCAGCCAGCCTTGCTCAGATCTGCGATAGCCTGGATCGAGCCGGGAATGGGCAGCCATTCCTCCACCGACTTTATGTAAGCGTCGGAGTCATGATTGATCACTCCGTCCCGATCCAGTATCAGCAGTTTCACCATCGACCCCTTGTCAGCCCAGCAGCGAGATGTCAGCGACGCCGAGGAACAAGCCGCGCAGACGCGACAACAAGGCATAACGGTTGGCACGCACGTTGGCGTCTTCCGCGTTGACCATGACCGCTTCGAAGAACGCATCGACCGGCTCACGCAGCATGGCCAGACGCGCCAGCGATTCGCTGTACTGGCGGTCGGCAGCCATTGGCTGAACGGCGTGATCAGCCTGCTGGATCGCTGAATACAGCGAGAACTCGTTGGCGTTGTCGAAATACTTCGGCTCGACGGTCTGGGCGATATTGCCCTCGGCCTTGCTCAACAGGTTCGACACGCGCTTGTTCACGGCAGCCAGTGCAGCGGCCTGCGGCAGTTTGCGGAACGCTTGAACCGCCTGAACGCGCTGATCGAAATCAAGCGCCGAGGCAGGCTGCAAGGCACGCACCGAGAGGTACACCGCCACATCGACGCCTTCGTCTTCGTAACGCGCACGCAGGCGGTCGAAGATGAACTCCAGCACCTGCTCCGCCAGACCGGCCGGCTTGATCTTGGCACCAAACTGCGTGACCGCGAATTTCACGGTCTCGACCAGGTTCAGGTCGAGCTTCTTCTCGATCAGGATTCGCAGGATGCCCAGCGCTGCACGACGCAGCGCATACGGGTCCTTGCTGCCGGTGGGCAGCATGCCGATACCGAAGATACCGACCAGCGTGTCGAGCTTGTCAGCGATAGCAACCGCTGCACCGGTCAGTGTGGTCGGCAGTTCGGCACCTGCGCCGCGTGGCATGTACTGCTCGTTGAGCGCCAGCGCGACATCTTCCGGCTCGCCGTCGGCCTTGGCGTAGTAGTAACCGGCAATGCCCTGCATTTCCGGAAACTCGCCCACCATCTCGCTCGACAGGTCGCACTTGGACAACAGGCCCGCACGCGCTGCACGCTGAGCGTCGCCGCCGATGCGGGGGGCGATGTAGGCGGCAAGCTTCGAAACACGTTCGGCCTTGTCGAACACGCTGCCCAGCTGAGCCTGGAACACGACGTTTTTCAGGCGGTCGTTGAAGGTTTCCAGCTTCTGCTTCTTGTCCTGCTTGAAGAAGAACTCGGCGTCGGTGAGGCGTGGACGAACCACTTTCTCGTTACCGGCGATGATCTGTGCAGGGTCCTTGCTTTCGATGTTGGCCACTGTGATGAAGCGCGGCAGCAGCTTGCCATCGACATCCAGCAGGCAGAAATACTTCTGGTTGTCCTGCATGGTGGTAATCAGGGCTTCCTGAGGGACTTCCAGGAAACGCTCTTCGAACGAACACACCAGTGGAACCGGCCACTCGACCAGCCCCGCCACTTCATCCAGCAGGCTTGGCGGCACGATGGCCGTGCCTTCCTGCTGGGTCGCCAGCTCTTCGACGCGCTTGCTGATGATCTGGCGACGTTCGTTGAAGTCGGCCAGCACATGAGCCGCGCGCAGGTCGCCAAGGTAACCGGCAGGCGAGGAAATACGGACGTCTTCCGGATGATGGAAGCGGTGGCCGCGAGAATGACGACCGGCGCTCTGGGCGAGGATCGTGCAATCAACAACCTGATCGCCGAACAGCATGACCAGCCACTGGGTCGGCCGCACGAACTCTTCCTTGCGAGCGCCCCAGCGCATGCGCTTGGCAATCGGCAGGTCGTTCAGCGAGTCTTCGACAATGGTCGGCAGCAGGGACATCGTCGGCTTGCCGAGGATGGTCTGGCTGTAACGCAGTTTTGGACCGCTCTGATCGATTTCGCTCAGGTCGACGCCGCACTTCTTGGCGAAGCCCAGTGCTGCCTGAGTCGGGTTGCCGTCAGCGTCGAACGCTGCCTGACGCGGTGGGCCGTCGAGGTTGACGCTGCGATCCGGTTGTTGCGTGGCCAGTGCGGTGATCAGCACAGCCAGACGACGCGGTGCGGCATAGACCTGTTTGGCGCTGTAGGTCAGCCCTGCGCCCTGCAGGCCCTTTTCAATGCCGGCCAGAAAAGCATCGGCCAGGGAAACGAGGGTCTTGGGTGGCAGTTCTTCTGTGCCCAGTTCGACCAGAAAATCTTGAGCACTCATTGCGCTGCCTCCAGCTTGGCCAACACTTCATCGCGTAGATCGGGCGGCGCCATCGGGAAGCCGAGACGGGCACGGGCTTGCAGGTAGGCCTGAGCCACCGAACGGGCCAGCGTGCGCACGCGCAGAATGTATTGCTGACGCGCAGTCACGGAAATCGCGCGGCGGGCGTCGAGCAGGTTGAACGTGTGCGAAGCCTTGAGGACCATTTCGTAACCCGGCAATGGCAACTCCAGCTCGATCAGGTGCGCGGCTTCGCTTTCGTAGAAGTCGAACAGTTCGAACAGTTTGTCGACGTTGGCGTGTTCGAAGTTGTAGGTCGACTGCTCCACCTCGTTCTGGTGGAACACGTCGCCATAGGTCACTTTACCGAATGGACCGTCAGCCCAGACCAGATCGTAGACCGAGTCCACGCCCTGCTGGTACATCGCCAGGCGCTCGAGGCCGTAAGTGATTTCGCCGGTGACCGGGTAGCATTCCAGGCCGCCGACCTGCTGGAAGTAGGTGAACTGCGAGACTTCCATGCCGTTGAGCCAGATTTCCCAGCCCAGACCCCAGGCGCCCAGCGTCGGCGATTCCCAGTTGTCTTCGACAAACCGTACGTCATGCACCAGCGGATCGAGCCCGATGTGCTTGAGCGAGCCCAGGTACAGTTCCTGAAAGTTGTCCGGGTTAGGCTTGAGAATCACCTGAAACTGATAGTAATGCTGCAGGCGGTTCGGGTTCTCGCCGTAACGGCCGTCAGTCGGACGACGGCTTGGCTGTACGTAAGCGGCGTTCCAGGTTTCCGGGCCTACGGCGCGCAGAAACGTGGCAGTGTGGAACGTGCCGGCGCCTACTTCCATATCGTAGGGCTGAAGTACCACGCAACCTTGTTCTGCCCAGTATTGCTGGAGGGCGAGGATCAAGTCTTGGAAGGTACGCACGGCTGGCGTAGGCTGGCTCACAAATTTCACCTGTGCTGGGCTGCGATTCAAAGAGCGGGAGTATACCCGATTCGGCCGCACGTCCACTCTTGGGAGCCCTATGACACGCTGCTTTTGGTGCAACGAAGACCCCCTGTACATCGCTTATCACGATCAGGAGTGGGGAGTGCCGCTGCGCGATGCGCAGAAGCTCTTCGAGTTGCTTTTGCTCGAAGGGTTCCAGGCGGGGTTGTCGTGGATCACGATTCTCAAGCGCCGGGCGCGTTATCGCGAGGTTTTGCACGGCTTTGATGCCGAGCGGCTGGCACAATTGAGTGACGCCGAGATCGAAGCGCTGATGCTTGACCCGACCATCATTCGCAACCGGCTCAAACTCAAGGCCGTGCGCACCAACGCGCGGGCCTGGCTGGCGCTCGAAGACCCGGTCAGCCTGCTCTGGTCGTTTGTCGGTGGCGAGCCGAAGGTCAATCATTTCAAGGATCGCAGTGAAGTGCCGGCGATCACCGTCGAGGCCGAGGCGATGAGCAAGGCGCTGAAAAAGGCCGGCTTCACCTTTGTGGGTCCGACGATCTGTTATGCGTACATGCAGGCCAGCGGCATGGTCATGGACCACACCGTCGATTGTGATCGATACGCGGTGTTGAGCCGCTGACGTTACACTACCCGCCTCGATAATCTGGGAGTCATCTGTGGATAAGTTCAAAGGCGCCGTAATGGTCGGGGCGTTGCGTTTGTTTGCGTTGTTGCCGTGGCGAGCCGTGCAGTGGGTCGGCACGGCCATCGGCTGGTTGATGTGGAAACTGCCTAACCGCTCACGCGAGGTGGCACGGATCAATCTGTCCAAGTGTTTTCCCGAGCTGAGCGAGCCGGAGCTGGAAAAGCTGGTCGGCCGCAGCCTGATGGATATCGGCAAGACGCTGACCGAAAGTGCCTGCGCGTGGATCTGGCCTGCACAGAAATCGATCAATCTGGTGCGTGAGGTCGAAGGGCTAGATGTGCTCAAGGATGCGCTGGCCTCTGGCAAAGGCGTGGTCGGCATCACCAGCCACCTGGGCAACTGGGAAGTGCTTAATCATTTCTATTGCAGCCAGTGCAAGCCGATCATTTTCTATCGCCCCCCTAAATTGAAGGCGGTGGATGACCTGCTGCGCAAACAGCGTGTGCAGTTGGGCAACCGGGTGGCGGCGTCGACCAAGGAAGGGATCCTCAGCGTTATCAAGGAAGTGCGCAAAGGCGGCTCGGTGGGCATTCCGGCCGATCCGGAGCCGGCAGAATCGGCGGGCATCTTCGTCCCGTTCTGCGGCACCCAGGCGCTGACCAGCAAGTTTGTGCCGAACATGCTCGCTGGAGGCAAGGCGGTCGGCGTATTCCTGCACGCCATGCGCCTGCCGGACGGTTCAGGCTACAAAGTGGTACTGGAAGCCGCTCCGGAAGCCATGTACAGCACCGACACCGAAACCTCGGCAGCGGCAATGAGCAAAGTGGTCGAGAAGTACGTACGGGCCTACCCGAGCCAGTACATGTGGACCATGAAACGCTTCAAGAAACGCCCGGCAGGTGAAGCGCGCTGGTATTAGGAAAGATCGGACGCAGAGCGTCCAGAACTGCATGCGACGCAGAGCGCCGCACGATAGTCGAGAGTATCGTTCCTCACGATGCAGCCCGGACACCTCTCGTTCCGCACGCTCCGCGTTACAGATCTGTGCCGCGTCGCACGGGAAAGATCGGACGCAGAGCGTCCAGAACTGCATGCGACGCGGAGCGCCGCACGATAGTCGAGAGTACCGTGCCTCACGCTCCAGCCCGGACACCTCTCGTTCCGCACGCTCCGCGTTACAGATCTGTGCCGCGTCGCACGGGAAAGATCGGACGCAGAGCGTCCAGAACTGCATGCGACGCGGAGCGCCGCACGATAGCCTCATGCTCCAGCCCGGACACCTCTCGTTCCGCACGCTCCGCGTCACAGATCTATGCCGCGCCGCCTGCTCAAGATCGGACGCAGAGCGGCGGTTGCGCGCTGGATTTAGCTCGCCGCCGCAATCAATCCGCGCCGTTCCAATGCTACTTGCGCCCCTTCCGAGCTCATCCTCACCAGGTTCACCGGGATGGATTTTGCCGCCGGGGTGTTGCTGCGGCTGTCACGGTTGGCCAAGGGCAGCAGGCCATTGGTTTCCGGGTAGTACGCCGCGCAGCAGCCTTGCGGCACATCATAGGGGATGACCTTGAAGCCCGGTGCGCGACGCGGCGTGGTCAGGTCCAGCGCGGTCTGGAATTCGATGTAATCCCCGGCCTTCAACCCCAGGCGTTCGATGTCCTGCGGATTGAGCATCACCACCATGCGGTCGCCAAAAATATCCCGATAACGGTCATCGTTGGAATACACCGTGGTGTTGAACTGATCATGGCTGCGGATCGTCATCAACTGCAGATGCTTCGCGCCCGGTGGCGTGTCGTCCTCGTCGTAGATCCCTTCAGTAAAGAGGAAGTTGGCCTTGCCGGACTCGGTGTCCCACTTACGCTCGCTGGCAGCGTTGGGCAGGCGGAAACCGCCGGGTTCTAGGATGCGCTGATTGAAGTCGTAAAACTGCTCGGGCAGCACTTCTTCGATCTTGTCGCGGATTCGTGCGTAGTCGTTCACGTAGCTGTCCCAGTCCACCTTGGGGTTGGGCGCAAGCGTTGCCTTGGCGATACCAGCGATGATGGCGACTTCGGAAATCAGATGCTTCGACGCAGGCTCCAGCATGCCGGTCGAGCCATGCACCATCGACATCGAGTCTTCGACCGTGATGGTTTGCGCCACGCCGTTCTGCATGTCCCGTTCCGAGCGCGCCACGCAGGGCAGCAAAAAGGCTTTCTGGCCATGCACCGTGGCACTGCGGTTGAGTTTGGTGTTGACCAGCACAGTCATTTTCAAGCGGTTGACGGTCGGGCAGATCACGTCGGTATCCGGAATGGCGCGGAAAAAATTGCCGCCCATGCAAATGAGGGCTTCCACCTCGCCACGCAGCAAGGCTTCGCAGGTTTCAGCCACGGCGTGCCCTTTTTCTCTGGACGCCTCGAAACCGAACACCTTGCTCATGCTGGCCAGAAACGGCTCACCGGCTTTTTCATAGATGCCCATCGTCCGGTCGCCCTGCACATTGGAATGCCCGCGCACCGGACAGGCCCCGGCACCGAGCTTGCCGATGTTGCCGCGTAACAGCAGCAGGTTGATGATCTGCTGCATCGCGTCACCGCCGCGCTTGTGCTGAGTAATGCCCATGCCCCAGCAGCAGATGACTCGTTCCGAGCGTATGTAGACCGCCGCCACATCCTCCATCGCCTGACGTGTCAGCCCCGAGTGACGCTCGATGATTTCCCACGGTAACTGTCGGCAGTAATCGGCGTACTGCTCCAGGCCGTGGGTGTGTTCTTCAATGAAGGCCACATCGAGCACGCGTGGCCGATGATCACGCTGAGCCGCGTCATCCGCTTCGATGACGGCTTTGCAGATACCCTGCAGGGCGATCATGTCGCCGCCGATCCTGACCTGATGATACTGCGAGCTGATCTCCACGCCATGCAGGCTGAGCATGTCGCGCCGATCTTGGGGTGAAGCAAAGCGTACCAGCGCCTTCTCGCGCAGCGGATTGAACGAGATGATGCTGGCACCGCGACGGGCGGCAGCGTGCAGCTCGGACATCATGCGCGGGCTGTTGCTTCCGGGGTTCTGGCCAATGATGAAAATCGCGTCGGCGTTCTCGAAGTCTTCCAGCGTCGTGGTGCCCTTGCCGACCCCGATTGACTCCGGCAGCGCCACGGTGGTGGTCTCATGGCACATGTTCGAGCAATCAGGGAAATTGGCCATGCCGTACAGGCGGCCAAACAGCTGATACAGAAACGCCGCTTCGTTCGAGGTGCGCCCGGAAGTGTACAGTTCCAGTTTCCACGGGTCGCTCAGATGGCGCAGCTCTTCACCGATCTCGGCAAAGGCCTCATTCCAACTGACGGGCAAGTATTTGTCGCTGGCAGCGTCGTAGCGCATCGGCTCGGCAATGCGGCCCTGTTTTTCCAGATCGTGATCGCTCCAGGTGGCCAGCTCACTGACCGTATGCTGGGCGAAAAACTCAGGCGTCACGCGTTTTTTTGTCGATTCCCAAGCCAGTGCCTTGGCACCGTTCTCACAGTATTCAAAAGTGTGCGGCTTTTTTGGGTCGGGCCAGGAACAGCTGGGGCAATCGAAACCGCCAGGCTTGTTCATGGACAGCAGCGTGCGGTTGCCCTTGATCAGCACATGCTGGTGCAACAGGTGTTTGTTGACCGCATTCAGCGCGGGCCAGCCGCCCGCCGGGGAACCGTCGGTTTGCGAGCCTTGAAGGGGGGCATTGGAGTCGGACATTGCGTATGTTTTCCCTGGTAAAGCCCGTCACAGGCTTAGTGCGCGTGTACGTGTGATACACGGGCCCAAGGAGAATTCGCCCGGATCGACGAGCGTTGCCGACCGGTCGGGTCGGCAAGAGGTTCATTCAGGATGGCGGCTGTTCAGAAAAAACTCAGACCCACCTGAAACAACCGCTCCACGTCGCGGATGCATTTTTTATCCACAAGAAACATGATCACATGGTCGCCCGACTCGATGACCGTGACATCGTGGGCGATGAGGACCTGTTCATCACGAATAATCGCACCGATTGCCGTACCGGTCGGCAGGTTGATGTCCCTGATGGCGCGCCCCACCACTTTGCTGGACTTGGTGTCGCCATGCGCAACGATTTCGATGGCCTCTGCCGCGCCGCGGCGCAGCGAGTGAACACTGACGATATCGCCGCGGCGCACGTGGGCCAGCAGCGTACCGATCGTCGCCAGTTGGGGGCTGACCGCAACGTCGATCTCTCCGCCTTGCACCAGGTCAACGTAGGCCGGGTTGTTGATCAGCGTCATCACCTTGCGCGCGCCCATGCGCTTGGCCAGCAACGACGACATGATGTTGGCCTCATCGTCGTTGGTCAGGGCCAGGAACAGATCGGTGTTAGCGATGTTTTCTTCCAGCAACAGGTCGCGATCCGAGGAACTGCCTTGCAGCACCACCGTGCTGTCGAGGTGCTCCGACAGGTAACGACAGCGCGCCGGGTTCACTTCAATGATCTTGACCTGATAGCGGCTTTCGATGGCTTCGGCCAGACGCTCGCCGATGTTGCCGCCGCCTGCGATGACGATGCGTTTGTAGTTTTCGTCGAGGCGTCGCAGTTCGCCCATCACCGCACGAATGTCGGCTTTGGCAGCGATGAAGAATACTTCGTCGTCGGCTTCGATGACCGTATCGCCCTTGGGCAGAATGGCCCGGTCACGCCGGTAAATCGCTGCGATGCGCGTGTCGACGTCAGGCATGTGTGCTCGCAACTGACGCAGTTGCTGCCCCACCAGTGGCCCGCCGTAATAGGCTTTGACCGCGACCAGTTGCGCCTTGCCTTCGGCAAAGTCGATCACCTGCAACGCACCGGGGTACTCGATCAGTCGCTTGATGTAATTGGTGACCACCTGTTCCGGGCTGATCAGCACGTCGACCGGAATCGCATTCTTGTCGAACAGGCCCGCGCGGGTCAGGTACGCCGCCTCACGGATGCGCGCGATCTTGGTCGGTGTGTGGAACAGCGTGTGGGCGACCTGACAAGCGATCATGTTGGCTTCGTCGCTGCTGGTCACAGCCACCAGCATGTCGGCGTCGTCCGCACCAGCCTGGCGCAGCACCGCCGGATAAGAGCCTTTGCCCTGCACCGTGCGAATGTCCAGACGGTCGCCCAGATTGCGCAGCCGGTCGCCGTCGGTGTCGACCACGGTGATGTCATTGGCTTCGCCCGCCAGATGCTCGGCCAGCGTCCCGCCCACCTGACCTGCACCCAGAATGATGATTTTCAACTGCTTACTCCCGCGCCGCCGCGATCTTGATCAGTTTGGCGTAGTAAAAACCATCGTGACCGCCCTCTTGGGCCAGCAACTGGCGACCGTGGGGTTGTTTGATGCCAGCCGGTGGCTGCCCCGCCTGCCCGGCGATGTCCAGTTCTCGGGCTCCGGAGGTACGGGCCAGGAACGCCTCGATGACGTCGGTGTTTTCGGTCGGCAGTGTCGAGCAGGTCGCGTACACCAGCATGCCGCCCACTTGCAGCGTAGGCCATAGCGCGTCCAGCAGCTCACCCTGCAAGGTGGCAAGTGCAGCGATGTCGTCCAGCTGGCGGGTCAGTTTGATGTCCGGGTGGCGACGGATCACGCCGGTGGCCGAACACGGTGCGTCGAGCAGGATGCGCTGGAACGGCTGGCCGTCCCACCATTGCGCCGTGTCCCGTGCATCGGCAGCGATCAGTTCTGCGTCCAGGCCCAGGCGGTCGAGGTTCTCACGCACACGCACCAGACGCTTGGCTTCCAGGTCTACCGCCACCACGCCGCTCAGTTGCGGTTGCACTTCCAGCAGGTGACAGGTTTTGCCGCCCGGCGCGCAGCAGGCGTCAAGCACGCGTTGGCCCGGCGCCAGCTCCAGCAGGTCGGCGGCCAGTTGCGCAGCTTCGTCCTGAACGCTGATCCAGCCTTCGGCAAAACCGGGCAGCGAGCGCACATCGCACGGTTCGGCCAGCACGATACCGTCCTGACTGAACGTGCAGGCGCTGGCCTCCAGCCCCGCAGCCTTCAGCAATTCGAGGTACTGATCTCGACTGTTATGGCGACGATTGACCCGCAGGATCATCGGTGGATGCGCGTTGTTGGCCGCACAGATGGCTTCCCATTGTTCAGGCCATGCCGCTTTCAGGGCTTTTTGCAGCCAGCGCGGGTGGGCGGTGCGCACGACAGGGTCGTGTTCCAGCTCGATCAGCAGCGCTTCGCCCTCGCGTTGTGCGTTGCGCAGTACGGCGTTGAGCAAGCCTTTGGCCCACGGCTTTTTCAGTTTGTCGGCGCAGCCCACGGTTTCGCCAATGGCTGCGTGAGCAGGGATACGGCTGTAAAACAGCTGATAAAGACCGACCAGCAGCAACGCTTCGACGTCGGCATCGGCGGCCTTGAACGGCTTTTGCAACAATTTGGCGGCCAATGCCGACAGGCGTGGCTGCCAGCGCGCGGTACCAAAGGCCAGATCCTGAGTCAGGCCGCGATCACGCAGTTCGACCTTGTCCAGCTGGGTGGGCAGCGAGCTGTTCAGCGACGCCTTGCCACTGAGTACGGCAGCCAGAGCCTTGGCGGCGGCCAGACGCGGGTTCATTGGCCCAATACCGTGCCGATGGCGAATTTCTCGCGGCGGCTGTTGAACAGGTCAGTGAAATTCAGCGGCTTGCCACCTGGCAGTTGCAGGCGGGTCAGGCGCAGCGCGTGCTGACCGCAGGCGACGATCAACCCGTCCTTGCTGGCGCTGAGGATCGTCCCTGGTGCGCCGTGCCCTTCGGCCAGATCGGCGGCCAGCACTTTCAGGGTTTCTTCGTTCAGCGTGCTGTGGCAGATCGGCCACGGGTTGAAGGCGCGCACCAGACGCTCCAGCTCATCTGCCGGACGTGTCCAGTCGATACGCGCTTCATCCTTGTTCAATTTGTGAGCATAGTTGGCCAGACCATCGTCCTGCACTTCGCCCACCAGCGAACCGTCTGCCAGGCCGGCAATGGCTTGCAACACTGCCGGTGGCCCCAGCTCGGCCAGGCGGTCATGCAACGTGCCGCCGGTGTCTTGCGCGGTGATCGGCGTCACGGCCTTGAGCAGCATCGGCCCGGTGTCCAGCCCGGCTTCCATGCGCATCACGGTCACACCGCTCTCGGCATCACCGGCCTGCACGGCCCGCTGAATCGGCGCCGCGCCGCGCCAGCGTGGCAGCAGCGACGCGTGGCTGTTGATGCAGCCCAGACGCGGAATATCCAGCACCTCTTGCGGCAGGATCAGGCCATAGGCGACGACGACCATCAAATCAGGCTTGAGCGCGGCCAGTTCGGCCTGCGCCTCCGGGGCGCGCAGTGTGGGCGGCTGCATCACGGGGATGTCATGTTGCAGTGCCAATTGCTTGACCGGACTGGGCATCAGCTTTTGTCCGCGACCGGCCGGGCGATCAGGCTGGGTGTACACGGCCACGATCTGGTGAGGGCTGTCGAGCAGGGCCTTGAGGTGTTCGGCGGCAAATTCCGGGGTGCCGGCGAAGACGATGCGCAGTGGCTCAGTCATGGAGTTCTCGTTTTAAAAACAAAAAGGCCTCTACAGGCCTTTTGGGGGTAACAACGGATCAGGCGTTGAGCTTGTGCTGTTTTTCGAGCTTTTTCTTGATCCGGTCACGCTTGAGGTTGGAGAGGTAATCGACGAACAGCTTGCCGTTCAGGTGATCACACTCGTGCTGGATGCAGATGGCGAGCAGGCCTTCGGCAACCAGTTCGTAGGGCTTGCCGTCGCGGTCCAGGGCTTTGACGCGGACTTTTTGCGGGCGGTCGACGTTTTCGTAGAAACCCGGCACCGACAGGCAGCCTTCCTGATACTGATCCATTTCGTCGGTCAGTTTTTCGATTTCAGGGTTGATGAAGACCATCGGTTCGCTGCGGTCTTCGCTCAGGTCCATGACGACCACGCGTTTGTGGACGTTGACCTGGGTAGCCGCCAGGCCGATGCCAGGCGCTTCGTACATGGTTTCAAACATGTCGTCGACCAACTGGCGAATGCCTTCGTCTACCATCGCTACAGGTTTGGCGATGGTGCGCAGGCGCGAATCGGGAAATTCGAGGATGTTTAGAATGGCCATATACGTAAGAGCTGCACTGTTAAGGTAAAGTCGATGTCGGGTGCCAGGCTCGGGAATTCAAGGCGGGCAGCCCAGGACAGGACTCTAGGGTTCGCGTGAGGCAACATGATAAAGGGATTCACCGCATGAGGAAATCACTACTCGCCCTGCTGCTGTTGACCGCCAGCGGTCTCGCTCAGGCGCAAGTGCAACTCAGGGAAGGCTATCCGCAGCGCTACACCGTCGTGGCCGGCGACACGCTTTGGGATATTTCCGGCAAGTTCTTGCGCCAACCGTGGCAATGGCGCGAGATCTGGCGGGCCAACCCGCAGGTTCGCGATCCCGACCTTATCTATCCTGGTGACACCCTGGCGCTGACCTGGGTAGACGGTCAGCCACGGGTCACGCTCAATCGCGGCGAGTCGCGCGGCACCATCAAATTGTCACCGCATGTGCGCAGCACGCCGATGGCTCAGGCCATCCCGAGCATCCCGCTGGGTGCCATCAACGCCTTCCTGATCAGCAACCGCATCGTCGACAGCGCCGAGCAGTTCGAGAAAGCGCCGTACATCGTCGCAGGCAATGCCGAGCGCGTGCTCAGCGGCGCCGGTGATCGCGCGTATGCGCGTGGCAAGCTGGACCCCTCGCACAGCGTTTACGGCATCTTTCGTCAGGGCAAGATCTACACCGACCCGCAGACCAAGGAAGTGCTGGGGATCAACGCCGATGACGTTGGCAGCGCCGAGGTGGTCGCCACTGAAGGCGATGTCTCGACCCTGATGCTGCAGCGCTCCACTCAGGAAGTGCGTCTGGGTGACCGTCTGTTCGCCAGTGAAGAGCGTTCAATCAATTCGACGTTTCTGCCCAGCGCTCCACAGACGCCGATAGAAGGTTTGATTCTGGATGTGCCGCGTGGCGTGACGCAGGTCAGCGTGCTGGATGTCGTTACCCTCGACAAAGGCAAACGTGACGGCCTGACTGAAGGCAATGTACTTGCGATCTACAAAACCAGCGAAACGGTGCGCGACCGAATCACCGGCGACATGGTGAAAATCCCCGACGAACGGGCTGGCCTGCTGATGGTTTTCCGCACTTACGACAAGCTCAGTTACGCCTTGGTCCTGCAAGCGAACCGATCTTTGTCCATCATGGACAAGGTTCGCAATCCGTAGCGCCACGTTTCACTTTTGAGACGAATTTGTGTAGCGGGTCAGCCAGTTATCAAATTGTTGTCAACAGAGTTATCCACAGGTTTGTGCATCCGTTGAGATGCACAATGGATCAGGGACGATCTCATGCCATTGTTCGAAAAAGCCCTCTCTTCCCCCGCAGAGCTGGAAGCGCGTTTACGTATCCATCGCTTGCCGGAAGTCGGGCCAAAACGCTTCTCCAGGCTTATCGAGGCGTTCGGCTCAGCCTCTTCGGCGCTGAGCGCACCCGCCAGCGCGTGGCGTGCATTGGGCATACCGAGCGCCTGTGCCGAAGCGCGTCGCGATGCCGCAGTACGTGATGGCGCCAGTGCTGCATTGGCCTGGCTTGAGCGTCCGGGCCAGCATTTGCTGATGTGGGACGACCCTTGCTACCCCGCGCTGCTGGCTGAAATCGCCGATCCGCCGCCGTTAATATTCATTGCGGGCGACCCGTCGATACTCGAGCGTCCGCAGTTGGGCATGGTCGGCAGTCGCCGCGCCTCCCGGCCCGGGCTGGACACTGCCACGGCGTTTGCGCGCAGCCTCGCGGGCGCCGGTTTTGTGATCACCAGCGGTCTGGCTCGCGGCATTGACGGCGCTGCGCATCAGGGCGCACTGGATGTCGGCGGGCTCACAATCGGCGTGTTGGGCACAGGGCTCGAGAAACTTTATCCACAGCAGCACCGTGCGCTTGCGGCGCGCATGGCGGCAGAGGGCGGCGCGGTGATTTCCGAGTTCCCGCTGGACGCCGGACCGCAGCCCAGCAACTTCCCGCGCCGCAACCGGATCATCAGCGGCCTGTCGCTGGGCGTACTGGTGGTTGAGGCCAGCGTTGCCAGCGGTTCGCTGATTACGGCACGACTGGCAGCTGAACACGGCCGCGAGGTGTATGCGATACCCGGCTCGATTCATCATCCGGGTGCCAAGGGTTGTCACCAACTGATACGCGACGGCGCCACGCTGGTCGAAACCGTCGACCACATTCTGGAAGGCTTGCAGCACTGGAAGCGCGTTGCATCCAGCGCCGACCCTTCAAATACCGAAACTGCCGGACCTGCCCCCTGCGACCATCCACTATTGGCCCTGCTGCACGCCGCGCCGCACACCAGCGAGGGGCTGTCGGTTTCCAGCGGCTGGCCGCTGCCCAAGGTATTGGCGGGCCTGACCGAGCTTGAACTGGATGGACGCATAAGCTGTGAAGCGGGACGATGGTTCGCCAGCGCGCCCTGAGGTTAAACTGCCGCCAGGATCTAGCGGAGAAACGAACAATGGTCAGCAGTTGGCGTGTGCAACAAGCCGCTCAGGATATTCGAGCCGGTGCGGTGATTGCCTACCCGACCGAAGCAGTCTGGGGGCTGGGGTGTGATCCTTGGGATGAAGAAGCGGTCTATCGCCTGCTGGCGATCAAATCGCGGCCAGTGGAAAAGGGCCTGATCCTGATCGCGGACAACATCCGCCAGTTCGACTTTCTGTTCGAGGACTTTCCCGAACTGTGGCTCGACCGCATGGCCAGCACCTGGCCAGGGCCCAATACCTGGCTGGTGCCGCACCAGAACCTGTTGCCCGAGTGGATCACCGGGATTCACGAAACCGTCGCCCTGCGCGTCACCGATCACCCGACTGTGCGTGAACTGTGCGCGCTGGTCGGCCCGTTGATTTCGACGTCAGCCAACCCGGCGGGCCGTCCGGCTGCGCGCTCGCGACTACGCGTCGAGCAGTATTTCCGCGGTCAGATCGACCGGGTACTCGGCGGCAGCCTGGGCGGTCGCCGAAACCCCAGCGTGATCCGTGACATCGCCACCGGGCAGGTCATGCGCGCCGGTTAACGCTGGCAGGCTCAGGGAATCAGAATGGTCGAGCCGGTAGTGCGCCGGGCCGAGAGTTCGATCTGCGCCTTGGCGGCGTCCTTGAGGGCGTATTGCTGGATGGCATCGACCTTGATTTTGCCGCTGGCGAGCATGTCGAACAGCTCGTCAGCCATCGCCTGAAGGTTCTGCGCATTGTTCGCGTAGGTGCCCAGCGTCGGGCGCGTGACGTACACCGAACCTTTCTGCGCCAGAACACCCAGGTTCACGCCCGAAACCGGCCCTGACGCATTACCGAAACTCACCACCAACCCGCGCGGCGCGACACTGTCGAGCGAAGTCAGCCAGGTGTCCTGCCCCACGCCGTCGTAGACCACCGGGCACTTTTTGCCGTCGGTCAGCTCCAGTACACGCTTGGCGACGTCTTCGTGGCTGTAGTCGATGGTTTCCCAGGCACCGAGTGCCTTGGCATGCGCGGCTTTCTCCGGCGAACTGACCGTGCCGATCAGCTTGGCGCCGAGTGCCTTGGCCCATTGACAGGCGAGCGAGCCTACACCGCCTGCGGCGGCATGAAACAGAATGATCTCGCCCGGCTTCACCTGATAGGTCTGGCGCAGCAGGTATTGCACAGTCAGGCCCTTGAGCATCAGCGCAGCGGCCTGCTCGAAACTCACCGAGTCGGCCAGCTTCACCAGGTTCGCCTCGGGCAGCACATGCACTTCGCTGTACGCCCCCAATGGCCCGGTTCCATAAGCCACTCGATCACCGACCTTGAAGCGCGTCACCTCATCGCCCACCGCCTCGACCACACCGGCCCCTTCAGCCCCCAGCCCGGATGGCAAAAACGGCGCCGGATACAACCCGCTGCGGTAATAGGTATCAATGAAATTCAGGCCGATGGCCTTATTGCGCACAACCACCGCCTGCGACCCCGGAGCCTCCGGCTCGAAATCGACATATTCAAGAACCTCGGGTCCTCCGACAGTGCTGAACTGGATACGCTTTGCCATGTGTTCTCTCCTTGATGATTGAAACAAGCTGCCAAGTCCACCATCGGACTCCTTCGCCCGCTCTTCGTCAACTGCCAGTCCGGGCTGCCGATGGTATGCTACGCGCCAATTTGCCTGCGCCCCTTCTGCTCCGGGGCCAGCCGTTTGAAGTCAGCCGTAAGGGATCGCCATGAGTACCCGCACCGAGGCCGTCAAAGCCTACCTGCTCGACCTGCAAGACCGTATCTGCACCGCGCTTGAGCAGGAAGACGGCAACGCACAGTTCGTCGAAGATGCCTGGACACGTCCGGCGGGCGGTGGTGGGCGCACGCGGGTGATCGAGAACGGCGCGGTTATCGAGAAAGGCGGCGTCAACTTCTCTCACGTGTTTGGCAGCAACCTGCCGCCGTCAGCCAGTGCGCATCGCCCTGAGCTGGCGGGGCGTGGTTTCGAGGCGCTGGGCGTTTCGCTGGTGATCCACCCGCATAACCCGCATGTGCCGACGTCCCACGCCAATGTGCGGTTTTTCATTGCCGAAAAAGAAGGCGAAGAGCCTGTCTGGTGGTTCGGCGGTGGCTTTGACCTGACGCCCTACTACGGCGTCGAAGAAGATTGCGTGCATTGGCACCGGGTCGCTGAGCGTGCCTGTGCGCCGTTCGGTGATGATGTCTACCCCCGCTACAAGGCGTGGTGCGACACCTATTTCCACCTGAAGCATCGCGACGAGCCGCGTGGCATCGGCGGTCTGTTTTTCGACGATGTGAACCAGTGGGATTTCGACACCAGCTTTGCGTTCATCCGCGCCATCGGTGATGCCTTCATCAATGCCTACCTGCCGATCGTGCGGCGTCGCAAGGCGGCTGCCTATACGGTGCAGCAGCGCGAGTTTCAGGAATTCCGTCGTGGGCGTTACGTCGAGTTCAATCTGGTGTATGACCGCGGCACGCTGTTTGGTCTGCAGTCGGGTGGGCGTACCGAGTCGATTCTCATGTCGCTGCCGCCACAAGTGCGCTGGGGCTATGACTGGAAGGCTGCTCCGGGCAGCGAAGAGGCGCGCCTGACCGAGTACTTCCTGACGGATCGCGACTGGCTGGCGGAAAACTGATGGACCGGTACGTTGTCTTCGGCAATCCCATCGGTCACAGCAAGTCGCCGTTGATTCATCGTCTGTTCGCTGAGCAAACCGGACAGGAACTGGATTACCAGGTTGCGCTGGCACCGCTGGACGACTTCACTGCATTTGCGCAGGCTTTTTTTCAGACCGGGCGTGGCGCCAATGTGACCGTGCCGTTCAAGGAAGAAGCGTATCGCCTGGCCGACAGCCTGACCGAGCGCGGACAGCGTGCGGGTGCGGTCAATACGCTGAGCACGCTCGATGACGGCACGCTGCTGGGGGATAACACCGACGGTGCCGGGCTGGTGCGCGACCTGACAGTCAATTGCGGACGTAGCCTGCGCGGTCAGCGGGTTCTGCTGCTGGGCGCGGGCGGTGCGGTGCGTGGCGCGCTGGAGCCGTTGCTGGCAGAGCAGCCCGCAGCGCTGGTGATCGCCAATCGTACGGTGGAAAAAGCTGAACGACTGGCTCAGGAATTTGCTGATCTTGGCCCTGTGTTTGCCAGCAGCTTTGACTGGCTTGAAGAGCCGGTGGACCTGATCATCAACGCCACGTCCGCCAGTCTGGCTGGAGAGCTGCCACCGATTTCCCCGAGCCTGATCCAGCCCGGCGTGACGTTCTGCTACGACATGATGTATGGCAAAGAGCCTACTGCCTTTTGCCGTTGGGCCACCGAACACGGCGCGGCGCAGTCTGTCGATGGCCTGGGGATGCTGGTTGAGCAGGCCGCAGAAGCCTTTTTGCTCTGGCGTGGCGTGCGTCCAGATTCAGCGCCAGTGCTGGCGGAGTTGCGCAGGCTGTTGGCGAAGGGTTGATCAATGACTATCGTGCCAATGCTCCGCGTTGTACACAAGTCCGCTTTTGATTCTGGCCGAAGGCCGTGGGAGCGAACTTGTTCGCGAATGGGCCGGAACATCCGCTAAAGATGTACCACCCGAAATAAAGCTTTCGCGGACAAGTCCGCTCCCACGCCCTCCGGGCAGAAGCCAAATCTACGGGCTTATCGGGACCTTTGTAGAACGCAGAGCGTCGGTACGATGAGTTATGGCTCAATCCTCAAACACAATCGGGCACCGCTCCGGCCCTTCCAGCTTGTGCAATTCCTCGATCACCTGCGGCCTTGCATTGCGCAGAACCAGCACTCGCCCCTGCTGAGCCAGGCGCCTGGCTTCCTGATGAAGCATTTCAACGCCTGAATAATCGATGAAGTTGATCTGCTGCGCATCGATTACCACCCGTAATCCTTCAGTGCGTTGCAGGCGGGTTTGCAGGTAGTGGCTGGCGCCGAAGAAGATCGAGCCGCCGACCCGCAGGACATCTTCGTCTCCCTCGCGCCATTGCTGTACGCGAGGCTGTGAGGTGCGCTTGAGGTAGAAGAACAGCGAGGCCAGCACGCCTGCGTAGATCGCGGTCTGCAGCTCCAGCAACAGCGTGGCCAGACAGGTCAGCGCCATCACGAAAAACTCGGCACGGCTGACGCGAAACAGCGAGCGAATGCCACGCCGATCCACCAGCCCCCAGCAAATCAGCAGAATCGAGGCCGCCATCGCCGGGATTGGAATATGCGAGATCAATGACGCTCCGGCGACCGCGAACAGCGCCACCCACAGTGCTGAAAACACCCCGGCCAGCGGCGAGCGGGCGCCTGCTTCGTAATTCAGCGCCGCACGGGTGAACGAGCCTGCGGACAGGTAGCCGGAAAACAGCGAGCCGACCATGTTCGACAGCCCTTGCGCGCGAACTTCCTGGTTGGCGTTGAGCATCTGCTGCGAGCGTGCCGACAGCGAACGGGCAATCGACAGGCTGTTGACCAGCCCGAGCATGCCCACCGCCACGGCCGTCGGCAGCAGCTTGAGAATCAGTTCAAGGTCCAGCGACAGGGGGCTGAAGGGCGGCAGGTGCCCGACGAAGGCGCTGACCACCCGCACATGACCGAACATCGCCGGCCACAGCCAGACCAGCAGACCGCTCGACACCAGTGCAATCAACAGCGTCGGCCAGCGGGGCACCAGAGACTTGAGCCCGATGCCCAGCGCCAGGGTCAACAGCCCGAGTATCAGCGAGGGCATATCCGCTTCGCCGCGATGCTCGAGCAAGGCGCCCAGGCTATTGAGTGCGGTGGTCTGGCTTGGCAGATCAAGCCCCAGTAGATTGGGCATCTGCCCCAGAGCAATCACGATGGCGGCGCCCAGTGTGAAACCCAGCACCACCGAGTGCGAAACGAAATTCACCAGTGCGCCGAAACGCATCATTCCGAGCAATAACTGAAAGACGCCGGCAATGAACGTCAGCAGCAGGATCAGCATGATGTAGTCCTGACTGGCCGGGACGGCGAGCGGACTGACACTGGCATACAGCACAATGGAAATAGCAGCGGTCGGCCCGCAAATCAGGTGCCAGGACGAACCCCAGAGGCAGGCGATGATGACGGGAACGATTGCGGCGTACAGGCCGTACTCGGGCGGTAATCCGGCGATCAGCGCGTAGGCGATGGACTGCGGCAGCGCCAGAATGGCTCCACTCAACCCCACCAGCGCATCGCGTCCGACGCTGGCACGGGTCTGACGCGGCAGCCAGGCAAGAAACGGCAGGAGTTTATGGTGATTGAGCCAGCGCATCGGTCCCTCGGGTGAATTAAGCGTAGAGGACGCAGAGCGTCCAGAACGGCATGCCCACGCGGAGCATGGGCACGATCAGCGTATTTCCTGACACCTCTCGTTCCTCACGCTCCGCGTGGGAATGCCTCTTGTGACGCTCCGCGTCACGCCTCTGCATTGCGCCGCGCATTCAAGACCGGACGCTTATAGCGTCGCCTTCACTGCCGCCAGACCGTCCTTGCCATCGACGGTCTTCACGCCTTCCAGCCACGTGTTCAGCACCGCCGGGTTGGCCTTGATCCAGGCTTTGGCGGCTGCGCTGTTGCTGACCTTCTTGTTGGTCACGTCGGCCATGATGCTGTTTTCCATGTCAAGGGTGAAGCTCAGGTTGCTCAGCAACTTGCCCACGTTCGGGCAGGCTTCAGCGTAACCCTTGCGTGTCAGGGTGAAGACCGAGCCCGTGTCGCCGAAGTATTTTTCGCCGCCCTTGAGGTAGTGCATGCCTTTGATCTGAACATTCATCGGGTGCGGCGTCCAGCCGAGGAAGACCACAAACGCTTTCTTCTTCACGTTGCGATTGACCTCGGCGAGCATGGCTTGCTCACTGGATTCGACCAGCTTCCAACTGCCCAGATCGAACTCGTTCTTCTTGATGATTTCCTGCAGCGACAGGTTGGCAGGTGCGCCGGAGCCGATGCCGTAGATCCTCTTGTCAAACTTGTCAGCGAATTTGCTCAGGTCGGCAAAGTCATGCACCCCTGCGTCCCAGACATAGTCCGGTACGGCCAGGGTAAATTCGGTGCCCTCCAGGTTTTTGGCCAGTTGCGTCACATCGCCGGTGGCGACGAACTTGTCATAGAAACCCTGCTGCGCCGGCATCCAGTTACCCAGAAACACATCCAGCTTGCCGTCCTTCAAACCGCCGTAGGCAATCGGCACGGCCAGCGTATCGACTTTGGGTTTGTAGCCCAGCCCCTCAAGCACCACGCTGGTGATGGCGTTGGTGGCAGCTATGTCACTCCAGCCTGGATCGGCCATCTTCACGGTGCTGCAACTGGCGTCTTCTGCCTGCGCAGCCAGGCTGCCGAACGTCATGACCGCGACCGCAACGACTGTGGATAACTTTTTCATCGATGTACCCCTTTTGATTTTTTTGGTGTGGGCAGGGTCAAGGTTGCGGAAAACGTGCCTTGCGCTCCAGATCGTCCAGATCAATGTGGTTGCGCATGTACTGCTGACTGGCGTCGACCAGTGGCTGGTGATCCCAACTCTTCAGCTTGCCGGTTGCCAGCGATTTGGCGACAAAGCGTCGTCTGCGCTGGCTGGCGAGCACCTGTTGGTGTATCGCCGGGATGTCCCACTTGGCCCGAGCTTCGGCCAGGAAGTCGTTGAACAGTTTCTCGTGGGCTGACGACTGGCTCAGGTCCTTCTGCTCTTTCGGGTCCTCCTTCACATCGAACAACAGGCACGGGTCCTGTTCCGAATAGATGAATTTATACGCACCGCGACGGATCATCATCAGCGGGCTGGTGGTGCCTTCCGCCATGTACTCGCCAAACACCTCGTCGTGGCCGTCTTGGCTGTTCAGGTGCGGCATCAGCGAGCGTCCGTCCAGTGGCAACCCGGCGTCCAGTTTGCCGTTGGCCATCTCGACAAAGGTCGGTAACAGGTCGGCCGTCGACACCGAAGCACTGACCCGGCCCGGCTTGAACTGCCCCGGCGCGTACACCACCAGCGGCACGCGAGCGGCCATTTCAAACCAGTGCATTTTGTACCAGAGGCCCTTCTCGCCCAGCATGTCGCCGTGATCGCCGGAGAACACGACGATGGTGTCTTCCGCCAGCCCCACCTCCTCCAGCGTCTGCATCAGCTTGCCGATGTTTCGGTCGATGTAGCTGCAGGCGCCGAAGTAGGCACGGCGTGCATCGCGAATCTTGTTGATCGGCATCGGCTTGTCCCACAGGTCGTAGACCTTGAGCAGACGTTGCGAATGCGGGTCCAGCGCGGCCTGATCGGCGTGCGGTATCGGCAGCGGGATTTCGTCGTCGCTGTAGAGGTCCCAGAACGAAAGCGGAATGGTGTACGGGTCGTGAGGGTGAGTCATGGAAACGGTCAGGCAGAACGGCGCATCACCGTCCTGACGTACGTGGTCGTACAGATACTGCTGGGACTTGAACAGCACCTCTTCATCGAAGTCCAGCTGATTGGTACGAATGCACGGACCCGCCTGCAACACTGACGACATGTTGTGGTACCAGCTTGGCCGCACGTCCGGCTCATCCCAGTTCACTGACCAGCCGTAGTCGGCCGGGTAAATGTCACTGGTCAGCCGCTCCTCGTAGCCGTGCAACTGGTCCGGTCCGCAGAAATGCATCTTGCCCGCTAGCGCGGTCTTGTAGCCCAGGGCACGCAGGTAGTGAGCGTAGGTCGGAACGTCTGCCGGGAAGTCGGCAGCGTTGTCGTACGCGCCGATCTTGCTCGGGAGCTGACCGCTCACCAGCGTAAAGCGCGATGGCGCGCACAGCGGACTGTTGCAGTACGCCGAATCGAACACCACACCGTTGGCCGCGATGCGGCTCAGATTCGGCATCAGAATGGGAGACGGTGCGTAGATTGGCAACATTGGCGCGGCCATTTGATCGGCCATGATGAACAGAATATTTTTGCGCTTCATGTAATCGCTGCATCCCATTGTGAAAAGTTATGCGAAAGTGCTGGGCACGAGGATGAAGTCCTCGTGTTTGAAGGTAAAGCCCATGCGCAGCAATGCCTAGGATAAGCACCGCTTATGTTTGAAGCTTTTGGCGATATGTCCCTCGACCTGTTGCGTGCCTTCGAGGTCGCCGCCCGCCTGCGCAGTTTTACTGCCGCCGCCATCGAGCTGGGCACTACCCAGCCTGCCGTCAGCCAGCAGATCAAGCGCCTTGAAGAACAACTGGCAACCCGATTGTTTGACCGGATCTACCGCGGTATCGAGCTTACCGAAGCCGGTGAAATATTGTTCAGCCACGTGCAGGCGGGCCTGCAATCCATCGACAGCGGGCTCATCGCGATCACCGAGCAGCATCAACACGAGGTGCTTCAGGTCGCCACAGACTTTGCCTTCGCCGCCTACTGGCTGATGCCGCGCCTGCATCGCTTCCACAAGATCAACCCGGACGTGGACGTCAGCCTAGTGACCAGCGAGCGTACCCACAGCATGTTACGCGCCGATATCGACGTGGCCGTGCTGTTTGGCGACGGGCGTTTCAAGCAGGGCGAAAGTCATTGGCTGTTCAGCGAAGAAGTTTTTCCGGTGTGCAGCCCGCAACTGATTGCCGGTCGCCAGACGCCGCTGCCCAACGAAGCGCTGCGCGACTTCCCGCTGCTGCACCTGCGCGGTGAAAGCATCAACAACTGGTTCGACTGGGCAGGCGTATTCCGCGCCCTCGACATCCCCCAGGCGCCTGCGCCCGGCCAGTTGCGTTTCGACAACTACACCCTGCTCATCCAGGCCGCCATCGGCGGACAAGGCATCGCCATCGGCTGGAAACACCTGGTCGACGACCTCCTCGACCAAGGCCTGCTCTGCCGCCCCATCGCCGGAGCCGCCATTTCCGGCCAAGGCTATTACGTGGTGTTGCCTCAACGTAAACGTCGAGTGCAGATCGTCCAGCAGTTCATGGACTGGCTGGCGAGTGAGCAGGCGTTGAGCGGTGTTTCACTGGCGGGCAGGCCGTTGCCGTCGATTGCAGTGTAATATTGCCCCGCCGGAAAATGACCAGTTGGTCAGACGCAATGCAAATTTCAACAAAATGGTCATGCACACGCACGGGCCTCATCAGCGGCCTGCCGAACTGAATGCTGAAAGACCAGACAGAGGATCATCAGAAATGCCGGATCTACTCATCGACGGTAAGACCCTTCACTACGCTGACCAAGGCACCGGGCCGGTCGTCTTGCTGGGTCATAGTTATCTCTGGGACAAGACGATGTGGAGTGCGCAGGTCGATACGCTGGCCACTCGGTATCGTGTGATTGTCCCGGATCTGTGGGGGCATGGGGATTCTGACGGGTTTCCGGAAGGCACGCGCAACCTGGATGATCTGGCCCGCCATGCGCTGGCGCTGATGGACCATTTGAATATCGAGCGCTGCAGTATCGTCGGGCTGTCGGTGGGCGGCATGTGGGGTGCCATTGCGGCGCTGCTCGCCCCCGAGCGGATCAACGGGCTGGTGCTGATGGACACTTATCTGGGCAAAGAGACCGAGGCCAAGAAGGCCTATTACTTCTCGCTGATCGACAAGCTGGAAGAGACCGGTGCTTTTCCTGCGCCGCTGCTGGATATCGTGGTGCCGATTTTCTTCCGTCCCGGCATCGACCCTCAGTCGCCTGTGTATCAGGGGTTTCGATCAGCGTTGGCGGGCATGAATGCAGAACAACTGCGTCAGAGCGTTGTGCCGCTGGGGCGGATGATCTTCGGTCGTGATGATCGGCTCGGGCTGATCGAACAATTGAATGCAGACACCACGCTGGTGATGTGCGGCGATGCGGACATCCCGCGTCCGCCTGAAGAGGCGCGCGAAATGGCTCACCTGATCGGCTGCCCTTACGTGCTGGTGCCCGAGGCGGGTCATATCGCCAATCTGGAAAACCCGGATTTTGTGTCAGGAGCGTTGATGACGTTTTTGGCGCGGGTCAATCAGACGCAGGGTTGAGCCTGGCCTTCGCGTCGCGCGATAGTTGAAAACATGCTTCTGCCCGGAGGGCGTGGGAGCGGACTTGTCCGCGAATACGGTGGTTCAACCGATACATTTTTTGAAAATATACCGGCCCTTTCGCGAACAAGTCCGCTCCCACGGCCTTCGGCCAGAATCAAAAGCGGACGTGTGCAAAATGTTGGGCGCGGAACCTCAGTACTGCATCAATTCAACACGCCGTCCAGAATCGCGTAAACAATCCCCGAACCCACGGCGATCAGTACCACGTCGGTGCCCAAGCGGCGCCATTCGTAGCCGTCATAGTGTGGCAGGTATTGCAGCGAGCGGTTGTCCAGGCGTTTGCCGTAACCCGGTGGCAACGGACGGCCCTTGGCGATGTGTACGCCCGGCGGCAACGGCTGGCCACGGCCAATAACGTCGCGGTGTTGTTGAAAGGTCTGGCGTACGTCGCCAAAGTCTTGCGGTGGGCGGTTGCCGCCACGGTTGTCCTGATGGGCCTGTCTGCCTGGCGCATTGCCCGGGCCGTTATCCGGGCCTCCGCCGTTACCGTTGCCCGGGCCACGCTCGTCATGGGGGCCGCCATTGTTTTGCGGGCCTTGTTGCGGGCCGCCACGGTTATCACCCGGGCCATCACCGCGCTGATCGGGCGGTGCAGCGTGCAGCAGCGGGCTGGCGCTGATCATCAAGATGCCCAGTCCAGTGATTAAACGGTTTGGCAGTTTCATGAGTGCTTCCTCGGCGTCACGCAATGCAGCAAAAAGGGGTTCATGACGCTGGTCATGAACCCCTTGTGTCTTGCTACATAGAACCGCTGATAGCGCTTTGATTCCTCTGTATCAGAAACTTTACCCTCAGCTGATGCGCGCGTGACGCACGCCCTCGGCCAGTGCGGCGCACAGCGTCAGTACGCCGTCGACTGCCTGCTCCGGGGATTGCGCGGTTGCGATCTTGTCGACGAGCGCCGAACCCACCACAACACCGTCAGCCAGGCGAGCGATAGCGGCTGCCTGCTCGGGTGTGCGGATGCCGAAACCGACGCTGATCGGCAGATCGGTATGGCGACGCAAGCGCGCGATGGCTTCGGTGACGTGTTCGGTAGTGGCCGACCCGGCACCGGTCACACCGGCAACCGAAACGTAATAGACGAAACCGGAACTGCGTTCCAGCACGCGCGGCAGGCGTGCATCGTCGGTGGTCGGGGTGGTCAGGCGGATAAAGTCGATACCGGATGCCTGCGCAGGTGCCGCCAGTTCGGCGTCGTGCTCGGGTGGCAGGTCAACGATGATCAGGCCATCGACGCCTGCTTCCTTGGCCTGCGCCACGAACGCTTCAACGCCAAACCGGTGGATCGGGTTGTAGTAACCCATCAGCACGATAGGCGTGGTCTGATCGTCGACCCGAAACTCGCTGACCATCTGCAGTGTTTTCTGCAACGTCTGGCCCGCGTCCAGAGCGCGCAGTGTAGCCAGCTGAATCGCCACACCGTCGGCCATCGGATCGGTGAACGGCATGCCCAGCTCGATCACATCGGCGCCCGCGGCCGGCAGGCCTTTCAGGACTTTCAGGGAAGTGTCGTAGCCAGGATCGCCCGCCGTGATGAAAGTGACCAGCGCCGCGCGGCCTTCGGTTTTCAGCTGGGCGAAACGTTGTTCGAGACGGCTCATACCAGCTTCTCCTGAGTTTTTTCGGCGGCTGCCATGTGGTTCATGACGGTTTGCATGTCTTTGTCACCGCGCCCGGACAGGCACACGACCATCAAGTGATCGTCGCGCAGGTTGGTCGCCCGCTTCATGGCCTCGGCCAGAGCGTGAGCGGTTTCCAACGCCGGGATGATGCCTTCGAGCAGGCAGCACTGATGAAAAGCGTCCAGCGCTTCATCGTCAGTGATGCTGACGTATTCGACGCGCTTCACTTCATGCAGGAAGGCGTGTTCCGGGCCGATGCCCGGGTAGTCCAGGCCGGCGGAAATCGAGTGCGCGTCGGTGATCTGCCCGTCGCCGTCCTGCAGCAGATAAGTACGGTTACCGTGCAGCACGCCCGGTACGCCGCCGTTCAGACTGGCCGCGTGCTTGTCGGTATTCACGCCGTGACCACCGGCTTCGACGCCGATGATTTCCACGCTGGCGTCATCAAGAAACGGATGGAACAGGCCCATCGCGTTGGAGCCGCCACCCACGCAGGCAATCAGGCTGTCCGGCAGACGGCCTTCCTTCTCCTGCATCTGCTCTTTGGTTTCCCGACCGATGATGGCCTGGAAATCGCGCACCATCGCTGGATACGGGTGTGGGCCTGCCACGGTGCCGATCAGGTAGAACGTGTCATCGACATTCGTCACCCAGTCGCGCAGGGCTTCGTTCATCGCGTCTTTCAGGGTGCCGGTGCCGGAAGTGACCGGTACGATCTCGGCGCCCAGCAGCTTCATGCGGAACACGTTGGCCTGTTGGCGTTCGATGTCGGTCGCGCCCATGTAGATCACGCAAGGCAGACCGAAACGCGCCGCCACGGTGGCAGTGGCAACGCCGTGCATGCCCGCGCCGGTTTCCGCGATCAGGCGTTTTTTGCCCATGCGTTTGGCCAGCAGTACCTGGCCGATGCAGTTGTTGATTTTGTGCGCGCCGGTGTGATTGAGCTCTTCACGCTTGAAGTAGATCTTCGCGCCGCCACAGAACTCGGTCAGGCGTTCGGCGAAGTACAGCGGGTTCGGGCGCCCCACGTAATCGCGCTGGAAGTAAGCCATCTCTTTGGCGAATTCCGGGTCAGCCTTGGCGGCTTCGTACTCGCGGTTGAGGTCGAGCACCAGCGGCATCAGGGTTTCTGCTACGTAGCGGCCGCCGAATGAGCCGAACAGGCCGTTGGCGTCGGGGCCGCTGCGGAAGTTGGTCTGGGTCATGAAGTGCTCCAGTGGCAGTATTAAGCGAATTGAATGAGCCGGAGTGGCAATGAGTCCACTTTAACCAGCGCATGCCTGTTTGAAAACCGATAAGATCGCGACAACCTGTCAGGAAAACTCACAGATCATGAGCCGTGACCTCCCTCCCCTCAATGCCTTGCGCGCGTTCGAAAGCACCGCTCGGCTTGGCAGTGTCAGCCAAGCCGCCGAGCAGTTGAACGTAACGCATGGCGCGGTCAGTCGTCAGTTGAAAGTGCTGGAAGAGCACTTGGGCGTTAGCCTGTTCAGCAAGGATGGGCGTGGCCTTAAACTCACAGATGCAGGCATTCGGTTACGCGACGTCAGCGGCGAAGCGTTCGACCGGCTGCGCGGCGTTTGTGTCGAACTGAGCAAAGGCAGCGCAGACGCGCCTTTCGTGCTGGGGTGTTCGGGCAGCCTGCTGGCACGCTGGTTTATTCCGCGCCTGAGTCGTCTGAATGCGGAGTTACCGGACCTGCGGCTGCACCTGTCGGCAGGCGAAGGCGATCTCGATCCGCGTCGTCCTGGGCTGGACGCATTGCTGGTGTTCGCCGAGCCGCCGTGGCCTGCCGACATGCACGTCTTCGAACTGGCCAGCGAGCGTATCGGCCCTGTTCTGAGCCCTCGGTTCGAGCGCTTTGAAAGGCTGTGCCGTGCGCCTGCCAGGTCCCTGCTGGAAGAACCTTTACTGCACACCACTTCGCGTCCGCAGGCCTGGCCAAGCTGGGCGCAGCAGAACGGGATCGATCCGCAGGCGTTGCGGTACGGTCAGGGGTTCGAGCATTTGTATTATTTGCTAGAGGCAGCCGTCGCCGGCCTGGGGATTGCGATTGCGCCGGAGCCGCTGGTCATCGACGACCTGAAAGCCGGTCGCCTGGCTGCGCCGTGGGGTTTCAGCGAAACCCCGGCGCAGCTGGCGCTTTGGGTACCCAGACGTGCGGCCGATGGTCGGGCGCAACAGTTGGCTCAGTGGTTGAAGAACGAGCTTAAGCAGTCTGGAGACCCGATCAGAATCTGATCAGTTACCGCGCTTGAACAGCATGTAGGCTGTGATCAGGCCGATTGCACCGACGGCAACACCTGCGGTGGTCCAAGGGTGCTCTTGAGCGTAGTCGCGAGTAGCCAGCGCGTTTTCGCGGGTTTTCTCTTTGACGTCTTCGTAGACATCGCTGAGCAGGCTGCGCGAATGGCTCAGTGCGCTTTCAGCATTGGCTTTCAGGGTTTTCAGCGTCTTGCGCGACTCGTCGGTAGCATCGGCTTTCAGGCCTTCAAGCGACTTCAAGAGGCTTTCGATCTCAGCTTCCATACTTTGCAACGAGGCCTTACGGAGTGAAGTAGTAGCCATGGTGTTTCTCCTGCAATGGTGAGTGAGCGTGTGTTGTTTCGGACTCCAGGCTTTTTGGAAAGTGCGATGGGATTTCTACAAAGGGCTGAACTTTTGCGCGCGTTCCCCTGACAGAAGCAGGGAGCGTGTTCTATACCGCGCCTTTTTCAGACTTCCAGGAGAACTGCCATGACCGATCATCACACGTACAAAAAAGTTGAAATCGTTGGCTCGTCCACCACCACCATTGAAGACGCGATCAACAATGCCTTGGCCGAGGCCAGCAAAAGCATCAGCCACATGGAATGGTTCGAAGTGACTGAAACACGTGGCCACATCGAAGACGGCAAAGTGGCGCATTTCCAGGTAACCCTGAAAGTCGGCTTCCGCATCGCCAATAGCTGACGACATCTGAACCTTTCGGCTGGCCGATTGCCATAATCTGCGCTACACACTTTGTAACCGGTCACCGGGAAGGTGTGAGCGTGGATGTCGAGTGGGCGCCTGTTCCGATGGCGTCTGTACATGGCCAGACGAGAGGGATTACCCATGAAGAAGTTTTTGTTGGCTGTAGGCTTGTTGAGCATCGCAGGCACTGCCCTCGCGGCGGGCAAGCCATGCGATGAGTTGAAAAGTGAACTCGATGCCAAGCTCCAGGCGAAGGGCGTGACGTCCTACACGCTGGAAGTGGTCGAGAAAGGCAGCTCTGCCGGCAAGCAGGTTGTTGGCACGTGCGAAGGCGGCACTAAGGAGATCGTTTACCAGCGCGGTTGATTACCCGTCGAGCCTGGCGCTGAACCGGGTCTTCGAACCTGATTCAAGCCAGGCCGCCGGTTGATCCCGTTTGCGGGCTTTACGAACAGAATCGCCCCGGACTGTCATCCAGTCCGGGGCGATTCTGTTTTCGGTCGGCTATTGGCGATTCTAAAAATCGCTTAGCCGTGTGCGACCTGCGCCAGAATCTCGTAGGACCGCAGCCTGTCCTCGTGCTCATACATATCGCAGGTGAAGATCAGCTCATCGGCGTCGGTCTGCTCAAGCAGAACGTCCAGCTTGGCGCGGATTTTCTCCGGGCCGCCCACCATCGCCAGTCCCAGAAAGCTTGCCACCGCTTCACGTTCATGAGGCAGCCACAGGCCATCCATCGATTCGACCGGCGGACGCTGCATCAGGCTGTGCCCGCGCATCAACGCCAGGATGCGCTGGTAGACCGAAGTCGCCAGGTATTCCGCCTGCTCATCGGTATCAGCGGCCGACAGCGGCACGCCGAGCATCACGTAAGGCTTGTCGAGCACGGCCGAGGACTGGAAATGGTTGCGGTAGACCCGAATGGCTTCGTGCATGTAGCGCGGTGCAAAGTGCGAGGCGAAGGCATACGGCAGCCCGCGCATGCCTGCCAATTGGGCGCTGAACAGGCTCGACCCCAGCAACCAGATCGGCACATGGGTGCCCGAGCCGGGTACGGCGATCACTTTTTGATCAGGTGTGCGCGGCCCCAGGTATTCCATCAGCTCAGTGACGTCATCCGGGAAATCCTCGGCGCTGCCGGACCGCTCACGACGCAAGGCGCGGGCGGTCATCTGATCGGAACCCGGTGCGCGGCCCAGACCCAGATCGATTCGATCAGGGTAGAGGCTGGCCAGCGTGCCGAATTGTTCGGCCACCACCAGCGGCGCGTGGTTGGGCAGCATGATCCCGCCAGCACCGACACGAATGGTCGACGTGCCGCCGGCCAGGTACGCGAGCAGCACGGAAGTCGCGGAACTGGCGATGCCGTCCATGTTGTGGTGTTCAGCCACCCAGAAACGGTTATAGCCCAGTTTTTCAACGTGTTGAGCCAGGCTGAGTGAGTTGCGCAGGGATTCAGCAGGTCCTTTGTCGTGGCGTACGGGCACCAGATCAAGGGTGGAAATTTTTACATCTGCCAGACGTTTCATAGGCCGGGGTAGCTCCTCGAATTGAGATGGGCTGGCTGCTGGAGCTGCCCACGATGAAACAGCAGTGCGGGCGCAAGTCGTGCTTTTCAATGGCAGGCGGGTAAAAACCTACTTAAACGGTAGGTCTTTCCGACGGTTGAACTTTCCAGAGCTGCCCGTCCTCAGAACCTTGTAACAGCAATGATCCACATTCATTCCAAAAGGAGCGACCATGAGCATCGTCAAGAAAGCATCTGCCCACTGGGAAGGTGATCTGAAAAGCGGTATTGGCAGCATCTCCACGGAAACCGGCGTGTTGCGCGAAGCACCTTACGGCTTCAAGGCACGTTTTGAAGGCGGCAAGGGCACCAACCCGGAAGAGCTGATCGGCGCAGCCCACGCAGGCTGTTTCTCGATGGCACTGTCCATGATTCTGGGCGGCGAAAACCTGACTGCTGAAAGCATCGATACCCAGGCTGATGTGACCCTTAATCAGACCGAAGGCGGTTTTGAAATCAGCGCTGTGCATCTGACCCTCAAGGCCAAAGTGCCGGGTGCGACACAGCAACAGTTCGACGAGTTGACCACGAAAGCCAAAGAAGGCTGCCCGGTCTCCAAAGTGTTGAACGCCAAGATCACGCTGGACGCCACATTGTTGAGCTGATCCTCGGTGAACGTAGCGGGAGTGCCTTGTGCGCTCCCGTATCTACTGTATAAAGCTGGCTTGCTTCATCGGTCATGCGTTATCGACGCATGGTTTGATCATGATCAGGAGTCGAGCATGAAACGTTTTATTCTGGCAGTGACCTGTACGGTAGTGGCGACGGGCGCCTTGGCCGCGCCTAAATCCTGTGATGAACTCAAGGATGAAATCGAAGCCAAGATCCAGGCCAATAACGTGACGTCCTATACGCTGGAAATCGTCGCCAATGAAGAGGCCACCGATCCGGAAATGGTCGTCGGCACCTGCGACAACGGCACCAAAAAAATCATCTATCAGCGCAACGATCGCTGATCAGATGCAGTGAACGCCGCCCTCTTCCTCCTCCTCGGCCACCACGTTGCGGTCTGCATCGTAAAGCCAGGCGTCGACACTGTTCGCCAATGAGCGCACCTCCAGAACATACCGCTGCCCTGCGACGAAGTGGTCATAGCGAACACTGACGTAGCAGGTGATCTCGGTGTATTCATCGCCGATCATCCCCATACCGCCCGACCGGTACTCGTAGTCATACCGCACCTGCAACGCGTGACGGCCCGGCGTCACCTGAAAATAGCGTCCGTCGTACGTGTTTTTGCCATCAAGCTTGTCGGCCATGATCAACTGGCCGGTCAGAGTACGCATGTCGACCCACGCCATGCCAGGGTCAACCGCAGGCAAGGGGCCGGCACATCCGGTGAGGGCTGCGAGCGCGAATGCGATTGGCAACGTGAAAAAACGGACTGGCACCTGAGGTCATACCTCTGCTTAAAAAGGTTTAGTGGCGACCGTAGACATGACCTGTTGTTGGCCATTCATCCAATCTGCGGAAACGATGCAACGTGTTTCAGTCAGGCGTTGAATAACAGCAAAATCGCTCATCAGGTTTCTTGAAAATATCGGCTCATGATGGGCAATTCTGTTTCGAAGCAGTCGGATCTGTTCGAGATCAGCCGCAATCCTGGTTCGGTGGACGGATACGGTGAAACATTTTTTCAGGTTCGGGAAAAAAGTATGTAAGTAAGGAACCCAGAGGCGTCCTTCGAACCGTTTCGTGAACATTTTTTCCCAAAACACAAACTTCAGCTCCGCAATCACGGCTCCGGTTGTGCCGCATTTTTGTCTTGCTCTTGCAAGCTCTTGTTTTGGCTTGAAAGTGGGGCCTGTGACATCCGGCAGGCTCTGTTCGAAACCAGGGCTCCAAGGCCACTGGGGGCCGTAGACTGACGCAATTGCGTCTGCAACACCGTTACGAACAATGACCTCGCACAGGTGTAACGGTGTAAGGAATGCTCCAGAGACGAGTGCGTTCCATGCGTATAATGTTACAGCTTCATCGAGTCCCCGACCCACAGCGAGCGCTGCGTTTTCATAGGTCGAAATCCGGGCGCAGGAAAGGGACAATCTGATAGCTTTTGCAACTTCTAAAGTCGACATTGACGACAACTGCAAATTTCCTTATAGTCGGCTCACTTGCCGAGGGCCTAGCTGGCTTACGCCTCCCCCCACGGACAGATGATACAGCAATACCAAAAGCCCACCTACATGGTGGGCTTTTTGTTGTGTGCAGTCTTTGCCGAGGGGCTGAGTGTGGGGTGTCTGAAAGAGGTCGCCGCCCGGAGATCATCAGTCAATCGCCTGGTCCACTGATGAAGCGCGGCGGGTGCTCTATCAATCGGAAAACAGCTTTCGCGAGCCCCTGACGGACCGCGATTGCGGTAGTGCTCTGGGCAGCGCCCACCGTGCTCACGAAAGAACCCTCACTTACCCATTACCCAGCATCTGCCACAACGACGCGCCCACTCCGGTAATGCTCTCTCCTGCGATCAAGCCCGCAGCAGCGGTAATGGCGAATCGTTCAGTGAGGCTGGCCCAGCGACAGCTGACGGTCCACGTGAGCACTGCGCCGAGGGCCATCATCAACGATACCGACGCTGGCAAGACAAACGCCAGGCCCAGTGCAGCGGCGCTCGGCAGATAACGGACACGGCGGGCTGGCAATGTGCTGTCCAGAATCCCCAGCAACACACCCGCCAGACCCGCAATGAAAATAGCCCAGCGGATGCTTTCCGACAACGAGTCCAGCCCGTGGGTCAGGGTTTGCGCCACGGCCTTCCAGGTCGCGACCGCCGGAGCTGGCCACTCTTCGGTAAGTAACATGGTTTGCGGGTCCGGGATCAGCGCCATGTAGGCGAGCACACCGACGATACTGCCGACGAAAATCCCCAGCGTCTGGGCGACCAGTTGCTTGCGCGGCGTGGCGCCAATCGCCTTGCCCACTTTGAAATCGTTCATCAGGTCTGTGCATTGTCCGGCCGAACCGCCCGCCGTGTTGGCACTCATCAGATTGATTGTGACCTGCCCCGGCGCGACGATGCCAAAGCTCAACTGCGACAACTGCCCGATAGCACCAATAGGCGGAATGCCCGTGGCTCCGACCACCCGCGCAGCCACCGCCGCGAGGCAAACCGCCAGAGGAATGGTCAACAACGCCATCCACAGATTGATCCCGAACAACAGCGCTTGCAGGCTCACCACCAGAAGGATCGAAAGCACCAGGCCGAGCGCAGGCCCCGCTTTCGGTTTGGCCCAGATCGTCCCGCTGCTCGCTTTGGTGGACGAGTGCAGTCCCCACAGCCGGATGGCCAGCGACGTCAGTGTCGAGCAGACCATCAAACTCACCCCTGGCCACAGCAACCATTCCACCAGCGTCGCGAATTGCGGACCGCTGCTGCCAGCCGGCAACGTTACCAGCCCTTGCGCCAACAACCACGGCGCCAGACCGCCCCACGCCAGCAATGCACCAAACAACAGCGTCACACCGACACGAATCCCGATGATCGCGCCGAACCCCACCAACAACAGCGAAGGGTCAGCGGTAAACGTCAGCCGCTCCAACTGCGCACTCGGCGACCAACGCGGAAACGCCCACACGAACGTATCTACCCACTTCGCCAGCGCGGACAGTAACGCAGCACTGAGCAGCACCTTCAACCGCGTCGCCGCCTCGCGACCGTGGTTGTAAATGTGCAACAGCGTCTCCAGCGTCGCCATGCCCTCGGGGAACTTCAGCGACCTGTCGTTGAGCAACGAAGGCCGCAGATACCATGCAATCCAGATCCCCAGAAAACTCACCGAAAACACCCACGCCATCATCGGAACAGGGTCCAGTTGCTGCCCTGTCAACAACGTATAAGCCGGAATCGGCGCGACCAGACCACCCGAAATAATCGACGCCGCTGCCGATGCCACCGTCTGATTGATATTGCTCTCATGCAACGTCCACGGCGGCTGATCGGGCGAGCGTTTGGCCAGCCCTTGCCAGATGGCGTAACCGATCAGCAGCGCAATGATCGACATGTTGAACGACCACCCGATCTTCAGGCCGGCGTAGACGTTGGAGGGGGTGAGCAAAATGCCCAGGACGATGCCGGTGATGACGGCACGCAGGCTGAGTTCGCGTTGGAGGGGCGGGATCTGCGGGATTGGGGCTGTAGGCATGCGGAATCCTTTCGGCAGTGGGCGTTGAGGGGGGGACTTTAAAAGGGAGTGTTGAGGAGGTGGAAGGTTCAGCAGGATATTTAGCTGCAGAATGAATATTTTCGTTTGTGCATAGAGTTTTTAAATATCGAATTACGGTCAGAAACGGGAACCCAAGAATCTTGTTTGCTTTCCTGTCCCAGAAAAATAGTTTTTGCAGGCTCAACGTAGCCTTCAACTAATAATTCCCAGTCTTCCACACTAGCGCACTGTTTTTGAAATAAATTATTTTTCTTGCACGGACTCATACGACTCACGCGCACGTTAAATTTTGTCCAACGTCTCTTCTTATTTTGCGTTTCAAATGTACGGGTCGGCTGAGCATTGAGTAACGTCATGAGCGTTGTGATGGCGCTTTCTATCTCGCACAAGGAGCAAAGCTGTCGTTCCGTAAGTACACTGTAATGTCTCGAAGAAGCGCTCAGTCATGTTCATCCAAGAGCTTGAGGTTGGTGCGAAATTAATATGAAAGCGCGGATGTTTCGCCAGCCAGACTTTCACTGCGGTATGCTTGTGGGGCGGGTAGTTATAGACGATCAGATGAATCTGGAGGTGCTTGGGCAGTTCTTTATTGGTCATCTTGAGAACGGCCAGCTACTCTTGATACCGATGCTGAAGCTTGATGCCGCTGATCAATTTCCCTTGGATGTAATCTAGTGCGGCAAATAACTTGATCGCGCCATGTTGGGTGTAATCATAGGATTTAGTCTGGATATGACCGATGCCTAAAGGCAGACCCGGCTGTGTTCGCCCGTCAACCGTGCAATGTTTTCTCGAGCTTCGCTCTCGGTAGCAAGCAGGGTTGTACGTGCCCGACCGCCTTCTCGTTGAGAGATCGTCGCAGCGCGAGTGCGTATTTTCAGCTCGTTCTTTTCTTCAGGGCCAAACGTGATGTGCATAGCGCCTACTGTCAGCTCTCTAAGGCCGGGATGGACATCTGAAGTGTAGCCGAAAATGACGAAAAGCTATTTCGCGAACAGCAAACTAGAGTGTAAGACGAATGTCGGAGCTATTTCTAACTTGGAGTTGAAGAAATCGATAAACTAGGTTCATCCATGAAGCAAAAATCGAGGTGATATTGATGCTGTATCAGTGCATGCGGCCAGCCATAATAAGACCCGCGTGATGCGCGGGCCTCAGTTGCGTATAGGCCATGACTGCATAAAATTCATATCGAACTATAAACTAGCTATCGTTAAAAATGCTTGCCTTATTTTCATGTGATGCATTTTTTTACGTAGATATATTGTTTGATCGTCTAGTATTGACGGTGTTGCTTTTGTATTTTTGTATCGTGCTTAGCCCATCAGCGTGTTTACGGCAGCGCTGAGTTCGCTTTTATTATTCGCTACAATGATTATTAAAGCCAGTGGTATCAGCCAGCGCAATATTTTTGCAAGGCTTAAAAAAGGGCTGATGTAATATCCACCCATGTATGGCTCCTCATTACTTATCTCTCGCCTTCTAGACTCTTCTAAGTATGCTTGCCAAGACAGATTTTCTTTATTGCTCCAGTGGGCTAGTAATATTAGATTTATAGCATAGATGACAAGTAGGATTAGGCAAATTACTAGTGGAATTATACCGTTACTGGTTGCGTTCACTGCTTAAGGCCTTTTGAGGAATGATTTTAATTATCAGCAAGGAGTAAGCTTTAGCTTGTTACATTTGATATCTCGCTAATGCTGGTTTCAATTGGGTTAATATTAGTTTTGTTAGCTCGGAAGCAGGCTGTTCTCACTGCTAGCTCTGCTAGACTGTTGCTCGTCAAAATCAAACTATAAATTCATGTTTTTTATCATGTCAAAAGTTAGATCAGCCTTATTGAATGAAATTGCGGTCGGTATTATAACTTCCTTAGGTGCGCGTAACTGATCCGATAATATTTTCACGAGAATGCATTCCATCTCAATCGGAGGGGATTCAAGAAATACAGCGGAGGTAAATAGAGTTTCTCCGCTATGTATTTTTCCAACATGAAAGATGATAGTTGTTTTGTTTTTATTTCTAACTATATTGACTGAAGGGTTGATTGTAGAGTTTTTTTGACGGCTTATCCTTCCTGATAAGTGTGATTTCTCGGGGCGATTGTATGGGTTTTTTTCAAAATGCACTGTGGCATTTGGCCAACCTACCAGCTCTGCGTAAACGCGGACGTCGTCTGCGTAACTACTTCCGGAATTGGTTAAGCATAATTGTAGCTTAAGCAGTCCTAGCTTTTTCTTGATGTAAGATGCAAGCTCTCTATAATAGTCTATGTTGTCAAAATTTAGCGAGGCCACAGAGTATGCGCTGGTTCTCTCCGGAGGAGATCTATAATCTGGATAATCAAATAAATTTAGGCTTTTGTAACTGAAGTTCAACTGGTCGATGTTTTCATCGTCGTCAGAAACTAGCTTGACGTCTACATCGGGCATATGAACAGAAATATTCGCGGAGTTAAATTGAGCTATACCCATTCGGGCAATTTCTGTAGGATCTGCGTTTGCTGTAGATGAGCCGCGACGGACATACACTTTATGGGCAGTCACAATGCCATAATCACTCTTTGCATAAACAGGACGCAACTGTTGATGGATCGTAAAAAGGCCTAATTTCGTTCCTTTGTAAATAATTGATCGGTATGAGAAATCGATTGGATGATTGGTTTTGCTATTAATAAACTGTTGCAGTCGTGAGTCATCAGGATCATTATCTAGCCCTGTAACTTCACCTGAGTTGTTAACTCCTATTAAAATGTACGCATCCTCTGAGCGCCAAGCGTTAGAAAAAGCTAATATATCTTTGAGTAACTCAGATTTGGCTTTCAGATCCTTGCCGCTAACTATGTACTGTTGTTGCTTGTAATCTAGACTTGTTCCTTCTCCCATGTACAGCAGTTTTTCTATTAATATGTCATCCATAGTCCATACGCCTACTCTTAATTAGAAAGGGCAAAGCTCAGTCTGAATTATGGTGACACACTGATATAGCCAGTGTCACCATCAGCTGACTCGATTTACAGATGCCATTACTACTTTTGCTAGGCTCTGTACGAAAGTGGCTACGCATCGGTGATGCTGCGTTAAAAACAGGCTCAGAATGCTCATTTAACAACACGTAGACTCCGCTTCCTCGCCTGTTTTTGACTTGCCTGACCTTCGCTCACCGACTTTTCTTACAGAACCTAGGCAAGCTTGACTGTCGGTCTCCAGAAGATTACCTCTTGTCGGTAGCTGTCGGCGAGTACCATCAGAAATTAACCACTTTCGTTGGCTTCTGGAAAATTTCAACCTTCGCTACGAACGATCAATACGCGAAACGCCACGAGATTTCTTTAAAATGATTAACAGGATGATTGCAATCTTCATCACAGCTCACTCAAGAAATAAAAATCATCCCCTGTCCCGCTCCACCTTGCGCACCCCTTTGGCAAGCAGCCAGTAAAAAACGATAAGTAACGGTAGGGGCTGCGTCGCTATCAGCACCGCGCGTGTCATTTCCGACAGGCTGTGTGGATCGTAATTTTCCATTGTGTTGGCCAGGACAATAATGGTCACCAGCGACGACCACATGTAGCACATGCAGACAGCCATGATCCGGAAGAAGATTCGCCACGCTTTCGAGGGATGGTCGATATTCCTGGAGGCGGGTGAAAGCGTTGGATTCGGTGTTACGACGCAGGTGCCTATCATTCCGGCCACGAACTGGAATGTCACGACGCACATGAGTGGTGTCATGAGGGATCACGCGCGCCAATTGACGATGAGGTAGGCAAACGAATGGCCATCCATGAGTGTGCGTTGGAAATGCGATCAACGATACCAGCGTTGCGCGTCGCCTCATATCCCCGCAGCACTTGCACACCCTCACACCTGTCCGGCATAACATCACCGCATCCAAGCCACCAAAGCCCGCCTGTCCATGCCCACACTCTCTGCCTCACGTCTGTTATTGCTGATAGCCGTCACGCTGCTAACCGGCTGCTCCAGCGTTTACTACTACGGCCAACTGGCCCAAGGGCAATGGCAGTTGCTGCAGGCGCGCGAGCCTGTGGAAAAGATCATGGCGGACCCTGCTCGGGATGCAGGTTTGCGCGAGCATCTGGCTCGTTCGCAATTGGCGCGCCGCTTTGCCAGCGAGCATTTGCACCTTCCGGATAACAAGAGTTATCGCCTGTATGCGGACTTGGGTCGGCCTTATGTGGTGTGGAATGTGTTTGCAACGGATGAGTTTTCGCTGGAGCCGGTGACGCACTGTTTTCCGATTGCCGGGTGCGTTGCGTATCGCGGTTATTACAGCCCTGGCGGGGCGCGTGGTGAGGCGGCGTTGCAGCGGCAGGCGGGCAAGGATGTTTATTTGAGTGGTGTGGAGGCCTATTCGACGCTGGGCTGGTTTGATGATCCGATTCTCAGTTCGATGCTGGGTTGGGGTGATGAGCGTTTAGCGACGCTGATTTTTCATGAACTGGCGCATCAGCGCTTTTATGTGAAGGACGACACCGAGTTCAACGAGTCCTACGCCAGTTTCGTCGAGCAGGAAGGCACGCGGCAGTGGCGTGCGGCGCGGGGGTTGCCGCCGGAGAGCGTTTCGCAGTTGGCGCGGCGAGATCAATTTATTCGGTTGGTGCTCGATACTCGCGAGCGGCTCAAGGCGCTGTATCGTCAGCCGTTGTCGGCTGAGGTGATGCGGGCGCGCAAGGCTGCCGAATTTGAGCAGCTGCGGCGTGATTATCGACAGATGCGCGATGAGCAGTGGGCGGGTGACAAGCGTTTCGATGGCTGGATCAATGGCCCGATGAACAATGCCAAGCTGCTGCCTTTTGGTCTTTATGATCAATGGGTGCCGGCGTTTGCGACGTTGTTCAAGCAAGTGAATGGCGATTGGCCGGCGTTTTATCAGGCGGTAGAGAAGTTGGGCGGCATGCCGGTTGAGGCGCGCAAGGCGGCGCTGCAACAGTTGATGCCTTGAGCTACCTTGTGGGAGCGAGCCGGGCGACGCTTCGCTTGCTCGCAAAGAGGCCAGTGTCGTGCTCATATACGGGCGTTTGAACCGCCCTCTTCGCGAGCAAGTTCGCTCCCACGGCCTTCGGCCAGAATCAAAAGCGGACCTATGTATAACAGGAACGATAGTCAGGCCTTATCAAACCCCTCAGCCAGGTGTTGGTCCTTGAGCTTTACGTAATTAGTGGCGCTGTACGGGAAGAAGGCGATTTCCTTTTCGGTGAGTGCGCGCACCTGTTTGACCGGCCTGCCGACATACAAAAAGCCGCTTTCCAGCACTTTGCCCGGTGGCACCAGGCTGCCTGCGCCGATGATGACTTCGTCTTCCACCACGGCGCCGTCCATGATGGTGGTGCCCATGCCGACCAGGATGCGGTTGCCGAGGGTGCAGCCGTGCAGCATCGATTTGTGGCCAATGGTCACTTCGTCGCCGATCAACAAGGGGAAGCCGTCCGGGTTGAAGGGGCCGGCGTGGGTGATGTGCAGCACGCTGCCGTCCTGCACGCTGGTGCGTGCGCCAATGCGGATGCGGTGCATGTCGCCGCGCACGACGGTCAGCGGCCAGACGGAGCTGTCGGCACCGATTTCGACGTCGCCGATGACGATTGCCGAATGGTCGACAAAAGCCCGTTCGCCGAGGGCTGGGGTGTGGTCCTGAAACTTGCGAATGGCCACGATAGGCTCCTTCTTTGGCAGTGATAGGCGTACAGAGCGGGTTTGGTTGCTGCGGTCGGCGTCGATTGTAATTAAGATGGCTGGGTGTTTCTTCCAGGCAAGGTGCAAAACCGTGAGCGCGAACAACCCTCTTCTGCAATCGTACGACCTGCCACCCTTTTCGGCGATTCGTGCCGAACATGTCAAACCCGCTATTGAAAAAATCCTGGCCGACAACCGTGCCGCGATTGCCGACATCCTCGCCAAACAGGGTTCGACACCCACCTGGGCCGGGCTGGTGCTGACGATGGACGAATTGAATGACCGCCTGGGCGCGGCATGGAGTCCGGTCAGCCACCTGAATGCCGTGTGCAACAGCGCAGAACTGCGCGAGGCCTACGAGTCTTGCCTGCCTGCACTGAGCGCCTACTCCACCGAGATGGGCCAGAATCGTGAGTTGTTCCAGGCGTACGAAGCGCTGGCCAACGGCCCTGAAGCGGCTGGTTTTGACGTCGGCCAGAAGACCATTCTGGAGCAGGCGCTGCGTGACTTCCGTTTGTCCGGTATCGATCTGCCGCCCGAGCAGCAGAAGCGTTACGCCGAGGTGCAAAGCAAGCTGTCGGAGCTGGGCAGCCAGTTCTCCAATCAGCTGCTTGATGCTACTCAGGCCTGGACCAAGCTGGTCGCTGACGAATCCGCCCTCGCCGGCCTGACCGACTCTGCCAAACAACAAATGGCCGCTGCCGCCAAGGCCAAAGGCCTTGAAGGCTATCTGATCACCCTGGAATTCCCGAGCTATTACGCGGTGATGACCTACGCCGAAGACCGTGCGCTGCGCGAAGAAGTCTACGCGGCGTACTGCACCCGTGCCTCGGATCAAGGCCCTGAGGCTGGCAAGAACGACAACACGCCGGTCATGGAGCAGATTCTCGACCTGCGTCAGGAGCTGGCGCAGTTGCTGGGCTACGCGAACTTCGCCGAGTTGAGTCTGGCGACCAAAATGGCCGAGTCCAGCGATCAGGTGCTGAGCTTCCTGCGTGACCTGGCCAAGCGCAGCAAACCGTTCGCCGCTCAGGACCTTGAGCAGCTCAAGGCTTATGCTGCCGAACAGGGCTGCCCGGATTTGCAAAGCTGGGACAGCGGTTTCTACGGCGAGAAGTTGCGCGAGCAGCGCTACAGCGTTTCTCAGGAAATGCTGCGCGCCTACTTCCCTGTCGATAAAGTCCTCGGCGGCCTGTTCGCTATCGTCCAGCGTCTGTATGGCATCGAGATCGCCGAGCAGAAAGGCTTCGACACTTGGCACCCGGACGTTCGTCTGTTCGAGATCAAGGAGAACGGCCAGCATGTCGGGCGCTTCTTCTTCGACCTGTACGCGCGCGCCAACAAGCGTGGCGGTGCGTGGATGGACGGCGCTCGTGACCGTCGCCGCACGGCTGAGGGCACGCTGCAAAGCCCGGTGGCCAATCTGGTGTGCAACTTCACGCCGGCTGTTGCCGGTAAGCCTGCGCTGCTGACTCACGATGAAGTCACTACCCTGTTCCACGAGTTTGGTCACGGCCTGCATCACCTGCTGACCCGCGTCGAGCATGCCGGTGTGTCCGGTATCAATGGCGTGGCCTGGGACGCGGTCGAGTTGCCGAGCCAGTTCATGGAAAACTGGTGCTGGGAGCCTGAAGGCCTGGCGCTGATCTCCGGTCATTACGAAACCGGTGAGCCGCTGCCTCAGGACTTGCTGGAGAAGATGCTCGCGGCCAAAAACTTCCAGTCCGGCCTGATGATGGTGCGTCAGCTCGAGTTCTCGCTGTTCGACTTCGAGCTGCATGCGACTCATGGTGATGGCCGCAGCGTGCTTGACGTGCTGGAAGGCGTTCGTGATGAAGTGTCGGTGATGCGCCCGCCTGCCTACAATCGTTTCCCGAACAGCTTTGCGCACATCTTCGCTGGCGGTTATGCAGCCGGTTACTACAGCTACAAGTGGGCCGAAGTGCTGTCTGCCGATGCGTTTTCGAAGTTTGAAGAAGACGGCGTGCTCAACGCTGAAACCGGCCGCGCGTTCCGCGAAGCCATTCTGGCGCGGGGCGGTTCACAGGCGCCGATGGTGCTGTTCGTCGACTTCCGCGGACGCGAGCCATCGATTGACGCATTGTTGCGTCACAGCGGCTTGAGTGAGGATGCGGCAGCATGACCGATGCACCGGCAGTGGTGACCAAAAAACGCTTTATCGCCGGGGCGGTCTGCCCGGCGTGCAGCGAGCCTGACAAACTGATGATGTGGAGCGAAGACGACGTGCCGCACCGCGAATGCGTCGGCTGCGGCTACAGCGATACGCTCAATGCACAGGGGCTGTCGATTCCGAAAGAGTTGGGTACGCGGGTCAACAAGGCGGCGGTCAAACCGGCGGATCCCAAGGTACAGGGCGTGCAGTTCTTTCCGAATCCGAAGTTGAAGAAGCCGGTGGATCTGGAGTGAATCCGGCTACATGAAGGTGCAGGGACCCTTGTCAGGAGTCCCTTGTGCTGGCAAACGTTGCCGTGCTCTTATTTGATGGAGAGGTTCAATTTTGCAAACGCATTGACGAGATTGATCAACAATTCATCATCGTGTTCACTGAAACCTTTGACACGGTCAACATCGGTGGAGACCTTGACGTTGTCGTAATATGCGCCTTTTTTTGGGGTCGTCAGATACGTGGTAAAGTCGGCCTCCCCTTTTTGCTTAACCACAATCTCCAGGCCCGGAAGTTTATAGGTGGTGGAGACTTTTTTTCGAGGGTTCCAAAACTCGACCAGCACCTCGGGAATGACCTTTGCGTCTTCGACGACATCAACGTCGCTGTAATACATTCTAACTTCGTAAGTGGCCATATACTCACCCTCTTTATAATGTGATGCCCGTCGCCCAGCGTGGCGTTAGGCATGAGTTATGTTGCGTTCTTAAAGGCTTTACAGGTCCGCCAGCTCATACACCTTCTTTCTGAACGCCATTACCAGAATGGTCAGGAGTCTTTCATCCTGGTCCAGATTACCGAACAGCGGCTTAATGCGATGAGGGTAGAGTCTTACCCAGGTTTGCTTTTCTAGTTTGTCGTCCTTATAAAACTCAATGGCGATGTCAGGATGGTCATATTCCTCAATATCTTCAGCCCACAACCGTATCTCGTGCTTGGCCATCACCACCTCGCTCTCAGGTAAATGCGCCAGTACCCGGTAGCCGAGTTGGCGTTTCGCTACACTAGGCCTGAAGAAAAAGTGCGTCTACTGACAGAACTAACAGGTGGTTTTTTATACAGGGAGGGACGTATCTAAGAAGCGGCTTTAATAGCACTTAAACATACAGTCAGAACAAGCGGCGGGCGCCGCTTGTCCTTGAACACGTGTGCAGTATCAGTCTGTTGTCTGGAGCCTGCGTTTGTCGGCCAGACGGCTTCGGCCATACAGCACCGCAATGGCGGTCAGGGCGATGGCCTGCGCGCCAAGTGAGTACAGGTCGGCATGGATACCCAGCCAGTCAAACTCGAAGAACGGCACTGGCCGTGTGCCGAATATGCCCGCCTCTTGCAGCGCCTTGACGCCGTGGCCGGCGAACACCACTGACAGCGCACACAGCAGCGCAGCGTTGATGCCAAAGAACATCGACAGCGGCAGTTTCGCTGAACCGCGCAGGATGACCCATGCCAGGCCCACCAGCAGCACCAGCGCTGTGGCGCCGCCCGCCAGCACCGCATCGTGTCCGGCTGGCCCGGCCTGCAGCCACAGGGTTTCGTAAAACAGGATGACTTCAAACAGCTCGCGGTACACCGAGAAGAACGCCAGCACCGCGAACCCGAACCGGCCACCGCCGCCGACCAGACTGCTTTTGACGTAATCCTGCCACGCGGCGGCGTGGCGACGGTCGTGCATCCACACGCCGAGCCAGAGCACCATGACGCTGGCAAACAACGCCGTGGCACCCTCCAGCAACTCACGTTGCGCACCGCTGACGTCGATGACGTAAGCCGCCAGCGCCCAGGTGCCCAGGCCGGCCAGCAATGCCAATCCCCAGCCCACATTGACGCTGCGCACCGCAGACTGTTGCCCGGTGTTGCGCAGGAACGCCAGAATTGCTGCCAGCACAAGAATCGCTTCCAGCCCTTCGCGCAGCAGGATCAACAGGCCCGAGATATAGCTCAGCGACAGGCTCAAGCCATCGTTGCCCAGCAGCCCCGCCGATTCCTTGAGTCTGGATTTGGCGATTTCCAGTTTTTGCACAACCTGCGGCAGCGGCAGGCTGTCCTGCAGCGACTGACGATAAGCCATCAGGCTCTTTTCAGTGTCTTTGCGAACGTTGGCGTCGACGTTGTCCAGCGAGCTTTCGACCAGTTCGAAGCCTTCCAGATACGCCGCCACCGACAAATCGTAAGCTTGTTCGCGATCACCGGCCTGATAGGCAGCCAGGCTCTTGTCCAGCGTGACACTGGTGTAATCGAGCAGTTGCGCCGGACCGCGCTGCACTTGAGGCGGCTGTGCGCGTTGGACGCGGAAGGTCGCGGCGGCGTCCGGGCCTTCAGCTGTCAGTACTTCTGCCGGTGTCTGACGAGCGAGGTCGGCGAGGTTGAAGGTCTTGGTGGCGCTGGTGACCGGTTGTGCGCTGAAGCTGGCGATATAAGTGGCAATGTCCCAGCGCTGGCGGTCGTCCAGTTGATCGGCAAACGCCGGCATATCAGTGCCGGCAATCCCCAGCCCCAGCGAGCTGTAGAGGTCGTAAAGGCTCAGGCGGTCCAGACGCGCCGTGTCGCGCAGGTTCGAAGGTGCTGGTTCCAGACCGATACCTGCGGGGCCGTCACCGACACCTGTATCACCGTGACAGACCGAGCAGTGTTGCGCATACAACGGCGCGCCACGGGCAGGGTCAGGGGTAATGGCGGGGGCCTGGCTGACTTCGTAGGCAAGGGCCAGTTTTGCGGCCAGTTGCCGGGCCTGTCGGGCGACTTGTGCGCCGTCTTGTTTCCCGGCGACTGCCCTTGTCAGCTCCGCAACGCCCTGCTCCAGTCCTGCGCGCTCGGCACGCTGCGGCAGCGTCAGAATCAGCGCCTGCAACGTGGTCAGGTTGTCTGCCTGCTGCTGATACGGGGTCTCGGCCACAACCTTGCCCTCTACCACGGTCGCCGGGTAATCAGCGCTGAGGTAATCCAGCAGATGCAGCGCCTGGGCTGCGCCTTCGACAGGGTCGGCCAGTACGCCGAGGCTGCACAGCGTCAGTAGCGGTGCCAGCAGCCAGGCAAGGAAGTGAGAGCGGAGGGGCATTGCGGAATCTCGACAGGAATGCGATGCGATGCATTGTTAACTTCGCAGGGGCGCTACTCAAGAGTCGGGAGACGTTTTTGTTACTGAATTTTACATCAAGGCGGGATGCCTGCCTGAAACAGTGCGCCATGCCCTGTTTCAGGTGATCTTGCGCGTCAGGATAGCCAGCCTGGGTCGGGCTCAGGTCGTGCTGCGGTGCAACGTGGCGATAAAACCGGCCGCGCCCACGAACAGGCTGGCAAACGTGCGATTCAGACGACGCTGTTGGCGAGGTGTCTTCAGCAGGCGCAGCACTTTCGACGCCAGCCCGGTATAGCCCGCCATGACGGTAAGGTCGACCGCAACCATGGTTGCCGCAATGATGACGTACTGCGCCAACAGCGGCGCCGCCGGGTCGATGAACTGCGGCAGGATCGCCAGCATGAAGATCAGGGCCTTGGGGTTGCTGATGTTGACCAGAAAACCGCGCATGACCAGCTTCATCGGTTTGCTGACGGGGCGAACGGCAGATTCGTCGGCAAGGTCAGCGGGCAGAGCGCGCCACTGTTTGATGCCCAGATAGATCAGGTAGGCAACGCCGAACCACTTGATCAGCGTGAACGCCATTTCGGAGGCCGCGAGTACCGCGCCCAGCCCGGCGGCGACAATTGCAATCTGCGCGACCAGTGCGATCTGCAGGCCCAGGGCGTTCCAGTAGCCGCGCCAGAAGCCGTATTGCAGGCCGCAGGACATGGAAGCGATGGCGCCGGCGCCAGGGGACAGGCTGATAATCCAGCAGGCTGCGAAAAAGCCCAGCCACGTTTCAAGCGCCATCGCGCACCTCAGACAAAGTCGAATGCTCGATAAATTAATGCGTGTTGTTTCGCAAAGCCAATGATTTCTAATCTTGCTCGTCAGGCTGTTTTGCAACCACCATCTGCGGGAACAGATCACTGCCGCGCCAGCGACGCACTGATTTCTGGAAGAACTGACTATTGGGCACCTGAACCAGTGCGCCGCCCGCTTCTGCGGTCTCGATGAGGGTGGTGAACATCAGGTTGATGGCGACCACCCTGCCCTTCACACCAGGCTTGTCCAGTGTGTCGACCAGCTCGACCATGTCGCCGATGCGAAACGGGCCGATGGTGAAGATCAGAATCGCGCAGAGCAGGTTCGACAACACGCTCCACATTGCAAAGAACGCCACTGCCGCCACGGCGACGAAGCCGGACAGCGCCGTCCACAGCACCGTGGCCGAAACGCCCAGCCTGCCCAGCACGAAGACGAAAGCGCTGCCCATGATCAGCCAGCGCAGACCGCCACGTACCGGCACCAGCAGCTCCGGCGGCAGCGGATAGCGTTCGCCCAGCCCGGTCAGAAAGCCACCCACCACCCGTTGCAACACATACCCGGCCAGCAGGATCAGGAAAATCTGCACGCCGATCAACAGCGGTTCTATCCAGTAGGCGGATATCGGCAAACCCAATACTTCCATCACATCCCTGCCTTGATCACGACAGCGCTTCCAGTTCGGCCTGCATGGACTCAAGCAACTCGAGGGCTTGCATCCACGCGTCCTCAAGCTCGGACTCACGCACCTTCAACTTAGCCTGCTCGGCCAGCAGATCGCGCAGCTTGTCTTTGTTGGCAGCGTCGTAGTTGGTGCTGTCAGCCAGCGCTTCTTCGACCTTGGCGAGCTTTTCATTCACGGTCCCCAGGTCGCGTTCCAGCTTGTCGGCTTCACGCTTGTGCGGGGCCAGTTGCTGACGCAAGGCCGCTGCCTGCTGACGCTGAGCCTTTTTGTCGGTCTTGTCGGCATTGACCGGTGTGTTGCTGACCGGTGCGTTTCGCAGACGGTAGTCCGCCAGCCAGCGCGTGTAGTCGTCCAGATCGCCATCGAAGTCCTGCACACGACCGTCGGCCACCAGCAGGAAGTCGTCGGTGGTGCTCTTGAGCAAATGCCGATCGTGGGACACCACCAACACCGCGCCGCCGAATTCCTGCAGGGCCATGGTCAGCGCCAGACGCATCTCCAGGTCCAGGTGGTTGGTCGGTTCGTCGAGCAGCAACAGGTTGGGTTTTTCCCAGGCGATCAGTGCCAGCGCCAGCCGCGCTTTTTCGCCGCCGGAGAAATTCAGCACTGGCTCGTCCAGACGCGCGCCACGGAAGTCGAAGCCGCCGAGGAAGTCGCGCAGGGTCTGTTCGCGTTCGGTCGGCGCAAGACGCTGCAAGTGCAGCAAAGGCGTCGCCTTGGCATCCAGTGAATCGAGCTGATGCTGGGCAAAGTAGCCGACGGTGAGGTTTTCGCCACGCACCAGCCGGCCACTCTGCGGCTCAAGCTCGCCCGCCAGGTTTTTGATCAGTGTCGATTTGCCCGCCCCGTTGGGGCCCAGCAAGCCGATGCGCGCGCCCGGTGTCAGTTGCAGCTTGACCTTCTCGAGGACGGTCTTGTCGCCGTAGCCCAGACGCGCGTCAGAGAGGTCCAGCAACGGGCTGGAGATCTTGTCGGACTCACGGAAGACGAAGTTGAACGGCGAGTCGACATGCGCGGCGGACAGCTCCTCCATGCGCTCCAGCGCCTTTATGCGGCTCTGGGCCTGACGGGCCTTGGTCGCCTGTGCCTTGAAGCGCGCGATGTATTTTTCCATGTGCGCGCGTTGCACCTGCTGCTTCTCGTAGGCCTGTTGCTGCTGTGCCAGACGTTCGGCGCGGGCACGTTCGAATGCGCTGTAGCCGCCGCGATACAGGGTGATCTTGCGCTGTTCGACGTGCGCGATGTGATCGACCACGGCATCGAGAAAATCCCGGTCGTGGGAAATCAGCAGCAAGGTGCCGGGGTAACTCTTGAGCCAGTCCTCAAGCCACAAAATGGCGTCGAGGTCCAAGTGGTTGGTCGGTTCGTCGAGCAGCAGCAGGTCTGAAGGGCACATCAGCGCCTGCGCCAGGTTCAGGCGCATCCGCCAGCCACCGGAGAAACTGCCGACCTGACGCTCCATTTGCTCGTTTGTGAACCCCAATCCGGCCAGCAGTTTGCGGGCGCGGGCATCGGCGGTGTAGCCGTCGGCACTGTCGAGCTCCGAATGCAGACGCGCCTGAGCGGCACCGTCCTGGGCCGCTTCCGCTTCGGCCAGCGAACGCTGCACTTCGCGCAGGCGCTCGTCGCCATCAAGCACGTAGTCCACGGCCAGACGTTCGAGGGTATCGACTTCCTGGCGCATGTGCGCGATGCGCCAGTCGGCGGGCAGCAGGCAGTCGCCAGCGTCGGGCGTCAGCTCTCCGCGCAGCAAGGCAAACAGGCTGGATTTACCGGCACCATTGGCGCCGATCAGGCCGGCTTTATGGCCGGCGTGCAGGGTCAGCTCGGCGTCTTCTAGCAGACGTTGCGGACCACGCTGTAAGGTAAGGCTTTGAAGTCGAATCATAATGGCGGCGGAGTCTACCAGCTTCGTCCTGAACAGGTGGATCACTATGCCTTCAGCGCTCTGGAGTTTCACCCTCGATTTCTATGCCCGACCGGGTGTAGAACAGGCTTGTCTGACGCTGCAAGCCAACGGGGGCAACGTGTGCATGGTGCTTTGTGGCGTCTGGCTGGGCACGCGCGAAGTGGCCTGCACGGCGCAGCGATTGACACAAATAAGGCAATTGGCGACGCCTTGGCATGATGAGGTGGTGCGTCCGCTACGGGATTTGCGTAGCCAGTGGCGAAATCCGGCACTCAAAGATGCTGCGCTTGGCGGGTTGCGGGCGAAGGTCAAGGCGCTGGAACTGGAGGCCGAGCAGCATCTGATGCTCAAGCTTGAGGCGCTGGCAGGAGACTGGCCCGCTGGCGAGGCAAGGGATGCGGAGGAGTGGCTGATCGGGCTTGTCGATGCGAGTGCAGGCGGGAGTACAGAAGAAAACCGCGATGCGCTGCATGTGCTGCGCATCGCGGTGGGGCGTTCCGACGACCAGGCTTAGGAAGCGCTGGTTGGCGTGGCGCTGTCGGCAGGCTTTGCCGGTGCAGCGGCTGGAGCAGCGGCTGGAGCAGCCGGTGCGGCTGTCGGCTTGGCAGCGGGTGCCGCCGATTTTACTGCAGCAGGCTTGGCAGCGGGTTTGGCTGCGGCTTTAGCGGGTGCTTTCACCGGCGCTTTGGCGGGTGCTTTTGCAGCAGGCTTGGCGGCGGCTGGTTTGGCAGCGGTGCTTGCGGTAGTCCTGGCGGCAGGCGCTTTGCTCGCGGTGCTTTTTGCAGCCGGTTTGGCGGCAGTCGGTTTGGCTGCAACCGGCTTGGCGACCGTTGTTTTAGCAGCGGCCGGCTTGGCGGCTGCCGTTGAACGGGTAGCCGGCTTGGCAGCTGCTTTCACGGGCGCCTTGGCCGCTGCTGGTTTGGCAGCCGGCTTGGCAACAGCCGAAGGCTTGGCAGCGGCTTTGGCCGCCGCGGTTTTAGCGGGAGCCTTGGCAACTGCCCGGGCCGGTGTTTTTGCCGGAGCTTTTGCAGCCGGTGCCTTGGCAGCGACTTTCGGCGCAGCAGGCTTGGCATTGCGAGTGGTCAGGATTTTACCGACGGCTTCTTTCACGCGACCAATACCCTGTGCCAGCTTGAGGCTCTCTTGAGCATCGCGCTTGAGGTGCAGAATGTAAGTGCGGGTTTCAGTCTGGCGCTCTTTGAGCGCATCGAGCAGTTCTTCCAGCTCAGACACGGCGTCTTTGGCCTTTGTCTGTGCCTTGGATTTTCCGGCGGTGGCAGCGTCCTGCAACTTGATGCGGGAGTTGTGCAGTTTTTCCTGCGCCTTGCCGCGTTGTTTCTCAAGCTTGGCGAGCAGTTTCTCGGCATCAGCCAAGGCTTGGGAGCAGGCGTCTTCCAGATGTTCAAGCAAGCTGCCCGATAATTGTTGGAGCAAATGCAACGGAGTATTTACTGGCTTCTTTTTGGCCGACATGACTTACCTCCTGGGTGACGAAATTGCGGCTCATACTAGGCTTCTGCGCGCATCGCCGCTAGGGCATCTTGACACCACTAACGGGGCGCTGTTGCATACTGCAAAAAATGATTGCCCGATGCGATGCGCAGGCATTGTGAAATTCACTTCGCAACACTCGTCACTACACGCCCTGGCGCTGGCATAATCGCTGACTTCCCAGGCCGGAGAGCATTAATGTCGCGCTACCTGTTAACGTCGTTGTTCCTCTTGCTACCCCTGGCCCAGGCCGCCGAAGCGCCACCGGCCAATGACAGCCACGATCTTGCATACAGCCTGGGAGCCAGTCTTGGCGAACGGTTGCATCAGGAAGTGCCTGACCTTGATCTCAAGGCGCTGGTGGAGGGCCTGAAGCAGGCCTATCAAGGCAAGCCGCTGGCGCTCAAGCAAGAGCGCATCGACCAGATCCTGCGCGAACATGATGCCGCGGTGGCGCAAGCCGAGACCGCAGGCACCGACGCGCCCACTGAAGCCGCCTTGGGAGCGGAGCGTCGTTTCATGGAGAGCGAGAAAGCCAAGCCGGGCGTTAAGGTATTGGCCGATGGCATTCTCATGACCGAGCTGACGCCGGGCACAGGCCCCAAGCCTGATGTGAACGGGCGGGTCGAAGTGCGTTATGTCGGCCGCCTGCCGGATGGCACGATCTTCGATCAGAGCACCCAGCCGCAGTGGTTCAGGCTCGACAGCGTGATCAGCGGCTGGACCAGCGCCCTGCAGAATATGCCGACCGGCGCCAAGTGGCGGTTGGTCATACCGTCGGATCAGGCTTATGGCGCCGAGGGCGCAGGTGACCTGATCGACCCGTTCACGCCTCTGGTGTTCGAAATCGAGCTGATCGCGGTTTCGCAGTGATCGGGTGACCGGACGTCCAGAAACGCAAAAGGGTGCGAAAGCACCCTTGGCGATTGCAGCTTGACGATTCAGACCTGTGCGGCGATCTCTTCTTTGTGGGACGTGTGCAGCACTTCGATCAGGCAGTCTTCGAGTTCGAAGCGCTCGTGCAGCAGGCGGCCCAACTGGTTGAACTCCTTGGCCACGACGGCGGCGTCCGAGCAATCGCCCTTGTCGCAGCGGTCGTTGAACGTCAACGCGAACTTGGTGATGACGTCCAGGCGGGGGTAGATCGTGTCCGCCAGCTCAAGCCCGCGCTCGTCGTTGAAGGCTCTGGCTTCGTCACCCAGCTGTTCATAGACTTCAAAGTGCCCGGCCGAAACATAGTCGACCAGAATGCCGCAGAAATTCTGCAGGCCTTCACGATCGGCTGCGAGTGCTTCGGGGGTGTCCCCCAGAGCGTCGTAGGCCTCGATCAGTTCGAGGCGGCTTTGTAGCCAGCGATCAATCAGCTTATTGACCCCGCCCCAGCGTTCCTGCGCATTCTGACAACTTTCCAGCATGGTCTTCTCTCTTCCCTTCAGGGGCGTGCAGTCCTGTACCAGCCTGTGCTCAGGTTTCAACCTGATTGGAGCGTCAGGACAGCAGATTTCCAGTGACGCGTGCGGCTCAGATTATGCCCGCTCGACAAGCCCATCAAGGTACGCAGGAGATAAAGTTCATACAAGCGTTTAATGTTCGCCCCGACGGTGGGCCGTCAGCGAGTGACTGAATTCGCTGAAAAGAGGGTACAAAGGCAGCAGGACCAAGCCTGTGAAAGCGAGCAGGCTCCACTCGGGCAGACTGATTCCGAACAATGACCAGGTGACTTCGGCGCAGAGCATGGCGTCGTGCCGCAGACGGTCAACGCAGGTGTCCAGAGACAGCAGGCCCAGCACATACTCCAGTCGGGCAATGAACGGGATCAACTGATCGGCTGACGCGGTTTGCAGCCAGACCTGGGCGCCCGCCGTGCCCGCTCCCGTGAGGGCGATCAGCAACAGCCCCAGGCTGTAGCGACGCCAGCCTTTGCGTCCGGGCGCGTGGCAGGCCGCTGCCAGCGCCAGCAGCCCGCAGGCGACAAAAACGGCCCGCTGCACGATGCAGAGGACGCAGGGTTCAAGGCCAAAGTTTTGCTGGAGACAAAGTGCAGCACCGACGATCAACGCACATACCAGAGATGCCAGGAAAAACAGGAAGCGTGAGCGAGCCAGATACATGGCAAATCCGTAACAAAGGACGAGGCGATTACGGTAGAGGAAAGGGCGCGAAGCTTTCAAGGTGGCGGCGTACGGATGCGTCGCTGTTTATTGAGGAAAACAATAGTGCTGCAATGCGGTTCTTTTACTCATATGCGTAGGACGATTCCTACGCACTGATTTATACCCGTTAAAGGGCCTGCGCAAAGAGCCCTTGGGCAGGGCTCTCGGGCGCGTCTATGCCTTGGTCAGTGTCGGCAAGGGTCGTGAAAGAAGGCGTTCATCGAGCAGGCCCAAGCCTTCCTGAAACAGTTTATTGCTGCGATCCGTCTCACCCAGTTGCGCCAGCAGACGAGCCAGCTCTGCGCAGGTTTCGGGGTTTCGTTCCAGGCGCAGGCTGCTCTCCAGATAATCCCTCGCTTTGCCCCACAGCCTGCCTTGCAGACAAATGCGGCCCAGGCTCAGCAGCAGGCTTGGATCGGCAGGGTGATGCTTGAGCCAACCTTCCGCGACCTGCAATTGTTTCAACGGATCGCCGCCACGCACTAGCCCGTACAATCGCGCCAGATGGCTGTGATACTCACGCTTGAGTGCGGCGCGAAGCACCTCTTCAGCCTGAGCCTCAGCGCCCAGACGGCGCAATTGGTCGGCATACGCCTGCACCAGTTGCGGCTCCTGACGCTGCGCGGAGCTGAGCCCTTGCCAGGCTTTCTCCAGCGAGGGCAGGCCCGTTAGCGCACCTTCACTTTCATCGCGGTAAGCGGCAAGCGTGAGGTTTTCACCCCAGGCACGGCGCTCCAGCTCGGCCAGTTCCTTGGGCGGCAGGACCTTGTCCTTGCGCAGCTCCGGCATCAGGCGGATCAGATCGGACCAGTCGCCGCGTTGCTGGTACAGGCGCTGCAACTGGCGCAAGACCTGAGGGTTATGCGGATGACGCTCATGCATCGCTTGCAGCGTGGTGAGTGCGCCATCGGTGTCGCCACGGTCCTGCTGCAACTGGGCGTGGTTCAAGGCGATGGCCAGCTCGGCTTGTGGCTGGCGCTCCAGCGCGCGCTCCAGCAGCGCGTCGCAGTCTTCGTAGCGACCCTGCTCGTTGGCGGCGCGTGCAGCACCAATGTAGTAGAGCAACGGGTGAGCGTCGGCTTCGGCCGCACGTTGCAGATGACGCTGTGCGCTGCTCCAGCGGCCTTCAGCCAGGTCCATCTGACCCTGCTCGATGGCCAACTGCACACGGCGGCTGCGGTTGCGGCGCGACCACGGGTTGACCACGCGTCCCGAGGTCGTCAACAGCGTGATCAGCAGCCTGATGGCGGCTAACACCAGCAGCACAGCGACCAGCAGCGCGAGCGTTGCCCACAGGCTCGATTCGTAGCGGAAGTTCTGATACGCGATCAGCACGTAGCCGGAATGCTCGGCGACGGCGACACCAATCAGCGCTGCGGCGACGATGGCGATAAACAACAGCACATAGAGGCGCTTCATCGGCTGGCCCCTTGCTGCGCCTCGGCTGGTTTGCCGGCGGCATGACGGCGTTCGAGGTAAGCCTGCACTGCGCTCAGGCTCGGCGCCAGATCAGGGGTCTTGACCGACACCGGCTGGTTGGCCAGTGCGTCAAGCCCTTGGCCGAGTGCCTTGCCCTGCGGATCATCCTGGTCGAAATTGGCTTTCAGAACGCTCTGTGCTTCGGTGATGGCCTTTGTGTAGACCTCGGTGGTGGCCGTATCCTCAAACAATTACGCTTGCTCTAGCGCCAGGCTCAGCGCCAGACGAACCTGCGCCAGACTCTGCCCTGCCAATATCGGACGGATGTCCTTGTCGGCGTTGAAATCAACACGGAAATAGTGGGAAATCTGGTCCCACCACTGCGACCAGCGGCTTTGCTCGGCTTTGTCCGACGTCAGGCCCAGAAGCGACTCGCCCTTGTCTTCATACTCGGGGGCCAGCTTGTTGAGCTGTGCAACCTGATCGCGCAAGGCGGCGAGTTGCAGGAACAGCCCGGTGCGGTCCGGCTGTTCGATGCTGTGCAAGGCGGCCAGGCTCTTGGCCAGTTGCTCGCGGGCGGCGAAAGAGCCCGGATCATCCTGTTCGCGCAGAATTTCATCGGCGCCTTGGACCAGCGCCTTGGCGCTGTTGATGTCTTGCAACGCCGAAAGACGCAGGCTGGCCAGACGCAGCAAGTGCTCGGCCTCGGCCAGACGCCAGTCCTTGCGGCTGGCACCCAGAACGGTTTCAAGGCGCTGACTGAGGCGCTGCTGATCGCCCTGCAACTGCGCGACCAGACGACGGCTGTCTTCCAGTTGATCGGCAGGAGGGAGCTGCGCAAGACGCGCGCTCAACTGCTGGTCATTCTGCGCCAGCACCAGCGTCTGTTCGGCGATGTCTTCAACCTGCCCACGCTGTTGCTGGTGTCCGGCCTGCAACATGCGCAGTTGCCAGACGCCCCAGCCCGCCACGGCGACACCGGCGATGCCCAGCAGCAATGCCAGGAAGACCAGCCCGCTGCTGCGGGCGCCGGTCCGCTCGACGCGCACCGGATCAGGCGTGGATGCAGGCGTTTTCAATACCGATTCTTCGTCTTTAGGCAAGGCTGTTTCGCTCACGTATCCCATCCTTTGCATGTTGGCGTAATAGCGTAAACGACAGATGTCGATCAATACGCCTTGACGGCAGGCCCGGGTTGATCCCGCAACGCTGCCAGCAATGCCGGGGCGCTGGCGCCACGGCAATCAATAACGGTCCGGGCACCCGCTGCACGGGCAATGCCGGCAACCCTGGGGCTCGGAACAAACAACGGCAAATCGGCCAGGTCCGGCCATGAATCACCGGCCAGTTGAAGCAAATGTTCAAAACCCTGTCCACTGCTGACCACCAGCCCGTTCAAGCGTTCCACCGCCACACGCTGCGTCAGCGCATCAGGCGCGTGTTGTGGCAGGTAGCGGCGGTACAGCGGCAGGTAATCGACCCCTGTCCCTTGGGCGCGTAATTGTTCGGCCAACAGCTCGCGCCCTTCATCACCCCGCATGATCAGCACGCGACTTCCCGGCACCGCAATCGCCTGCTGCAAGCGCGGCAGGTCGAGCAAGGCTTCGCTGTCATCGCCCTGCTCCGGCCAGCTCGCATCGAGGCCGTAATCGATCAGTATCTGTCCCGTCGCTGAACCCACGCTGAACCACGGCTGCATGGGCGGTTGCGGCCACACTTCGTCGATCAGTTCGATGGCGATCCGCGCGGCAGGCTTGCTGACCACGATCACTGCACAATAATCGAGCAAGCCGAAAATGATCGAACGCTGTGCAGGCGTCAAGGGTAACGGCTCGGTTTCAAGCAACGGCAGACTGCTGCTGAAGATGCCGGCCTCGGCCAACACGGTCGCCAGTGCCGCCGACTCCTCGGCAGGACGGGTCAGCAACAGGCGCCAGGCACTCATTCGTTGTTGGCCTCGCCGTAGACCGCCTTGAGGATTTCGGCGGCGCCTTGGGCCAACAGGGCTTCGGCGACTTCCACGCCCAGCGCTTGGGCCGATGTCTGGGGCGCGCGGGCCTCGGCGTGCAGCAGCACACGGCCGGAAGGATCACCCACAAGCCCGCGCAACCAGACATCGTCACCTTCCAGAACGGCGTAGCAGGCAATCGGCACCTGGCAGCCACCGTTGAGGTGCTTGTTCAGCGAGCGCTCGGCGATCACCCGCACAGCGGTGTCTTCGTGATGCAGCGGCGCGAGCAAGGCATGGATTTCGGCATCGACGCTGCGGCATTCGATGCCCACTGCGCCCTGCCCACCCGCGGGCAGGCTGTCTTCAACGCTGATCGCCGACGTGACCCGGTCTTCGAAGCCCAGGCGGATCAGGCCGGCGGCGGCGAGAATGATGGCGTCGTATTCACCGGCATCCAGCTTGGCCAGGCGCGTGTTGACGTTGCCGCGCAGGAAGCGGATCTGCAGATCCGGGCGACGCGCCAGCAGCTGGGCCTGGCGACGCAGGCTGGACGTGCCGACGACACTCCCGGCGGGCAGCGCCTGCAAGCTGTCGAAGGTATTGGACACAAATGCATCGCGCGGGTCTTCACGCTCGCAGATGCAGAACAGGCCCAGCCCTTGGGGAAAGTCCATCGGCACGTCTTTCATGGAGTGAACGGCGATGTCGGCCCGGTCCTCCAGCAGCGCTGTTTCCAGCTCTTTGACGAACAGGCCCTTGCCGCCAATCTTCGAAAGGGGTGAGTCGAGCAGCTTGTCGCCACGGCTGACCATCGGCACCAGCGTCACGAGCAGGCCGGGGTGGGCCTGTTCCAGACGGGTCTTGACGTATTCGGCCTGCCAGAGCGCCAGCGCGCTTTGGCGAGTGGCAATGCGGATTTCGCGAGTGGACATTGAACAATCCGTACTGAGTAGATGCGACGGATAATAACAGCTCAACCGGGACAGCTTCAGCGTTGACTGAAAACGGGCATCAGCACACTGATGCCGATCAACGAATCGGGCAGTGGCTGAAGGGGCTCACAAGGAGGAGAGACGACCGAGGGGCCGGAAAAACACACAGACCTGAGGGTTCGATCAGTGCTGTGACTCGGTCTCGGCATTCAAGGCTCTGGGGGTAAAAAGCCCTAGAGCTGCTGCATCATTTTGCGCACGCCTGCGACATGCCGGCGGCTGACGATCAGTGCGTCGCCATTAAGCCCTTTGAGGAACAACTGAAAATGCCCCAGCGGGGTACGCTGCAACCGCTCGATTCGTTCGCGGGCCACCAGCGCATTACGGTGGATACGCACGAAACGGTCGCCGAATTCGTCTTCAAGCGCCTTGAGCGGTTCGTCCAGCAGAACCTCGCCGCCTTCATGGCGCAGCGTGACGTACTTGTGGTCGGCGATGAAGTAAATCACCTGATCCAGCGGGATCAGCTCGATACCTTTTCGGGTCCGGGCACTGATATGGCTGCGCGGGCCTGAGCCGGTTTCGGCTGCTGGTCGGGTCAGGGCTGCCAATTGCACGCGGTTGGGACGTTCGGCCTTTTTCAGGGCTTCCAGAAGATGCTCCGGGCGCACAGGCTTGACCAGATAGCCGACCGCACTGACCTGAAAGGCTTCCAGTGCGAATTCGTCATGGGCGGTGCAGAACACGACGGCGGGCGGCGCTTCTCGCTCGCACAACCTGGCAGCGACCTGCAGGCCGTCAAGGCCCGGCATACGAATATCAAGCAACACGACATCGGGCTTGTGGCTTTCGATCAGCGCCAAGGCTTCTTCACCATTGGAGGCGCTGGGTTCCAGTACTCGATAACCCTCGATTTCATTGACCATGCGGCTCAGTCGCTCGCGGGCCAGGGGTTCGTCATCAACGATCAGGACATTCATATAGCTCTGGCTTCCTGCGTGAGTCTCGCACAAGGATAGCGTAGACAGGTGTAGTGACGACCGTCACGGCGCTCCACGCTCAGACTGGCGTGCGGACCAAAAAGTGCCGCAATACGTGCGCCGATATTTGTCAAGGCCTGCTGAGTACCGTTGGAAGTCTGCCGATTGGCAACTTCTTCATAGGGATTGCTGACGCTCAATATGAACTCTCCCCCTTCATAGTGCGCTTCGACTGTGACAACGCCCCCGTCGACCCGCGGAGCAATGCCGTAAATCAAAGCGTTTTCCAGTAATGGCTGCAAGGTTAGCTGGGGAATCGGCAAGTCATCAGGAATTGCACTCACCCTCCAGTCCAACTGTAGACGCTCGCCAAGACGATATTGCTCAATCGATAAATATCGTTTTGCCAACGCCAGCTCTTCGCTCCACGTTACCAGGCTGCCGGGCTTGGCCAGACTGGCGCGAAAAAGGTCCGAAAGATCCAGCACTGCCTGCTCGGCCTTGACCGGATTACTGGCCACCAGACTGGCGATGCTGTTGAGGGTGTTGAACAGAAAATGCGGTCGGATGCGTGCCTGCAACGATTCGATCCTAGCCCGCAGTTCGCCCTGCTGCTGTTTGCGCCACTTACTCTGCAGATAGAAATAGCGCAGCATCAGCGCCGACATGATCAGCGCGATGGTCGAGTAACGCAGGTAGCGCTCGACCATCCCGCTGATCGAAATCCGCCCGGTCAGCTGGCAGACATCCGTGACGGCGGTGCATAACAGCGTGAGGCCGACCACCAACAGGCAACTGAGCATGCCCGCCAGCCCCGGCGTCAGGCGCGCCAGCCAAGGGCGCAAACCACACAGCAGCGCAGCGGACAGCAGTACGATCCATTGCACGAACAGCGACATCAACGCCAGTCGCACCCAGTCGAAACCGGCACGCATCGGTTCGACCAGCACCAGAACCAGTACCAGCAGCTCGGACAACACGACGAGCACCAGCAATGCCTGAGGCAGGCACAGTTCGGGGAGGAAAAAGTCTTTGCCGGGGGTGGGCCTGGCGTCGTGTTTCACAGGTTGGGTTCGCATGGTTCCAGTCTCAGCCCTGGCCTGGTCAGCGGCAAGCGGTCCGGGGATAAAAAAGCATTAACCCTGTTATCATCGCTACCGCCCTTGTGCCAGATATCGGGCATGCCATTTTCTGTTGAGCAACGAGTGAATCCATGAGCACCGACAAGACCAACCAGTCCTGGGGCGGCCGCTTCAGTGAACCCGTCGACGCGTTTGTTGCGCGTTTCACTGCCTCCGTCACCTTCGATCAACGCCTGTATCGCCACGACATCATGGGCTCCATCGCCCATGCCACGATGCTGGCCAAGGTGGGCGTTCTGACCGACGCCGAGCGCGATACCATCGTTGAAGGCCTGCACACCATCCAGGCCGAAATCGAGGCCGGCAGCTTCGAGTGGCGCGTCGATCTGGAAGACGTGCATATGAACATTGAAGCACGCCTGACCGATCGCATCGGCATCACCGGCAAGAAACTGCACACCGGTCGCAGCCGCAACGATCAGGTCGCCACCGACATTCGTCTGTGGTTGCGTGACGAAATCGACCTGATTCTGAGCGAGATCACTCGCCTGCAGAAAGGTCTGCTGGAGCAGGCCGAGCGCGAAGCCGAAACCATCATGCCCGGTTTCACGCATTTGCAGACAGCGCAGCCGGTGACGTTCGGGCACCACATGCTGGCCTGGTTCGAAATGCTCAGCCGAGACTACGAGCGTCTGGTGGACTGCCGCAAGCGCCTGAATCGCATGCCGCTGGGCAGCGCCGCGCTGGCGGGCACCACTTACCCTGTCGACCGTGAACTGACCTGCAAACTGCTGGGTTTTGACGTCGTGGGCGGCAACTCGCTGGACGGCGTGTCGGATCGCGATTTCGCCATCGAATTCTGCTCGGCGGCGTCCATTGCCATGATGCACCTGTCGCGTTTCTCTGAAGAGCTGGTGCTCTGGACCAGTGCGCAATTCCAGTTCATCGATCTGCCGGATCGCTTCTGCACGGGCAGCTCGATCATGCCGCAGAAGAAAAACCCGGACGTGCCTGAATTGGTGCGCGGCAAGAGCGGTCGCGTATTTGGTGCCTTGATGGGCCTGCTGACGTTGATGAAAGGCCAGCCTCTGGCTTACAACAAGGACAATCAGGAAGACAAGGAGCCTTTGTTCGACGCTGCCGACACCCTGCGTGATTCGCTGCGTGCGTTTGCCGACATGATCCCTGCGATCAAGCCCAGGCACGCGATCATGCGTGAAGCAGCGCTGCGCGGGTTCTCCACGGCGACTGACCTGGCTGACTACCTGGTACGCCGTGGCCTGCCGTTCCGTGACTGCCATGAAATCGTCGGGCATGCCGTGAAGTACGGTGTGGAAACCGGCAAGGACCTGGCGGAAATGAGCCTGGAAGAGCTGCGTCAATTCAGCAACCAGATCGAGCAGGATGTCTTCGCCGTGCTGACCCTGGAAGGCTCGGTGAATGCGCGTAACCACATCGGCGGCACCGCCCCCGAACAGGTTCGCGCCGCCGTGGTTCGTGGCCAGGCGTTGCTGGCCGGGCGCTGAGCACGCCGGGTATCGTTCCCACGCTCTAAGCTCATCGTCATACACACGTCTGCTTTTGATTCTGGCCGAAGGCCGTGGAAGTGTACCGGGCGTTAATGTGGGAGCGGACTTGTCCGCGAACTGCCGGGAACCGGCAGCAAAACGCAGCCCATCGCGGACAAGTCCGCTCCCACGCCCTCCGGGCAGAAGCCGCGTGGTTCCTGCTCATCGGAACTCAACTATCGTGCGACGCTCCGCGTCGCATGCCGTTCTGGACGCTCTGCGTCCGATCTTGAGTATGCGTTGCGACGCAGATCTGTGACGCAGTGCGTCACGCAAGGCAGCCGATTTCCCTCCAGCGCACCCCGCCGTTATCATCCCCGCATCTTGTGGGGGACTATCCGATGCTTAATGGCCTGTGGCTTGGTTTTTTTGTCGTGGCGACGATTTCCGCGCTGGTGCAATGGCTCGTGGGCGGCAATGCGGGAATTTTTGCGGCGATGGTCGAAAGCATCTTCGCGATGGCCAAGCTCTCGGTCGAGGTCATGGTCCTGTTGTTCGGTACCCTGACCCTGTGGCTCGGTTTTCTGCGCATCGCCGAGAAGGCCGGTATTGTCGACTGGCTGGCCAAGGTGCTCGGGCCGCTGTTCCTGCGCCTGATGCCGGAAGTCCCGCCGGGCCATCCGGCGCTGGGGCTGATCACCCTCAACTTTGCCGCCAACGCCTTGGGGCTCGACAACGCGGCCACGCCTATCGGCCTGAAGGCCATGCGTTCGTTGCAGGAACTGAACCCGAGCAAGACCGCCGCCAGTAATGCGCAGATCCTGTTTCTGGTGCTCAACGCTTCGTCCCTGACGCTGCTGCCGGTGACGATCTTCATGTATCGCGCCCAGCAAGGTGCGCCCGACCCGACGCTGGTGTTTCTGCCGATCCTGCTGGCCACCAGCGTGTCGACCATTGTCGGCTTGCTGTCGGTGGCGTTCATGCAGCGTCTGCGCCTCTGGGACCCTGTGGTGCTCGCCTACCTGATCCCCGGCGCGCTGCTGCTGGGCACGTTCATGGCCTTCCTCGGTACGCTGTCGGCTGCCGCGCTGGCAGGGCTGTCGTCCATTCTGGGCAACCTCACGCTGTTCGGCCTGATCATGATGTTTCTGATCATCGGCACGCTGCGCAAGGTGCTGGTTTACGAAGCCTTTGTCGAAGGCGCGAAAGAAGGCTTCGACGTCGCCAAAAGCCTGCTGCCCTATCTGGTCGCCATGCTCTGCGCGGTGGGCGTGCTGCGCGCTTCCGGTGCGCTGGACTTCGGCCTGGAAGGCATTCGCCATGTGGTGGAATGGCTGGGGCTGGACACGCGTTTTGTCGACGCATTGCCGACGGCGATGGTCAAACCCTTCTCTGGCAGTGCCGCCCGCGCCCTGCTGATCGAAACCATGCAGACCCAGGGCGTGGACAGCTTCGCCGCGCTGGCTGCCGCGACGATTCAGGGCAGTACCGAAACCACGTTCTACGTGCTGGCGGTGTATTTCGGTGCCGTGGGCATTCAGCGCGCCCGCCATGCTGTCGGTTGCGCGCTGCTGGCCGAGTTTTCCGGCGTCGTGGCGGCGATCTTCGTCTGCTACTGGTTCTTCGGCGCCACCGCCACCTGAGGCATCACGGCGCCGGTGCAGCGGGCGCCGATTCAGCCGGCGCAGGCTCAGCGGCCGGGGCCTCCGGCCTCGGTTCGCTAGCGGCAGGCTTTTCAGGGGCTGCTTCAGGCGTGGCGTCTTCCGTCGAGTCGCCACCCGGCTTGAGTTTGATTATCCGGCCGGTCGGGCGCTTCTCTGTCGGTTGATCGTTATCGGTCACCACGAAACGCAGCACGCCGATCATCTGCCCGTCTTCGGTCAATACCCTCACCTGCCAGCGACCGGTGACGTCCTCAGGGAAGTTCTGCTTGCGCGTCCAGGCGCGATAGCCTTCCTTGCGCCCGCCGTGGATGTCCAGGGCGATGCGGTCCATCTCTTTACCCTCGTGCCACCACACATGGTAGATACGCTCGTCCAGACCACGCGGTGCGTTGATCGCGGTGTACGCGTACAGGCCGCTGTTGCGCAGTTGTTTGACGCTGATCAGCGAGATGCTGTCGCCCGGGGTGCGGTTCTTGTTATCGAAATCCGGGCTGACCGCCACTTCGGTCAGCCACAGCGTCGCGGGCGGCACCCACGAACGCAGCAGCCAGCCCGCGGCGCCGATGGCCAGAATCATCGCGATCACGGTCAGCGCGCTGCGCCAGGTGTTCAGTGCGAAGCTCGACATCAGGCTGGGTGCCGACAGCAGCATGGCGACGCCCAGTGCCAGTTTGTAACTTTCGGCTGTGGTCAGGTGCAAAATGATGGGCAGCGCCGTGAGCAAGGCGGCAAACAGGGTCAGCGTGTGCAGTGTCATGAACAGCCAACGCTTCGGGGCCAGCCATTTGTAATACAGAGGGTCGATGATCGAGATCAGCCCGGCTGCGCCCAAAGCCGCTGTGAACACCGCCTGACCGCTGTTCCAGGTGGTGGTGATGAAAAAGAACGGCAGCACGAAGAACAGGCTTTCCTGATGGATCATCTGTGTGCCGTAGCGCAGCAGGCCTTGTGGAATCTCGCGGCCCAAAGCCTTGTTGAGCAGCCCGACCATGGTGTTTTCGACCATCAGCCACAGCCAGCTGATCAGCATCACGACGGCGATCCAGGTCGCCAGCCCTTCCTGGCGATCAACCAGAATGAAACTGGCGATGCCGGAGACGAAACCAAACGCCGCAATGAGCCCCGGATAGCGCTGCATCAAGTTGAGCACGGGTGTCACATAGCGGTTCAGGTCAAGCATGTCGGTTGTTCACTCGGTTCTGTTCCTACAAAAAAACGCGCAGCGTAACAAACGCTGCGCGGGGCCTGAACCGTCTGTGCGGTTCGACATCAGAATGCTATTTGCGCCGTGCTCGCCAGCGCCAGACGGCCAGAAGTGCAATCAGGCTCAGTACACCGGCAATCACCCCGTACAGGCCGTCGTAGCTGAGCAAAGGCTTCTCGATGCGCATGTAGCCTGGCTGAGCGAGCAACTGCCGCATGGCCCGATTGGCGGTTTCCAGACTGACCGCCTTGATGCGCTTGGCCGGATCGTCAAAGCGCCCGTTCTCATAATCGTTGAGCGCGCTCCAATAGTAGTCGGCCAGCGCACTGTTGCCTTGCGTGGCCCACGATTGCCTGTCGATAGCGAGCTGCTGCAGCCGGGCAAACGTGGCGGGCTGCATGCCGTCTTTTTGCAGGTTGTCGATCAGTGCCCGGATATCCTGCTCGGCTTCTGTGACGTCGTCACGTTCGACATCAGCGTTCAGGCTCAGAAACCCGACATCGCCGAACACTTCGCGCTCCGCCGAGGGGCCGTAGGACAGGTTGCGCTTCAGGCGCAGCTCGGTGTAGAGCGCCCAGTCCAGATAGGCTTTGACCAGGTTCCAGGTTTCATCGTGCTGGTCGTCCAGTTGCGGCTCGGGGTAGACCAAATGAAGCTTTGCATTCGCACCCAGCCCACCGCGTTCCAGTTCACGGCGCGGTTCGGCGGAGCCATTGCTCTGGGCCAGCGGGGGGTGATCAATCGGATCGGTAGGCGCCAGCTTGCCGTAGGTGCGTTCCAGATAAGCCGGCAGCAGCTTGTCGAGGTCGCCCACCACAATCAGCGTCATGTTGTTGGGGGCGTACCAGTTGGCGAACACCTCTTCGATGTGCTCAAGCTTTATGTCATCCACTTCGGGGCGTTCAGCGCATTTGAGGCCCAGCTCCACCGCCAGTTGGTTGCTGGCGCTGCGGCCTGAATCGCGGCGGTCCAGCAAGCGCTGCAAATGTGAAAAGTGCCCGCCGTCTTCGCGTTCGACCACCCGTTTGACGCCGTCCAGGCGCGCCTGGCTGAGTTCTGTGCGGGTCATGATGTCGAGCAACAGGTCCAGGACCTTGCGTTGATTGCGTGCGGGCGCTTCGATCACAAACGTGGTGTCGGTATTGCTGGTGAACGCATTCCACTCGCCGCCCAAGGCCTGCATGCGCTCTTCAAGGCCCCCTTCGCCGCTGTCATCGACCCCACTGAAAAGCAGGTGTTCGAGCAGGTGCGGCAGCTCTTTGTCCTGACAGGGAAAGTCATCAAAGCCAATGCCCACCACCAGTCGAATGGCGACATGGCCCTTTTCGTAACCCGGCTTGAGCAGGATTTGCAAACCGTTGGGCAGCAGATAGCCCTCGACCTGAAGACGGTCAAGGGCAAACGAAGGGAGCGAACCGAGAAGCAGACAAGCGAACAGCAGGCAACGCATAAAACAGCTTTCCTGGCGGGCCGGTATGTTTAACAGACTTCACCCCGGCCCTTACGTTCACAGTGATCGTTCAGGCTCGTCCTCGCTCGACAGGGCACCCGTGTCGGTGGTTTCCAGCACCGCGTAGGCGCTGCTGCAGAACAGCGAGTTCAGGCGCTTCATGTCAGCAATCAGCTCCAGGTGCAGCGAACTGGTCTCGATGCTTTGCACGACCTTCTGCCGCAAGCGGCTGACGTGAGCGTGCGCCAGACGCCGTTCCTGCGCGCGGAAGCGGCGTTTCTCGCGCAGCAATTGCCGTGCGCTTTCAGGGTCGCCGCTGAGAAATACCGAAAGGCCCAGGCGCAGGTTTGACTGCAACTGGATCTGCAGGTCGGCAAGCTCTTCAAGGCCGACTTCGGAGAACGACCGGCGATGCGCCGTCTTCTGCTGCTGGATCTTGCGTAGCATGCGTTCGATCAGGCCGCTGGCCAGCTCCAGGTTGATGGTCAGCTCGATGATCTCGGCCCAGCGACGATTATCGTGCTCGCCGAGGTCCTCACGCGGCATCTGCGCCAGGTACAACTTGATCGCGCTGTACAACGCTTCGACATCGTCGTTGAGGCTTCGTACTTCTTGAGTGACCGCTGTCTGAGTGCCACGCAGCACAGCCAGCATCGAACCGAGCATGCTCTCGATCAGGTCGCCCATGCGCAGGGTTTCGCGCACGGCGTTGGCCAGCGCAAGGCTGGGCGTCGCCAGGGCGGTCAGGTCCAGATGGCGAGGTTTGGCCAGGCCGCCGACCTCGTTCTGCTGCGGCAGCAAGGCCGCACACAGTCGCGCCATCGGCCCGACCGTGGGCACCATGATCAGGCAGCGCGCAGTGTTGTAGATCAAGTGGAAGCCGATGACCAGTTCCTGCGGGCGGAAGCCCAGCGTGTCGATCCATTCAACCAGCGGGTCGAGCACCGGGATGATCAACAGCAGGCCGAGCAGCTTGTACAGCAGGCTGCCCAACGCCACCTGCCGCCCCGGAACGTTCTGCATGCTGGTGCTGAGAAAGGCCAGCAGACCGCTGCCGATGTTGGCGCCGATCACCAGACCGATCGCGACCGGCAAGCCGATGACGTCCGTGCCTGCCAGTGTGGCCGTCAGCAATACGGCTGCCAGGCTGGAATAGGAAATCAGCGCAAACATGGCCCCCACCAGCGCGTCCAGCAGCAGGTCACCGGTCAGCGAGGCAAACAGCACTTTTACCCCGGCCGCCTGAGTGATGGGCGCGGCGGCCGCGACAATCAATTGCAGCGCCAGCACGATCAGTCCCAGACCGATACTGACCCGACCCAACTGGCCCGCACGGGTTTGCTTGCGTGACAGAAAGAACACCACGCCAAGGAAAATCAGCAGTGGCGACAGCCACGACAGGTCGAACGTCAGCACGCGAGACATCAACGCCGTCCCGACATCGGCCCCCAGCATGATCACCAGTGCAGGCGTCAGCGTCATCAATCCCTGGCCGACAAAAGACGTCACCAGCATGGCGGTGGCGTTACTGCTTTGCACCAGTGCGGTCACCAGAATACCGGCGATGAATGCCAATGGCCGTTTGGACATGTTATGGCCGAGCAAGCGGCGCAGTTGCGCTCCGTAGACACGAAGAATGCCAGTGCGCACGATGTGCGTGCCCCAGATCAGCAGGGCGACGGCAGATAGCAAATCGAGCAGGGTCAGCACGCTGAAAGCCCCCTGAGGTTTGCCCGTTCAGGCGATGAATTGAAAGATGCAGCCTGTAGCGAGCGGGGAAAGGGAGTAACGCTCTACTAAGCTTTTAGTCGGCCTTTGGCCTTGGCGCCAGCATCGCACAGGGTGAGGGTCATTGAAATAAAAGTGTCATAAATCAGTCTTTTGATGTCGCTTCCGGGCATCTGCAGGCTGTTGCCGATGCCCGTGCCGGTTCTTCAGCCTTGTCACGCCGGGGTGGCAAGCGGGGTTGGACACGTTCCCGGCATGCCGAGCGCGAGTCAGTCCATCGTAAACGCGACATTGGGGTCGAATTTCATTCCAACCGCTTTGGCGACCTTCATGCCCTTCTCATACGAAAATGATTTATCCGCAGTCGGTTGAAAAAACTCCACGAAATCCAGACTGCGGCGGCTGAAGACGAAACCGCCGATCAATGGCTGATTGACCGCATACAGGTGCGGACACAACGCCATCATCGATGAGGCCGGAACGCCGATCAGGTGTTCCTCGAGATCGCCGTCCTGTTGAGCGTCCTGTGGATAAAACCAGAGCGGCGTACTGATGAACAGGTAGGAATCCGGCCCCAGGCTGGAGAGCAGCGTGCGCACCAGCCATTTGGCAGTGTCCGCAGTCAAATGCTCGACCACGTCCAGCAGGCAGATGATCCGGTACTGAGCCAGTCGCTCGGATGACAGCTCCTGAGCCAGGCCGTGCCAGACGTTGCGGTAGGTCGCGTTTTCATACAATTGCGAATTCTGGCAATTAGCCTCCCAGCCATCGATGCCATCCACCGACCAGTGCGCAGTGTCCGGATTCGATTTGATCAAGGCCCCCAGCGTGCCGGAGCCGAACCCGATATCCAGAACTTCCACGTCGCCGGTGAGATCTTTCAGAATATGGAAAATCATCGCCTTGGGAGACACCGAGTCGCCTTCTACATGGCCTGTTGCGGGAGGAAAGCCTTCGGTGGGCCGATAGTTTTCAACATACTGCTTCATGGTCGAGATCCTTGACGAGTAACGCGAGGAGGGAGATGCCGGGGATGTTGCTGAAGTCTCTGCGTCGGGTTTGGAGTCAGTAAAAGAGTGTAGGAGCTTTCAAACTATACGCCGCATAGTCAGGATATTGAGCACCGTACTGCGTGCCAATGCTTACACATTGACACGCTAGTTGACTGGCTGGATCGGCGTTAAGAGCCCTCAACGAAACCGGTCAACCTCGTTGCGCAGTTCGGTCGCGAGGCTGTTCAGTTCCTGAGCGGTGATCGCGAGGTTGGACATCACCTGGCGTTGTTCGCTGTTGGCCATGGCAATGCTTTGCAGGTTGCTGCTGAGCATGGTCGCGGTGCTGCTTTGTTCCTGGGTCGCGGTGGTGATCGCTGCGAACTGATGGCCAGCCGAGCGGCTCTGCTCGTCAATCTGAGCCAGTGCGGACGCCACTTTGGCGTTGAGCGACAAGCCTTCCTGCATCAATGTGTTGCCCTGCTGCATGGTGCTGATGGCGTTGCCGGTTTCCTGCTGAATACTGGCGATCATGCCGGAGATTTCGTCAGTGGCTTCACGGGTCCGTGAGGCCAGGCTGCGCACCTCGTCCGCCACCACGGCGAAGCCGCGACCTTGTTCCCCGGCACGTGCAGCTTCGATGGCGGCGTTGAGGGCGAGCAGGTTGGTCTGGTCGGCAATCGAGGTGATCACCCCGACAATGCTGCCGATTTCCTGGGAGCGCTGGCCCAGTGTGTCGATAACCGTTGCGGTGCTGCTCAAAGAGGTTGCGATCTGTTGCAGTGACGAAGACGCTTCCTCCATCGAGGTGCGGCCAATGCGGGTCTGTTGCGCGTTTTCCTGGGCCAGACGCTCGGTGTTGCCCATGTTGTCAGCGATGTTCATCGACGTGGCGCTGAACTCTTCAACGGCACCGGCCATGCTGGTGATTTCGCCGGACTGTTGCTCCATGCCCTCGTAAGCGCCACCGGACAAGCCGGACAATGCGTTGGCGCGCGTGCTGACTTCCTGCGCAGCCGTACGGATATGCGAGACCATTGACGACAGTGCTTCACTCATCTTGTTGAAGCTGCCGGACAACTGACCGATCTCATCATTGCTGGTGACGTTCAGGCGAACGCTCAGGTCGCCCGCGCCCAGTGCATCGGCCTGACGCACCAGTTCGGACAGCGGACGCAACTTGCTGCGCAGCAGCCAGATGGCGCTGATAACAGCAATCAGCATGGCCAGCACGCTGCCGATGGCCAGTTGTGTGCCCACGCTCCAGGTCACTTCGCTGATTTCATCGCGGGGCATGCTGGCAATGACGGTCCAGGGGCCACCGGCGAACGGCTGGCCAACGCTGTAAAAGTCATCGTCACCTTCACGCCAGAACTGCGCCTTGCCCGGTTTGCTGGCCAGGTCGGCAACGGCCTTCGCGGCGGCGTCCAGAGATTTGACGCCTGCCGGCGGAACCAGCCAGGTGCCCTTTTCATCCAGCAGTGCCAATGAACCGGTAGAGCCGATACGGAAGCTCTTCAGGTTGTCGAACTGGGTTTTCTGCGCGTCGGTGTAGTCGAAGCCTACAAACAGCGCCGCAATGATTTTGCCGCTGCTGTCGCGGACCGGGCTGTATTGAGTCATGTAATAGCGATCAAACAAGACCGCTTTGCCCACGTAGCTCTGGCCGGCCATCAAGCGCTCGTAAGCTGCACCTTTGCGATCCAGTACGGTGCCGATGGCGCGGGTGCCGTCCTGCTTGCTCAAGGAGGTGCTGATGCGGATGAAGTCATCGCCGCTGCGCACGAAGATCGTCGCCACGCCTGCGGTCATCGAGCGAAATTCATCGACTTCGGCAAAATCGTTGTTCAGTGGGGTGTCACGCAGATACAGGCCCGGAGTCTGAGTGCCCGCCACCGTCACCGGTTTGTCGACTTGCAGGCTCAGTCCCTCGGCGAAGCGCTTCTCGAACAACCCGCTCAGGCGCTGTGTGCTGTCCCGCAACGTGCTGTGGAAGGTGCTGAGCTGATCGGCGAGCAGCCTGGCTTCGCTCGACATGTGTTCTTCGCGAATGACCAGGTTGGACGCATCCAGAGACCTCAACGCGAACAAAGTACTGCCGCTGATGACGACGGCCAGGATCACGGCCAGAGCAATACCGAGTTGCGAGGCAATTCGTGTACGGGGCTTGGACATAGAGACTCCACGCCAAATGATTGGAGTCGCCGGGTCCGTGGCTTACCATTCAGCTTATTTTAGTTAAGGTTTTTATGCCGTCGGATGAGACGGTCGTTAAGCAATGCTTCGGCCAGTAAGGTCGTTACTTGAGCGCGATGCGCGACAGTATAAAGTGATGGCAGTTCGATATTAACTATATTTTCAACTTAATATTTCAACTAAAGGCAACTCCATTGCCTTCACTTCCGACTGAAGAAAATCGCTGAGGCGGCGTAACCGCTCTGCGCCGGGCCTTGTACGCGGTCAGACCAGATAATAGTTCTCGCCACTGAACACCGCCGTGCGCCACGGAATGCTCAGGCGGGCTTGCGCCACGTCTTCTGCAACCATCAACAGATCGCCCATCGACACGCCATAACCGCGTGCCGCCGCAATCATTCCCAGCTCCAGGGTGTCGAATACCTGCCCGCCCTTGAGCGAAACCTGGTCTGCCAGGCCCATACGGTTCAGCCAGGTGCGCCAGTCGCGTCGATCGGGCGTCGGGTGCAGCAATTCCGCTTTGGCCAGACGTTCGACGTCCCACGGCGGGTCTTGCAGCAAGGTCGGAGCTCCGACAGGAATCAATAATTCCGGGAACAGCAAGGTGGCTTCCCAATCCGACGGGAAATGCCCGTGGCTGAGCAGGATTGCGCAGTCGAACGGCTCCTGTGTGAAGTCCACGGCATCAATGTCCATCCAGGCGCTGGTCAGCTGCACCTCGTTGCCGACCTGCAGATGACGGAAGCGACTGAGGCGTGCCAGCAACCAGCGCATGGTCAGGGTCGAGGGCGCTTTCATGCGCAGAATGCCCTCTTCGGTCTGCAAGGTGCTGCAGGCTCGCTCCAGTGCCAGAAAGCCATCGCGCACGCCGGGCAAAAGCGCACGGGCCGATTCGGTCAGTTGCAAGTTGCGCCCGTTACGCTGAAACAGGCGACAGGCAAAATGTTCTTCCAGCGTACGGATATGGCGGCTTACTGCACTTTGGGTAATCGACAGTTCTTCAGCCGCCCGCGTGAACGAGGTGTGCCGTGCCGCAGCTTCAAATGCTCTTAGTGCATATAGAGGAGGGAGACTGCGGGGCATGGGCGCTTCCTGCTGACGGTAAGCGGTGACTGTAACGCAAATTCTTATCCATGAGTTTTAGTCATGCAGCGCATCGGATTTATCGTTTTGTGCTTGCGCGCGAACCGGCCCAGAATAAGCGCCCGTTCGACCTCCGTCTTAGAGCATTGCCGACATGCAGCAGCCCGCCTTCAAAGAACTCTGGATCATCCTGCGCCTGGCCGGGCCGCTGATCGCATCACAAATGGCGCACATGCTGATGGTGTTCACCGACACGGTAATGATGGGCAAGATCGGCCCCGAAGCCCTGGCGGGCGGCGGGCTGGGTGCTGCCACTTACAGCTTCGTGTCGTTTTTCTGTGTCGGGGTGATGGCGGCAGTCGGCACGCTGGTCTCGATTCGTCATGGCGCCGGCGACACCGAGGGTGCAACCCGTCTGACGCAGGCCGGGTTGTGGCTGGCCTGGGGCATGGCGCTGATCGCTGCATTGTTGTTGTGGAATCTTGAGCCGATTCTGTTGCAGTTCGGACAGGCCGAAGCCAACGTCCACATGGCGTCTCAATTTCTGATCACGTTGCCGCTCGCCCTCCCCGGCCTGCTCAGCTTCATGGCGCTGCGCGGCTTCACCAGCGCGCTCGGTCGCGCGGGTCCGGTCATGACCATCAGCCTGGCAGGCGCGGCGGCGAACTTCGTTCTCAATTACGCAATGATCCATCAATGGCTCGGTCTGCCCAATCTGGGGCTGATGGGGATCGGGCTGGTCACCGCGGTTGTGACCAACTGCATGGCTCTGGCGCTGGCGTTGCATATCAAGCGGCATCCGGCCTACGCGGCCTATCCGATCCGCAAGGGGCTTTCAAAGCTCTCGCGCAGCCACCTGAAAGAACTGTGGCGTCTCGGTCTGCCGATTGGCGGAACCTACGCGGTGGAAGTCGGGCTGTTCACCTTCGCAGCGTTCTGCATGGGCGCGATGGGCAGCACGCAAATGGCTGCGCATCAGATTGCCCTGCAGACGGTGTCGATGGCGTTTATGGTTCCAGTGGGCATGTCTTATGCGGTGACCATGCGTATTGGTCAGCATTACGGTGCGGGCAACCTGGCGATGGTGCGTTTGGCTGGCCGTCTGGGCATCGGCTTTGGCGGCGCCGTGATGCTGATGTTCGGGATGCTGTTCTGGCTCGCACCGCATGCGGTCATCGGTCTGTTTCTGGATATCAATGACCCGGCGTTTGCAGAGATTGTGGTGCTGGCCGCAAAACTGCTGGCCATTGCCGCGTTGTTCGAGTTCTTCGACGGCACCCAGACGATTGCCATGGGCGCGATTCGCGGGCTCAAGGATGCACGCACGACCTTTCTGATCGGTCTGGGCTGTTACTGGCTGATCGCTGCGCCTGCCGCCTGGGTACTCGGCTTCTCTACCGACGCTGGCGCATCAGGTGTGTGGTGGGGACTGGCGCTGGGCCTGTTCTGCTCGGCGGTGGCGCTGACGTATGCGTTTGAATGGAAGACCGCGCGGCTCTTGCGTCAGGCCGCCGCCGGGGCGGTGGTGCCGAGCTGAACCGGCGCACGCTTAGCCGGACTTCGAGACACCCGGCCGTGCGGCTTCGGCATGCAGATACGCCATCAGATCCTCCAGCGGCAGCGGCCGGCTCAGCAGGTAGCCCTGCACCTGATCGCACCCGAAACCGCGCAGCAACTCCAGTTGCCCGGCGGTTTCAACGCCTTCGGCAACCACCTCCAGGTTCAGGTTGTGCGCCAGGTTGATCATCGCGTTGACCAGCTTGCGGTTTTCTTCGCGTGACTCCATCTGGCTGACAAACCCCATGTCGATCTTGAGCAGCGCGATGGGCAGGCTGTTGAGGTGCATGAACGATGAATACCCCGTGCCGAAGTCGTCCAGCGAGAACCGTACCCCCAGGCGCTGCAATGCATCCATAGTCTGTCTGACCTGATCACTGCGCCGCATGATGGCTGTTTCGGTCAGCTCGAACTCCAGCCAGTGGGCGTCCACGCTGTGTTCCTCTATGAGGCGGCTCAGGGTCGGCAACAACTGACTGTCCTGAAACTGGCGAAACGACAGGTTGATCGCCATGTGCAGCGGCGCATACCCCTGTTCGCGCAACGTCTGCATATCGCGCAAGGCACGAAGCATGACCCAGTAACCCAGCGGCACGATCAGCCCGCTTTGCTCGGCCAGCGGCACGAACTCGCTGGGTGGCAGTAACCCGCGCGCCTGATGACGCCAGCGCACCAGCGCTTCGAGGCCCACCACACGACCGGTGTTCAGGCACAGTCGCGGTTGGTAATGCAGCTCCATTTCGTCGCGGCGCAAGGCTCGTCGCAGTTCGCCTTCCAGATCGGCAAGGCTGCGGGCGTTGCGGTTGATGCGTTCATCGAACTGGTGAAACGTGCAGCCCTGCATGCTCTTGGCCTGACGCATCGCGATATGGGCGTGCCACATCAGCGGGTCGGCTTCGGAGCGGGTGTGTGAGTGAGCGATGCCCAGGCTGCAACCGAGCAGCAGGCTTTCGCCATCGACCCAGTAAGGCTCGGCCAGAACGTCAGTAATGCGTTCGGCCAGTTGCGTGGCGCGTGCGGGTTTTGTTCGGGTATCGATCAACAGGGCAAATTCGTCGCCGCCCAGACGTGCGATCTGATCGCCGGCGTCGAGCTGGTTTTTCAGGCGCGCCACCACTTGCAGGATCAGCCTGTCACCCGCCTGATGCCCCAGCGAGTCGTTGGCATGGCGGAAGTTGTCCAGGTCCAGATGCCCCATCGCCAGATGGCCGCCCTCTGCCAGACGGTTGGCCAGCAGTGCCTGAAACCCCTGGCGGTTGGCAATGCCGGTCAACGGATCCTGGCCGGCCAGACGTCGCAGGGTCTCTTCCAGAAGACTGCGCTCATGCACATAACGCAGGCAGCGGCGCAGGACATCGCCGGTCAATGTATCGCGCACCAGCCAGTCGCTGACACCGCTCGGTCCGACCAGCGGTTCCTCTTCCAGCAGCACGACCGTCGGTAACAGGCAGGTTCCGGTCCGGGGCTGGAGGTCGGGGGTGGTCAATAGCACGGTATTGCGCTCGTTACCGTATTGGGCGCTGAAAACGTCCCAGTTCGCACCATGCAGCAATACGATGTTGCCGTCCCGGGCGGCGACGCAACCGTTCAGAAGCGCCTGCCAGGCAGGCTCGTGTGCCAATAAAAGCAATCGCAGGGGTTCGACAGGTGTAGGCAATCTAACTTCCTAAGTACAAAGGAAAAACCGGTGGCCGCACTCTCGCAGGAGCGCAACAGATACACGTATCGTCGCGTCGCGGCGCAAATGTAACAAAAACAGAAAAATTAGATAGCGGTCACTGCCTGCCACGATGATCACTGCACAAACGCGTGGGCCTGTTAAAATGCCCGACCTTTTTTGCAGACGACTCTTCATACCGCCATGTCCCGACTCAATCCCCGGCAGCAGGAAGCCGTGAACTACGTCGGCGGCCCTCTTTTGGTGCTCGCCGGTGCCGGTTCCGGCAAGACCAGCGTGATCACCCGCAAAATCGCCCACCTGATCCAGAATTGCGGGATCCGTGCCCAGTACATCGTTGCCATGACCTTCACCAACAAGGCCGCGCGCGAGATGAAAGAGCGGGTCGGCACCTTGCTCCGAGGCGGCGAAGGACGTGGCCTGACGGTCTCGACCTTTCACAATCTGGGCTTGAACATCATCCGCAAGGAACACACGCGGCTGGGGTACAAGCCGGGTTTCTCGATCTTTGACGAGACCGACGTCAAGGCCTTGATGACCGACATCATGCAAAAAGAGTATTCGGGCGACGATGGCGTCGACGAAATCAAGAACATGATCGGCTCGTGGAAAAACGACCTGATCCTGCCTGCCGAGGCGCTGGAAAACGCCCGCAACCCCAAGGAGCAGACCGCCGCCATCGTCTACACCCATTATCAGCGCACGCTCAAGGCGTACAACGCGGTGGACTTCGACGACCTGATCCTGATGCCGGTCAAGCTGTTCCAGGAACACGCCGACATTCTGGAAAAGTGGCAGAACAAGGTGCGTTACCTGCTGGTGGATGAATACCAGGACACCAACGCCAGCCAGTACCTGCTGGTGAAACTGCTGATCGGTTCGCGCAACCAGTTCACGGTGGTGGGCGACGACGACCAGTCGATTTACGCCTGGCGCGGTGCGCGGCCGGAAAACCTGATGCTGCTCAAGGACGATTATCCGTCGCTGAAAGTGGTCATGCTGGAGCAGAACTACCGCTCTACCAGTCGTATCCTGCGCTGCGCCAACGTGCTGATCTCCAACAACCCGCATGCCTTCGAAAAGCAGCTGTGGTCCGACATGGGGCATGGCGACGAGATCCGCGTGATCCGCTGCCGCAATGAAGACGCCGAGGCCGAGCGGGTGGCGATGGAGATCCTTACCCTGCACCTGCGCACCGACCGGCCTTACAGCGACTTTGCCATTCTGTATCGCGGTAATTACCAGGCCAAACTGATCGAGCTGAAGCTGCAGCACCATCAGGTGCCGTATCGCCTGTCGGGCGGCAACAGCTTTTTCGGTCGTCAGGAAGTGAAGGACCTGATGGCTTACTTCCGATTGCTGGTGAACCCGGACGACGACAACGCCTTCCTGCGCGTGATCAACGTTCCGCGTCGGGAAATCGGTTCGACAACGCTGGAAAAGCTCGGCAACTACGCCACCGAGCGCAAAATATCGATGTACGCCGCCACCGACGAGATCGGCCTTGGCGAGCATCTGGACAGCCGTTTCACCGATCGACTGCAGCGCTTCAAACGCTGGATGGACGGCGTGCGTCAGCAATGCGCGCAGAACGACCCGATCGCCGCCCTGCGCAGCATGGTCATGGACATCGATTACGAGAACTGGCTACGGCAGAACAGCTCCAGCGAAAAGGCCGCCGATTACCGGATGAGCAACGTCTGGTTCCTGATCGAGGCGTTGAAAAACACGCTGGAAAAAGACGAAGAAGGCGGCATGACCATCGAGGAGGCCATCGGCAAGCTGGTTTTGCGCGACATGCTCGAGCGTCAGCAGGAAGAGGAAGACGGTGCCGAGGGTGTGCAGATGATGACCCTGCACGCGTCCAAGGGGCTGGAGTTTCCGTACGTGTTCATCATGGGCATGGAAGAAGAAATCCTCCCGCACCGCTCCAGCATCGAAGCCGACACCATCGAAGAAGAGCGCCGCCTGGCGTACGTGGGCATTACCCGCGCGCGGCAGACGCTGGCGTTCACCTTCGCTGCCAAACGCAAGCAGTACGGGGAAATCATCGACTGCGCGCCCAGTCGTTTTCTGGATGAGCTGCCCCCGGACGATCTGGCCTGGGAAGGCAACGACGACACACCGACAGAAGTTAAAGCGGTACGCGGCAACACCGCGCTGGCCGACATTCGCGCCATGCTGAAACGCTAGCCGACTCACGAAATTGATCATTTATTGCGCAATGGCGCAGCCAAGGAATTGAAGTGGAAGCACTGCACAAGAAGATTCGCGAAGAAGGCATCGTACTGTCCGATCAGGTGCTGAAAGTCGATGCGTTTCTCAATCACCAGATTGATCCGGCGTTGATGAAAGCCATCGGCGACGAGTTCGCCCGGCTGTTCGCCGACGCGGGCGTGACCAAGATTGTCACCATCGAAGCGTCCGGTATTGCGCCAGCGGTCATGGCGGGTCTGAACATGGGCGTGCCGGTGATCTTCGCCCGCAAGCATCAGTCCCTGACCCTGACTGAAAACCTGCTGTCGGCCACTGTGTATTCGTTCACCAAGCAGGTGGAAAGCACCGTCGCCATCTCGCCGCGTCATTTGAACAGCACAGACCACGTGCTGATCATTGACGACTTTCTGGCCAACGGCAAAGCCTCGCAAGCACTGATTTCGATCATCAAGCAGGCCGGTGCCACCGTCGCCGGCCTGGGCATCGTGATCGAAAAATCCTTTCAGGGCGGTCGTGCCGAGCTGGATGCACAAGGCTATCGCGTGGAGTCGCTGGCACGCGTTGAATCGCTGGCGGGTGGCGTGGTGACGTTCAAGTAACGCGGTTAAGAGCGGACGCGGAGCGTCCTGACTGCCCACGCGGAACATGGGTACGATTGCGTTTTTCCGGACACCTCTCGTGCCTCACGCTTCAGCGTGGGACTGCCGTTCGCGACGCTCTGCGTCACAGTCTCTACGCCGTGCTGTGTGCTTTAGCGCGCAATACCCAGTGCGCGCAAACGCCGGTAGAGAGTGCGTTCGCTCAGCCCCAGCTCTCTGGCCAGCTCACTGCGTGAGCCTTTGAACACTCGCAGCGCATGGGCGAGTTTCTCCGGGCCGTCATCACCTCGGCGATAAGGCACACCGCTCGGCTCGCCATGCCCGCGCACTTCAGCGGGCAGGTCCTGCGCACGGATTACGCCGTCATCGGTAAACAGCCGGGCGCGTTCCAGGATGTTGCGCAGTTCCCGAATGTTGCCGGGGTAGCTGTACATATTCAGCAGTTTCATGGCGTCGGGATCGACACGCGGCGCGGCGCCTTGTGAGGTGCGTTGCAGCAGGCTGTCGATCAGCAGCGGCAGGTCTTCGCTGCGCTCACGCAAGGCCGGCAAGCGGATCGGGAAGGCACTGATGCGGTAGAACAGATCCTGACGAAAGCTGCCCTCGGCGACCATGTCCTTGAGCGGCTTGTGAGTGGCCGCCACCAGCCGAAAGTCGGAGTGTACGGTTCTCAGGCTGCCCACCGGACGAAAGCTGCCCGACTCGATCAGCCTCAGCAGCTTGACCTGCATGGCCAGCGGCACTTCGCCGATCTCATCGAGAAACAACGTACCGCCATGAGCCGCTTCGGCCAGGCCGGTCTTGCGCTGCAATGCGCCGGTGAATGCGCCCTTTTCATAACCGAACAGTTCGCTTTCCAGAAGCGTCTCGGTCAGCCCGGTGCAATCGACCACCACCAGCGGCCCGGCAGACCTTGAGCTGCTGGCATGCAGCGCACGCGCAAACAACTCCTTGCCAGTCCCGGATTCGCCCTGCAACAGCACGGGAATCTGCGCGGGCGCAGCACGTTGTAACGCGCTCAGGACTTCCTTGAATGCGGCCGAACGCCCCACCAGCCCTTGCTGCTGAGGCTGCACCGATGCCACTGCCACGGATGTCAGCCGCTCGACATAGGCAATCACCTCGCCCTGACCATCCAGAATCGGCCGCAGCTCTACATCGACATGCTCCGGGCCGCGCGGCGTGTGGTGAATATGCAGCAGACGCTCCGGCAGCCGGGTTTCATGTGCCTTACGCATCGGGCACTGCTCACCGGCCTGATCGCACGGTACTGCGAACTGATGGGACACCCGATAACACTTCTCGCCCACGTGCGGCGTGCCCTCGACACCAAACTGTCGCTGGTAGGCGGTGTTGGCAGCAATGATGTTGTAGTTGATGTCCAGCACAATGGTCGGGCGCAGGTCATGTTCCAGGTACGACACCAGCGACTGCATGCGGCTGCCGGGAAAATCGGTGGCGATAACTGACATGATTGCTCCTGAAAACGAGAGGCCCGCTGACCCGACGGGCTGCCAGTCTATGCCATTGACTGCCAGTCGGCTGCCAAAAAGTGGCAGTTACGTCGATCTGCCTGCCGTTTGTATAAAGCACAGCACTGACCTCACCCCTGCACTTACTGAGCAATTACCGGGTTGCAGGCGTTTCAGAGCGGTTGGCATGTTTATTGAGAATACAAGGCAACGACTGCCAACCGTCCTGCCCGCCGAAGCGGCCTCCGGGCGATTTACAGCCATGGGAATTGCACATGATTATTGCTGAACAGCTTTACGTCGAAGCGTTATTCGACGGCGATACCGGGACCATCAGTTATCTGGTGATGGACATGGAGAGCAGGCAGTGCGCGCTGATCGACAGCGTGCTCGACTACGACCCCAAATCCGGCCGTACCCGTACCGAGTCAGCAGACCGGATGATAGACCGCGTACGCAGCCTGCAAGCCTCGGTGCAATGGATTCTCGAAACCCATGTGCATGCCGATCATCTGTCGGCGGCGCCCTATCTCAAGCAGGCGCTGGGCGGTCAAGTGGTTATCGGCAGCCATATCACCGTTGTGCAGGAAACGTTCGGGGCCCTGTTCAATGCGCCGTCCGGTTTTGCGCGCAACGGCAGTCAGTTCGACGTGCTGGTCGAGGATGACGCTTCATTCGCCATTGGCGGGCTTCAGGTAAAAGCCATGCACACGCCAGGGCACACACCGGCCTGTACCAGTTATCGGATACAGGTGGGCGAACAGGTCGTCGCGTTCGTCGGCGATACGCTGTTCATGCCTGACTACGGCACCGCGCGTTGCGACTTTCCCGGTGCCGATGCGCGCACGCTCTATCGCTCTATTCGCAAGCTGCTGGCCCTGCCACAGCAGACCCTCCTGTTCATGTGCCACGATTACTTGCCCAACGGGCGTGCCTTGAAATACATGACCACCGTTGCCGAACAGCGTGCCAGCAATATTCATGTTCACGATGGCGTTGATGAAGACGCGTTCGTCAGCATGCGTGAAGCCCGTGACGCCACGCTGGACATGCCGGTTCTCATGCTGCCTGCGGTACAGGTCAACATGCGCGGTGGCCATTTTCCCGAGCCGGAAGACAACGGCGTCGTCTACCTGAAGATCCCGCTCAATGCACTTTGAGCTGTACCCGCTTTCGGAATCCCTGCCATGACTGATTCGAACACCTCCTGCCAGATATTGATCGTCGGTAGCGGCGCGGCCGGTATCGCGACCGCTGCCAGCCTGCTCGCCCGTGATGCCTCGTTGCAGATCACGCTGGTTGATCCCGCCGACACCCACTATTACCAGCCCGGCTGGACGATGGTCGGTGCCGGTATTTTTCAGCCGCAATCCACCGCGCGCAGCATGATTTCGCTGATTCCCGAGGGTGTGCAGTGGGTCAAGGCTGCGGTGGCATCGTTCGCGCCGCAGGACAACACGCTGACACTGGAAGACGGGCGCACGATGGGCTATCAGCAACTGGTGGTCTGCCCCGGCCTGAAGCTGGACTGGGCCGCCATCGATGGACTGGTCGAGACCCTCGGCGCCAACGGCGTGACCTCCAACTATCGCTTTGATCTCGCGCCTTACACCTGGACGCTGGTCCAGGGCCTCAAGCAGGGTCGCGCTCTGTTCACCCAGCCACCGATGCCGATCAAGTGCGCAGGCGCGCCGCAAAAAGCCATGTACCTGTCCTGCGATCACTGGCTGAAAACCGGCCGCCTCGCGCAGATCAATACGCAGTTCTACAACGCAGGCGGCGTGTTGTTTGGTGTTGCGGACTACGTGCCTGCGCTGATGAGTTACGTCGACCGCTACGCCATCGACCTCAAGTTCAGCCACCGGCTGGTGGCCGTCGACGGGCCGGGCAAACGCGCTACGTTCATCCGCACCCAGGCAGACGGGAGCAGCGAAACGGTCGAGCAACACTTCGACATGCTGCACGTGGTGCCCCCGCAAATCGCTCCCGATTTCATCCGCAGCAGCCCGTTGGCCGATGCCGCAGGCTGGGTGGACGTGGACCCGGCCACGCTCCGGCACCGGCAGTTCGCCAACATTCACGGCCTGGGCGACGCCACCAACACCAGCAACGCCAAGACCGCTGCCGCTGCGCGCAAACAGGCCCCGGTAGTGGCCAATAATGTGCTGGTCGCACTGGGGCGCCTGACAGCGTCCGCCACCTATGACGGCTACGGTTCATGCCCGCTGACCGTCGAGAAAGGCAAGATCGTGCTGGCCGAGTTTACGTACGGCGGCAAGGTTGCGCCCAGCTTCCCGAACTGGTTGCTGGATGGGCGCAAGCCGACCCGACTGGCGTGGTGGTTGAAGGAAAGCGTGCTGCCTGCGCTTTACTGGAACGGCATGCTCAAGGGCCGCGAGTGGCTGGCCAAACCGAAGAAGGCTGACGTTCCACATGGTTGAGCATCAACTGTTGGGTGCGGGGCTGGGTGCAATCATCGGGACAGTGCTGGCATTGACCGGCGCTGGCGGTGGCATCCTCGCGGTGCCGTTGCTGGTCTTCGGCCTGGGTCTGACGATTGTCGAAGCCGCGCCTGTCGGCCTGCTGGCGGTGGGGCTGGCTGCCGGGGTCGGTGCCGTGCTGGGGCTGCGTCAGGGCATCGTTCGCTATCGCGCTGCGGGCTATATCGCCGGTATTGGCGTGCTGGTCGCGCCCTTGGGTTTATGGCTCGCCCATCGTGTGCCCAATGCGCCGCTGGCGCTGATCTTTTCCGCCGTTTTGCTGTATGCCTGCGGGCGCATGTTCATGAGGGCCAGCCGCGAATTGCGCGACGGCCAACCGGCACCTCGGGCGGAAACACTGCCCTGCGTGCTCAACCCGCTGCAAGGAAGGCTGCGCTGGACCATGCCGTGCCTGCGCGCCTTGACGCTGACCGGTATGTGCTCGGGGTTACTGTCGGGCCTGCTGGGCGTCGGTGGCGGATTCGTGATCATTCCGGCGCTCACGCGTTACAGCGACCTGGACATGAAAAGCGTTGTGGCGACGTCACTGGCCGTGATCGCGCTGGTCTCGACCGGCAGCGTCGTTATTGCGTCACTGAGTGGCGTCATGCACTGGGCGGTAGGCGCGCCCTTCGCACTCGGCGCGGTGGCTGGCCTGATCGGTGGCAGGCAAATCGCTCGCTATCTGGCCGGTCCGCGTTTGCAGCAGTTGTTTGCTGTGTGCGGGATCATGGCTGCGTTGATGCTGGTGTTTTCGGTGGTGTAGTTGGCGTTGGCTCTCCTGTAAGTCTGCGCCCCACCGCACATCAACGTCGGACGCGGAGCGTCCAGAACGGCGTCCCCACGCTGGAGCATGGGGACGAGAATGAACAAAGGCGCGGGTTGCCGGGCTCGCCGAAATTATCAGCCTGTCAGCCCGGTCGTATTTTGCAAGCCGGCCAGCAGCAGCCGCTGGTACAACTCCTCGCGCAGGCCCTGCGGGTTGTCCAGTTGCATGCGTTGCAGGTGCAGCTGGAAGGCTTCCGGTTCCGGTGCGTCGAGGGTGGCTTTGCCCAGTTCAAGGATTTCAGTGAGCTTGAGCTTGCTCTTCAGCCAGTTCAGTGCGCGCAGCAGATCGCGCTCTTCAGGTGTGAAATCACAGCCCAGCGGGTACTCGGTGAACAGCGACGGGTAATGCGCTGAAATATCCCGCAGGCGCTCCGGTGTGTTCTGGGTGAAGCGTGGGTCGAGGTGGAAGTCTTTGGGCAGCTTGCCAGTCTTCTGGGCCTGCTCGATCAAGCCTGGCTGAAACCGTGAGTCGGTGATATTCAGGATCCGTTCGATCACCGTGGCGTCCGTCTGCCCGCGCAGATCGGCAATGCCGTATTCGGTCACGACGATGTCACGCAAGTGCCGGGGGATGGTGGTATGCCCGTACTGCCAGACAATATTGGAACTGACCTCGCCGCCTGACTCGCGCCAGCTGCGCACCATCAGAATCGAACGGGCGCCTTCGAGCGCATGGGCCTGAGCGACGAAGTTGTATTGACCGCCCACGCCACTGAGCACCCGGCCGTCTTCCAGTTGGTCGGCCACCGCAGCGCCCATCAGGGTGACGGTGAAGGCGCTGTTGATGAAGCGCGCATCGCGGCGTTGCAGGCGCTTGAGGTCTTCCTGGCCGTAAAGCTCGTTGATGTAGCTGATGGCGGTCATGTTGAATTGCGCCAGCCGCTCGGCAGGCAGTTCACGCAGCCGTGCATAGAAACTCGATGGCCCGAGAAAGAAGCCGCCATGCACGACCACGCCCTCGGGGTGCGCGTCTTCGTCCAGCGTGCCCATGTTGGCCAGCCGTTGCAGCTCGGCATCGGCGTACACCTTGCGCCGCACGATGCCGGCGTCGGCCAGCACCAGCAGCCCGTTGACGAACATCTCGCTGCAACCGTACAGGCCGCTGGCAAAAGGTTGAGTACCGCCTTCCCGGTCGATCAGGGTCTGCCAGTTGCTCATGTTCAAGTCGGCCAGCAGGCTGCGCCAGGTTTCGTTGTCAGCCTGCCGCGCCAGCAAGGCGCCGGTCAGTGCATCGCCCATCGAGCCGATGCCGATCTGCAGCGTCCCGCCGTCGCGCACCAGTGTGCTGGCATGCAGACCGATCAAGTGATCCTGATAACCCACCGGCATATTGGGCGTGGAGAACAGCGTGCTGTGTTCGTCTTCGTTCAACAGCACGTCAAAGGCGTCAACGTCCAGCTCCGAGTCGCCCGGCATGTACGGCAGGTCGGCGTGGACCTGACCCAGCATCAGAACGGTTTCTCCAGCGGCTCGACGCTTGGCGATCATGGGCAGCAGGTCGAGGGTGACGTCCGGATTGCAGCTCAGGCTCAGTTTGCCCGGACGCTGTTCATCACGCGCCACCAGTTGCGCGACCAGGTTCAGGCCGTTGGCGTTGATGTCACGGGCGGCGTGGCTGTAATTGCTGCTGACGTAATCCTGCTGGGCCGGCGCACTGTCGAGCAGGCTGCCCGGCTGCATGAAAAACTGCTGGACGCGGACATTGCCGGGCAGTTTGTCGCGGCGCAGGGCAGCGAGAAATTCCAGCTCTGGATAGTCGCCGAACGTTCGCTCCAGAAACGGCTCCAGAAACCGCGCCTGCAAGCCTTCGCCGGGCGTGGGGCGGCCGAGTGTCAGGGCGGTGTAGATCGTCAGCTTGCGCTCGGGCAACTGGCTGATGCGCTGGTACAGGGCGTTGACGAACCGATTGGGTTTGCCTAACCCCAGCGGCATGCCGAGGTGAATATGCTCGGGTAATTGCGCCAGAACGTGATCGACGGCTTGCTCGATGGAACAGGAATACGGCATCCCAGCTCTCCTGAATTCTTATTGGGTGCAGCTTGGACCGGTGAAGAAGCGAAAGTGCTCCCACAGCCTTTTCTCTCGTTCCCAGGCTCCAGCGTGGTAACGAGAATCTACGTTACTTCAGCCCGGACATGCTCTGTATGGCGTTCTTGAGTTCGTCGTCGGTGCAGTCGGCACAGGTGCCTTTCGGCGGCATGATGCTGAGGCCTTTGACGGTGTTGGCCAGCAAGCCATCGAGGCCTCCGGCTTTTTTGGCACGCGCTTCCCAGGCTGGTGTGTCACCGATTTTTGGCGCGTTGAGCAGGCCGACGCTGTGACAGGCCACGCAGTGGGCGGCGATGATGTCGTCAGGGGATCGGGCTGCGTCGGCAGCCTGGGCGTTAAGTGCCCAGAGGGTCAAGATGCCTGCGATGCTCAGGCGCTTGCGGGTGAGGTTCACGCTGCACTCATCTTGATGGGCCTGTTCAGAAGTTGGCGGGCGTGGCAGCGCTGATCAGTCGCGCCGGAGCATCGAACGGGTTGCGAAAGCGGTGCGGTCGGGTGCTTTCGAAGTAGTAACTGTCGCCCGCTTCAAGCACATAGGTCTCGTGCCCGACCACCAGCTCAAGCCGCCCTTCAACAAGAATTCCGGTTTCTTCGCCCTCGTGAACGAGCATCTCTTCGCCGGTGTCGGCGCCCGGCGGGTAGGTCTCGGTCAGAAACGCGATGGCGCGACCCTGATGCGACTTGCCGACCAGCTTCATGGTCACCGCACCGTCCGAGATATCAATCAGTTCGCTGGCCTTGTAGACCACCTGGGTCGCGTTTTCCGGGACGGTTTCTTCCGAAAAGAATTCGACCATCGACATGGGGATGCCGCCCAGCACCTTGCGCAACGAGCTGATCGAAGGGCTTACGCTGTTTTTCTCGATCATGGAAATGGTGCTGTTGGTCACGCCTGCGCGTTTGGCGAGTTCTCGTTGGGACAGGCCCTTGAGCTTGCGGATCGATTGCAGCCGTTCACCCACGTCCAATGCGGCATTCCCCCAATATTTGTCAGGTCAAGTCGGTATGAACGCCATCATGGCAACAGCGTTCAATATTTACAACACTTCGACCGATGCCGACACAGAAAGAGGGAAACAGGCAGACTCAGGAATCAGTTTTCGGAATAGATACGCGGCACACGACGCAGATTGCAGAAGATCTGGTACGGAATCGTGTCAGCCTGCGCCGCGACTTCACTGGCGTGTACGCCTTTGCCCCACAGCTCGACCCGGCTGCCAAGCCCGGACTGCGGCAACCCGGTCAGGTCGACGCAGAGCATGTCCATCGACACTCGTCCAAGCAGTCTGGAGGGGTGGCCGTCGACCTGCATCGGCGTTCCGGACGGCGCATGACGCGGGTAACCGTCGGCATACCCCATCGCCACCACGCCGACCCGCAAAGGCTGGTCGCTGACGAAGGTCGCGCCGTAGCCCACGGCTTCACCGGCGGGCACTTCGCGCACGCTGATGATTTTCGATTCCAGGGTCATGACCGGCTGCAGACGGTCTGCCAGTGGCTGCGGCTGGCCGAATGGCGTGGCGCCATACAGCATGATGCCGGTACGCGACCAGTCACTGCGGATCTTCGGCCAGCCCATCACGGCAGGCGAGTTTTTCAGGCTGGTTTCGGCCGACAGCCCCTGGCAGGTGGCGTCGAACACCGCGCATTGTTCTGCGCTCGACGGACTGCCCAGCTCGTCTGCGCAGGCGAAGTGAGTCATCAGAACAACCTTCGCCACTTTGCCGGTCGCCAACAGGCGTTGATAAGCGTCGCGATACTCCGAAGGGTACAAGCCGACGCGGTGCATGCCGGTGTCGAGCTTGAGCCAGACGGTTATCGGCGTATCGAGCCGAGCCTGTTCAATGGCTTCCAGTTGCCAGATGGAATGCACGACTGTCCACAGGTCGTGTTCGACAATCAGCGCCAGCTCCTGGGCTTCAAAGAAACCTTCGAGCAACAGGATGGGCGCACGAATACCCGCTGCGCGCAGCTCCAGCGCTTCTTCGATGCAGGCCACTGCAAAACCGTCGGCCTGTGCCTCCAGTGCCTGGGCGACACGCACGGCACCGTGGCCATAAGCATCGGCTTTGATGACCGCGAGGGCTTTGCCGCCGCTGCTTTCTCGAGCCAGTTGGTAGTTGTGGCGCAGTGCCTGAAGATCAATAAGGGCGCGGGCTGGACGCATGGTGACGTTAATTGCCTGAAGAGAGTAATCGGAGGAAAAGGCCCGACGCCGGGGAGGCGTCGGGCGAGTGTGAAATGTTATGGCAGTGCGGCGACAACCGACAATTCGACGAGGATTTCCGGTTCGCACAACCTGGCTTCGACGGTTGCACGCGCGGGAGCGAAGCCCTTGGGCAGCCACTTGTCCCAGACGCTGTTCATGCCGGCGAAGTGGGCGTCGATGTCTTTCAGGTAAATCGTGACCGACAGGATACGCGTCTTGTCGGTGCCGGCCAGGTCGAGCAGACGCTCGATGCTGTTCAGGACCTCCCGGGTCTGTTGCTCGACACCCGCTGTCATGTCATCGCCCACCTGGCCCGACAGATACACGGTGCCATTGTGGACAACGACCTGACTCATGCGCTCATTGGTGAGCTGGCGCTGGATTGACATGCTGTGCATTCTCCTGGGTGTGGCCGTAACGAGAGATATCGAGCCCTTGGGCACTGATCCGAGGCGTCTTGCGGGCGATGAGGTCCGCCAGCAAGCGACCGGAACCGCACGCCATCGTCCAGCCCAGTGTGCCGTGGCCGGTATTGAGGAACAGGTTGCGCAACGGTGTTGCCCCCACGATCGGTGTGCCATCGGGTGTGGTCGGACGCAGCCCGGTCCAGAAACTCGCCTGGCTCAGGTCGCCGCCTTGAGGATAGAGGTCGCCGACGATCATCTCCAGCGTTTCGCGACGACGCGGGTTGAGCGAGAGATCAAACCCGGCGATTTCAGCCATGCCGCCGACCCGGATCCGGTTGTCGAAGCGGGTAATGGCAACCTTGTAGGTTTCATCGAGAATGGTCGATGTCGGTGCCATGTCCGGGTTGGTGATCGGCACGGTCAGCGAGTAGCCCTTGAGCGGGTACACCGGTGCCTTGATGCCCAGCGGCTTGAGCAATTGTGGTGAATAACTGCCCAGCGCCAGCACGTAGCGGTCTGCGGTTTCCAGCACGCCATCGATCCACACACCCTTGAGGCTGTCGCCCGAGTGATCGAGGCGTTCGATGTTCTGGCCGTAACGGAATTCGACACCCAGCGCCACCGCCATCTCCGCCAGACGCGTGGTGAACAACTGACAATCGCCGGTCTGGTCATTGGGCAGGCGTAACGCCCCGCTGAGAATACCGGTCACGCCCGCCAGTGCGGGTTCGACACGGGCAATCCCCTCGCGATCCAGCAGCTCATAAGGAACGCCGGATTGCTCAAGCACGGCGATATCCTTGGCGGCATTGTCCAGCTGTGCCTGCGTGCGGAATAGCTGAGTAGTGCCCAGGCTGCGGCCCTCGTAAGCGATCCCGGTCTCGATGCGCAGCTCGTCCAGGCAATCGCGGCTGTACTCGGACAGGCGCACCATGCGCTCTTTGTTGACGGCGTATCGACTTGCCGTGCAGTTGCGCAGCATCTGAGCCATCCACAGGTACTGATCGATGTCGGTCGTGGCTTTGATCGCCAGGGGGGCGTGACGTTGCAGCAGCCATTTGATGGCCTTGAGCGGCACGCCCGGCGCCGCCCACGGCGATGCATAGCCCGGCGAGACCTGGCCGGCATTGGCGAAACTGGTTTCCATGCCGGCAGCAGGCTGACGGTCGACCACAGTCACCTGGAAACCGGCACGCGCCAGATAGTAAGCACTGGTGGTACCGATGACACCACTACCAAGGACCAGAACGCGCATGTGGACGACCTCATCGCGGATATCCGCTGATATTTTCAATATTAAAGCCAGAATGTGCGCAGTATATTGAGCAATGGGCAGTGCTTCTCACTGTATAAGTGTTTATATTCAGCATTTATTCACGGCATTAAACGCTTTGGTAGAGGGGAATTTGCCCGTGCGTACTCAACATCAGTCAAATCGCGAACTGGACAAGATTGACCGCAATATCTTGCGCATTCTTCAGGCCGATGCGCGCATCTCGTTCACCGAACTGGGCGAAAGGGTCGGCCTCTCGACAACACCCTGCACCGAGCGGGTTCGTCGGCTGGAGCGCGAGGGCATCATCATGGGCTACAACGCCCGGTTGAACCCGCAAAGCCTCAAAGCCAGCCTGCTGGTCTTCGTAGAAATCAGCCTGGATTACAAGTCCGGCGACACCTTTGAAGAGTTCCGCCGCGCCGTGCTGAAGCTGCCACATGTGCTGGAGTGCCATCTGGTGTCCGGCGACTTCGACTATCTGGTCAAGGCGCGTATTTCCGAGATGGCGTCGTATCGCAAACTGCTGGGCGACATCCTGCTCAAGCTGCCGCACGTGCGCGAATCCAAGAGCTACATCGTGATGGAAGAAGTGAAAGAGAGTCTGAACCTGCCGATTGCCGACTGACGCTGGCGGTTACACCAGCACTTGCCGGGTCGACGCCATGTACTCGTGTATCTGCTGCTCGACACGAGGGTGAATCAGTTCCACCGGGCGACGGCCATTGGGGCACGGCAGGCTGGCCGTGGTCCCGAACAGGCGGCAGATAAGCGGGCGCTCGTCATACACCGTACAGCCTTGCGGGCCGAGGTGTACGCAGTTCAGCTCATCGAGTGCAGCGTCCTGCTCGGCAGCGGTCTTGCGCGGCAGGCGCGACATTTCTTCAGGCGATGTGGTGACCGGCCCGCAACAGTCATGGCAGCCTGGCACGCAGTCGAACGAGGGAATCTCACGCCGCAGATCGCGGACTTTCTGACGGTTGCAACTCATTAAAACGTCCATCCAGACACAATGCCGGGAGTTTGCCTCAGTTGGCAGGCTCAGGACAGCGGCTTATCCTCCCGGGCACACAAACGTCATCGACAGGAAAAACTCATGAACGCCCGCGTTCAGCACCCGACCCCTGACACCGCGCATGTTGCCTCCTACTATGCCGCCAGCAGCCATCCGCAACCGGATCATCCTGCGCTTCAAGGCGAGCTCAAGGTGGATGTGTGCGTGGTGGGCGGCGGATTTTCCGGGCTCAACACCGCCATCGAGCTGGCCGAGCGCGGGCTGAGCGTTGCACTGCTGGAAGCCCGCAAGATCGGCTGGGGCGCCAGCGGACGCAACGGCGGCCAGTTGATTCGCGGAGTGGGGCATGACGTCGAGCAGTTCGCCAATGTCATCGGCAGCGACGGCGTACGCCAGCTCAAGCTGCTGGGCATTGAGGCGGTCGAGATCGTGCGGCAACGTGTCGAGCGCTACGGCATCGACTGCGACCTGAAATGGGGTTACTGCGATCTGGCCAACAAGCCGCGTGACCTGCACAGCCTCGCCGAAGACGCAGAGGAACTGCGCAGCCTGGGTTATCGCCATGCGTTGACGCTGCTGCAACCTGATCAGATGCGCAGCGTGGTGGGTTCCGACCGATACGTTGGCGGGCTGATCGACAGGGGATCGGGGCATTTGCACCCGTTGAACCTTGCGCTGGGCGAAGCCGCTGTCGCGCAGGCACTGGGCGTGCAAGTGTTCGAACAGTCTGCCGTGACACGCATCGACTATGGCCCGCAGGTCAAGGTGCATACGGCTCAAGGGGCGGTGCTGGCGAAAACCCTGGTACTGGGTTGCAACGCTTACCTCAACGACTTGAACCCGGAAATCAGCGGCAAGGTGCTGCCGGCGGGCAGCTACATTATCGCGACCGAACCGTTGAGCGAGGCTCAGGCCAATGAATTGCTGCCGCAGGACATGGCGGTGTGCGATCAGCGTGTGACGGTGGACTACTTCCGCCTGTCCGCCGACCGCCGTTTGTTGTTCGGGGGCGCCTGCCATTATTCGGGGCGTGACCCGCAGGATATCGCGGCTTACATGCGCCCCAAGATGCTGGAGGTCTTTCCGCAACTGGCGGCTGTGAACATCGATTATCACTGGGGCGGGATGATCGGTATCGGCGCCAACCGTCTGCCGCAGATCGGTCGGCTCAAGGACCATCCCAACGTGTTCTATGCCCAGGCCTATTCAGGGCACGGTCTGAATGCCACGCACCTGGCGGGTCGCTTGCTTGCCGAAGCCATCACGGGTCAACACAGTGATGGCTTCGAACTGTTCGCCAAGGTGCCGCACATGACCTTCCCGGGCGGCAAACATCTGCGCTCGCCGTTATTGGCGCTGGGCATGCTCTGGCACCGTCTGAAAGAGCTGCGCTGAAGGCTCACGTCCTCCAGAACGGTTTCATTGCCTCGACCCTGGCCTGCTGGAAATCGAGGCCGATGTCGCGCAGTTGATCATCGGTCAGTGCCAGCAACGTGCGGCGGGATGTCCAGCGATGACGATACAGCGCCCAACGACTCATGCCCGCCAGCAGATCGGCTTTTTTCGGGCGAGCCGTTCTGATTGCAGTCGGCCGATAGTCATTCAGTTCCTGGCTGTGAAGCGTCAGGCGCACATCGCTGAACCCGTTCATCTCGATTCCCTCATCCTGGTTGGGTGTGGGTCTATGATGAAGTCATGGCTAAAACCATTACAGATTCAAAACAGGGTTATATTTTCCATACAGATCGTTCGGAAATGGCTCTGAATGCTATATTTCGGCCTAATCTGTACTGCTCGAACTCCCTGATTGCATCAAGAGACCGCCATGACGCTCTACGTCAACCTTGCCGAGTTGCTCGGCTCACGCATTGAAAACGGCTTTTACCGGCCCGGCGACCGGCTGCCCTCGGTGCGTGCGCTGAGCCTTGAGCACGGCGTCAGTCTGAGCACCGTGCAGCAGGCGTATCGGGTGCTGGAAGACAACGGCCTGGCTTCGCCGAAACCCAAGTCCGGCTATTTCGTCTCGGTCGGCAGGCGGACACCCGCACTTCCGGCGGTGGGGCGTCCGGTGCAGCGGCCTGTGGATATCTCTCAATGGGATCAGGTGCTTGACCTGATTCGTGTTGCACCCCGCGAAGCGGTGACGCAACTGGGGCGCGGCATGCCTGATGTCACCAGCCCGACCCTGAAGCCGCTGATGCGCGCATTGGGGCAGTTGAGTCGCCATCAAGACATGCCGGGTCTGTATTACGACAACATCTATGGCGTGCCGAGGCTGCGTGAACAGATCGCCCGGCTGATGCTTGATTCAGGCTGCAACCTCACGGCCAATGACCTGATTATCACCACCGGCTGTCACGAAGCCCTGTCGGCCAGTGTGCGTGCCATTTGTGAGCCGGGCGACATCATTGCAGTGGATTCACCGAGCTTCTTCGGCGCCATGCAGACCCTCAAGGGTGTCGGCATGAAGGCGATGGAGATTCCGACCGATCCGCTGACCGGCATCAGCCTCGAAGCGCTGGAACTGGCGCTGGAACAGTGGCCGATCAAGGTCATCCAGTTGACGCCCAACTGCAACAACCCGTTGGGCTACATCATGCCGGAAGCCCGCAAGCGTGCCTTGCTGACCCTGGCACAACGCTTCGATGTGGCGATCATCGAAGACGATGTGTATGGCGATCTTGCGTACAACTACCCTCGCCCGCGAACCATCAAGTCCTTCGACGAAGACGGTCGCGTGCTGCTCTGCAGTTCGTTCTCCAAAACCCTGGCGCCGGGCCTGCGCGTGGGCTGGGTCGCGCCGGGTCGTTATCTGGAGCAAGTGCTGCACATGAAATACATCGGCACCGGATCGACGGCGCCCCAACCACAACTGGCCATCGCCGATTTTATCGCGGGCGGTCATTACGAGCCGCACGTCAGGCGTATGCGCACGCAATACCAGCGCAGTCGCGATCAGATCATTGACTGGGTCATGCGCTATTTTCCCGAAGGCACCCGCGCCAGTCGCCCGCAAGGCGGCTTCATACTGTGGGTAGAACTGGCCGACGATTTCGACAGTCAGCGCTTGAACCGCATCTTGCTGGATAAGGGCGTGCAGGTCGCGGTGGGCAGTATTTTTTCGGCGTCGGGCAAGTATCGCAACTGCCTGCGCATGAATTACGCGGCCAGACCTACACCGGAAATCGAGAGCGCCGTGCGTATCGTGGGCGAGACAGTCGCGCAACTGAATGCGCAAACTGACTGACGTTGGCAAATCTTTCCCGGTTTTGCGGGTCTTATCGGCAAGTCGAGCCATGTCCAGACACGGAAATCAATGTGAACAATTCATGGGCCTTGCCCTTTTGCTTGCTGGTTGCATTGTGCGTCAGCGGTTGCGCGCACCAGAACATCGCCAGCGAGCCGAGCCAGGCCATGCCGCCTTCAGGGGCGGCGTTCGGGCGCTCGATTCAGGCCATGGCGATGCCGCACGAGGGGCGCTCTGGCTTTCGCCTGCTGCCTGACAGCAGCGACGCCTTCAAGGCCCGCGCCGAACTGATCCGCAACGCCAAAAGCAGCCTCGATCTGCAGTACTACATCGTCCACGACGGCCTGAGCACGCGTGCGTTGATCGACGAGTTGCTCAAGGCGGCTGACCGTGGCGTTCGCGTGCGCATCCTGCTGGACGACACCACCAGCGACGGGCTGGATCAGGCGATCGCCACGCTGGCGGCGCATCCGAACATCGAGATTCGCCTGTTCAACCCGCAAAACCTGGGGCGCGAGACCGGCATCACTCGCAGTCTGGGGCGCTTGATGAACCTGTCGCGTCAACACCGACGCATGCACAACAAACTGTGGCTGGCCGACAGCAGCGTGGCGATTGTCGGCGGGCGCAACCTGGGCGACGAATATTTCGATGCCGAACCGAACCTGAATTTCACCGACATCGACATGCTCAGCGTCGGGCCGGTTGCCGAACAACTGGGCCACAGCTTCGATCAGTACTGGAACAGCACCCTCAGCAAGCCTATCGCCGAGTTCATGTATTTCCTGCCTGACGGCGAAGACCTGGCCGAGGCGCGGCAGAAGCTGGACGATTCGCTGGAGCAGGCGCACCAGCAGCACAAGGCCCTGTATGAGCGGCTGATGGCCTACAAGACTCAGCCCCGCATGAAAACCTGGCTCAACGAACTGGTCTGGGCCTACAACCAGGCGTTGTGGGATGCGCCCACCAAAGTGCTCGCCCAGGGCGACCCCGATCCGCATCTGTTGCTGACCACGCAACTGGCCCCGGAACTGCTGAACACCCACAAGGAGTTGATGCTGATCTCCGCCTACTTCGTGCCCGGTCACGAAGGCTTGCTGTACCTCACCGGCCGGGCCGATGCCGGCGTCAAGGTCAGCCTGCTGACCAACTCGCTGGAAGCCACTGATGTACCGGCTGTGCATGGCGGCTATGCGCCGTACCGCAAGGCGTTGCTGGAGCATGGCGTGAAGCTGTTCGAGCTGCGTCGCCAGCCGGGTGACACCGAAACCATGCGCAGCAATGGCCCCCACCTGTTCAGGAAAAGCCATTCGCTGGTCAGCTCCGAATCAAGCCTGCACAGCAAGGCGATGATCTTTGACCGGCAGAAAGTCTTTGTCGGCTCGTTCAACTTCGACCCGCGTTCCGTGCTGTGGAACACCGAAGTCGGCGTGCTGGTCGACAGCCCGCAACTGGCTGAAGAGCTGCGTGAGCTGACGCTGCAAGGTATGGCGCCGTCGCTGACCTACGAGGCCAGGCTGGAGGACGGCAAGGTCGTGTGGGTGACTGAAGACAACGGTCAGCTCCACACGCTGCATACCGAGCCAGGCGATGTATGGCGACGTTTCAACGCGTGGATGAGCCGGGCCATCGGCCTTGAAAGAATGCTCTAGGCCGGTACGGCGTGTGCCCCGAAGGCCCCGCGTCGTCTGATCAGAATCAGCAGCCCCAGCGCACCTGCTGCCATCAGCAACGGCAAGGCCTCACCGCTGACCCACTGGCTGCCCGCACCTGCTGCCAGTGGCCCGATCAGGCAGCCGATGCCCCAGAGCTGAGCAACGTGGGCGTTGGCACGCACCAGCGCGTCGTCGCGATAGCGCTCGCCGATCAGGATCAGCGACAGGGTGAACAGCCCGCCCGCGCTGGCACCGAACACGGCCCACAGCGGCCAGATCAGAACGGTATCCACCAGCAGTGGCACCATCAGGCTGGAGGCCAGCAACAGCGCCGCACAGCCAGTGAACATCGCGCGGCGCGAGATGCGGTCGGCGAGCATGCCGATTGGCAGTTGCAGCAGGGCGTCGCCGATCACCACCACGCTGACCATGATCAGCGCGATTTCCGGGGTAAAGCCGTGGCGTATGCAGTAGAGCGGCAACAGCGTCAGGATCAATGCCTCGAACGCCGCAAACAATGCCACCGCCCAGGCGATGGCGGGCATGCCACGACAGAAGCCGAGCAGGTCGGTGAAGGTGACGTTGCAGGATTCGGTCGACGGCGCGCCAGTGCGCCCCAGCAGCAGAAACGGTGAGCCGACCAGCAACACGACGCCGATCCAGAAACCGTAGTCGGCCTGGGTGCCAATGACACCCAGCAGCAACGGACCGGCCAGTTGGCTCAGTGCATAGGCGCTGCCGTACAGCGCGACGAGTCGCCCGCGCAGGCGCTCGATCACCAACTGATTGATCCAGCTTTCGCCCAGCACGAACACGATGGTCAGAATGATCCCGAGCGTCAGGCGCAGCACCAGCCATATCGAGTAGTAAGGCAGCAGCGCCAGCGCACCGACCGACACCGCCCCGGCCCACAGACAAAGGCGCATCAGGCGCGCCGTGCCGAACCTCGCGGCCAGACGGCTGGCCAACGCTGCGCCGACCAGTACGCCCACCGCAGGCATCGCCGCCATGATCCCGATGGCAAACGAGCCATAGCCCCAGCCTGCCAGACGCAATGAAACCAGCGGCATGCTGACACCCATTGCCAGGCCGACGCCCAGCACGGACGCCAGCACGGCAAAATATGTACCCCAACGCATTTTGAAGCTCCTGCAACTCGTTTGCTTATTACGCGATCAAGAGCGGACGCAGAGCGTCCAGAACGGCATGCCCACGCGGAGCGTGGGCACGATCAGCTTTCTCGGCCGCTGCTCGTTCCGCATGCCTCAGCCGCACACTGATCGTTCCGCACGCTCCAGCCATACACTGATCGTTCCGCACGCTCCAGCCATACACTGATCGTTCCTCACGCCCCAGCCACACACTGATCGTTCCTCACGCTCCAGCGTGGGAATGCATTGCGTGACGCTCCGCGTCACAAATCTGCGCCGCACCGCACGGCCAAAGCCGGAAGCAGAGCATGTGTACGATCAGCTTTCTGGACCCCCGCTGTTCCGCACGCCCCAGCCGTACACTGATCGTTCCGCACGCTCCAGCGTGGGAATGCCTTGCGTGACGCTCCGCGTCACAAATCCACGCTGCGCCGCACAGTCAAGGTCGGACGCAGAGCATGTGTACGATCAGCTTTCTCGGCCGCCGCTTGTTCCGCACGTTCCAGCCGCACACTGATCGTTCCGCACGCTCCAGCGTGGGAATGCCTTGGGTGACGCTCCGCGTCACAAATCCGCGCTTCACCGCACAGTCAAAGGTGGACGCGGAGCATGGGTCCGATCAATGTTCCGCTTTCCGGCCTTACAACTTGATCCAGGTAGACTTCAGCTCGGTGTATTTGTCGAACGCGTGCAGCGATTTGTCGCGACCGTTACCCGACTGCTTGAAGCCACCAAACGGCGCGGTCATGTCTCCGCCGTCGTACTGGTTGACCCACACGCTGCCCGCGCGCAATGCCTTGGCGGTCAGGTGCGCCTTGGAAATGTTCGCGGTCCAGACGGCCGCCGCCAGGCCATACTGCGTGTCGTTGGCAATCTGGATGGCCTCTTCGGCGCTGTCGAATGTCAGCACGGAAAGCACCGGGCCGAAGATTTCTTCCTGAGCGATCCTCATGGCGTTGTTCACGCCGTCGAAAATGGTCGGCTCAACGTAGGTGCCGCCTGTCTCCTGCAGAATCCGCTTGCCACCTGCGACCAGCCTGGCGCCATCGGTGTGACCGGCTTCGATGTAAGACAACACCGTATCCATCTGCTGGGTATCGACCAGCGCACCGACATTGGTTGCCGGGTCCAGCGGATTGCCGGGCTTCCAGGTGGCCAACGCTTCAATCACCATGGGCAGGAAGCGGTCCTTGATGGAGCGCTCGACCAACAGGCGCGAACCCGCAGTGCAAACCTCGCCCTGGTTGAACGCAATCGCGCTGGCGGCGGCGCTGGCGGCGGCGTGCAAGTCCGGCGCGTCGGCGAAGACGATGTTCGGGCTTTTGCCGCCCGCCTCCAGCCAGACGCGCTTCATGTTGGATTCACCCGCGTAAATCATCAGCTGTTTGGCGATTTTGGTCGAGCCGGTAAACACCACCGTGTCCACGTCCATATGCAGCGCCAGCGCCTTGCCGACGGTGTGGCCGTAACCCGGCAAGACGTTGAGCACGCCTGCAGGAATACCGGCCTCGATGGCCAGCTGCGCAATGCGAATGGCGGTCAGCGGGGACTTTTCCGAGGGTTTGAGAACGACTGAGTTGCCGGTAGACAGCGCAGGGCCGAGTTTCCAGCACGCCATCATCAGCGGGAAGTTCCACGGCACGATAGCGGCCACGACACCCACCGGCTCACGTGTCACCAAGCCCAACTGGTCATGGGGCGTGGCCGCAACTTCGTCATACAGCTTGTCGATGGCCTCGCCGCTCCAGCTCAGCGCGCGGGCGCCACCGGGCACATCGACACCCAGCGAGTCGCTGATCGGTTTGCCCATGTCCAGCGTTTCCAGCAGGGCCAGCTCTTCGGCATTCTGCTCAAGCAGCCCCGCGAAACGGATCATGACAGCCTTGCGTTTGGCGGGAGCCAGTCGTGACCATGCGCCTGATTCGAATGTACTGCGAGCGCTGGCGACTGCGCGCTGGGCGTCCGCCAGGTCGCAACTGGCGACCTTGGCAAGCAGTCGGCCATCGACCGGGCTGATGCAATCAAAGGTTTCTCCGGAGGCGGAGGCGACGTATTCACCTTGAATGAAGGCGCGGCCTTCGATCTTCAAAGTCTGGGCGCGTTGCTCCCAGTCGGCACGAGTCAGGGTGGTCATTGGCATGTCCTCCTCTTTTGCAATGTGGGTGTGTCATGCTTGATTCGAGACACAATCTGAATGTTTTCAGGGCAGCCGATACCCTAAACCAGCCTTCAGCTAAAACCAATATATTTGACAGAATTGGCGGTCAGAACGCCCTTTCGTTGATTTTATTAAACACACTCAGTGAGCGGGTCGAGGCACTTATGTGCCTTTCGCTCGTCAAACCGTCAACGTATTCAGCACGAGGGGCCACCATGAGTATCGCGAGCATCGTCGATTTCAGCGAAGCCAGCACCGACGCCGAGCACTATCGCCCGGCACCGGAAAAAGTCTTCAAGGGCGACCCGGCACAGACGATCTACAACCATTACAACAGCCCCTGCGGTCAGATGAGCGCTGGTGTCTGGAATGGCGAGCCGGGGCAGTGGCAGGTGAATTACACCGAGCACGAATACTGCGAAATCGTTCAGGGCGTCAGCGTGCTGCGCGACGAGCAAGGCAACGCCAAAACCCTGCGCTCGGGTGACCGCTTCGTGATCCCGGCAGGCTTCAAGGGGACGTGGGAAGTGCTGGAAACATGCCGCAAGATTTATGTGGTCTTCGAGGCGGCTGCCGATAAATAACTACCGCATACCGGTGGGCATTATGAGGGATTCTGAATGCGTCCAATGACGGACATTCACGCAAAAGGATCTTGAAATGACCAACGAAGTAATCACCCAGGCGCTGCAGTACCTTGTCGGTAGCCGCTACGTACCGACCGTCAAAGCCTACATCGGCGAAATGACCGGTCTTGAGAAAGTGATCGGTCCTGGCGACATCACCACCCTGGATTTCAACCCCATGCGACTGCACGTAAATGTCGACAAGGCGGGTCTGGTATCCGGCTTCAGTTTCGGCTGATTCAGGAGGCCCTTCTCCCCATCGTGCGGGTGCGGGGCTTTCGTCTTTAAAACGCCCGGCGCATTGCGTCGGGCGTTTTGCATTCGGCGTTCAGCCGAAGAGTACAGGCTTGAGTTCTTCAGGCCTGCCGCTCGATCAGGCACAAAAAACCCGCCAGAAGGCGGGTTTTTTGTAGTCGACAGCATCAATTACTTGATTTTGCCTTCTTTGTAGATCACGTGCTTGCGTACAACCGGATCGAATTTTTTGATTTCGATTTTATCCGGGGTAGTACGTTTGTTCTTGTCGGTGGTGTAGAAATGGCCTGTACCAGCGCTCGACACCAAACGGATCAATTCACGCATGATTCTCTCCCTTAAATTTTGCCGTCGCGACGCAGTTCAGCGAGCACAACTTCAATGCCACGCTTGTCGATGATACGCATGCCTTTAGCAGATACGCGCAGACGAACAAAACGCTTCTCGCCTTCAACCCAGAAGCGGTGATGCTGCAGGTTTGGCAGGAAACGACGACGGGTTTTGTTGTTTGCGTGGGAAATGTTATTCCCAGTCACCGGACCCTTACCGGTAACTTGACATACTCTCGACATGCCTCAGCCCTCTAAAACCACATGCCCAACCCGGCATGGGTTGGCCGCTTAATCTCTCAGTCATTTGGCGCCAGGCGCCGCGTTTCTTTAAGGGTCTTACCGGCTACACCTACAGTGAAGGAACCGGGCCCCTAGAAAAGAGCGCTGCTTTATACCAGAAACCCTTCGAAGCAACAACAGGCAAAGCACTTTAGCCCGACGGCGCGCGTACCGTATGGCGGTAAGCTCAAGCGCTGCGGGGGTGTGGTCAAAACGACCGCTCGTCGCACGATGTCGATTGTTCTGCGCCAGTACATAGTCTAGGGTTAGTCCCTCACCAGACTGCACCGGCAGATGGGCCCTTTCTGAACAGGAAATATCGCCATGCGCCTCGCTGCACTCCCTTTTTTGCTCGCTCCGCTGTTGCTTCCGTTTGCCGCTCAGGCATCGAGCCTTGCGGTGTGTACTGAAGCCAGCCCTGAAGGCTTCGACGTGGTTCAGTACAACTCGCTGACCACCACCAACGCCTCCGCCGATGTCCTGATGAACCGCTTGGTGGACTTCGATGCCAAGAGCGGCAAGCTGGTCCCGAGTCTGGCGGAAAGCTGGACGGTGTCTGCTGACGGTCTGACCTATGACTTCAAGCTGCGCTCTGGAGTCAAGTTTCATACCACCGACTATTTCACGCCGACCCGCGAACTGACGGCGGACGATGTGCTGTTCAGCTTCCAGCGCATGCTCGACCCGCAGAACCCGTGGCACAAGATTGCCCAGAGCGGTTTCCCGCACGCCCAGTCCATGCAGTTGCCGGCGCTGATCAAGCAGATCGAAGCGCCTGATGCACACACCGTGCGCTTCACGCTCAATCGAGCTGACGCCACCTTCCTCGCCACACTGAGCATGGGGTTTGCGTCGATTTACTCGGCTGAATACACCGCACAGCTTTTGAAGGCGGGGACGCCGGAGAAGCTCAACAGCCAGCCGATAGGCACCGGCCCGTTTGTCTTCAAGCGCTTCCAGAAAGATGCCGTAGTGCGTTACGAGGCGTTCAAGGATTACTTCGCCGGCAAGCCCGATGTCGACACGCTGGTGTATGCGATTACCCCGGACGCCAACGTGCGCCTGCAGAAAATCCGCCAGGACGAGTGCCAGATCGCCCTCTCCCCCAAGCCGCTGGATATTCAATCGGCCAGCAAGGACGACGCGCTGAAGGTCGAGAAGACCGACGCGTTCATGACCGCTTTCGTGGCGATCAACAGCCAGCACCCGCCGTTCGACAAGCCTGAGGTGCGTCAGGCGATCAATCTGGCGTTCGACAAGGCCAACTACCTGAAGGCTGTCTTCGAAGGCACTGCGGGTATCGCCAACGGCCCTTACCCGCCCAACACCTGGAGCTACGCGAAAGACTTGCCCGGCTATCAGCATGACGTGGCCAAAGCCAAGGCATTGCTGGCCAAGGTCGGGTTGAAGGATGGTTTCAAAACCACGATATGGACACGGCCTTCCGGCAGCGTCCTGAACCCGAACCCAAGCCTGAGCGCTCAGTTGTTGCAGTCTGATCTGAAACAGATTGGTGTTGATGCCGAAATCAAGGTCATCGAATGGGGCGAACTGATCCGTCGCGCCAAGGCCGGTGAGCATGATTTGCTGTTCATGGGCTGGGCGGGCGACAACGGTGATCCGGATAACTTCCTGACGCCGCAGTTCTCGTGCGCTGCCGTGCAATCGGGCACCAACTTCGCCCGTTATTGCGACAAGACCCTCGACAAGCTGATTGCTGACGGCAAATCCACCAGTGATCAGGCCGAGCGCAGCAAGCTGTATCACCAGGCTCAGCAGCAGATCCAGCAGCAGGCGCTGTGGATCCCCCTCGCCCACCCGACGGCCGCAGCGCTGGTGCGCAAGGAGGTAACGGGCTACCAGGTCAGCCCGTTCGGACGGCAGGATTTTTACAAGGTGCAAGTGAAGTAAGGTTGCCGTGAGCGCTTGTGGGAGCGGACTTGTCCGCGAAGGGGGGGCGTATAATCGCCGAAAATGCATTGTACGCCGCCGTCCGAGCCCTCCTTCCCGGGCTCGTCAGCAATCAAGTCCCTACATCAACCCCTTCTCCACCATCGACAGCGGCTCGCCATCGCCTACGATCACATGGTCAAGCACATGAACGTCCACCAGCATCAGCGCCTCCTTGAGACGCTTGGTGAGGTCGATGTCAGAGCGGCTGGGGTCGGTGATGCCGGAGGGGTGGTTGTGGCAGAGAATCAGGCTGGCGGCATTGTGGGCGATTGCGCGCTTCACCACCTGGCGCGGATGCACGTAAGACGCGTTGATCGTTCCCCGGAACAGTATCTCGAAGGTCATGACCCGGTGCTTGTTGTCCAGAAACAGGCAACCGAACACCTCGTGCGGTTCATGGCGAAGCAGGGCCTTGAGGTAGCCACGCACCTGAGCCGGGTTTTCCAGCGCTGAATCACGACGCAGTGTCTCGGCCATGTGCCGCCGCGCCATTTCCATTACCGCCTGTAACTGAGCGTACTTCGCCGGCCCCAGACCCAGCTGAGCGGTAAAGGCAGACAGGTCTGCGTCCAATAAGGGCCTGAGCCCGCCGAATTGATTCAGAAGATGACGCGCCAGGTCTACAGCGCTTTTTCCGGTCACCCCGGTACGTAAAAAGATAGCCAGCAACTCGGCATCGGAAAGGCTCTCTGCGCCTAACTCCAGCAAGCGTTCACGCGGGCGTTCGGCCGTGGGCCAACTGCGAATACTCATAGCACCTCCATGTGTTTGGGCACCGCTGTTCCGGTGCGGTCGCTGTGCTATCTTAGCCCATCTTTTTTGCGCGTCGATCTGGCCTGGGGAGGCGTCATGGCCGTCGCGTACTCACTCGATCAAAAAGGCAGGTCTATGCAGCGGCTGTATCGAAAACGCATCGTTCTGGGCGTCGGCGGCGGCATCGCGGCCTACAAGAGCGCCGAGCTGGTCCGCCGTTTGCGCGACCAGGGCGCCGAAGTGCGTGTCGTCATGACCAAGGGTGGTGCAGAGTTCATCACACCGCTGACCATGCAGGCCCTGTCCGGGCACCCGGTGCATCTGGACCTTCTCGACCCGGCTGCCGAAGCCGCAATGGGCCATATCGAACTGGCCAAATGGGCCGATCTGATCCTCATCGCTCCGGCCACCGCCGACCTCATCGCGCGTCTGGCTCAAGGCATCGCCAATGACCTGCTGACCACCATTGTGCTGGCCACCGACGCCACCGTTGCCATTGCCCCGGCGATGAATCAGGCGATGTGGCGGGACGCTTCCGTACAGGCCAACACCCGTTTGCTCGAAGCGCGGGACTTTCGCGTCTTCGGCCCGGCCTCGGGCAGTCAGGCCTGTGGTGATGTCGGCTTCGGTCGCATGCTTGAGGCCGACGATCTGGCCCAGTGTGCAGCCGATTGCTTCCAGCGCCTGAGCCTGACCGGCAAGCACGTGTTGATCACCGCAGGCCCCACCCAGGAAAACATCGACCCGGTGCGTTACATCACCAACCACAGCTCCGGCAAGATGGGCTTCGCCCTGGCCGAGGCCGCTGTAGAGGCCGGTGCCCGGGTGACGCTGATTACCGGGCCGGTCAGTCTGCCGACGCCAGATCGCGTTTCGCGCATCGATGTGGTCAGTGCCCGGGACATGCTGGCGGCCTGCGAAGCGGCGATTCCCTGCGATCTGTTCATTTCCTCCGCAGCCGTTGCCGACTACCGGCCTGAAGTCATCGCCCCGCACAAACTCAAGAAAGACCCTACGAACGGTGATGGCCTTTTGCTGCAGATGGTCCGCAATCCAGATATTCTGGCGACCATCGCAACCCGCCCGGATCGCCCGTTCAGCGTTGGCTTCGCCGCCGAGACCGAACACTTGCTCGACTATGCTGCACGCAAACTGAAAGACAAGAACCTCGACCTCATTGTCGCCAACGACGTGGCTAACCCCAGCATCGGCTTCAATAGTGAAGAGAACGCCTGCAGCGTCATCGACCGGGCGTTGCACGCAACGCTTTTTGCCCAGACCAGCAAGGCCAAGATTGCCCGCCAGCTAATCACTTTTATCGCCGACCGCATGAATCAGGTTTAATTACGAATGCACGCTCTACAAGCCAAGATCCTCGACCCTCGCATTGGCAACGAATTCCCGCTCCCGGCTTACGCCACTGTTGGTTCGGCGGGCCTCGACCTGCGCGCCATGCTCAAGGAAGACACCGTTCTCGAGCCCGGCCAGACCCTGCTGATCCCCACCGGTCTGTCGATCTACATCGGCGATCCGGGCCTCGCCGCCTTGATTCTGCCGCGCTCCGGCCTGGGTCACAAACACGGCATTGTGCTGGGCAATCTGGTCGGCTTGATCGACTCCGATTATCAGGGCGAACTGATGGTGTCCTGCTGGAACCGTGGCCAGACCGCCTTCAAGATTGCGGTAGGCGAGCGCATTGCGCAGTTGGTGCTGGTGCCGGTGGTACAGGCCCGTTTCGAACTGGTCGAAGAGTTTGACGAAAGTCAGCGCGGCGCAGGTGGTTTCGGCCATTCCGGCAGTCATTGATCGCCATTTGGCAAACAATCCGGTTCTTTGACAAGGCTCAGGGAGAGGTCGGTGAAAGGCAGTCAGCACAGCGTTTCAAAGCAAGCCGCACCGGCCGATAATGCTCCCCCGGCTGCGAGCCTCAACGCGCTCGCTTCGGGCCTTGTGCCGGCGTCGATAGGTCTGATCATCGCTGCGGCGCTGGTCTGGGTCGCATTGATGACCGGCCCGCAGCAGCAGGACCAACTGGTCCAGGCATGGGGCGGCAGTCAGGCGTCAGCCGTAGGTGTAGCGCTTCGGCAGATCAGTGCCAACACCCAGTCAGCCGCTTCCAGCGCGGCGCTCGTTCAGGCGCTGCAAAGCAATGATCCTTCCGCGTTGGCGGCCGCGCAGGACCGGCTCACCCGGTGGGATGGCCTGGCAGGTGCGCGGCTTTATGCCAAAGGGCTGGCCGATGTCGATACGCAAGGCGCCCTGCCGGTCAGTTTCGCCACGCTGGATATGCTGAACAAGGCGGCGCAAGGTGAAGTCGTCAACCCGGAAGCGCGCAAGGTCGGTGAGCGCTGGTTGCTCTACAGCGTTGCGCCGGTGCGCGCCGCTGCGACTCAGCCGGCGGTGGGGACATTGCTGCTGGCCTTCGACCTGCAGCGTCTGCTCAACGCCTTGCCGGTACTGCCTGCCGAGGCCGGGCAGGTTGTCCTCAGTCAACAATTCGGCAGCGGCCCGGCCCAGGTTTTCCTGCAGCGCGGGCAGGCGGATGACGGCAAGCCCAAAGGCTTCGATACGGGTTATCCCGGCTGGAAACTTGAATTCACGCCGGGTCCTGCGTTGAAAACTTCGCCTTCCATCCTGCTTTTGCTGTTGGCGCTGGTTATCGCTGCAGCAGGCGTATTGCTTGGGCTGCATGTCAACGAACGGGCGTTGCAACGGCGTGTTTGTGCCGACGCCCGGCAGCTGGATCAGTTGCTTCAAGAACTCTCACGCGGAAAAGCCGTCAAACCCTTCGGTTTGAGCCTCCCGGCCCTCAGTGGTCTGGCTCAGGCGCTTGCTCGCGTTTCGCTTCGTAGCCAGCCTCAGGCAGTGCCTGTCTCGGCTGCGGGTGAACAGCGCGATGCAGATATTGCCAAAAACAGTGCGTCATCCACAGTGGCTGCGTCGCGCACCGACTGGACTGATCCACTGTTTCAAGACACCGATATTCTAGATATCGACCTTCTCGACGAAAACCAGGACTTCCTGAGATCGGAGCATACCCTCGCTATGAACAGCCCAGCATCCGTGGCACCCAAGCTTCCCGAGACCATTTTTCGCGCCTACGACATCCGTGGCGTCGTCGGGGACACCCTCAACGCTGAAACCGCCTACTGGATCGGTCGCGCCATCGGCTCCGAGAGCCTGGCGCAGAACGAACCCAATGTCAGCGTTGGCCGCGATGGCCGTCTGTCCGGCCCAGAGCTGGTGCAGCAATTGATTCAGGGCCTGCACGACAGCGGCTGCCACGTCAGCGATGTCGGTCTGGTACCGACGCCTGCGCTGTATTACGCAGCCAACGTGCTGGCGGGCAAGACGGGCGTCATGCTGACCGGCAGTCACAACCCGAAAGACTACAACGGCTTCAAGATCGTCATCGCGGGCGACACCCTCGCCAACGAACAGATCCAGGCGCTGCACGAGCGCATCAAGACCAACAACCTGACTTCGCAGAAAGGCAGCATCACCAAAGTCGACATCCTTGATCGCTACTTCAAGCAGATCAAGGACGACATCGTCATGGCGCGCAAGCTCAAGGTCGTGGTGGATTGCGGTAACGGCGCAGCGGGCGTGATCGCTCCGCAACTGATCGAAGCGCTGGGTTGCGAAGTGATTTCCCTGTTCGCCGAGGTGGATGGCAACTTCCCCAACCACCACCCGGACCCGGGCAAGCTGGAAAACCTGCAAGACCTGATCGCCAAGGTCAAGGAAACCGGGGCCGATCTGGGTCTGGCGTTCGACGGTGACGGCGACCGCGTCGGTGTGGTGACCAATGCAGGCAACGTGGTCTATCCGGACCGCCTCCTGATGCTGTTTGCGCTGGACGTCCTCAAGCGCAACCCGGGTGCCGACATCATTTTCGACGTCAAATGCACCCGTCGCCTGACGCCGCTGATTCGCGAACACGGCGGTCGTCCGGTCATGTGGAAAACCGGCCACTCGCTGATCAAGAAAGAAATGAAGAAAAGCGGTGCGCTGCTGGCAGGCGAAATGAGCGGCCACATTTTCTTCAAAGAGCGCTGGTTCGGTTTCGACGACGGTATCTACAGCGCCGCGCGTCTGCTGGAGATCCTCAGCCAGGAGTCGGCCAACGCCGAAGACCTGTTCGAGACCTTCCCGAATGACATTTCGACGCCTGAAATCAACATCAAGGTGACGGACGTCACCAAGTTCAGCATCATTGAGGCCCTTGAAAAAGACGCGCAATGGGGCGATGCCAAACTGACCACAATCGACGGTGTCCGTGTGGATTATCCGAAGGGCTGGGGTCTGGTTCGTGCTTCCAATACCACGCCGGTACTGGTGCTGCGCTTCGAAGCTGAAACCGAAGCCGAGTTGCAGCGTATCAAGGACGTCTTCCACGCCGAGCTGAAAAAAGTCGCGCCGGATCTCGACCTGCCATTTTGATTGTTTTCCCTTTTGACTGGAGCCCTGAATGACCCTCGAACGCGATGCCGCCTCTAATGTAGCCAAGGTCCTTTCCGAAGCGCTGCCTTACATTCGCCGCTTTGTCGGCAAGACGCTGGTTATCAAGTACGGCGGCAACGCCATGGAGAGTGAAGAGCTGAAAACCGGCTTTGCACGCGACATCGTGTTGATGAAAGCGGTCGGTATCAACCCCGTCGTGGTTCATGGTGGCGGTCCGCAGATCGGTGATCTGCTCAAGCGTTTGTCCATCGAGAGCCACTTCATCGACGGCATGCGCGTGACCGACGCGCAAACCATGGATGTGGTGGAAATGGTGCTGGGCGGCCAGGTCAACAAAGACATCGTCAACCTGATCAACCGTCATGGCGGCAGCGCTATCGGTCTGACCGGCAAGGACGCTGAGCTGATTCGTGCGAAGAAGCTCACCGTCACCCGCCAGACGCCGGAGATGACCAAGCCTGAAATCATCGACATCGGTCAGGTGGGCGAAGTGGTTGGCGTCAATACCGGCCTGCTCAACATGCTGGTCAAAGGGGATTTCATTCCGGTAATCGCGCCTATCGGCGTTGGCCCGGATGGCGAGTCGTACAACATCAACGCCGACCTTGTGGCGGGCAAGGTTGCCGAGGCCCTCAAGGCCGAGAAGCTGATCCTGCTGACCAACATTGCGGGCTTGATGAACAAGCAGGGCGAAGTCCTGACCGGCCTGACCACCGAGCAGGTCGACGGCCTGATCGCCGACGGCACCATCTACGGCGGCATGCTGCCAAAGATCCGCTGCGCGCTTGAGGCGGTTCAGGGCGGGGTCAACAGCTCGCACATCATCGACGGTCGCGTGCCCAATGCCGTATTGCTGGAAATCTTTACCGACAGCGGTGTCGGTACTCAGATCACCAATCGCAAGCGGCATTGATTCAGGCGTAACACCCAAAGCCCCGTGAGCCGACGCTGACGGGGCTTTTTTGGTTCTCATGCCCACGCTCTGCGTCCGGTTGAAAAGGCACAGATCCGAGGCATCCCCACGCAAGAGCGTGCGCAACGAGCGGTGGCTGTTAGAACACTGATCGTGCCCATGCTCCGCGTGGGCATGCCTTTCTGGACGCTCTGCGTCCGATCTTGGCGATGCGGCGTGAGTGCGGGGTTATTGCGTCAATCGTTGTACGCGCGCGCGATCCACCGCGAAGCCGGCTTCGGCTTTTACCCGTGCAGCCTGATGCCCGGCGATGTCGGCCTGCAGTTTCTGTTGCTGGTCACGCAGATCATTCAGTTGGTCGACAAGCGTCTGCGGAACCGGACGTCCTGCGCGTTCCAGTTCGGCAGCCTGGCCTTGCAGATTGCGCTGTTGCGCGGCAAGCCCCTGAATGTTGCCCTGAGCAACACCCACCAGCGCATCCAGTTCTGCCAGCCTGCGCGCCTTGACGCGATCCACCTCTTCAACGCTGTTGTACACGCTCAGCAGTTGCGCATCGGCCGCCGTCTGACGCTGTGCCGCTTCGGTCTGGCGAATCTGCTCGGCAGTCGGCGCGGGCGGCACGGCCTGTATCACCCGGCCACGGCCGTTGAGCACTTCGTAGCCTTTGGCGACATAGTCGGGCGGCACGCCCTGCGTATCAATCACGGTGACGCCGCGACTGTCGACGTAGCGGTAAAGGCGAATTTCAGGCGCATCGGCTGCCCTGGCGCTCAAGGGCATGAGCAGGGCCAGAGAGAGCCACAGACCCAAAACGCCCATTACGCCTGAAACCAAAGCCTGCTCCCTGCTGCCGACTGCCATAGGCCTGTCCTCAGATACCGAATTGCGCGCGATAAGCCTCTACAGCCGGCAAATGCTGCTTGAGCTGCGGATCGTCGGCCAGGTACTCAAGCACCTGATTCAACGACACGATGCTCACCACCGGAATACCGAAGTCGCGCTCGACCTCCTGGATCGCCGACAGCTCGCCATTGCCACGCTCCTGACGATTGAGCGCGATCAGCACGCCCGCCGCCGTTGCGTTCTGATCCTTGATGATCTGCATGACTTCACGGATTGCGGTGCCCGCAGTAATCACGTCATCGATGATCAGCACATTGCCCGCCAGCGGAGAGCCGACCAGGCTGCCGCCTTCACCATGCGCCTTGGCTTCCTTGCGGTTGAAGCACCACGGCAAATCACGGTCATGATGCTCGGCCAGCGCCACGGCCGTTGCGCTGGCCAGCGGAATGCCCTTGTAGGCCGGGCCGAACAGCACGTCGAAAGAAATCCCGCTCTCAACCACCGCCGCCGCATAGAAACGACCCAGCTGGGCCAGCGCCGAACCGGTGTTGAACAGCCCGGCATTGAAGAAGTACGGGCTGGTGCGCCCGGACTTGAGGGTGAACTCACCGAAGCGCAGAACGCCGCGATCGATGGCAAAACGAATGAAATCGCGTTGATACGCTTGCATGAAAAAAGCCCCGAATACCACGGATTTAGCTAATTAGGTAGAGCTCGGGTATCATACACGCACGTGATTTTTGGGGCCATTTATGCGGATCATCAGTGTGAACGTAAATGGCATTCAGGCTGCGGTCGAGCGTGGGTTGCTCAGCTGGCTGCAAGCTCAGAATGCCGACGTCATCTGCTTACAGGACACCCGCGCCTCCGCCTTTGAACTGGATGATCCAGCCTTTCAGCTGGATGGTTACTTCCTCTATGCCTGCGAAGCCGAAGTCCCCGCTCAGGGCGGTGTGGCGCTGTATTCGCGGTTGCAGCCGAAGGCAGTAATCAGCGGTCTCGGCTTCGAGACAGCCGACCGCTACGGGCGTTACCTGCAAGCAGATTTCGACAAGGTCAGTATTGCCACCCTGCTCTTTCCTTCGGGGATGAACGGCGATGAAGACCTGAATCAGAAATTCAAGCTCATGGACGACTTCGGCAAGTACATGGACAAGCAGCGCCGCAAGCGCCGTGAGTACATATACTGCGGGTCGCTCTATGTGGCGCAGCAGAAGCTCGACATCAAGAACTGGCGTGACAGCCAGCAATCTCCTGGTTTCCTGGCGCCCGAGCGTGCCTGGATGGACGAGATTGTCGGCACTATGGGTTACGTGGACGCGCTGCGTGAAGTTAGCCGCGAAGGTGATCAGTACAGCTGGTGGCCGGATAACGAACAGGCCGAGATGCTGAATCTGGGCTGGCGCTTCGACTACCAGATCCTGACCCCAGGCCTGCGCCGCTTTGTGCGCAGCGCCCGCCTGCCGCGTCAGCCGCGTTTTTCGCAGCACGCGCCGTTGATCGTGGATTACGACTGGACCCTGACTATCTGATAGCCGGGTACACAGCGCACACGAAAAAGCCGACTTGAAGTCGGCTTTTCGCGTTGCTCGCAGTGAAAGCTGCTTTCAAAGAAGCTATTTGATCAGGCGCCAGGTAAACGGGTAGCGATAATCCACACCGTCGTTGGCTTTCACCCCGGCGATGATCGCTAGCACCGCGGCGCCGATGCCAACCAGCGTCAGTAGCGCAAAACCGATCACCAGCAGTATCAACAGCATGCTGATGGTCGCCGCAATGGCCACCGTGATCTGAAAGTTGAGCGCTTCCTTGCCCTGCGCATCGATAAACGGGTCGGCGTCTTTCTTCAGCTGCCAGATAATCAGCGGCCCCAACAGGTTGCCGAACGGGAACATCAGCCCGGCAAATGCTGACAAGTGACAGAGCATCGCCCACTGGCGAGCGCTTTGTGGCGGTTTGCTCAACGGTTGCAAGCTGTCACTCATTTTCAGACTCCTGGGAGTATCAGTCGGCCAATGCGGCACGCTGCAATTCGAACAACTCGTTCATGCCCTTCTGGGCCAAGGCGAGCATCGCGTTCAGCTCTTCTGGCTGGAACGGCGCGCCCTCGGCGGTGCCCTGAACCTCAATGAAGCCACCTGCGCTGGTCATGACCACGTTCAGGTCGGTTTCGGCAGCAGAGTCTTCCAGGTAATCGAGGTCCAGAACCGGCTCGCCCTGATACATGCCAACCGACACAGCCGCGATCATCTGCTTGAGCGGGTCGCCGCCTTTCAGGCCGCCACGCTTCTTGATCACTTTCAGCGCGTCTGCCAGCGCAACCATTGCGCCAGTAATAGACGCAGTGCGGGTGCCGCCGTCGGCCTGAATGACATCGCAATCGACATACAGGGTGACGTCGCCCAGCTTGGACATGTCCAGTGCGGCACGCAGCGAACGACCGATCAGACGCTGGATTTCGAGTGTCCGACCGCCCTGTTTGCCGCGGCTGGCTTCACGCTGGTTACGCTCGCCGGTCGCTCGTGGCAGCATGCCGTATTCGGCAGTCAGCCAGCCTTGACCCTGACCCTTCAGAAAGCGTGGTACGCCGTTTTCGACGCTGACGGTGCAAATCACCTTGGTATCACCAAACTCCACCAGTACAGAACCTTCGGCGTGTTTGGTGTAGTTGCGGGTGATGCGGATCGAGCGGAGCTGATCGGCGGCGCGACCACTTGGACGTTTCATCTGAATACCTGTACTGAGACGGAAAACTGTCGGTCATTATAGAGGCCATAGCTGGAACTGGGCATCTCTAAAGTCGCTGCGGTCGGGTTGAAGGGGGTAAACCCTTGCAGAGCAGGGCCTGCGGAGGCGTTTGACACAGAATGACAGTGCCTCGCATCGCTTGTCGCACTGTCGGATTGGGAGCCTGCGCTGCACTGCGCTACAATCCTGCGCCTCTGCAGCCTGTCGGCTCGCGCGCATCCGTGGCAGCCGCTCTTTCGCGCTCCTGAGCTGAATCACCTGAACTGAACAAGAGGTACTTCCCATGGTGTACAGCATGACTGCCTTTGCCCGAGTAGAGCGGGCTGGCGCCCAAGGCACACTGAGCTGGGAATTGCGCTCGGTCAATCACCGTTACCTTGAGCCTCATCTGCGCCTGCCTGAATCGTTTCGTGATCTGGAAGGTGCGGTTCGTGAAGCGCTGCGCCAGGGGCTGTCGCGTGGCAAGGTCGAATGCACGCTGCGCTTTGTCGAGGAAACAGCCGGCAAGCCGTTGCAAGTGGATCGCGAGCGCGCAGGCCAACTGATCGCCGCCGCCGAGTCGGTTGCCGGCTTGATCAAGCAGCCTGCCGCCTTGAACCCGCTTGAGGTCCTGGCATGGCCGGGTGTGCTGGTCGCCGATGCCAGCGACCCACAGGTGTTGAACACCGAGGCGTTGACGCTGTTCAACGAAGCGCTGACCGAACTGAAGAACGGCCGTGGTCGCGAAGGCACAGACCTGGCCAGGTTGCTTGATGAGCGTTTGTCTTCCATTGTTCAGGAGGTCGCTACCCTTCGTACACTGGTGCCGCAGATGCTGGCGGCCCAGCGCCAGAAAGTCCTGGATCGCTTTGCCGACATGAAGGCCGAGCTGGACCCTCAGCGACTGGAGCAGGAAATGGTCCTGTTGGCGCAGAAAAGCGATGTCGCCGAAGAACTGGACCGTCTCAGTACACACGTCACCGAAGTGCGCCGCGTGCTCAAGGCTGGCGGTCAGGCGGGTCGCCGTCTCGACTTCCTGATGCAAGAGCTTAACCGCGAAGCGAATACCCTGGGCTCCAAGGCCTTTGACCCACGCAGCACGCAGGCTGCCGTCAACCTTAAAGTGTTGATCGAGCAGATGCGTGAGCAAGTGCAGAATATTGAGTAAGGCTGAACCTGACATGACCCATATCACCGGCACCCTGTACATCATTTCCGCCCCGTCCGGCGCGGGCAAGACCAGTCTGGTCAAAGCCTTGATGGACGCCCAGCAAGAGCCTCAGCACGGCGCGCAGGCAAAGATTCGCGTCTCGGTCTCGCACACCACCCGTGCCATGCGCCCCGGCGAAGTGGACGGCGTGAACTACAACTTCGTCGATCGTGCCGAGTTCCTGCGCATGATCGAGCATGGCGACTTCCTTGAGCAGGCCGAAGTGTTCGGCAATCTGTACGGCACCTCGCAAAGCCATTTGCAGCAGACGCTGGACGAAGGTCACGACCTGATTCTGGAAATCGACTGGCAGGGTGCCCGGCAGGTTCGCGCGCAAATGCCACAGGCCCGGTCGATCTTCATTCTGCCGCCGACCCAGCAGGCATTGCGTCAGCGCCTGACCAACCGGGGTCAGGACAGCGATGAAATCATCGAAGCCCGAATGCGCGAAGCGGTCAGCGAAATGAGCCATTACAGCGAGTACGAATACGTGGTCGTGAATGACGATTTTGCCGGCGCGCTGGAAGACCTGAAGGCCATTTTCCGTGCCAATCGTCTGACCCAGCAGCATCAGCAGGAACAATACAGCGAGCTTTTTCAGGAGTTGCTGGCCTGATCGAGTCGTTTCCGGACAGCAGGCAACAGGTTAAAAGCATGCCGTTGGTGGCGTGCCGCTTGATGCCTGGTGCTGTCCGCTTGTAAACTATCGAGTCCGCTCGCCCATCCGGGCATCGCGCATCCGCATTTGCTACGAGGAATACCCATGGCCCGCGTAACCGTTGAAGACTGCCTAGAACACGTGGATAACCGCTTTGAGCTGGTCATGCTCTCCACAAAGCGTGCCCGTCAACTGGCAACCGGCGGCAAAGAACCCAAGCTGGCGTGGGAAAATGACAAGCCTACCGTTATGGCACTGCGCGAAATCGCAGCGGGCCTGATGGATTACGCTGTAATCGCAGAAGCCGAAATCGTTGAAGATGAACCATTGTTCGCAGCGTTCGAGGACGAGTCCAACGAGGCCGTCTAAGCCTATGCCGGGTCGACGTAGTACGGCGCAGGGTAAAAGCCATTGGCAGGGGGTAGCGCCTTGCCGAGCATAGACGCCCTCGCCGATAGACTGTCGGCCTACCTCGGCAAGGATCAGGTCAATCTGGTTCGCCGAGCGTATTTCTACGCCGAACAAGCCCACGATGGCCAGCGCCGTCGCAGTGGCGAAGCCTACGTCACCCATCCTCTTGCGGTGGCGAACATTCTTGCCGACATGCACATGGACCATCAGAGCCTGATGGCTGCGATGCTGCATGACGTCATCGAAGACACCGGTATTGCCAAGGAAGCGCTCAGCGCCCAATTTGGCGAGACCGTCGCGGAACTGGTCGACGGGGTCAGCAAACTGACCCAGATGAATTTCGAGACCAAGGCCGAAGCTCAGGCAGAAAACTTTCAGAAAATGGCCATGGCCATGGCGCGCGACATTCGCGTGATCCTGGTCAAGCTCGCCGACCGCCTGCACAACATGCGCACGCTTGAAGTGCTGTCCGGCGAAAAACGTCGGCGTATCGCCAAGGAAACCCTCGAAATCTATGCCCCCATCGCCAACAGGCTGGGCATGCACAACGTGCGCATCGAATTCGAGGACCTGGGCTTCAAGGCCATGTACCCGATGCGCTCCTCGCGAATCAACCAGGCGGTCAAGCGCGCCAGGGGCAATCGCAAAGAGCTGGTCAACAAGATCGAAGAGTCACTGAGCCATTGCCTGGCAGTGGACGGTATCGAAGGCGACGTCAGCGGTCGCCAGAAACACCTGTACGGCATTTACAAGAAGATGCGCGGCAAGCGTCGGGCCTTCAACGAGATCATGGACGTTTATGCGTTCCGGATCATCGTGGACAAGGTCGATACCTGCTACCGCGTATTGGGCGCTGTACATAATTTGTACAAGCCGCTGCCAGGCCGGTTCAAGGATTACATTGCAATCCCCAAGGCCAACGGCTACCAGTCCTTGCATACGACGCTGTTCGGCATGCATGGCGTACCGATCGAAATCCAGATTCGCACCCGTGAAATGGAAGAAATGGCCAATAACGGGATCGCCGCGCACTGGCTGTACAAATCCAGTGATGACGAACAGCCCAAAGGCACTCACGCCCGTGCCCGGCAATGGGTCAAAGGCGTGCTGGAAATGCAGCAGCGTGCCGGCAACTCTCTGGAGTTCATCGAAAGCGTCAAGATCGACCTGTTCCCGGACGAGGTTTACGTCTTCACGCCGAAAGGCCGGATCATGGAGCTGCCCAAAGGCTCCACTGCGGTGGATTTCGCCTATGCGGTACACACTGACGTCGGCAACAGCTGTATTGCCTGCCGGATCAACCGCCGACTGGCGCCATTGTCCGAACCGTTGCAAAGCGGCTCGACCGTCGAGATTGTCAGCGCCCCCGGCGCACGTCCGAACCCGGCTTGGCTGAACTTCGTCGTGACCGGCAAGGCACGCACTCATATTCGTCACGCGCTCAAACTGCAGCGCCGTTCCGAGTCGATCAATCTTGGCGAGCGCTTGTTGAACAAGGTGCTCAACGGCTTTGAGTGCAGCCTGGAGAAAATCACGCCGGAGCGTATCCAGCTGGTGCTGAACGAGTATCGGGTCGAGGTGCTGGAAGACCTGCTCGAAGACATCGGTCTGGGCAACCGCATGGCCTATGTGGTCGCCCGCCGCTTGCTGGGTGAAGGCGATCAGTTGCCCAGCCCTGAAGGCCCGCTGGCCATTCGCGGCACCGAAGGTCTGGTGCTCAGCTATGCAAAATGCTGTACGCCCATCCCTGGCGATCCGATTGTCGGCCATTTGTCCGCCGGCAAGGGCATGGTTGTACACCTGGATAACTGCCGCAACATCAGTGAAATCCGCCACAACCCGGAAAAATGCATCCAGCTTTCCTGGGCCAAGGACGTTACTGGCGAATTCAATGTCGAACTGCGTGTCGAACTGGAGCATCAGCGTGGCCTGATCGCCCTGCTGGCCAGCAGCGTCAACGCGGCAGACGGCAATATCGAAAAAATCAGCATGGACGAGCGCGATGGTCGTATCAGCGTGGTCCAACTGGTGGTCAGCGTACACGACCGTGTGCATCTGGCACGTGTGATCAAGAAACTGCGCGCCCTGGCCGGTGTTACCCGTATCACCCGGATGCGCGCGTAGGCCATTCAATCATCAGGAGTTATTCATGACCAAGACTGTCATCACCAGCGATAAAGCCCCTGCGGCCATCGGCCCTTATTCCCAGGCGATCAAAGCTGGCAATACCGTCTACATGTCCGGACAGATTCCGCTGGACCCGAACACGATGGAGCTGGTCGAAGGCATCGAAGCCCAGATCACTCAGGTGTTTGAAAACCTGAAGTCAGTGGCTGAGGCGGCGGGCGGCTCGTTCAAGGACATCGTCAAACTGAATATCTTTTTGACCGACCTGGGCCACTTCGCCAAGGTCAATGAAATCATGGGCACCTACTTCACGCAGCCTTATCCGGCGCGTGCGGCTATCGGCGTTGCGGCATTGCCGCGTGGCGCTCAGGTTGAAATGGACGCCATTCTCGTCATCGAATAAATTTCCCGACGGAGCGCGATCTGTGCGCTCCGTTCTCCCTGAAGGAAGGAATCCGTTATGCGCTCCGCGCTCGCCATCTCGCTGCTCGCCTTCATTCTGGGCGGCTGCGCCAGCCACGCCGACCGCAATCCGGACGGCACCTGGATCAATCAGACCGCCATCGACGCCGCTGTCAAACAAGGCAACTTGCGTCAGGCACTGCTCGCCAACGGTCCCAACCTGGAATGGCAAATCAACTCCAAAACCAACCAGGCCATTTATTCCAATGGCTTCGAGCTGGGTGAAGGCAAGATTGTCAGTGCCGCCGAAGGCAAGCTTCACATCGATTTCTACGGCAATTTCTTTGAAGACCTGAGCGTCAAGGGTGACGAACTGGTTCAAGCGGCCAGCGAATCCGGCCCTGAACAGCACTTCCAGAAGCCCGACGCTCCGGCACCTGAAGGCGCACAGCCAGGCACCAGCTTTGAAAAAGCCCTGTACGGCGCTTACATGGGTGGCAAATGGACCATCGTCGAAGGCGATGGCCAAGGCAGCACCGTGCAATTCATGCCTGACGGCAGTGTGCAGGGGCTTCCGGAAAATGATCGTTACGCACTGTGTCTTGCTGGCGATTGTGCAGCCATGAGCGGTGAATACGACAGCATGTGGCTGGAGAAGGCCGAAAAGGGTAACCCGTGGATCTTCGCCCGCAAAGGCAAGCAACTGGAGATTTTCCAGGCCATGAACAATGCCGGTGCCGACCAGATGCCTGAGCTGCGTCCAGGCCCGCGTCGCTGGTTGCTGGAGCAGCAATAAGCGATTGATGATTCATGAGCGCCGAGCAGGCGCTCATGAACAGCGTTCTACCCCAGCAGAGCCGCATAACCAGCCCGGTAATCCGGGTACATCGGTGCCCATCCCAATGCACGTGCCCTCGCATTGCTGCAGCGCTTGCTGCCAACGCGCTGCACGCTGACATTGTCCGACCATTCGGTCACACCCAGATAGCTGCGTATCCACGCCACCACATCGGCCAGCGCGGCTGGATCATCGTCGACGCCCAGGTAACAGGGTTCAAGTTCAACGCCCCGGTTGTCTGCCTGCAGCAGATGCTCCAGCAAGCTGGCGGCATCGTCGGCATGAATCCGGTTGGCATAGACCGGAGGGTCGATCCTGACGCTGTGGCCTTGGCGCACTCGATTCGACAGGTCACTGCGGCCAGGGCCGTAGATACCGGTCAGTCTTACTGCGGTGGCCGGCACGCCGCTGTTCAGTGCGAGTTGTTCGGCTTCCAGCATCACAGTGCCGGTGTAACCGCCAGGCTCGGTTGCTGAATCCTCGTCCACCCACTCTCCGTTTTGCTGCCCGTAGACGCCGCTGCTTGAAACAAAGATCAGCCGCTTTGGCCGCTGGCCGGTCTGCTCAAGCCAGCTCAAGACGTTGCGCAGGCCTTCTACATAAGCCATCCGGTAGCCTGCCTCGTCCCGCTGTGAAGGCGTCGCGCAGTACACCACATAGTCCAGCGTCGCAGTCGGCCACTGCGCGGGCCTGCCGGTCTGGAACAGATCACCCTCCACGCCGACAACCCCGGCCGGCAGTTCCGAAACGGTACGTCGAAGCCCATGCACGACCCAGCCATGAGGCATCAGCCGAGTCGCGAGTCGAGAGCCGATATCGCCGCAGCCGGCAATCAGAAGCGAAGGAGCGGTCATTCGATATCTCCACAAGAAGGTGATTTTGCCACCTTAAAAAAGCGTCGTTCAAAAGCGGTGGCCAGGCAAAGATGTAAAAAAGATACAGTATTACTTTTGTTAACAAGAACGATTTGCAATAATGGCAGCCCGTTTGTTCCCTAGAAACGTCGATAGCTCTGCGCGACGCACTGGAACCATTCCCTATTTCTCTCTCAGGTCCGGCCAGCATGACACGTATTCAATCAATCGCTTCGCCAACCAAGCTGCCCCGCTTGCCTCGTGCATGGCGCGGTGTTGCAGCCCTTGTCTTGAGTCTGATGCTCGCACCGATGGCGTTCGCTGATCAATCGGCACCGGCTTCTGCACCCGTTGCTGCTCCGGCTGCCAGTGCGCCAGCCGCGACCGAGGCCGCCGTGCCAGACGCTGCTGCGCCTGCACCCGCTCTGGAGCCGGTGGCCGAAGACAACAGCCTGGGCATGGCGCACGACCTGTCGCCGTGGGGCATGTATCAGAACGCCGACATCGTGGTCAAAGCGGTCATGATCGGCCTGGCCATCGCATCGATCATTACGTGGACCATCTGGATTTCCAAGGGTTTCGAGCTGCTGGGGGCCAAGCGCCGTCTGCGCGGTGAGATCGTCAACCTGAAAAAGGCCCGTTCCCTGAACGAAGCCAGTGCCAGCGCCAGCAAGGAAGGCACCCTCGCTCACCTGCTGGTGCATGACGCGCTCGAAGAAATGCGCTTGTCGGCCAACAGCCGCGAGCGTGAAGGTATCAAGGAGCGTGTCAGTTTCCGTCTCGAGCGTCTGGTGGCTGCCTGTGGCCGTAACATGAGCATGGGCACCGGCGTGTTGGCGACCATTGGTTCGACGGCACCGTTCGTGGGCTTGTTCGGTACGGTCTGGGGCATCATGAACAGCTTCATCGGCATCGCCAAGACACAAACCACCAACCTCGCCGTGGTTGCGCCCGGTATTGCCGAAGCATTGCTGGCGACGGCTCTGGGTCTGGTTGCGGCGATTCCTGCGGTCGTGATCTACAACGTGTTTGCTCGCTCCATCGCCGGTTACAAGGCCCAGGTTTCCGACGCCTCGGCCCAGGTTCTGCTGCTGGTCAGCCGTGATCTGGACCATCTGCCAGAACCGACCGAGCGCAACCAACAACAACCGCACATGGTCAAGGTGGGCTAACACGTGGGCCTGCATCTTAACGAAGGCGGCGACGATCTCGCCGAGAACCACGAAATCAACGTGACGCCGTTCATCGACGTCATGCTGGTGCTGTTGATCATCTTCATGGTGGCCGCTCCACTGGCTACCGTGGACATAAAAGTCGACCTGCCGGCTTCCACAGCCAAGCCGCAGCCCAGGCCCGAGAAACCGATCTTCCTCAGCGTCAAGGCCGACAAGGGCCTGTACCTGGGCGAAGAGAAGGTCGCTCGCGAACAGATCGGCCAGGTTCTGGACGCACGGACCAAAGGCAAGAAGGACACCACGATCTTCTTCCAGGCCGATAAGGGCGTCGATTACGGCGACCTGATGGAGGTCATGAACACGCTTCGGAGTGCGGGTTACCTGAAGGTCGGTCTGGTAGGTCTTGAGACGGCTGGTAAGAAATGATCAGTACGCGCCAAAAACTGACGCGCTATAGCGGTAGTCTGTTGTTGGTGCTGGCCGTGCATGCTATTGCAATTATTGTTGCCGTTCGCTGGCCTGCGTCGCAGCCGGTCGAGCTGCCACCGGCCGCCATGATGGTCGAACTTGCACCCGTGCCCGAGCCCGCGCCGCCGCCACCGCCGAAGGTCGTCCAGCCACCTCAACCGCCTGTGCCCGAAGAGCAGGCGCCCATGCCGGAAGTCGCGCAAGCGCCGAAGCCGGAAATCGTGGTGCCCAAGAAGGTAGAGAAGCCCAAACCCAAGCCGCAGCCGCCAAAGCCGCAGAAAAAGCCTGAGCCGCCCAAGGAAGAGCCTGCCGCCGAAAAACCGGTCGATACGCCACCGACGACCGCCAAACCGGAAAAGTCAGCGGCTCCGACGCCACCTGCGCCGCCTTCGCCGCCCAGCAATGCGTTGCCGAATTGGCAGGGTGACCTGTTAGGGCACCTGAGCAAGTACAAGAAGTACCCCGAGGATGCACGCCGTCGTGGCATGCAGGGCGTTGCCCGCCTGCGGTTTGTGGTGGACGCGGACGGTAACGTGCTTTCGTACTCGATTGCCGCCAGTTCGGGCAGTTCGTCGCTGGACCGGGCGACCATGGAAATGATCCGTCGCGCGCAACCGCTGCCGAAACCGCCCAAGGAAATCCTCAACAACGGCACCATTGAAATCCTTGCACCGTTTGTTTATTCGCTGGATAAACGCTGAATCGCACTTTTGTTACGCATGAGTGCTTCTGATAACGTGCGTCTATCGATTGCACCCGCTATGCTGGGGCCGCAACTTCATGGACGCACGTTATGACTCTTACAGAATTGCGCTACATCGTTACGCTCGCTCAAGAGCAGCATTTTGGTCACGCGGCCGAACGCTGCCACGTCAGCCAGCCAACGCTGTCAGTGGGTGTGAAGAAACTCGAAGACGAACTCGGTGTGCTGATTTTCGAGCGCAGCAAGAGCGCCGTGCGTCTCACACCTGTGGGTGAAGGGATCGTTGCTCAGGCCCAGAAGGTGCTTGAGCAGGCTCAAGGCATTCGCGAGCTGGCCCAGGCAGGCAAGAATCAGCTGACGGCTCCGCTGAAAGTCGGCGCGATCTACACCGTCGGCCCTTACCTGTTCCCTCATTTGATTCCGCAACTGCATCGGGTCGCCCCGCAAATGCCGTTGTACATCGAAGAAAACTTCACGCACGTGTTGCGCGACAAGCTGCGTAACGGCGAGCTGGATGCCGTCATCATCGCTTTACCGTTCAACGAAGCCGATGTATTGACCCTGCCTCTCTACGACGAGCCGTTCTCGGTGCTGATGCCGGCCGACCATCCCTGGACCCAGAAAGAGTCCATCGACGCGTCGGCCCTCAATGACAAGAGTCTGCTGTTGCTGGGTGAAGGCCATTGTTTCCGTGATCAGGTGCTTGAAGCCTGCCCGGCGTTGGGCAAAGGCAACGAAGGCGCCAAGCACACGACGGTCGAGTCCAGCTCGCTGGAAACCATTCGCCACATGGTTGCGTCCGGGCTGGGCATTTCGATCCTGCCGCTGTCTGCCGTCGACAGCCATCACTATGCGCCCGGTGTGATTGAAGTGCGCCCGTTGACGCCGCCAGTGCCGTTCCGCACCGTTGCCATCGCGTGGCGTGCGAGCTTCCCGCGGCCCAAGGCCATCGAGATTCTTGCCGACTCTGCACGCTTGTGTTCAGTGGCACGTCCGAAACCCGTCGCGAGCTAGGCAGAAAAGAAATGAGCGAGCTTTCCCGGGTCTCGGTCACCGCGCTCAAGGGCGTCGGTGAGGCGATGGCAGAAAAGCTGGCCAGGGTCGGTCTGGAAAACCTGCAGGACGTGCTGTTCCATTTGCCGTTGCGTTATCAGGACCGGACTCGCATCGTGCCGATCGGTGCGTTGCGCCCCGGTCAGGATGCCGTGATCGAAGGCGTCGTCAGCGGTGCCGACGTGGTGATGGGCAAGCGCCGCAGCCTGCTGGTAAGGCTCGGTGACGGCACTGGCGTCGTCAGCCTGCGTTTCTATCATTTCAGCAATGCCCAGAAAGAAAGCATGAAGCGTGGCACGCACCTGCGCTGTTTCGGTGAGGCCCGTCCCGGTGCTTCCGGGCTGGAAATCTATCACCCTGAATACCGTGCGATCACCGGTGACGAACCTCCGCCCGTCGAACAGACACTCACGCCCATCTATCCCACGACCGAGGGTCTGACCCAGCAGCGTTTACGTCAGTTGTGTCAGCAAAGTCTGGCGATGCTCGGCCCTAAAAGCCTGCCTGACTGGCTGCCGGACGAACTGGCCCGGGACTATCAACTGGCACCGCTGGATGACGCGATCCGCTACCTGCATCATCCGCCCGCCGATGCTGACGTCGATGAGTTGGCCCTTGGACATCATTGGGCGCAGCACCGTCTGGCTTTCGAAGAGCTGCTGACCCATCAGCTTTCCCAGCAGCGCTTGCGTGAAAGCCTGCGCTCGCAACGTGCTCCGGCGTTGCCAGTCGCGAAGAAACTGCCGAAACAATTTTTCGCCAACCTGGGTTTTGCGCCCACCGGTGCCCAGCAGCGCGTTGGCAAGGAAGTGGCCTACGACCTCAGCCAGCCAGAGCCGATGCTGCGCCTGATTCAGGGCGACGTAGGCTCGGGCAAGACCGTGGTCGCCGCATTGGCGGCCTTGCAGGCGCTGGAAGCGGGTTATCAAGTGGCGTTGATGGCGCCTACGGAAATTCTCGCCGAGCAGCATTACATCAACTTTCAGCGTTGGCTCGAGCCGCTGGGCGTGGGTGTGGCGTGGCTGGCGGGCAAGCTCAAGGGCAAGGCGCGTGTCACGTCACTGGAGCAGATTGCCAGCGGGACGCCGATGGTGGTGGGCACCCACGCGCTGTTTCAGGACGAAGTGCAGTTCAAGAACCTGGCGCTGGTGATCATCGACGAGCAGCACCGCTTCGGCGTTCAGCAGCGTCTGGCACTGCGCAAAAAGGGCGTGGGAGGCCTGATGTGCCCGCATCAGTTGATCATGACCGCCACGCCGATCCCGCGCACGCTGGCCATGAGCGCCTACGCCGATCTGGACACCTCGATCCTCGATGAGCTGCCACCCGGCCGTACGCCGGTCAATACCGTGCTGGTTGCCGACAGCCGCCGGCTGGAAGTGGTTGAGCGTGTGCGTGCGGCCTGCGCCGAGGGGCGGCAGGCGTATTGGGTCTGTACGTTGATTGAAGAATCAGAAGAACTGACCTGCAAGGCCGCTGAAACCACGTACGAAGAACTCAGCAGTGCGCTGGGCGAGGTGCGTGTCGGGCTGATCCACGGGCGCATGAAGCCTGCAGAAAAAGCCGCGATCATGGCCGAATTCAAGCAGGGCGCTCTGCAATTGCTGGTGGCGACCACGGTCATCGAAGTCGGTGTCGACGTGCCTAATTCCAGCCTGATGATCATCGAGAACCCGGAGCGCCTCGGGCTGGCCCAGTTGCACCAGTTGCGTGGCCGGGTTGGTCGCGGCAGTGCCGTCAGTCACTGTGTGCTGCTCTATCACCCGCCGCTTTCACAAATCGGCCGTCAGCGGCTGGGCATCATGCGTGAAACCAACGATGGCTTTGTGATCGCTGAAAAGGATCTTGAACTGCGTGGTCCCGGTGAAATGCTCGGAACGCGACAAACGGGCCTGCTGCAATTCAAGGTCGCGGACCTGATGCGCGATGCCGACCTGCTCCCGGCTGTACGCGACGCAGCCCAGGCCCTGCTTGAGCGCTGGCCGCAACACGTCAGCCCGTTACTGGACCGATGGCTGCGTCATGGCCAGCAGTATGGCCAGGTGTGATGCAGGCTACGCTTTGAACACCACGTTCAACCGAAAAGGAATAACGTGGTTATACTTCAAAAAATGTAGGAAATTGGACAAAGCCCATGACAGAAGTTGCCCACGTCAATGATTCGCACCATGCGCCGTCGGTTATCCGGCAGTTGCTTGAAAAATTGGCTATCAGCTACAACGAAGTCATGGACGACAAAAGCCTGCCTCCGGCGCGCAAGGTCCAGGCCGTGCTGGTGGAGGACGCTGTCGGTGCCTTGCTGATCCTGTTTCCGCAAAGCCAGTTGCTGGACCTCAGCCGCATCACCGAGCTGACTGGCCGCCAATTGACTGCGGTGTCACACGAGCGATTGGCACGCATGCTGACCAAGCACAACCTCCAGGTGCTGCCGGGTCTGCCTGCGCTGACCAGCTCACCGTGCCTTTACGACGAACGTCTGCTGCAGGAGCCGAGGCTGCTCGTGGGGTCGGGTGAGCCGGGCATTCTGCTCGAAATCAGCAGTGACGACTTCAAAGGCATGCTGAGCAAGGCCAGCGCTGCGCACTTCGGCCAGTCAGTAGAGGCGATCCATCCCAATCTTGATCGCCCCGCCGATGATCCTGCAGAAATCACCCAGGCCATGCACGCCTTCACGGCGCGCCGTATTCAGCAGCGCCTGGAAGCGACGCTGGAAATTCCGCCATTGGCCGGCACTGCTCAGAAAATCATCAAACTTCGGGTCGATCCCGATGCGACCATCGATGACATCACCGGTGTCGTCGAGACCGACCCTGCATTGGCCGCACAGGTTGTGAGCTGGGCGGCTTCGCCTTATTACGCCTCCACCGGCAAGATTCGCTCGGTTGAAGATGCCATCGTCCGCGTGCTGGGCTTTGATCTGGTGATCAACCTGGCGCTGGGCCTCGCGTTGGGCAAAACCTTGAGCCTGCCCAAGGATCAGCCGCAACAGACCACGCCTTACTGGCAGCAGTCGATCTACACCGCGGCGGTCATCGAAGGCCTGACCCGCGCTATCCCGCGCGCCAAGCGCCCGGAAGGCGGCCTGAGCTACCTCGCGGGCCTGCTGCACAATTTCGGTTATCTGCTGCTCGCTCACGTATTTCCGCCGCACTTCACGCTGATCTGCCGTCAGCTTGAGGTCAATCCGCACCTGCACCACAGTTACATCGAACATCACCTGCTGGGCATCAGCCGCGAGCAGATCGGCGCCTGGCTGATGCGCTACTGGGACATGCCGGACGAACTCGCCACTGCGCTGCGCTTCCAGCACGACCCGCATTACACCGGCGAGCATCACGCTTACGCCAATCTGGTTTACCTGGCCGTACGGCTGTTGCGCGCCAACGGTATCGGCGCCGGCCCTCAGCAAGAAATCCCCGACGAACTGTTCGAACGCTTGGGTCTGACCCGCGAAAAAGCCAACGAGTCTGTGAAAAAGGTGCTGGAAGCAGAGGTATTGCTGCGCGAGCTGGCGTCGCAGTTCAGCAAGTAACACCGTGCAGGCGCCCCCTACTCAGGTGGGCGCCGTTTCCGCAACCTTACCTCCCCGCGCCTCTCTCTGTGGTGCGCCATGACATTTGCGACAATAAAATTCCCATCGCCGTTGATTGAAAGGTCGGTGAAAGCTTGGGCAATTAGCATCGACCCACTTCCGGCAAAAAGACCGGTTAGCCAGGAACGGACTCCAAGGTGTTTCAGGCCCAATTAACAACAATAATGGTGATTCCGATGCTTGCTGACTTTTCTTTCTACACCCTCCTTGCGCCCCCACTCCACGTACCGATCCTGCTGAGCTGATTCGTTCATTTCACGTTCTGTAGCCGTTTGACGTCTGGAGTATTCCCATGCTGACTTTCCTTGGCTTTGCCATGGTTATTGCGTTCATGTACCTGATCATGAGCAAGCGCCTGACTGCGCTGATCGCCCTGATTCTGGTCCCGATCATCTTTGCCCTGTTCGGCGGCTTCGCGTCGCAGATCGGCCCGATGATGCTCGCGGGTATCACCAAGCTGGCGCCGACCGGCGTGATGCTGATGTTCGCCATTCTGTACTTTGCGCTGATGATCGACTCCGGCCTGTTCGACCCGGCCGTGCGCAAGATCCTGAAAATGGTCAAAGGCGACCCGATGCGCATCTCGATCGGCACCGCAGTGCTGGCGCTGGTGGTGTCCCTCGACGGTGATGGCGCGACCACCTACATGATCTGCGTTGCTGCCATGCTGCCGCTGTACAGCCGCGTCGGCATGAGCCCGCGCATCATGGCCGGTCTGATCATTCTGGCAGGCGGCGTGATGAACATGACCCCATGGGGCGGCCCGACCGCGCGTGCGGCCAGTGCGCTGCATGTCGATGCATCCGATATCTTCGTGCCGATGATCCCTGCCATGCTGGCCGGTGTGGTTGCGATTCTGGCGATTGCCTACTTCTACGGCAAACGCGAGCGCGCTCGTCTTGGCGAACTGCACCTTAAAGGTGATGAAGTCGACCACAGCGAAATCAGCGTTTCGCAGTTCCCGGATGCACGCCGTCCAAAACTGATCTGGTTCAACGGCGCGCTGACCCTGGCGCTGATGGTTGCCCTGATCATGGGCCTGCTGCCGCTGCCAGTGCTGTTCATGATCGCATTCAGTATCGCGATGATCATCAACTACCCGAACCTGCAAGACCAGAAGGACCGCGTTTCGGCCCACGCCGGTAGCGTACTGGCGGTGGTTGGCCTGATCTTCGCAGCAGGTATCTTCACCGGCATCCTGTCCGGCACCGGCATGGTCGATGCGATGTCGAAAAGCCTGCTGGCAGTCATCCCTGACGCATTGGGCCCTTACCTCGCTGTCATCACTGCGCTGGTGAGCATGCCGTTCACGTTCTTCATGTCCAACGATGCGTTCTACTACGGCGTACTGCCAGTGCTGTCCGAAGCCGCCGCCCACTACGGCATCAGCCCGGTGGAAATGGCCCGCGCTTCGATCGTCGGTCAGCCGGTCCACTTGCTCAGCCCGCTGGTGCCGTCGACTTACCTGCTGGTGGCGCTGGCCGGTATCGAGTTTGGCGACCACCAGCGCTTCACCCTGAAATGGGCGATTCTGGTGTGCATGTGCATTCTGGTTGCCGCGCTGCTGATGGGGATCTTCCCGCTCTATAGCAGCATGTAATTCCCGCCAGGCTTTACCAAAACTCGCCGTCGACGTGATCGTTGACGGCGAGTTTTTGCGTTTGGGCCATCAATTGGTTGAAGGCCGATATTGCAACGCCTCGGCCAAGTGGTTGCGAGTGATCGCGTCCACCTGTTCCAGATCCGCCAGCGTGCGCGCCACTTTCAGCAGCCGATGCGCCGAGCGCAGTGACAAGGTCAGACGCTCGCAGGCGGTTTCCAGCCAGTTTTCATCGGTGCCGGACAGCACGCAGTGCTCGCGCAGCCCTGGCAGATCAAGAAACGCATTGGCGCAGCCCTGACGTCGCTGCTGCCGTTCGCGGGCCTGCGCAACCACCGCTGCGGCGCTGGCGGTGTTTTCACGGGTGGTCGGGTCGGGGTTGAGCGCCGTGGCCTCGCGGGCGACTGTCAGGTGCAGGTCGATCCTGTCCAGCAACGGGCCGGACAGCTTGTTGCGGTAGCGCTGCACCTGTTCGGTGGAACAGCGGCAGCGCCCGGTCGGCTCACCAAGGTATCCACAGGGGCACGGATTCATCGCCGCCACCAACTGAAACCGCGCCGGAAAGCGCACGCGATCCCGCGCACGGGAAATCACGATATGCCCGGACTCCAGCGGCTCACGCAGAACCTCAAGCACTCGGCGATCAAACTCCGGCAGCTCATCAAGAAACAAAACGCCGTGGTGGGCGAGGGTGATTTCACCAGGCTGCGGACGACTGCCGCCGCCCACCAACGCAGGGCCTGATGCCGAATGATGCGGCTGTCGAAACGGTCGCTGCGGCCAACGGGTCAGCGGCACCTGACTGGCGACCGACTGGATCGCCGCCACCTCCAGCGCTTCATGCTCGTCCAGCGGCGGCAACAAACCCGGCAGGCGACTGGCGAGCAACGTCTTGCCGGTGCCTGGCGGCCCACTGAACAACAGGTTATGCGCCCCGGCTGCAGCAATGACCAACGCACGCTTCGCTGCGGTCTGGCCCTGCACTTCGCTTAAATCGGGATACGGTTTGGGCTGATGCAACAGGCCGCTGGACTGATAGGGCGCAATCACCGTGCGCCCGTTGAAATGCGCGACCAGCTCCAGCAAATGACTCACCGCAATAACCCGCAACCCGGACGCCAGACAGGCTTCCTCGGCATTCACCGCGGGGATAATCAACGTCCGCTCCGCCGCACGCGCCGCCAGCGCAGCAGGCAACACCCCCTGAATCGGCCGAATCGCCCCCGACAGCGCCAGCTCGCCGAGGCATTCAACATCCTGCAACGCAACCAACGGCACTTGCCCGCTGGCGGCCAGCAACCCCAGCGCAATCGCCAGGTCAAATCGCCCGCCATCCTTGGGCAAATCTGCTGGCGCAAGATTAAGCGTGATGCGCCGCGCCGGAAAATCCAGCCCGGAATTGAGAATCGCACTGCGCACCCGGTCCTTGCTCTCCTTGACCGCACCCTCCGGCAACCCCACCAGCGTCAGAGCCGGCAGGCCGTTGGCCAGATGCGCTTCAACAGTAACCGCCGGGGCTTCCACCCCGACCTGGGCACGACTATGGACGATAGCCAGCGACATGGATCATTCCTTGATATGAGCGATGGGCGGGTATGGTGCTTTATTTGGCGGGTGAGGGTGGGAGGGGAATGGATACAGGGTGTGAGGGGAGAGTGCGAAAGGCCCTTCGCTCCAGCGTGCTATCGCCAGCATGGCAGGCCATTGCCATCGGCTATCTTCCTTCCCCTGCTTTTACACACAGCTAAAACTTGTGACGCGCAAACCCTTGCGCATCACATAGCCGTTTGGGCTGGCCACGTCCTCTATATACAAGTCCTTCAGCACCGAAACCAGCCTGCGCATCGTCCTGCAAAAACCTGCGCATTTTTTCGCGTTTTTTTACCTGGTCGTTGAGCTTGTTTTTCACGCAGCGCCCCTATCTGCCTGTTTTCAATAGATAAAAATATTTTCGGCACACATTTTGGAATGCAGTTCTGCATAAGGCGGGTGAATGGCCCGTTGCTGCGCAGAGAATTTCCCGCATGACCGATAAAAACGGCACCCATCAACAACGACGTGCTGCACGCTTCCCCAA
>NZ_MTSB01000007.1 GCF_002093745.1 Pseudomonas graminis
ACTGGAACTGAGACACGGTCCAGACTCCTACGGGAGGCAGCAGTGGGGAATATTGGACAATGGGCGAAAGCCTGATCCAGCCATGCCGCGTGTGTGAAGAAGGTCTTCGGATTGTAAAGCACTTTAAGTTGGGAGGAAGGGCATTTACCTAATACGTAAGTGTTTTGACGTTACCGACAGAATAAGCACCGGCTAACTCTGTGCCAGCAGCCGCGGTAATACAGAGGGTGCAAGCGTTAATCGGAATTACTGGGCGTAAAGCGCGCGTAGGTGGTTTGTTAAGTTGGATGTGAAATCCCCGGGCTCAACCTGGGAACTGCATCCAAAACTGGCAAGCTAGAGTATGGTAGAGGGTGGTGGAATTTCCTGTGTAGCGGTGAAATGCGTAGATATAGGAAGGAACACCAGTGGCGAAGGCGACCACCTGGACTGATACTGACACTGAGGTGCGAAAGCGTGGGGAGCAAACAGGATTAGATACCCTGGTAGTCCACGCCGTAAACGATGTCAACTAGCCGTTGGGAGCCTTGAGCTCTTAGTGGCGCAGCTAACGCATTAAGTTGACCGCCTGGGGAGTACGGCCGCAAGGTTAAAACTCAAATGAATTGACGGGGGCCCGCACAAGCGGTGGAGCATGTGGTTTAATTCGAAGCAACGCGAAGAACCTTACCAGGCCTTGACATCCAATGAATCCTTTAGAGATAGAGGAGTGCCTTCGGGAGCATTGAGACAGGTGCTGCATGGCTGTCGTCAGCTCGTGTCGTGAGATGTTGGGTTAAGTCCCGTAACGAGCGCAACCCTTGTCCTTAGTTACCAGCACGTTAAGGTGGGCACTCTAAGGAGACTGCCGGTGACAAACCGGAGGAAGGTGGGGATGACGTCAAGTCATCATGGCCCTTACGGCCTGGGCTACACACGTGCTACAATGGTCGGTACAGAGGGTTGCCAAGCCGCGAGGTGGAGCTAATCTCACAAAACCGATCGTAGTCCGGATCGCAGTCTGCAACTCGACTGCGTGAAGTCGGAATCGCTAGTAATCGCGAATCAGAATGTCGCGGTGAATACGTTCCCGGGCCTTGTACACACCGCCCGTCACACCATGGGAGTGGGTTGCACCAGAAGTAGCTAGTCTAACCTTCGGGGGGACGGTTACCACGGTGTGATTCATGACTGGGGTGAAGTCGTAACAAGGTAGCCGTAGGGGAACCTGCGGCTGGATCACCTCCTTAATCGACGACTCAGCTGCACCATAAGCACCCACACGAATTGCTTGATTCATTGAAGAAGACGATTAGAAGCAGCCCGAGTTCGGGTCTGTAGCTCAGTTGGTTAGAGCGCACCCCTGATAAGGGTGAGGTCGGCAGTTCGAATCTGCCCAGACCCACCAGTTTACTGGTGAGATAGCTGGTCAGAGAGACGCCTCCACGGTATGTAGAAATACGGGGCCATAGCTCAGCTGGGAGAGCGCCTGCCTTGCACGCAGGAGGTCAGCGGTTCGATCCCGCTTGGCTCCACCACTTACTGCTTCTGTTTGAAAGCTTAGAAATGAGCATTCCACCCTGATGGTTGAAGGGTGCGTGAATGTTGATTTCTAGTCTTTGATTAGATCGTTCTTTAAAAATTTGGGTATGTGATAGAAAGAAATATAGACCGGGCACCTCTTTCACTGGTGCGTGTCCGGGCTAAGGTAAAGTTTGTGAAATGCAAACTTTCGGCGAATGTCGTCTTCACAGTATAACCAGATTGCTTGGGGTTATATGGTCAAGTGAAGAAGCGCATACGGTGGATGCCTTGGCAGTCAGAGGCGATGAAAGACGTGGTAGCCTGCGAAAAGCTTCGGGGAGTCGGCAAACAGACTGTGATCCGGAGATGTCTGAATGGGGGAACCCAGCCATCATAAGATGGTTATCTTACACTGAATACATAGGTGTAAGAGGCGAACCAGGGGAACTGAAACATCTAAGTACCCTGAGGAAAAGAAATCAACCGAGATTCCCTTAGTAGTGGCGAGCGAACGGGGACCAGCCCTTAAGTTGTATTGAGATTAGCGGAACGTTCTGGAAAGGACGGCCATAGTGGGTGATAGCCCTGTACGCGAAAATCCCTTTGCAATGAAATCGAGTAGGACGGGGCACGAGAAACCTTGTCTGAATATGGGGGGACCATCCTCCAAGGCTAAATACTACTGACTGACCGATAGTGAACCAGTACCGTGAGGGAAAGGCGAAAAGAACCGCGGAGAGCGGAGTGAAATAGATCCTGAAACCGTATGCGTACAAGCAGTGGGAGCCCACTTTGTTGGGTGACTGCGTACCTTTTGTATAATGGGTCAGCGACTTATTTTCAGTGGCGAGCTTAACCGAATAGGGGAGGCGTAGCGAAAGCGAGTCTTAATAGGGCGTCTAGTCGCTGGGAATAGACCCGAAACCGGGCGATCTATCCATGGGCAGGTTGAAGGTTGGGTAACACTAACTGGAGGACCGAACCGACTACCGTTGAAAAGTTAGCGGATGACCTGTGGATCGGAGTGAAAGGCTAATCAAGCTCGGAGATAGCTGGTTCTCCTCGAAAGCTATTTAGGTAGCGCCTCATGTATCACTGTAGGGGGTAGAGCACTGTTTCGGCTAGGGGGTCATCCCGACTTACCAAACCGATGCAAACTCCGAATACCTACAAGTGCCGAGCATGGGAGACACACGGCGGGTGCTAACGTCCGTCGTGAAAAGGGAAACAACCCAGACCGTCAGCTAAGGTCCCAAAGTCATGGTTAAGTGGGAAACGATGTGGGAAGGCTTAGACAGCTAGGAGGTTGGCTTAGAAGCAGCCACCCTTTAAAGAAAGCGTAATAGCTCACTAGTCGAGTCGGCCTGCGCGGAAGATGTAACGGGGCTCAAACCATGCACCGAAGCTACGGGTATCACCTTTGGTGATGCGGTAGAGGAGCGTTCTGTAAGCCTGTGAAGGTGAGTTGAGAAGCTTGCTGGAGGTATCAGAAGTGCGAATGCTGACATGAGTAACGACAATGGGTGTGAAAAACACCCACGCCGAAAGACCAAGGTTTCCTGCGCAACGTTAATCGACGCAGGGTTAGTCGGTCCCTAAGGCGAGGCTGAAAAGCGTAGTCGATGGAAAACAGGTTAATATTCCTGTACTTCTGGTTATTGCGATGGAGGGACGGAGAAGGCTAGGCCAGCCTGGCGTTGGTTGTCCAGGTTTAAGGTGGTAGGCTGAGATCTTAGGTAAATCCGGGATCTTAAGGCCGAGAGCTGATGACGAGTGTTCTTTAGAACACGACGTGGTTGATGCCATGCTTCCAAGAAAAGCTTCTAAGCTTCAGGTAACCAGGAACCGTACCCCAAACCGACACAGGTGGTTGGGTAGAGAATACCAAGGCGCTTGAGAGAACTCGGGTGAAGGAACTAGGCAAAATGGCACCGTAACTTCGGGAGAAGGTGCGCCGGTGAGGGTGAAGCATTTACTGCGTAAGCCCACGCCGGTCGAAGATACCAGGCCGCTGCGACTGTTTATTAAAAACACAGCACTCTGCAAACACGAAAGTGGACGTATAGGGTGTGACGCCTGCCCGGTGCCGGAAGGTTAATTGATGGGGTTAGCGCAAGCGAAGCTCTTGATCGAAGCCCCGGTAAACGGCGGCCGTAACTATAACGGTCCTAAGGTAGCGAAATTCCTTGTCGGGTAAGTTCCGACCTGCACGAATGGCGTAACGATGGCGGCGCTGTCTCCACCCGAGACTCAGTGAAATTGAAATCGCTGTGAAGATGCAGTGTATCCGCGGCTAGACGGAAAGACCCCGTGAACCTTTACTATAGCTTTGCACTGGACTTTGAATTTGCTTGTGTAGGATAGGTGGGAGGCTTTGAAGCGTGGACGCCAGTCTGCGTGGAGCCAACCTTGAAATACCACCCTGGCAACTTTGAGGTTCTAACTCAGTTCCGTTATCCGGATCGAGGACAGTGTATGGTGGGTAGTTTGACTGGGGCGGTCTCCTCCTAAAGAGTAACGGAGGAGTACGAAGGTGCGCTCAGACCGGTCGGAAATCGGTCGTAGAGTATAAAGGCAAAAGCGCGCTTGACTGCGAGACAGACACGTCGAGCAGGTACGAAAGTAGGTCTTAGTGATCCGGTGGTTCTGTATGGAAGGGCCATCGCTCAACGGATAAAAGGTACTCCGGGGATAACAGGCTGATACCGCCCAAGAGTTCATATCGACGGCGGTGTTTGGCACCTCGATGTCGGCTCATCACATCCTGGGGCTGAAGCCGGTCCCAAGGGTATGGCTGTTCGCCATTTAAAGTGGTACGCGAGCTGGGTTTAGAACGTCGTGAGACAGTTCGGTCCCTATCTGCCGTGGACGTTTGAGATTTGAGAGGGGCTGCTCCTAGTACGAGAGGACCGGAGTGGACGAACCTCTGGTGTTCCGGTTGTCACGCCAGTGGCATTGCCGGGTAGCTATGTTCGGAAAAGATAACCGCTGAAAGCATCTAAGCGGGAAACTTGCCTCAAGATGAGATCTCACTGGAACCTTGAGTTCCCTGAAGGGCCGTCGAAGACTACGACGTTGATAGGTTGGGTGTGTAAGCGCTGTGAGGCGTTGAGCTAACCAATACTAATTGCCCGTGAGGCTTGACCATATAACACCCAAGCAATTTGCGTCGAATGACCAGATTGCGGTGACTGTGAAGATGACACGAACCGAAGGTTTGCGTCACGAACGACACCACACTGACTATCACATACCCGATTTGCTGAAGCGCGCCGCAAGGCACGACTCGGTACCCGAATTTCTTGACGACCATAGAACATTGGAACCACCTGATCCCATCCCGAACTCAGCAGTGAAACGATGTATCGCCGATGGTAGTGTGGGGTTTCCCCATGTGAGAGTAGGTCATCGTCAAGATTAAATTCCGAAAACCCTCATCGCTGACGCGTTGAGGGTTTTTGTTTTTATGGCGTTCGCCATCCCCGCTTTGAAACACATTTCAGTTGAACGCCCCCATCCCGGCCAGCTTGCTGCCAGGGCGTGGATGGAAGCTGCGCAGCACTGGCAGGCTTCCGTCTGGCTGTCGCGGAGCGTCCCAGCCAAGGTGCGAGACATCTTCAAAGTCTACGGCTGTAATTGGCGTCGGTAATGTCCACGAGTTGTGCGCCATGTCCAGCCCCTCAGTGTTGACCGTCAACCTTCCCTCGTAGGCAACGTTGTTGAGCAAACTGCCAAGGGCGATCGGTGAACCATCGGGTGCAATGCCCAGCATGTTGTAATTTGCACCATTCGAAAACGCAGTGTTGTTGATGAAGTCCAGTGCCACCGTGTGGTGGTTCGCGTAGAAGCCTGCGGACTTGTTTTCGAAGGCGACTGAGTGGCGCACGATGTGTTTGACGCCGTTCGGTACATAATGACCGCCGTACCCGCCCGCCTTGATGCCATTGCCGTTACCGGCCTCAAGTTTGGTACGTGTGCCAGGCAGGTAGCCTTGCTGCCACGCCCATGAGTTTTCGATGATGACGGGAGAGAAGGCATTGATCAGGTCGAAGCCATCGTCTGAGTTGGCCCAGGCACGGCAGCCGCGGAATATATTGCCCGGATGACCTGCTTTGATATGCGCCCCGAAGCCATCCGCACTTTGGCCTGCGCCGTTTGAGGTGTAAGGGTCGTAGTTGTGGTGGGAGTCAGTGTTTAGCACCAGGTTGTAGCCGCCGTTTTGAATGAACAGACCCGGCCCCATGTTGTGATGCAGATTGAGTTGCTCAAAGGTGTTGTGGCTGCCGCTGTTCCAGATCCCCCAAGACTCGTGATTCAGATGGTTGTCCGGCTGCTGTGGGACGCCTCTTACCTCCAGCCCCTTCAGGTGTAGCCAACTGCCGGTAACGTTGAAGCCTTTGACGCGACAATCGTCTTTCATGGCCGAAAAATCGAAAACCGGTGTTTCGCCCGGATAGGCCCAGTAACGGATAGGCCTGTTTTCGCTGCCGCTGTTGTTCAGCGTGATGGCATTGACGGTATCGGTACGGGTAGCGCAGCTGTTGACGCCTGCCGTGTAGGCATAAACACCGCCGCGAAAGTACACGGTGTCGCCGGCTTGTGCGGTTTGTTGCGCGCGTATGATGGAGTGTAGCGGCGCGGCTTTTGTACCGGCAGCGTGATCATCGCCGTTGGGCGCTACGTAGTAGTCAGTCGCATGCGCTGTTGCAGAAACGGTCAACAACACCGTCATCAGTATTGTTTTCATGAGGTTACTCCAGGCCTGCCCCTCGCAATCGTAGGCCTGTTCACTGCGCCTCATTATGAATTCGATGAACAAAGAGCCCGCTCGCCGAAGGCCCGCAATACAGCCTCGCTCCATTTTGGAAGCATAAAAAAGGCCGCATTCTCATGCGGCCTTCTGATCACAGACTGTCAGTCCTTAAGACGCGACTTCCGGGACCGGTGGCTTCACTTCATCACGACGCTGAATATATTTCCAGTCCGCCTCGTCGATGTAGATCCCGTTAGGTCCGCTACCGCCCTCAAGGTCGATGGCCACGTGAGCAGAGACCTGAGGTTTGACACTTGCCAGGATCGGAACAAAGCCCAATTGCAGGCTTGTTTCCAACAAGGCTGCCTGATTCTTTTCGTCGATATCCGCCGCCTCGTCCAGGTAGTAAGGCAGGCGTACACGCCCGGCCTGGTCGCGATCCATCAAGTGCAGCAACAGGTACATGTTGGTCAGTGCCTTGATGGTCATCGTGGTGCCGTTGGACGCCGCGCCATCAATGTCGGTGTGGATAACCGGCTGACCGTTGACCTTGGTGATCTCGAACGCCAGCTCAAACAGGTCTTTCAGGCCCAACTGGTTATGGTTGGCAGCCACCAGCCGCGCCAGGTATTCCTTGGCTTCTTCATTCTTATTGTCCTGCTCGGCACTCTGGCTCAGATCAAAGACCGACAGTGTTTCGCCTTCTTCGTATTGCCCGGCACTGTGGATGATCTGGTCGATGTGCTTGAGTGCTTCCTTGTTGGGGGCAAGCACGATACGGAAGCTGGCCAGGTTCGACACCTGACGCTTGTTGATCTCCCGGTTGAACAACGCCAGTTGATGTTCAAGGCTGTCGTAGTCGCTACGGATATTACGCAGGGTGCGGGCGATGTCGGTAACCGCCGCGCGACGAGCCTTGCCAAGCGTCAGCGCTTCCTCGCTGCGGTGCGCATAGGCGTTGATCAGTAATTGCAGACGGCGCTCCATGTCGTCCTCGCTGTCGAACTTCGCCACCCCTTTCAAACGCACCTGTGCATAAAGCGCTTCGATTTGCCCATCGCTGCGCAGCAAGCCTTGCCAACTGTCCTGATAATCATTGAGCAGCGGCAGCAGGTTATCCATGGAATCGTCAATCGGGTCCATGAACGGCGTGCCGAACGGCAGGTCCGCAGGTAACAATTGCCGGCGGCGCAAGGCATCATCCAGCGTGCGCTGCTTGGACTCCATGTCACCGATCTGGCGCGCGATCAGTTGCAGCTTGGCTGACAGTTGCTGAACGCGTTCGGTGAAAGCGTCGCTGGAGCGCTTCAGTTCGTCCTGAGCCGCTTCCATCTGTGCCAGTTCTTCCAGCTTTCCGGTTTCTTCAGCGCTCAATGTCTGGCAGCGACGGAAGTCTTCCAGCGCTTTCTGAGCATCCAGCACTTGCTGATACAACGCTTCGGTCTGGACCTTGCTCGCCGAGCGGTCGGCAGCCACCGCCTGTTGGGTTTTCAGTTGCTTGAGTTCTTTCTCGAGGCGTTCTTTCTGGTCACGCAGCGCCGCACGGTCGGCCAGCGCTTGCAGGGCCGGAGGCTCGATAGTCGACAGGTTGATGTTCAGTCCCGGAACTGCAAACTGCTCGCCTTTAAAGCCGTCCAGAATGGCTTCCAGCGACTTGACCCAGGCACCGTCATCGTCCAGCGCGATGCCATGCTCACCCAGTGGCAGGCTGAACAGCGCGCTGTTGAACAGGCGCATCAGCCTCTCGACGTCTGGTTGAGAGAACTCTTCACGCAGGCGGGCATAGCTGTTGTTGTCGGCATGATCAAGCTGCTGCTTGACCGACTTAAGGCGTTTTTCCAGATCCCGCAGGCGTTCGTCCAGATCCTCGGCGCTGAACTGGCGGGACTGAGCCAGCGCACCGGCGAGTTCATCGTGAGCGTCCTTGGCGGCAAGCAACTGCTGCTCCAGAACCTTGACGTCATCGACCAGCGCGAAGCGATTCTTGAGCACGGACAGCTCGCCGACCCAACGCTGAATGCTGCTGATCTCGCGCTCCAGACGCATCAGCTCTTGCGTGCTGCTGCGCTGGTCGTTCTGCATTTCATCCTGCTGGGCACGGTAATGCTCGGCCTGGATGACCAATTCCTCTTTGCGCGCACCCGAATAGTCCGACCAGGTACCCAACAGCGAATCAAGGATGGGGGACAGGCGATGCAGCTTGCCGCGCAGCAGGTCGCGTTGTTTGACGCCGGCAGCCAGCGCTTCGACCAGCGGACCGGCCAGCACCAGCGAGTTGTAGTCCTGTTCCATGCGCCGCACGTCGCGGAAGGCTTCTTCGCAGGCCGCGATGTAATCGACGCTGCCCGAGCGCAAGCTGTGCTCGAACGCATCCAGAAACAGCTGCTTGAGTTTGGCGGCGGTGATCTCGCGCATGTGCAGAAGGTTGATGAACAGCGCGCGGAAGGTTTTCAGGCTCTGTTCGCTGGTGGAACGCAGCGGGATCAGTGTCAGGTCCAGCGGAATGGAGGTATGACCGCCAACCAGCAAACGGCGCAGCTCATCGGGCTTGAGTTCGTAGGCTTTCAGGCCTTGGCTTTCCAGGTTGCTGAACAGCTCTTTCTGGCGCAGGCAGGTGTCGTTTTTCTGGTAATGACCCAGGTCCAGCTCACCGGCGTAGGCGAAGAACTGATGGCCGAAACCACCGCCCGGACCTCGCCCTACGACGCCTATCACATGCGGGCCGTGGGGCAGCGAGACTTCCACCAGGATGTAGCTGGTGTCTGACGCGAAGTAAAAACGCCGGGATTGTTCCAGGCTGTATTTTCCGAAGCTAATGTCTGAGATGCGCGCCAGAATCGGGAATTGCAGGGCGTTGATCGAGGCGCTTTTGCCCAGGTTGTTCGCGCCGTACACCGACAGCGGGTTTTCCAGCGGGAACAGGCCGAGGCTGTAACCGGCAGTATTCAACAGGGCAAAACGGCGGATGCCATAACGTTCCTGGCTCATGTGTCCATCTCCTGTCGTTGCTCTTCGGCGATTGCCCGGGCCAGTGCTTCTTCTTCGGTCTCTTCACCGAATTCGGCGAGGTCCAGCGGGTCATCGGTTTCCAGCAGCTTTTCGTCGCTGTCGTCATCGATAAGCACGGGCGTCGGCAGTGGCAGGGCGCTGTGCAGACTGGCCGCCAGATCGCGGTCCTGCTGCACCGACAGGCAGACGTCGAGAAACCGGTGCATCGGCGGCAGAAAGCGGTAGATGCCGACTTCTTCACTGGCGAAGCCCAGTTGAGTCATGCGGCGCATGATCTTCTCTTCCAGCTCCTCCTGAGTCTGTACCTCCGCCTGGAGAAACAGGTCGCGGTACTTTTCCAGCATCGAGGGCAGCTCGTCGCGGCCCAGGCTGCCGCCGTCCAGTACGGACATCGGGTCACGGCCCTGATCGGCCAGATGCTCGACGAGGATGAAGGTGAACAGTGCCAAACGCTGAGCGGTCTTGTTGACCTGTGCGGCCGCCAGTTCAGGCACGAAATAATAGAAACCGCGCGTGTCGCAGATCAGCTCGTAGCCCAGGGCCTTGAACAGCGTGCGGTACTGGTCCTGGCAATTGGACAGTTGGGCGTACAGCTCCGGATCGCGGCGGCTGATGTGATAGCCCTTGAACAGCTCGCGAAAGATCGGCGCAAGCTGGGACATTTCGGATAGATCAAGATGCATGAACAGTGCTCTCGGAATTCTCTGGCTGCTCGTCTTGCGGAGCGAGCAGGGCAAAGGAGCGCAGGCTGACGCGGTGCTCCCGGGTGAAATATTCGCGGCGTTCCAGGCGTTCGCGGACGAAACGTTTGTCACGCGACAACCGCGAGAACCAATACAACAGCTCGTCGGTTTCGCCGGTCGGCTCCTGTTCCAGCAGCCAGACCATCAAGTCGGGCATCGGCAGGGCATCTTCGCAGCGCTCGAGCATTTCCTTGACCGTACGCGGTGCGCGTGGTGGCTCGCCCTTGCGTGTGCCACTGGCCTTGGGGAACTTCGCCGGCTTGGGTTCAAAGCGCGCCAACGCATAGACATACGCCTCGACCTGGCTCGCGCTGCCCAGAAAGGTACTTTGCGGACGGGTGAACATCGTCATGGCGGCCTGCGGCACGGCGTCCAGGCCCTTGCGACGGATGGCGGACAACGCCAGCGCAGCACCACGGGTTACCGCATTATGACGACGCGCCTCTTCACGCAGCGGCAACAGCAGCTCGCGTGCATGGCGCAAGGTCAGTTGGGCGCTGGTCTGCATTTCCAGGATGCGTGCGTGGGTGCGCAGCAGCATGTCGTCGTCGACCAGATGGCCAAGACGCTGTTGCTCGGTCAACAAACGCAACAGCACGTTCTCGACCTTGCGCACGCCCTGTTCGAAGGCTCCGTCGGCGTTGACCAGTTGAATCATCGGCTCGACGTATTCATCCCAGGTGGCCAGCACTTCTGCATAGCGCTGACGCAACGGGATCTGTCGGTCGCTGGTCTTGGCCCGGTCGGCCACGGCAACCAGTGCCTGTTCGTCGTTGGCCAGCTTCTTGAGCACGTCGCGTACGCGCATGTCCAGCAGCCTCAGCTGTCTGGCGAGGTCGTTGGCGTCGCGAACATCGAAGGCGTCCTGAATGTAACCGGCCAGTCGCTCAAGGTGGCGCAGGTAGGCTTCGATTTCCAGGCACAGGCCCAGCCGGTGCTCACGGCGCAGGTAGGACAGGAAGTCGTGGATCTGCGCGTTGAGCTCAAAGCGGTTCGGGCTTTTTGCGACAGGCACCAGAATGTCCAGACGAATCCACACGTCCAGCAGGTTGGTGATGTCTTGCGGGGTGCTGTCCTGTTGCTGTGCGGCCAGTTGCAGGCGCAGCTCGCTCAGGCTCAGCGTACCCTGGTCGAAATGTTCGCATAAGGGCTCGAGTAGCGCCCAGTGCTCGGCAAGGGCGCGCAGGACGCGCTTGGGTTCGATCATCGTTAGGCCGGCTGTTGGCAAGTGAAAAGCGGCAATTGTACTGCATCAGTCACCTGATATTTCACCTCACGGCGATATGCTGCAGCGCGCAAAGGCGAACAACGCTAGAATTGCGCGCTTAACTTATCCACAGGTGGCTGACCCTTGCTCAACGAGTCCCGTCGCCGCGCTTATTTGACCGCCATGCAGGTGGTCAACTGGCTGCCGCGCACCGAACTGCCATTCGCCGCACCTTCGCGACCGGAGCTGCTTGCGCCGATGCCGCCGCTGGTCGAGGTGCAGAGCGTTGCGCCCGCCTCTGCGCCAGCACCTCAGGTCGCGCCGGCTGAAGCGTCGAATGTGGTGCCGATTGCACGACAACCCGAGCGGCCGAAAATCGAAGTGCCGCGTCCGTCACTGGCCAGCACGCGCACAGCCACACCGGTTGCCGCAGAGACAGAGCCGGCACCGCCGAAAGCGCCGGTCGTTCCGCCACCGCGCTTTTCCCTGCAATTGCTGCGGGCGGGGCGCTGCCTGTTACTGGTCGAACTGACGACCGGCCAGCCGTTTCAGAGCCGCGATCCATCCTATCTGTTGCTCAAGGACATGTTGCGTGCCGCCGGTCTGCCTGACAGCCCGCAGATCATCGGCGAGCCGGTGCGCTGGCCGTTGCTGGTGCGCGGTCAGATGGACCAGGGGCCGGAAGCGGCGCGTGATTTTGTGCAGGGCTTTGTCGGCGCACGTCTGGAAGAAGAAGCCTGCGCCTGCCTGTGGCTGATCGGGTTACCGTCGATGAAATACGCCGGTGAAGTCGATGCCGAATCGTACAACCGAGAACTTCAGGTCGAAGGTCTGTGCTTTGCCTGGGCGCTTCCGGGTCTTGAACTGTTGATGGACGAGCCGCAACGCAAGGCCGACCTCTGGAAAGCCATGCGTCGGCTGATGACGCGCTGGAAATCGATCGATGAGTGATGCCGTAACCTTCCGCCGCATGACCGAAGCCGATATGGATGCGGTGCTGAAAATCGAATACGCGGCATTCACCCACCCGTGGACACGCGGGATCTTTCTCGACGGGCTTAAATCCTACGAAATCTGGCTGATGTTCGAAGGCGCGCAACAGGTCGGCCACGGTGTGATTCAAGTCATCATCGATGAAGCGCATCTGCTCAACATCACCGTCAAACCGGAAAACCAGGGCCGTGGCTTGGGGCTGTTGTTGCTGGATCACCTGATGAAGCGCGCTTACCAGCTCAATGCCCGGGAATGCTTTCTGGAGCTTCGCGACAGCAACCGGCCAGCCTATCGTCTGTATGAAAACTACGGTTTCAACGAGATAGGCCGGCGTCGCGACTACTATCCGGCATCTGACGGCGGCCGCGAAGACGCGGTGGTCATGGCCTGTACGCTACTGGACTGACAGCGCTGTATCAGCGCTGATTACCGTCTAGCGGGTCGATGATCGCCAACTCTTCCTCGTCCAGCCCGTTGCCACCGCCGATGTCATCTTCATCAACGACGGTCAGGTCCAGGTCGGCAGGGTCGCCCTCGCCCTGTTCGGAAGCAGAGCGCGCACCGTCTTCACGGATCAGGATTTCCGGAGACAGGTCGTCATCGGTCGAGTGGTGGTCATCCGTCGATGCTCCGGTCAGGCCGGCCTCTCGCACGCGTTGATCCGGAATTTCATGCTGCAGTTCGCCTTCAGGGATAAGATCACCGATACGGGCCGGTTCTTCCTCATCGAAATCGAGTGTTTCCATGGAGCCCATGCGGTCTTCGTTGTCATCGATAGGTTCTGGTTCGGTCGCTCCGAACGGGCGGCGTGAATCGGTCATGACAAGTCCTCTTTTTCAGGTGGTCGTAAAAAATGGACCGGCCATGACTTTGAAGATTCCCTTTTGTTTACGGGCGGTTGTTTACCAGCGGTTGTTTACGGACGGTTGTTTACCGACAGTTGCCGACCGGCTGCGCATTGCAAGTAGTGGCACCAAGGCGTGACTTGAAGGATCGGACACCAGTCCAAGGCTGGGCATCATTATCGAGGCGTCAAAGCATGAACGAGCTACAAGACCTGATTGATAACAATGCACGCTGGGCCGACGCGATAAAGCAGGAAGACCCTGAGTTTTTCGCCAAGCTGGCCCGCCAGCAAACACCGGAGTTTCTGTGGATCGGCTGTTCGGACGCACGCGTACCGGCCAACGAGATTGTCGGCATGCTGCCTGGCGATCTGTTCGTACACCGCAACGTGGCCAATGTTGTGCTGCACACCGACCTGAACTGCCTGTCCGTGATCCAGTACGCAGTAGACGTGCTGAAGGTCAAACACATTCTGGTCACCGGCCACTATGGCTGCGGCGGCGTGCGTGCCTCCATGCAGGACCGTCAGTTCGGCCTGATCGACGGCTGGCTGCGTACGATTCGAGATCTGTATTACGAAAACCGCGAAGTGCTGGCCAAGCTGCCAACCGAAGAAGAACGCGTCGACCGCTTGTGTGAACTGAACGTCATTCAACAGGTGGCCAATGTCGGCCATACCAGCATCGTGCAGAACGCCTGGCACCGTGGGCAGAGCCTGTCGGTGCATGGCTGCATTTACGGCATCAAGGATGGTCGCTGGAAAAGCCTCGACGTGACCATCAGCGGCTTTGAACAACTGCCGCCGCAATATCGCCTGCGTCCACAGGACTGATCGACCTGCCATTGCGTGACGTTGCCGTCAGCCCGCCTGTTTCAAACAGGCGGGTTGACGGCAGCCTGATCGTCAAAGCACGAACCGTTGCACCATCAGGTTCAGGTCGTTGGCCAGCATCGACAGTGCGTTGCTCGCGACAGTCGTTTGCTGCGCCCCCGATGCTGTCTGGCTCGACAGGTCGCGAATGCTGCTCAGGTTGCGGTCCACTTCACTCGCCACCTGCGCCTGCTGTTCTGCCGCACTGGCAATCAACAGATTGCGATCATTGATGGCTGCCGTCGAGCTGATGATGACGTTCAACGCCTCTCCGGTCGCCGCAGCCTGCTCGAGCGTGAGGCTGGCCTGGGTCGCGGTATGCCGCAGCGAACTCGCCGTCTGTTGAGTGCTCTGCTGCACGCCGTTGATCAATCCCTCTATTTCCGTTGTGGACGCACTGGTGCGTTGCGCCAGCGAACGCACCTCATCGGCGACCACGGCAAATCCGCGTCCCGCCTCGCCCGCCCGCGCAGCCTCGATGGCAGCATTGAGCGCCAGCAGGTTGGTCTGATTGGCGATGGCGCGAATCACATCAAGAATGCTGCTGATGCTTTGTGTGCGCTCGGCCAGCCCTTCGGCCTGATGCGATGAGTCGAGCACGTTTTCGGTCAAGGCCTTGATCGAAATAATGGTCGCCGACAGCTTGTCCTTTCCTTGCGCGGCCGCCTGAGTCGACGCCTCGGATTCGGTCACGGTATTGCTGGCGTTACCTGCCACTTCCACGGCCGCCTGGCTCATCTGATTGACCGCGACAGCGGCTTGCTCGATTTCATCGTTCTGCAGTTGCAGGTTGATCGCGCTGGCCTCGGCGATGGTGCCCATCTCTTGCACCGAGTGCGACAATTGCGTCGCCGCTGCATAAATCTGATCAATCGTGCTGTGCAAGTTTTTGCGCATGCGCGCCAGCGTCATCAGCAATTGCGCGGTTTCGTCCTTGCCGTCCGATATCGGGTGCTCGGTCAGGTCTCCATCGGCAATGGTGCTGGCGATGTGCAGGGCCTGACGAACGGGATGAATGATGCTGACACTCAGGCGCCAGGCCAGCAACAGGGTCAACGCAAGGGCAATCGCGATGGCGCTCAGGGCAATGATCCGTGTCTGCTCGTAGCTGGCGCTGGCTGCCTCTACTGCGGTTGCGGCACTCTGCTTGTTCAACTCCCGCAGCAGCTGTACCTGCATGTCCATTAAATCGCCTTGCAGGGAGAGCATGGTGTTGGCCAGCATTCTGGCGTCATCCAGCTTGTTCTGCTCGATCAATGCGATCTGGTTTTGCAGGCCCGGCATGAAGGCCTTGTAGGCCTCCTGCAGCGCCACGATGGAGTCGTGTTCTGTGCCGGATTGAACGCGTGCGAGGTAGTCCGAAAAACCTTTCTCGACCTCGTTCTTGAGCTGTTCGACATTGATCTTGCTGTTGATGACCGCCCCTGGATCATCGGCATTGGCGATCAGGCGGGTGGTTTCGCTGCGCAGCTTGACCAGGCCGATAGCGATGGCGTCGGCCACGGCAATACTGGGCAGTGCTCCACTTTCGACCGCTTCACCCTGTTTGCGGATTTCCTGCATTTGCAGCAGGCAGAACGCGCCCAAAGCGACCATCAGCAAGGAGGTGATGCCGAAGCAGATCACCAGGCGCGGAGTGATCCTGAAGCGCCGCAGAATGGTTGTCGTTGTGGTTCGCCGACGTAAAAAACCAGGCATGAATCTTTTCACGGCACACGACCTCTATAAACACACGGACCTTCTCGGAGAGCCGTTTATAGGGCAGTTGTGTGATGTCTTTGTGACATCTGCTGGATGATCCGAAAACAAAAGGCGGCTTAAGGCGAGCGGTCATCCTGAACAGGGGGCTGAAGCAAGCATGCAGAAGCGCGCCACCCTGTCATGGGGCAATGGCCTGGCTGATCTGTGCGGCAAGCAGCCCGGCGCCTTCGGCGTTGAGGTGATTGAAATCCTTGTAGTACGACTTCAAGTCGCCTATCAGGCACTGCCCGCTCCTGCAAAACGCGGTGTCCGGCACAATCAGGCGGATCTGGTTCAGTGCGTGGGCATTTTCGAACAGGGCGCGCGTAAAGTGCTGAAGGCGGTCATGGGTGTCGACAGGCACCGACAGTTCGCTGATCAGCCGCCGCTTCTGTGCTGCATTTTCAGCGTTGTCGCGAGCCAGCCGGTAATAGAGGTTTTTCGGGTCGACCAGCTGTTGCGGCACTTGCGCGACGATAATCACGTCGCTGCCAATGTCCCGATAAGCCTGAAGCGTGCTCTCAAGACCCTGCCTGAAAACCACCCGCGACGTTTCACGGGTACGCGCCTGCCGGGTGGCGGAAATCAGAAAGTATTTGCCCGTCTGCTTTTTGCCATAGTCGCCATCGGTGTACAGCGTCCAGCGTGCGACCAGTACCACCCTTTTGATCCGATGGCTTTTCACGTATTCAAATTCGCGACGGGCCAACGCCTCGCACACCCCCGGCGCATGGTTGCCGCTGGCAACGTCCACGCCCAGCAATGGCAGGCAGCCGCCCAGACCCGTGTGGACGAGGGTGCGGCCCTGATCGCGAGCGACGGCATCGAAGGTCGACAGCAGGGCCTCTGAGTGGCTGTCACCGAACAGGGCAATGGTCGGCGGTGACGCGGTGTCGCGCTGGCCGAACAGGCAGAACTCAATTTCATTCTGGCCGCAGTTGTCACGTATCTGCGGGTCGGCAAACTGCTGATAGACCGCCGGGTCAACATCAAAGCGCTGCTCAAAGCCGTTATTCAGGTAACCGGTCAGCCCCAGCGCGATAAACAGCACCGATGCCACACCGGCAGAGGTGAATACCTGCTGACGGCTGAAGGCGCCCGCCCTGCGAAACGGCTGTTCGACAAACCGCCAGCTCAGCCAGGCCAGTACCAGCGACAGCAGGGTCAACGCCAGCATGAGCGGCAGGCCGGGCTCCGTCAGGCTGCGCTGGCGGGCGAAGGCAAAAACCGGCTGATGCCACAGGTAAGCGCTGTAGCTGATCATGCCGACAACGACCAGCGCCCGACCACTCAGCACACGCCCGACCCAAGTCTTGTCGCTGGCGAAAACGATGATCAGCGCTGCGCCCAGAACCGGCACCAATGCATTGACGCCGGGGAAGGGTGTGCTGCTGTCGAAGGCCACGACGGCGTAAGCGATCAGCAGCACGCCCAGCAGCGTTCCGGCTTGACCCGCAAGGCCAACGGAATCGATCTTTCGAGGCCTCCAGGCAACGTAGAAGGCAATGAACGACCCCGCCAGTAATTCCCAAGCCCGCGCAGGCAGCAGGTAAAACGTGCTGCTGGCGTCATGCCGAACGCCCAGTTGCGCCAGTGTCAGGCTGCCCAGCGCAATGATTGTCAGCAGCAAAACGAGCCTGCTACGGCCCATCCGCCAGCCCAGCATCAGCAACAGCGGAAAAAACAGGTAGTACTGCTCCTCTACCGCAAGCGTCCAGGTGTGGAGCAGAGGTTTGAGTTCAGCCGTCGCGTCGAAGTAACCGCTCTCCAGCCAGAACAACACATTGGAAGAAAACGTCGGTACAGCCACCAGGCTCTTGGCGAAATATTTCAGGTCAGGCGGATCGAGCGTTATCCAGGCGACAGGCAGACACACGAGCATAACCACGAACAGCGCAGGCAGGATTCGTCGTGCGCGGCGCTCGTAGAAGTTGATCAGCGAGAAGCTGTCGCGTGCCATCTCCGCGATGATGATCGAAGTGATCAGGTAGCCGGAAATCACAAAAAAGACATCGACCCCGACAAAGCCGCCGCTGAATAGCGGCAACCCCGCGTGATACAGCATGACGGGAATGACCGCCAGCGCGCGCAGGCCATCGATCTCGGGACGATAGCCGAGCGTCGGGTGATGAGGAATGCCCATGAGGTGTGTTCTCGGGATGCAGGAGGGAAAGGCGAGGGCTGCAATAGCTACCGCCAGCGCCGGGCGCAGGACGGGAATGCGTGAAGAGAGGCAGGCGGGAAATCGGGTAAATCGCCTGTATTTTTTAGTTCAGGTCCCCGCATCTGTCCAGTCGCGGGCTGCGGTTTGAGCCCGCATCAGGTTGCGCTCACCCTGAAACAGGAAAAGCCCTTTATAATTCATGGTTTTTACCCCCTGATGCGAGAACCACTGTGAGCTTACCGTCCTGCCCGAAATGCAATTCCGAATACACCTACGAAGACGGCAGCCTGCTGATCTGCCCGGAATGCGCCCATGAGTGGTCCGCTGACGCCGGTAGCGCCGACGCTTCTGATGACGTGAAAGTCATCAAGGACTCCACCGGCAACGTGCTGCAGGACGGCGATACGGTCACTGTGATCAAGGACCTGAAAGTCAAAGGCTCGTCGTTGGTCGTCAAGGTCGGCACCAAGGTCAAGAACATCCGCCTGGTCGAGGGCGATCACGACATCGACTGCAAGATCGACGGCATTGGCGCGATGAAGCTGAAGTCCGAGTTCGTCCGGAAAGTTTGATCCAGGTCGGTAATCGCTTTAACGTGAACGCCTCGTCTGCCACTCGACAGACGGGGCGTTCGCGTTTGTGGGCGCGCCCTGCCTGTGTTCTGCTGTAACAGGTGTTGGCTACTCTCCCAAACCAGGTGAATCCATGTCGACGACGCCCGCACGGTATTTGAAGCCTGATGAATGTGTCGTGCTGTTCGACGGTGTCTGCAAGCTATGCAATGGCGTGGTCAGGTTTCTGATCCGTCACGATCCTCACCGACGCCTGCGCCTGGCGGCGGTGCAATCGGACGAGGGGCAGGCGTTGCTGAAATGGGCCGGGCTGCCGCTGGACGATTTTCATACCATCGCGGTCATCGTCAACAATCGGGTGTTTGTCCGCTCGGATGCTTTTCTGCACATCATGGGGTTGCTGCCCGCACCCTGGCCGCTGCTGGGCGTCTTGCGTTTCTTTCCGCGCGTGTTACGTGACTGGGCTTACAATCGCATCGCACTCAACCGTTACCGTCTGTTCGGCCGCTACGATCATTGCCTGCTGCCTTCGCCTGATCACCAGAAACGCTTTCTGGGTAGCTGACGACCGGCGGTCACTTGTGAAGTCTGATGCACCTGCACGGGTTGTGATCCACCTTGGCGGTCCGTAGAATTCGCCTCATCTGGCTGTATCCCCCATATTCACAATAATCCACCTCACACACTGCGCCCGGTTCTGAAAGCCGAGCGGAGCGTTTTTGCGTTGGTTTTTCAGTGGGCGAGCCGTGGTTTTCTGTACAGGTGCCATGCACGTTGTGAGGCGTGGCGGTCGGCCTACGGGTTGGAATATTTTTAGAGAGCTGTAAATTCTTGATAACGACACCTCCGAACGCCACTGAAACCGAAGGCGCTGGCAGCTGGCTGGGCGTATTCGCGTTGGCCCTGGCGGCCTTCATTTTCAACACCACCGAGTTCGTGCCGATTGGCCTGCTGAGCAATATCGGCCAGAGTTTCGACATGACACCGGCACAGGTCGGGCTGATGCTCACCATCTACGCCTGGGTCGTGTCGCTGATGTCGCTGCCCATGATGCTGGCGACGCGCAATATCGAGCGGCGCAAACTGTTGATGTTTGTGTTCGGCCTGTTTGTGGTCAGCCACGTGATCTCGGCGATGGCCTCCAGCTTCGCGATCCTGCTGGTGAGCCGTGTCGGTATCGCGTTTGCGCATGCGGTGTTCTGGTCGGTCACCGCGTCTCTGGCCGTGCGCATCGCGCCGCCAGGCAAGCAGGTCCAGGCACTTGGTTTGCTGGCGACGGGCACTTCGCTGGCGATGGTCCTGGGCATTCCCCTGGGGCGTGTGCTGGGTGAAGCCCTTGGCTGGCGCACCACTTTTCTGGGCATCGCCGGGGTTGCTGCACTGGTCGTGTTTTTGCTGGCCCGTGCGCTGCCGTTGCTGCCCAGTCAGAACTCCGGCTCCTTGCGCAGCCTGCCGATCCTGTTCAAGCGTCCGCGCCTGATGGCGATTTATCTGCTGACCGCCATCGTGGTGACTGCTCATTTCACGGCCTACAGCTACATCGAGCCTTTCACGCAGATGGTCTCAAGGCTCAGTGGCGAAATGACCACGATCTTGCTGCTGGTCTTTGGGGGCGCCGGGATCATGGGGTCGATCATCTTCAGCCTGTTCAGTGACCGCTTCCCGAACGGGCTGTTGATCACCGCCATTGGCACGCTGACCTTGTGCCTGCTGATGCTGTTACCGCTGTCCGGCGATGCAACCATGCTCGGTACGCTGACCGTGGTCTGGGGGATGGCGATCATGTGCTTCGGGTTGCTGCTGCAAGCGCGTGTGCTGGCGCTGGCGCCGGATGCGACTGACGTGGCAATGGCGCTGTTTTCGGGCATCTTCAACATCGGGATTGGTGGCGGCGCGTTGCTGGGCAGCGTGGTCAGCAGTCAGTTGGGGGTGGCGAATGTCGGCATCGTCGGCGGTCTGCTGGCCCTGAGCGGGCTGGGGCTGTGTTGCTTCACGACCTATCACTTCGGCAAGGCCCTGCCTGCTGCCGAGGCGCAAGCCGAAAGCAAATAACGCTCACAAAAAAGCTCGCTGACTGCGCAAGGCAGTCAGCGAGCAATTCTGTTTTGACCGAGCAATTCTGTTTTGACGCTGTTGGTCAGGCTTTGAGTCGGCCCAGCCACTCCAGCGACGTTCTCCAGATGCAAATCCCGAGGAAGTAAGCCGACATCGTCAGCCACAGGCCCATGACGATCGGGCCATTGTGCGGATGGTTGATGATCAGCAGGGCGCTGGACAACAGCCATACGGTGGTCACTGCAATGTTGATCGGCATGAAGCGACGCACGCGGAAAGGGTGCAGGAACTTCATGCGGGTCAGGGTCAACAAGGCCAGGACAATGATGGTGATGAAGGTCAGCCAGGGCGCTGGTGAAAGAATGTAGAGGCACAATGCAACGACGTTCCACGCCGCCGGGAAGCCCTGAAAGTAGTTGTCCTTGCTTTTCATGTCGACGTTGCAGAAACAGAACAGCGACGAGACCAGAATCACCGAGACGCTCAGCAGCAGCGTGTAGTCTGGCACTGGAATGTATCGATAAATGAACAGTGCCGGGATGAATACGTAGGTCAGGTAGTCGATGACCAGGTCCAGGACCGAGCCATCGAAGTGCGGCAGGACCGACGTGGTGTTGACCTTGCGCGCCAGCGAGCCGTCCACGCCATCTACAATCAGGGCGGCACCGAGCCACAACAGACAGGCTTTGGGTTCGTTGTTGAACAAGGCAATCGTAGCCAGGAACGCAAGGACCACGCCGGTGGCAGTGAAGCCATGCGCGCCCCAGGCGTTGAGTCTGGCTATGCGTTGATTGGTTATCACGGGGGCGCTCTCCAGGAAATAATGCTTGCCAGGGTGTGCCGCAAACCTGACTGTTAGCAACTATCGACCCGGCAATCGCCGATAAGTTTAGCGGTGACTATCCCTTGTTTCCCGGTTGTTATCCAGAAAACTGCGTTCTGTCCCAGGCCTTCCGTCCTTGAATTCTTCCGGTTCGACGAAGCAGGTAGGCGATTCACCGTTGGCATTGAGTTGGTTGATCAGGGTCGGCTGGCCTTGTTCATTGAAGAAAACCTGACCGACACCTGCCGAGTTCCATAAACGTTCACCGGCCTTGCTGTGCTCGGGCGTGCGCGGGATGACCTTCATCAGGCGGCGCTTGGTGAACCAGTTAAGCGGTGAGCGAGGGGAGTATAACCAGCGATTCAGTCGATCAAAAGTATCCAGTAAGCGTCGGGGGAATTCATTCTTGATACCACTGCTGGTGATCTGCCAGATATGCGGGCCGCCGCTGCGGTGGCGAATCAGGATTTCGTAGACAAATGAGTAATGTACGTCGCCCGACAGGATCACGTAGTTGCCTGGCGTTCTGGAGTGGCGAAAGATGTTCAGAATGACGTTGGCTGATCCCCGGTGGGCCATCCAGTTTTCAGCGTCCACCAGCAGCGGATAGCCGCACCAGCTGAAAATCCGCTGTATCGCTTCGATCAGCTTGACGCCGAATACCGGCGCAGGTGACACGATGATCGCCGAGGTGTGGTCTATCAGCTCTTGCTGCAGCTCGCAGAGCGCTTCCCAGTCCAGCAGACCCGACGGGTGGTTGAAATTCGACTCGCTGCGCCAGCGCCGGGTCCGGGTATCCAGCACCACCAGCGCCGGGCGGGTCGGCAGCACATAATGCCACTGCTGAAATTTCAGCAATTGATCGATCAAGGCGTTTTGGGAATGACTGTCCAGCCAGTGATCGTTCCGGACAGCCTCGTCGCTCAGGGATTGCGCCTGCCTGATCAGGTCGTTGAGCGCGTCCGGGTTATTGCCCCAGCCCTGGCACAGCAGGTAGGCCAGCAAGGCATTGCCGATGATGCGCTTCGAGAACGGATGACCGTAGGCTGTTTCCTCCCAGTTCGCTGACAGGTTCCAGTCATCGGTGATGTCGTGGTCATCGAAAATCATCAGGCAGGGCAGGTGGGCCATTGCACGCGCCACGCCGCCAAGCCCCGCGACGAAGTCGTCGATCAGGTGCTGTTCTTTGGCGTACCGTTCGAGTTCTTCGGCATCAAGACGCGGCCTGTCCGGCTCGATCAGGGTCCACGGAACGGGCGACCAGACCAACAGGTACATCGCCATGACCTCGGCCAGCGTCACCAGATGGTTGTCCGCGGTGCTGCTGGTGAACACGGGCTTGCTGGCGCCGCCAAAGAATCGCTCGCGCAGGGTGTCGTTGCTTTTCAGCGCCGGCAGCAGGTCGGCACGCTGGTAATAGCTGGCCGGGTGGACGTAGAGGCGGGCGCTGTCCTCGACCACGGCGCCGTCGAGTTGCTCGTCGAACAGCCCCAGGCGTTCGATCAGCGCATGAACGGCGCGGAGCATCGGCCCGGCGACGTCGTCGGCGTAGATCTGATCGCCATTCATCATCAACAAGGCCGGGCGTTGCAGCGGGTCCTGGGTCTCGGCCAGCAAGCGGTCCACGCAAAGCAGACCGTCGGCGGCGCAATGATGTGGCTTGCGGCAAGAGCCATGCAGCAGTTGATCGATACCGCTGCGCACCACGAAGTTCGGGTAACGAGCGCCCTCGTACAGCAGGTGTGGCGCCCAATCGGCAATGCCGCCCGGCTCGCCGTCTACCTGCAGGTCGTAATCGATCCAGGTGTCTCGGGGCAGATCGGCTTCCAGTTGCAGGTCAATCAGATGAATAAACGCGTGTCGGCCCACCGCAACGACCTGGCATTGCGAATCGGCAAGCCGATAGTCGACGAAACCGTCCGTGGCGTTATCGGCAGCAGCATGGCGCAGGCGCAACGTGAGGCTCAATGGACGCGAACCCACCAGCCACAACACCAGGCGGCCGGCTTCCTGACGACGTAACAGCGGGCCTGTGAGGACGGAAGGTAACGAAGCAGGTTGTTCTGCGGACGAAGAGGGCATCCTGATCAAAAGCTCTGGTGGACCGTAGGCGGCAAATAGTAACGCAACAGGCCTGGAAAGTTCTTGTTACACGGCGGGTGCGCCGGCCCAAGGCTGTTTCAAAGCGTTGCAGCCTGTCAGCCAGCGTACGGGGTCCCAACCGGACGAAGCGCAGGCGCTCGCCTATTCAGAGGCTCCCGATCATGCCGATAGCTTCTCTGATAAGAAGCCTGAAACTGTCGATACCTCGTGTACCCATAGTCAGTCTTTGCCCGTAGCTCTAACGAGAGATGCCTTCATGAATTGGTTCTATAACGCCAAGCTGTCCACCAAGCTGTTTATCTCGTTCGCCTTGTGCGCGGTGATCACACTCGGGGTGGGGACGGTTGCCAGCCGGGGTATTACCGAGCTTGCGACGAATCTCAAACTTGTGTTCTCCAATAACCTGGTATCGGTGTCCAAGACCAACGAGGCCACCACCAACACTGCCGAGCAGAACCGTGATTTGTACCGCCTGATTTCTACGGTGGCTGCCAATGCGCCGCAATCGGTGAGAGATGAAGTCGTCGCCAGCCTGCGAAAAAATCGTGCTGAAGCCGAAAAGGCGTACTCGACCTATCGGGCCACGCCGCTTGAAGATGACGAACGGGCTGCCGGCGATCAGATGGACAAAGACTGGCCGCTCTATCAGGCGCTGATTGATCGGGCCGCAGGCATTGCCATGTCCGGAGATCTCGGCGCAGCAAGGGCGCTGGTGGATGGCGAAGTTCGTGCTGCGTATCTCGAGGTAATGGACGAGCTGAGCATCATGGTCGCTTCCAACAACCGTCAGATTGGCGAGGGCGCTGTTGCGGCCGAAAAGACGGAGGCAACAGCCAATCTCAATCTGTATCTCGGGATCGGCATAGCGTTCGTGGCCGCCTTTGTTCTGGCACTGTTTATCAGCCGCGTGATCAGTTCGCCCATCGCTTCCGCGCTTGTCAGTGCGCAGCGCATTGCCGGTGGCGATCTGACCCAGCCGATTGTCAGTGTTCACCGTGATGAAGCAGGCTTGATGCTGACCGCGCTGAGCGGCATGCAGGATAACCTCAAGAGCACGATCGGGCAGATTTCCAGCGCTGCCGACCAGTTGGCCTCAGCCGCTGAAGAGCTGAATGCCGTGACTGAAGAAAGCAGCCGTGGCCTAGTGCGCCAGAATGATGAAATTCAGCAGGCCGCTACCGCTGTCAACGAGATGACCGCAGCGGTCGAAGAAGTGGCGCGCAACGCCATGTCCACCTCCGATGCGTCAAAGCAGACCAGCACCGAAGCCGCCACCGGCCGTGATCAGGCCCGTGACGCGGTGAATGCCATCAACACCGTCAGCAATGAAATCAGCAGCTCGACCACGATGGTTGAAGAACTCGCCGGACGCGTTCGTGACATTGGCAAAGTGCTGGATGTGATCCGCGGAATCGCCGAGCAGACCAACCTGTTGGCGCTCAACGCCGCCATTGAAGCCGCGAGAGCGGGTGAGCAGGGCCGCGGTTTTGCGGTGGTGGCCGACGAAGTGCGCGCGCTGGCTGCGCGTACCCAAGCCTCCACGGGCGAAATCGAGACCATGATCGGCAGCGTTCAGGCCAGTGCCGATCAGGCCGTGCGCGCGATGGGCAACAGCCGAACGCTGGCGAGTAACACCCAGACGCTGGCGCAGGCCACCGGCCAGTCGCTGGAACGCATTGCCAAGAGCATCGCGGAAATCAACGACCGCAACATGCTGATTGCGACTGCGTCCGAAGAGCAGTCCCATGTCGCACGCGAGGTAGACCGCAACCTGGTCAATATTCAGGACCTGTCGGCGCAGACTGCCGCGGGTGCGAACCAGACCAGCGCCTCCAGCCAGGAGCTGTCGCGCCTGGCGATCTCGTTCAATGACCTGGTGGGCAAATTCAAGGTCTGACGCAAGCGTCAGGGCTGCCCGCTCGACAGGCGCTTCTCGAAAAAGAAGCGCTTGTGCCCACGCGGGTAGTCATCGATCTGGCCAAACTCGGTGTAACCGTGACGGCGATAGAAGTCGGGTGCCTGGAAGTCGAACGTGTCCAGCCAGATCCCGACACACCCTTTCTCGATGGCCAGGTCTTCGGCCATCTGCATCAGGCGTGAGCCCATTCCCTGGCCTCGGACCTGTTCCGGCACGACCAGCAACTCGATGAACAGCCACTCGAACAGAATGCGCAGGTGCAGCCCCCCAAGAATCTCCTGTGTCTCGTCATCGCGGATGAACATCGCCACTTTCTCGGACTTCCCGTCCCCCGCCTGCTCGGCGTTGAAACGCTTCAACGGCTCAAGAATCGCCAGGCGATCTTCTTCAGTCGGGTTTGTGTTGATGTCAATGTGAACGCCCATGCGATGGCTCCCAGCCAAGTGATTGCCCGGTGAGATTAAAGCGGGGGAAGGCGTGGGTAAAGCGCTGCGGCCTATCCAGTAAACGTCCACAAGACACGCTGCCTGTGGGAACCCCTCTGACGGCCTGCAGCTACACCTGACACTCTAATGCGTCATTGCGCGCCAGGCAGGCGCAATTTCGCCCGGCGCGCTTGGCGGCGTACAGCGCATTATCGGCAGCGCTGATCAAGGTGTCGTAAGTGGTCAGGGGCGCAAGCGCAGACGCGACGCCAAGACTGATGGTGACGTGTGCGCCTTCCCCCAGAGCCGGGTGCGGCAGCTTGAGGGCGGCCACCGAGGCCTTGAGCGTCTCGGCCAGTTTAATAGCCTGCACTGCATCGCCAATCATCAATACCAGTACCTCTTCACCGCCGAACCGGAACGCCATTGCGCCATAGTCGTTTGCGCTCTGCTGGATCTCCTTGCAGAGTAATTTCAGGCAGACATCGCCCTGCGGATGGCCGTAGTTGTCGTTGTAGGATTTGAAATGGTCGATGTCCAGCAGAATGATGGCCACGTTCGCCTGCCTTTTCCCGGCACGCTCCCAGACCGAGGTCAGCACTTCGTCCTGATAGCGCCGGTTGAACAGGCGGGTCAGCGAATCGGTACGTGCAAACTCCAGCAATTGGACTTGCAGCAAGCGCCCGCGAAGCGCAAAAAGGTAGCTCAGACGGCTTCCTCGCTCCAGAAAATAGGACGCCATCAAAAGCAGCATGACCGTGGAGATGAACAACAAGGCATTGGCCTGCCAGATGAGCGCGTCTGCGAAGTTGGCGATGTAGGTTGTCACCAGTTGAATGATCAGCATGCATGACATTGCGACGGCGGCGTGGCGCAGCGGTAACTGCTGGATCATGGTGCAATAGACCATGATCAGCAGCATGCCTAACTGGTAGAAGATCTGATAAGGGCTCTCACTGTAAATCATCACCACCATCGGCATGAGCGAGCACAACACGGTAGCGATCGCAGCGGTCGTTTCCATCGCCCAGCGCGACGGGAAGCGCCGCGCCATCACGAGCAGGATGATAAACATCGGCGTGATCAGGCACAGACGCCCCAGCGCTACATAGACAAATACATCCCGCAAAATCAACCAGTCACTGATCAGAAACAGGTTATAGATCAGGCTGCCGCCGATACTCATTACCGTCAGAAACTCACGCCTTTCCAACCGGGTTTCCGCTTGGTAGCGTCGCTCGAGATCATGGCTGAAGCACAGCGATCCTACGCCTGAAGCAATCGTTCGCTCGACCTCGACAAGGGTTTGCGAATCTTCAGGGCTAGGGCGATCAAGGGGTGAGACGAGCATGTTGCACCGGTACAGTAACATCGAGAAACGTAAGACATTACGTATGATGTCTTAGTGCCACCAAACTGCAGCATGCTAATTAATAATATCGACCAGCGGTCTCGGGGGCCTTGACCTGAAGACGCCAGGTCTGTCGCTGAAACCACATTGCCGGGCCTTGATGGCTGAAAGCAGGCACGGGTATCTGAAATTGACTGCTTGCACTTCAGATTCCGGATCTATAGTGATCAGGTGCTTCTATCCAAACGCTGTGGGTTGCCTTCGAAGCGAGCATGGCGCCGTTCACGAATGTACCGCCGCACAATAAACATAAGCCGAGCCAGCCCCAGATCGGAATCCAACTATGACCACACCCCAAGAATCCGTAATTATCACTGGTGTCACAGGCCAGGATGGTGCCTACCTTACTCAGCTTCTGCTGGAAAAAGGCTATAAGGTCTACGGTACTTTTCGTCGCACCAGCTCCGTCAACTTCTGGCGGCTTGAAGAGCTTGGTGTCGCCGACCACTCGAATTTGCATCTGGTCGAACATGACCTGACCGACTTGAGCGCCAGTATTCGCTTGCTGCAAAAGGCCGATCCCACCCAGATATACAACCTGGCGGCGTTAAGCTTTGTCGGTGTTTCCTTTGATCAGCCCATCACGACCGCCGAAATCACCGGGCTGGGGGCGGTCAACCTGCTTGAAGCCATACGGATCGTGAATCCGAAAATACGCTTTTATCAGGCGTCCACCTCTGAAATGTTCGGCAAGGTGCAGGAGGTGCCGCAGGTTGAAACCACGTCGTTTTATCCACGCAGCCCTTACGGTGTCGCCAAGTTGTATGCGCACTGGATGACGATAAATTATCGGGAGTCCTACGGCATCTTTGGCGCCAGCGGTATTTTGTTCAATCACGAGTCCCCCCTGCGCGGCAAAGAGTTCGTGACCCGCAAGATCACTGACGCTGCCGCGCGTATCTCACTGGGCGTGCCGCATGTTCTGGAACTGGGCAACCTCGACGCCCGCCGTGACTGGGGGTTTGCCAAAGAGTACGTCGAAGGCATGTGGCGCATGCTGCAAGCCAAAGAGCCTGACTCTTTCGTTCTGGCAACCCATCGATCCGAAACAGTTCGTGATTTTGTATCAATGGCCTTCAAGGCTGTCCACATCAACCTTGAGTGGGTGGGCAGTGCAGAGAATGAACAGGGTATCGATGCGAGCACAGGCAAGGCGCTCGTGCAGATCAACCCGAGATTCTACCGGCCCTCTGAAGTCGAGTTACTGATCGGCAATCCCGAGAAAGCCAAAAACGTGCTCGGGTGGGAAGCCAAAACCGGGCTTGAGGAGCTTTGCCGGTTGATGGTGGAGGCTGATGTGAAGCGCAATCAGCAGGGCCGTTCGTTCTGACGTGCGCGCAGTGTGAAGCGCGTTTCGAGGCGTCATTGACCATGACGCCTGCCCGGGCTGCGCGACGGATGGGTCATCCCGTCGACGTCACTGCCTGACGCCAGTCATTCAGCAGGTCAGCAAGCGTTTCGTTCAGTGGTGTGGTGGGTTTCCAGCCAGTGAGGTTCCGTATGGCGGAGTTGTCGCCGAACGCGCTGGGTATGTCTGAAGGACGCATGCGCTCCGGGTCGACTTTCACCTCGATGGTGCTCGTGCTCAGTGCCATAAGATGCGCAAGTATTGTCTCGAGACGGGTGGGTTCTCCGCTGCAGATGTTCAGGCACCGTGGCCAGTCTTCCAGCGTGTCGGCCCGTTGCAGCAGCGTGATGTAGGCATCGCATACATCATGCACATCGAGAAAGTCCCGCGCGGCCTTCAGATTGCCTACTTTCAGCTCCGGGGCCTGTTTCCCTGCTTCAATCAAGGCGATCTGCCGGGCAAACGAGGCCGTGGCAAAATCAGGCGATTGCCTGGCGCCGATATGATTGAAAGGGCGTACGACCACACCTTTCAGGCCTTGGCGAAAGGACTCGTTGAACGCCGCTTCCGCAGCGAGCTTGCTGGCTGCGTAGGGGTTCATGGGCTTGCACACGCTGTCTTCGCCCAGTGCAAAACCCTGTTTGAAACTTTCGCCGTACACCTCCGACGAACTCACAAACAACGTAAAGGCTTCGGGGGCGCTTCGCTGCAATGCCTGTAACAGGTTCACGCTGCCCATAACGTTGGTTTGCCAGGTCAGGACCGGGTCTTTGAAACTGGTAGGCACGTGAGTGACCGCTGCCAAATGCACAACGTGAGAGGGCGCTGTTCGCGACAGCGTCTGTTCCAGACCGCTGGCATCGCGGATATCACACCGCACAGACTCGTTGGCATGGGCCGACAGAGACGACTCGGCGCTAACCAGAGCAATGACATGGTGCCCGGCCTGTCGCAGCATATTGCACAGCTTCTGGCCAACAAACCCGTTGGCTCCAGTGATCAGAATGCGATGCATCAGGGCTTCCTCAATGACTGCGCTGCAAGCGATTGAGCTTAACAGACGCTGTTGGCCAGGCCTGCGTGGCCTGCTGCTCGTAGACATCGACTTGGATGCATGGTTTCCGCCATTCAGGCTAGCTCATTCGGGGCTTTCCGGTTGCCGTTAGCAACGATGGACAAAATCGCTCATTTGTCCCCCTGCAACCCGACGAAATACCTTTACTGCGTCTACGCTTGTGCCGATATCCACGTACAAACCCACAATCGGTGCAGACATGTTCAATACTCGCTTGAAAAAGGAATTACAGGCACAGCAGGCCGAGTTATCGATGTACCGGCAAATGCAGAAGGGCATAGACGCGCGAATGGTGTCGTTGAGTCTGGACGCCAACAACCGCATTGCCCACGCCAATGACAACTTCCTCAGGGCACTTGGCTATAGCGCCGAGTATTTGCTGGGGAAAGAGCTGGACCAGATGGTGCCGACTTACGTCAAACAGCTCGATTGCTACCGTAACCTCAAACTGGCGGTGCAGAAGGGGGAGTCGGTCATCGACAACTACCGTTTTCTGCATGCTGACGGCAGCCTGGTGTGGATTCGCGCCATGTGGCAGCCGGTTCTGGATGACCAGGGCAAGCTGGTGACGTTGCAATGCTACGGGTCGGACATCACCCAGACCGTCGAGACCGCTGCCGAAAACTCCGCGTTCATTCAGGCCCTGTTGCGTTCGACGGCGGTGATCGAGTTCGACCTGAGTGGTCAGGTGCTGACCGCCAATGACCAGTTCCTGCGCGGGATGGGGTACAACCTGGGGCAGATCAAAGGCAAGCACCACAGTCTGTTCTGTGACCCGCAGGAAACGTCGCAGGCGCCGTATCGGGAGTTCTGGGCGAGGCTCAACCGTGGCGAGTTCGTGGCCGGGCGCTTCAAGCGTATCGACAGCAGTGGCCGTGAGGTCTGGCTGGAAGCTACCTACAACCCGGTACACGATGCTCAGGGCAAACTCTACAAGGTGGTCAAGTTCGCCACGCTGGTGACCGATCAGGTGGCGCGCGAAGATGAAGTCAGTCAGGCGGCCAGCGTGGCGTTCGAAATCTCCCAGCAGACCGACGTCAGCGCCCAGCGCGGCGCGGATGTGGTGCAGAACACCGTGCAAACCATGCGCAAGATCTCCGAAGAGATGCAAACGGCGTCCTCCGGAATCGAAGCACTTGGCAAGCAGTCACTGCTGATCAGCTCCATCGTGCAAACCATTGGCGGCATTGCCCAGCAGACCAACCTGCTGGCGCTCAACGCCGCCATTGAAGCCGCCCGGGCCGGTGAACAGGGCAGAGGCTTTGCCGTGGTCGCCGACGAGGTGCGTCAATTGGCGGGCCGCACCAGCGCGGCAACCGAAGAAATCGTCAGCGTGGTGCAACAGAACCAGGCACTGGCCGATGAAGCCGTGCGTGGCATGGCCAACAGCCGCAACCAGGCCGAGCAGGGCCTGTTGCTGGCCAACGAGGCCGGCGCGGTGATTGTCGAGATTCAGGAAGGGGCCAAACAAGTGGTCGGTGCCGTTGGACGGTTTGCTAATCAACTGAAGTAGTACGGCGGTGATTCGGGTGTGCCGGTAAAGGATGACCGGCAGTACCCGCCAGCCCGCTGAACGGATCGGGTGTTTCGAAAGGCCCGATCAGCCTGTCACGTGAGCACCCGCCTTTCGCCAAATAGCTGGCATCCCTTCCGGTCGCCGGGCAGAATACCCGCTTGTTTTTCAGTGGTTCCAGCCGCACCGGAGTGCGTTGATACGCTGGTTCCTCTCTGACAGGGATGTGTTGGATGCTGCCTGTGGCACTTAATGTTCTCAATGCCGTCTGCCTGATCTTCGGCTTGCTGTTCAACGCCGAGTTGTTGAACAAGGCAGGCGCCGACATCCCCCTCAAAAGCCTGCAGACGCTTGAAATATACGGGCAGAGCCTCGCAACGGTGAGCGTGTGCCTGATCGCCTGGCGCCTGTGCGTCTGGGTTCATGAGAAAAGGGGCACTCAGCACCGCCTGATTCGCTCCACCGTGCTCAGCACCCTGATTCTTGCGCCGACGACCTGGTGGGTTCAGGGCGTGGTTCCCGACGTTATTGCCGAAGAGTTTCCGTCCGACCTGCGGGTTTACAGCCTGTATGCCTACGTGACGAAGAAAGGCCTGCTGTACGACTCGGTGCAGATTCCCGGCGTTCCCTATGAGGACTATCGCGACAAAGGCGAAGGCAAGGCTTTCATCGCCAACCTCGGTGTACTGATGAGCGTCCAGGGTTCCTATGTCGAGCAGATCGACGGCAACTTCCAGGGTTTCGCCCAGGCTGTATTCAAGGGCTACACCCGGCGCAATGCCGATGTGATCTATCAACGCCTGCAAACGGACGTCATTCCAGCCTTTGACGGTATCGCCCGCGAGTACGTCAGGATCGAGGCGTTGCGCCGCGCTGGTGCGCCGGGCCATAAACGCAGACCACTGGTCCCGTCCGACCGTGCTGCCGAGCCGCAAACCCTGCCGGGCGCTGAAGACTACGCGCTGGCAATGCCTGCACATCTGCGCACCCGGCGGGCGATGGCCAACACGCCCGAGGTACGCCACATGGCACGTCAGGTCCTTGGCCCGTTCTACGTGGAGGGGATGAACCTGCTCGCGACCCGCGACCAGTTCAACGCTTACCTTCCGGGCATTGCCAGCAATATGGCCAGCGAGGTGGCGATCACTGACATGCATGGCGAACAAAGCCTGAGCGTTCTCAAAAACATGTGGTTTGTGCCTTGGTCGCTGTTGAGCGGTCTTTTCAGCGGCGCCCTCAACATCGTCGGCCTGATGCTGTCGACCATCGAGCGGCGTGCTTCCATTCGAAAGTGGCTGTGGAGCCTCAGAATCACGGCATTCGTTTTGATCGTGTTCGTTCCGCTGACAGCCAGCAACGCGCTCATTGATTCGCCAGGCTACCGCACAGCCTTCAAGAACATCGAGACAGGCCCGACCCTTATGGCGGAGGCTTTTCATTGGGCAATGAATACCGAATCCATGCTGTACAACCTTACCAAGCCTCTGCTTGACGCGGAGTGAGCCGTTTTCAAAGGGAGCAAAACCCGTGCGCAAGAAATTCGTTGCATCAATCCTGGCGGTCACCCTCGCCACTTCAGTCACCGGATGCGCGCAGATGGGCATCAGCAAGGAACAGGCGGGTACGGTAATCGGGGGTATCGCCGGCCTGGCAGTGGGCGCGACGATGGGCAAAGGCAACGGCCAGATCGCTGCGGCGCTGATCGTCGGTGGTATCGGTGGCTACATCGGTAACCGTATCGGGCAGATGCTGGATGACAGGGATCAACAGGCGTTGGCGTTGCGCACTCAGGAAATTCTGAACCAGCCCGCTACCACCGTGGCGCAATCCACTGCCACCTGGCGTTCCGACCACTCCAATGCCAGCGCGCAGATCACTCAGGGTCAGGAATACAGAGCGACCCGAACCGTCGACGTCAAACGCTTGCCCAGGATCCAGGCGGTGCCGTCGATGAAGTTGATCAACGAGCCTTACGTCACCCGGTCCGGCCTCAACGTGCGCTCGGCACCGAACATGAACGCTGACAAAGTAGGCAGCCTGCCGGGCAACACGCAGTTCACTGCCGTGGGCTCGACCGGTGACTGGATTCTGGTCGGGCGCAAGGGGGTAACGGTGGGCTACGTTCACAAGGACTATGTCCTGACCAGAACCGAGGCCGACGCCAGAAAGACCCTTACTGCAGCTCGGCTTGACGACATGAACGTGTCAGCCAGCCGAGAGACCGAAGCCTTCGATCTCGGCTCGATCTCGTCCTTGCCCTCCGGCAAAGCTGCGGCCGAGACGTCCTGTCGGCCTGTCACGGTCAGCTTGAAAACCGCAAGCGGCGGTGCCGAAAAGCAAGAGAACACCTTTTGCCGGCAGGCCAATGGGACGTGGGAGTTGATTTGAGGAAAGGCATGTCGGGCACATGAAGCCTTTGGACACTGGCTTCATGTGCCTGCGCGCAGCTTATCGAGCCGTCAGCGCCGAATAGCTGTTCATCAGGTTGCGGTAGTTCGGGATGCGCTCGGACAACAGGTTGCCCAGGCCTTCGATGTCGTTGCGCCAGTCGCCTTGCAGCTCACAGGCCACCGAGAACCAGTTCATCAGTTGCGCACCTGCCTGAGTCATGCGGGACCAGGCGGCCTGCTGGACGGTGGTGTTGAAGGTGCCGGACGCATCGGTGACCACGAACACTTCAAAACCTTCAGCCAGTGCCGACAGGGTCGGGAAGGTCACGCACACATCGGTCACAACGCCGGCGATGATCAACTGCTTGCGGCCGGTCGCCTTGATCGCTTTGACGAAGTCTTCGTTGTCCCAGGCATTGATCTGGCCGGGGCGGGCAATGTACGGCGCATCAGGGAACATGGCCTTGAGTTCTGGAACCAGCGGGCCGTTAGGGCCTTGTTCGAAACTGGTGGTAAGGATGGTCGGCAGCTTGAAAAACCTGGCCAGATCGGCCAGCGCCAGCACGTTGTTCTTGAACTCGTTTGGCGAGAAGTCCTGTACTAGCGAGATCAGGCCTGTCTGGTGGTCGATCAGCAGAACGATGGCGTCATCTTTGTTCAGGCGGTTGTAGGTGGTCATGGTCAAATCCTTTCGTTTGGTAGGTGAGGTCTGGCGTGCAACATGGGCTCAGATTAGTGACTCACCAGAAAGGGAAAAAGCGCCTGAAACGGGTTTGACTGTCGCCTTGGGGTGGACAATGTCTGGAAAAGGAAGGGGCTATCCCGCCACAGCCCCTGCTTTTCCGGCTTCCACTGCAAAGCGCTTGAGCGTAGACACGCTGGCTGCAGGGTCGAGCACGTCCGACACCACCTGGAAGCGTGTGAGCATTTGTTTTTCGCTCAGTTCGACAGAAACGTAGCCGCGCTGGCGACTGTCGAAGAACTTCACGTGTGGGTTGAGCCCGAGAATGCTGTTGAAGGCTTCGAACGACGGCCCACTGGACGTGACCGAGGTGCCGACGAACTCGGTGGCGATGACGCTGGAATCCGGATTGTCCGCCTCGGCATGCAAGTCAGTGGTCCAGAATGAATGGATATCGCCGCCCCAGAACACCGGGTTGCGGGTCTGATGGCGTTGCAACGATCCGAGCATGCGCTCACGGGTGGTCATGTAGCCGTCCCAGCCATCGGTCCAGTGGCCAAGTTCCTGAGTGCTCGCGTTGCGTTGTATCAGTGGCGCTACCAGCAAATCCTGGGCAATGACATTCCATTGTCCTGGCGATTGAGCAAAGCTGCGGTCCAGCCAGGCTTCCTGTTCCCAGCCGAGCATGGTGCGTTTCGGGTCGGCAAGGTCTGGGCAATCGCTGCGTGCGACATGGCCTTTGTGGCTGCCGCTGGCCGGCACGCAGGGCTGTTCGGAACGGTATTGCCGACCGTCCAGCACATGGAAGCGTGCCAGGCGGCCGTAGTCCATATTGCGGTAAATGCGCATGTCCGGACCCTTGGGCAGGCTGCTGGCGCGCAACGGCATGTGTTCGTAAAACGCCTGATAGGCGGCGGCTCTGCGGCGCAGAAAGCGTTCTACCGGAACGCCCGGGTCTTGTGACCACTGCGCGGCATAGTCATTCTGCACTTCGTGATCGTCCCAGGTAACGATGCTCGGCGCGCAGGCATGCAAGGCTTGCAGGTCAGGGTCGGTCTTGTACTGTGCGTATCGGTTGCGATAACCCGCCAGGTCTATCGGGTCTGATGTGGCATGGCGGCGTGGGAACTGGATATTGGCGGGAGAAACGTTCATCTCATAGATGTAGTCACCGAGAAAGAACACCAGATCCGGCCGCTCCGCAGCCAAGTGTCGGTAGGCGCTGAAATACCCGGCTTCCCAATGCGAACACGAAACGAAGCCGAACCGGGCCGCGGTCATGGCCGTTGCTGGCGGTGCCGTGCAGGCCTGCCCCACAGGGCTTTGTGCGCCCAGCCCTTCAAACTGATACCAATAGGGGCGCCCAGGCTGCAACCCGCTGACCTCGACATGCACCGAGTGCGCAAAGCGTGACTGGGCGGTGGCCTGGCCGGATCGAACGATGCGCGTCATGGCCGCGTCGCTGGCGATTTTCCAGCGCACTTCGACGGGTTTGCCCAAGCCACCGTCGCCTGCCGGGGTGATCACTTTCGGCGCCAGACGTGTCCAGATCACGAAGCCGTCCGGCAACGGATCACCAGACGCCACGCCCAGTGTGAACGGGTAATCGACACCTGCGCTGCGGGCAAACGGGCTGAGGATCGACAACATTGCTGCCCCGGCGACACCCGTGATGATGCGCCGACGGTCTGGATTGAAGTCGGTCATGACGCAGCCTCCGACGCTTCGTACTGCGCGCGCAGCAGCCCGAACAGCAGCATGTCCTTGAACACACCGTTCTTCAGGAAGGCCCCTTTCATGCAGCCCTCATACATCAACCCGCATTTCTCCAGCACCTTGGCGCTGGCCAGGTTGTCGCTGAAGCACTGACCGGCGATGCGGTGGAAGTTCATGTGCGTGAAGCCATACGTCATCAGCCCCCGCACCGCCTCACTGGTGTATCCGTTGTTTCGGTAGTCAACACCGATCCAATAGCCCAGGTTTGCGTGCTGATGCAATGTCGAAAAGCGAAACGAGGCGACCCCTGCCAACGCTCCGGTTTCTTTTACGTGAACCCCAAGGCTCAGTGTCTGACCCGCTGCGAACTGCTCATGGGCTTGCGCGATGAATGCCTGCGCATGCGCCAGCGTATAGGGGCTGGGAAGCGCCGAGGTCATGGCGGCAATCGTCGGCTCGTCGGCCAGCCGCGACAAGGTCGGTGCCTGTTCTGGTTGCAACGCAGTGAGCAACAGGCGCGAAGTTCGGACAGTCGGCAGGGGGAGGCTCATCCGGGTTTTCCATCGAGTTAAATGCTCAAACGCTGCCGCGTTGTGATGGCATTTCTGTGACAGGTGCAAGAATCATTTAAGTGCCACGAAATGTGTGCGTAAAAGCCATGTAACCGTCATGTATCGGTCTTGTAAAACTAACCGATCGGTCATGTTCGATTGCTAGATTCTCGGCCTCTAAGAAGAGGGAGACGCTGCATGAGAACGTGGGACGAACCCAAGAAACGCAAGGCGCACATCGAGTTGATTCCGATGATCGACGTGATGATGTTCCTGTTGGTGTTTTTCGTGCTGGTCAGCCTGAACGTGATTCCGGCTCTGGGCATGAAGACCCAGTTGCCCAGTGCCAGCAGTTCTCAGCAACTGAAGCCGCAGAACAAATCGATTCTGACCCTGGGGCTCAATGGCGAATTGCAGCTCGACGGCAAGGCCACCACCGTGGACGCCTTGGTGCCTGCCTTGAAGGCACTGGAAAAGCCAGACACCAAAACCACCATCATCGTGAACAGCGACAAGGGTGTTGAGGTCGCACGCCTGGTCGAGGTTATGGACACGTTGCGTCTGGGTGGCTTCACATCCGTTTCCATCGCTACGCGTAAATCCTGATCATGTATGCCTTGTTTCGCATGCGTCAGTGGCTCGGCGGCCTGCCTGCTCTGGTCGCGCTGATCGCAATCGTGATCGGAGTGCAGACCCGTCCTCTGAAAATGGAGCCGGTCTACGACGAATCTGCCGTGGAGCTGGCACTGATCGAGCCGGAGCCGCCCGCGCCTGAACCCGTGGCGCAACCCGAGCCGCCTCCGGTACAGGCTGAAGAGCCGCCACCTCCGCCACCTGTGGTCGAGAGCGAAGAGGCCGAGCCTGCACCGCCACCGCCGCCCAAGCCCGTTCCCAAGCCAAAGCCGGAACCCAAGCCAGAGCTCAAACCACCGCCGCGCCCGAAACCTATGCCCAAGCCTGCCGTGGCCAAACCTGCCGAGCCGGTTCAGGCCCCCAGCAAGCCGGTGGCCAGTGCCCCGGTTCCGCCACCGTCGCCGCCTGCGCCACCCGCACCGCCGAAAGTGGACACCCAAGGCATTGAGGGCGGCTACCTCAAAGGGCTGCGTAACGAGCTGGATGGCTACAAACAATACCCAACCGGACGTCAGGCATCGCTCGAACGCCCGAGTGGCGAAGTGGTGGTGTGGTTGTTGGTCGACCGTCAGGGCCGAGTGCTGGATTCCGGCATTCAGACCCAGGCCTCCAGCATGCTGCTCAACCGGGCCGCGACCAACAGTCTGCGACGCCTCAAACAGGTCAAACCGTTTCCCGAACAAGCTTTCGGCGGGCGCAACGAACAGCGCTTCACCGCCACCTTCAACTACAGCGTGCAATAGCACTGACAAGGAACAATGTGATGAAGTTTTCCAGGATTCACCTTGCGTTGGTCGCCGCTGGCATGAGCCACGGCATGGTCATGGCTGACCAGACTGCCAGTGATGTCGGCACCATTGGCGTACAGGGCAAAGCAACGGCCGGTGGTGGTTACATGGTGCAGGAGGAAAGCATCAAGGCGCGTTCCACCGTGACCAAAGAGGCGCTCGACAAGCAGACCGCAACCGGGAACGCGATCGACAAGCTCAAGTACACACCGGGCCTGAATATCTCCAGCGAAGACGCCACTGGTCTTTCGGGCTTCCGCTTTACCATGCGCGGGCTCAATTCCGATCAGGTCGGGATGTCGGTGGACGGCATGCCGATCAACGACTCCGGCAACTACGCGCTGTACTCCAACCTGCTGGGTGATCCGGAAAACATCGATCAGATTTTCGTGACCCAGGGTTCTGCCGAAAGTGATGGCCCGCACATCGGTTCCAGCGGCGGCAACATCGGCATTGTCACCATTCGGCCCACCAAGGAAACCGGCGCATTCGTCAAGCAAGTGGCGGGCAGCAATGGCACTTACAAGACCTTCGCGCGGCTCAATACCGGAGAGATCAACGGGCTGAGCAACTGGCTGTCGATGTCTCACACCGAAGGCCAGAAATGGCGCGGTGATGGGGCGGTGCGTGCCGACAAGGTGGAATGGAACAGTTTTTTCGACATGGGGTCGGGCAACACCGCCAACCTGATCCTGAAGTATCACGAACAAGACAACAACAGCTACAGCCAGCTCACCAAGACCCAGTTCGAGCAGGGCGGACGCAAGTTTGACCCTTACCCTTCGACGCCTGCGGTGGGCAGCAACGGCAAGCTCTCCAGTTACTACGAGCTGGCGCAGAACCCCTTCCAGACCTTCACCGGTGTGCTCAATACTCAATTCAAACTGGCCGACAATCTGGCCCTCTCAGTCGTCCCCTATTACTTCTGGGGTAACGGCAGCGGGGTCAACAGCTCGTCTTACGCGCTCAACCGCGGCTCGAATCAGGGCGGCGTGTTTGACCTGAGCAACCTGCCCACGGCTGCGGCCTACAACGCTGACGGTTCATCGACCACGGGCGTTTACTACCGGCCTTCGCGTACCCAGACCTGGCGTCCCGGCATCACCACCAAGCTGAACTGGGATGTCAACGACGAGCACAGCGTGCAAGTCGGCTACTGGTATGAGCGTGCGCGTCAGTTGCAGACCCAGCCCTTCATCCGTCTGAAGAGCAATGGCAAGCCGGAAAGCATCCAGCCTGACTCGGATTACATGGTCGATGCCAACGGCAATGAGATCCAGGGCCGGGACCGCTACACCGTAACGCCGGCACAGAAAGTCTGGGCTCAGGACACCTGGTATTTCGCTCCGGACTGGACGCTCGTCGGTGGCCTGGCCTTCATGAACGTGGAACGTGAAGGTAACAACCACGGCAGCCTGACCGAGCGGCCGGAAAAGCGTGGCCAGACCTACAACAAGCTGCTGCCCAACGTGGGCCTCAAGTATCAGCTGGATGAACGTGACCAGTTGTTCTACAGCCTGTCACGCAACATGCGCGTGCCGCAGAACTACGTGCTGTATGACCCGGGCACCGGTTCCATCGACAGCAAGCCGGAAACCAGCTGGAACCACGAACTGGGCTGGCGCTTCACCGACCAGGACATGACGCTGGCGGCCACCCTGTTCTATCTGCAGTTCAAGAATCGACAAGTTTCCTCGCGGGACATTAACGGCGACTTTGCCGACATCAACGCGGGCGCCGTGGACAACAGCGGTCTTGAGCTGGAGTGGAGCGGCTTGTTGCCCAACCATTTCAACTACTACACCTCGTACACCTACACCCGCGCCAAACAGAAAGATGACCTGACCGTGTTCAACAACGGCGCAGCCATCGAGTTGCCCACCAGCGGCAAACAGTTCACCAACGTGCCGAAGAACATGCTGGCGGCCAACATCGGGTATGACGACGGCAGTTATTACGGCACGTTCGGGGGCAAGGTCACCAGCAAGCTCTATGGCGACCTGACCAACGACGAAAGCATTCCTGGGCGCACCATCTTCAATCTGGGCGCCGGTGTCTATCTGCCGGTGGACAAGAAAATCGTCAAGGACGCGACCTTGCGCCTGAACGTCGACAACCTGTTCGACAAGAAATACCTGGACGGCGTGTACACCACCAAAACCAACGCAGGCACTTACAGCGGTTTCCGCGACGGCGACCCGGCCTACATCGTCGGCGTCGAGCGTACCGTCACGGTTTCCCTGGAAGCCAATTTTTAACCCTCCATTGACCAGAGGTCTGCGCCATGGACATGAATCAGCTCCACGACATCACGTTCTACGTGATGTATGCCGCCATCGCGATTGCACTCTTTGTCGCAATCGAGCGAGGCATCTACTTCGCTTATGTACGTCGCCAATCGCGGGCGCTGCAAGCTGCGCTTAATGCTTCGGTACACAGTGAAAAAGACCTGCCGGAGGCGCTGACCCGCCGGACCAGCCTGCCCCTGGACATGGTGCTGCCGGTGCTGGCACAGAAAAATGCCCACGGTTCACGCCGGGACCTGGATGACGTCATCGAAACCCAGTACCTGAGCACGCGGGCGCCACTGTCCCGCAGCCTCTGGCTGATCGAGACCATCACCACCGCAGCGCCCTTGCTGGGGTTGCTGGGGACGATTCTGGGCATCATCGACACCTTCAAAGCCCTGGCCAGCGCCGGGGTGTCCGATCCGGGGCAGATTTCTGCCGGTATCGGTACGGCGTTGTTTGCGACAGGGCTGGGTATCGCAATCGCCCTGTTCTGCGTGGTCTTTCATAACTTCTTTCAAGACCGCCTTGAGCGCATCAATGATCAGCTCAAGATCCTGTTGATCCGTGCCTCCAGCGGGGCGCGGGTTCAGGATGAAATGTCGCACCCGGTCATGGTTCCTCAGCCCACCTACCGGACGGCATGATCCACACACTGGCGCAGGTCTCTGACGTGCGCCTTTTGCCTGTTCTGGCAACGAGACTTCCATGACCTTCTCTATCCGGTTTCGCCCGATGTTCATGCGCTATCGCGGCGTGATTGCCGCGTTGCTGTTTTGCAGCCCGTTCGCACACGCGGATTTCGCTATTCCCGGTTTTGAACTGGTTCACACCGTACCCGTCGGGACCAACCTGCAGACCCCGGACCTGCGCGCGCCCGGCGATGTCTGGCGCGAGCTGTTCGACGGGGCCAGCAAGCGCATCGATATCGAGCAGTTCTACGTGGCCGATCAGCCAGATTCGGTTATGGACAAGGTGCTTGCCAGCTTGCAAGCCGCCGGGCAACGCGGGGTGCAGATACGTTTTCTTCTGGAAGAAAAAGGCTTGAAGATGTCCGACCCCAAAACCCTGGAGCGGTTGCGGGCAATCCCCAATCTCACGCTGAGGGTGCTGCCTTACGCCAGACTCACCGGCAACGGCATCATCCACGCCAAGTTTTTCGTTGTGGACGGCAAGCAGGCCTTCATCGGCAGTCAGAATTTCGACTGGCGCTCACTGGAGCACATTCACGAAACCGGCTTGCGGATCGATGAGCCGGGTGTCGTGCAGCAGGTGCAGTCAGTGTTCGATCAGGACTGGCTTGCGCAGGCCGCCATCGCCGACGGCAAACCTGTCCCGGTTCCTGTTTCGTCTACTGGCAGCGTTGCATCACCCGATGGCAACTACCTGATCGCCAGCCCGCAGCGCTACAACCCGCCCGGTGTCGTCGATTCTCAGGCAGAACTGCCACGCTTGCTGGGCGAAGCCAGAAACGAAGTCCGCATCCAGTTGCTGGATTACGCTCCCTTGTCGTACGGGCCGGACAAGACGCGACCGTATTACCCGGTTATCGATAACGCCATTCGCAGTGCAGCGGCGCGCGGCGTTTCCATCAAACTCATGGTTTCAGACTGGAACACCGGCATGCCCGAAGTGGCCTACCTGAAAAGCCTGGCCCTGGTGCCCAATGTGCAGGTGCGCATCGTCACACTGCCAATGGCCGCTCAGGGTTTCATTCCTTACGCACGGGTGATCCACAGCAAAACGATGGACATCGACGACCGGATTGCCTGGGTCGGCACCAGCAACTGGCTCGGCGGCTACCTCGACACCTCGCGCAACCTCGAAGTGGTCATGCACGACAGCTCAATGGCCAGCCGCATCGGCCAACTGCATGAACAGCTGTGGAATGGCCCCTACGCCAACCCCCTCGACATCAACCGCGACTACCCGGAACCGCATCCGGGGCGTTTGCAATGAGCCTGACCGTGCGTGCGATGGCCGACAGTGACTGGTCTTCACTGGCTCAGCTGTTTCAGCAGCCAGTGTTTCGTTGGTGGACGCTCCGCATGCCCTATCAGTCAACCAACGACATCAAGAGGCTTGTGGAAGGGCGGCCATCTTCTGGATTGTCTTTGGTCGCTGAACAGGAGGGTGTGGTGGTGGGATGCGCCATGCTTTACCGGTTTCAGGGCCGGAGGCAGCACGTAGCTGACTTCTGGATGGGCGTTGACGACAGTCATCATCGTCAAGGTATCGGGGCGCTGATGCTGAAAGAACTGACGGAAACCGCATCGCGCTGGTTGAACATCAAACGTTTGGAACAGACGGTCTTCAGTGATAACGAGCCCGCCATCGAACTTTATAAGAAACATGGTTTCGTGGTGGAGGGCATGCACATGAAATACGCTTTTCGGGACGGTGAATATGTCGATGCTGTCAGCATGGCGGCGCTCTACTGAGTACGGTGCGGTTCCGGCAGGCGTACAGAAATAATAAAATCGCACACGGCCCGGGCGGCGAATTCATTCCACCCCTAGGACCCGGCGCCCGCATCAGCCACAATGATGCCCTTTACCCTCCAGCCTGCTGCGGGCTGTTAAAGGATTGGTGCTGATGATTTTCTCTTTCAAGCCATGGTCCCGGAGTCTGGCGCTGGCTGTGCCATTGGCTGTTTTGCTGACGGCGTGTGACAAGTCCGATAAACCGGTGACGCCTCCAGCGGCGCCGCACACCACTTACACCCAGGCCACCTGGGAAGCCTTGCCAGCGGTTTCGGACGCTGACTTGCAGGCCGGTTTTGCATCCTGGCGCAGTGCGTGTGTTCGCTTGAAGGCTGATGCGGTATGGGGGCCGACGTGCGCGGCGGCGGCGAGTCTGGCGGCGGCGCCCGACGCGGCGCAGATACGCACGTTTCTGCAGGGCCAGTTGCAGGTCTACAGCCTGCGCGCCGACGGTGGCAGTGCCGATGGCCTTATCACCGGTTACTACGAACCCGTCTACCCGGGCAGCCTGACCCGGACAGCGACCGCCAATGTGCCGGTGTATGGCATTCCGGATGATCTGATCGTGGTCAGCCTGGACAGCATTTATCCCGAGCTCAAAGGCAAGCGCTTGCGCGGCCGGCTTGAAGGGCGTGTGCTCAAGCCCTATGACGATGCGGCAACGATCAATGCAAAGGGTCTGAATGCGCCGGTCATTGCCTGGCTGACCGACCCGATGGATGTGCAGTTCCTGCAAATTCAGGGTTCTGGGCGAGTCAGCCTGGAGGACGGTTCGCAACTGCGTCTGGGCTATGCCGATCAGAACGGTCGCCCGTATCGTGCCATTGGCCGCTGGCTGGTGGAGCAGGGCGAGTTGAAGAAGGAAGACGTGACGATGGGCAGCATTGCTGCCTGGGCCAAGGCTCATCCTGAGCGAGTCAGCGACTTGCTGGCCAGCAACCCCAGTTATGTGTTTTTCGCCCGCAATCCGGACAGCAATGAAGGCCCTCGCGGTTCGCTGAACGTGCCGTTGACACCGGGCTACAGCGTAGCCATTGATCGCAAGGTCATTCCACTGGGCAGTCTGCTCTGGCTGTCCACCACGCGCCCGGACGGCAGCAGTGTGGTGCGCCCGGTCGCAGCCCAGGACACCGGCGGCGCGATTGCCGGTGAAGTGCGCGCCGACCTGTTCTGGGGCACCGGCGAAGAGGCTGGCAAACTGGCGGGCGACATGAAGCAGAAAGGCAATATCTGGCTGTTGTGGCCCAAGGGGATGGCGTTGCCTCAGGCCGTGGAAACAGCCCAGGCGCCGGCCACTCACTGACGAAACGCCGGATGTTTTTTTGCCAACAGCGCTATGCCTTATCGGTATCAGGTATAGCGCTGTCCATTCAGCCCGCTCATTTCAAGCGCGGGTCTACCTCGAATTCCAGTTCTCTGGCGGTTGCCACAACGGCCCCGAATGCCGGATGCCTGACGTTGAGCAAATAGTTGCACTCGCGCGGAATGATCACGCTGGGCACGGCCAGCGCCAGGCTCTGACCGGAGGCCAGCCAGGCGTCGCCGAACGAGGCTGTGGCCGGTGGCGCAGGTTCTTCGCGCCAGTCAGGGGGCAGGGTGTCGGGGCGGGCGTTGAGGATGTGTTCTTCGGCAATCTGCAACTCCAGCATCGCGTAATGCCGGGCCACGCCGCTGTTGTTCAGGTGGACCAGTATTTCCAGTAACGCAAGGGATTCACTGCCGGCGCAATACACACAGGCGTTGCCTTTGCTGTTCCAGCGTCCGCCGTAGAGTTTGGCGCCCTCACCATCGAACGCTTGGGCCAGCCATTTGCGTTTGACCAGGCGGTAGACCAGGATCACGCCACGACTCCGTGCTCCAGCCGACCGATCAGGTCCAGCACCGCCTGAGCTTCGGCTGAGGTGGCGAGCATTTCCAGTGGCCTGCGATTGCCCAGCCCGTGGACCGGATTCGCCAGCCAGAGCCGGGTTGCCTCGGTATCGCCCTCGAACAGGTCAAGCGCTGCCTTGTAGACGGCTGCCAGACGAAACAAACGGTCACTTTCTTCGGCGTTGAAACGGCGCACCTTGAGACGACGCTGCAAGGTGGCCGGTGCGATGCCCAGATGCTCGGCCAGCGTCGAGCGGTTCAGGTCGGTGTAATTCGCCAGTCGCTCGAACACTTCGTAGGGCAGGCCGCTGTGCAGTGCCGTATAGAGGCGGGTACCACGCGCTGGAATGCCCAGGTGCTGCCAGAAATCGTCCTGCCGTGGCAGGGCTGGATGGTAGTCGCCTATGGGCAGAGACATGTCACACCTCTCTATCGAGTGATCGCTATTAAATCTATCACTTGATAATAGGCGTGTTTGAGCGGCAGCGGTAGTGATCTGCAGCAACAGAAAACGACATAAATTACAGAAACTTCAAACATCGCCGACTAAGGCTATAGTTTCGCTTTGAATGCTGCGCATCGAGCGTTTAGTCTCGGATCAGGCTTCTTCTGTAGAACCGCCGAACCTGTACGTGCTGTCCGCCACTGTCCGCCTGATTTTTCTGTAGTGAGAACCACACGATGTCCACGCTTGCGCTATTGATATGCGACGACTCGAACATGGCGCGAAAGCAGTTGCTGCGTGCCTTGCCTGCCGATTGGGATGTCTCGGTGACCTTGGCCACTCAGGGGCAGGAAGGCCTGGAGGCGATTCGCAAAGGTCAGGGTGAGATCGTTCTGCTCGACCTGACCATGCCGGTGATGGACGGTTACCAGACCCTCGCGGCAATCCGCGCGGAAAATCTGGACGCCAAGGTTATTGTGGTGTCCGGCGACGTGCAGGACGAGGCGGTGCGCCGGGTCATGGAGCTGGGCGCGCTGGCGTTTCTGAAAAAACCTGCCGATCCGGACGAGCTCAAAAGCACGCTGGAGCGTCTTGGCCTGCTGGGCAAGCCTTCGGCAGCACCTGTTTCGTTGCCGGCCCTCAACAACAAGGGCGGGGTCATCAGCTTTCAGGACGCATTCCGCGAAACCATCAACGTCGCGATGGGCCGCGCCGCTGCGTTGCTGGCCAAGGTGCTAGGGGTGTTCGTGCAGTTGCCGGTGCCCAACGTCAACATGCTCGAAGTCGGCGAGCTGCACATGGCGCTGGCCGACGCCCACAGCGACCAGCGGCTGACGGCCGTCTGTCAGGGCTACATCGGCGGCGGTATCGCCGGTGAAGCGCTGCTGATTTTTCATGATTCGGAAATTTCCGGCATGTCACAGTTGATGGGCGGCGATCATTCCGACAGCTCCAACATGGAAATGCTGCTGGACCTGTCCACGATTCTCATCGGCGCTTGCCTGAGCGGCATTGCCGAACAGATAGACATCGCCTTTTCGCAAGGCCATCCGCAGTTGCTGGGTGCGCAGGGTGGGATCGACGAGCTCATTCGCGTCAATCAGCAACGCTGGAAAAAGACCCTGGCGGTCGAGATCAGTTACAGCGTGGAAGGCCACAATATTCACTTCGATCTGCTGATGCTGTTCACCGAAGACTCGGTCGAGCTGCTTACCAAAAAACTCGCCTACATGATGAGCTGACCCATGAGCAACGCTATCGAGATCAACGAACTTCATTGGTTGCTGGCCGTCACGCAGAACATCGACGTGGGCATTGTGGTGCTGGACCTGAACTACCGGGTGACGGTCTGGAACACGTTCATGGAGAACCGTTCAGGCGTGGTGCCTTACGTCGCCGTCGACAAGACTTTCTTCGAGATTTTCCCCGAGGTCAACGCGAAGTGGTTCAGCAAGAAGGTCGATAACGTCGTCACCCTTGGCACGCCGGCTTTCACGATATGGGAGCAGCGGCCGTACCTGGTGCGTTTCAAGAATTACCAGCCGATCACCGGGCACGAAGAATTCATGTACCAGAACACCACGCTGTTCCCGCTGCGCTCGACCACCGGGGCAATCAGCCACGTGTGCCTGGTGATCTACGACGTCACCGACGTGGCGGCCAACCGCAATCAGTTGCTGGCCGCCAACGACAAGCTGCAGCAACTGTCCGACGCCCAGCAAACGTAATCTGCCTGCCGGGGTATTTTCCCGGCAAAAGCGCCCTGCGGGCTTGATCGTCCTCGTGCTAGGATCGCGATTTTTCCGCTGACACTCAGGGACATCATGCGATCTCAAGCCACTCTCACTGTTTTGCCTGTCGAGCGTCCGCTGGTCGGGCGCGTCAGCCCGCCGGGTTCCAAGTCGATCACCAATCGTGCGCTGTTGCTGGCGGGGCTGGCCAAAGGCACCAGCCGCCTGACCGGCGCCCTGAAAAGCGACGACACCCGCGTGATGTCCGAAGCCTTGCGTCTGATGGGGGTGCAGGTCGACGAACCGGACGACAGCACGTTCGTCGTGACCAGCAGCGGCCACTGGCAAGCGCCGCAGCAAGCGCTGTTTCTGGGCAATGCCGGAACCGCAACGCGCTTTCTGACCGCTGCGCTGGCCAATTTCGAAGGCAACTTCGTGGTGGATGGCGACGAGTACATGCGCAAGCGCCCGATCGGCCCGCTGGTCGACGCCTTGCAGCGCATGGGCGTTGAGGTCAGCGCTACCGGCGGTTGCCCTCCCGTGGCGATCAAAGGCAAGGGCGGGCTGGAAGCAGGCCGTATCGAGATCGACGGCAATCTGTCCAGCCAGTACGTATCGGCGTTGCTGATGGCAGGGGCTTGCGGCAAAGGGCCGGTCGAAGTCGCACTGACCGGCAGCGAGATCGGCGCACGGGGTTATGTCGACCTGACACTGGCAGCCATGCAGGCGTTCGGGGCTGAAGTTCAGGCCATTGGCGACGCTGCCTGGAAAGTCTCGGCAACAGGCTACCGCGCCACGGATTTCCACATCGAGCCCGATGCATCGGCGGCCACCTATCTTTGGGCCGCGCAAGCCTTGACCGGCGGTAAGATCGACCTCGGCGTGGCCAGCGATGCGTTCACTCAGCCTGATGCCCTTGCCAGCCAGATCATCGACCGCTTTCCGAACATGCCCGCAGTAATCGACGGCTCGCAAATGCAGGACGCGATTCCAACCCTGGCGGTGCTGGCGGCATTCAACCGTCAGCCGGTGCGTTTTGTCGGCATCGCCAATCTGCGGGTCAAGGAATGCGACCGTATTTCAGCGCTGTGCCAAGGCCTGTGCGCCATCGCACCGGGCCTGGCGGTCGAAGAAGGTGACGATCTGGTGGTATACGCCAACCCTGCTTTGGCAGGCACCACCGTCGATGCTCTGATAGACACCCACGCCGACCACCGCATCGCCATGTGCTTTGCACTGGCCGGGCTGAAGATCAAAGGCATTCACATCCAGGACCCGGATTGCGTCGGCAAGACCTACCCGGGCTACTGGGATGCGCTGGCTTCGCTGGGTGTCAGTATCCAGCGCTGACAGAACGTGTCGCGGCCGTTTTTCAAATTCCGAAAAACGGCTGCATCATCCGCGCGAACAGGCCGTGGAAGCGCAGCTTTGAATCGGTTGCCAGCACACAGATGCATTCCCGGTCCGGGTAGGCAATCGGCTGATGTTGGATATGGCTGTCCAGGTCGGCCACATCACCCAACTCGAATGCGCCTTGTACATCGTGATAGGCGCCCTTGAGGACCATGGTCATTTCGCTGCTTTCATGGCTGTGGACCGGCATGCTGACGCCAGGGGCGATTTTCAGCAGCATGAGGTTGCCCTCTTCGATGCCCGTGGCGCGCACCCGTTGCACGCCGGGGAGCAGGGTCTTCCATTTCAGCGTGCTCAGGTGCTGGCCAAAATGCGCCTGCATGCACATCGGCAGCACGTCCGGGTCCTGATTGGCCGCTGGCATGGAGTGCATGTCGGGCGCCGAGCCCTTTTCCTGCTCATCCAGGCGCGCCAGCATGGCGGATCGACCTTTCAGGGGGATCACCGAACTGGTGTGCTGCTCGATCAACACACCGCCGATCTGCTCCGCCATCCTGAGGCGTGCTCTGCATGTAGCGCAGCGCTCCAGGTGGGCGGCGGTGACCAGAGAGATAACCTGCGACAGCGCCCCTGATGCATAGCTGACCAGGGTTGCATCGTCCGGGTGATGCAGTGGGCCCATCATGACTCCTCGATCCGCGAGCGCAACTTTTGAAAAGCCAGTCGCAGGCAAGACTTCACCGTGCCCAGCGGCATGTCCAGGCGTTCGGAAATTTCCCGGTGGCTGAGCGCTTCGAAATAGGACATTCGCAGCACTTTGGCTTGATCAACGGGAAGGTTCTGAATGGCGATGTTCAGTTGTTGCTCCTGGCGCTGGCTGTAATCAAGCGTTCTGTCTGCCGGGGCCTCCAGACGCTCGAGTTGTTCCAATGAGTCTTGCACCTGCACCCAGCCCCGGTCCTTGCGCACGCTGTCGATGTACAGATTGCGCGCGATGCGGAACAGCCATGTTCCCAGGCTGGCTTTGGCCGGATCAAAGGATTCAGCCTTGTTCCACAGCTTGAGCAGCACTTCCTGAACCAACTCTTCCGCTTGTCCTTCAGGCACATTCAGCCCCGTCAGGTAGCGTAATAAACGCGGCGCGAAGTGATCGTAGATGCGCATGAAGCTGTCGCGGTCCCGTTGTCGGGCCACGGCAGCGACTTCATCAATCCAAAGTCGGTTTATCGTCGAATCGCTGTTCGGGCTGGACAAGTGACAGAAGGTCCTGAGACTGGCAGTTATGCGCATGATCCACCTTCTGATCACCGTTGTCCGGTATTGGTTCGCGGTGCAGAAGTGTTACGCAGAGGGAGAGGGCGTGGATCACCGTCATGATCAATATCGAGACGGATGGAGGATGATATCACCGTGCCTTTAGCATTACTTATCCAGCAAGGCCTGAGGCGCATCTTGATCACTTAGGGTCTGCACCGTTCGAGGAGGTGGGGTCGGTAGACGTCGGCTGAGCCCGGCTGCCTCAGTCGGGCAGGTAGTGCAATGTGAGTTTCATCGTCACCGACTCGCCTTGCCGCAGCAGCTTCAACCCGGGATGACCGGGCAAATGATGGGCGTTGACCGGGTGGCTGACCGGCTCGAAACAGAAGAAGTCCAGCCCCGGCGGGCAGAACACCAGACAGTACTCGCTGCCGGTGGCGTGGCAGTGCAACTCATAGCCCAGGTCAGGCTGGCTGATGATGCTGTGGCCGTCCCAACCGGTAAACCCGTTGTCGAGGCGGGTATCGGGCAGGGTGCTGCTGTGCCGAAAGTCCCATTCAGCGGGCAGGTCCTGCAAGACGTCGGGTAAACCTGCCTCGTCGCACAGCCACACCTGTGCGGCCTTCGCCTGCAAGCGTGTGTGGGCCGTGCGCGGCAAGTAAGGGTGCAAGCCCAGGCCGTGCCAGGCGGCGCGGTTGTCCCGGTGAGTGGTGGTCAGCTCGATGCTCAGCTTGCCGCCGTGCAGGGTGTAGCGCAGTTCAGCGCGATAGGCGAAGGGTATCTGGCTATCGAGTTGCAGGCAGGCCTGTTGCGGCGTCTGCTCGATGACGGTCCAGGCTTGCTGCCAGGCGCTGCCATGAATAGGCAGCGGGTCGTTAGCGCTGTTGGGCGCCAGGGCCAGCCAGCCATCCGGTGTGTCGAAACCGCCGTTGCCGATCCGGTTTGACCAAGGGGCCAGCGGGTAGCAGGCCAGTCGCCGAGGCATGCCGGTGGCCAGTGTTTCTTCGCTGCTGGGGCGCAGCAGTGGATGGCCGCTGGCCAGGGCGGTCCAGTTGACGATACTTCCGCCGATGTCGGGCGCCAGCGTCAATCGGGTCAGGCCATCTTCAAGGGTCAGAACGTTCGCGGGCATGGTGCAGGACCTTGTTGGATGATTGGCTGAACGGTTGAGGGGCAGGCGGGGCCGCGCGTCGCCAGGTCAACAGGACAATCCCGCTGACCACGATCAACCCACCGATGACCTGGCCACTGCTGAGCAGTTGATCCAGAATCAACCAGCCGAACAGCAGGCTGGCGACCGGCTCTATGTTCATCACCGGTGCATTGCGGCTGATGTCCAGACGCGCCATGCAGATGAACAGCAGCGAAAACCCCAGCCCGTACAGCAGCACCAGGCTGGCCAGTGCGGTCCAGCCGATACGGCTTGCCGGCAGGTCCACGCCGCCGGGCAGCAGGCCGCTGGCACCTGCCACTGCCGCGGCGATGAAGACCACGGCCATCGTCAACATGCTGCGCACCGTACCGCGCATGCTGGCCAGCTTGTTATCGGTGATCCACAGCGCAAAGGCAAACACCACGGCGGCGGTAAAAGCGTAGGCGATGCCTTCCAGCCACTGCGGCTCGCTGCTGCCGGGGTTCGACAGTCTCTGCGGCACGTCCAGGGCCAGGGTCAGGCCGATCAGAATCAGCCCCATCAGGCCCGCTGCACGCCGCGTGGGCCTGGCGCCGCCCAGTGCCCAGGTCAGCAGCGCGAGCAAAATCGGCGAAACGTTGACCACCAGAAGCGCCAGGGCCACCGGGATACGTGCCACCGCTGAATAAATGCAAAAACTCTGGGTCGCGATCAGCAGCCCGAGCAGCAGTTGCCAGCGCCAGGTGCTGGCGGGAAGACTGAGCGTTTCGCGTTGCCATAACACCAGGCTGATCAGCACCAGCAGGGTCACGCCGGAGCGACAGAGAATGGCCAGCAGCAGGCCGGTGTCATGATCGAAGGCAATGCGCGCCGCAATATGGTTGCCGGCAAACGAACACGCCAGCAGCGCCAGAATCATCACCGCGATGTGACGGGGAAACAGAGCAGGGGTGGGCATACACAACCAGCCTCCTTGGCTGGAACAGCGGGATCGCATGCCGGCGCCTCAAGTAGAGGCGCCGGCAGCGTTACAACGACAGGCTTAAAGCACGACGCTCGGCAGCCACAGCGAGATGGCCGGAACGTAGGTGACCAGCATCAGCACCAGGAAGAGGGCGACGTAGAACGGCACCAGCGCTTTCACGGTGGCTTCGATGGTGACTTTACCCACCGCTGCACCGACGAACAGCACTGCGCCCACGGGTGGTGTGATCAGTCCGATCCCCAGATTGACCAGCATGATCATGCCGAAGTGAACCGGGTCGATGCCGACGCCGACGATGACCGGCAGCAGGATCGGGGTCAGGATCAGAATCAGCGGCGCCATGTCCATGACGGTGCCCAGCAGCAGCAACATGACGTTGATGCACATCAGGATCACGTAACGGTTGTCCGAGAGCGTGAGGAACGCTGTCGTGATCTTCATCGGGATTTCCATCAGCGTCAGGATGTAACCGAAGCTGGCGGCGAACCCGATCAGAATCATCACGATGGAAATGGTGCGGGCGGCCCGGTGCATCAGTTTGGGCAGATCGCGCCATTTGTAGTCGCGGTAGATAAACATGGTGACGAAGAACGCCCAGAGTACGGCGATGGCGGCCGACTCGGTGGCGGTGAAGATGCCCGACAGGATGCCGCCGAGAATGATGACCATCGCCATCATGCCCCAAAGCGCTTCACCGGCGATTTTAAGCGCCTGACGCAGCGGGATCACTTCACCCTTGGGATAATTGCGCTTGCGCGCGAAGATCATGCACAGGCCCATCATCACGGCGCTGAGCAACAGCCCTGGCAGGATGCCGGCCATGAACAGGGACGCGATCGATACGGTGCCGCCTGCCGCCAGCGAGTAGAGCACCGAGTTGTGGCTGGGAGGCGTCAGCAGGGCCTGAACCGAGCCGCTGACGGTCACGGCGGTCGAGAAGTCCCGAGGGTAGCCGTTGCGCTCCATTTCCGGGATCAATACCGAACCGACCGAGGCGGTATCGGCCACCGATGAGCCCGAGATTGCACCGAAGAAGGTCGACGCCACGATGTTGACCAGCGACAGGCCGCCGCGCACGAAACCGACCAGTACTGCCGCGAACGCGACCAGGCGTCGTGACATGCCACCTTCGGCCATGATTGCCCCGGCGAGCACGAAGAACGGGATCGCCAGCAGCGAGAACTTGTTCACGCCGCCTGCGATCTGGATCATCAGGGCGTCGGCGGGAATATCGATCCACCAGGCGCCGATCAAGGCTGACAGGCCCAGCGCGTAAGCCACCGGCATGCCGATTAGGATCAATGCGATGAAGCTGCCCAACAGTATAAAAGCGTCCATTTATGCGGCACCTTCGCTTTCTTCAATGACGTCGAAGCGCATCACTGCGCGATGACTCTGGTCGCCCAGAAACAGCCTTTCGAGCACGAAAATCAGGGTCACGATGCCGCCAACGGGAATCGGCAGGTAAGAGATCCCGACGCGCAGAAACGGCAATTCGCCGACAAATTGGTTCCAGGTGGTGGCGCACAGCTTGAAACCCTTGAAAATCATGAACAGGGCCACTGTCGCCATCAGAATCTGCACCACGACAGCCGTAATGCGGCGTACTCGCTGCGGCATGCGGTCCACAGCCATCGAAACCGCCATGTGCGCCCCGGCGCGGTAACTGGCGGCGGCCCCGAAGAAGGTAAACACCACCATCAGCAGAATGGCCGTGGGTTCCGGCCAGCTCGAGCCGCTGCCGAGCATGTAGCGGGCGAAGATGCCCCAGGGAATGATCAGGGTCATGATCAGCACCGACAGACCCGCGATACCGATACAGATCCGATAGACCGTGTCGTTGATGCGCAAAAGCGTATTTTTCATGAAGGCTCACCACTGCGACGGCGAACGGGCTTGCGCCCGTTTCCGCCGCTAATCAGACAGGCTTATTGGGCCGCTTGGGTACTGGCCGCAGCCAGCGCCGGATCGGTCTTAACCGCTTCGATACGGCTGATTAGATCCTTGTAAGGCGCGCCGAACTTGTCACGTACCGGCTGGGTCGCGTCGTAGAAGGCTTTCTTCTGCTCCGGCGTCAGCGTGATGAACTCCACGCCGGCAGCCTTGAGCTTGGTTTCAGCGTCGGCTGACGACTTGTCCCACAGCACGCGTTCTTCCATCTGGGCTTCGCGCGCGAGCTTTTTCACCAGTGCCTGTTGATCGGGGTTGAGCTTGTTCCAGGTGGTTTTTGCCATCACGATCGGCTCGGGCAGGATCAAGTGCTCGGTTATCGTGAAGAACTTGGCGTTCTGATAGTGGTTGTGCTGGAAATAAGTAGGCGGGTTGTTTTCAGCACCGTCGATCACGCCGGTCTGCAGGGCGCTGAAAATTTCGCCGGTGGCCATGGCGATGCCGTTACCGCCCATGTCGTTGATGGTTTCGATGAACACCGGGTTGCCCTGAACGCGGATTTTCATGCCTTTGAGGTCGGAGATCTGCCGCACGGGTTTCTTGGTGTACAGGTTGCGGGTGCCGCCATCCATCCAGGCCAGCGCGACCATGTTGAATTGCGAGTTGGTGATCTTGTCGAGAATTTCCTGACCGATTTTGCCATCGATGATCGTGCGCATGTGCGCCTGATCGCGGAACACGAACGGCAAGTTGAAGACATTGACGTCCGGCACCACCGGGCCGACGATGCCCAGGCTGACGCGAGTCATCTGCACCGCGCCACTCTGGACTTGCTCGACGACTTCCTTCTCGGAGCCGAGCACGCCACCCGCGTACATCTTGAAACTGATCTCGCCCTTGGATTGCTCTTCGAGTTTTTTGCCCATGTTCTGCTCAGCCACGACCGGCGCGTAGCCTGCTGGGTGAACTTCGGCGAACTTGATTTTGACTTCTGCCTGGGCCAGGCCCGACACGCAGAATGCCAACGGAAGTGCAGCGATGAGAAGCGTGCGTTTGAAATCCATGGATATCTCCAATATTGTTATTTTTGGTCGAGCTATGGGGTTTTCGGTAGGCGCAATCAGCCTTTAAAAGCGGGTTCCTCCAGGCCTTTGACGCCAGGTCGCAAAGCGAACACACCGCCAGCGAGTGGTTGGTCGGCAAGATCGCCGCCCGGACGAATGGAGGTCACGAACAGGGTGTCCAGATCGGGGCCGCCAAACGCACACATGGCCGGCTTTTTCACCGGCACGACCAGCGAACGGTCGAGCTTGCCTTGGGGTGTGAAGCGATGGATCAGGCCAGCGTCATTGCCGCAGATCCAGTAACAGCCATCGGTGTCGATTGCCGCGCCGTCGGGACGGCCCAGGTGATTGTTCATGTCCACGAACAGACGGCGATTGTGTGGTGTGCCGTTGTCGGTGTCGTAGTCGAAGGCCCAGATTTTCTGAACGCTGGGGTGCGAGTCAGACAGGTACATCGTCTTGCCGTCCGGGCTGAAGGCCAGACCGTTGGGGACGATGAAGTCCTTGAGTTGCGCATCCAGGGTTTTCTGGCCTGCGCTGTAGCGATACACCGCGCCGACCACGGCGCCCGCCGCCATGTCCATCAGCATGGTGCCGGCCCAAAAACGACCTTGTCGGTCGCAGCGGCCATCATTGAAGCGCATACCCGACTGCGCGTGTTCAACGCTGACCAGAAGCGTGCTGATCAGGCTGTTGTCGTCACAGGGTTGCAGGTGAAAAATCCCTGTTTCCATGCCCGCAATCCAGCCGCCACGACTGTCGGCAGCGATACAGGCGAGCATTTGCGGGGCGTCCCAACTGTCGGTCGTACTGTCCGCGCAGTTCCAGCGGTGCAGCCGGCCTGCCGGGATGTCTACCCAGTAGAGCGCCTGGTCACGCACGCTCCAGACCGGACTTTCGCCCGTGGCGTTCTGTGCATCTGCAATCAGTTCGGCGTCCATGACTATTCGTGTCTCCGGATTTCTGAGAGGAGTAAGCGGTCCTTACTGATCGTCGAACGGCCCTGCCGCCACAAATGCGCCGCCCTGATAAACCATTGCCGGGTCATCGTCTGCCGGCATCAGTTGGGCCTCGATCACTTCGCGGAAGATTTCGGAGCTGTCCTTGGGGGCGTAATCCAGTTTGCTGGCAAACCGGTTGTCCCACCAGACTGTCTTGTTGTCCGAGACGCCATACACCACGGTGTGGCCGACATCCGGCGTATACAGGGCGCGTTCGATCAGTTGCGTCAGGTCGCCGAAGCTCAGCCAGGTGCTCATCATTCTGCGATTCTGCGGCTCCTGGAACGACGAGCCGATGCGGATGCTGACGGTTTCGATGCCGTAGCGATCAAAGTAGAAGCTGGCCATGTCTTCGCCGTAGGACTTGGACAGGCCGTAGTAGCTGTCCGGGCGGCGAGGGAAGTGTGCATCAATGGTTTCGTTCTGCTTGTAGAAACCGATCACATGGTTGGAACTGGCGAAGATCACTCGCTTCACGCCATGCCGGCGAGCGGCTTCGTAGATGTGGAAAACGCCGCAGATATTGGCGCCAAGGATTTCCTCGAAAGGTCTTTCAACCGAGACGCCACCAAAATGCAGGATGGCGTCCACATCTTTTACCAGTTGATGAACCGCGTTCTTGTCGGAAAGATCGCACACCTGCACTTCTTCATGCTCGTCGACAGGCGGTGCCATCTCGGCAATGTCGGAAAGTCGCAGGACCTTCGCGTATGGGCGCAAAGTCTCGCGCAATACTTTTCCAAGGCCACCTGCCGCACCTGTCAGCAGGAGGCGATTGAAGGGAGTCTGGGTGATATGAGCCGATGCCATGAGAAAAGTCCTGATTTGTTATTGTTGTCATCTGTTGTCGTATGACTTGCCCGATTATCAACATCGCCTGCGCTTATTGTCAACGCGGCCAACGTCTATATCGGGCCACCGCGTACACCTCGGTACAGGGCGTTGCAAGACAAAGTCTGGACTGCCTGCCAGACCTTGCCTCAGGGGTCAGAGCAACGAAATCGGGTAGCTGACGAACACGCGGTTCTCATCGAATTCATTGGCGCTGAAATCGCGACGGATGCTTGAGTTGCGCCATTTGACGTTCAGGTTCTTGAGCGTGCCGCTTTGTACCGTGTACGCCAGTTCCGACTCGCGCCCCCATTCCTTGCCGTCCGTGATGGTGCCGGTGTGGACGTTATCGCCACTGATATAGCGGTTCATCATGGTCAGGCCGGGTACGCCGAGCACCGCAAAATTGTAGTCATGACGCAGCTGCCAGGATTTCTCTTTGGCGTTGTCGTAGCTGGCGTTGTAACTGTCGTTGGCCAGTGTGCCGCCGCTGGTGCCGTTGACGCGCATCCACGCCGTGTCGCCGGTGAGCTTTTGCAGGCCGACATAGAACGTGCTGCCACCGTAGCGGGCCGAGAGCAGTGCGTAGGTGGTTTTGTTGTCCAGATCGCCAGCCAGTTTGTTGCCATCTTCCTTGCCGGTGAAGAAACCCAGATTGGCGCCCAGGGTCCAGTCGCCGATGGGCTGGCTGTGCAGCACATTGAAGAACTGCTGCTGGTAGATGTCCTGCAACTCCGAGTACCAGACGCCGACCTGAGTGCGCTTTTCATTGAAGACGTATTCGCCGCCGCCGAAGTTGAAACGATCGGACGTGAATGCGCCTCGTCCGTTCAACGACATGTCTTCCATGCTGGCGTCATTGCGCGGGCTGTTGCCACGGAACTGCCCGCCATACAGCGTCAGGCCGTCGATCTCCTTGGACGTCACCTGGCCGCCGCGAAACGTCTGCGGCAATGAACGTCCGTCATCGGAGCGCAGTATCGGTAGCACCGGCATCCATTCGCCGACTTTCAGCTCGGTCTTGGAAAACCGTGCCTTGCCCGCCACGCCCAGGCGTCCGAAATCATCCGCCGGGCGACCGTCGCTGTGAATCGGCAGCAACTGCGTGCCTCCGGTGCCTTTGCCGCCATCGAGCTTGACCGAATACAGGCCCAGTACATCCACCCCGAAACCGACCACGCCTTGGGTAAAGCCCGACTTGGCGTCGAGAATGAAGCTTTGTGTCCACTCTTCAGCCTTGCTCTGCGGCGCAGCGCTGCTGGGGAACGACGGGTTGGTGAAGTTACGATTGAAGTACGCATTACGCAGGGTCAGCGTGGCCTTGGTGTCGTCCACGAAACCTTCGGCCATGCCGAGCATCGGAAACATCAGCGTCATGCCGCCAACACTCAGCAGTACGCGCGAACGGGTAGAGTAAGTTGTCATTATTGTTGTGCTCCCTGTTTATTGAAACCGTCCTCTTTTCTGGTCACGCGCAAGCAGCGACCGACACCTTCGAGGATTACGTGATGTACGTGGTGGCCAGACACGGCCCCGACCGACAGGCGATCGAGTACCGTTCGCCAGGCCTCAGCGAATACTCAGAATATGAACGGGTGTCGGATGAGGCAGCGCGGACAAGCCGGACGAAGATTCAATCATTCGTGGAGCGAGCGTGCAGGCGAGCGATTTCATAGGGTGGCCCTGTCTTGTTTTTATTTTTTGGCGTTATAGGTTGTCGTACAACTGTGAGGGATATTTACAGCGCAGGCGGCCTTTGTCAACGCGCTGTTAGTCGAGGTTTACCGATTCACCTGGATTTTTAAGCGGTCTCGGAGCACTCCTTGAATGGGAATGAACGCTGTGGGCGAGTCAGCAGTCCACCCGGTAACCCCGTTCTTTTTTTGGAGCTACCACATGAATCGTTTCACCCAGAAAGTCGTCGTCATCACTGGAGCGGGCTCCGGGATTGGTGAAGCCACCGCCAAGCGTTTCGCGCAGGAAGGCGCAAGCGTGGTTCTGGTCGGCCGCAATCACGACAAGCTTGCCAAAGTGGCCGCCCAACTGAAGGGCGCAGAGCATCTGGTCAGGGCCACTGACGTGGCGGATCTGACTGACGTAGAAGCGCTGTTTAAGGAAGTGGCCGAACGCTTCGGGCGTCTGGACGTTCTGGTCAACAATGCCGGTGTCGTCAAATCCGGCAAAGTGACCGAGCTGGGCGTAGAAGACTGGAAAGCCTTGATGTCAGTGGATCTGGATGGAGTGTTCTATTGCACGCGCACTGCCATGCCAGCGCTGATTGCCAGCCAAGGCAACATCGTCAACGTGTCGTCGGTTTCCGGCATGGGGGGCGACTGGGGCATGAGCTTCTACAACGCGGCCAAAGGCGCGATCACCAACTTTACCCGGGCGCTGGCGATGGATCATGGCGCAGACGGCGTGCGGGTCAATGCGGTTTGCCCGTCGCTGACTCGCAGCGAACTGACCGAAGACATGTTTGACGATAAGGCACTTATCGCCAAGTTCATGGAGCGCATCCCATTGGGGCGGCCTGGCGAGGCGGAAGACGTTGGCGACGTCATCGCGTTCCTGGCCAGCGACGACGCGCGCTTCGTGACGGGCGTCAACCTGCCGGTGGATGGAGGGCTGTCAGCCTCCAACGGGCAGCCGCCGCAGGCTTGAGGCGTCAGGCGAGTTCATGAGTCAGGTGGAGTGAGCGCTGTCTTTGCGCCTGCCGGAAACCAACAAGCCCGGTAAATACCGGGCTTGCGGGTGATTGCGAGGGATCAGATCCGGAAGTGGCTGACCATCGTCTGCAACTGACCGCCAAGGCGTGCCAGTTCGACGCTGGAGGCGGCTGTTTCTTCACTGGCCGACGCAGTCTGTTCGGATACATCGCGAACATTGATGATGCTGCGGCTGATCTCTTCTGCGACGGCGCTTTGCTCTTCGGCTGCAGCGGCGATCTGCTGGTTCATGGCCTGAATGCTGGAGACCGTCTGGGTGATGCTGCCCAGCGACGTACCTGCCTGACGGCTCAACTGCACGCTGCTGACCGTCAGTTCACGGCTGTTGAGCATGATGCTGGAAACCTGACGCGTACCGCTTTGCAGGGCGGCCACCAGGGTCTCGATTTCCACCGTTGACTGTTGCGTGCGTTGCGCCAGGCCGCGGACTTCGTCGGCAACCACGGCAAAACCACGTCCGGCTTCACCGGCCCGTGCCGCTTCAATCGCCGCGTTGAGGGCCAACAGGTTGGTCTGCTCGGCCACCGCCTTGATGACGTCCATGACCTTGCCGATCTTGTCGCTTTCCTGTTCCAGGTGGTTCATGGCATCGGCCGAGCGACCCACTTCGGTGGCCAGGCGCTCGATCTGGGCAATCGCTTCACCCACGACCTTGTCGCCATCGCGTGCCTCGCGGTCAGCGTTCGACGCTGCCTGTGAAGCCTGCTCGGCGTTGCGGGCAACTTCGGCAACCGTGGCGGACATCTCGTGCATGGCAGTGGCCACCTGATCGGTTTCCACTTTCTGGCTGTTGACGCCAGCGCTGGTCTGCTCGGTGACAGCGGAGAGTTCTTCAGCGGCGCTGGCGATCTGCACAACGCTGTCGCGGATTCCGCCGATCAGCTCGCGCAATGTGCTGCCCATCCGCTGAATGCCTTGCTGCAGAACGCCGAGCTCGTCGCGGCGCGTCACTGCCAGCGTCTGGGTCAGATCGCCGGATGCAATACGGTCGACCACTGCCAGGGTTTCCTGAAGCGGGCGGGTAATCTGTCGGGTGATGATCACGGCGGCAATGACGCCCAGGATCATGGCCAGCAGCGTGCAGATGATCTGAGTGGTACGGGCCTGCGCGCTTTCCTGATCACGGCGATCCAGTTGCAGCTTGTACATGTCCTCGCTGATCTTGACGATGTCCTGGCCCTGGACGGTCATTTCCTTACGCGCCTGGGCAATCTGGGCGCTGGCGGCCTTGAAGTTCTGCAGGGTCGCGCGATACGCCATCAGCGAGGTCTCCAGCTGCTTGAGCTGATCGGCCTGAGTGCTGCTGAACGTTGTTTTCAGGGTGTCCAGATCCTTGATGGCCGTGTCCAGTTTCGAGACGGCTGCCTGCTCGGTTTCGGGCGTGACATTGGTGGTATAGCCACGCACGTCATAACGGGCAAGCCTCAGGTTTTCCTTTGCATCGGTGACAATCTGGTACTGCTCGAACCGGTTGGTATCAGTTGGGTCGAGTTTTTTGACGTCAGCCTGTAACTGTTCGAACACATTGATGCTTTTAACGGCGTGCGTGGTCAGTTCATCCCGCGCCGCATTGCTGGCTTTATAGCCGCTGCGCATATTATTCAGGGATGTCTGATAGTCAGCGATGACCGCCGACAGTTGTTCAAGCATCTTCACGTTCTCGGGGCTCTTGAACGCGACCAGCAGTTTTTGTTGCTGGGCCTTGAAGCTTTCCAGTGAAGCCTGAACGGTCTCGGCGACTTTCTCGTCACCGTCGGCGACCATATATTGCAGGCGGGTCACCCGCAGTTTGGTCAACTGTGCATTGAGCGCTGTGATATCGCTCATCCAGTTGCTGCGGTTGATCAATCCGCTCATGCTGGTCCAGCCGGTCAGCGCCAGAATGGCCGTAAATACAAGTACCAGACCGAACCCGACGGCCAGTTTCATGTTAACGCTGATGTTTGCAAACCAGCTACTCATCGAATTCTCCATAACAGCCATTTAAAGCAGTAATGCCCCTGAAAGGCATGGCATACAGGTCAGGGACGGGTGTGATATACAGACGCTATCGGCCGGCGTCCGCCAAGCTGAAACAAAAACAATAGAAAGTTTCAAGCGGCCCCCACTGCGCTGTTCCCATACGGTCATCTGCCGTCGGGTGCCGTTATAAAGAATGCCCGTACCTATTGAAATAGAGCGGTCCCTTCATGAAAAAAGGGAATCGCCGTCTATACTCGGGCCGTCATACCCTTATCTTTTCTGGGTGCCGTGTTTGATGGGGAATAATGCCCTGCGTTACAGGTCGCCCAGACATTTGAAACTCCCACTGTCTTGTTGAGATGCCTCATAATGAATTTGAAGTTTCGTCAGAAGATTCTTCTGGCTGCGTCTGGTGTTGTGGTGTTGGCCATTGCCCTGTTCACCCTGTACAACGATTATCTGCAGCGCGCGACCATCAATCAGAACCTGGAGTCCTCGGTAGAGCAGGCCGGGCAGTTGACCGCCAGCAGTGTGCAAAACTGGCTGAGTGGACGCATTCTGGTGCTGGAAAACCTCACCCAGAACGTCGCCTATCAGGGTGTGAATTCGGACCTGAGCGGCCTGGTGTCTCAATCAGCGCTGGTCTCGACGTTTCAGTTCACCTATGTCGGTGACAGTAAAGGCACGTTCACTCAGCGGCCCAACGTCGATATGCCGGCGGGCTACGATCCTCGTCAGCGGCCTTGGTACACGTCCACGGTCGAGGCCGGCAAAACCATCTTGAGTGCTCCTTACCTGGCGTCCGTGGGCGGTCTGGTGGTGACGATCGCCAGCCCGGTCAAGATCAACGGTCAGGTGTCCGGTGTGGTGGGCGGCGACCTGAGCCTGGACACACTGGTCAAGATCATCAACTCGGTGGAGTTCGGCGGCATCGGTTATGCCTTTCTGGTCAACGGTGACGGGCAGATCATTGTCAGCCCGGACAAAGACCAGGTCATGAAAAACCTGAAAGACATCTATCCGGGGCAGACGCTCAGTCTGGATGCGCGTTTGCGTGAGGTCACGCTGAAGGGTCAGCAAAGGCTGCTGTCGTTTACCCCTATCACCGGGCTGCCTTCTGCCAACTGGTACATCGGTTTGTCGATCGACAAAGACAAAGCCTATGCACCGCTGAGCCAGTTCCGCAGCTCCGCGATTGTGGCTGTGCTGATTGCTGTGGCAGTGATTGCCTTGCTGTTGAGCCTGTTGATTCGTGCCTTGATGCGGCCGCTGACTGACATGGGCCGCGCCATGCAGGACATTGCTCAGGGTGAGGGCGATCTGACCCGTCGCCTGAGTATTCAAGGCAAGGATGAGTTCGCTGAACTGGGCGGCTCGTTCAACCAGTTCGTGGAGCGCGTGCATGCGTCCATCGCTGAAGTGTCATCCGCCACGTTGCAGGTGCATGACCTGTCGCAGCGTGTCGTCAACTCTTCCAATTCCTCGATCGTCGGATTCGATGAACAGAGTGCGCGCACCAACAGCGTGGCGGCAGCGATCAATGAACTGGGCGCTGCGACCCAGGAGATCGCCCGCAATGCGTCCGATGCGTCGATCCAGGCCAGTGAAGCCCGTACTCAGGCTGAAGACGGTCAGGTGGTGGTAGAGAAAACCATCCATGCCATGAGCGAGCTGTCGACCAAGATCAGTGAATCCTGCACGCAGATCGAGCAACTCAATGCCAGCACCGACAATATCGGCCACATCCTCGATGTGATCAAAGGCATCTCGCAACAAACCAACCTTCTGGCCCTCAACGCCGCCATCGAGGCCGCGCGCGCCGGTGAAGCCGGACGCGGTTTCGCAGTGGTCGCCGATGAGGTACGCAACCTGGCCCATCGCACCCAGACCTCGGCAGACGAGATTCATAAAATGATCGGTGGCCTGCAGACCGGGTCCCAGCACGCCGTGCTCAACATGAACGAAAGCCAGGTGTCGAGCCAGGACAGTGTCGAAGTCGCCAATCAGGCGGGCAGTCGTCTGCGCGACGTAACCCGCCGTATAGGCGAGATCGACGGCATGAACCAGTCAGTGGCCGCCGCCACCGAAGAACAGACCGCCGTTGTCGAAACGCTCAACATCGACATCAACCAGATCAACACGCTTAATCAGCAGGGCGTGGCCAACCTGAATGAAACCCTCAAGGATTGTGCTGCACTTTCACAACAGGCCGGGCGTTTGAAACAGTTGGTAGACAGCTTCAAGATTTGACCGTGATCCGGTGTTTGGGGGGACATCCGATAATCGGTTGACCCTTAAAACCCGCGAAAAATATAAAGAGCCTGCTTGCCGACCGCTGACAGCGGCTGTATTGAAGGGGGGTGGGCGCAGCACAGCGTCATGCCGGAGAGGATAAATCTCAGAACGAAGAAGCACCGCCCATAAACAAGAAAGCCCGCACGAGGCGGGCTTCTTGTTTGGTCTGTAGACTTCGAAAAGTCTTCAGGCCGGCACCTGAGTGGCATGCAGCAGGCGGAGTTGCTCGGGGCTAATGCCGGAAACTGGCGGGGCCTCTGAGGAGCTGAGACATATGGGGGGCAGGGAACCCGCGTGGACTTGGTAGCTGCTGATCGGTTGACGTTGGTTGACAGTTGACGGGAGCCGCTGCGTGCAGCGCCCTGCCATGACCGCTCTCGCAGGCGCTATCACTACTACGCTACGCCACACCGCTTTCAGAAAACCCTATATCCAGACTGCGTGACGATTTGATCATCGCAGCACACTCATCACTGATGACAGGCTTGCTGAAAAGATAACCCTGCATTTGATCGCAGCCATACGTTACGAGCAGCTCTAGCTGGTCGACTGTTTCAACGCCTTCTGCAATGACCTTAAGACCCAATTCGTGCGCCAGTACGATTACTGCCCTGGTGATCGCGGCGTCCTCATGATTGCTGGTGATATCCTTTATGAACGCCCTGTCGATTTTGAGGGCATCAAGAGAGAATCGCTTCAGGTAGGCCAAACTGGAATAGCCCGTTCCGAAATCATCGACGGAGAGGCTTATACCATACGATTTTATATCTCGAAGTATCTCAACCGCCGACTCGGGATCGATCATCAGCATCGACTCGGTCAGTTCGAACTCTAAAAGAGCGGGGTTGATACCGTATGCTTCAACGACGTGCTTGACGGTCTCAGCCAAGCCTTTGACTTGAAGCTGCCTGACGGACAGATTGATGGCGATCGGCACCAGCCTTATATTGTTCTCTTCCCAGCTTTTTAGGGTTTCACAGACTTTGCGGATAACCCACACGCCGACAGGAATGATCAGGCCAGTGTCCTCAAGAATAGGGATAAAATCGGCCGGAGAAATCATACCTTGCTCCGGGTGATTCCAGCGCAATAAAGCCTCTAGACCACTTATCCTGCCATCGGTGAGGCTGACCTTTGGCTGAAAATGCAGAATAAACTCATCGCGATCAAGCGCACCCCGCAATAGCGTTTCAGTTTGCAAGCGCCTGGTTAAACTTTCGTTCATGCTGGCGTTGTAGAACTTGAAATTGTTACGGCCACTTTTTTTCGCATGGTACATGGCGGTGTCCGCATTCTTCAAGATAACGCCAGTGTCACGCCCGTCAAACGGATAATTAGCGATGCCTACACTCGCTGAAACGAATATATCCTGACCTCCAAGGTTGAACGGTTTGCCCAGCGCATCAACAACGTGGGTCGCCAGCGATTTTATGAGGCTCTCGGAATAGACGGTGTGTGTGACGACGATCGAAAATTCATCGCCTCCCAGCCGCGCAACTACACTGTTCTCATCAATGCAGCCTTTCAAGCGTCGACCTGCCTGGATAAGCAATTGATCGCCTACTGAATGCCCCATGGTGTCATTGACGGCCTTGAACCTGTCCAAATCTATGAATATGACGCTTACTGCATCTGGCGTTGACGTTGTCCGACTGATTATCTCGCGCAGATAATTGCTGAGAAACCAGCGATTAGGCAGATGGGTGAGCGAATCATTTTCGGCCAGGTAGGTTAGCTTTCTCTTTGCGTCATACCTTTCAAGCGCGGCAGCCAAGAGGTTGGCAAGTGTTTGAAGGTAGCTGACATCTTCACGTGTAAAGGGGTCATCCGTGCTGGCGTACACGCCAAGAACGCCCTTGAAGACCTCCCGGCAAGAGATATCAACCTCCAGGCCACTTCTAATAGTGCAAACCTCTACTGTTTCACCAGGAAGCAACGCGTACCTGCTATCAGGCGTATCAGCATTAATGACAAACCCGGCAGAAGCAGCAGTCCCGCTCAAAAAATCATTGTGATAACCACTGCGGATTTCAACATCGGTGAAGCCAACCTCCGCGGTGAGGATGACCTCATGATTCACTCGATCAACGACCCGTAAAGCGGCCTTGCTCAAGTTCAATCCTTGCGCCGCAGTCAGTGTTGCCAGTTCACCCAGAGCACTGACGCTTTCCTCTGTCAACGCCTGCTGGCCAAACAAGGCGATAAGGTTTTGCCTTCTGGCGTTATCCAGAATCGCCACCTCAAACTCTTTGCGATCGGTGATATCGATATCGATGCAGATATATTTTTCAACGCCGCCCAAGTCATCGAGAATAGGTATGATAGTGCGCCGATGCCATGCAACCTTGCCGCTGCGACCTGAGAGCCTGATCTCACCGTTCCACACCTCATTTTCCGGTGCCCATTGCCACGGTTCAGTGGTTGAAGACATGCCGGTCCAGACCTCATCGATCGTCAACTCTAAAAGCTCGGCTCGCGAGTGCTGTGAGCTTGTTACGAATCGCTCGTTAACGTAGGTGATACGTCCGGAGGCCGACACTTCGCAAACGATGGACACCTCATCCAGGGCATTTTTATGCTGCACCAAGGTATTCATCAACGATTCGATACGCAGGCCAAAGTGATTGCGCATACTTGCGGCAGTACGGTTTACCGCTTTTATAGCCTCCTGTATTTCCATGGGAGCATCAGCGACCAACATCGCCTCTGCTGCCACTGCGCCTGAAGCGATTTCTGCCTCATAAGAGTGAAGCTTGCCCAGGTGAGCAAGCGAACGCTTGATCATGAACCCCATCAAAATCAAACTTATCAGCAGAAAAAATACCGCAAATAATGTAGCCTGAATCACAAGGCTATAAAGTTCGGCAGCAATTCTCTCGGCATTAAAAGACAGACGCATCACGCCATAATCTTTCCCGCCAACAGTGATCGGACGATTGACATCGAATAATCGTGCAGCGACTTCAGACTCTATCCACGCAGGCGCTCTTCCAACAGGCGCGCTGGCGGCCTCAAGGCGAATCACGCCACCCGACAGGTCAATAAAAAGTGCCGACTTGAACGGCGAGCGAGCCAGGGTTTTTTCGAGGGTTCTTTTAATGGTGTCGTAATCGCCGATGACGACACTTTCCTCAACCGCTTGCGCCGCAACCTCAATGAGCATGTTAGCGGTGTCTTGTATCTCTTCAATATGCTGAAGCAGCTGGTTTTTATAAAACAGACCCAGACCCGTCGTCAGAAAAGTCAGTATCAGAATGGACAGCATCGCCAGTATTCGCGACGTCAGTGATTTGGGTAGCAGGCTTTTAAAGAAATTCATTAACAGCCTCTCCAGCTTACGTTGAAATTAGTTACTTAAGGTTTGCTGGCAAACTGTTATAAAAATTACGATAGGACGCATAATCCGCTTCCGTCGCAGGAATGAAGGTAATCGGTGCCGGTGCATGGACCCGCTCGGTCGCCTCACGAAGAACCCTGCTACCGTCGGGATCGTTTTGCATATTAAAAAATGCGTTGGCTACCGCATCACGTTCTTTTTTAGAAACCCGAGGGGATGCCATGAGGGCCAAATCATTGAACGAGGCCGAACTCCACAGTACGCGGAACGACTTCCCTTCTCTCTCCGTGTAGCCGCTTACCAGCTGTGAGTTAGCCCCCATCGCTTGAGCCTTACCACTAAGAAGTTGGCTGAAAGCACCGTCCATGTTTCCTGCAAATACAGTAGACGTGTTGATCCCTTTCTTGATTAATTCCGAGCTTGTGACTTTATAAGCAATGAACGCTTCCGGTCCCGGATACACGACTTCCTTGCCCTCTAGCTCCGAAAGGCTATGAATGGGCGAGTCGGCAGGCACCACGATTTGCCCCTCAAGCGCAGGCGCGTCACGGCGACCAAACACCTTCCAGCCCATCTTGTCGCGTTCCGGGCTAAAAAGATGATTGGTAAGCGCGAAATCAACTTCTTGTGCGAGCACATAACTCGTTGTATCAGAGGACGTTCGCCCTAATTTCAGCGTGAGATTCACGCCGCTTTTTTCGGACACATACTTTATGATTGGATTCCAAAAACTGGCTGAAAGATTAAGATTGTACTGATTGACAGGCGAAAAATTGTACACTTTAAGCTCTTCAGAGACCGCCACATTCGACAAGGCAAACGACAGGGCGATCATGATAGCTTTGCAACTTAGGCGTAACTTCACTTGTCAACTCCGGCTGTACAATAACGGCTTATCCAACGATGATTAGAGCCAACTTAATCTCAGCAATATCGTATAATCGGCCGCGCCCCTTGAATCTTAAGCACCGATTGCATGAATAAATGTTAATGGTCAGCCAGCACACCTGCCTGCCCCCGCCAAAGGCGGCTACCGGCCAGAAGCGGTCGCTCAACTGCTTCACCCTCGCTTAAGGACTCGCCGAGTGATATACCGCGGTTAGGTTCAATGCATGACAAAAGTGACTAGATAGGTAGAGATCCGCGCACCCTATGGAGCATTATCTTGATGCCATGGGCTAGAAATAGCGTTTACACCAAAAAGGACCCGTCTGGACCCTTTTTCAGGTGAAGCAGATTTTTGTCTTCACTCATACCTACACGACATCAGCGCCTTGCTGTTCACTGATTTCATCCGTTCGTTGCCCCAGTTGGCTCACGAGTGCAGCCTGTTGAGGTGTCGAAATACCGTTGAGCTGTAGCAGATCCTGCGCGCTGTATCTGCGCGCCCGGTCGGATGGTTCATGCCACGTCCTGTTTCCGACCCTTTCGCCCGCTTGTGGAACGGTCTTCAAGCAGCAGCAACGAATTGGCCCGGTCGACGGCGCAGATCGGCATACGCGGCTGGGAAGGATAAGGGAGATAAAGATGAACAGCCAGAAACAAGAAAGCCCGCACGAGGCGGGCTTCTTGTTTGGTCTGCAGACTTCGAAAAGTCTTCAGACCGGTACTTGGTGGCTACACAGGGACTTGAACCCCGGACCCCAGCATTATGAATGCTATGCTCTAACCAACTGAGCTATGTAGCCAAGTGGCGCGCATTATTCGCGCTAAGCGGATATGTGTCAAGCGTTGATGTGAAAAATAATGACGTGCGATCAACCGGTTAGGTGGCAGCGCGCGCTTTTGCATCCTTCTCTCGGTCCTGGTGCCGTGCGTTGACCAGCTTGCGGTAGATTTCACGTGATAACCCTTCCACGCTTCTTGCCCGCGGCGCAGGTCACTGGCAGTGGGCTTTTTCGGCTTCCGGGCGTTTTGCGCCTGTTCGGCTTTTTTTCGGGACTCTTCAGAGGCGAATAATGTGCTGCGGTAAAAGTGCTTTCCTGCACTCTCGGCGGTCCGGTTCTTGCTTGGCCTTGGTTTGAGGCGTCAATTACATCGCTATTTGGTACCAAACGAATAGCCGACACGTATTTTCGCCACAATCCGAGGCGGTGTGTATCGCCAATGAAACAAGAACATGGCATTTTGCTGTCAGTGTTTTTCCAAAATAAAGGCATCGCCTCTGTTTGTTCAGATCCGGCCGGTGTTCACGGGGAGTTGCAGGGCATGAACAGTCTTTTGTCACCGGGCATGCGCCTGATGGGGCGCTTTGGGTTTGCTCGCAAGTTTCAGGTCTTGTTTCTGCTGTTTATCCTGCCGCTAGCGGGCAGCGCCTGGTTCATTACCAAGGACTATCGCAACAAGCTCGACGTGATTTCAGGCGAGCAGTCCGGCGTGCGCCAATTGTTGGCGCTTGATGTCCTGAACGTCGAGTTGTCTGCCCAGCGTGATCACGCCGCGCGCTGGAAAGCTGCCGATATTCTTCGCGAACCGACCCCGGCAGCCAAGGAAGCAATGGTCAGTGTCGATGCCGGAATTCCACGCATTACCAAAGCGCTGGAAGGCGTGAATGCTGCACTGGTTCAGGAAAATGCACCGGCCGACACGATGGCGCGCTATAAGGATTTGCAGGCCGCCGTGACGGGGCTCGATACCGCATCGTTGCGCACTGTGGGCTGGTGGCCGGACGGCTATGATCGATTCTCGACCGTATTGAATCTGGTCCAGGCCCTGCGTGAGCAGATCGCTATGGACAGCGGTTTGATCCTGGATCCGTGGCTTGAAACCTACATGCTCATGCAGCTTTCCACGCAGCAAGTCCCCGACCTGATCGAGCGTATCGGCCGCCTCTCCAGCGTTGGCCAGACGTCAGTGGCTTCAGGTCAGTTCAGCCTGCAAAGCCGCCTGCAAATGCGTGATCTGCGTGGCCGTATCGACGACTCCAAAGAGCAGATGAACAAGGCGGCCACGCTGCTGTTATCCAAACTGCCCGAGCAACTGCAGCCTTGGGCCGACAAGTACGCGGCCGTCAAGCAGGTGCTGGAAAGCGAACTGAAGGTGATTGACGACGGTGTCTTTGGCGGCAGCATCAAGCTCAAACCGCAGGAGTTCGAAAAGAGCATCGACACCCTGACCGCGAGCACGTCTGATCTGCGCAAGCAGTCGCTTGACGCGCTTAATGGCCGGCTCGATTACTACCATGAGTCCTCCAATATGGAGTTCATCCCGCTGGCAGTGATCTTCGGGATTCTGGTCGCTATGGCGATTTACCTGTTCGCCTGCCTTCAATCTTCCATCCGTAACAGCGCCAGCGGCATTACCACCCTGGCTGAGTCCCTGCGTGACGGCAATCTGTGTGTCGAAGTGCCGGTGCAAGGGCGTGACGAGTTGGCGTCCATCAGCCGGGCGTTGAACGTGGCGGTCGTGCAATTGCGCACCAGCCTGTTAGGCGTCAATCAGGAGACCGTGCGGGTCGGCGATGCCGTGCTGACCCTGACCGCTCAGTCCAGCGGGACGCTCAACGAGGTCGAAGATCAGCAACAGCAGATCAGCCAGATTGCCGCCGCAGCTACCGAGCTGGCGGCCACGTCCCAAGGTGTAGCCAGAAGCTGTGAGCAAGCCTCAGAGAGCGCGCGGCACACCCGCCGGATCGCCGAGCAAAGCAGTCAGGACAGCCAGCGCACAACCGACAGCATCCAGCAGCTCAATCAGCGCCTGACCGAAACGGCCGCTGCCCTGGGGCGCGTCAGCGAGCAAGGTCAACAAATTCAATCGGTGGTGGACGCCATTCGCGGCATTGCCGAGCAAACCAACCTGCTGGCGCTCAACGCGGCCATCGAAGCGGCACGGGCAGGCGAGCAGGGACGCGGATTCGCCGTAGTGGCCGATGAAGTGCGCAGCCTTTCACAGCGCACACAGGCTTCCACTGCGCAGATCGCAGGGACCGTCGACAGCTTGCGCTCCACCGTGACCCAGGCCGTGACGCTGATGGAAGCCGCCTGCGGACAGGCCGTCAACGATGCGCAGTCCGTGACCGGGCTGGGTGTTCGCCTGGGCGAGATCGCAACGGCAGTGCAGGGCGTCGCCGATACGCTGGCGCAGATATCGACCGCCGTGGAAGAACAGGCCTCGACCGCCGATGAAGTCAGCAGCAATATCCAGCAGGTCGATCAGGCTGCAGGCCGCTTGCTGGAAGGCGCACGAGCGGTCAATCAGGCGGCGGGTACGCTGAGCCAGGGCAGTCGCGCGTTGAATGACAATACGGCTCGGTTTCGGTTGGGGTGATTGAATGATTCCTCTCCGTACTGAAAAACCGGCGTGGTGATCCCGCCGGCTTTACCGTTTTTGTAGTTGTGACAGAAAAAGTTGAATCGGCGGCGCCTATTAATCATTTGATGACTGACGGAAGACGAGACAAGGCGTAAAATGCTCGGTTTTTGCAGGCGAAAGGTTTCTTGAGAACGCAGCTCACCCAAAAACACAGGGCGGACAGTGCCAGCCCGCTGCAAGATCGAGGTTCCTCCGAGGCCGACGATCTATTGTCATGTCGTCCACGCGTCGCCATTCTGATGTGTACCTATAACGGCGCTGTGTACCTTCGTGAGCAGCTTGAGTCGTTCGCTGCTCAGACCTTTTTTGACTGGACCCTTTATGTTTCCGACGATGCATCGACTGATGACACGCATCGTATCTTGTCCGACTATCAGGCTCGCTGGGGCAAGAATCGGCTGGTCATTTTCAACGGCCCCTGCAAAGGCTTCGCAGAAAACTTCATTTCCCTCGTTCAGCGTCCTGAAATAGAAGCTGACTATTTTGCCTTCAGCGATCAGGATGACGTCTGGTTTGCTGACAAGCTGGAGCGAAGTGTTGATTGTCTTGAGCGCTTCGACAGCAACAAGCCTGCGCTCTACTGCTCCAGAACCCGGCTGGTCGATGCGAAGCTGAACGTGATCGGGGTTTCGCCGCTGTTCAGCAAGCCACCGTCTTTTAAAAATGCGTTGGTTCAAAGCCTGGCAGGCGCTAATACCATGTTGATCAATCAGGCAACCCGTCAGTTATTGGTCCAACTGCCTGAGCGGTCTCCTTTAATTGCTCATGACTGGCTGACTTATCTGTTGGTGACGGGGTGCGGGGGCGAGGTTTTCTATGATGCTGAACCCTGCCTTCACTATCGTCAGCACAGTGGTAATTTGATCGGCGCCAACGCCAGTACGCGCGACAGGCTGGTCCGATTCCGTAAAATGCTTTCCGGGCGTTTTGCGGAGTGGAACGATGCGAATGTGGCGATATTGAAGGGGATGGAAGGCGCGCTCACTGATGAAAGCAAGCGCGTACTGGCGTATTTCGACAACGGGCGCAGGCAGTCGTTTTCCAAGCGAATCACCACGCTTCGAAAGTCCGGGATTTACCGACAGACCGTGCAAGGCAATATTAGCCTGATGCTGGCAGTGTGTTTGGGGCGGGTTTAAAAACGATACCGGAGTCCTCCTCAGCTTCCCAGCGACTTCTAAAACTACCGGTGCTCTCAGGCAAGCCTTCAGTGCAGTGACGCTTGGCCTTGGCACTGTATTGCTTTTGAGCCGTGCTTCAGGACAGCGTGGCGAATCCGTCGGGAGCCTGCTCCTTCCCATCGCCTCCGGCCTGGGCAGACCGCCGATAAGGAGGCCTGCGCAAGTTTAATAGTGTTGATGCTGTGTCAGAAGCCAAACCGTCATAGACAAGTCGTGTAATATACGAACCGTCGAAAGGTGTGCGAGTGACCGTCTTGCTTGGGAGCAACGTGGTGTATTCGAAAGAATTTAAAAGAAATTACGAGGTCATCGAGTCATGCTTAAGCGTCTCCGCCAAGAGAACTCGCTTCAGAAAAAGCAATCTTCTGCTGTCATAGAGAGGCTGCAGCGAGAGCTGGTCTCAGAACAACAAGAGCGGGCCAAAAAAGAAGCGGTGTTCGTGGCTACTTTAATCGAGCGCGATACGCATATTCATAATCTGAACCTCACCATTATGGAGTTGCAAGGCTCGACCAGCTGGAAGATAACCTCTCCGCTTAGAAAAATAGTTGCAGCTATCAGACGCGCGAGCAGTGGCGAGCCAGCAGCGGTGGCCTTTCCTGCTCATGGCGCGCTTCCGCATACCGTTGAACCAGAAATGACACCGGTTGTTCACTCAGAACACGCACCGGAGCACCTCGACACTTACTCGCGATGGGTCGAAGAGTTCGACACGATTGACGATATTGACCGTCTCTGCATGTATGAAGAAATGGGGGCCTGGAAAGCCAAGCCGCTACTGTCCATCATCATGCCCGTGTACAACCCGCCTATCGATATGCTGAGAGAGGCCATTGAAAGCATCAAAACCCAGGTTTATTTTAATTGGGAATTGTGCATCGCCGATGACGCCTCAACGGATCACCGTGTTCGGTTGTTTCTTGAGCAGAGCGCCAAGTCAGACCACCGTATAAAAGTGACCTATCGCGAACAAAACGGCCATATTTCCAAGGCCAGTAACTCGGCGCTTGATATCGCAACCGGTGAATTCATTGTTCTCATGGATAATGATGACACGCTCCCTGAGCATGCACTGTTCTGGGTGGCCAAGACGATCAATAAACATCCGGATGCCGCGGTTATCTATTCGGATGAAGACAAGATAAACGAACAGGGCGTCCGGTCAGCACCGTACTTTAAAACTGACTGGAACCCGTACCTGTTCCGTTCGCACAACATGATCAGTCACTTGGGCGTGTACCGTAAAGAACTCGTTGAGCGGGTAGGGCGTTTCCGTGTCGGCATGGAAGGTTCGCAGGATTATGATCTGGCACTTCGTTGCGTTGAGCAGATTGATGCCACTCAGATTATTCACATTCCTCGAGTGCTTTATCATTGGCGCATGCATGCCGGCAGCACTGCCATGTCCACCGATGAAAAGCCTTACGCACAGAATGCCGGGCAAAAGGCGCTTGAAGAGCATTTGAAGCGGTCCGGGATAGCCGGGCATGCCGAGTTGCTTGACTTCGGTATGTACCGGGTTCATTACGACCTGCCCGCCGAAAAGCCGCTGGTGAGTTTGATCATCCCGACGCGTAATGCTTATGCGTTGGTGAAGCAGTGCATAGAAAGCATTCGTCATAAAACGCTTTATCCCAACTACGAAATCATTCTGGTTGATAACGGATCTGATGACCCGCAGTCGTTGCAGTATTTCGAAATGCTTTCACGCCTGACGGGTGTCACCGTGCTGCGTGATGACGGCGAATTCAATTACTCAGCGCTTAATAACAATGCTGTGGAGCATGCCAAGGGCGAACTCATCGGGTTGATCAACAACGATATCGAAGTCATCAACCCTGAGTGGCTGAGTGAAATGGTCTCTCTGGCGCTGCAACCGAATGCCGGCGCGATTGGCGCAAGGTTGTGGTACCCCGATGAGCGACTGCAGCATGGCGGCGTGATCATGGGGCCGCTGACGTTGGCCGGGCATGCTCATAAAATGCTTCCTAGAGGCCATCATGGATATTTCGGGCGAGCGTCTTTGATACAGGGAATGTCTGCCGTCACTGCAGCATGCTTGGTTGTCAAAAAATCAGTTTTCCAGGAAGTGGGTGGGCTCAACGCCAAAGACCTGAAGATTGCATTCAATGACGTGGACCTGTGCCTGAAAATAATGCAGGCTGGCTACCAGAACATCTGGACCCCTAACGCAGACCTGTACCACCATGAATCTGCCACACGTGGTTTTGAAGACACGCCGGAAAAAATCAAGAGGTTCATTAGCGAAGTCGAGTACATGCAGAATAAGTGGCGAGCTGTTATCAAGCACGACCCGTATTACAACCCTAACCTTACGTTAGCTGCGGAAGACTTTTCGGTTGCTTTTCCTCCAAGAGTCAGTGATTCGGCAGGTGGGTAGTCAATAAACCTGAGTGTAACTGCCGTTTTAGTCGGCAGTTACACTGCGGCAAGATTCGCTAAGGATATTACTGCCGCGGTTTTATGGCTGCTGAGCGTTTTTATCTTTGACAGAAAATGCAAGTTTTGAAAGAGCAAACGTGACTGGTAGTGTCAGCGCGATCGCTGCCAGCGGCGCCAGTCTTTCATCAAACTTTAGCTTTTCAACCCAGCACCAGAGTATGACAAGACTCAAGCCATACTGAATGGCGTAAATCAGAGGGAGCAAAATAACTGAGCGTAACCCCTGATGACTCTTGAAGACAAAGAATCGATTGAGAACATAGGCCAGCAGAATGCCCGTCGCATAAGATATCGTGTAACTTGTTTTATAAGACAAGAACATTAACAGGATTAGATAGATGCCATAGGTCAGGGCGGTGTTGAAACCGCCTGACATCAAAAATCGGGCAAAGTCCTGCTTCAGGAATTTTGAAACTGCCTGATTCATAATCGAGCCATTACAGGGCGTTTGCGATCAGGGATTTAAACTCTTCGTAATTACGAATGTAGTCCCCGGCATCGTAGTAGTGCGACGCAAATACCAGCAACACGGCATCCTGAGAATAACGATACTGTATGCCCCACGTCATCGGAGGCAGATGTATGCCTTGATTCGGTTTGTCGAGAATAAACTCTTCTCGGTTGACACCGTCGTCTGCCACAACGTGAACCGAGCCCTTTACGGCAACCAGAAACTGGTGACAGATACGGTGTGCATGCTCACCCCGGGTCTCGGCGGTTGGAACGTCATACACCAGGAAGTAACGCTCGGACTTGAATGGCACCGAGCGCTCGAACTCACCCGCCGACAAGCTACCGCGTATGTCAGCTACCTCATTCATCGTGTGCAGCGTCACGTTTTTCACTGACGTTGGGGATACGCCAGGTGCTGCTTTTTCTGGACGTGTTTCGCTGCTGGCATTGACAGGCTTGGCGTCTACATAACCAATGATCTTCGCCGGGTTGCCCACCACGATCGCATTGGGCGGCACAGAGCGTGTTACCACTGCACCGGCGCCAACCATTGCATTGATGCCGATGGTGATGCCTGGGAGGATTGTGCAGTTCGCGCCCAGCGATGAGCCCTTTCTAATGATGGTTCGAGCAAAGGTCTGCGGATACACCTTGCTGCGTGGGAACAAGTCATTGGTAAAGGTGGCATTGGGGCCAATGAACACATCGTCTTCAATGGTAATACCATCCCAGACTTGTACACCGCACTTCAGCGTCACTCTATCGCCGATGACAACATCATTTTCGATAAATACATTGTCACAGACGTTGCATTCGCTACCCAGACGGGCGCCAGGCAAGATATGAGCGAACGCCCATACACGTGAGTCCTTACCGATATTCTCGGACTCGCACAGGGCGTGGCTGTGAACGAAAAAATCCTTACCGCTGCTCATCAGTTTCTCCAAATCCTTCGATCCGCATAGGGATGGCCAAGGGTCTATTCTTTGTGTTTTCGTAAGTGCGCCACGCATAGGAACCGACGATACCCAGTCCCAGCAAGTTCAAGCAGCCGAGAAAGGTGATGGCCAGCATGATCATCGCGTAGCCAGGCACTTCAATTCTGCCTTCAAGCTTGGCAATCAGTGTAAACACACCAAACAGCGCAGCAAGGGCCGAGCCGAACGCGCCGACTCGGGTCAATATCCGTATGGGCATGTCCGTGAAGGAGAATACGCTGTCCATAAGGTAATTGATTTTTTTACGCAGGGTCCACGCAGATGTACCGTGAACGCGCTCCTGCCGGGTATAGGTGACTACTTCGCGGCGATAGCCCATCCAGAATATCTGGGCGATGAGAGAGCTGTGACGCTCTTCAAGGGTCAGCAGAGTATCCCTAAAAGCTTTGTTGCAGGCGAACATGTCGACACCGCCTGGTGGTATTTCAGGGATGACATAACGGCGGTAAAAGCCCCAGAAAATCTTTGAAGCAGTGCGTGTTGCCCACGGATCCTGACGGCCTTCACGCACACCGACCACCACGTCGATGTCGCCGCGCATCAGAACCGTGTTCATTTCCAGAACCAGTTCTGGTGGTTCCTGAAGATCTGCTGCCATTACCGCGAAACGCTCGCCGGTTCCATGCTGCAGGCCTGTGCGGATAGCCATGAAGGAGCCGAAGTTTCTGGACAGCAGGATCAGCTTTGACTTGAACGATTGCGACGGCAGTTGTTCCCTGAGTATTTCGTAACAGCGATCGGGACTGCCGTCCACAACGAACACGACCTCAAGCTCGTGTCCGAGTTGCTTGTCCAGCGCCGTTACGGCAACGAGCAAATCCGGAAGATTGCTCTCATTGCGATAAACGGGAATGACCAACGTCAGCAAAATCATATCTCCTTTGAAAAGTATGCGGTGACCGCATCAATGACGCGATCAACTTCTTCGTCGCTCAGGCCGGGGAAGCAGGGCAGCGAGATGACGGTATCGCATGTACGCTCGGTAACGTCCAGAGCCGTGGAAGGCGTGGCTGAGTACGCGGGCTGCTTGTGATCGGCGATTGGATAGTGAACATCCGTACTGACCGACTTTTCTTTGAGCGCAGCAGCAAGTGCGGCCCGATCTTTTGTGCGAATTACATACAGATGGGCGACGTAATCATCCGAAACCGAGGAAGGAATCTGGATATCCAGCCCGGCAAACGCTTCGTTATAGCGCTTGGCGATTGAACGACGTTGCTCGTTCCAGGTGTCCAGATGAGGCAACTTGATGCGCAGGATTGCGGCTTGCATCTCGTCCAGTCGGCTGTTACGGCCGCCCGGGATGGCAATACGATATTTCTGGTCCCAGCCGTACTGCCGAAGCTGGCGAATACGTGCCGCCAGAGCGTCGTCATTAGTAACCACCGCGCCGCCATCACCCAGAGCGCCCAGGTTTTTGGTCGGGTAGAAGCTGAAGCAAGCAATGGTGCCGAAGCTGCCTGCTTGTTTGCCGTTGCGTCGAGCACCGTGGGATTGTGCGCAATCTTCAAGAACCGGAATACCAGCGGCAGAAGCGATTTGAACGATTTCTTCGATGTTCGCCAGTTGACCGTACAAGTGCGTAACAATGATTGCCGCTGGTTTTTCTTTGGCAATTACCGCTTTCAGCGAATTTTTGCAAAGAGTCAGCGTCGCTGAGTCGACATCAGCATAAACGGGAGTGGCGCCAACTGCATGAATAGCTGTGCTGCCATAGAAACCGGCGTTTGCCACGGCGACAACGCGATCACCAACGACAACACCCAGACCTTTGAGGGCAAGTTCCAGTGCGTCTGACCCGTTCGCTACGCTGATGCAATGTTGTACGCCCACATAGGCGGCGAACTCTTCCTCGAACAGCTTCACTTCATTACCCAAAACATACCAGTGGCTGTCCAGTACGGCCTTCAACGGGGTGGTGAAGTCAAGTCCAGCGTTAGCTGTTGTTGCTGAGAAAAGAGGGATGATGGACGAGAGCATAATAGCGACCTATAAATTATTGGGTAACATTAACGTGCGAGCGGCAGCGGACTTCAAGATCATTTATCGTAATGTTTTGACTTGCCGCCACTGGATCGAACCGCATGTCTTTTTCAAAGCCTGTTGGGCTATTGATAAAGAAATTTACTTGCTGAGGCTTTTTTGAACCCGCCACCATAGCGGTCATGGAGTGTAGCTCGCTAAAGCCAGTATCGCCAGGTATCAGATAAAAAAGCTGAGCGATACTGCCGTTGGTGGATATCAAGGATGCCGAAATATCTAACATGCTGCAACTCGAGAGGTCGCTATTGACTTTAAAATTTAAGTTAATGTCGTTGTCTGCCGTCAAGGCGAGCGGCGTCGCTTTACCTAGAGCTGGACTTGCATTGGTTATTTTCAGCGTGTCCAGGTTTTCTGACAATCTATAGTCTGGTTTAGGCGAATTTGTGCCAAGCGGCAGAGGCATGATGTGCATTAATCTTGCAAAAGACGCATTTTTATTGCGGCCATTCTTTATGCCTTCTGCAATATCTTCAAGGTCGATTCCAACGCATCTGACAGGACCTGGTTGTTGAATTTTTTCTATGATGCAATTAAGTCCACTAACACGCTGCGCCATGGTTGATTTGTAAAAGCTATCATTGGCAATGATCGGGGTATAAACGCATGCTGCCGCCCATAAAATTGTTGTTGAAAAGAGCGCTATTTTTGTAATGCGCTTTGCCTTCATTTTATGCTGTAGCCAATTGAATATGATGTAAACAATCCAAGGCCAAAGCAATGTAATCCAAAAGAAGTGGAATCTATAGAAGCCAGAAATAAAAATTTCTAACGGCGCAGTCATTGTTTCTGGGCGAAGGTTAGTTCGTCCGGCAGATATAAGGAGGAGATAGGAAAATACTACTGCGCAGAGACTGATGAATATATATAAAGGCTCCGGAGGTGTAGAGGTTTTCTTTCTCGCAATGATCAGTGTGCTTTTAAAGAGTACAATTGCCAAGCAGAATAGTGCAAGCAGTGTGATAGTTAGCGATAATATTGGGTGCTCCAGTGGGAGCATTAAAGAACGTGCAACTTTTCCAAGCATAAATAGCCAGAAATCAGCTTCCCACGGAAACGCCATTGGAGCATCAGCACGGTGCGTGCCGTGCTGTACTTCAATGATGACCCACAATTGTGCCGCAGTAGTAATAATTGCAGGTGCTATTAGCGCTAGTCCAATATCTAAAGCACGTTTATGCTGTGCCGTGTTGGAAGTAAGTCCATAAATCACGGATACTGCACACAGTGCCAGGATTGAAAAAGCGCCGCTTATGTAGGAAAGTCCGGCAATGAAGCCCATACTGATCGCTGCAAGTATTGCTACCTTTGAATTGAGTGTTTTGCTTGTCGCTAGCATCAGAATCCCAAGTACGCATACAAGGGGCAAGGCTTGATGATAAGCCAGATTTTGCCAGCCCCAGTAGGTATCCGGTTGTAGCATCAAAAGGGTGAAGGAAAATGCTACGGCGAGACAGTTTTTATCGGTGCAATACCTTTTAAGAAGCTTCCATTGCAGAAGAAGAAGACCCCCTAGGACTGAAGTCAGGCTCAAGAACTGATAAACGACAGTGTTCCCGTCAAGGAATCGGAAAGCGAGGGAGTCCAATAGCAGGCCGAACGAATACAGTGTGTCGTTGTGCGGAGTAAAAAGATAAGCTAAATCCAGGCGTCCCATCTCATTAGCTTTGTACTGACGCCAGTCATCATAAACGGGAATATCGACCCCATATCTAAGCCACGACCAAATGCTGATAAAAAGGCTAATGAGAGGTAAGGTGATGAGCACCCACCTTAGCGCGGTCATTAACTTGTCGGGGTGTTTCTGTACTACATTCATTGCATACCCTTGCTGTCGATTCTTGATGTAATAGTTTTGAAGTGTCTATTCATCGCTATGTCTTTGTTCTAGGTGGCCAGGCCATACTAAAATCTTCGTAATCCAGTGTCAGGTTCGGGCTATAGGCGTAATCAGTTTGAATATCAGGCCAGCGCGACTTGATGTATTCGATTTCTTTCGTAAAACGCGCCTGTTTTTGCGGTGTATCTTCCAGTCCGCGTGTCGCCGACTCATGGTGGTACAGCTCTGCAAAAGGTGTCCAGACGTTGACATAGCCTGCCTCTCTGACTTTGAGGCAGAAGTCCACGTCATTGAAGGCAATTTTCAAATGCTCCTCTTCCAACCCGCCAACCTGTTCAAACGTTGATTTTTTGATAATCAGGCAGGCTGCCGTCACGGCTGATAATTCCTGAATCAACTCTGCTCTGCAGAAATAACCAGGTGCGCCTTTGGGAAGGTTTTTATGGGAGTGGCCAGCCACGCCGCCCAGACCGGTGATAACGCCACCGTGCTGCAGTCGATCATCGGGATACCACAAACGCGCGCCTACGGCACCCACGTTAGGCTGCAGCGCTATGGACACCATTTCACTCAGCCAATCAGGCGAGATGACTTCGATGTCATTATTAATAAGCCCGATCAACTCGCCGTTCGCAATACGCACGGCAGCGTTATTGAGCGCCGAGTAATTGAATGGGCCATCATCGCGCATGACGCGAATGTTCTCTTCCTGATCAAGCAGAGCAAAATACTCAAGCGATTCCGGCTCGTCAGAGCCATTGTCTATCAGAATAATTTCGTAATGAGCGTACGTCGTGAGCCGTTTGATACTGTCGATGCACTGTTTGACCAGGACATGGGCATTTCGGGTCGGGATTACCAAGCTTACCAGTGGCGGCGACGCAGGCAGTGAGTAGTGAACACGGTACATACCCAAAGAAGAAAGCTCTGCGATTCCGACTCCGCCTTTGCGCTCCAGATGTTCATCCAGCGCTTTTACGCCAGCCAGCGCAGCATAAGGTTTTTCATCGCCCGCCATCGCCGTGCTGCCAGCGTGTATGCGCCAGTGATAAAGCACACGAGGGATGTGAATAATCTGATTTCGCTCGAGCTTTTCGACGCATCGCAATGCAAGGTCATAATCCTGAGCGCCTTCAAAGCCGATTCGGAATTGCCCTACTTCATTGATCAGGTCCCTGCGATAGGCACCCAGGTGGCAGACCATATTCTGTGAGCGGAACAGAAACTCGTTCCAGTCTGACTTGAAGTGGGGCGAGCTACGCGTGCCATTGGTGCTGATCTTGTCCTCATCGGAGTAGATAAGCCCCGCATCAGGATTTTCACGAATCGTTCGCGCCACCCAGTAAAGCGCATGTCTGGGCAACAAATCATCGTTATCCATCAGCGCGACAAATTCGCCTGTAGCCACGTCGAGCGCTGAGTTGCTGGCCGCTGAGATATGCCCGTTGTGCTCACGGAAGATCACCTTGATCCGCTCATCCAGCGTATTCAAAGACCTCAGGTAATCAATGACGGTTTGATCAGTTGACGCGTCGTCGGCCAGGCAAAGCTCCCACTGTGGGTAGAGCTGCGCGCGAACGCTTTCTACTGCTTCACGCAGCAAATCCAGCGGCGGGTTGTAGACCGGCATGATGATGGAAATGACCGGGCCATTGCCCCAGTCACGGATATCATCGTTAATACGATCAATCTTCTCATCGTCGAGAGTGTCGTACTTCTGCACCCACAGCGCGTAGTCATGCCTGTTTCCATCCAGTGCATGCGCGGCGTTGCCTTTGGCCCATCGAGCTTGAGCGATGACACCAGCAACGCCCCTCACCTGCCATACCCGGTATGCTTTTCCGGCTGTGCTGAAGAGACCGCCTCCGCGGCGAATGATCATAGGCAACGAAGCGACGTTACTTTTTAGCCTGTAGAGCGCCCTGGTCACTTTCCGGAGGGGGGCTGTCACCCACCAGCTATAGGAGGACTGCATCGAGATGATATTCAGATTCAGGTTATGAATATGAGTATCTTTGGCCTCCAGCTCGAGGCGCTGATTTTCCATCAACGTCAGGTTTTTGCTTTCAAGCCCGGTCACTTCACGGCGCTGATTTTGTTTCAGAACGAGCGTTTCGGCCTCAAGGCTGGTCAGTGCCAGATGATGACTTTCTTTCAAGGACAGATTATCGGTTTCAAGACTTCTTAGCGCGGCGCGGTGGGATTCCAAGGCTGCCAGATGCTCACTTTCAGCTTCCATCAACTTAAGCCGATGACGTTCCTGAATGGCGAGGTTCTGAGCTTCAAGCTCCTCCCGCTCTTGCTGGTGGATTTCTTGCATCGCCCGCTTTTCAGCTTCAAGACCCGCCAATACATGGCTGTGGTTTTCCTGAAGCGTCGCGTTTGCAGCTTCGAGTTCCATCAGTGCCAAGTGATGGCTTTCCTGAAGGGAAAGGTTTTCGATTTCTATGTTGGCCAACGCCTGGCGATGATTCTCTTGCTCCGCCAGAGTGGCCGCCTCGATAGCCTCAAGAGCAGAGTGCTCTTTAAGGCTCTGATCTGAGGTCGTTTCAAGTGCCTGTTTGAGTTCTTCTTCTTGTTGAAGAAGTCGTTCAGCGACCTGAGCTTCGGTAAGCAGGGTAAACGAGATCTGGACTTTGAATGATTTACCGGTGATCAGCGTATTGAGGTCCGCAGGTAACATCACGTGCGGATCATCATTGAGTGCCATGAACAATGTGCCGTTGGCATCGCTGGAAAATGCTGTGACCCCTGCGGCTGCCAGTGGAGCATCCGTACTGTCGTGCCACGCCCACAGCTCTGCGTTTGCGCTGTAAACTTTGATGGCTCTTATCGAAAATGATTGCCTGACGTTCGTTGGATCGAAACGTAGCGATGCGCATCGGGCTGACGTTGGGACGTCAAAAATGACTGTCTGAAAACCGTCATGGACACGCTGGTTTTTTGTCCGGTCTTCAGCGAATCCGCCTTCTGCATCGCCAAGATAGAGCGTCGCCAGTTTAGGTGCTTCGTTCAGTACGTGTGAGCCTGTTTTCTGAATCGTTGCGTCGGGCGCCCAGTTCAAAAAGCTGGCGGCTTCACGGCCGGTGACTCTTTCCTGGAACATTGCCTCGAGCACGGCAAAGCGATTCAGCTCTTGATCGGTGACTGTCAAGCCGACGCTGGCCATCAGCTGGATAATGAAATCGCGTCTGCTGATCATGGTAGCGGTGGGATGGAAAGGCACTGCGCTGGCAATCAGCAGCAATAACCCACGCATCAACAAATGACCCAGCTCGACACCTTCGAGCATTTCCCATTCGATGTCGATAAGGTGTGGCCGGCCATCACTGTCCAGGATGATGTTCTGCGCGATTGCGTCAATGTAGTGCCCCGGCAGGCGTGCTTCCACGTGATCAAGCGCAGTGGTATGACCTTCCGACGCGAGAAGTTGTTTCAGGCTGTCCAGGTACAGTGACAGAAACGGCGTGAAGGTTTCGACTTTCCAGTCCTGGGTAGTCGCAGCTTCATGGAACTTCAGGCTGAGCAGCGAGCCTTTGGCATAACCATGAGCGTCTGGAAGAATGAACCTGTGCGCATCGCCCAGGCTTTGCGGAACGGCAGCGTCGCTGAGGCGGTGGTAGCGAACCTCAATGCCCTCGGGCGTTTCGACGAAAACAGATGCCTTGCAATACTCGGCATTGCGCCCTGTGCTGTAGTGATACGCAAGTATATCCGACGGCACCACCTGTTCCGTTTGGCATGAGGCGACCACGAGGAAAGAGTTGGCAAGCTCCATACCCAGGTGGTTATCGATGACGACAGGCCAGGCTCTTTCCAGATTGAATGTGGTGTTCGCAGGCAGCTGTGGATCTTTGCGCGTATTTTGACAGGCCAGAGCAGCGGCATCGAAGTCTTTGGACCTGAAGCCGTTTTCAGTGATGATTGAATTCGGGATCTTGTAATCGGGATAAGGTGACAAAAAGTCTGATGCCATGAAACCTGCACGAGCAATGAGCGCCTGCAGTTCTTTTCGACCGAATGTCTTTGGTTGACGATCGACATAGCGCCCTTCAATGCCATACATCGCCACGCCGACATGATCTTCAGGCGCGCCTGCAAAATATTTGAGGCCCAATTGATTTTCGATGGCGATAAACAAGTGGCCGTCAGGTTTTAACAGTTTGCGGACCCGACTCAGCATGCCGAACGCCGGATCTTGATCGGCACTGAACATGCTGGCGTATTCAAGAACCCCAATCAGCGTCACCACGTCGTACTGTTTGTCGACGTTGAAGTCGTCGAATCGTTCAGCAAGTACGGTGACGTTATCAAGATCTCGGGTTCTGCTCGCGGCGATCGCGGCGCGGCGAGGGCTGCCTTCCAGAGACAGCACGCTGGCTCCAACCTCGCCAAGATAGCGGCTTATCGCACCACACCCTGCACCTATCTCGAGGACTGATTTGCCTTCAAGCAAACCCTCGAACGGACGGAATATATTTCCACGACTGGAGGTCAGGTGGTAGAGCTTGGGCCAATCAGTGCAATATTGCGGAAGCTCGTTGGACAGTACGGATACGTCCTTCGCCTCACGCACGATTCTGGCCAATTCATTTTCAGAATTGTCGCCGTCGCTGTAGGCGATGCCTTGATAATCCGAACGCACCCACACGCCTGTGTCTGCATCAAGGTTATAGCCGTATTTATCAAGTTCAAACATCAACAGGTACCGGTTCAATTTCCATGGAGGCACCCAGGTCTATCAAGCCCAGAAGCTTCGGAGTAGGTTCTACGACGAAATGGATGGAATCATAGCGTCTGTCGTGGGGCACGATGTCTTCGCTTTGCCGGGAGGCAATGCCTATGGAGATGAAGTAATCACCGGTTGCCAGCGCGTTTCTGAATTTGACACGAGCCTTCGCTTGGTTGCCAGCATGGCCTATCAAGCCTGTGCCTTCGCAATCCTGCATGTACGAGTTAGTACCGTACACGGTCACGCCTTCTTTGGTCTTGATCGTAAAGCCAATAATCGGGTTGACCACCGTACGGTTGAACTGCAACGCCAGATCAAGGGCTATTTCCTCACCGGACTCGACACTGTTGGGGAATTCTCGCCCCGAAGCACTCATATGGAAGTCGAGTAATGTTGCTGCGCCGTCCCCCCAGCGGTATTCATGAGGGTTGTAGCCGGGCCTGCTGGCGTACACGTCTTCGTCGAAACGCAACGCAATCTTGTCGGCTTCGGCGGGGGGCGTTTCCACTCGCTCTGCTTCAGCGAGGTCCAGGCTCTTGTCGGTGATAGGGCTCTTGTCGCGTCCGAACAAAAGGTCGGTGTAGCGATTGATGACGGGCCGCGATTCGCCAATCATCTCGATCCTGCTCTTCTCGAGCAAAATCGCGCGACTGCAATGAGTGACGACCTGTTCGCTGGAGTGAGTGACCAGCAGAATGCTTGTGCCGTTTTCCTTTAATTGCCTCAGGCGCTCGAAGCACTTTGCCTGAAACCGTGCATCTCCGACAGAGAGGGCCTCATCCACAACGAGGATTTCTGGATCGACCTGGGCTTGGACTGCAAATGCCAAGCGGACAGCCATGCCGCTCGAGTATGACTTGACCGGCTGATCAAGGAATTCGCCGATGTCGGCAAAGCCGGCGATCGCGTCAAAGCGTTCGTCCACTTCGTCACGCGTCAGGCCCAGCACGGCCGCGTTCAGGTAAACGTTTTCACGACCTGAGAACTCGGGATTGAAGCCAGATCCGAGTTCCAGCAATGCAGCCACTCGTCCACGGGTCTGAATTTCGCCGACGGTAGGGCTCAGCGTGCCGCAGATGATTTGCAGCAAGGTGGACTTGCCGGAGCCGTTGCGGCCGACGATACCGACCGTTTCACCTTTACCGACCTCGAAGTTGATGTCGCGTAACGCCCAGAACTCCTTGCCATAAGTGGTCGTGGTTTCCTGGCCAGACCAGCGCTGTAGCCTAGGGACCAACGCTTGCTTCAAGCGGTCATGGGGCTTGTCGTAGGTGTAAAAACACTTGGAGACGTTTTGTACGCTGATAACCGGTTGATCAGATGACATCAGCGAATCCTTTACGTGTCTTTTGGAAGAACCAGAACCCTGCGGCAGCAATGACTGCGCCAATGGCAATGGCAATGCCCAGGCTGCCCCAATGAGGGAGGTTGCCGAACAGCAGTACGCTCCGGCTCTCTTCGATAATGTAGGTGAGCGGGTTCATTTGTAGCCACGGGCGATAAACTTCGGGAAGCGCCGCCACCGGATAAAGAACCGGCGAGAGAAACAATAGAACTGTCGTCAGTACCGTGATCACGTGGCCGACATCGCGCAAGTACACGCCCAGTGATGCAAGAAACCAGCTGATACCCAGCGTGCCCAGGATGAGCGGCACGAGAATCAGCGGAAACAGCAGCGCTGTCCAGAAAAGTGTGTGTGAGATCAACAGTTGTGCAATAACGAGTACGATCAGGCTGATGCAACTGTGGAAGAGCGCAGACCCCAAGGTGATAACCGGCAGGATCTCCAGCGGGAAAACCACTTTCTTGACGTAATTGCTGTTGCTCATCACCAGAGACGGTGCTCTGTTGGCGCACTCCGCGAACAGACCATGCACGATCATCCCGACGAACAGGAGGATGGCAAATCCACCTTTGCCGGTGTCTACGCCGACCCAGCGTGCGCTGAAAATTTCAGAAAAGACGAAGGTGTAAACTGCCAGCATCAAGACCGGATTGAAGAATGACCAGGCCAGGCCCATTACCGAGCCGCGGTACCGGCCGATGACTTCCCGTTTGGTCATCTGCGAAATCAACGACCGGTTCGTCCACAGGCTGGTGACCAGTCGCACAGGACCTGCCGAAGGGGTTTGATGAGGGTTCATTAAGCGAACACCTCAGCGTCTTCGAGCACGACGGCTTTCTGATCTTTGGCGGACAGGGAAGGTGCTTCGCTGAATGGCCACTCGATACCTACCGTCGCGTCATTCCAGGCAAGGCTGCGCTCATGTTCCGGCGCCCAGTAGTCAGTGGTCTTGTAAAGAAATTCGGCGCTTTCGGACAGCACGACGAAGCCGTGAGCAAAACCTTCCGGGATCCATAGCTGCTTTTTGTTTTCGGCGGTGAGGTGCAGGCCCACCCATTGGCCGAAGGTCTGTGAGCTTTTGCGCAGGTCGACTGCGACGTCAAACACTTCACCCACAGTCACCCGGACCAGCTTGCCCTGCGGCTGCTGAATTTGATAATGCAAACCCCGAAGCACGCCTTTTACCGAGCGAGAGTGGTTGTCCTGAACAAACTTCACAGGCCGGCCAACGACCTCTTCGAATGCCTTCTGGTTAAAGCTTTCAAAGAAAAAACCGCGATCGTCGCCGAAGATTTGAGGCTCGAATACGATGACGTCTGGTATGGCGAGGCGTGTTGCATTCATAGGTAACGTATCTCCGAAATGCTCATCAGGACCTGCTTGTGCGGTCCTGGCTGGGGCAGGCGTATGTTGGAAAACGCCTGTGCCATGGAATTTGAGTGCGCCAGTAAAAGGCGTTTTACGATATCGACGTTCATCCGCGTCGGTTGCGCCATAGACTGTCCACCTGAGCGGAGTGTCTCTGCGCTGGATAAGAGGGTAGGTCTGTCACTGAGGGGCGCGGAGCAGGCATCGTCTATTTGTGATTTTCCGACGTAGGTTCCGACGATGAGTAACACGAGGTCTTCATTGCAGGACGGTTTTACGAAATAAAGCGCATCCGGCATCTGAACTCATTGCCGTAAAGGCGACTGGGGGCCTGTCATCCTTGGGCGGGCAGTATAAGTGACCCTGCCTTTGGACTCTGGTTCCGCTCACCCCGGCTGCCGGCTTTGTGGAGCTTCTGATACCGAAAACAAAGGCCTGCACATTAACATAAGCCGCTGCTGGAGAACATTCAGTGGCCTGTGAAATTAAGCGATTACAGCGCGCCGCCCGATCCCCGGACGTGCGTATGCTCATGCTGCTGCCATCGTCAGGCCAGGAGCGTGAAAGCGAGTCTTTTCAATGGGTTGCGATATCAGTTTTGCGGGCGTCATGAGTCACATGGCTCTGAAGAGACCCCATGCACTGCTTACTGATTATTTCGCTGCTCAGGCTTGTTCAGCATCGCTGCCAGGCAGGCGACAATGAAGAAAATCTTGTCTCGGGGTCTTCTGCGACATTGTCCGGCCTTGAAGGCGAGCCGAAAAAATAACCAGCGTGTACCGTTTGCCTTTCTTGAAAATGGCGTCTCATTACCCCCGATCAGTTGGCTGATCAGCAGCACCTGTCCCGCCCACCAGCCATCGGCAATCTTTTTCAAGCGTGTGATGAGTGATGCGAGTCCGGTATTGGCGCCGACCTGATTATCGGCATGCTGACGATAATCCAGGCTGTAAGCAGGGTCGATAAACCACCGATAGCCGTGACTGCGCGCAAATGCATAGCAATACCAGTCATGCAGGCTGACAGCCTGAGCCTCGTTCCAGTGTGACGTGAGCGATGCCTTGAACGCATCCGCGAGTGGGCGATTTAGTACATAGGTGCAGCCTGGACCGGCGGCTTCAAAAAAATGGTCCCACCGGGTTTGAGGCTGTGCCTTGTCCAGTAATACTCGCCTGCCATCCGGCCAGAAGGCGATGACATTACTGGAATAGGCTTGATGGGTGCCGTACTGCAAAATCGATACGGCGCGCTCCAGCTTGTCGGGGTGCCAGATATCGTCCTGATCGGAGAAGGCTACGTAATCAAACGATGAGAAGTCGACATCTCGAATCAAGCGAAAGAAATTGCGCGATGCTCCGCCAAATCGTCCGGCGGGCGGTAGCAGGATTATGTTTGCGCGGTGCTGTGCATAGTCGGCACACCACGCTTCAGTGCCGTCCGTGGAGGTATCGACACTGATGAACACGCTTACGCAGACATTGGCCTGCTTCAGAATGGAATCAAGTTGCGCCTCTATCCACGCCATACCGTTATAGGCCGCCAGCAGCACGGCTACCTTCGGAAAAACAGATGACATACTGTTCGCAGCCTTGCGGTAGGGGAATAGAGGTTTGCGGCCTTAGAACGAGCCCAGATCAAGCAGCTTCTGCAGGTACTGCCCGTAACCGGTCTTCTTCAGCTTTTGAGCTTGCTCACCCAACTGCGCGGAAGTAATCCAGCCGTTGGTGTAGGCAATTTCTTCCAGGCAGGCCACTTTCCAGCCCTGACGTTGCTCGATGGTATGCACAAAATGGCTCGCCTCCAGCAGCGACTCATGAGTGCCGGTGTCGAGCCAGGCGAACCCGCGCCCCAGAATCTCTACGGTCAGGCTCTTCTGTTCAAGATACGCACGGTTCACATCGGTGATTTCCAGCTCGCCACGCGCCGAAGGCTTTATGTTCTTCGCGATTTCGACAACCTGATTGTCGTAGAAGTACAGACCTGTTACCGCGTAGCTCGACTTTGGCGCTGCAGGCTTTTCTTCGATGCTCAGGGCGCGACCGGTGTCGTCGAACTCGACAACGCCAAAGCGCTCCGGATCGGAAACGTGATAACCGAAAACGGTGGCACCGCTGGTCTGCTGGCTGGCGGAGCGCAGGTTGTCGGAGAAGTGCTGACCATAGAAGATGTTGTCGCCCAGGATCAGGCAGCAAGGATCTTTGCCAATGAACTCTTCGCCAATGATGAAGGCTTGTGCCAGGCCGTCAGGTGTAGGCTGTTCGGCATAGGTAAGCTGAATGCCGTACTGGCTGCCGTCGCCCAGCAGCTTGCGGAAGCTCGGCAAGTCTTCCGGCGTGGAGATGATCAGCACTTCACGCATACCCGCCAGCATCAGCACCGAAAGAGGGTAGAAAATCATCGGCTTGTCGTAGATAGGCAGCATCTGCTTGGACACGCCAAGGGTGAGCGGGTGAAGACGAGTGCCCGAGCCGCCGGCCAGGATGATGCCTTTACGATTAATGGTGGTCATTTATTCAGGGATTCCATGAGCATTCGGGCCACACCACTTTGCCATTCAGGCAGGTGCAGAGAAAAATTGTGGCGCAGCTTGTCTGTGTTCAAACGCGAATTCAGAGGGCGTTGCGCGGGTGTCGGGTATTCAATCGTACCGATTGGGTTGATTGTTTCCACCGCCAGGGGTTCCCCATTGGCGCGGGCAAAATCAATTACGTATTGCGCATAGGCATGCCATGACACTTCACCAGCAGGCGCCAGGTGGTAGATGCCACACAGCTCAGGCCTTGCAAGTGTTTGCTGCAAGGCCGCTGTCGCTATGTCGGCCAGCAGTTCTGCACCGGTCGGTGCGCCTATCTGATCGGCGATCACACTCAGTGTCGGACGATCTTTTGCAAGCCGCAGCATGGTCTTGGCAAAGTTGTTGCCGCGTGCCGCGTATACCCAACTGGTGCGGAATATCAGGTGTTTGCAACCTGAGGCAATAATCAGTTGCTCGCCTTCAAGCTTGGTTGCGCCGTAGTAATTGACCGGCGACACCGCATCGCTTTCTTTCCAGGCGGTGGTTCCCGTGCCGTCGAACACGTAGTCCGTCGAGTAATGAACCAGAAGCGCGTCCAGCGCGTGAGCTTCTTCTGCCAGGACCTGGCTTGCCAGAGCATTGACCGTGTGCGCGAGTTCTTGCTCGGTCTCTGCTTTATCAACGGCGGTATAGGCTGCGGCGTTGACGATGACCTGAGGTTTAACGCTTCGAATCGTGTCCCGCAACCCGTCCAGGTTCGACAGGTCGCCAGAAAGGTCACCGTAGGCCGTCGAAACGCTATGCCGATCAAGAGCGACTACTTCACCCAATACCGCTAACGAGCGCTGCAGCTCCCAACCGACCTGGCCGTTTTTTCCCAGCAGAAGAATTTTCATCATTTATCGGCGCGTGCTGTGTAGTTTTTGTCGATCCATTGCTGGTAGCTACCGCTCTTGACGTGAGCAACCCACTCAGGATTATCGAGGTACCACTGAACGGTCTTGCGAATCCCGGACTCGAAGCTTTCTTCCGGCACCCAGCCCAGCTCACGCTGGATCTTGCTGGCGTCGATAGCGTAGCGCAGGTCATGGCCTGGACGGTCCTGAACGTAAGTGATCAGGCTGGCATGCGGGCGATGAGCCGAATCAGGGCGCAACTGGTCGAGCAGGGCGCAGACAGTGTTGACCACTTCGAGGTTCTGCTTCTCGTTGTGGCCACCAATGTTATAGGTTTCGCCGATCTCGCCTTCCGTCACGACTTTGTACAGTGCGCGGGCATGGTCTTCTACATAGAGCCAGTCACGGACCTGATCGCCTTTCCCGTAAATGGGCAGTGGCTTGCCTTCCAGCGCGTTGAGGATGATCAGCGGGATCAGTTTCTCGGGGAAATGGCACGGGCCGTAATTGTTGGAGCAATTGGTGACCAGGGTAGGCAGGCCGTAGGTACGGCTCCAGGCACGCACCAGGTGGTCGGAACTGGCCTTGCTGGCCGAGTAGGGCGAGCTTGGCTGGTAAGGGGTCGTCTCGGTGAAGAGGTCTTCCGGGCCTTCCAGGTCGCCATACACTTCATCGGTCGAAATGTGATGGAAACGGAAATTGGCTTTACGGGCTTCGTCCAGCTGGCTCCAGTAGCCGCGTGCAGCTTCGAGCAGCGTGTAGGTACCGATGATATTGGTCTGGATGAATTCCGACGGGCCCGTGATGGAGCGATCGACGTGGGATTCAGCTGCCAGGTGCATCACGGCATCAGGCTGATGCTCCTTGAAAACCCGATCCAGGTCTTCGCGGTTGCAGATATCGACGTGCTCAAAGGCGTAGCGCTCGCTTTGATCGGCCGACTGAAGTGACTCGAGATTGCCTGCATAGGTGAGCTTGTCGACGTTGACGACGGAGTCCGTTGTGTTGGCAATGATATGCCGAATGACCGCCGAACCGATAAAGCCAGCACCGCCTGTTACTAAGATCTTCAAAAGAGTATCTACCTAGGGTTGTGACAAGGCTCTGCCCGGTCCGTGGAAACAATCGCTGATCGGTCGCCGTTTTCGAGACATCTGCCTGTATTAAACATGAGTGTTTAAAATGACGTGGATGAGCGACGATTAAAGAACGATATTTTACATAGAAAAATAGACATCCCCAGCAAATAATTTAAGAGGGGCTGTATTGGGTTGGCAGGGTTCATCCGGCCCATGCGTGAAAACGCAAAAGCCCCAGCTAATGGGGCTTCTGCACAGGGATGTATGTAAACCGCCTGTTGCTTACACGTTGAACCGGAAATGCATCACATCACCGTCCTTGACGATGTATTCCTTGCCTTCCAGGCGCCATTTGCCCGCTTCCTTGGCACCGGCTTCGCCTTTGTACTGGATGAAGTCGTCGTAGGCCACGACTTCGGCGCGGATGAAGCCTTTTTCGAAGTCGGTGTGGATAACGCCTGCGGCCTGGGGGGCGGTGGCGCCGACGCGAACGGTCCAGGCGCGGACTTCTTCAACGCCTGCGGTGAAGTAGGTCTGCAGGTGAAGCATTTCGTAGCCGGCGCGGATCACGCGGTTCAGGCCGGGTTCTTCGAGGCCCAGGGCTTCGAGGAACATGTCTTTCTCTTCGCCGTCATCCAGTTCGGCGATTTCCGCTTCGATCTTGTTGCAGACCGGCACCAGCATCGCGCCTTCTTCTTCGGCGATGGCGCGGACCACGTCCAGCAGCGGGTTGTTCTCGAAGCCGTCTTCGGCGACGTTGGCGATGTACATGACCGGCTTGGTGGTCAGCAGGTGGAAGCCGCGAATGACGACTTTTTCGTCAGCGCTCATGCTCTTCATCAGGCTGCGAGCCGGCTTGCCTTCGCTGAAGTGTGCAATCAGTTGCTCGAGCAGGCCTTTCTGGACCACTGCATCCTTATCGCCGCCTTTGGCGTTGCGTGCGACTTTTTGCAGCTGCTTTTCGCAACTGTCGAGGTCGGCGAAGATCAGTTCCAGGTCGATGATCTCGATGTCACGCTTGGGGTCGACGCTGTTGGAGACGTGAATCACGTTCTCGTCTTCAAAGCAGCGCACCACGTGAGCAATGGCGTCGGTCTCGCGGATGTTGGCGAGAAACTTGTTGCCCAGGCCTTCACCTTTGGAGGCGCCTGCCACAAGGCCGGCGATGTCGACGAATTCCATCGTGGTCGGCAGGATGCGTTTCGGGTTGACGATGGCCGCCAGCGCCGCCAGGCGCGGATCGGGCATAGGCACGATGCCGCTGTTCGGTTCGATGGTGCAGAAGGGGAAGTTCTCGGCCGCGATACCTGATTTGGTCAGCGCGTTGAACAGGGTGGACTTGCCGACGTTAGGCAGGCCGACGATGCCGCAATTGAATCCCATGGTGTTTCCCCTCGAGTGATGTCAGGCCTTCTGGCTGTGCAGGTTTTTCATCGCCCGGTTCCATTCACCGGCGAAGATATCCGGCAGCACGCCGAGGGCAAAGTCGATACTGGCGTCCAGTTTTTCCTGTTCGGCGCGTGGCGCTCGTCCCAGGACAAAACCGGACACCTTGCTGGCATCGCCCGGGTGGCCGATGCCAAGCCGCAAGCGATGAAATGTGTTCTGGTTGCCGAGCTGCGCGATGATGTCGCGCAGGCCGTTATGACCGCCGTGGCCGCCGCCCACTTTGAGTTTGGCAACGCCCGGAGGCAGGTCAAGTTCGTCATGCGCCACCAGTATCGACTCGACCGGAATACGGTAGAAACCGGCAAGTGCCGCGACAGCCTGGCCGCTGCGGTTCATGTAGGTGGTGGGAATCAGCAGACGAACATCCTGACCCTGATGCGTAAAGCGTCCGGTCAGGCCAAAGAATTTGCGCTCGGGAACGAGATTGACTCGCTGCGCCGCAGCAATACGCTCAACAAAAAAAGCCCCTGCGTTATGCCGGGTCTGTTCGTATTCAGCGCCTGGATTTCCCAGGCCCACGATCAGTTGTATGGCGGTCACGACAGGGGCTCTTCCTTTGGAGTTGAGGGTTAAACCGCTGGCGACAGCGGCAATACAGGCGAAAAGTGCTCATTTACCATGATGTAAACTCCGCGATCTCGCCCGCTTTGCCTGCTATCGCTCGCGGTGTTTCCTGAGCAACTCCGACGTTACCAATTACTCGGCAGCGCCTTCTTCACCTTCGCCTTCTTCTTCATCTTTGACGATGCGCGGTGCATGGACGTTGGCGATTGCCAGGTCATTACCGTGTGCCAAAGCAACGAACTCGACGCCTTTAGGTGCTTTCAGCTCGGACAGGTGAACGTTGTCACCGATTTCCAGCGTGCCCAGATCAACTTCGATGAACTCAGGCAGGTCTTTCGGCAGGCAGGTCACTTCCAGTTCAGTGGTAGTGTGCGAGATCTCGCCGCCTTTCTTGACCGGAGCTTCTTCGTTCAGGAAGTGGATCGGCACGATAGCGGTCAGTTTCTGACCGGCTACAACGCGCACGAAGTCGGCGTGCAGCACGTGGCCTTTGGCCGGGTGACGTTGCAGTGCCTTGATGATGACGTTTTGCTTCTTGCCACCAACGTTCAGCTCGATGATGTGGCTGTAAGCCGCGTCGTTTTCGAGCAGTTTGGCAACTTCTTTGGCCAGCATGCTGATGGACTCAGGGGCTTTGTCGCCACCGTAGACGACAGCTGGAACCAGGCTAGCGAGACGACGCAGGCGGCGGCTCGCACCTTTCCCCAGGTCGGAACGCTGTTCTGCATTCAGGGTAAATTCGTTCATGTTGTATCTCCAAATTAACCACATCCGCCGTTGCGTTTGCGACCAGCGCTCGGGCGGTATGGGCAAAAAAGCCCCGCCCTGACCGGATGTCAGGGCGGGGCGCTTTTCGTCAACGGAATGCAGGCTTAGGGAGAACCCTTAGCGGAACATTGCGCTGATCGATTCTTCGTTGCTGATGCGGCGAACCGCTTCGGCGACAACCGGGGCAATATCCAGTTGGCGGATACGACCACAGGCTTGAGCTGCGGCAGACAACGGGATGGTGTTGGTCACCACCAGTTCGTCCAGCACGGAATTTTCAATGTTTTCGATCGCCCGACCCGACAGCACAGGGTGTGTGCAGTAGGCAAATACCTTGGCAGCGCCATGCTCTTTCAAGGCTTTGGCCGCGTGGCACAGGGTGCCGGCGGTATCGACCATGTCATCAACCAGAATGCAGGTACGCCCTTCGACATCACCGATGATATGCATCACTTCGGAGTGATTGGCTTTCTCACGGCGTTTGTCGATGATACCGAGATCGACGCCCAGGGATTTGGCAACAGCACGTGCGCGCACGACGCCACCGATATCCGGGGAAACGATCATCAGGTTTTCAAAGCGCTGATCTTCGATGTCATCCACCAGAACGGGGGAGCCGTAGATGTTATCTACCGGGATATCGAAGAAGCCCTGGATCTGGTCAGCATGAAGATCAACCGTGAGGACACGGTCGATTCCCACCACGGTCAGCATATCTGCAACGACTTTTGCGCTGATAGCAACACGTGCGGAACGCGGACGGCGGTCCTGGCGAGCATAACCAAAGTAGGGAATCACAGCAGTGATTCGGGACGCTGAGGAGCGGCGGAAGGCATCAGCCATCACGACGAGTTCCATCAGGTTATCGTTCGTTGGTGCGCAGGTCGGCTGAATGATGAAGACGTCTTTACCGCGGACGTTTTCATTAATCTCAGTGCTGATTTCACCGTCGGAAAATTTTCCAACAGAAACATCACCCAGTGGGATATGCAGCTGACGTACTACACGCCGAGCGAGATCGGGGTTGGCATTCCCCGTAAAGACCATCATCTTGGACACGCGCAGTACCTAGAGGCTGAGGGTAACCTGGATGAGTATAGAAAATGGCAGGGGCGGCTGGATTCGAACCAACGCATGGCAGGATCAAAACCTGCTGCCTTACCGCTTGGCGACGCCCCTGTATTGAATCATTCGAGTGTTTTGCACTCGATTCCTGTTACAGAATCTGTAGCTTACGATGCAACATCGAAATGTTGCTTCCTTTCGCTACGAACCCCGTAAGGGTCTCTGCAAGAAGGGCCGAGACTTTATCAGCTTCAGCTTTGTTTGGGAAGGCCCCAAACACACAACTTCCAGTTCCGGTTAATTTTGCTTCGGTAAAATTACCTAACAAATTCAAAGCGTTACGTACTTCTGGGTAACGCCTCTCTACAACCGCTTTACAGTCATTTCGACTGTTTCCCTTGGGAACGGGGCGCACTTTAATGGGCGGCGTGTCGCGTGTCAACAACGGATCTGAAAAAATTTCTGCTGTACTTACAGCGACTTGCGGAACAAGCACCAAATACCAGGGTTCTTCCGGGTTTTCCGGGGTCAGGATTTCGCCGATACCTTCAGCAAACGCTGCGCGGCCGCGCACAAAAACCGGAACATCGGCGCCCAGTGTCAGGCCTAAAGCGGCGAGACGATCTTCATCCCAACCCAGCTGCCATAAGTGATTGAGGCCGAGCAACGTGGTGGCCGCGTCCGAGCTGCCGCCGCCGATGCCGCCGCCCATCGGCAGGCGTTTATCCAGCCAGATGTTCATGCCCAGCGTACAGCCCGATTGTTGCTGCAGCGCGCGGGCGGCTTTGACGATCAGGTTGCTGTCATGCGCAACGCCGGAGACGTCGGTCTGCAAGCGAATCTCGCCGTCCTCGCGAACGGCAAAACCCAGCTCGTCGCCGTAGTCCAGAAACTGAAACAGGGTTTGCAGCTCGTGGTAGCCGTCAGGACGGCGTCCCAGGATGTGCAGCATCAGGTTGAGTTTTGCCGGAGCAGGCAGAACCAGTTGTGGCGTGTGCATGCTCATTGCCCCAATTTGCGAGGCTGCCAGTCCTTGATGACCAGCGTGACATCGAGGTCCTGGCCGTGAAGCTTGACGCGCTCCGGCAGCCAGTAGCCGTTTTGCTCGACATAACTGAGGTATTCCACCTGCCAGCCGTCCTGATCGAGACTCGCCAGGCGGCTGTCGCCATCAAGCGTCACGCTGCTTTTGCTGTCAGGGGCGGGCAGGCCGCGTACCCACCAGACAAGGTGCGAGACCGGCAATTTCCAGCCCAGTTGATCCTGCAGAAGGGTCTCTGGCGTAGGCGCTTCATAGCGGCCCTGATTGGCCACTTCGAGCACGACAGCACCCGGCCTGCCGGTGAGGCGTGCAGCGCCTCTGCCCAGCGGGCCAGACAGGCGGATGTCGTAATAATCCTGCCGTTGCAGCCAGAACAGCGTGCCACTGCCGGAGTCCTTGGGTGCCCGGATGCCGACCTTGCCGTTGATCTGCCAGCCATCAAGGCTGCTCAGCTGTTGTTTATGTTCGCGCCATTGCGCAGGGTCGCCCTTGCCTTGGACAGATTCGCGGGAGGTGAGCCCGGCGCAGCCAGTGAGCAGGGCGATGAAGCTGAATACGATTACGTGGCGCAAAAACATGACGTTAAAGGTTCTCTGATCCGGTCAGGCGCCGCAAAGTGCTGCGCAGGACGGTGCTGTCGGGTTGTTGTTCCAGGGCCTTGGCCCACACTTTTCGGGCTTCGCGCTGTTCGCCTTTGGCCCACAATACTTCGCCCAGGTGCGCTGCCACTTCGTGATCCGGGAAGCGCTCGAGTGCCTGACGCAAGTAGCGCTCGGCATCGTCCAGGTTGCCCATGCGGTAATTCACCCAGCCGAGGCTGTCGAGAACAGCCGGGTCGTCGGGGCTGATCTGGTGCGCTTTCTCGATCAGTTGCCGGGCTTCGGCGTAGCGCGTGGTGCGGTCGGAAAGGGTATAGCCCAGCGCATTCAGCGCCATTGCGTTTTCTGGCTCGCGCTTGATGATGGTGCGCAGATCCTTTTCCATCTGCGCCAGGTCATTGCGCTTTTCAGCCAGCATGGCACGGGTATAGAGCAGGTTGACGTCGTCCGGGTATTGCTTGAGCGCCTGGCTCAGGACCTGCCAGCCGCGATCCAGTTGGTCGTTGCTGGTCAGGGTCTCGGCTTCGATCAGGTAAAGCTGTATCGCGTAGTCGGGCTCTTCGGCACGCGCTTCGGCCAGGCGCCTGGCGGCTTCGGCACCGTTGCCGTTACTGACCAGAATATCGGCCTGGCGCAACTGAGCGGCGAGGAAGTCCGGGCCGGGGCCGACCTGGGCGTATTCGTTGAGTGCGCTTTGCGGGTCTTCGCGTTCTTCGTGAATGCGGCCCAGGTTCAAATGCGCCGAATCCACGTGAGCGCCACGTGCGATCAACTCTTCCAGATAGCCCGCCGCCTCATCCCAGGCCTTGGCTTCAAGGCAGACCAGCGCCAGAGAGAAACGCAGCTCGTCATCATCGGGGTATTGCTGCAACAGGGCGGCAAACTGCACTTTGGCGTCTTCCATGCGGTTCTGCTCGACCAGCATGCGCGCGTACGTCAGGCGCAAACGCTTGTCGTCCGGGTATTTCTTGATGCTTTTTTCCAGCAGCGGGACCGCTTCCTTGCCTCGGTTCATGCTTTGCAGCAGGCGGGCATGGAGCAGAATCGGTGCGACTTCACCTTCTTTGGGCGGGTTGTCTTCCAGCAGTTTGAGCGACTGTTCGGAATCGCCATTCTGCTGGAGCAGCAGCGCCTTGCCGAAAATCAACTGGCTGTTATTCGGGTATTTGCCCAGCAGCCGGTCGAAACTCTTGAGCAGGCCGTTGCGAGTGTCCGAGTCGGTTTCAGCCGCAGACAGCGCCAGAAAATCGAAGTGTGTATCGCCCTGACCCTGCAGAACCCGCTCCATGTAAACCAAAGAGTCGTCGTAGCGACCGGCGCGCGCCAGTTGAATGGCTGCGGCGCGCTGTGCTTCGAGGTCGGTCGGCGCGTTTCTCGCCCAGATCAGCGCGGTTTCAAGCGCCGATTGATCGGCGCCCATGTACTCGGCGATCTGATACGCGCGCTCGGAGACTCCCGGGTCCTGGGTCTTGATCGCCTGGGTCACATAGTTATCCAGGGCGATGTCGAAACGGTTGCGCTGGCCAGCCAGCTCCGCGCTCAGCAGGCTGACCAGCGTGTCCTGAGTGAACGAGCCATAGACTTGCGGCTTGGGTTCAGGCGCTGGAGGTGCGTCTTTCTGGGCGGGCACGGGCTGCGACGAGGCGGGGGCCATAGACTGGCAGCCACCAAGAAAAGCAAGAGCAAGGAACAACGCGGAGGATCTATTCATATATAAGAAGGGCGGCTTACCTGCGGTGGGAGCATCATGACACAAGGCTGTCGGCAAAACCCACAGCCGTCGGAAAAACTGATGCAATGCTTGTGTTTGCGGCGTTGCGGACCCCAAACCAAGGTCTGCAACGAGCGATTGTAGTGGGACAATAATATGCGGTGGTTGTTCTGAGCTTATCGAAGTAGGACAATTACCGGCTTCACGTCACCACCTGCGACCCTGAATGGCCTTCCTTGCACTCGGCATCAACCATAAGACCGCCTCGGTCGACGTTCGCGAGCGCGTGGCATTTACCCCCGAGCAACTGGTTGAGGCGCTGCAGCAGCTCTGCCGCCTGACCGAAAGCCGCGAGGCGGCGATTCTGTCGACGTGCAACCGCAGCGAGCTGTATATCGAACATGATCACCTCGCGGCCGACAGCATCCTGGCCTGGCTCGCCGATTATCATCACCTCAGTCTCGAGGAGCTGCGCGCCAGCGCCTATGTCCACGAGGATGACGCGGCCGTGCGCCACATGATGCGCGTGGCATCAGGGCTGGACTCGCTGGTACTGGGCGAACCGCAGATTCTCGGTCAGATGAAGTCCGCGTACGCCGTTGCCCGCGAAGCCGGCACCGTCGGGCCGCTGCTGGGTCGCCTGTTTCAGGCCACGTTCAGCGCCGCCAAGCAAGTGCGCACCGACACCGCAATCGGTGAAAACCCGGTCTCGGTGGCTTTTGCTGCCGTCAGTCTGGCAAAACAGATTTTCAGTGACCTGCAACGCAGTCAGGCCTTGTTGATCGGTGCGGGCGAGACCATTACTCTGGTCGCCCGGCACCTGCATGACCTGGGCGTCAAGCGTATCGTGGTTGCCAACCGTACGCTGGAGCGTGCCAGCATGCTGGCCGCCGAGTTCGGTGCCCACGCCGTGCTGTTGTCGGACATACCGGCAGAGCTGGTTAACAGCGATATTGTGATCAGTTCGACGGCCAGCCAGTTGCCGATTCTGGGCAAAGGCGCTGTGGAAAGTGCGCTGAAACTGCGCAAGCACAAACCGATCTTCATGGTCGATATCGCCGTACCCCGGGATATCGAGCCTGAAGTGGGCGAGCTGGACGACGTTTACCTCTACAGCGTCGATGACCTGCACGAAGTGGTGGCAGAGAATCTCAAAAGTCGCCAGGGTGCAGCGCTGGCTGCCGAGCAACTGGTCAGCCTCGGCGCCGACGATTTCATGTCGCGCCTGCGCGAACTGGCGGCAGTCGATGTGTTGCGCGCCTATCGTCAGCAAAGCGAACGGCTGCGTGACGAAGAACTGAGCAAGGCACAACGGATGCTGGCCAACGGCAGCAATGCCGAGGATGTGCTGGTCCAGCTGGCGCGTGGCCTGACTAACAAATTGCTGCATGCGCCCAGCGTGCAACTCAAGAAGCTGTCTGCCGAAGGCCGCGTCGATGCGCTGGCTATGGCTCAGGAACTATTTGCCCTCGGTGAGGGCTCGACGGATAAAACCCCGCAATGAAAGCTTCACTGCTCAATAAGCTGGATGTCCTCAGCGACCGTTTCGAGGAACTGACCGCGCTGCTCGGCGACGCCGAAGTCATCAGCGATCAGACACGCTTTCGCGCCTATTCCCGTGAATACGCCGAAGTGGAGCCGGTCGTTGCGCTCTATAAACAGCTGATCAAGGTGCAAGGCGATCTTGAAGGGGCGCAGGCTCTGCTGAAGGACAGCGACCCCGACATGCGTGAAATGGCTGTCGAGGAAGTCCGCGAGACCAAACAGCAGCTGGTCGATCTGGAGGCGCAGCTACAACGCATGCTGTTGCCCAAGGACCCGAATGACGGTCGTAACGTGTTCCTCGAAATTCGCGCCGGCACCGGCGGCGACGAGGCCGCGATTTTCTCCGGCGACCTGTTCCGCATGTATTCGCGCTACGCCGAGCGACGTGGCTGGCGGGTTGAAATATTGTCCGAAAACGAAGGCGAGCATGGCGGTTACAAAGAAGTCATTGCCCGGGTCGAAGGCGAAAGTGTCTACGGCAAGCTGAAATTCGAGTCCGGCGCACACCGTGTACAGCGCGTGCCGGAGACCGAATCCCAAGGCCGCATTCACACGTCGGCCTGCACCGTAGCGGTGTTGCCCGAGCCCGATGAGCAACAGGCTATCGAGATCAACCCGGCTGACCTGCGCGTCGACACCTACCGTTCTTCAGGTGCCGGTGGCCAGCACGTCAACAAAACCGACTCGGCCATCCGCATTACCCACTTGCCGTCGGGTATTGTCGTCGAGTGTCAGGAAGAGCGCTCGCAGCACAAGAACAGAGCCCGGGCGATGTCCTGGTTGTCTGCCAAGCTGAATGATCAGCAGACCAGCGCGGCGGCCAATGCCATCGCCAGCGAGCGCAAGCTGCTGGTGGGGTCCGGTGATCGTTCGGAGCGCATACGGACCTACAATTTTCCTCAGGGGCGCGTAACGGATCACCGCGTCAATCTGACCCTGTACTCGCTGGATGAAGTTCTGGCGGGCGGGGTCGATGCAGTGATAGAGCCGCTACTCGCTGAATATCAGGCTGACCAACTTGCGGCATTGGGTGAGTAAATGACCATTATCGCCAGTTTGTTGAGAAGCACCGAGCTTCCCGAATCACCGACTGCACGGCTCGATATCGAGTTGTTGCTTGCGGCTGCCCTGGGCAAGCCGCGCAGTTTTCTGCACACATGGCCCGAGCGCATTGTCAGCACCGAAGCGGCACTGGCGTTTGCGGGTTACCTGGCGCGGCGACGCGCAGGTGAGCCGGTGGCGTACATTCTCGGTCAGCAAGGGTTCTGGAAGCTTGATCTGGAAGTCGCGCCGCACACCTTGATCCCGCGCCCCGAGACTGAAATGCTGGTCGAAGCGGCATTGGAGCTGGTGCCTGCCTTTGCCCCTGCGCAGGTTCTGGATCTGGGCACCGGCACTGGCGCGATTGCGCTTGCCCTGGCCAACGAGCGTCAGCACTGGAAGGTCACGGCGGTTGATCGCGTGCCTGATGCGGTCGCGCTGGCCGAACGCAATCGCAAGCGGTTGCAACTGGACAACGCCGAAGTGCTCGACAGCCATTGGTTCAGCGCGCTGGAAGGGCGGCAGTTCGATTTGATCATCAGTAACCCGCCGTACATTGCCGATGCTGACCCGCATCTGGCCGCCGGTGATGTGCGTTTCGAACCCAGCAGTGCGCTGGTGTCCGGTTCCGACGGGCTCGATGACTTGCGTGAGATCATCAAACAGGCCCCGGCGCATCTCAATGCGGACGGCTGGTTGCTGCTGGAGCACGGCTACGACCAGGGTCCTGCGGTGCGCGAATTGCTGATTCGTGAGGGCTTCGAGCGCATCCAGACCCGCCGTGATCTGGGCGAGCACGAGCGCATCACATTCGGCTGCAAGCCGTGCTGAGTGATCAGGAGCTGCTGCGCTATAGCCGGCAGATTCTATTGCAGCCTGTTGATATCGACGGTCAGTTGCGGCTCAAACACAGTCGCGCGCTGATCGTGGGGGTCGGCGGACTTGGTTCGCCGGTCGCCCTCTATCTGGCTGCGGCAGGCGTGGGTGAGCTGCATCTGGCAGACTACGACCATGTCGACCTGACGAACCTGCAACGCCAGATCATTCATGACACTCAGAGCATCGGGCTGGCCAAGGTTGATTCGGCCCTGGCGCGGCTCGCTGCGATCAACCCGGAAATAAAACTGATTGCTCATCGTGCGGCGCTTGATGTCGATTCATTGAGTGTGGCGGTGCAGGCAGTCGATCTGGTGCTCGACTGTTCGGATAATTTCGCCACCCGCGAAGCGGTCAATGCCGCCTGCTTCGCGGCGGGCAAGCCGCTGGTCAGCGGCGCAGCGATTCGGCTGGAAGGTCAGTTATCGGTGTTTGACCCGCGTCGCGCCGAAAGCCCCTGTTATCACTGCCTGTATGGCCACGGCAGCGAAGCGGAACTGACCTGCAGCGAAGCGGGCGTGATCGGGCCGCTGGTGGGCCTGGTGGGCAGTCTGCAGGCGCTTGAAGCCCTGAAACTGCTGGCCGGGTTTGGCGAGCCTATGGTCGGGCGGCTGCTGCTGATCGATGCCCTCACCAGCCGTTTTCGTGAGTTGAAAGTCAGGCGTGATCCGGCCTGTGCCGTGTGCGGTCCAGCGAGCGGGCAGGGCGAGCATGCCTGACATTTCGGTGAGCAAGGGTTGCGATGCGCCGGTAGGCATTTTCGATTCCGGCGTCGGCGGTTTGTCGGTGCTCAATGAAATCCGCCTGGCGTTGCCCGACGAGTCGCTGCTGTATGTGGCGGATTGCGGGCATATTCCCTACGGTGAGAAAACCCCTGAATTCATCATAGAGCGCTGCCTGACGATTGCCGGTTTTTTCCGCGAGCAAGGTGCCAAGGCGTTGGTCGTGGCCTGCAATACCGCAACGGCTGCAGGCGTCGCGCACCTGCGTCAACGTTACCCGGACTGGCCGATTGTGGGCATGGAGCCAGCGGTCAAACCTGCTGCCGAGGCCACGCGCAGCGGCGTGGTGGGCGTGCTGGCAACGACGGGGACCCTGCAAAGCGCCCGGTTCGCCGCCTTGCTGGACCGGTTTGCCAGTGACGTACGCGTGGTGACGCAGCCGTGCCCCGGTCTGGTCGAACTGATCGAAACCGGCGATCTGGTCAGCCCGCAGATTCGCCAATTGTTGCAGCACTACGTAGAGCCGTTGCTGGCAGCGCAGTGCGACACGATCATTCTGGGCTGCACGCACTATCCCTTTCTCAAGCCTTTGTTGCGGGACATGCTGCCCGAGTCGGTCACTCTGATTGACACCGGGGCCGCCGTAGCGCGGCAGTTACAGCGACTTTTGTCTCGCTCCGCGCTGCTGGCCAGCGGCCCTGCGCGCGACACCTTGTATTGGTCTAGTGACATACCGGACAATTTCAGAAAAATCCTACCTTTTCTGTCGCAAGACTCCTGCAATGTGAGAAGCTTCCGTTTGTAAAAAAAACGTGAAAAAAAGCGTTTGGGGGCTGAACTAACCTCGTCTCGCTGGCTTCTATACGTGCGACTGAACGAATTCCAACACTTTCTTACAACTTCATACAATTTAGGACGTTTCTCATGAAGAGACTCTTTTGCCTGGCCGTGCTCTCGGCCCTTATGGCAGGCCAGGCTTCACTGGCGCAGGCCGACGGCGTTGAATTTTCGGTTGGGCAGACCGGCGAGTCCACTATGGCTTATCGCCTGGGTGTGCAATTCGACTGGGACAAGACCTGGTTGCAAAGCGACATTGGCCGTCTGACCGGTTACTGGGACGGCGCTTACACGTACTGGGATGGCAAGGACTACAAGGATAACCACAGCCTGTCGTTCTCCCCGGTTCTGGTTTATGAATTCGGCAACGGCAACGTCAAGCCTTACGTAGAAGCCGGTATCGGCGTCTCGGTGTTTTCGAACACGCAGGTTGAAGATCGCAAGTTCGGTTCAGCGTTCAACTTCGAAGACCGTATCGGTTTCGGTCTGCGCTTCGCAGGCGGACACGAAGTCGGCATTCGTGCCACTCACTATTCCAACGCCGGTATCAAAGAGCCGAACGACGGTATAGAAAGCTACGCACTGCACTACAAGATGCCGTTCTGATACAGCCAGTTGAGTCTCGTGCCAATGCTCCGCGTTGGCATGCATTTCGTGATGCTCCGCGTCACATTTCTGCGCTGCACCGCACGCTCAAAGTCGCGCGCAGCGCGTCCTGAAATGCATCCCCACGCAGCGCGTGGGGACGACAGTGACGAGCGTCAAGCCAGCAACACTGATCAAAGATAAGCCGTCGCAATCCCTTTGCGTTCATTCAGGCAATCTTCCGCCCCCGCTTCGAATTCGCGACAAATCAACGGCCGACGTTCGTAGATGGTACACATCATGGTGTTGCGATCCAGTGCGGCGCACCATCCGTCGTCCAGCCGTAACATGACTTCGCCACCCCATTCATCGTTATCGATATAACGTTCAGGCACACCGGTGTCGGTGATGAGCATCACTTCCAGTTGGCAGCAACAGGCCGCGCAGGTCGAGCAGGTGACTTCCGTTTCGCCGGGAATCTCTGCGAGCGGAATAAGCGTGGCGTTCAGGGCGTGTCTCCCGAGTGTCTGGCTGAAGGGCGGGTCGTACGGGCGGCCAGCCATTGAAGCAGGGGGAACACACCCGCCCAGACCAGCGCCAGCACTGTCATGCTCGGCCACATCCCGAGGGGAAGGTGGACTTGCGCCAGTTGCGAGCCGGCATAGTACGACATCGGGCCGCCAATAGCGCCCAGCACGGCGGCTCGCCACCGGGGCTTGGCGGTCCACGCCAGGCAATGATTGAGCGTGGTGCCCATGACGGCCCACAACACGGCCAGCCACAGGGGGAGCAGATAACCCTCGACGCCGAAGTCGAAAACCCCGAGCGCCATCAGCGCACTGTCGATCACGACGCCGACCAGCGTCACGGCCAGGATCAGTCGCCCTTCGGCGGCCCACGAGCTGGTCCACAGAACATGCACGGCCAGTACGCCTACGGCAATCAACAGCCAGTAGCTGTTGCCGCCCAGTACGCAGGCAAACCAGCCAACCTGGAACAACAGCGCATTGGCGAGTGTTTTAAGCATTGAAGCGACCCAGCAGTGGTTCGCGCAGTGCCTCCGGTTTGGCCAGCAACAATTGCGCGGTGCCGATCGTTCGCTCCAGAAAGCCACCCTCGCAATAACACAGGTAGAACTCCCAGAGGCGCAGGAAGTATTCGTCGTAACCCAGTTCGGTCAGTTTGCCGTGCGCGTGTTTGAAGTTGTCGTGCCACAGGCGCAACGTGCGCGCGTAGTGCAGGCCGAAGTCTTCCATGTGCAACAGGTTCATGTCGGTGTCGCTGCCGACGATGTCGAGCATCTTCGCCACCGAAGGCAGGGCGCCACCGGGGAAGATATAGCGCTGAATGAAGTCCACGTTACGTTTGGCCTGCGCGTAACGCTGCTCGCGAATGGTGATCGCCTGCAGCAACATCATGCCGTTGCTCTTGAGCAGGTTCGCACACTGTTTGAAGTAGGTCGGCAGAAAACGATGACCGACCGCTTCGATCATTTCGATGGACACCAGCTTGTCGTATTCACCGGTCAGGTCGCGGTAGTCGGTCAGCAGCAGCGTGACGCGATCCTGCAAGCCCAGCTTGATCAACTGTTGCTCGGTGTAAGCGAACTGTTCCCTGGACAGCGTCGTGGTGGTCACACGGCAGCCATAATGCTGCGCCGCGTAAATGGCCATGCTGCCCCAGCCGGTGCCGATTTCCAGCAAGTGATCGTCGGGTTTCAGGGCCAGCTTCTGGCAGATGCGCTCCAGCTTGTTCAACTGGGCCTGTTCCAGCGTGTCGTTGTCGTCGAGAAACTGCGCTGCCGAATACATCATCGTCGGGTCGAGAAACTGCTCGAACAACGTGTTGCCCAGGTCGTAATGGGCCGCAATATTCTTCTGTGAGCCTTTGCGGGTGTTGCGATTGAGCCAGTGCAGCCCGTGAATCAGTGGCCGGGCCAGACGCGCCATGCCGCCTTCCATCGCATCCAGCACATCGAGATTGCTGACGAACACCCGAACCACAGCGGTGAGGTCCGGCGTGGTCCAGTAGCCGTGGATAAAGGCCTCACCTGCGCCGATGGAGCCGGTGCTGGCGATCATGCCCCAGGCCGCGGAATCCAGAATATGCACTTCGGCCTGAATCAGCGCGCCCGTCTTGCCGAACACATGGCGCTCACCCCGTTCAATGACCACCAACTGGCCATTGCGCAGGCTGGCGAGCTGACGTAACACGCCGCGTCGCAGAATGTTTGCCGTCAGACCATTGGTACCCAGATTGGCAGAAAAACTACTGCTACTGCTTTTCATGGCGTTGATCCTTGGATTGCGCGGCGGCTGCACGGTATTCGCCGTCGGCGGCCTGATGAGAAAAAATGGGAATGCGCTTTACGAGCAAGCGCATCGCCTGCCAATAAATCGCCAGACAGGTTTTTGCAGTCATCCACGGATACGTGATCAGGTAGCGGTGCAGCGTCTGGCGGCTGAGGTTCTCGCGTGTGAGGTTGAGCGTCGCGTCGAACATCTTCAGCTCGCCTTGCCAGTCAGCCATGTGGACACCGATCCGCTCGGCGGGCTGGCTGAAACTCATGCGGTATTCGAGATCTCGCGGCAGGAACGGGGACACATGAAAGGCTTTGGCCACGGCAAAGTATTGATGGCCGGTTTCATTGGCAGGCAGGACGTAACTGTAGCGCTCGCCCCAGGGCGTGTTGGTGACTTCGCACAGAATCGCCGCCAGCGTCCCGTCCGCCTCGTGGCAGTAGAAGAAACTGACCGGGTTGAATGACAGGCCCCAACTGCGCGCCTGAGTCAGCAGGCAGACACGACCCGACGGCGTGCGTCCCAACGCGTTGCCGACCCGCTCGCGCACGGCGTCTATCAGCGGCGTGCCCTTCCCGGTCAGTTCTGGCAGGTAGTCGCGTTCCCGAAACGAGAACGGCGCGAAGCGCTTGCGCCCCGCCAGCGGTGAAAGCCCCAGCACGGTGTCCTGTTCGTCCAGATCCAGATAGAGCAGACCTATCCGGTAGGTAAACTCATGGGAGCGGGGCGAAAACCGCCGGTGGCTGATCCAGCCACTGTAGAGCGCGCTGTTCACAGCGATTCACCAAAGGCTTCGGCCACTCGCAACCCGCTGACCACGCCGTCTTCATGAAAACCGTTTGCCCAATAAGCGCCGCAATACCAGGTGTGGCTGACGCCGCTGATGTCCTGCCAGCGCGCCTGTGCCGCGATGGCCTCAAGGCTGTATTGCGGGTGCGCGTACTGATAGCGGCCGAGTATTTTTGTCGGGTCGATGGCCGCCGTCTGGTTCAGGCTGACGCAGAACGTGGTATCGCTCTCGATGCCTTGCAGGATGTTCATGTCATACGTGACAGCCGCCAACTGCTGTTCGCCGCCGCCAAGACGGTAATTCCAGCTGGCCCAGGCCAGGCGACGGTCTGGCAACAGGCGGGTATCGGTGTGCAGCACCACATCGTTCTCGGCATAGCGCAAGGCGCCGAGAATCGACTGTTCGGCGCTGGACGGATCACTCAGCAGGGCCAGCGCCTGATCGCTGTGGCAGGCGAACACCACCTTGTCGAAACGCTCGCTGCCTTGGGCGCTGTGTACGGTCACCCCGTCACTGTCGCGCTCTACGCGACTGACCGGGCATGACAGGCGGATACGGTCCCGGAAGGATGCCGTCAGCGGTTCGATATAGCTACGGGACCCGCCTTCGATCACGCACCACTGCGGTCGGTGTGTCACCGACAGCAAACCGTGGTTTTTGAAGAAGCGCACGAAGAATTGCAGCGGGAAACCGAGCATGTCAGCCAGTGACATTGACCAGATCGCGGCGCCCATCGGCACGATGTAATGATCGATGAAGCGCTGGCCGTAGCCGCCGTTCTTCAGGTAATCGCCCAGTGTGGTGTCTGCCGCAATGCGCTGGTTTTCAAGGTCGTCTACCGATTGACGGTTGAAACGCAGAATGTCGCGCAGCATGCCCCAGAACCGTGGCGACAACAGGTTGCTGCGCTGGGCAAACAGGCTGTTGAGGTTGTTGCCGTTATATTCCACACCCGTGCGCGGATCGTGGACAGAGAAACTCATTTCGGCGGGCTTGAAACCGACGCCCAATTGCCCGAGCAGGCGAATGAAGTTCGGGTAGGTCCAGTCGTTGAAGACAATGAAACCGGTGTCGATGGCATAGGAGCGGCTTTCGACCTGCACGTCGACCGTGTGGGTGTGCCCGCCAATCCAGTCGGAAGACTCGAACACCGTCACTTCGTGAGCGCGATTGAGCAGGTAGGCACTGGTCAACCCGGCGATGCCGCTGCCGATGACTGCGATTTTCATTGAGTGTCCTTATGGCCTGTCTCGCTGCGGGCCATGCGTTTGCCGAGGGCGAATCTGAGACGCGCCGGAAGCAGGGCCAGCAGTTTCATGCTGAGGATGAACGCCATGGGAAAGTCGATTTCAAGCGGTCGCCGTCCGCGCTTGAGGCGGTCGGCGATGTACCTGGCCGCTTTATTGACCGGCCAGCGCATAGGCATCGGGAAATCGTTTTTTTGCGTCAGCGGAGTGTCGACAAAGCCAGGGCTGACAATCGTGACGTCGATATTTTCACTGGCCAGATCGATGCGCAACGCTTCGTACAAGTAGCGCAGGCCGGCCTTTGAAGCGCCGTAGGCTTCGGCCCGCGGCAGCGCGAGGAACGTGACCGCGCTGGCGACACCCACCAGATGGGGCTGGTTGCCCTTGCGCAACAGAGGCAGCGCCTCCTCAATGCAATAACTGCTGGCGAGCAGGTTGGTGCGCACGACGCGCTCGACCATCGCGGCCTCGAAATGACGGGCGTCGATGTATTCGCACGTGCCGGCATTGAAAATCGCCGTATCCAGCGCGCCCCATTCCTGAGTGATACGGTCGGCCATCGCCTTCACTTGCAAACCGTCGGTGATGTCGCCAGTGACCAGCAAGACCTGCTGTGGATAGACCGTCGCCAGATTCTGTAAAGGCTCCAGCGTTCTTGCCGTCAATGCCAGTCGATGCCCGGCGTCGAGCAATTCCTTGGCCAGCGCCAGCCCTATGCCGCTGCTTGCGCCAGTCAACCAGATGCGTCGTGCAACAGAAGTGCTCATCCCAACCTCTTCTTCAACCAATTGATCACTCGGCCCATCACGGGAAGGTGTTCGTAGAGCAATGCGCCAGCATCGAAGTAGTCGCGATGGCGGTAGACCTTGTCGCGCCATTTCAGGTGCGAACAGCCCTCGACCTTTATCGTTCTGCCACCGGCCAGTCGCGGGTGCGAATAGCTCATGGTCCAGACCAGGTAGCCCTCTCCCGGGCGGACTTCATCGAACGCATGGAAGTCGAAATTCAGGTCATGGACGTTGGCATACAACTGGGCGAAATAACGCTGCATCGCGTCAAGGCCATGAATATCGTGCATCGGGTCGCTGAATGACACGTCCTCGCTGTAAAGCTCGGCCACCCGCTCAAGGTTGTCCTTGTTCAGGGCGGCAAAGCCTTGGGCGAAGCTATGCAGGAACTCAGCCATTGTCGGGACCCGAAGCGGGCTGGCGGGCCGGGAGTGCCTTGAAGGCGGCCAGGGCGCGGGCGCGACTTTTGCTCAGATCGACGATGGGCTTAGGGTAGTCGGCAACGCCAAACAAGCCACCGATGGAGGCGGGGTCGTGGATCTGTTTTTTGTTCAGATCGGCCAGTTCCGGCAACCAGCGTTTGATGAATACGCCCTCAGGGTCGAACCTTTCCGATTGCGACAACGGATTGAAGATACGGAAATACGGGGCCGAGTCGGTGCCTGTGGATGAACTCCACTGCCAGCCGCCGTTGTTCGAGGCCAGATCGCCGTCGATCAGGTGGCGCATGAAGAAGCGCTCGCCTTCGCGCCAGTCGATCAGCAGGTTTTTAGTGAGAAACATCGCAACGACCATCCTTAGCCGATTGTGCATCCATCCGGTGTCCAGCAACTGACGCATCGCAGCATCAATGATCGGCAGCCCGGTACGTGCTTCCTGCCAGGCCAGCAGTTCGTCGGGGGCGTCGCGCCATTTGAGTGCTTCGGTTTCCGGCCTGAAGGCGCGATGACGAGACACTCGCGGATAACCCACCAGCGTGTGTTTATAGAACTCCCGCCAGAGTAGCTCGTTGATCCAGGTCACGGTGCCGACATCGCCGGTTTCAAACTCACCCTGATTGCTGGCCAGCGCGGCGTGCAGGCACTGACGTGGCGAAATCACCCCGGCCGCGAGATAGGCCGACAGCTGGCTGGTGCCTGGCTTGGCCGGGAAGTCGCGGTCGGTCTTGTAATAGCCGATCTGCTCGTCTGCGAAGGCTGCCATCCGGCGACTGGCTTCGGCTTCGCCTGCAGGCCACAGCTCACGCAGCGTTGTCGATGGCGGGGAAAAACCCTTCACCTGATCAGGAACCGTATCGCTGTTTATCGACAGCGGTTGCTGCGCTGAAGGCGCACGCACCAAGCGCGGCATGGCCTCGTGCAGGCGGGAATAGCAGACCTTCTTGAACTGGGTGAATACCTGAAAATAATTGCCGGTCTTGGTCAGAACGCTGCCCGGTTTGAACAACAGTTGGTCCAGGTACTGAGCGACGTGAATACCGGCTTTTTCCAGCGCCTGCTGTACGGCCTGATCACGACGGGTTTCGTGAATGCCGTATTCCTGATTGAGATGCACGCCCTCGACCTTGAACTGTTCGCACAGTGTCGACAGCACTTCAGGCGCCTGGTCCCAGGTGTCGGCTTCGCGAATCAGCAGCGGCACGTTCAGTTTGCCCAGCGCCTGTTGCAGTTCCACCAGGTTGCGCAGCCAGAAATCCACTTTGCAATCGGCGTCGTCATGGCTGCGCCACTGCGCTGGACTGAGCAGGTACACCGCCAGTGTCGGACCGCGTTCCATCGCTGCGGTCAGGGCCGTATTGTCGTGAACGCGCAGGTCGCTGCGTAGCCAAATCAGTTGCATGGGAAGTCCTTAGATAAGTCCGAGCCTGCCTAGCTCGATCTGAGCGCTGAGCGCGTCATGGGCGAGGGTCAGCCCCGTTATCTCGTCTGCATGTACGAGCAATTCGGCATGATGGATCTGCACCGTTGGTCCGCCGAGCACCACAGGGCAGGTGATGTTGGCCAGCAGCCGTGGCAGTTGGGCGATGTTCAGTGCCTTGCTGGAGTACAGCAGGATGCCGCGCGGCTTCAGGTATTCGGCGGCCAGTGCCAGTTCACCGACAGGCAGCGGCCAGTCGAACACTTCCACCGGGCAATCGGCGCTGCTCACGAGCCAGGCCGCGAGCCACAAATGGGGTTCGAGTGGCAGATCGGACTGGTTGACCAGCAACAACGGGCTGCCGCTGAGCTGGCGATTGTTGTGATAGATCCGCGCACCGAATTTGCTGCGCAGCCACGAGTAGAAAAAGGTGCGTTCCAGCCGTGCGCCGAACTTGCCTTGCCAGCGCTGTTCCAGTTCGGCCAGCAGTGGCAACAGCAGTTGTTCGCACAACGTGCGCGGCGGGTACAGCGCCATCGCCTGATTGAACACGTCATCGACACGGCGTTCGGCCAGTTCGCCGATTGCGATCAGCAGCGTCTGACGCAGGGCGTCCCAATCGTTGGTAGGGGGCAGGGCATCCTGAAGGTTGTCATCGATCAGGCCTTTGACCTGGCTGACGGACACGCCACGGTTCAGCCACGTCAGGATCTTCATGACCCTCTGGACGTGGTCGTCCGAATACAGTCGATGACCTTTGGCCGTGCGGTGCGGGACGATCAGGCCGTAACGCCGCTCCCAGGCACGCAAGGTGACCGCGTTGACGCCGGTCTGCCGTGCGACTTCCCGAATCGGCAGCCAGTCGCCCGGCAGCTCGGTGTCTGTTTCTGCTTCATTCATGAGTGTCAAATCGCATTTCGCAGGCTGAGGTTTTCCGGGTGAGGTTGCATGTACACCTGTAGCGCCACGTAGGGGTCAGGGTGTTGGCGAAAATGATGTTTGAGCAGGGTCAGCGGCACGATCAACGGCACGATGCCTTGATGGTATTGGCTGATCACCTGCTGGATTTCCTGCTTGTCCTCGCTGCTGATGGTCTGTTTGAGGTAGCCGCACAGGTGTTGCAGGACATTGGTGTGGGTGCTGCGGGTGGCGCACTTTTTCAGTGCTGACATCAGTTCGCTGAAGTAGAGCGGGGCGATGTCGTTTGGATCGCTGCGGCCCATACTGCCCAGCATCTTGCCCAGCGCCTTGTATTGCACCGGGTCATTGGCCATCAGTTGGTACTTGTAGCGTGAGTGAAATTCGGTCAGCGCCCGACGAGTGATGCCGTTTTTCAGCAATTGCTGCCAGGCGGCGTAGGCAAACACACGGGTCACGAAGTTTTCGCGCAGCACGGCGTCGTTGAGACGTCCGTCTTCCTCGACCGGCAGGTTGGGATGACGCTCGCAAAAAGCCTGCGCATAGATCCCACGACCGCCGCCATCGACCGGCGCACCGTTTTCACGGTAAACCTTGACCCGCTCAAGGCCGCAAGACGGGGATTTCTGCATGAAGATGTAACCACAGATATCGCCCAGCTCTTCGGCCATCTGTATGCCGTAATCCGCGAGGGCTTCGGTGACATCCAGTTCGCGGTTGACCGTGCCGAGCGCTTTGGGGTTCTCGGCATCGCCCACCAGCCTGATCGGCTCACGCGGGATGCCCATGCCGATAGCGACTTCAGGGCAGGCCTGAACAAAATCGAAGTACTTGCTTAGCGCCTGCGTACACAGATGAGATTCCTTGTGCCCGCCATTGAAACGAACCTCGGCGCCCATCAGGCAGGCACTGATGCCAAGTTTGGGTTTTTCCATTGCAGGCATGGGCATCGATCACCTCTACAGAAGACTTGTACAGATGAGTGGTTCTGTACAACTTGTCCTCATCATAGGGGGATAGGTATACAAGTCAAATTCTTTGTAGAGGGTTTTGAAGACTGCTTCCAACTGGCTGGAGCCAATGCCTCTGCGCTGGAATCGTCACGAACTGCATGCGGAGGCGGAGCATCGACACGATAATCATCTGAATCCACGCAAACCGGCTACTTCCAGCCCATCCGCCATGTATCCGCCTGTTGTAACACCTGCCACGGCATGCGCTCGCTGCGTTGGGTGAGTACGGCCTGCAACTCGATCTCCAGCACCGTGCCTTCTTCGTCCTTGAACAGCTCGGTCACCAGAAAGTGTTTTTCCCGGTTGACGGGTGTTGCCGCCGTCCATTTCGACAGCAGCAGTTTGCGCGGATTTATCTGATTCATTGCAGGTGTTCCAGCAGGCGTCGCGCGGCTTCCTGGCCACTCAGCCATGCACCTTCCACACGTCCCGAGAGGCACCAGTCGCCGCAGACATAAATGCCCAGATCGGCATCCGACAACGCGCCCCATTCATGTGAGCCGGCAGGGCGAGCGTAGAGCCAGCGATGCGCCAGGCTGAACACCGGGGCGGGCACCGTGCAGTCGATCAATTCCGCGAAAGCGCCGTGCAGGTGTTCGATGACCTGTTCTCGTGATGCGTCGAGGTTTTGCCTGCTCCATTGGCTGGTGGCGTGCAGAACCCAGGTGTCGAGGGTGTCGTCGCGTTCAGGTTTGCTGCGGTTGCGGGCCAGCCAGTCAAGCGGGCTGTCTTGTACGAAACAACCCTGCATCGGCGTTTGCAACGGCGCTTCGAACGCCAGCGCGACCGCCCAGGTCGGTTCCATTTTGACGCCTGCCACCACGCTTGCCAGCTTGGGAGCGGCAGCCAGCAACGCGGTGGTCTGAGGGGCCGGCGTTGCGATGATTACATGGCTGAACGGGCCGTGATTATTGCCCTCGGCGTCCAGCAGGCTCCAGTGTTCTTCTCCACGAAACACATCGGTGATACGGCACGAGAACGACACCGGCAAATCACCAAGCATGGCGCGGGTAATAGCGCTCATGCCCGGTTTGCCAACCCAGCGCACTTGTTCGTCAGGGGAGGGGCTGAGCCTGCCGCCGTGGAAGTTGTAGAGCAGGGGCGTCCACTCGGCGACATGACCCTGCGCTTGCCATTGCTTTACGGCAGCAGCAAAGCGCCGGTCACGGGCGGTGAAATACTGCGCACCCATGTCCAGCGAGCCGGCGTCACTGCGCTTGCTGGACATCCGGCCGCCACTGCCGCGGCTTTTGTCGAACAGGTGTACATGATGCCCGGCAGATGTCAGTGCCTGGGCGGCTGAAAGTCCGGCGATACCGGTACCGATGATTGCGATAGGGACAGTCATAGGGGCCTCGTTACCTTGTCTGTACAGACTACGCCGTAGTTAAAACCTGTACAATCTTCTTGTTTGGTATAAGTTGCAGTGGTTTTAGACGCTGCGCGTTGAGTCACATTGCACCCCGCGGGGTCGAACCGTTCAGTCAATCGGGCAGGCCTGCCGCCAAGGCTGCGATCCCTCCCGGTGTGGCCTATCTTTAGCTGACAGTGTCGTCATCCGGACGCGCGTCACGGGTAGCGTCATGGATAAAGATAAGACTACTCAATCGTCACGTACGCCACGCGAGGTTATCTGCCATGCACATATTGCTGACCGGTGGTACTGGTCTGATAGGACGGGCGCTCTGCCGTTTCTGGTCCGCTCAGGGGCACGAACTGACAGTGTGGAGCCGAAAGCCTGCTGACGTTGCCGAGTTGTGCGGTCCCTCGGTCCGGGGCATCGCCCGGTTTGATGAGCTGGGCGCTCAGCAGGTGGATGCAATCATCAACCTGGCGGGCGCGCCGATTGCTGATCGCCCCTGGACCCGCAAACGCCGTCTGCTGTTGTGGGAAAGTCGTATCGGCCTGACCGAGCAGTTGCTGACATGGCTGGGCACCCGCGCGCAAAAGCCGGCAGTGATGATTTCCGGTTCTGCCGTCGGGTGGTATGGCAACTGTGGCGAGCGCGAAATCGACGAAACCTCGCCGCCTGCCAAAGAAGACTTTGCCAGCCAGTTGTGCAACGCCTGGGAAGAAACCGCATTGCGTGCCGAGTCACAGGGCGTGCGTGTGGTGCTGATACGCACCGGTCTGGTGTTGTCGGATCGCGCCGGCTTCCTGCAACGCCTGTTGCCGCCTTTCAGGTTCGGCATGGGCGGGCCTATCGGCAACGGCAGGCAGTGGATGCCGTGGGTTCACATCGATGATCAAATTGCGGCGATCGATTTTCTGTTGAATCTGAATGAAGCAAAAGGTCCCTATAATGTGTGTGCGCCATCACCGGTGCGCAATCATCAGTTTGCCAAGACACTGGCCGGTATTCTGCACCGACCCGCGTTCATGCCCATGCCTGCGCTGGCCCTGAAAGTATTGCTGGGTGAGCTTTCGGTATTGCTCCTCGGCGGTCAACGCGCCCGGCCGGAGCGTTTGCAGGAAGCCGGTTTCACGTTTAGATACACCGAACTCGACACTGCCCTGCAGGAATTGCTGGGCCGCCACTGAAAGCCTTTGAAATAGGATGTTGCATGACCGATCACGCTTTGTTGCTGGTCAATCTGGGTTCGCCTGCTTCTACTCAAGTGGCCGACGTGCGCAGTTATTTGAACCAGTTCCTGATGGACCCGTATGTGATCGACCTGCCGTGGCCTGTGCGCAGGCTGCTGGTGTCGCTGATTCTGGTCAAGCGGCCGGAGCAATCGGCACATGCCTATGCCTCCATCTGGTGGGACGAAGGCTCGCCGCTGGTGGTGTTGAGCAAGCGTTTGCAGGCGGCGATGAAAAAAGAATGGTCGCACGGGCCGGTCGAGCTGGCGATGCGTTACGGCGAGCCGTCCATTGAAACCGTGCTGACGCGTTTGTCAGAGCAAGGCTTCAAGAAAGTGACGCTTGCTCCGCTTTACCCGCAGTTCGCTGACAGCACCGTGACCACTGTTATCGAAGAAGCCAAGCGTGTGGTGCGTGCCAAATCGCTGAAGGTGCAGTTCTCGGTGTTGCAACCGTTCTACGACCAGCCCGAATACCTGAGTGCGCTGGTAGAAAGTGTACGTCCGCATCTGGAGCAGGCTTACGACCATCTGTTGCTGAGTTTTCACGGCTTGCCTGAGCGGCACCTGCACAAGCTCGACCCGACCGGCAAGCACTGCCTGAAGGACGATTGCTGCATGACCGCGCCTGCCGAGGTGCTCGCCACCTGCTACCGCGCGCAGTGCATACAGTCGGCTGCGGCGTTCGCCAAACGCATGGGCATTCCCGATGGCAAATGGTCGGTGTCGTTCCAGTCACGTCTCGGACGCGCCAAGTGGATCGAACCCTACACTGAAGCGCACCTCGACGAGCTGGCGGCGCAAGGCGTGAAAAAGCTGCTGGTCATGTGCCCGGCCTTTGTGGCTGATTGCATCGAGACGCTGGAAGAGATCGGCGACCGTGGTGCCGAGCAGTTCAAGGAAGCGGGCGGCGAGGAACTGATACTGATTCCCTGCCTGAACGACGACCCGAACTGGGCGAAAGAGCTGAACCGACTGTGCGAGCGCGCGCCGTTGATGCTGTAACACGCCGCACATCCGGCGCGGACGCAGAGCGTCCGGAACGGCATGCCTAAACGGAGCGGAGGCACGAGAACCGACACTTCTCGTTCCTCACGCACCCGTCATCACAGCAACTGATCATCCGGCTTGTTGTTTTTCCAGCTGTCGTGCCCCGGCAGGATCAGGTTCAGGATGATCGCGGTGATGGCGCACAGGGCAATGCCTTTCAGGCCGAAATCGTTCGGGCCGTTGCCGGTGCCGATCAGCACGCCGCCGATGCCGAATACCAGCGTCACCGAAACAATCACCAGATTGCGTGCCTCGGCCAGGTCGATCTTGTGGCGGATCAGCGTGTTCATGCCCACCGCAGCGATCGAACCGAACAGCAGGCACAGAATGCCGCCCATCACCGGCACCGGAATGCTTTGCAGCAGCGCGCCGAACTTGCCGATAAAGGCCAGGGTGATTGCGAAGAACGACGCCCAGATCATGATTTGCGGGTTGTAGTTCTTGGTCAGCATCACGGCGCCCGTCACTTCGGCGTACGTGGTGTTGGGCGGGCCGCCGAACAGGCCGGCAACCGTGGTGGCAACGCCGTCACCGAACAGCGTGCGATGCAGGCCCGGTTTTTTCAGGTAATCGCGCCCGGTCACGCTACCGACCGCAATCACGCCGCCAATGTGTTCGATGGCCGGGGCCAGTGCCACCGGGACGATGAACAGAATCGCCTGCCAGTTGAATTCAGGTGCGGTGAAGTGCGGCAGGGCCAGCCAGGCCGCGTCGGCAATCTTCTTTGTGTCGACCACGCCGAAGTAGAACGACAGCGCGAAACCCACCAGCACGCCGGAGATGATCGGCACCAGACGGAAAATGCCTTTGCCGAACACCGCCACGATCAACGTCGTCAGCAGTGCAGGCATCGAAATCAGCATGGCGGTCTGGTACGGAATCAGCACGACGCCATCCCCGGTCTTGCCCATCGCCATGTTGGCCGCAATCGGCGCCATCGCCAGACCGATCGAAATGATCACCGGCCCGATGACCACGGGCGGCAGCAGTCGGTCGATGAACCCGGTGCCTTTGATTTTGACCGCCAGGCCCAGAAACGTATAAACAAAGCCTGCCGCCATGACGCCGCCCATGGTCGCCGCCAGACCGAACTGGCCCTTGGCGAGGATGATCGGGGTGATGAACGCGAAGCTCGATGCCAGGAAGACCGGCACCTGACGTCCTGTGACGATCTGAAACAACAGCGTGCCCAGACCCGCCGTGAACAGCGCCACGTTAGGATCAAGCCCGGTAATCAGCGGCATCAGCACCAGCGCGCCGAATGCCACGAACAGCATTTGCGCCCCGGAAAGGATCGTGCGCCACAGTGGATCGTTGAACTCCTGCTGCGTCATCGGGTTACGCGTCCTTCTGTTTGGTGCCGAAAATCTTGTCACCGGCATCGCCCAGGCCCGGAATGATATAGCCGTGTTCGTTAAGGCGTTCATCGATAGACGCGGTGTAGATCATCACGTCCGGGTGGGCCTTTTCTACCACCGCAATGCCTTCCGGCGCAGCGACCAGCACCATCGCACGGATTTCCTTGCAACCGGCCTTCTTGAGCAGGTCAATGGTCGCAACCATCGAGCTGCCCGTGGCCAGCATCGGGTCGATGATCATGGCCAGACGCTCGTCGATTTCCGGCACCAGTTTTTCCAGGTATGTATGGGCCTGCAGGGTTTCTTCGTTGCGGGCAACGCCCACCGCGCTGACCTTGGCGCCCGGAATCAGGCTGAGTACGCCATCGAGCATGCCGATGCCTGCACGCAAGATGGGCACGACAGTGATTTTCTTGCCGGCGATTTTCTCGACCGATACCGTACCGGCCCAGCCCTGAATATCGTAGTTTTCAAGGGTAAGGTCGGCCGTTGCTTCATAAGTAAGCAACGCGCCCACTTCCTGAGCCAGCTCACGGAAATTCTTGGTGCTGATGTCGGCGCGGCGCATTAGGCCGAGCTTGTGGCGGATCAGCGGGTGACGGATTTCACGAATGGGCATGGGGAAAAGCTCCAGCGGGGCAAAAAATCGGTCTAGATTAATCTATTCAGCTGTTACTGTCTTACGGCACGTGCAGTATTGTCTCGAAGCCTGGACGTTCGCAGCTTTTAGAAGACACTCGCAACGTTAGTCCAGAATCGCTTGCTCTGGCTTGAACGGATGCGTACCTTTGCCCGCTTTTCTTGAACCGCCTTACCTGGAGAGCGTCATGTCCGCTGATCTCGAGCATATCCGTCAAATCATGCGCGAGGCTGACTGCCTGTACACCGAGGCTGAAGTCGATGCTGCCATTGCCCGTGTCGGCGCGCAGATCAATGCCGAACTGGCAGACCGCAACCCGGTTGTGTTCTGTGTCATGAATGGCGGCCTGATTTTTTCCGGCAAGCTGCTCACTCATCTGAACTTTCCGCTGGAAGCGTCCTACCTGCACGCGACGCGTTATCGCAACGAAACCACGGGAGGCGACCTGTTCTGGAAAGCCAAGCCGGAAGTCTCGTTCATCGACCGTGACGTGCTGATCATCGACGACATCCTCGATGAAGGGCACACCCTGGGCGCGATCATCGACTTCTGCAAACACGCCGGTGCCCGTGCTGTACACACCGCTGTGCTGATCGACAAAGACCACGACCGCAAGGCCCGCCCGGACCTGAAAGCCGATTACGTGGGGCTGCCGTGCATTGACCGTTACATCTTCGGTTTCGGCATGGACTACAAAGGCTACTGGCGCAATGCTGCCGGTATCTATGCGGTCAAGGGGATGTAAGGCATTCTGACGGCCGCCTCCTTGAAGAGCCTCTTCGAAAAGAGCGCGGTCGTCGATTCGCAATTACCTGGAAGTCCTTAATGAAGCTCCTGATTCCCGGCGCTGTGGCGTTGGTGCTGTTCTCTGGTCTGACAGTTGCAGCGCCTGCTGCGCCGGCATCGGCCAGCCCCCTGCATGACCAATACCTGCCACCGGATGACCTGAGCCTGCGCGAGGGCGCGCCGGAACAGCAACAACTGATGCAGGTCACCGAATACACGATTGTTGCCGGCAACCAGCGGCAATCCAGTCAGCAGCCCATTCCGGTGACGTCGCCATTATCGCTGCGCCTCAAGGGGAAGTCGCTGAACAAGGGGGCGTCGATCTCTCAGGTGCTGGTGCATTTTGACGGCGGCGAAAGTAAAAGCCTGAAAAAGCCCACCTATGACGAGCCGTCCCGCACCCTGACACTTTATTACCCGTTGTCTCAGTATCGTGTGCTGGTGGACCTGCTGCGTAATGAAAAGGTGTATTGCCAGTACCTGAGCTACGCCAACGGCCATATCTGGGCCGATCTGCACACCACATCAGCACGTACGCGTTGAGCCGCCCGCTCGCAGGGGGGTAAACTGCCCGCCCGTGAAAGTGTCTGCGACCCGCTGGAGCCTGCAATGCGTAAAGATAAAAAACAGTTGATTGGGGATGAGATCGGCGACGAGCAGATCAAGTTGTTCCTGAACTTCGAACCGTACGATGCTACCTCGCCGTCGCTGCACAAACTGATCAAGGCCTATCGCGGGCTGCGTATCAATGATTTCGAGCGCTTTCTGGTGTTCTTCAAGGAAGCGGGCCATGACTTCGAGGGCAAGGACGAGCAGGGCAACGACTTTATCGCCCTGATCAAGGATCAGCGCAATGCCGACGAATACATCGAACTGATCGAAAAAGCCCGTAAGTAATCTCGTGCCAATACACCGCATTGCCAGGGCTGGACGCAGAGCGTCCGGAACTGCATTCCCACGCGGAGCGTGAGGAACGAGAGGTGTGCAAGAGGATGCCTATCGTGCCAATGCTCTGCGTTGGCAAAACTGGACGCAGAGCGTCCGGAACTGCATTCCCACGCGGAGCGTGAGGAACGAGAGGTGTGCAAGAGGATGCCTATCGTGCCAATGCTCTGCGTTGGCAAAACTGGACGCAGAGCGTCCGGAACTGCATTCCCACGCGGAGCGTGAGGAACGAGAGGTGCGTAAGAGGATGCCTATCGTGCCAATGCTCCGCGTTGGCATGCCGTTCGTGACGCTATTCCCATCAGAGCGTGGGGACGATAGTTGCAGCTATTTCCGCGCCTGATACGCCTTGCCGTAATGCTTTTCCAGCCGCGACTGCAACAGCTCCAGTCCGATCGACATGATCCAGTACAGCACCGCTGCGGTGGTCAACATTTCGATGTATCGGTAGCTGGAACGGCCATAGGACTGTGCCAGAAACATCACTTCCCAGACGCCCATCACCGAGATCAGTGACGAATCCTTGAGCATGGAGATGAACTGATTGGTCGTCGGCGGGATAATCGTGCGCATCGCCTGGGGCAGGGTGACGCGCCAGAAGATTTGCGCCGGGCGCAGTGCCAGGGCCAGCGCAGCTTCACGCTGCCCGGCCGCAACGCCGATGATACCGGCCCGGAAAATCTCGCTCAGGTAAGCCCCGTAGTTGAGCGACAGGGCAATAACCCCCGCCATGATCGCGCCGGGCACGATCCCCACCTGCGGCAAACCCAGGTAAATCAGCAGAATCTGGATCAGCAACGGCGTACCGCGAAAGAACGATGCGTAAAAGCTGGCGATGCCGAAGGCCACCGCGCTGCTGGACAGCCTCGCCAGCGCGGTGACAAAGCCCAGCACCACCGACACGATGATCGAACACAGCGACACGAACAGCGTCAGCGCCGCACCCTGAAGAAACCCGTTAGGCGCCAGGTGCAGGCCGATCAGGTTCGGCAGCTTGTCGAGAATGACCGACAGTTTCAGGTCGAAACTCAGGAAGAAACCGGCGAACAGCACAAACATGACCAGCCAAGTCAGGTAGAGCCGCGTGCGGAAACCGAAGATGCGCTTGAGCAGGCCCTGATCAGCCTGCTCGGGTGGGCGTTGGGGCTCGAAAGAAGTCATTTGCTGATGTCAGCACCGATCCATTTTTGTGACAGCTTGCTCAGGGTGCCGTCCTTCTTGAGTTCAGCAAAGACTTCGCGCACCTTCGCATCCCACTCCAGATCATCTTTCTCGATGGCCACAGCGTTGGGCTCTTCGTACAGCGTTTCGCCGGCCAGCTTGAAACGTTTGTCCTGATCCAGACGCGGTTTTGCCGTCACCAGGTTGGTGAGTATCGCGTCCAGCCGCTTGCCAGCACCTAGACCGAGGTCCTGAAACGCGACATTGTCGTTGTCGTACGGCGCGATCTGCACATCTTCGAACGGGTATTGCAGCGGCTTGTCTTCCGCGCCGTCGATGACCAGGTTCTTGTTCAGGTAGCTTTCGTAGCTCGACGCGCTGGTCAGCCCGACTTTCTTGCCGCTCAGGTCTTTGGCCGAATGAATGCGGTCATCCGTAGCGTTGACCACGATCACCGCAGGCGATGCGTAATACTCGACCGGGAAGTTGAAGACTTCGGCGCGGGCCTTGCTCGGGGTCATCGAGCAGACGCAGATGTCATAACGACCGCTCCAATGGCCTGCCGCGATCACATCCCAGGAAGGCGTTTCGAGACGTAACTTGACGCCCAGCTTTTGCGCAACGGCTTTGGCAACGTCCACATCGAAGCCGTCCAGTTCGTTCTTGTCATTCAGGAAAGAGAAGGGCGGGTAACTTTCCATCAGGACGTTGACCAGCTCTTTGTTTTTCTGCACGCGATCCAGCGTAGCGCCCGCCAGGGCTTGAGTAGAGGCAGCCAGAGTCACCAGGCCAATGCCCAATAGAGCGCGATATTTCACAGATATCCCCTGAAAAAGTGTTTGTAGTTTGATGAGAGGGACGTATTAAATACGTTATACAAGACTGACTCATAATGAGTTTTTTTCATATACATATAAGCAGATCACCTATGACCCAAGGCACAACTGTAATTCTCGATGGCGGCATGGGCCGCGAACTACAGCGTCGCGGCGCACCGTTTCGCCAGCCGGAATGGTCGGCGCTGGCGTTGAGCGAAGCGCCTGAGGCGGTCAGTGCGGTACACACCGCTTACATCGAAAGTGGCGCTCAGGTCATTACCAGTAACAGCTACGCGGTTGTCCCGTTTCATATCGGTGAAGCGCGTTTTGCCCGCGAAGGTCAGGCGCTGGCTGCGCTGGCCGGGCGACTGGCGCGCGAGTGTGCCGATGCTTCTGGCGGGCGCGCCCTTGTCGCCGGTTCCATCCCGCCGTTGTTCGGTTCTTATCGGCCCGACCTGTACAAGCCGGAACTGGCCACCGATGTACTGAAGCCACTGGTTGCTGGTCTTCTGCCCTATGTGGATCTGTGGCTGGCCGAGACGCAGAGCTGCATCCTCGAAGCGCAGACCATCCGCGCCGGTCTGCCAGCCGATGGCAAGCCGTTCTGGCTGTCATTCACGCTTCAGGATGAAGACACCGACGAAGTCCCGCGCCTGCGTTCCGGTGAGCCGGTTGCCGACGCGGCAAAAGCGGCCGTCGAGATGGGCGTTGCGACGCTGCTGTTCAACTGCAGCCAGCCGGAAGCGATCGGCGGTGCGATTGATGCGGCGCGTGAAGTGTTCGAATCGGCAGGCGTCAGCATTGCCATCGGCGCTTACGCCAATGCGTTTCCGCCGCAGCCCAAGGACGCCAAGGCCAACGATGGTCTGGATGAGTTGCGCGAAGATCTTGACCCGCAGGGTTATCAGCAATGGGCGGCGGATTGGGTCAAGCGCGGCGCCACGCACATCGGCGGTTGCTGCGGGATTGGTCCGGAGCACATTGCGGTGCTGTCGAAAAGCCTCTGACCGGCACGCATTAAAAAGCCCCGTGGCGCGCAAGCGTCCACGGGGCTTTTTGGTCTTACAGGGTGGGGCAGCGCGTTGACGCCGCCACCAACAGGTCAGGCGAACGTCTGCTCCTGACTGCTTTTCTCGACCAGCTCCAGCGCCTCGTCGTTCTGGGCGCTGACGCGCTCGTACAGCTGCGCGTCGGTTTCCAGAATCTTCTCCCGGGCCGGAAAGATCTCGTTGAGCCTGTCAGCCCACTCGGTGCGGGTTTTTTCCGGGAAGCAACGCTCAATCAGTTCCAGCATGATCGATACCGTGACCGAGGCACCGGGCGACGCGCCAAGCAGGGCGGCCAGCGAACCGTCACTCGCCGACACCAGCTCGGTGCCGAATTGCAGCACACCGCCTTTTTTCGGGTCTTTCTTGATGATCTGCACCCGTTGGCCTGCCACTTCCAGGCGCCAGTCTTCAGCTTTTGCCTGCGGATAGAAACGGCGCAGGGATTCAAGCCGTTGCTCCATCGATTGCATCACTTCGCTGACCAGGTACTTGGTCAGGTCCATGTTGTCCCGGGCGACCGCCAGCATCGGTTTGATGTTGGCGATGCGTACCGAGAGCGGCAGGTCGAGGTACGAGCCGTGCTTGAGGAACTTGGTGGTGAAGCCGGCGTAAGGCCCGAACAGCAGGGATTTCTTGCCATCGACCACGCGGGTGTCGAGGTGCGGAACCGACATCGGCGGCGAACCCACGGCGGCCTGGCTGTAGACTTTGGCCTGGTGATGCCTGACCACTTCCGGGTTGTCACAACGCAGCCACTGGCCGCTGACCGGGAAGCCGCCAAAGCCTTTGCTCTCTTCGATGCCCGACATTTGCAGCAAGGGCAGTGCTGCACCGCCTGCGCCGAGAAACACGAATTTGGCGTCGATCTCACGCGTGCCGCCGTTGTTCACGTCCTTGACGCTGACGGTCCAGCCAGCGCCCTTGCGGGTCAGGCCGGTCACGCGGCTGCGGTACTTGATCTGCGCGTCCGGCGCGCACGCGAGGTGGTTGAGCAACTGATTGGTCAGCGCGCCAAAATTGACGTCGGTGCCGTTCAGCATGCGCGTGGCGGCGATTTTTTCGTCCGCAGGGCGGCCCGGCATCATCAGTGGCATCCACTCGGCCAGTCTGGCCTTGTCTTCGGTGTATTCCATCGAAGAGAACGCGTGGTGCTTGCTCATCGCTTCAAAGCGGGTCTTGAGAAACGAGATGCCTTTTTCGCCCTGAACGAAGCTCAGGTGAGGGACCGGGTTGATGAACGACCTTGCCGAACCGAAGGTGCCTTTGCGCGCCAGGTAAGCCCAGAACTGCTTTGACACCTCGAACTGGGTATTGATGTGGACCGCTTTCTTGATGTCGATGGAGCCATCCGCCGCAGGCGGCGTGTAGTTCAGCTCACACAGGCCGGCGTGACCGGTGCCGGCGTTGTTCCACGGGTTGGAACTCTCCGCGGCACCGGAATCCATCAGCTCAACGACTTCCAGCTTGAGGCCGGGGTCGAGCTCTTTGAGCAGTACTGCCAGCGTGGCACTCATGATGCCCGCTCCGACCAGTACCACATCGACTGCTTCGTTATGCGCCATTAACGCGTCTCCAAAATCTGCAGCACCAAATTGACGGCATACGATCCTGAGGCTGTTTGCCAGGTTGTCGGGGCTGAATCAAGGTAGTGCCCTCGTTTTCCTGGCCAGGATCGCCTGACCGATTCTTCGCAATTTTTCGCATCTAAAGCGCAGGTCCCGGTCAGGTTCGTTGATGGTTCATCATTGACCCATGAACGCATTTTCAAACCTGCAAGGCCATTCGACCAACGTCAGGGAGCCTGTCGCAGGACCGGCTCGTGACAAGGTCGTCAGGCGCCGGTCATGGAGGCGCAGTCGCGGTCGGTCCTGTTCAAGAAGGACGGTTCAGATGCTGATGGTGCATGTACAAACGCATACCTATTCATTTGCTCGCCACACTCTTGTGAAGTAGTGAAACCCGTTTTTCACGCCCTTTTGGGAACGTGAACCAAACCTCAAAATGGCTGCGATGACAGCGCTGGCAAGTCAGGTGCATAAAGAGTGAGGCGCTGGCGGGCAAGAAAGGTTCGATATGATTCGAGCATTCTTCACCTTTCATCGAGCACACTCGTGCGCAAATGACCTGTGTGGGCGGCTCTCTGTGGGCGGTACGGAGGTGCTAATACGGTGATTAGCGATGCTGCGAGGCCCGATCAGGAGACGTCCTTATAATCGGGGGGAGATTATAGCGATGAAATGACAGGAATTGATCGGTTTAAATGACTTTTATTCGCTGTCGGGTCAGGCGGTGAGCAACTGACCGCGTGTTGAACGTACGCTACGCTGCGCCACGCGTGCGCTGGCGGGCAATGGCTGATTCAACCAGCCCAGTCTCTGTTCGGTCACTTCGACCCACTCGACGCCGGATGGACGTTGGGTGCAGTGCTTGAACGCGCGGCAGATACCCGCCTGGTCAACGCGGGCATAGTGGCGATGCTGACGGTGTGCAGTGAACAGCGAACGGAACAGATTCATGGCGCAGCTCCTTTGACGTGAATGAGCGTCTGGGCGATGTGGGCGAGTCTGCCGCGCGGATGTTACGCCCTGATTACATCGCACTGCCTTGACCGGCGGCTTTCAGGAATCCGGGCTAACCCGTAGCGGCCACTGGTGAGCGCATGGCGCACGCCGCTATACTGCTGCACATTCAGTGTCTGCCCCATGGAGAAATGAGCATGCTGCGTCGCATTTTGTTCGGTTTGCTGGCTGTAAGCAGTTTGACCCTGGCGGGCTGTGCCCACAGCCCGCAACAACTCAGTCCCACGCCCAAGCTCAATGCGCAGCTTGCGGCAGTAGGCCGTGGTCAGCCTGTGGTGGTGCGCGTGGTCGATGGCCGCCCCGGCCCGACACTGGGTACCCGCGGCGGGATGTACCCGGAAACCAGCGCCATCAGCGTCACCGGTGCCGACATCGTGCCAAAGCTGCAGGCCCAGGCCGAAGCAGCAGTGCGCCTGTTGGGCTTCACGCCTACCCAAAGCGGCAATGCCCCGCAACTGACCGTGACCCTGGCGGATTTGAAGTATCAGTCGCCTAAAGAGGGGCTGTACGTGACCGAGGCAACGATCAGCTCGACATTCCGTGCTGACGTGCGCAACAACGGTCGTACCTACAGCGGTCGCTATGCAGCGTCTCTGGACCAGCGTTTCGGCATGGCGCCGAATCAGGAAACCAACACCAAGCTGGTCAGTGACGTGTTGAGCGACGCACTGACACGCGTTTTCCAGGACCAGACCATCGGTTCTACCCTGGCGCAGTAACCCTCGCAGCATCAAAAAAGCCCGGCCTCTGTTGAAGAGGTCGGGCTTTTTGTTTTTCTGATGTCCGGCTCAGGCTGCTTGTTGGTAGAAACTCAGAAAACTGAAACCGGTGTCCTGATCCAGGTCTGGCAGGTCGTGATGAACATGGCCGCCCAAAGCGCAATAGACCAGCCAGTGGCGGTCCTGAACGTTGAAGGCCAGACCGTCGATCAACTCCTGCTGCTCATCGCTTTGGGCAATGAGGTAGAGGCGATCCTGATTTTTTGCATGCAGCATGACAAGCTCCAAAAAGAGGGAAGTCCGTTTCTCGAGGAGCCACACAATGCAGGTGCCGCATGACGCTTGGGTGACAGCGGCAAGGTATTTTTGTGCAGGATGTTTCCGGGGCTCACGCCCACGCAGAGCGTTCATCGCGATACACGCGTCTGCTCTTGATGCTGGCAGAAGGCTGTGGGAGCAGACCGGGCGACGCTCCCACGCCCTGCGGGCAGAAGCCTGAAATCCCGATTTCGGGGGCTCAGGGCTCATGTATAACGATGAGCACGGGAGCATGGGCGCGACCGGTGTTCTCCCGGACACTCTAAAGCGCCAGGCCCGCCTTGACCCGGTACTGGTTGCGAACCGGCGTAGCGTATTGCTGAATCAGATAAGGACGGTGCTCCGCAGGTGCGCCTGCAAGGCGGCTTTCCCATTCGTCCCTGGCGCGCTCCAGTTCATCGGACGGGAACAGGGCTTCAGCTTTCGGCACTTCTACTGCGGGGTCGGCATCGCTCCACTGTGCGTAGGCGAGGTAATGCACCGGGAACAGTCGATAGCCTCCGAGAATCTGCCGGTCCATCTCGATAGCCAGTTGCTTGGTGTCCTCGAAATGCTCGGTGATCGGTGGCGCGAAGTTCACGTGTACGCGGCCTTTGTAGCCCGTGATCCCCAGCGCGATGCTGACATCGTCTTCACCGGGCGTTTTGGTGTAGGAGCCTGTCGTCGCCCGGATGTAAAGCTCGCGGGCCTTGGCGCTGTCGCACGGGTCGTACTCATAGCTGATCGATACCGGGATCAGGTTCAGCGAGCGAATCACGTCGCCAAACGGCTCATCCTTGCGGCTCATGTGGAACATCTTGAGGATGGCTGATTCTGTACGGTCGTCACCGTCCTTGGCCCGGCCTTCGGCCTGAGCGATCCAGATCGACTGACAGTCCTTGGTGATCGAGTGATTGATGTACGCCGACAACAGCTGGTAAGCCGCCATTTTTTCGCGACGCCCGATGATCGAGCGATGCACGATGAAGCTCTTGTTCAGGCGCATCAGGTCGCTGACAAACGGCTTCTGCAACAGGTTGTCGCCGATGGCAATGCGCGGTGTAGGCAAACCTGCGTGGTACACGGCATAGTTGACGAATGCCGGGTCCATCACGATATCGCGGTGGTTGGCCAGAAACAGGTAGGCGCAACCGGACTTGAGCTGCTCCACGCCGGTGTAGGTCACGCCGTCGGTAGCCCGCTCGATGGTGTGGTCGACATAATATTCGACCTTGTCCTGCAGGGACGCGACCGAGTCGATGCCTGCGAATTCACGGCGCAGCTTGCGCGCCAGGGTAGGCTGCAGGATCCAGCCGAGTGCGCCCGCGAGGCGGGGAAAGCGGAATCGGGTCAGAATGGCGAGAAAGGCTTTGTCGCTCAGCAGGCGTGCCAAGACGGCGGGGACTTCTGCGTCGTTGTAAGGTCGAATGGCATCGAATTCGCCCATCATGCTCTCTTGTCGGAAACGTATAGGGTAAAAGAAGACCGTTTTGTTAAAACAGCCTTCTGAAGAATAGGGCAATTATACGCATAACTGATCCCGGAGACCCTGATGCAGGAATTACACAGCTACGACTGCCCCTATTGTGGCGAACCTGTCGAAGCGCTGCTGGACTTGTCCGGTGGCGATCAGCAGTACATCGAGGACTGCCAGGTCTGCTGCCGCCCGATCATTTTCGATCTGCAGACCGACGGTGAAGACTGGAGTCTGGACGTTCGCAGCGAGAACGAATGATGCAAAAAGTCTACGAGCCCGAAAACCTGATGGAAGCCGAACTCTTGCAGGCGATGCTCGCCAGCGAGGGTATCAAGGCACATCTGGCCGGTCGCGACCTGCTCGGCGCGATGGGCGAGCTGCCGGGGCTGGGGCTTCTGGCTATCAAGGTGGAAGATGCGCAGGTCGCACGGGCACGTGAGCTGATCACTGCGTACAATAGCGCCTTGCCCTTGTTCGGTGATGAGCCGGATGACTTTCCCGATGTACTCGTGTGCTGAGCACGATCAAAAGAGTCTGATTAACCCCCATGTGTGGACGCTACGCCCTGTTTCGCTGGACCCCAGCCTTTGCCGCTTTGCCCGGTTTTCCTGCCGATCAGCAGGCGCAATGGAACATCTCGCCAGCCGATTGGGTGTTGATCATGCGTGCCGCCGAAAACAAGGACGGTATCGAACTGGTGCGTGCCCGCTGGGGGCTGACCCCTGCGTGGCTGACCGACCTGTCGAAAACACCCGCTCACGCGCGGGCCGAAACCGTTGCCGAGCAACCGATGTTTCGCGATGCGTTTGCCCATCGTCGTTGCCTGCTTCCCGCCAATGGCTTCTATGAATGGCGTGGCAACGTGCGCAAACGCCCGTTCTGGTTAACGCCGGGGGAGGGCGCAGCGCTGTTTTTCGCCGCGATATGGGAAGCGTATCCGGTGCAGGGGCATACGTACCTGAGCGTGGCGGTGGTCACGCAAGCGGCAGCGACGCAACGTCGGCCGTTGATTCTGGATGCGCAGGGCCAGAAAGACTGGCTGGCAGCCGATACACCACTGCCGACCCTGCAAGCCTTGCTGGCTGCGCCGCAAATTGCGCTGAGGGAGCGTCCGCTGGCCAACCTGGTCAACGATCCGAAACTCAACGCGCCAGAGTGTCTTACGCCGTCAAGTTAGGCCGGCAGGGCTAAAAACGGCTAATCAGACGAATCCGATATCCGGTTTGAAGTACATCTGATACAAACTCGACACACCTCCGGGAACCATCCCTCTCTCTCAAAGCCCAAGCTGCCGGTTGGCGGTTATCTGGCGCAGAGAGCTGCCCCCGAGAATGATCGCTTTACACACAAGGAGATTCACCATGCGTCAGTCATTTGCCCTCTGTGCCTTGAGCGCCGCGTTGCTGCTCGGCGGGTGTCAGGCCGTCAATACCACGAGCGGCGACTCGGTCGGTGTCGAGCGCAAGCAGTACATGTTCAGCATGCTCTCCACCGATGAAGTCAACAAAATGTACGCCCAGTCCTATCAGCAGACGGTCAGTGAAGCGACCAGCAAAGGCGTCCTGGATACCACCAGTGCCAACGCCAGGCGAGTGCATGCAATCGCGGACCGGCTGATTGCCCAGGCCCCGAAACTGCGGCCCGATTCGGCGCAGTGGCAGTGGGAAGTCAACCTGATCAAAAGCGATGAGCTGAACGCCAATTGCGGCCCTGGCGGCAAGATATTCGTGTACACCGGCCTGATCGATACCCTCAAACTGACCGACGATGAACTCGCTGCGGTCATGGGCCACGAGATTGCCCACGCCCTGCGCGAACACGGGCGTGAAGCGATGTCCAAGGCGTACGGCGTGGCGATGGCCAAGCAGGGCGCTGGCGCGTTGTTGGGGCTCGGGCAGGACAGCCTGGCGATGGCCGATACGGTGGTGAACTACAGCCTGACGCTGCCCAACAGCCGCAGCAACGAAAATGAAGCCGATCTGTTAGGTCTGGAGCTGGCCGCACGCGCCGGTTACAACCCTAATGCAGCCATTACCCTGTGGCAGAAAATGACTCAGAACTCAGGCGGGTCGCAGCCTGAGTTCATGAGTACTCACCCGGCCTCGGAAAGCCGCATCGCTTCGCTGCAGGCGGCCATTCCTAAAGTCATGCCGCTTTACCAGCAAGCGCCGAAATCCTGATCGAATGATTGCCGGAGCGCTGCGGCATTCACCGTAGCGCGCCGGCGGTTTTGATCAGACCCAGCCGCTGACCTGCATCGCCTTGTAGACCGCCACCAGGGCCAGCACGAAAAACGCGCAGGCTGCCAGACGGCGGATCAACGTCAGTGGCAATTTGTCTGCCGCAAAATTTCCTGCCAGCACCACCGGTACGTTGGCCAGCAACATGCCGATAGTGGTGCCGAGAATCACCAGCCACAGGTGCGAATACTGCGCGGCCAGCATGACCGTGGCGATTTGCGTCTTGTCGCCGATTTCAGCGATGAAGAAGGTGATCAGCGTGGTCATGAACGGGCCGAATTTTCGCGCGGTGCTGGCCTCGTCATCGTCCATTTTGTCCGGAACCAGTGTCCACAGCGCCGTGGCCGTGAAGCTGGCGGCAAGGATCCAGTGCAACACCGCATCCGAAAGGAACGTGCTGAACCAGGCGCCGACAGCACCGGCTGCCGCATGATTGGCCAGTGTCGCGGCGACGATACCCGCGATGATCGGCCAGGGTTTGCGAAAGCGTGCGGCGAGAATGAGCGCGAGCAATTGCGTTTTGTCACCGATTTCGGCGAGGGCAACGACGGCGGTAGGGACTAAGAATGATTCCAGCATCAGGGTTCCTGGGGGCGGGTCGACACGGCTATGACACGTACAGCCTTCCCGCCCCGGGTAAGGTGTTCGTGTCATAGGTCTTGTCAAACCACCGATCCGTCTGAGCGGATTCCGGGTCGCACGTACCATGGTCTGAGGACCAAGTATGTTGATACGTGCCGGACGAGCATGGCGCTCGTGGGAGACTACTCCCCTAGGACGGAGCGGATTCTGCCTTCGTGGAATTGTTTCGGCAAGTGCTTATTTTCAAGAGCGTTTGGCACTGTAGATTTTGAAACCGTTGCCCTGAGCCTTGACGTGGCAGTACCCGACATGTTCTTCAATCAGCGGTTGATAGCGCAGGAAGTTGTTCGCAACCAGCCGCAGTTCGCCGCCTGATTTCAGATGTTGGCGTGCTTTTCTTAGCAAGTTTTCTGTCGCCATGTAGTCGGTATGAACCCCGACATGGAACGGCGGATTGCTCAGAATGGTGTTCAAACCCATCGGTGCGGCGTCGATTCCGTCGCCGGTCAGAACCTGTGCTTCGAGACCGTTTGCGGCCAGGGTCAGGCGGGAACTGGCTGTGGCGAAGGCATCCACATCGAGCATGATCACGTCGTTGTGCGGGTAGCGACGCTTGACCGCTGCGCCAAGCACACCGGCACCACAGCCGAAATCGAGCAGGTTGCCACTCGGCAGTTTGTCGATGTTTTCCAGCAGTAAAGCAGAGCCGCGATCAAGGCGGCCATGACTGAACACGCCCGGCAGGCTGACAACCGTCAACGGGCCATCCTGCAACTCGATCTGATAGGGCTTGGCGAGGCTTTCCAGCGTAACGGCGTGCGGAGCGTTCTCGACGGTGACCTGCCAGAGCTGACAATGTCGGGCGCTGTCGAGTTTGCGCGCACGTCCGAAGGGGCTGAGTTGCTTTGCAGCCGCTTCGATGCCGCCACGCTTTTCGCCGACCAGAAACAACTCGCGTCCGGCCAGGCGAGAGGCCAGCGCATTGAGCAGGTAATCGGTCAGGTCGCGTGCCTTGGGCAGGAACAGCACGGCGGCGTCGAAGGCAGCCTCAGGCGCTTCAACGCCGAAGTCCACACGCCCTTCAAAACGAGCATCCAGCGCCGCCTGATCACCCGCATGCCAGCACCAGCCACGTGCCTTCGGCAGTTTTCCGAGCAGGTCATCGGCAGGCAGCCCGACCAACAGCAGCGAGCCTTGAAACAGCTCGGCCTGACGGAGTAACACTTCACTGCGCGGGTCCATGGGATGGCTCCTGAAAAAGCGCGCAGTCTAACAGGATATGGGTCAGGAGGACGCGGAGCGTCCGGAACGGCATGCGACGCGGAGCGTCGCACGATAGTTGAGGTATCGTTCCGCACGCTCCAGCGTGGGAATGCAGTTCTCGACGCTCTGCGTCGTCAGGAGGACGCGGGGAGTCGCACGATAGGTGAGGTATCGTTCCGCACGCTCCGCGTGGGAATGCAGTTCTCGACGCTCTGCGTCGTCAGGAGGACGCGGGGAGTCGCACGATAGGTGAGGTATCGTTCCGCACGCTCCGCGTGGGAATGCAGTTCTCGACGCTCTGCGTCGCCAGGAGGGCGCGGAGCGTCCGGAAAGGCATGCGACGCGGAGCGTCGCACGATAGTCAAATACCTCGTTCCGCACTCCCTGCCTCACAAAAACGCCAGCACCTTTTGCGAACACGTCAGAGGGCGTAGTCTGGCAAGCCTGACGTCAACCCTCCACGAGGTCCCTCATGTACTGGCCAGAATTTCTTACCGTTGCGCTGATCCACCTGCTGGCCGTTGCCAGTCCCGGCCCTGATTTCGCCGTGGTGGTGCGGGAAAGCGTGACCCACGGGCGCAAGGCGGGTACCTGGTCGGCCTTGGGTGTCGGCTCGGCCATTTTCCTTCACGTGGGTTATTCGCTGCTGGGTATCGGAATCATCGTTTCTCAGTCCATCGTGCTGTTCAACGCGCTGAAATGGGCCGCCGCCGCGTACCTGCTTTACATCGGCATCAAAGCCTTGCGCGCCAAGCCGGCTGCGGCAGGCGACGAGGCGTCGATCAAGACGACGCCTGGCGAGCGCAGCGCTCGGAGTGCATACATCAGCGGCTTTGTCACCAACGGCCTGAACCCCAAGGCCACGCTGTTTTTCCTGTCGCTGTTCACTGTGGTGATCAACCCGCACACGCCGCTGCTGGTGCAGGGCGGTTACGGTGTTTATCTCGCGGTCGCGACGGCGGTCTGGTTCTGCCTGGTGGCAAGGCTGTTCAGCCAGGCGCGGGTGCGCGCCGGGTTCGCGCGCATGGGGCACTGGTTTGATCGCGCAATGGGCGGTGTGCTGGTCGCGCTGGGCATCAAGCTGGCGCTGACCGAAGTTCGCTGAAAGGCGCGGGTGAACCCAGGCTTTCACCCGTCCGGCGAGCTGGGCCGATGCACGTCGACAAATCATTCCTTTGACCGATTTCACTGGCAGCCGGAGGCTCTAGAGTCCATATTTCCAGCCTCGCCTGTGGACTTTGAAAGGGACTCCTATGTTACAGACTCGCGTTCTTCCGCCAGCCGATGGCGCTTACCAGTACCCTCTGTTGATCAAACGCCTGCTGCTGTCTGGCGGTCGTTATGAAAAGACGCGTGAAATTGTCTACCGTGATGCTGTCCGTTACACCTACGCGACGCTCAATGAGCGTATCTGCCGTCTGGCCAACGTCTTGACGGCGGCAGGCGTGAAAGCCGGGGACACCGTGGCCGTCATGGACTGGGACAGCCACCGCTACCTGGAATGCATGTTCGCGATTCCGATGATCGGTGCGGTGATCCACACCGTCAATGTCCGGCTTTCCCCGGAGCAGATTGCCTACACCATCAATCACGCCGATGACCGGCTGGTGCTGGTGAACAGCGAATTTGTAGACCTGTACAAGGCCATGTCGGGTCATCTGAGCACGGTCGAAAAGACCTTGCTGTTGACCGATCTGCCGGACAAGACCGCCGATTTACCCCACCTGGTGGGCGAGTATGAAACGCTGCTGTCGGCCGCCAGCCCCCGTTATGAATTCGAGGATTTCGTCAAAGACTCGGCGGCCACCAAGTTCTACACCACTGGCACCACCGGCAACCCCAAGGGCGTCTACTTCACCCACCGTCAGTTGGTCCTGCACACGCTGGGCGTGGCAACCATCATGGGGTGCGTCGACAGCACCCGGCTGCTCGGCACCGATGACGCGTACATGCCTATCACGCCGATGTTTCACGTGCATGCCTGGGGTATTCCGTATGCGGCGACCATGCTGGGCCTCAAGCAGGTCTACCCCGGCCGTTACGATCCCGAGCTGCTGGTGGAATTGTGGCGCAAGGAAAAAGTGACGTTCTCCCATTGCGTGCCGACCATTCTGCAAATGCTGCTGAATGCCAAGGGCGCCCAGAACGCAGATTTCGGCGGCTGGAAAATCATCATTGGCGGCAGTGCCCTGACCCGCAGTCTGTATCAGGCCGCCAAGGCCAGGGGCATCCAGCTGACTGCCGCTTACGGCATGTCTGAAACCGGGCCGCTGATCTCAGTGGCGCACATCAATGAAGAGCTGAAAGCCGGCAGCGAAGACGAGCGTATTACCTATCGCATCAAGGCCGGGGTGCCCGGCATGCTGGTAGAGGCGGCGATCATCGATCAGCAGGGCCATTTTCTGCCGGCCGATGGCGAAACCCAGGGCGAGCTGGTGTTGCGCGCGCCCTGGCTGACCGAAAGCTATTTTCGCGAACCCGAGAAAGGCGCCGAACTGTGGGCCGGCGGCTGGTTGCGCACGGGCGATGTGGCCACACTGGACGGTATGGGGTTCATCGATATTCGCGATCGGATCAAGGACGTGATCAAGACCGGAGGAGAATGGATCTCTTCGCTGGAGCTCGAAGACCTGTGCAGCCGGCATCCGGCCGTGCGCGAAGTGGCGGTGGTCGGAATCGCCGATCCGCAATGGGGCGAGCGACCGTTTGCTCTGCTGGTGATTCGTGAGGGGCATCAGCTTGATGCGAAGGGCCTGAAAGAACACCTCAAGCCATTTGTCGAGCAAGGTCACATCAACAAGTGGGCCATTCCCAGCCAGATCGCGCTTGTTACGGAAATTCCCAAGACCAGCGTCGGCAAGCTCGACAAAAAGCGCATGCGTCTGGACATCGCGGAATGGCAAAACAGTAACAGCGCGTTTCTGTCCACCCTCTGACACCGGTTGCTGGCCGTGCCCGTCGGGTGCGGCGAGTGTCTGGGTCGCAGGTTCTGATTGGCGACTTGCCAAATTTCCAATTTAAGCCATCCTCCCCGCCATGCGTTTTTGCGTGCCCTCCCGGAAACGGGCGGGCCAGACGCGTTGGTCCTGCAAATCACACTTTAGAGTGATCTAGCGGCGTAGCCTGCTGGCTATAGTCGGCACAGGGAATGAGCAAGAGCGGACCTGGCTGCGTGAGTGGACTCAATGACTGAGTCGGTTTTGAGTTCCCCACCGCCATAACAATAAAACACACGGAGTAGCGTCGATGACAACCACATACCCATTCTGGCGCCGGGCCAAGTTGCCGCTGGCCGTCAGCCTTGCTTCGTCACTGGCCGGCCCGGCGTTCGGCGTGACGTTCAACGTTGGCGAGATCGAAGGCAGCTTTGACTCATCGCTGTCGGTGGGCGCGAGCTGGTCGACTGAAAATGCCAACAAAAACCTGATCGGGGCCAACAACGGCGGGCGTGGGTTGTCGCAGACTTCCGATGATGGCCACTTGAACTTCAAGCGTGGGGAGACGTTTTCGAAGATATTCAAGGGCATTCATGATCTGGAACTGAAGTACGGCGATACCGGCGTCTTCATGCGCGGCAAATACTGGTACGACTTCGAACTCAAGGACGAAAACCGCGAGTTCAAGGACATCAGCGATTCTGGCCGCAAAGAGGGCGCCAAGTCCTCCGGTTTCCAGTTGCTCGACGCCTTTGTCTACCACAACTACTCGATTGCCGATCAGCCGGGTGCCGTGCGCTTCGGCAAGCAGGTCATCAGTTGGGGCGAAAGTACCTTCATCCAGGGCGGTATCAACAGCGTCAACCCGGTCGATGTCTCGGCCTTTCGGCGTCCAGGTTCGGAAATCAAGGAAGGCCTGATTCCGGTCAACATGTTCTACCTGTCGCAAAGCCTGACCGATAACCTGTCTGCCGAAGGTTTCTATCAGCTTGAATGGGACCAGACCGTCGTCGACAACTGCGGCACCTTCTTCTCGCAACCGGACGTGATTGCCGACGGCTGCAACAATAATCTGGCCGTACTGCGCAGTCGCAGCGGCCTGAACAGCTCGTTGACGGCGGCCGGTTTGCCGGCGGGTGCGCGTGGCGCGGTGTTCAATTCGCTGTCGCAGCAGGGCGTGGTGTTCGGCAACCCGGATGAGGGTGCCGTCGTGCGCCGAGGCCCTGACCGCGACGCGCGCGACAGCGGCCAGTTCGGGTTTGCCTTGCGTTACAACTACGAACCGCTGGACACCGAGTTCGGCGCATACATGATGAATTACCATAGCCGTGCGCCGATTTTCAGTGGCCGCGGTGGTTCGGCTGCGTCGTTCAGTCCGCAAGGGCTGGTCGGCTCGCTGGTTCGCAACGGTATTCCTGCCGCAACCGCGGCCCGACTGGCACCGACGTTGTTGCCGGTGGTGGTGGCAGGCAACTCCAGCTATTACGTCGAATACCCCGAAGACATTCGCCTGTACGGTTTGAGCTTCTCGACCACATTGCCCACCGGCACTGCGTGGAGCGGCGAGATCAGCTACCGCCCTAACGCGCCGATTCAGGTCAACACCACCGACATCCTGTATTCCGGCATATCCCCGCTCAACCCCAACGTATCGCTGCTGAGCGGGCAACCGAATACCGATCAGCCCGGTTACCGCCGCAAGGAAATCACTCAGCTGCAAACAACCTTCACCCAGTTCTTCGATCAGGTCATGGGGGCGGAACGCCTGACCCTGGTCGGCGAAGTGGGCTGGACCCACGTGGGTGGCCTGGAAAGTACCTCGAAAATCCGTTACGGCCGCGACCCTGTCTATGGGCCTGGCCCGCTGCCGGGCGGTCAGTGCGCGACGTTGAACGCAGGCACGCTGACCGGCGCCGAGCAGAACAACCTGACCCGGTATTGCGAGGACGACGGTTTCACTACCGCCAACTCGTGGGGTTATCGCGGTCGTGCCATCTGGGATTACAACAGTGTTTTTGCCGGGGTCAACCTCAGGCCGAGTGTCGCCTGGTCGCATGACGTGAAGGGCTATTCGCCGGGACCTGGCGGCAACTTCGAGGAAGGGCGCAAGGCCGTCAGCCTGGGGCTGGACGCCGAGTACCAGAACACCTACACCGCGAACCTTTCCTACACCAACTTCTTTGACGGCAAATACACCACCGTCGATGACCGGGACTTCGTGGCGCTCAGCTTTGGCATGAACTTCTAAGCACATGGTTTTCAGGATGACGATGAACATGAAAATAACAAAAAGTCTGTTGCAAGCCGGTGTACTGGGCCTGTCGCTGCTGGCCACTGGAGTGATGGCTGCGGTGTCCGAATCCGAAGCGGCAAAGCTGGGGACGACCCTGACGCCAATGGGCGCGGAGAAGGCCGGCAACGCCGCGAATACGATTCCGGCCTGGAGCCCGATGCCGAAAAACGCCGGGGCGGTCGACAGCAAGGGCTTCCTTGCCAACCCGTACGCCAGTGAAAAGCCGTTGTTCATCATCACAGCGGCCAACGTCGAGCAGTACAAGGACAAGCTCGCGCCCGGGCAATACGCGATGTTCAAGCGCTACCCGGACAGCTACCGCATTCCGGTTTACCCGACTCACCGTGGCGCCACCGTGCCGGATGACGTGTTCGCCGCAATCAAGAAAAACGCCACCACCAGCAAGCTGGTCGGTGGCGGCAGTGGGCTGGAAAACTTCGATACCGCCATTCCGTTCCCGATTCCGGCCAGCGGTGTCGAGGTCATCTGGAACCACATTACCCGCTACCGTGGCGGCAGCGTGAAACGTCTGGTGACTCAGGCCACGCCGCAGCCCAACGGCTCCTACAGCCTGGTGTACTTCTCTGATCAGTTCGTGTTCCGCGACAAGATGAGGGATTTCGACCCGAAAAATCCGGGTAACGTGCTGTTCTACTTCAAGCAGGAAGTCACCGCTCCGGCGCGTCTGGCCGGTGGTGTGCTGCTGGTACACGAAACCCTGGATCAGGTGGCCGAACCGCGCTCGGCCTGGTTGTACAACGCCGGCCAGCGACGTGTGCGTCGTGCGCCACAGGTGTCTTATGACGGGCCGGGTACGGCGTCCGACGGGTTGCGGACCTCCGATAACCTGGACATGTACAACGGTGCGCCCGACCGCTACGACTGGAAACTGATCGGCAAGCAGGAAATGTACATCGCGTCCAACAGCCATAAGCTCGATGACCCGACACTCAAGTATGCCGACATCATCAAGGCCGGCCATATCAATCAGGACCTGACTCGCTACGAACTGCGCCGTGTCTGGCACGTGACCGCCACCCTCAAGGAAGGCCAGCGGCATATTTACGCCAAGCGCGACTTCTTCATCGATGAAGACACCTGGCAAGCCGCTGTCATCGATCATTACGACGGTCGCGGCCAGCTGTGGCGTGTGGCCGAGGCGCACTCCGAGAACTACTACGACAAGCAAGTACCGTGGTATGCGATCGAAACCCTGTATGACCTGCAATCCGGTCGCTATGTGGCGCTGGGCATGAAAAACGAGGAAAAGAAAGCCTACGAGTTCGGCTTCACGGCAGGCACCAGCGACTTCACTCCGAACGCATTGCGTCAGGAGGGCGTACGCTGACCGAAGGCGTGTAACACGGGCTGATACAGGCCGCACGCCGACAAGCAGCCAGTTCGCAGAAAAGCCCCATGAATGGGGCTTTTCTGCGTCTGTGTATCGGTCTTATAAGCTGTAGGAATTTTGTTACAGTCTTTTCGGTGATGAACTTTCAAAAGTGGAGATTTACCCGCTAGTCTCCGAACACCGCGATGGCGAAACACACGATTCCCACATGAGCCGCCCATGACTGATCTGTCCCGAATGCAAGGGTTCACAGACAGCGCGATTCCTGCGTTGGAAGGGCGATTTTTCCGTCCACCACTTCCCGAGGGTTATGTTCCTCGTTCCCGCCTGTGTCAGCGCCTCGATGAGGGGCTGGGCGGGCGGCTGCTGCTGGTGTGCGCGCCAGCCGGGTTTGGCAAGAGCTCGCTGGCGGTCGAGTTCTGCCAGGGCTTGCCGGACAAATGGCAGAACGTGTGGCTGGGGCTGAGTGCGCGAGACAGTGATCCGGGCCGCTTTCTGGAGCGCCTGCTGTCCAGCCTGCAACAGTTTTTCCCGCAATTGGGCACCCAGGCGATGGGCCTGTTGAAGATGCGTCAGCGTCATCAACCGTTCGCGTTCGAAGAATGGCTCGACAGCCTGCTCGACGAGCTGGCCATGCACCTGATGTTGAGCAAACCGCTGTTGCTGGTGCTGGATGACTACCATCTGGCGCAAGGCCCGGTGCTGGACCGCTGCCTGCAATTTTTCCTCAACCATCTGCCGGTCGGGCTGGTGGTCATGGTCACCAGCCGGCAACGTCCTGACTGGCACCTGGCGCGCTTGCGTCTGACCCGGCAGTTGCTTGAAATCAACGAACAGGACCTGCGCCTGACCCATGCCGAATCCGTTGCGGTGCTGGCCCAACCGGGACGCCTGCTCGACAGCGAAACGCTGCAGAGCCTGATTCAGCGCAGCGAAGGCTGGGTCGCCGGTTTAAGATTCTGGCTGCTGGCGGCGTCCGAAGCCGGTGAGGAGTGCGCGTTGCCGCAGGCGTTGCGGGGCAGCGAAGTGCTGATCCGCGAGTACCTGCTCGAAGAAGTGATTGACTGCCTGCCGGCCGATGTTCAAGCGTTTCTGTACGACACCGCCTGCCTGGAGCGGTTTTGCGCCGAGCTGTGCAATGCCGCGCGGGACACCCATGACAGCGCCGAAATGCTTCGTTATTTGCAGGCGCATCAGGTCTTTCTGGTGCCGCTGGACGAACAGGGCCACTGGTTTCGTTATCACCATCTGTTTTCCGATCTGCTGCGCGCCCGTCAGGCGGCGGGGCCGCAGCCCACCCGACTGCACCTCAACGCCTGCCGCTGGTTCAGTGCCCAGGGTCTGCTGGACGAAGCGGTCGAGCAGGCCCTGCGCGCAGGGCACCTGGATGTAGCCGCCAATCTGGTGCAGAACCTGTCCGAAGAACAACTGCTGGCCGAGCAGAACGTCGGCATGCTGCTGCGCTGGAAAATGGACCTCCCGGATGACCTGCTGACCAGCACGCCACGTTTGATCGTCCTGTACGCCTGGGCACTGGGGCTGGCCTGTCAGTTGGACGCCGCCGAGGAGCTGGCCAATCAACTGAGCCGGTTCCTGCCTGCGCCTTCGGCGACGGCGCAGAAATCCATGCTCGCCCAGTGGCTGGCGCTCAGTGGCATCATTGCGCGCGGACGCGGCGACAGTGAAAAGACCGAGCGTTATTGCGCTGAAGCCCTGTTGACCTTGCCTCAAAAGCGTTACGGCCAACGGCTGGTGTGCCTTTCGACGCTGGCCAACCTGGCGATTGCCGACGGTGATCTGTGGCGGGCGAGGGTGCTGAACCGCGACGCGCTGGAGCTGGCGCAGCGGGTCGCCAATCCGCTGTTCGAAGCCTTGGCGCATTACGACCGCGCCAGGGTCTTGCAGGCTCGAGGCGAAGTGGTTCGCGCACTTGAAGAGGTGCGGCGCGGTCTGCAGCGCCTCAAGGGGCTGTCTGCCGTAAGGCTGTATGCCGTGCGCGCACGCCTGACGCTGTATGAAGGTTACTTGCTGACCTTGCGTCTGCAGGTGGACGAAGGCCGGGTCCTGTTGCTGGCCGGACTGGCCGAGGCGCGCGCCTGTCGGGACATCAGCGTGCTGATCGGGCATTGTGTGATTGCCACGATGGAGGGCTGTGCCGGCCGGTTTTCCGAGGCGTTCGCCGAACTGGCCGAGGCCGAGCGCTTGATGCACATCTGGGACGTGCCGCCGATCTACTACCTGGCCATGATCACGCTGGTCAAATGCGAGCTGTGGCTGTTGCAGGGGCGCATTGACCTGGCCGAGGCCTGGTTGCTGCGCCTGACCCAGACGTACAACGCAGGCCTCGGCGCAGCCGCTCCCGAGTGCCATCCGCAATTGCCGCAGCACATCGAACTGCAGCGTGCCGTGCTAGAGCGCATACAGGGCGACGCTATCGCCAGTGAGCAACGCCTGCGGGCACTTGAGCAACGTGCCCGTGACGTCGGTGCGCAATTGCTCGAGCTGATCGCCATGACCCAACAGATCAGCCTTCTACTGACTCAGGCACGCCATGACGAAGCCCGTCATCTGTTGCTGCGCTGCCTGCGCGTGGCTGCCGGAGGCGCGCTGCTGCCTTTCAGGATTCTCCTGGGCGAACAGGCGCAGTGGCTGCACGAGCAGTTGCTCCAGGCGCCACCTTGCAAGGTGCGTAACGCGCTGCTGGAAACATTTCCCGCGTGCTTCGTACCGCAGGCGCCCGAGCCTGCGCATGGCAGCGACTGCCTGAGTGTGCGCGAACTGGGCGTGCTGCACCTGATTGCACAGGGTTGCTCCAATCAGGAAATCAGCGAGCAACTGTTCATTTCCCTGCACACCGTCAAGACCCACGCCAGCCACATCAACAGCAAACTGGGGGTCGAGCGGCGTACGCAAGCGGTGGCGAGGGCGAAGGTGCTGGGCTTGTTGGGGTGACGGGCGGGCGCGGATCAGCTCGGGCTTCCTGCCCACAGCGCGTCAACGTTCTCCAGCCCCCAATCGTCAGGCGACTCGATTTTCACAATCGCGTCGCATTCTGCAGCGTCCTCCAGATCGAGTATCTGGGCCGCGAAGGTCTTGCCGGTATGAGCTGACATGAACACCTTCACCTTCGGCTTCAGCAAGGACTGTTCACTCTGGTCAACCACAATGCCCAACCGTCCGCTTTCCAGCCTTACCAGCGTGCCGACAGGGTAGATGCCCACCGTCTTGACGAAGCTTTGAAACACGCCGTCGTCGAAGTGACCTTTCCACGACGCCATCTGACGAATCGAATGGGCAACGCCCCAACCCTTTTTGTAAGGCCGGTCGGAGGTGATGGCGTCATACACGTCGCAGACCGCGCCCATGCGGGCAAAGAGGCTGATCTGATCGCCCTGCAAGCCATGCGGGTAGCCCGAGCCGTCGACTTTTTCATGGTGATGCAGGCAAACATCCATGATCACGTTCGCCACCGGCTGGCTGTTTCTCAGGATATTCACGCCCAGTTCGGGGTGGGCCTTGATCATCTCGAATTCTTCATGGGTCAGCCGTCCGGGTTTGTTGAGCACTTCCGGGTCGATCATCATTTTGCCGACATCGTGCATCAGCCCCGCCACGCCTGCCTGACGTATCTGTTCGTCCGGCATGCCCATGCGCCTGGCCAAGGCGACCATCAGTGCGCAGACGGCCACCGAATGCATATAGGTGTATTCGTCGGCCGTCTTCAGGCGCGACAGGCTGATCAGTGCATGGGGGTGACGCAGAATCGAGCTGGAGATTTCTTCGACCAGCAATTGCACGTTTTCGGCGTTCATCGCCTTGCCCATGCGCGCTTCGGTGAACATGTTCATGACCGCGTTCCTGGCCCTGGCGCAGATGGCCCGAGCACGCAGCACTTCCTTGTCGAGGCTGACCGGAGCGGTATCAGACACAGACGTTTCAGGCCCGGAAGAGGCAGGGGCCGCCACCGGCTCGATCACGCGGCATTTTCCGGTTTCGATCCAGACTTCTTTGGTGCCCGATCTCTGAATGCGCTTCAGCACGTCGGCGTCATCGAGCATGACTTCGACCAGGCTGGTCCAGAACGGATCATTGGTCCAGCGGCGGCAGAATTTATGAATATGCATGCCCAGAGCAAGCTGGGTAACGGGTATTTTTTTCAGCATATCCAGATACCCATGTGCAGGGACATGGGCGATGAGAAAGGGAAACTGCGCGTCTTTGATCGACTGCCAGGGTGGGCCAGCAGCGGGTGTTTGTGATTGATCGACATGATTTCACCTCGTTGACTTCAAGGATCGTCCTGATCTCAATATGCCAGTATACGGGGCTGACAGGGAAAAAATCATGTCTATTTATTGTGCGTCAACAACTCGTAGAAGGCCTCTGCCTGCGTGAAGCGAAACACACAATGCGCGGGTTTTCTGACGTTGCCATGCAATGAAACACCGTCCTCAGAGCGTGGCGGCTGTGCCCGGCAGGTGATGGTATCGGCGGCCGAAATACACAAGCGCGTCAGATTCGCTTTGATGCCTGATATCCAGTACTTCACAAAAAAGAATGTCATGAGTGCCGACGCTGACTGATTGAGTCACCTTGCAGTCGAGCGCCAGTCTGGCACCGTCCAGTATGGGCGCGCCGCTCACTCCGCTTTCCCAACGGCCCGCGGCAAAACGTTCCGGCTGTGAGGTTTTGCCGCCAAACAGGTTGGACAATTCCTGCTGACTGTTCCCCAAGGTGTTGACGCACAGCGTGCCGTTACCGATGAAGGTGTCATAAACCGACGCACTTCGATTGATGCAGACCAACAGTGTCGGTGGCTGGTCCGTCACGCTGCACACCGCCGTAGCAGTAAAGCCGGCTCGTCCGCCAGGGCCGTCGGTGGTGATGATATTGACCGCTGCGGCAAGGCCGGACATGGCCTCGCGAAAGGCCGACTGGCTTACCGCTGCGCGGTCGGCGGGCAGGATCGGACTGGTTTGATCTGGATGGGCGGGCATGGCGAGATTCCTTTCAGAAAGGGCATTCAGACTTCGTGCGTAAAGTGGCTGCGCTCGCCGACTTTTCGGACCGAGCCCAGAAAATCGAGAACAGCCCGTTGAAAAGGCGGCGGGTCGCTGATGCTTGAGGCGTGGCCGCCATATTCCAGCAGCACCAGCCTGGCATCCGGCAGCGTTTCGGCCATATGCCGGGATTGTTGCCAGGGCACCAACATGTCGTCGCGGTTGGCAATCAGCAGGGTCGGGACGTGAATATCAGCCAGGTCGGTTTCGACGTTGAACGTCTCCAGTGCATTGATGCGGCGCAGAAGGTTCTCGGTGTCGGGAAAATGCGCCAGCGCGTGAGCTTCGTCATCGGCCAGCCGGGTGCTGTTGGCGGCAATCCAGTCGGCCGGGTACAGAAACAGCGCCTGTGCCTGCACATAGGCGTGCGGCCCGCTGTCCAGCAGCAGTTTCTTGCGGATGGAAAAACAGCGTGCGCTGTGCGGGTTCGGACGGCTCCAGGCATTGATCAGCACCTGGCTTTGCAATAATTTCGGGCGTAACAGGGCCAGTTCGAGACCGACCAGCCCACCCAGCGCATGGCCCATGAAGTGGAAGTGCCGGATGCCGAGCGAGTCGAGCAGGGTCAGCAATTCGACCGCCATGTGGCGGATCGAGTATTCAGGCGACAGGACCGCAGGGCTGCGCCCGGTGCCCGCGTGATCGTAAACCAGAACATCATGGTCGCGGGTCAGCACCGCCAGGTCGTCCGCCCAATAACGGCTGGACCCGCCCAGCCCGGAGCTGAGCACCAGCAGCGGCGCGTCGGCGTGCTGGCAACGGTGAATTTCATGGTACATGCGCGTTCTCCCGGGCGGGCTTAAGGTCGGTTTTAGGGGCGGCTTTTTGATAGGCGTGTTCAGCCGATGTGGGCAATGCTGGCGATTTCGATCAGGGCTTCGGGTTTCACCAGTCCGCACTGGATGCAGTAACGGGCCGGCTTCTCGCCTGCGAAGTATTCGGCGTACACCTCGTTGACCTTGGCGTAGTCGGCCCAGTCGCGGATCATGATCATGTTGAAGGTGACGTCGTCCATCGTGCCGCCGGCGGTTTCGACCACGCTTTTGATGGTTTCCAGCACATGACGGGTCTGCGCGGTCGCGTCGCCGACATGCACCACGTTGTTGTCCTTGTCGAACGGCAAGGTGCCCGAGACATACAGCACGCCATCGGCCATCGAACCCGGCACAAACGGGGCAATGGGCTTGGTGGTACCGGCAGGGATAATCGCTTTCTTGGTCATGCAGAGGTCCTCACGAAGGTTACCCGACAGGGCTGAAAGTGGTGCAGAAGTCGTCGACGCTGGATACCCAGCCGAAGAAGGTTTCGATGTTGAACAGCGCGGCCTGCTGAGCGAATTCCGGACCTGCCTGATGGGTGGCATCCGCCAGTACCACGCCGAAATACTCCAGATGGAAGCCGTCGCGCAGGGTCGATTCGACGCAGACATTGGTCGCGATGCCGGTAAACACCAGGTTGCGGATGCCTCGGCTGCGCAACACGCTGTCGAAGCTGGAGTTGAAGAAGCCGCTGTAACGGATCTTCGGCACCACAATGTCGCCGGGTTGGGGTGTCAGTTCATCGACCAGTTGATAGTCCCAGCCGCCCTTGGCCAGCAATTGCCCCTCGAGCTCAGGGCGCTTGCGCATGGTTTTCAGTGCGTTGGACTTGTGCCAGTTCGGCGAACCGGGGCCGCCGGCCTCGACATACGCCGGGTCCCAGCCGTTCTGGAAAAAGATCACCGGAATGCCGACGGCCCGTGCCGCAGCGCAGGCCTTTTTGATATTGGCGATGACCGGTCCGGTGCTGCTCACGTCGAAACCGGCCAGGTCCAGGTAGCCGCCGAGCGAGGCGTAGGCATTCTGCATGTCGACCACCACCAGCGCTGTTTCCCCGAGCTTCATGCGCAGTGCCTCGGGGCGGGCGGGCAGCACGCGGGCGGGGTGCGGGTCCAGCGGCAGGTCGACGCCTGCGACCGTTGCCGGAGCGTTCATCACACCACCTCCTTGAGCTGGGTGATGTGCTTGCGGCTGGTCATCAGCGGCTGGATCTTCTGCCCGAAATCTTCGACGCCTTTCACGAAATCATCGAAGGTCAGCATCACGCCCTGAGTGCCCGGCACGTTGGCGACCTCGTCGAGCATCTTCGCCACAGTGGCCCAGGACCCCACCAGCGTGCCCATGTTGATGTTGACCGCCGACGTCGGGTCGGCCATCTGCCGCAGGTTCGAGCCTGCGCTTTTGTCCGCTGCGCCTTTTTCGCTCAGCCAGGCAATGGCTTCTTCGTCGGCGCCGGCCTTGATGTGTTCCCAGCGAGCGCGTGCGGCCTCATCGGTGTCGTCGGCAATGATCATGAACAGCACGCACGAGGTGACGTTGCGACCGGTCTGCGCGTTGGCTTCGATCAGTTTCTGTGCGGTCGGCGCAAACGCGGTGGGGGTGTTCACGCCTTTGCCGAAGCAGAAGTTGTAGTCGGCGTATTGCGCCGAAAACGCCATGCCGGCTTCGCTCTGGCCGGCGCAGATCAGCTTCATATCGGCCTGTGGGCGCGGGCTGACGCGGCAGTCCTGCATGCTGAAATGCTCGCCTTTGAAGTCGCTGCGGCCGTTGGCCCACAGGTCGCGCAACACCTGGGCGTATTCGGCGAGGTACTCGTAACGGGTGTGGAAAAACTCGTCACCGGGCCAAAGGCCCATCTGCTCGTACTCAGGCTTTTGCCAGCCGGTGACCAGGTTGATCCCGAAGCGACCGTTGGAGATCGAGTCAATGGTCGAGGCCATGCGCGCGGCGATGGCAGGCGGAATGGTCAGGGTGGCGACGGTGGCGAACAGCTGGATCTTGCTGGTCACGGCCGCCAGCCCGGCCATCAGCGTGAACGATTCCAGGTTGTGCTCCCAGAACGCTGTCTTGCCGCCAAAACCACGCAGTTTGATCATCGATAACGCAAAGTCGAAACCGTAGCCTTCGGCCTTCTGCACGATCTGTTTGTTCAGCTCGAACGTCGGCATGTACTGCGGTGCATGGCTTGAAATCAGCCAGCCGTTGTTGCCGATAGGGATGAAGATACCAATGTCCATATGAGGCCTCTCTGCGTGGGTCGATGCGTGCCAAGGCACTTGAATCGTCGTTTGCATTAAGCGGGCCAGAATTTTTTAGCGTTTTTATTCAACACGTTACGAATTCATGCTGCTTGTTTCAGACCATTTGGTCTGAATCAGAGCACTTGGTTTGTGCGGCGCGCACGCAGATGGGGCAGCGCTTGCCGGACGGTCGGGTCGTATCGACAAAACGGCTGCGCCCGTTAAGATGCCCGCTCATTTCGGCATCACTGGATGGATGTGCGTGAACAGAAAACCTCCCGTGACGGAGTCCGCGAGCAAGCGCGTAGGCAAGGTCAAGCCTGATACGGTGGTCAAGGCCACCCGTGAACCCAGCGCCACGTCGCTGAAACGGCGCATGCGTCTGATGGAAGGCAAGCGCACGCAGATTCTCGATGCGGCGCTGGAGGTCTTTTCCCGCTACGGCGTACATGGCAGCAGCCTGGATCAAGTGGCGAGCCTGGCGGACGTGTCCAAGACCAACCTGCTGTATTACTTCAGCAGCAAGGACGACCTGTACCTGAATGTGTTGCGTCAGTTACTGGAGGTCTGGCTCCGCCCGCTGATGAACTTCACCGCCGATAAAGACCCGGTGCAGGCCATCGGAACCTATATCCGGACCAAGCTGGAGATGTCCCGTGATCATCCGGCCGAATCACGGTTGTTCTGCATGGAGGTGATGCAGGGCGCCCCGCTGATTCACGGCGAGTTGCAGCACCCGTTGCGCGATGCAGTGCAGGCCAAGGTGGCGGTGATCCAGCACTGGATCGACAGCGGCCAGTTGGCGCCGATCAACCCGCATCACCTGATTTTCTCCCTGTGGGCGACCACCCAGCATTACGCCGATTTCCGCACTCAGGTCGAGGCCGTTACCGGAAGGACACTGGATGATCCGGCGTTTTTCGAGGAAGTGCTGGCGAGCCTGCGCAGCATGATCCTGGACGGAATCCTGCCGCGTACGCCCTGAAAACAGCGCTTGCTCCGGCGCACGCACTTCGGACGCGCAGCGAATGGGCGGCATGCACAAACCAAGTGCTCTGATTCGGACCATTTGATCTGTTTTTGGTGGCGCATTCGAGTCAGGTCGCTGTTCCAGAGCGTTTTCCCGGGTAGTGGCATGGATGCTGCTAATGCCCTGTGTGCCCAGACCGGGCGCTCATCGGCCATTACCCTCAGGAAACGTCTATGTACAAGAAACTGTTGCCCGGGACATTGTGTGCGGCGGTAGCGTTCGGGGCCGCTGGCTTCGCTCAGGCCGAGGGCTTGACCCTCAAGGGGCCTGCGAAAATCGCCATGGTCTACATCAGCCCGCGCAATGACGGCGGCTGGACTCAGGCATTCGATGAGGCGCGCCTCAAGCTGGAAAAGGATCTGGACACAAAAATCCAGTTCGTGGAAAGCGTGCCCGAAAATGCCGCAGCCATCACGCCGGTGGTCGACCGACTCATCGCGCGCGGCGCCAATGTCATCGTGGGCACCGCGTTCGGCTACTCCGACACCTTCCTCACGCTGGCGAAAAAATACCCTGACGTGGCGTTTCTGAACGGCTCGGGCACCACCAATGCGCCCAATCTCGAATCGTTTTACGGACGCACCTACGAGAGCCAGTACCTGTGCGGCATGGCGGCAGGCGCTGCGTCGAAGACCGGCAAGCTGGGTTTCGTTGCCGCCAACCCGTTTGGCCAGGTCAACTGGACCATCAACGCGTATGAAATGGGCGCGAAGCAGATCAACCCGCAAGCCACCGTCACGGTGGTCTATACCGGCGCCTGGAACGACCCGGTCAAAGAGCGCGCCGCGACCATGGCGTTGATCGACAACGGCGTCGATGTGGTCGGCCAGCACGTCGACAGCCCGACCCCACAGATCGTCGCTCAGGAGCGTGGCATTCATGGCACCGGTCACCATCGCGACCTGAGTGAGTTCGCCCCCAAAGCGACCGTTTGCTCATCGGTCTGGGTCTGGGACCGGTTTCTCGGGCCGGAGCTGAAGAAAATCATCGCCGGCAACTGGGTCCCGGCCGCCAATGGCGCGCTGCTGTCGATGCAGCAGGGCGGCACCGACATCACCTTGACCAACGACTCGATCATTTCCGCGGATAACCGCAAGCAGATCGAGGCCGAACGCGCTGAACTGCTGGCAGGCAAGAAAATCGTCTACAGCGGGCCGCTGGCGGATCGCGACGGCAAGGAGCGTGTGGCGGCCGGTCAGCAGTTGTCCGACCCGGACCTCTGGAAAATGGACTGGTTTGTCGAAGGCGTGAAGACTCAGCAATGAGTCAGGTCAACGCGCTGCAACTCACCGGTATCAGCAAGTCGTTCGATGGTTTCAAGGCGCTGATCGATGCCGATTTCACTGCGTGTTGGGGCGAAGTGCATGCGCTGCTGGGCGAGAATGGTGCAGGCAAGTCTTCGCTGATGAATATTGCAGCGGGCCTTTATGCGCCGGAAACCGGCACGCTGATGCTGGACGACAACCCGGTTCAGCTTCAAGGCCCGAAAGACGCCAGCCGTTACCGGATTGGCATGGTTCACCAGCACTTCAAACTGGTGAAGCCCTTTACGGTGGCGCAGAACATCCTGTTGGCATTGCCCGAGCAACCCGGCGAAGGCAGTTATCGCAAGCGTCTGCGCGCGCTGGAGCAGGACATTGTCGGCAAGGCTGAAGCGCTGGGTTTCGTGATCGACCCGACCCGGACCGTCGACAGCCTGTCGGTGGCTGAACAGCAGCGCGTCGAGATTCTCAAAGTACTGCTGGCCGGTGCCCGCATTCTGATTCTCGATGAGCCGACCGCGGTGCTGACCGATCAGGAAGCCGAACGCTTGCTGCTTACCGTGCAGGCCTTTGCACGGCAAGGCGCTGCGGTGATTCTGGTGACGCACAAGATGGCCGACGTCAAACGCTACGCCGACCGTGTGACCGTGATGCGGGGCGGGCGCACGATACAAACGCTTGATCCGCAGGGCGTCAGCGTCGAGCAACTGGTGCAGTTGACGGTGGGCGAATCGGTGCCGGTCGGCGAGCATCATCCTGCAACGCCGGGCGAAGTCCGGTTGCAGGTGAAGGATTTGCACAGCATCGGCAACCGTGCGCTCAACGGCGTGAACATGACCTTGCGTGCCGGGCAGATCTACGGCCTTGCAGGCGTCGGCGGCAACGGTCAGGCGGAACTGGCCAATGCGCTGATGGGGCTGCCGCAACCCACCGAGGGTGACATTCAGCTGACGTCCTTTGGCGACCTGCGCACCGCCTCGGCCGAGCAGCGTCGGCAACTGCGCATTGCTTCGATCCCGGCGGATCGTTACGGCGCAGCGCTGGCGGGTTCGCTGTCGGTGGCGGAGAACTTCGGCATCGGCAACCTTCACAGCGGCCAGTACGGCTCGTTCTGGCGGCTGGGTTACAAACGTTTGAAGCAGGACGCACAGCGTGCTGTGGATGCGTTCGACGTGCAGGGCGTGCGCTCTCTCGACCAGAAAGCCGCCCTGTTGTCGGGCGGCAACGCACAGAAGCTGGTGATCGCACGGGAGTTCAGCCGTGATCCACAATTGGTGCTGGTTCACAGCCCGAGTCGCGGCCTGGATGTACGCGCCACCCACGCGGTGCATGGCCGGTTGCGAGCCGCACGGGATGCGGGCGCTGCGGTGCTGGTGATCAGCGAAGACCTTGATGAAGTATTGGCCCTGGCTGACCGTATCGGCGTGATGAATGGCGGGCGAATCGTCGCCGAATTCGATCATCCTGCCGACCGTCAGGCCATTGGCAAAGCGATGGTGAGCCATGACTGAATCAATGCAATCTCCGACCGCTGCACGGCAGCCTTTGCTGGCGCGACGTTACACGCTGGAACTTCGTCAGCAGACCGGCTGGCCGTTGCAGGCGTCGATCATTGGAGTGGCATTGCTGATCGGATTGGCGATCTGCACCGCGATCCTGATTCTCGCCGGCGTGCCTGCGGACGAATTACTCAACGAGTTCGTTGTTCAGACAGTGTTCGATGCGCAGAACATCAAGGCGGTGCTGTTTCAGGCTTCGCCGATGATCATGGTGGGGCTGGCCGGTTGCATGGCGTTTCGTGCGCGTTTCTGGAACCTGGGCCTGGAAGGCCAGATGATCTGGGGCGCAATCGGTGCCACGGCGATCTCGTTGTTTCAGGTGGGACCAGAGTCTTTGCGCCTGCCGCTGATGATGATTACAGCGGTGATCTGCGGGTTACTGTGGAGCCTGGGGCCGGTGCTGTTGAAGCTTAAGTGGCAGGTCAACGAGATCATCTCGACCCTGATGCTCAATTACATCGCCGCCAACTTCCTGCTGCATCTGGTGTACGGCAGTTGGAAAGACCCGCGAGACAATTTTCCTTACTCGCCTGCATTCCAGAGCTTCGAGCGTCTGCCCGACCTGTTTGCCGGGTACAACGCAGCGATTCTCCTGGCGTGGCTGGTCACCGGTCTGACCCTGTGGTTTGTCGGCATCTCGCGCGCCGGCCTGTACCTGCGCTTCGTTGATGCCAACCCGAAAGTCGCTGCCGCCGTGGGCGTGCCTGTGCGCAAAATGATCATTGGCACCGTGCTGCTGTCCGGCGGCCTGGCGGGTTTGGCAGGTTTTGTTGTGACCTCGGGGCAGGAAGGCCGCCTGACTCAGTCGTTCTATCAGGGCTACGGCTTTTCCGGGATTCTCATCGCCTTTCTGGCTCGCAACAATCCGGTCGCCGCCACTGTTGTCGCGCTGCTGATTGCCATGCTGTTTGTCGCCGGGCGCAACTTGCAGGTGTTCTATCAGATCCCGTTTTCGATGGTGCAACTGATTCAGGCCATCCTGGTGATCTGCGTTGCGTCGTCCGACTTTTTCATCCGCCATCGGCTGCGGCGCATTCAGGCAGGGGAACGTTGATGGAGCTTATTTCCCATTGGCTGGGCAGCGCGCCGGATTTCGCCGTGCCGTTTGCGCTGGCGGCGTTGGGCCTGATCCTCATCGAACGCAGCGGTGTACTGGCGCTGGGTGTCGAAGGGCTGATGCTGGTCGGCGCACTCGCGGGCATTGGCATGCAGTTGAGTCTGGGGTCGCCAGGGCTGTCCCTGCTGGCGTCGATGACAGCGGCCGGTGGCGTGTCGCTGCTGTTTGCGCTGATGGTGCTGGTGCTGCGGATCAATCAGGTGATTGCCGGGCTGGCGCTGGTGTTCTTCTGTCAGGGGTTGACCGGGTTGCTGGGCACGCTGCTTGGCTGGACCAATCGCCCGGTCAGCGGCTTGCAGGCGGTCGAGCTGTGGCCGTTGTCCGAGTTGCCGGTGGTGGGCAAGGTCTTCGTCCAGAATCCGTTGGTTTACCTGACGGTAGTGATCTTCATCGCTGTGGTCTGGCTGCTTGACCGCACCCGCACCGGGTTGCGCTTGCGGGCGGTTGGCGAGAACCCTCAGGCCGCCGACGCGGCGGGTATTTCGGTGTTGGGGTATCGCCTGGCAGCGATTGTTGCGGGGGCGGCGCTGATGGGGCTGGCCGGCGGCTTCATCGCCGTACTCAGCACCAAGATGTGGATTGCGGACATGACCGGTGGGCGCGGCTGGATCGCGGTGTCGCTGGTGATCTTCGCGCGCTGGTCGCCGTGGCGCGCACTGGCCGGAGCCCTGTTGTTCGGTGGTATCGAAGCCTTGATTCCGCAACTGGCTGCGATGGGCGTGCGTCTTCCTCAGTACTTCGTCTTGATGACGCCGTATGCGGTCACGTTGCTGGTGATGGTCTGGGTGGCCAGTGGCAAGCGCCAATCGATGAGTCAGCCAGGCGCCTTGGGTGAGCCATTCATTCGTGAAGAACGACGCTGACCAAAAGGCCCGCAAGCCCGTACGGCGGGCGGTTCAGCCTGGGTTAAGGAATTTTTGACAGCCGGCATGCTCTAATCCGGTTATTAGCGTTCGTCAAAACCAGGAGCTCCTGAATGTTTACCTCGCGTCGTTTGATCATTGTTGCCACTGCCGTCGCCCTGCTGTCTGGCTGTGCGACCTCCAATCCTTATGACAATCAAGGCCAGGCGCAAAGCTCCGGAGGGATGAGCAAAACGGCCAAATACGGCGGACTCGGCGCACTGGCCGGTGCTGTGGCGGGCGCGGCCATTGACCACAACCATCGTGGCAAGGGCGCATTGATCGGCGCTGCCGTTGCGGGCGCGGCCTCGGCAGGCTACGGCTACTACGCCGACAAACAGGAAGCAGCATTGCGCGCGAGCATGGCCAACACCGGCGTCGAGGTGCAGCGTCAGGGTGACCAGATCAAGCTGATCATGCCAGGCAACATCACCTTCGCGACCGATTCTTCGGCCATCGCCAGCAGCTTCTATTCGCCGCTGAACAACCTGGCGAGTTCGCTCAAGCAGTTCAACCAGAACAACATTGAAATCGTCGGTTACACCGATAGCACCGGCAGCCGTCAGCACAACATGGACCTGTCGCAGCAACGCGCCCAAAGCGTTGCGACCTACCTGACTTCCCAAGGTGTCGATCAGTCGCACTTGTCAGTCCGTGGCGCAGGTCCCGACCAGCCCATCGCCAGCAACGCCGACGTCAACGGCCGCGCCCAGAACCGCCGCGTAGAGGTCAACCTCAAACCGATTCCAGGTCAGCAGTACTGATCAACACCGTTGCGCCGTGGACTGGTTGAATGCGGGGCAAAGTGGGAGCGAGCTTGCTCGCGAAGGCGATGGTTCAAACGCGAAGTTTGCGGCGGCCTTGATGGCCTCTTCGCGAGCAAGCTCGCTCCCACAAGTCACTGTTGAGGTCAACCTTAAGCCGATTCCGGGTCAGCAATACTGATCAACACCGCTGCGCCGTGGACTGGTTGAATGCGGGGCAAAGTGGGAGCGAGCTTGCTCGCGAAGGCGATGGTTCAAACGCGAAGTTTGCGGCGGCCTTGATGGCCTCTTCGCGAGCAAGCTCGCTCCCACAAGTCACTGTTGAGGTCAACCTTAAGCCGATTCCGGGTCAGCAATACTGATCAACACCGCTGCGCCGTGGACTGGTTGAATGCGGGGCAAAGTGGGAGCGAGCTTGCTCGCGAAGGCGATGGTTCAAACGCGAAGTTTGCGGCGGCCTTGATGGCCTCTTCGCGAGCAAGCTCGCTCCCACAAGTCACTCAAGCTCGCTCTCACCTCCCACACGTCAATATCAATGCTGCGCTGGGTACTGCTCATGCATCGCGTCCAGCAGCCGGTCTTTTTCTTCCCATAGCGCATTGATCCACTGCTGGAATTCCAGGCGGTATTCGCCGTCCTGGTCGTAGTTCTTGCCGAGGAACTGTGGCGGGATTCTGATCTCTTCGAAGTGGGCGACCACTTCCTTCACGTTGCCGCACAGCAGGTCCCAGTAGCCGGGCTGACCGCCCGGGTAATGGATGGTCACGTTGATGATCGACTCCAGCTGTTCACCCATCGCGTCCAGCACGAAGGCGATGCCGCCGGCCTTGGGTTTGAGCAAGTGGCGGAAGGGCGAGTTCTGTTGGGCGTGTTTGCCGGCTGTAAAGCGCGTGCCCTCGGCGAAGTTGAAAATCCCCACCGGGTTGTGGCGAAACTTTGCGCAGGTGCGGCGGGTGGTTTCCAGGTCCTTGCCTTTCTTCTCCGGGTGTTTTGCCAGATAAGCCTTGGAGTAGCGCTTCATGAAGGGGAAGCCCAACGCCCACCACGCCACGCCGATCACCGGGACCCAGATCAGCTCCTGCTTGAGAAAAAACTTCAACGGACGGATGCGCCGGTTGAGTACGTATTGCAGCACCATGATGTCCACCCAGCTCTGATGGTTGCTGGTGACCAGGTACGAGTGTTGGTAGTCCAGCCGTTCCAGACCGCTCAGGTGCCAGCGGGTGTGGCACAGCAGTCTGATCCACGCGTTGTTGGTGCCGATCCAGGTTTCGTGGATGTGGCTCATCAGCCAGTCGGTGAAACGCTGGGCGGCAGAAAAGGGCAGGCAGAGTTTGAAGAGTGCGACCACGAACAGCACCGAGCAACAGACGATGGTGTTCAGCGCCAACAGCAGCGAAGCGATGACGCCGCGCAGTGGGGCAGGCAGGAAATCCATGACGGACAATGCTCCGGAAGTTATCGGACGCCGCAGGCTGTCCTGCGGCGTCTTGAGTGTGTATCAGGACAGTGTATCGGCCTGTATGGCTGTCAGTGCGATGGTGTAGACGATGTCATCCACCTGCGCCCCCCGCGGCAGATCGTTCACCGGCTTGCGCAGGCCTTGCAGCATCGGGCCCAGGCTTACACAGTCGGCACTGCGTTGAACTGCCTTGTAGGTGGTGTTGCCGGTGTTCAGGTCCGGAAACACAAACACGTTTGCGCGCCCTGCGACCGGGCTGTCAGGGGCCAGTTGCCGGGCAACGTTTTCATTGGCTGCGGCATCATACTGCAGCGGTCCGTCGATCAATAGATCACGCCGGGTTTCCCGTGCCAGCTGGGTCGCCTCGCGGACTTTTTCGACTTCTTCGCCACTGGCCGAGTTACCGCTGGAATAACTGATCATCGCCACCCGTGGCGAGAGTCCGAACGCGGTCGCCGAGTCGGCACTTTGCAGGGCGATCTCGGCCAGTTCGCTGGCGCTCGGGTGCGGGTTCATGATGCAGTCGCCGTACATCAGCACCTGCTCGGGAAACAGCATGAAGAACACCGATGACACCAGCGTGCAGCCCGGCGCGGTCTTGATCAGTTGCAGGGCAGGGCGGATGGTGTTGGCGGTGGAGTGAACGACGCCCGACACCAGCCCGTCGACCTCGTCCAGCGCCAGCATCACCGTGCCGATCACCACCGGGTCTTCAAGTTGTTGCTCGGCCATCGGCGCGTTCAGGCTCTTGCTTTTGCGCAGTTCCACCATTGGCGTCACGTAGCGCTCGCGAATCACTTCGGGGTCCAGAATTTCAAGCCCCGGCGGCAACTCGATACCGTGCGCCTGAGCCACCGCTTGCACTTCCTCTGGCCTGGCCAGCAACACGCAACGCGCGATACCGCGTGCCTGGCAGATAGCCGCCGCCTGAATGGTCAGCGGTTCGTTGCCTTCCGGCAGGACGATGCGCTTGTTGGCTGCCTGCGCACGCTGGATCAGCTGATAGCGGAACACGGCAGGTGACAGGCGCAGCTCGCGAGGGGTGCCGCAGCGCTGATGCAGCCAGTTGGCATCCAGATGGCTGGCGACGAAGTCGGTGATGATCTCCGCGCGCTCGCGGTCATCGATGGGGATTTCCTTGTTCAGCTGATTGAGACGGTTAGCCGTGTCATAAGAGCCGGTGCTGACCGACAGCACCGGCAGACCGGCCTGAAGTGCGCCCCGGCACAGTTCCAGAATGCGCGGATCGGGCACGGTGTCGCTGGTCAGCAGCAGGCCCGCCAGCGGGACACCGTTAATGGCTGCCAGGCTCACGGCCAGAATAATGTCGTCACGGTCGCCTGGCGTCACGACCAGTACGCCGGGCTTGAGCAGCGGAACGGTATTGAGCACCGTGCGGGCACAGATGATGATTCTGGACATGCGGCGCTGGTCGTAGTCACCCGCATTCAGCACGTTTGCGCCGAGCAGTTCGGCGACGTCGCGGGTGCGCGGCGCGTTCAGTTCGGCGCGGTAGGGAATGCAGCCCAGCAGCCTGAAATCGCCATTGCGCAGCAGCGGCGAGTGATCTTTCAGGCGCGCCGCGAAAACTTCCATACTTTCGTCCGTGCGGACCTTGTTAAGGATCACGCCCAAGACCTTCGGGTCCTTGGGGCCGCCGAACAGTTGAGCCTGCAGCTCGACCCGGCCCGACAGTTCGGTCAGCACTTCGTTTTCCGGCGCCGACACCAGAATGACTTCGGCATCCAGGCTCTTGGCCAGGTGCAGATTGACCCGTGCGGCGTAGCTCGCGCTGCGGGTCGGCACCATGCCTTCAACCACCAGCACATCCTTGTCGACGGCTGCCTGTTGATAAAGGTCGATGATTTCTTCGAGCAGTTCGTCCAGTTGACCATCGCCCAGCATGCGCTCGACGTGCGACAGCGCCAGAGGCTTGGGCGGCTTGAGGCCGTGAGTTCGGGCCATCAGTTCGGTCGAACGCTCAGGGCCGAGGTCGCCGGGATGCGGCTGGGCAATCGGCTTGAAAAAGCCCACTTTCAGGCCTGCGCGCTCAAGGGTGCGCACCAGGCCCAGGCTGATGGAGGTCAACCCCACACCAAAATCCGTGGGGGCAATAAAAAACGTCTGCATACGGGCTTCTCGATTGAGCAGTGCAAGGGGCGCAGCAGATATGGAACAGCGGCTGGCCAAAAAAGTCTGGAAATCGTCTGGCGCGAATTCTCACCGGCAAGATTATCGTTATCTGTGGATTCGCACACCTGCCGTAACGAAAGGCCTGACCTGCCAGCGCATCCTGTGCCGAATCCCGCCACATGAGGCCAGGAGCGCGGCGGGCGTGGTGGCTGAATGGGGCAGCAGAACAGTAGCGTATTTCAACAGGCTTGCTCGTCCTGTCTCGAATCGACAACAGTTGAACTCTCCAATCCGGGCCGTCCGTCAGAGTTGCGTTCGCTTTCGGGCGATGGCTTGGTTAAACTTGCTCGTTCTTCAATCTTAAGCAAAGGTTCTGTCCCCATGCCGATCGCCGCCAATAAGGCTGTCTCCATTGACTATACCCTGACCAACGACGCTGGTGAGGTCATCGACAGCTCTGCCGGTGGCGCGCCGCTGGTTTACCTGCAAGGTGCCGGCAACATCATTCCGGGCCTGGAAAAAGCCCTTGAAGGCAAAGACGTCGGTGACGAATTGAAAGTTGCCGTCGAGCCGGAAGATGCCTACGGTGAATACTCCGCCGAGCTGGTCAGCACCCTGAGCGCCAGCATGTTCGAAGGTGTCGACACGCTTGAAGTCGGCATGCAGTTCCATGCTTCGGGTCCGGACGGCAGCATGCAGATCGTGACCATTCGCGATCTGGATGGCGATGATGTTACCGTTGACGGCAACCACCCGCTCGCGGGTCAGCGTCTGAACTTCGACGTGAAGGTCGTGGCTATTCGCGACGCCAGTGAAGAAGAAGTGGCGCATGGCCACGTTCACGGCGAAGGCGGCCATCAGCACTGATTCGTGCTGTCAGGCTCAGGTCACTGAAAAGGCGCTCTGGCTGTTCGGCGATGATGATTCTGTCACGCGTTCGGTCAGGGTGCCTTTTGAAGTTGTGGCCGAGGGCTACTTGTTTCAAAAGGGGTTCTCATGAGTGCTTTTCACGACATCAAATTGAAAGCGCTGGGTGGTCAGGAACTGCCACTGGCTGATTTCAAGAACAAGGTTGTTCTGGTGGTCAACGTTGCTTCCAAGTGCGGGCTGACACCGCAGTACGCGGCGCTTGAAAACCTGTATCAGCAATACAAGGACAAAGGCCTGGTGATATTGGGGCTGCCGTGCAATCAGTTTGCCGGGCAGGAACCAGGCACCGAGCAGGAAATTGCCGAGTTTTGCCAGCTCAATTACGGTGTGACCTTTCCGCTGGGTGAAAAGCTCGACGTCAACGGGCCGAACCGTCATTCGCTCTACCGTCTGCTGGCGGGCGAGGGGGCCGAGTTTCCAGGCGACATCACCTGGAACTTCGAAAAATTCCTGGTGGGCAAGAATGGTGGCGTCAGCGCACGTTTTTCACCACGCACTCCGCCAGACGATGCTGCCGTCATCCAGGCTATCGAAAAGGCCTTGGCGCACAGCTGAGCGCTTGGCCGGGAAGCGATCCTGCTCGCCCGGCTGACTTCCGCATTCGCGGCTTCTTGACTCAAATCAACCCGATCAATAGTACTGGGCCGCCGCAGACGCCCGGCGATATTCTGCGCGTCTGATCTGGCGCCCGGCGCCGTATAGCCATCGACTATTTTTCCTCGGAGTTCCGCATGCCGGCACAAGCCTTGTTCACACCTTTTCGTCTGGGCAGTCTGGAGTTGTCATCACGGGTGGTCATGGCGCCCATGACCCGGTCGTTCTCGCCGGGGCATGTGCCCAACGCCAAGGTGGTCGAATACTACCGGCGTCGAGCGGCGGCCGGTGTCGGGCTGATCGTGACTGAAGGCACCACGGTCAACCACAAGGCGTCCAACGGCTACCCGAACGTTCCGCAGTTTTTTGGCGAAGCGCCGCTGGCCGGCTGGAAAAAAGTGGTCGATGCGGTCCATGCAGAAGGCGGCAAGATCGTGCCACAGCTCTGGCACGTGGGCGCGGTTCGTCGTCCAGGCACCGAGCCTGACGGCAGCGTACCCGCTTACGGCCCGATGGAGAAAATCAAGGACGGTCAGGTGCTGGTGCATGGCATGAGCAAGCAGGACATCGACGACGTCGTTGCCGCCTTCGCCCAGGCAGCTGTCGATGCCAAGGCGATAGGCATGGACGGCGTCGAGATCCACGGCGCGCACGGTTATCTGGTGGACCAGTTTTTCTGGGAAGGCAGTAATCAGCGCACCGACGAGTACGGCGGCAGCCTTGCCAATCGCTCGCGGTTTGCCATCGAATTGATCAAAGCCGTGCGTGCGGCGGTAGGGCCGGATTATCCGATCATCTTCCGCTTCTCACAATGGAAACAGCAGGATTACACCGCACGTCTGGTGCAAACACCCGAAGCGTTGGGTGAATTCCTTCAGCCATTGTCTGACGCAGGCGTGGACATCTTCCATTGTTCTACGCGGCGTTTCTGGGAGCCCGAATTCGAAGGCTCCGAATTGAACCTGGCAGGCTGGACACGCCAGCTCACCGGCAAACCAACGATTACCGTTGGCAGCGTCGGGCTGGACGGCGAGTTTCTGCAGTTCATGGTCAATACCGACAAGGTCGCGCAACCCGCCAGCCTGGAAAACCTGCTTGAACGGCTGGGTAACGAGGAGTTCGACCTGGTGGCCGTGGGGCGCGCGCTGCTGGTCGACCCGGACTGGGCCGTGAAAGTGCGCGAAGGGCGCGAGCAGGACATTCTGCCGTTCAGTCGAGAGGCACTGACGACACTGGTCTGATGGTTTTTTCGCGCACCGGCCTGGCTTCTTTGACAGACCCGCTCGGGCACGCCTCACGCAACTGCCGCTCGAACTGATCGATGATAGCCGTCCAGCCGTGGCGGCTGGCATGTTGTCTGGCATTCAGGCGCACCCGACGCAATGTTTCGCTGTCTTCAAGCATCCAGCGGGCGGCGTCGATGAATGCGGCTTCGTCGCCCGGCATCGCCAACGCGCCGTTATGGCCATGACGGATATGCTGCCCGGCAGCCGCTTCGTCATAGGCCACGACACCCAACCCTGAAGCCAGGGCTTCAAGCACCACATTGCCGAATGTCTCGGTCAGGCTCGGGAACAGGAACATGTCTCCCGAGGCGTAGTGTGTCGCCAATACTTCCCCGCGTTGAGTACCGCAGAAAATAGCGTCGGGTATTTGTTGCTCAAGCTGGGTACGCTGTGGCCCGTCGCCGACCACGATCAGTTTGAGCGTGCGCTGTGGGTAACTTTCCTTGAGTGCTTCGAAGCTGGCCTTGAGCAGGCCCAGGTTTTTCTCCGGCGCAAGACGTCCAACGTGCATGACGCCTACATCACCGGCTTGCAGGCCCCAACTGTCGCGCAACGTCTGTGAACGTCTGGACGGGCTGAACAGCTGGCTGTCGACGCCGCGAGACAGCAGCTCGATCCGTTCAAAGCCGCGGCGTTCCAGTTCCACCTTCTGACTGATGCTCGGCACCAGGGTGACGCGCGAACGGTTGTGAAACCAGCGCAGGTAGTGCGTCAGCAGCCGGGTAATGAACCCCATGCCGTACTGTTGTGTGTATTGCGGAAAGTTGGTGTGAAAACCGCTGATCACCGCAATGCCCAGCCGTCTTGCTGCCCGCAATGCCGACAGCCCCAACGGGCCTTCCGTGGCGATATACAGCACATCAGGGCGACGCCGCTGCCAGCGTCGCAGCAGTTTGTGCATCGAAGACTGACCCCACTGCAAACCCGGATAACCCGGTATTGGCCAGCCCCGGCACAACATCAGGTCATCGGCCGCGCCGGAAAGAAGCTCTTCACTCTGGCGGGGGCGGACCAGTTCTACCCGATGCCCACGCATTCGCAGCCCGTCACAAAGCCGCCCCAGGGTATTGGCAACGCCGTTGATCTCGGGAGTGAAGGTTTCAGTGATCAGGGTGACATTAAGAATTTGGCTCATGGGAGCAGTTTCGGCTGGTTACATTTCGGTTATGTGGCGGTTGTGTGAACTTCAGTGGCTTCACATCAACCGCGCGGGTTTATTTCAATGGCGATGTTGAGGGGCGGCGATGCTCTCCATTGCAGCGGGTTTTGGCAGAAAGCCCTTCTCGTCGATCACAGACTTGCGTTGCTCGAGGCTCATGCTGTTCATGAAAAAGGTCGAGCGGGGCTGGGTCTGTTTGCCTGGCGTCGCGGACGCGACCGGTGCAGGCTTGTCGGCCACCTGAGTAGTCATTTGGTTCAATATCTGGCTAAAGCGACCTGAGCGCGATTCCGGGAGAGTCTCCAGGCTGGCAGATCGTGGGGTGGTGACTGCTTTGGTTGTTGCGGTATTGACGATGTTTTCCATTGCTTTACTGCTCCTGTTGTTTAGAGGCAACAGGAGCAAACGCAATGCCAATGTAGATGATTGGTGTAGTCCTACAGGCTTGAATCAATCGGGCGGGGCGGTGATTTGTTTGACCTACAGAGACTGCCTACATGACACTTTTTGAAATGCTGGCAACGTTTGGTCTTTGGCGGCAACGGTTTGCCAGCGGTCAGTTAGACGCTTTTGGCGCTGATTGTAAGGCTGGGACTTTTCTTCTGTAGGAGATGTCTTTATGTTTATCTTTTTTGCCGGGTTTATGTCGGTCTGATAGTATCAACTCCTTTTCAGAAGGATATGAAATGTCAGATCTAATATATGCGCCACCCAAAGCCAGTCTTGATAAGGAAGCGTCGGCCAGTGGAGGCCCAGAGTTTTATGTCGTGTCCCTGCAGAAGTTTTTTATTCTGTATTTTTTGACGTCGGGGTTCTTTTCAATTTACTGGTTCTATCGAAACTGGGCGTTGAACAAGAAGTTTTCGGGCAGTAACGTGTGGCCTGTCGCGCGGGTGGTGTTCTCCTTTATCTACGCTTTTGCATTGTTTCGTACAGTGGACAAGAGCCTGCGGCGGCAAGGGAGCGGCCACCTGGCGTATTGGGCGCTCGTCGCCTCGGTGTCGCTGGCGTTGACGATTGCAGGGACGCTGCTGGCGCAAGGGGCTTCAGGGAATCTGCGATTTGAAATGCCCGGAGGCTGGCTGGTGTGGGCCGTTCTGCTGGCAACAGCGCAGACGCTTAATATGATGCTGGTGCAGTCAAAGATGAATGTCGCGGCGCTTGATCCCGACGGGAGCAGCAACTCAAGGTTAACGCTGGCCAATGGTTTCTGGATTGTTGCCGGGTGTGCCATGTGGTTGATGAGTATGCCGACCTATCTCTCCGGGTCTGCCTTGGGGTAGAAAGCCCGTCAAAGTGCCGAACAGATTATCCATCCTCCGTTCGGCACCTTTATCAGCTTGTATTGACTGAGCCAGTCAATCAGCGCTATCAGCCCAGGTCATTAACCAGCTGGCCAATCACTTCACTGATTTTTGCCAGGTCCGGTGCTGCCAGGCGATGTTCATCGGCATACGAATACGCCACAGTGAACAGGCCGGCGGTACGAGGGGAGTAAGACGGAGCATCGTTTTCGTAAACACGATTCCAGGCGTCTTCAGCAAGCGAGGCAGAGAAAATAACGATGCCTTCTTCCGGGTCGTTCACGGCGTTGATATAAACCTGGTCCGGATCGATGGACCACTCGGACAGTTCGCTGACCAGAAAAGCCTGAATTTTTTCTTTGATCTCTGCAGCGTTTTCTTGCTTGGCGATGGCGCTAGGGGTTGCATGGTTATTCATGATTTAACTTCCTTGTTAAGTTCATGTGTCGTCATGTTCGATAGAAGCGGGCTTCACATGAACGGGTTGGTTGAGGCCCTATTTAACCTTGGTCGTCAGTGCCGAGTGCGGTAAATAATTATAGTGTTTGGGTTTTTTTTCTTTCAGGTGTGCCGGGTGCGTATTGCACGCCCCGGCATTTCTGCATTCAGCCGCGTGCGTGGGTCACCGGTAACGCGTCTGCTCCGCGCTCGCGTACCCAGAACAGCGTCGCAGCCGCTACGGCGGCAGGCATCATCAGCAAGTTGACCACCGGGATCAGCAGCGCCACGTAGACGATGCCGCCGAAGCTCAGGCTCTGCCAGCGTTTGCTTTTCAGCCAGCCGAGCATTTCGTTCCAGCCAAGCTTGTGGTTATCGGCGGGGTAGTCGATGTACTGGATTGCCATCATCCACACGCCAAACAGCAGCCACAGCGGCGCGGCAATGATGTTGGCCACCGGGATGAAGGACAGAATGAACAACCCGAGCATGCGCGGCAGCATATAGCCCAGCTTGCGTGCCTCGCGTGCCAGGGTGCGCGGAACCATTGCGAACAGCTCGGCCCAGCTGAACGCAGGCGATTCGTCCACGCCGCGAATCACGGCTTCTACCTTTTCAGACAGAAAGCCATTGAACGGCGCGGCAATGATGTTGGCGACCACTGTGAAAGTGAAAAACACCATCAACAGCACCAGGGCCACGAACAGCGGCCAGAGGATGTAGCTGAGAAAGCTCAGCCAGTGGGGCAGCGTGGGCATGAATGTATCGACCCACAACTCGAACTGATGCACCGCCAGATAGATCAAGCCGCAGAACAGCACCACATTGATGCTCAGCGGCAGCAAAACAAACAGGCGCAAGCCAGGGCTGAGGACCAGTTTCAGGCCTTCTCTGAGGTATTGCGGGCCGGTAAGGGCGGGAGCGGGCATGGCAGCCTCCGAGTACTCGAAAGGCGTGACCTTACCGGCTTTGCAATGGCCATGAAAGCCCATGAGTGCATTGTGCAGAGGACATTGCTGGCGGGCAGGTCAACGTGACCACGCAAGGGCGTTTGCACCGACTGTTGCAAGGGGGGGCATATGCCATGCTCGCGGCGAAATATGCGTTGATAACGCTACAGATGGAGGGGCATCGGACGAGCAGGCTATAGAGGTGACCTATAGAGTGGATTGTGAAACGATATTTCCTTAACCTTTGTCACCCCGATAGGCTTGGCAGCAATTTCAGGGCCTGTCCTTCAAATTTTCATGGAGTTATCAATGAGCGTACTGGTAAACAAGCTTGCCCCGGATTTCGATGCAGCGGCAGTGCTGGGCGACGGGTCCATCGTCGACAGTTTCAAGTTGTCCTCGCTGCGCGGTAAATACGTGGTCTTGTTCTTCTGGCCGCTGGATTTCACGTTCGTATGCCCTTCGGAAATCATTGCCCACAACAACCGTATCGCCAGGTTTCGTGAGCTGGGTGTCGAAGTGGTCGGCGTTTCCATCGATTCGCAATTCACCCACTTCGCATGGCGCAGCACGCCGGTCGAGAAGGGTGGCATCGGCGAAGTCGAGTTCACGATGGTGGCTGACGTCAAGCACGAGATCACTCGCGCTTACGGTATCGAACACGATGACGGCGTTGCGTTGCGCGCTTCTTTCCTGATCGACAAGGAAGGCGTGGTGCAGCACCAGGTGGTGAACAACCTGCCACTGGGTCGCGACGTGGACGACATGGTACGTCTGGTCGAAGCGCTGCAATTTACCGAAGAGCACGGTGAAGTCTGCCCTGCCGGCTGGCGTCCAGGTCAGAAAGGCATGAAAGCCGACGCCCAGGGCGTGGCTGACTACCTGGCCTCGAACGCAAAAAATCTGTAATCGACGGCTGCGGACCGGCACGCAAGCCGGTTCGCAGTGTCAGAACTTTCAGGACCTGCCGAGTGTAATGACACTTCCCCAAGTGTTTCGGCGGTCCTTTTTTATTCAGCGGCCCGACTGCGGCGTCCTGCAGTCGGTCGACAGGAGTGTGTCATGTCAGACGTACGTCATTCCCGAGTGATTATTCTCGGCTCCGGCCCTGCCGGTTACAGCGCGGCGGTCTATGCTGCACGCGCCAATTTGAAGCCACTGCTGATCACCGGCATGCAGGCTGGCGGTCAGTTGACCACGACCACCGAAGTCGACAACTGGCCGGGTGATCCCCACGGGCTGACCGGTCCTGCGCTGATGGAGCGTATGCGCGAGCACGCCGAGCGTTTCGAGACCGAAATCGTCTTCGACCACATCAACTCTGTGGACCTGGCCGGCAAGCCGTTCAGCCTGCAAGGTGACAGCGCGACCTATACCTGCGATGCGTTGATCATCGCCACAGGCGCCAGTGCCCGTTATCTGGGTCTGCCTTCGGAAGAAGCGTTCATGGGCAAAGGCGTTTCTGCCTGTGCGACGTGCGACGGTTTCTTCTATCGCAACCGTGAAGTTGCAGTTGTCGGCGGTGGTAACACGGCAGTGGAAGAGGCGCTGTACCTGGCTAACATCGCCAGCAAGGTCACGCTGGTTCACCGCCGCGAGACGTTCCGCGCCGAGAAGATCCTGATCGACAAGCTGCACGCACGTGTGGCTGAAGGCAAGATCGAACTCAAGCTCAACGCCACGCTGGACGAGGTGCTGGGTGACAACATGGGCGTGACGGGTGCGCGTCTGAAAAACAACGACGGCAGCAGCGACGAGCTGAAAGTCGACGGCGTATTCATCGCCATCGGGCACACGCCGAACACGTCGTTGTTCGAAGGTCAGTTGGCCTTGAAAGACGGCTACATGGTTGTGCAGGGCGGTCGTGAAGGCAATGCAACTGCCACCAGCGTGGAAGGTGTGTTCGCCGCCGGTGACGTGGCTGACCACGTTTATCGCCAGGCAATCACCTCGGCAGGTGCCGGCTGCATGGCTGCGCTGGACGTCGAGCGTTACCTCGACGGGCTGGCCGACGTTTCGTTCTGATGAGCGTCGCCTGACTCTCGTGCCAGCCCTGGTACGAGAGTCACTCTGATTTCATCCCGACTGGTCAAGCCTTGCGCTTGAGCGGTTCGCTTTCAAACTGCACGCCCGCCAGACCGTTCTCGATCAGTGCGCGGATGTTGCCGTGATCGCTGCCTTCCGGCGTGGCTTGTACCGAGCGGTAATGCTCGCCAAATGCCAGCAACGCCTCTTCATCAGTCAAGCCTTCGAGCAACGCCAGGCCAAGTGTCTTGCATGAACCCTCGTTCTGCCCGGCGGCGTTGTCGACGTTGCCGTTTTTGAATGGTTGGGGCTGGTAGTCGTAACCTTCTGCAATAAAAGCCAGCGTGTCGGCGAACAGGTGTTCGCCGCTGTTCAGGCTGACACGCAGCGCGTTCAGATCAGTCATGTCTGGTTTCCTTGGCAAACGCCGCCTGTTGCTCGGCGCTGGCTTCTTTCTGGTACTGGGCTTTCCACTCGCTGTACGGCATGCCGTAGACCACTTCGCGGGCATCATCGAGGCTGATGTCGATGTGTTTTTCGTCGGCAGCGGCCTTGTACCATTTGGACAGGCAGTTGCGGCAGAAACCGGACAGGTTCATCAGGTCGATGTTCTGGACATCCTTGCGGCTGTCCAGATGCGCGACCAGTCGGCGAAAGGCTGCGGCTTCGAGTTCGAGGCGTTCTTGTTCGGTCATGACGGGCTCTGTTCAGTCGTTGAGTCGCGTCATGATAAGAGGTTCAGCGCTGACCGGCGAGCGTGATCGACACCGATTCCGCGAAACGCAGCGCGTGCGGCTTGTCGACTTCTACTTCGGCGTAGGTGACCGCCTCATGAGTCATGACCAGGTCGAGCACTTCTTGTGTCAGCCGTTCCAGCAACGCAAAGCGATTGCCTTCGACATGCTGAATGATGGCTTTGGTGATGGTGCGGTAGTTGAGCGCGTGTTCGATGTCGTTATCGCGAACGGCTTCCTGCGCGGCGTAAAGAATCGTCAGGTTGATCAGCACGTCCTGCTTGTTGAGGATTTCGTCTTCGTTGATACCGATATAGGTGCGCAGGCGCAGGTCCTTGACACGTATGCGGGCAGTCCCGGGTTCGAGTCTTGCCATTATTGTCTGCTCCGTCCGATCAATTGCAGAAACTCCATGCGGGTGGTGCTCGACTCTCTGAAAGCGCCCAGCATGACCGAGGTGTTCATGGTCGAATTCTGTTTCTCCACGCCGCGCATCATCATGCACATGTGTTGAGCTTCAATGACCACTGCCACACCCGAAGCGCCTGTGACACCCTGGATGGCATCGGCAATCTGTTTGGTGAGGTTTTCCTGAATCTGCAGGCGCCTTGCAAACATGTCCACGATGCGGGCGATCTTCGACAGGCCCAGTACCTTGCCGGTCGGAATGTAGGCCACGTGTGCCTTGCCTATGAAGGGCAGCAGGTGGTGCTCGCAAAGCGAGTACAGCTCGATGTTCTGGACGATGACCATTTCATCATTGTCGGAAGCGAACAGGGCGCCGTTGACGATCTCTTCGACGCTCTGGGTGTAGCCGTGACACAGGTACTGCATCGCTTTGGATGCGCGCTTCGGGGTGTCCAGCAGACCTTCGCGGTCGGGGTTTTCGCCCAGTCCGAGCAGAATGTCTCGGTAGTGCTGTGGCAGGGATGAACTCATCAGATGGTCCTCGGGGCGGCTTACTTGACGTGCCGTCCGCCGTTTACGGTCAGTGTTGTGCCGGTGACATAAGTGCTGTCCAGAAGGTAGCGCAGGCTCTGGTAGATCACTTCTGCACCTGGCTCTATGCCCATGGCCGACTTGGCCAGGGCGTTGGCGCGGTAGGCCGCATCGTCCTTGGGTTGGAACATCAACAGCGCCGGGGCTATGCCGTTGACTTTGACAAGCGGGGCAAACCGGGCCGCGAAAGACAGCGTCAGGTTTTCCAGTCCTGCCTTGGTTGCGCAATAAGCGATGTGTTTGCTGCTGCCTTTGCGGGTCACGTCATCGCTGATATGCACGATGTCAGCGACCTCGCTCGCGGTGAGCAGGTGTTCGCAATGCAGGTTGATCAGGTAGGGCGCCAGCATGTGGACACTGAACATCCGGGTGAAATTGTCGGCTTCGTCGCCTGGCACTTCAGCCAGCCACTCGGACGCGTTGTGTACGATCGCGCGCAGGCTCGAGGTCTGGGCTTTCAACCGCTCGATGAATGCCATGATCCCGGCTTCGCTCGAAAAATCACCGTGTATCGCCACCGCACCGGCCTGACGCAGCTCGGTCACGCTTGCGTGTTCCGTGCGATAACTGATGATGACCCGATGCCCATGCTCCAGCAGTCGCAGCGCACAGTGCAGGCCGACGCGTTGGCTGGCGCCGGTAATCAGGATCGGTGCAGAAGATAATGCCATCGACAGCTCACGTATCAAATGTCCGGAGTGGACGTGGATTCTACGGTCGATTGTGTCTTCCGGTTTACAGGCAAAGTTATACCAGAGAATTTCTTTGTACAACCCTGGCCAGCATTAAACTCACTCACCCCGCTGAAGCGAGGCGCGTGTCGATGATTTATTCGGCCGGGACGGTGGCTCTGAGCAGATCAAGACCTGTACCTGAACGCGCAGTGTGTACAGGTCTTGAAGGGCGTTACCGAGGCGAAGGCGACTGGGTCGGGCGTGCCGAGGGGGCTGGCGGGGTTTGCAGCCATGAAGCGAGCAGGCGTGTGGACAGTGGAATGAACAGGTAAACCATCAGCGGGGTGAGTGCCGCTGTACTGACCATGATGCGTGGCAACAGATCCAGAGGGCTGAGCAGCGGACCCAGCAGGAAGTTGAACATCAACGACACCGGAAAGAAGGCCAGCCAGATGGCCACGGCCTGTTTCCAGCGGGGCGGGCGCTGATCGACTGCGCCAAACCAGCCGTCGATCCCGCTGACACGGTGTTCAGAGGGCTGGGCAAAAAGACCGCCGCCGCGCACCAGCCAGGAGCGCCGAGACGCGGAATGCTCCCAGGCGTGCATCGTGTGCTCATCGGTAAAGCGGAAAATGATCTGGAATTCGTCACCCCCGGGCGGGGGAGCCAGTACGCCGGAACCCAGATAACCCGGAAAGTCCGTGGCCAGCAGCTCGCCTTCATGCAGCCAGGTCATCATTTCCTGGTAGCGACCCTGCGCAACGCGGCGGGCAACCATCAAGGTGACGGGTGAGGTAGACATTGTGTATCTCCGGTAGAGGCGTGAGATTCCCGGGTAGGGAGGTCACATGCCGCGATCCGGGGTGGTGGGTCGCGACAGCTTCACTGAAAAGCAAGCAAGGATTATTCCTGAAACGGCGCCCGACCGGTAGGGCTTCGGTGCGTTGACGACTACTTGTGCAACGAAGGGTGTTTGCGACGGTGCTCTTGCAGGATGTACTGACGCAGGCGCTCGCCGTCTTCCTTGCCGTGCTTGCTGAAATGATACGCACCGAAGTTGGTGTCGATCATGCGTTCCAGCTTGCCGCGCATCGGAATGGGGGACTGACCCACAGGGCTGAACCAGGCTGAAAAGCTCCTCGGCAGCTTGCCCTCCTTGCGGTATTCGAGCAGCACGCCTTTGAACGACAGCTCGTGAACCCAAAGTGCAGTCAGTGAGCCTTTTTCCGTCTCGAGCGGGATGGGCTCGGGCAGCACAAGACGCCAGGGGCGAATCTTGGGGCCTTCTTCAAAGATGCTCGGCGCACCCAGTTCCAGATGCAGCGCATGGAACTCGTCTTCCACCAGATGCAGCGGAAAATTCATCTGCTGGTTTTCGAATTGCGCGTGGATCGTGACTTGTTCATGTGCAGCGAGTCGGGTCAGCAAATCCTGGATCTGAACCCCGCCATTGACCAGCAGGCTGCGGGTGCTGTCTCGCACATTCAGCTTCGGGTTGCGCTGCATGCTCTGGATGAAATCCAGTTCAGCCTGTGTGAGGAGTGAATCAGGTTGCATGACGGGGCTCGGTCTAACCGGTTATTGAGAACAAAGACCATTGATTCCGCAAAGTGTTCCGACCATTGATCATATTTTTCCAGATCAGTGTTTCAGCCTGACTGCCGATGGCTCAGGAGGCAGTCAAAAAATCAGACGGTATTCTAAGGCATAATGTTTCACTTTTTTAAGCTGCTGCAGGGAGAGTCATGAAAGTCGCCATTGTGTGCGGATCGGTCTACGGATCGGCCGAAGAAGTTGCCAGACACGCTTCAACGTTGCTGCGTGCCGCCGGTCACGAGACGCTCATCAACCCTCGGCTTGCATTGCCCGACCTGCTGGCGTTCGAGCCGCAGGCGATCCTTGCGGTGACATCGACTACCGGCATGGGCGAATTGCCCGACAATGTCATGCCTCTGTATTCTCAACTGCGTGACCTCCTGCCCGCCGCCTTGCGGGGCGTGCCCGGTGGTGTGATTGCATTGGGTGATGCCAGCTATGGCGACACCTTCTGTGCCGGTGGCGAGCAGATGCGTGAACTGTTTGCCGAGCTGGGCGTTGTCGAGTTGCAGGGCATGCTGCGTCTGGACGGCAGCGAGAGCGTCACCCCTGAAACCGACGCCGAACCCTGGCTGGCGGAATTCATCCAGCACCTTGGGTGAAACCATCCCGCTTCGTTATCGGACATGATTCAGCGCAGCCGGTGTTGATTGTGGCCGGCGCGTGCCTGGCCGACACTCACGGCCATGTGTCCTCTGAGCATGGAGCCAGCAATGAACGAGTCGGTGCGTTTTGAAGATAAAGTCGTGATCGTGACGGGCGCCGGTGGAGGGCTCGGACGAGCTCATGCACTGCTGTTTGCGAAGCACGGCGCGCGGGTGGTGGTCAATGATCTGGGCGGCTCGGCCAGCGGCGAGGGGGCCAGTGCTTCTGCTGCCGACCGCGTTGTGGCCGAGATCCGCGAAGCCGGTGGCAATGCCGTTGCCAATCACGATTCGGTGACCGAGGGCGGGCGGATCGTGCAGCACGCGATGGACGCCTTCGGTCGTGTCGATGTCGTGGTCAATAATGCCGGCATCCTGCGCGACAGGACCTTCGCCAAAATGGAGGATGACGACTGGGATCTTGTCTACCGTGTCCACGTGGAAGGCGCCTATAAAGTGACCCACGCCGCCTGGCCGTACATGCGCGAGCAGAACTACGGGCGTGTGATCTTCACGTCATCGACATCCGGCATCTACGGCAATTTTGGACAGTCCAATTACGCAACGGCCAAACTCGGGCTTTATGGGTTGACCCGCACGCTGGCACTGGAAGGGCGCAAGAACCGGATTTTCGTCAACGCCATCGCGCCGACAGGTGGCACGCGCATGACCGAGGGGCTGATCCCGGCCAATGTATTCGAGTTGCTCAAGCCCGAGTGTGTCAGCCCGCTGGTGGTGTACCTGGGAAGCGAGCAGTGCCAGGACAGCGGCGAGCTGTTTGAAGTGGGTGGCGGATGGATCGGCAAGGTTCGCTGGGAGCGCAGTGCGGGCGCAAACTTTGACCCGCAGGCCGGCTTCACCCCTGAAGATGTCGCTGCGCAATGGCAGACCATCAGTGATTTTGAAGGGGCTGTGCATCCTGCTGACAATATCGAGGCCTTGAAGGAGATGATGGCCAACCTGCAGAAGTTCGTCAGGTAACATCGTTTGCTGCAGTCAACGGGTTGGGCAGCCAGTACCTGTCCGGCCCGAAGCCTGTCGGAAGAATCGGTGTTTATAAATATATATAGGACGCTTTACTGTTTTATGTAAGAAGTGTCTGATGGCTATGTAGTGCAAGTATTGATTTTCACGATGCCGTTAATTCATTCATTTCAGCTCCGATATGAAGTTTGAACCCATTCATATCTGGAGTATCACATGGCAAGATCAATTTGGGGCGACTTTCCACCATTAACCTTCGCGGAGCCGCCTCCAAGAATCAGCATAAAAAAAGCCGCAGCACAGGTGGGGCATGTGCTGCAAGAGGTGGGCGAGAACGCGCTCGCGCTCAACGCTCTGGCGATGGAGAAACGCAAGATGAAGCCGCTGTTCAAGGGCTTCAACCCCGCGCAGATAACCCCGAAAGACCTGAACAGGGCAGGCATGATCCTGTACAAGTTTGGCATGATCGACAACCATACCGCTGAACTCATGAGCCGAACAGGCGATGAGTTCGACAAGAAAGGCAATCTGGTCGACCCCAGTAAAGAAATCAATGCGCTGGAGTTCTTTGCCAAGCGGATCATCGACATGAAAGAGAAGGCACTGAGCGGAGATCCTTACGCCAAGATATTATTGCCTGACTACATCAAGACCATTCATATCATGCAAAATCTTCAGACCTTCGCAGAGTCGGGGGACAGTTACGACATGCGCAAGATCAAAGACATGGAAAGAAAAGGGCTGGTGAAAAGAACGCCTGATGCCAAGGCGTGAGTCAATAATCAACTACAGGCGGCGATAAAAAAGGCCGCTGCGCAGACAGGCAGCGGCCAAACAAAACGCAGGATCAAGGGAGCTTGCAAATCCACGTCTATTTCAGCGCGCGCAGGTTAAACGTCGGCACGGTTCTGAAACATCCCTGTACGGGATAGGGAGCGTTACAGTGCAGGTAACAATCCTCTAGTGGACGCTGCGGCTCGTCGGCAGGTGACTCAGGCGTTCCGTGAGTCTGAGGCGCTGGATCGGGTCGTCGCTGAGCAGCAGGGCGTGTTCCAGATCAAAACGCTCGGCATGCGGGCATTCGAGAAGCTGATACAGCGTGGCGCGGGCCAGGTGATCGCTGCTGGTGGCCTGGCCCAGTTCGACGATTCTGTCAGCGTCCTTGAGCGCGGCGATAGGGTTGTCGTTGATCTGATGCAAGTGCCGCAGATTGCGCGACAGCCGTTGCAGCATGCTGGTCGGTGTGGCACGGACCATGTGCTCGGCGCGCAGTTGCAGGGTCGGGCCGAATTGCCGGATCAGCAATTCGCGACAGTCTCTGGGGTAAAGCCTGCGCCCGCCACACGGATCAAGCAGGTGATCGGCACCGGGTACGCGTAGCAGGAAGTGGCCTGGAAAGTTGACGCCCTCCAGCGGGACCTCAAGCCTTCGCGCGATCTCCAGTGCGATCAGTGCGAGCCCCAGGGGTTGGCCTCGTTTGCGCAGCACGATTGAATGCAGCAACGCGGATTCGGGCTTTGGCGGGTTCCAGTCATCCTGCTGAAAACCCAGTGCAGCCAGTTGTCGCAACAGCGGTTGCGCGAGCTCGGATGGCGGCAGGACCGGCAGTGCGGCAGCGGCCTGGCGCTGCAACTGATCCACCTCGCTCATCACCTCCTGCCGCGCAAACTGCGTGTCATGCTCGGCGCTAACCCACAGCGCGGCTTCAAACACCGCAGGCGGCGTATGTTGCAGACAAGCCAGGCAATGCTGACGTGGAGTCATCGACCACTCCGTGAACCGACGTTCAGGCGTTGAGTACAAAGACTCTTTTTAGCCCCGCACGGAGGTTTCGTCCAGCGCCACATGTATCTACTTGTTGAGTGCTTCCACCAGCTCGGGCGTCACGTAATGCGGGCCGTCGAACAGGTACAGGGGGTAGCCGTCATAGGCGTCGATCTGCGGTCGCAATTCGTCGGCAGTGGCCGAGCGGAAACCGCCACCCACTTGAGGGCGAAACGCTTCCACGATGATCCTCACGCGGTTCTTGCCCAGCCGTTTGCGCAAGGCATCAGCGTACGTGCGGGCGACGGGGGCGGTGCGGGCATAAACGCCGACACCGTCCTGAAAGAACACCCCGATGTCATCCGGCAGCCAGGTTTTCAGCCAGTCTGCGGTGGCAGCCGGGCCGATATTCGCGCCGTCGTAAACGCTGATCCACAGCGGCCGTGGCAGCCTGGCCAGCAGGGCAGGCAATTCCTTGGCGCGGCTCCAGCTCGGGTCGACTTCAGCCGGGAAATACCAGCCTGTGACATTGAGCGGAGTTTTGGCCTTGGCCATCTGCGCGGAAAGCACGGCCAGTTGTTCGATGTTGTCGCGCGAGCGGTTTTCGCTGAAGTACCCGGCCAGCCCGAGAATCACTTCCTGCGCCCAGGGTTGCTTGCCGATGCGCGTCCAGTCCGGCAGCACCGGCACGTTCTGCAACGGGGTGCCCGGTATGAACGACTGGTCATCGACCGCCGTCCACTGCACGAGCAATTGCCGTGCGCCGAGTTTGTCCCAGTTGCCGCTGATACCGACCGTTGCATTATCCGGTTGCCAGACAATGCCGACGATTCCCGGCCCTTTGGGCTGTATCAATAGATACAGTTCGCTGGAAGCGAAGGTCAGCGCGGCGACCAGCATGGCCGCCAGCGAAGTCTTGACCAGCGTTGTCTGTCGTAGCAGTGCGGCCAAAGCCTTCAAACATTACTCCCAGGTGGGTGATTCGCGACGGTTACCACGAGAAGGTCATGCGTGCGAATACGCCTTCTGCGCGGTCATCGCCAAATACCTTCTCGCGATATTGCAACGAGAGGTCGACATACGACTGAGGTGCCTTGTACTTATCCTCGCGGAACCAGTAGCGCATACCTGTACCAACGCCCAGACCGCCTGCGTTGCCGGAAGACGTGCTGCTGCGACCGAGGCTATCGACCTCGCTGCGCATTTTCGAATCGTAGTCCACGGCGGCGACGACATGCGGAAACACCACCAGTCGCGGGCTGATGCTGTCAAGGCGGAAGCTGCGACCGACCTGCCATTCGCTGTTGAAGTAGTTGCGCTTGTCCTGGAGGTAACGCCCGCCCTCGGCATACAACTGCGAGGTCCACCAGCTTGGCACGTCGACCCGCAGGTCGGTGCCGATGCTGGAACCATAACCCAGACGCACCAGCCAGTCGCCGTCGGCATTGGAATTGCCCAGAGGGAACGTGCGTTCGAAGGCCCCGATGATGTTGACTTCGCTGAACGGCTTGGCGCGAATGCCGAGCGCGCCTTGCAGCGCGTCCGCTCCTGTGTCGGACTCACCGTCCTTGCTCCACAGGGTGTCAGTAACCCGCCCGTACAGTTCGACGAAGCGCGCGTTGCGGTAACCGAACGGGCGCCAGAACACTTCGGTGCTGTTTTGCACACTGTCAGTGGTGCCGCCGGGTGCTCCGCTCAGGCCGTTGCTGGTGCTGGCACCGCGATAAGTCGTGGTGTTGGTCAGGCCCCAGACGCGGGACAGATCGGAGACAGCGCGTCGGGTCTCGAACACTTGTTGAGCAGGCATTTGCAAGTCGCCGGCCTGCTGATAGTCGAGCACCCGCTTGAAGTAGGCGATGGCCTGGGCATCTTCCGATGTACGCATGGCGCTGTAGGCAGCGTCCTGGACTTCGCGGGGTTTCAGGCCGTTTTGGCGATCAACGCGTTTGAAGGTGTCCAGCGCGCCTTGATCATCGCCTGCCTGGCTGAGGAAGTAGGCGATCTGCACCTCATCGCCCGGTTGCAGCTCCCCGGCATCGCGGGCTTGCTGCAGACGCTGCAGTGCTTCTTTCGGCTGACCCATCGCGGCGTACAGTGACGCTTGCTCGCGCAGCGGCAGGTTGCCGACGGCCAGTGCCTGGGCGAAGTCCTGACGCGCGCCGTTCTGATCGCCGAGGCGTTGACGCAATTGCCCGCGCTGGGCGAGCAGGGTGGCATCGTTGCCGTTGAGTGCCAGGGCTTCGGTGGCTGCGGAACGCGCCTCTTCATATTGCCCTTGCGCCATCAGCGCACTGACCAGCAGTTTCCGGTAAGCCATTTGTTTCGGGAAGCTGCGGACCGCCTCACGTGCTTCGCTGACAGCGGTGTCGTTGTCGCCGCGCGCCAACGCCTTGTAGCCTCTGGCCGCCTTGTCGACCGCGACCTGCTCCTGAATGGCTTGCAGTCGCCGGGTCAACACCGGTTGCGGACCAAGGGCCTGTTCTGTCTCTTTGATGGCCGCCTGCGCCTCGTCCAGACGCTGCTGACGTTGCAGGGCCTCGATCAGCATCATGCGGTAATCCAGGTTTTTCGGCGCTTGCGCAATGGCGTTGCGAGCATGCCTGGCCGAGCCATCGTAGTCATGGCTGGCGTAAGCACGCAGCGCCTGATTGCCTTCCAGGTAACCGGGTTTCGGGCGTGTCTTGAAGGCGCGTTGCGGGTGGTCGCGACGGTATTTGTCGCGTTCGGCCAGCGCTATCAGGTCGCGCAACTGGGCAGCATCGGCCCGTTGACGCAACGCTTCGTTCGCCTTGGCGATAGCAAGGTCGTAGTCCTTGCGGTTGTAGGCCATGTAGGCTTCGTTGGCGATGGCATACGCAGGGCCGGTCAACGGCAACGGCAGGGTTTCTGCCTGGCTGAACGGTGAGGAAAGACTCAGACCGGTCACCAGCAGCGACAGGATGAAGGGGCGCTTCATAGTGGCTGCTCCGTTTGATCTGCTGATCGGTAATGGTTGTGCTGACGCGCCACAGCCTCTTCGATGGTCTCTCGTGGCAGCACGCCGATATCGACCAGGTAGTCGCCGATCCGGCCATGCACTTGCGGGCGATAACCCAGCATGGCCTTGCGGAACACTTCGCGGTCCAGCAAACCCTGTTCGACCAGCAGATCGCCCAGCAAGGGAGCCGCAGCCGGTAATGGCTGGCCGCCGACGGCTTGCAGTTGACGCAACTGCGCAACGATCTCGCTTTCACGCGCAACCAGTTGCACCGGCTCTGCGCCGAGCTGGTCGGTAATCTGCTTCAAACCTTCTTCCGGAAGCGGGCTGGCCACTGCGATTTCCGTGCGCCCCTGAACATTGATGGTCAGCGGCACCACGCGCCAGCGCAGGCAGAATTCGTCGGCCAGCACGCTGCTGTCGGCACGTTTGCTGGCGATGTCGAACACGCGCGGCAGGTCATTCTGGAAAGCGATGGCTTCAGCGAGGGTTTCATCGTCGAGCCAGCCGTGACTGAGCAGAATGCGGCCCAATGGCACTTGGCGAGTCTGTTGTTCGGCCAGCGCGGTCTGGAGTTTTTCGTCGTTGATGGCCTGCCAGGACAACAGCACGCTGCCCAGACGGCGCGGTGCGGCGGCGACCAGATCCGTGGACGGGAAGTCGTGCATGGTCTTGTCCCAGACCAGTTTGCGATTGAGCAGTTTGCCTACCAGAAACATCCGCCAGGCCCGTGCCGCAGCCATGAAGTTGACGAAGTTGCCGACCACCATGCGCGGTATAGACAGCAAGCCATGCTGCCAGCCATACAAAACGGTCGTGAAGTAGCAACGATGGGCAATCCGCCATAGCAATGCGATGCCGTTGGCCACCAGCAGGTACTGAATCAGCCCGGTGGTTTCAAAGGGTGTGGGGAAGCTGGTGTTCCATACGCCGCTGGAGCGCAGGACGATCAACGCCAGTAACTGGATGAGAATCAGGTAAGCGATGATGCTGACAAACGAAGTCACCACGCCCTTGCGGTCGCGAAACAGCAGGTAGCGGTTTGCCAGCGAGCCGGTCCAGCCCATCTGCTCCCAGCCTTGCAGGCCGATGCCGAGGGTCCAGCGGGCTTTCTGGCGAAACGCGGTGCGGAACGTGTCCGGGAAGAACTCGCGCACACACAGCGGCATTTCCAGTGTGGATTCATACTGCTTGCGGAACCAGGATTTGCGCAGCACACGGAATTGCACCGGAAAACGCACAAAAATCGCCTGCATGCCGTACTTCGCCAGGCGTGCGCCGACGTCGTAGTCCTCGGTCAGGCTTTCAGTGTTGAACGGCTGGTTCTGGTTTTCATCGGCCAGCACCATCAAGGCTCGCCGAGAGAAGCAGGTGCCGACACCGGCCGACGGCACGGTGTCGGTCATGCTTTCGCGAACCACCAGGTCTTTGCCGTGCCATTCGGCAAACTCGTCCATGTAAGTCCCGGCCACCCACTCGTACCAGTTGCGTTCAAGCGAGACGACCGGAAGCTGGATCATGTCCTTGCGCGGCAACAGGTAATTGAACAGGCGCAACTCAAGGGGATGCAGCACGTCTTCGCTGTCATGCAGGATGGTCCCGGCGAACTGCACGGCATGCGTCTTTTCGTACAGGAAAATCGCCTGGATCACCCAGTTCAGGCAGTCAGCCTTGCAGGTCGGACCGGCATGCGGCACTTCCACGCGATGCAACTGCTTGTAGCGACGGCGCATGCGCTCCACTTCATCGATGGTGCGCTGATCGTTGATGTAGGTGCCGACGAAAACCACGTAGTTCTGGTAGTCGAGCGTTGACACCATGTTCTCGATCATCGGCGCGATGACGTCGTATTCGAGCCACGCCGGGACCATGATCGCCAGCGGCTGTTCGTCGCGGGCGATCAGTTGCTCGGCGGTCAGTGGCCGGTAGCGGCGTTCGGCGGTGAACTTGCGGTACAGCCGCCTGACCCAGTACCAGATGTCGATGATCAGGTCGTCAATACTCGAGACGAGAATGATCAGCCCGACGATGATCGTCGCGACTTCCAGCGCGCTGTAGTAATGGGCCAGCCAGTAAGGCCAATAAAGCGACGTCATTGCGGCGATCCGTTACGAGCGATTGCGACGGGCGCGACGGCCAGCCAGCAACAGAATGAGAAAGAGCACGATACCGGCCGGAATCAGCCACAGCAGCGAAGGTGTGCGCCAGGCGTCGATGCCGGTGGTTTCTTCGTCCTCGATCATCTGGCTGCCCGTCGGGTCCTTGGCGTCAAAGGTGGCAATCGGCCCGCTGTCGGCCAACAGTGCGGCGTTGCCGCGTTCCAGCAATACCGGACGTTCGAAGACCGGAGCCTGACCGCCCAGTGTGCGATAGACCATGCCGTGCTGACCGCCAGCGTCGATCACTTGCAACGACGCCACGTGATTGAGGGACTTGAGGTCGAGCAGCGTCTGCTCTTTGTGATTGATCAGCAGATGGCCATCGTTGCTTGCCTTGACGGATTCGGCGCCGTCCTTGATCGGCAATTCGAAGGCCAGGAAGGATTTGGCCGGTGTCACGGCGACGCTGGCGTCGTCACTGACGCTGAGCTGCGCGCGCAACGGAGAGACACCAGAGGCGCTGGCGATGCGAATGACTTGCGGCAAGCTGCTGGCCGGACGTTCAAGGTAGCCCTTCGGCACCATGATCTGCGTGTCGGTGGCAAACCGTGCTGCCATGCCCGAGAAGTTTTCATCGGGGGTAACCTTGTCCAGCACCACATGGCTGGTCGGCAGTACCGAGATCGGGAAGGCTTGTGGCGTTTCCAGGCATTGGTTGCTGACCGGCTGACGCTGGAAGGAGACCCGCAAGGTGTTCTGCGCCGCCAGTGCGTACTGTGGAATTCTGGCTTCGATGCGTTCTTTCTTGCCATCGGCAGTCAGTTGCATGGCGCCGATCAGGTAATCGTTGAGGAACAGCGTGGCAACCGGTGGCGTTCCCGAGGCGCCGGGTGCTGCGGCGACGTCGATCATCGCCGTCACCGGTACGCGGCCGTCATAGGCAACGCTGCCCAACGGGAACGAAGCGCTCCAGTCGGTTTTTGCCAGCACATCCACCGTGCCGGGTTTGCCACCGAGACGTGTCAGCGCAACGCGACCGTCTTCGCTGAGCGGCATGGCGGTTTCTTCACCGATGGTCAACTGGCGATTGCGCGCCAGCTTGTTCCAGGCCGAGCTGAACAGACCGATGGCCTTGCTGGCCGATTCCGGCTTGATCATCAGCAGCGCACGGTTGCCCAGCAAGGCCAGGCTGACGTCCTCGGTGCTGTTGGCGAGCGGTTGCTTGATGTGACGCTCACGCCACTGGCCCAGTGCGCTAGCGGCCGATGCATCAAGGCCTTGCACCTGTGCCTGAAGGGCATTCAGGGAGTCGTCGATTGCCTTGAGCAGTTGCGGATCGCTGACGGCCATGTCTGCCTGCAAGGCAGGTGTCTGGCCAAGCATCAACAATGCGCCGATTTCCGCCGGGTCGCGCAGCGTGTACTGGCCTTTGCCGTCGAGGCTGGCGAAGGCCGGGATCTGCTTGAGTTCTGCCGGGATGTTCAGGTTGCTCAGGTCAACGCTGTCCTGAACGGCTGGAAAGGGCAGGATACGCGCCTGCTTGCCGATTCTTTCCAGTGCCACGCCCAGACGCCAGGCCGCGTCATAGCTGGCGCTGGACAACGTGCCGGGCGCAACCAGCAGGCCGGGTTTGCCCGGCAGTGCATTCCACGCAGCACCCACGTCCTGCAACTGACTCGCGTCATAGCTGTACGTCAGGCGTGTGTGCGGATCAATGCGCAGTACGTTGCCGATCGCGCGCTGATCTTCGCACAGCACCTTCGAAATGACCGACGACCAGGCAATGCCCAGGCGCACCGAGCCGTTTTCCCGCGCAGCCTTGTCGACACCCAGAACGGTGCTGGCATTGCCCTGTTCTTCGTTGAGGCCCAGCGCGCGCACCGGGTAACCATCCAGCGACAGCAGCAGCGTATTGCGACCTGCCTCGCCGTTCAGGTAACTGGCGTCAAAGTTCAGCGTCGCATCGGTCAACGGCACATTGGCCGGCACCGGCAGGTACAGCTCCCGGCGCGCATCTGTGGCGCTCAGAATGATAGGGCGATCAATACCCAGCTCACTCAGCTCGATCACTCGTTCCTGACGACTGTCGGCGGTGATCCTGTTGATCGCCTGGGTCAACGGGCTTTCTGCAGCCAGGGCGAATGCAGGCATCAGCGCCAGCAGGGTCATCCCGCAGGCAAGGACGTTAAACGCGCCCGTGTTTACGGTAACGGAAGATTTCATCGGACAGATCTCGCTAAGGGCTCAAGGCCACTGGGTCTTGATGCAGGTTGCAGGTCGGCTTAAACGGTTGCGGGTACTTGGCCTGAACCAAGTACCCGTATCGTTTGCCGACTGCCTCCTGCGAATTCGTTAAGGTGTTGGTGTGCGCTGTCTGCGCACCTTTTTCGCTAACCGGCCATCGAGCGCAACGGGGTGTGTTGGTGCTGAGGCTTGATCCGGGTGTCAGGCAACGCGTCCGTCGGGTCAAGACGCTGGCGTGGCAATTCAGCGACAAATTCATCGACCGGACGGCCCATCAGCGCGTCGACGATACGTGCGCTGGCCTTGCCGTCACCGTAGGGGTTGGCCGCACGGGAGGCGTTCTGCCAGAGAATCTGATCATCGAACAGCGCACTCACACCGCGAATGATGGCGTCCGTCTCGGTGCCTACCAAACGCACGGTGCCGGCAGCCACGGCTTCCGGGCGCTCGGTGACGTCGCGCATGACCAGCACCGGCTTGCCCAGCGACGGGGCTTCTTCCTGCACGCCGCCCGAATCGGTAAGGATGACGTGGGCGCGCTGCATCAGTCGCACGAAGGACAGGTAATCCAGCGGCTTGATCAGATGCACGTTGGGCAGATCACCCAGATGCTCGGTCACCGGCCCCAGCACATTGGGGTTCAGGTGTACCGGGTAAACGATTTGCATATCGTCACGGCGGGCGAGTTCACCCAGGGCCTTGCAGATGTTCAGGAAACCGTCGCCGAAGTTTTCGCGACGGTGGCCGGTTACCACCAGCACCTTGCGCTCCGGCACCAGAAACGCGAACTGGCGATCAAGGGCGTGGCGCAGCTGGCGATTGCAATCGATTCGCTGAGCCGTCAACTGGAGGGCGTCGATCACGGTGTTGCCGGTCACGAACGACACGCCTTGCAGGCGCTCACCCAGCACGTTACGGCGCGATTCCGCGGTCGGCGTAAACAGATGATCTGAGATCAGGTCGATGCAACGACGATTCATCTCCTCGGGCCACGGCTGGCGAATGTCACCCGTGCGCAAACCGGCTTCGACGTGGCCGATGGGAATGCGGCGGTGAAAAGCCGACATGGCGGCCACCATCGCTGAAGTGGTATCGCCGTGTACCAGCACCTTGTCCGGCTTCATCTCGTCCAGAATCGGATCGATGGCCGCGTAGAGCGCAGCGGTCAGGGAATTCAGAGTCTGTTCAGGGCGCATCACATCAAGGCTGTAGTCGGCCTTGAGCTCGAACATGTCCAGCACCTGTTGCAGCATGCTCTGATGCTGCCCGGTGATACAGATTCTCGAATCGATACCTGGCTCGGCGGCCAGAGCTCTGACCAGCGGGGCCATCTTGATGGCCTCCGGGCGAGTGCCGAAGATTGAAAGGACCTTCATTCTGGGTTGTTGACCAGCCATTGATTTCCTCCCGCGCTATCAAGCGCTCCGCACAGCAATGAACCCGGGCTGCAGGCAGCTCGGTGAGTATGCGAGTTAATGAGTTTGTCGGGCGGGAAAGATCGGAATGACGACTCGATGTTCACTTCAGTGTGATGTAGCCAATTGCCTTGTTACCCGAATTTGGTCGGATTATTAGCAGAAGAAATTAACAAAGCCAAACTTTTTATTCACTATTTTACAATGCGTTGATTAGTCTGAACTTTCATTTTTTAACACGGTCAGGGAAAGGTTAGGTTTTTTGTAGATCAGGTTTGGGCCAATGATTGCAGGGGGTTGGGGGCTGATCGTAGCGCCATTCTGGCTGTTTTCAAAGTATGGATGCGTACCGTGAATTATCAAGGGTGGCAAAAAGTTCAAATAAAAAACACTGCACTGTGAAGGCGCTCACTACAGCAAAATCCTGACGCCTGTTTAATGACATTAAGAGAGACGCTGTTCACAAAAATGGCGCTGCTATTATGGCGGAGGGGAACTTTAGTATGTATCGAGATTGTGACGAGGTCATCGGGCGGGTGTCGCGTTACATGCTGTTCAAGTAAAACCATTCATTTGAATACCGACGGCCATTGAGTTGTAACAGGCGTGTGGCGTCAGGGCAAACATTAAATGAGAATGGTTTGCGGCCCTTCGGCAAAAAGGGACGCTCACCATCAGGGCGACGCGATCAGCTTTCTGCGGCGACAGGCTCCGACAGCTCGTTGAGGGCCGAGGCGTTGTTTTTGAAAGCGGCTGCAAACACGGCCCGGTTCTTCGCCATGTAAATGCTCGCGTCCTCTGCGTGCTTCTCGGAAATCCCCGGCACATTCTTGACCAGAACGTCGGTGAGAAGCTCGGCCAGCTCGAGCATTTGATCGTGCGCATCGGCGAGTTTACGGTCCACGAAAGTAGTCTCCAGATCGCGGGTACTGCGGTAAAGGGTTTCAACAGCCATTTTGGCCTCGTCGTCTTATCCAGTGTTGAAAGGGCTAGACCCGGACGTTCAGCGCTTCACGCTCTGACCAGCGGGTGATGCAACAGCAGTGATCGTGCATGACCAGCGTGCCGGTCAGGTAGAGCGGGGCGGCACATGAAGGCCGTTCACCGACGCATCTGCGTTTGAAGGTGATTGCCTGATTACTGTGTTTTTATACAGTAAAAGGCATATCGCAATCAACCCCTGTCTGAGTGATGGCCTTTAACTATCTTTTTTGCCGTGCAAATGTGCCTTGCGACATCCGGTCGCGCTCTCAACCATAGCCTATGGCCCTGTTCCTGCTTTAAAAAGCAGGCCACAACGGGTGTCACGAGTACCCGGCACCATCCGGTCGGCATAAATGAAGGTTCAGAGGTAGCGCGTCATGGGAAACAAATGGGCAGTAAAGATAAGGCACCGCGTGCATGCGCAGGCAGAGTCGCTGGGCAACCTCTGCGTGGAGAGCTTTCACTTTCTCGCGCTGTTCGCGATTGGCGCAATCACCGCCTGGGCGTCAGTGGTCGCCTTTCTGGGGATGGTCGAAAAAGGCAACGTCACCGTCGATGACATTCTGCTGCTGTTTATCTACCTGGAATTGGGGGCGATGACCGGGATTTATTTCAAAACCAACCACATGCCTGTGCGCTTTCTGATCTACGTCGCGATCACCGCGCTCACCCGCTTGCTGATCTCCGACGTGTCTCACCACAACCCGCCCGACATCGGCATCATTTACCTGTGCGGCGGCATTCTGTTGCTGGCGTTCGCGATTCTGGTCGTGCGCTATGCATCGTACAAATACCCGTCAGCGAAGATTCCCGATTCATCCAGTGCGGTCAAAGGCGCTGTGACAGAAGAGAAAGGCGAGGTCTGATGTGACAATGGCGGCATCCGGGACAGATGCCGCTCTGTACGAAAAGTGGCTTCGCTCGCCGACTTTTCGTACAGAACCTAAGACGAGCGTTGTTGCAAGCGCATCAGTTAGCCCAGACCCCGGCATGCCAGTGCCAGCCATCACCCGCGCTTTCCCAGTGCGGATGCACGTAGCGATAGCCAGGTCGCTCCGCTTCCCAATGGCCGTGAACCGGCACAAAACGCTGACCGTTCCAGTGCCAGTAGCCGCGTGCCCATACGTAGCCAGGCCGAGGGGCCGGTTCCACTTCTATGACACGCTCAGGCGGCGCCTGCGGTGCGATGACTTCTTCGACGTATTCGTGATGTACGTGCGGCCGCTCATGCACCACCCGCTCCTCGACACAGCCTGACGCTATCGCAAGTGATGCGATCAATAACCCGTAACGTAAGAACATGTTGCCTCCTCGGACTCATCCGCAAGTGCAGTGGCGCTGGACTCAATGCCCAGTCGCTCGAATGTTTCTGCGCAAGGATGTTGTAGCAGGTTGTATCTGTACTTTTGCTGAACCTGAGGGAGGGCGAATGATGGCGTATTGCCGGAAGGGCCAGTGTTCTAAGCATGACGGCTGCTTAGAGCGCAGGTGTCGGATATAGGACTTTTCTGACAGTCGTATCCCTATCACCCCGTATGACATTGCTGAAGATATCAGTCATGTCCCTGTGCCTGGGTATTCATCGTTAATGTCCTTCCCTTAGGCTTTCGGTCTTCATGATCTTGGGCGCAGGGAGCCAATATGTCATTTGACGCATTTATGCAAATAGACGGTGTAGAGGGCGAGTCGCTGGACGCTGACCATAAAGGTTGGGTTGAATTGTTGTCCTATCACTACGATGCCATTCAGTCGATCAGCACGTCTGCAAGTTCCAGCGGTGGCGCCTCTGCGGGTGGCGTCGCGCTGGGTGATTTCCAGATCAGTAAATATGTCGACCAAGCCACCCCGAAACTGTTCGAACTGTGCTGCCGTGGGGCGCACTTCAAGAACGTCACTGTGCGTATACACCGCGCCGGTACCGAAAAATTCAAGTACATGGACATCGTTCTTGAAGACGTGCTGATCTCGACGGTGAGCGGACAAGGCGCAGAGCGGGGTGGCTTTCCGGTAGAGATCATCACCCTTAATTATGGCCGTATAAAGTTCGAATACTCCCGGCAACGCCGGGCTGACGGTGGCAGCGCGGGCACCGTGTCGGGTGGCTGGGACCGTATTGCAAACAAGCCGTTTGCGTAAGGATGCGCGCAATGGATAACGATGGAGCGTTTCGCGTTACGCTGAGTTTCGCGCAGATGGCCGCTGTGTTGACCCAAGAGTCACTGTCGCCCGCAGAGATATTCTCGAATCGGGTCTTTGGCAGCGTTCGTCTGGTGGAAGGGATTGTCGAACTGGCGGGAGCGGGAGTGCTTTGTGCTGCCCCTGATCCGACAATGATAAGCAAGCTCGGATGCGTGGCGATGGGCTTTCATGCGTCCGATCAGCTTTCGGCGGGAATGACGCAACTGGTGACGGGCAAGGAAACAGATTCCTTTTCTTTCAAGGCCGGTGCTGTTGCCGCTGAAGCGCTGGGGGCATCAAGGGCGACAGGTCGAATGGTTGGATTGGCAACAGAGTTTGCGCTGCCTGTTTCAATCGCTTCGCTGCATAATGCGTTTAGGGTGTCTTCGGTAAGGGCGGGTCGGATATCAGTCATCACCAGTGAGAAGCCCCTTCACGCGCCCAGGAAAATGGGAGGTGGGCATACTGTATTCAAACACGTCGACAAAAGTATCGAGTTCCTGAAAACCAGGTTTGCTTCAAAAAATGTTCATGTCGCCTCTACTTTTTACGATCTTGACATCGCAGAGTGGGCGGTCAGTCAGGCACTTCAAAGAAATCGACTTAACATATTGATGCGGTCCAAGATGACGGTTTTTTATCCGGATAAGCGGTATGAGTTTTCGACCGTCTTAGAAAAATCAGTGGGGTGGGGGATAGTCAGGCGTTCCCCTGATACCGTAGTGCATATGTCGAAGGTCACCGTGGTTGTTAAGTTTGTTGAGTATAATCATATGCCTTATTATATAGTAACTGCTTTTCCTTCCCTGTAAGGGAGTGCTGTAATGGCTTACGGATCAATTACGGATTTCATGCATGATGTCGGCGATGGCGTTGGTGAGTTTTTGCGTGACGAAGAAAAACAAGATTTCACCCCTTTGAGGCTGGATGAGATTGTTAAAAACTATATTGATGAGCGCGGTTTTTTAAGTATTTTTATTTTAAGTCGTCAGGTAAACGCCTACATAAAAAAGAATGTGACCGCTCAGGGGCTTGCCTATGTTGACCCGCCCTTCGGCCAGGAAACCTCTTTTCCTGAAGATTATTTCGAGGGCGACTTATACGTGTTTTTAACAAACGTATTGACGCTGCTTGATCTCGAGACAAAACGCCGAGTGCGTGAGTTTTTCAGATTGAATCGAACCGTTTAGCGTCGATCTGGTTTCAGACGCGGGGCGCGATGCCGTTGATCTGGCGTATTCAAGCTATGGATCCAGCCCCTTTGAAGGCGCTGGATTCGGGAGAATACGCGTCAGTGTCAAACCCCGGCATTCACCGTCGCCTGATCCCGCAGCCAAGGACCATTGGCAGGTCCAGGCGCTTTTTGCAGCGTGACACCATCGGTCATCGCCGCAAGAATCTTGATGGCGCTCTCGCCATGTTCTATCGCAATGCCGAATTGCACGCTTTCGATAAGCTTGCGCAGGCGTTGCGGGTCATTTCGCTGGGCGGCGCTGATCAGGCGCTTGGCAACGACTCCACTTTCATTGGAAAGGGTCAGCATGATGCTGCCGTCCAGCCCCTGAATGCTCAGATTCACCCGATAGTCGGGGTGGAATGTGTCCGTGATCATCTGAAAAGGATTGTCCATATCATTCACCTGCTCAATGGTTCTGCGTAAGTTGACCGGGTATTCGTCCTTTTGGTTCTCGATGACTGATCAGCGGTTGCGTTACTCCTGCGCTTGCTGCTGACAGGTTTTGATGTCATCTTTCGCTAATGATAATTTTTCGTGTTTGAGAAGCGTTGACGCATGCGAGACTTTTCCGCCGTTGATGACGATTTGCGTCGTCGCCAGCAAATGACCCGGCTCTACAGCGACCACCATGCGTGGTTGCACGGCTGGCTGCGGAAAAAACTGGGTTGTTCGCACCGTGCTGCAGACCTCGCGCATGATGCGTTCGTGCGGATTCTTACCCTGACCGAACCGCTCAACCTCAAGGAACCGCGCGCATTCCTGGCGACGACGGCGACACGGCTGCTGATAGATGGCGCGCGGCGACGCAAGGTCGAGCGTGCTTACCTTGACGCGTTGGCCCTGCATGCCGATGAAGCCGGTACGCCCAGCCCGGAAGCGATTCACGCTGCACTGCAGATACTGGAACGCATCGCCCGGTTGCTTGAAGGCCTGCCCGAGAAGCCGCGTCAGGCGTTCTTGCTCCATCGTCTTGATGGTCTGACGTACAGCGAAATCGCCACTCACTTGGGTGTGTCCTCCAGCATGGTGAAACAGTACATGGCGAGCGTCATGGTGCATTGCTACAAGACACTGCACGGTTCGGGCCATTTTGCATGAGCGACACGCGTGAGCCGTCCGGGCAGATGATCACTGAGGCCGCTTCCTGGCTGGCCCTGATGCACGATGAGCCGGTCAGTGCGGCTGACAGAAATGCCTTCGAAGCCTGGCGTCAGGCTGACCCCGGACACGAGTTGGCCTTGTCGCGGATGCAGTCGTTGTGGGGCAGTTTTGATGAGCTGTCCGACACGCCGACGCGCGCTTCCCTTCGTCAGACTTTCGTGCCTGCGGGGTCAAAACCGGCCTCGCGCACTGTGCAGGCGCTGGCATTGATCGGCGTTCTTGCCTGCGGCTGGATGAGTGCCGAACGGATGCCGGTGTGGATGGCCGATCAACACACTGCGGTTGGCGAGCGGCGGCAATTCGCTCTCGCCGATGGCAGTCAGGTGCAGCTCAATAGCGGCTCGGCACTGGATGTTAAATTCGATGGACGGCAACGTGAGGTCGAGTTGCTGCAAGGCGAATTGTGGGTTGAGGTGGCCAAAGATGTGCAGCGACCGTTTGTGGTGCGTACCGATCAGGGCACGATCACCGCATTGGGCACACGTTTTCTGGTTCATCGGGGTGAGGGGGGCACCACCGTCAGCGTACTGGAGTCGGCCATTGCCGCGCAGGCCAACACTGCCGACGTGGTGAAGGTGGCGACCGGTCAGCAGGCGCTGCTCAAGGATGGGCGGGTGCAGACACCGCACCCGCTGGACAACGATGACCCTGCTGCCTGGACGCGTGGCGTGCTGAAGGTCGATGACCGGCCTCTGGTCGAGGTGCTGCGAACCCTTGCGACTTATCGCCACGGCGTGTTGCGCTTCGACCCGCAGGCGCTGTCAGGCATGCGGGTGTCTGGCGTGTTCCGTCTCGATGACACCGATGCGGCGCTGGCCACGCTGGCTGACAATCTGCCGATCAGAATCGAGCGTTTTACGGATTTGCTGGTGATCGTCAAACCGACGGATCGATGAACGGCACCGGTAACGAAAAAGGGCGAACCCTTGCAGGTTCGCCCTTTTTTTGCAAAACGTGTCAGCGATACATCAGCTCAGACGAGCGGCTTCTTTCTCCTGCTCTTTTTCCAGAAATTCTTCTTCGAGCAATGCGTCCGGGCTGACCGGATCGTCGTCCTGCTCGGCCAGCGCCGGCGCTGCACTGCGCTTGCCACGCAGCTTGCCGAACAGGTGCTCAAGGGCGTGATCAAGTTTCACGGCAGCGCCGTCCACAGCCTGATCGACCGTATCGGCCTTGTGGGAAACAGAAATGGGTTGATGCCCTTTTGGCCGGGCTTCCATCTGGCACTTGATGTCGTGCGGGCCGGGCTTGTCGCCGTTTTCATCGCGGATATGGACTTCAACGCGAGTCAGGTTTTCATCGTAGTGTTCGAGCGTGCTTTCAACGGTGGTACGAACCCACTCCTCCAGTCGGATACTGCTTTCGATGTGATTATCGCTATTGACCTGGATTTGCATAGTTAATCCTTATTAGGGCTTGCTCGTGTGAGGCTGGACAGTGCGATCCCGTGCGGAATCGATTTCGTTTGCGCTCAGTCACAGTGTTGGCGGCAATGGCCTGACAATTCAACCCCAATGTGTAAGAAATATTTCGCAGTAAAATTTCCGATCAAAAATTGAATGTAAATCCCTCTCATTCGCTGTCTGTTTTGCGAGCGTGTACGTCATGGCTATGGAAACCCAATCAATACCAAGGATCTGTCATGCCCCGTCCCGCCAGTTCGCTGCACCCCTTGGCACTTGCCGTTCTCATGGCATGTGCAGCGATGCCCTTGAGCGCCGCCGAATCTTCCGTGCCCGGCACGGAGGTAGGTGCCGCACGCAGTTTTTCGATACCGGCCGGGGATTTGAGCCAGGTGCTCAATACCTTTTCGGAGCAGGCGGGTCTGGCGCTGGCGTTCGATCCGGCACTCACTCGGGGCAAACGCAGCAACGGTCTGCAAGGGCAGTACAGCGCTGACGAGGCGATTGCCCGTTTGCTCGGAGGCAGCGGTCTGCGCGCAACCGCATTGTCGGCCAATCGTTATCGCATCGAAACGGCCCCCGAGGCCGTCGACGGCTCTCTGGAGTTGCAGGCCACCAACATCAGCGGCGCGTCGCACTTCGAAACCGCCACCGGGCCTGTCACAGGCTATGTGGCGACGCGCGGGTTGTCGGCGACCAAGACAGACACGGCGCTGATCGAAACGCCGCAATCGATTTCAGTGGTGACCAAGGACCAGATGAAAGCCCAGGGCGCGGAGAATCTCAGCCAGATGTTGCGTTACAGCGCTGCGGTGGTGCCCGAGACGCGGGGTTCCACCGCTTCGCGTCTGGACATGCTGAGCATTCGGGGCTTCTCGCCCGCGCTGTATCTGGACGGGCTGCGCATGCCGGACAACCGGGACGCCGCGCCGCAGAAAGATGCGTTCGATCTGGAGCGTGTCGAAGTGCTGCGCGGTCCTGCGTCGGTGCTGTACGGCCAGGCCAGCCCCAGTGGCGTGGTGAACATGGTCAGCAAGTTGCCGACCGAGACGCCGTTCCATGAGATCGGTCTGACGTACGGCACCTTCAACAAGAAGCGCACCACGTTCGATTTCGGTGGCCCTATCGATGATCAGGGTGTCTATTCCTATCGCCTGTCCGGGCTTTATGACGATGCCGACGGGCAGATCGAACACACCGAAACCCGTCGCCAGTCACTGGCTTCGGCGTTCACCTGGCGGCCCGATGAGGACACGTCGCTGACGTTGCTGGCCAATCTGCAGAGCGATCCCAAAGGGGCCTCCTACGGGTCGATGCCAGCTTATGGTTCGGTGGTGAGCAGCCCGACCGGGCGGCATATCGATTTCGATTTCTATGATGGCGAGAAGAATTTCGAAAAGAGCGACCGTGAATATCACGCCGTCGGCTATCTGTTCGAACACCGTCTGAACGACGTCTGGACCTTCCGCCAGAACGCTCGCTACCTGCGCAGCGAAGGGCTTTACCGAAGCATCTACAACGGTTGGGGCACCTTGCAGCCTGACTATCGCACCTCTGAACGCGCCACCATCGCCACTGACGTGAACCTGGATTCGTACACGTTCGATAATCAGATGCAGGCCAGTTTCGACACCGGCCCGTTGCAGCACACCTTGTTGCTGGGCGCGGATTACCAGAACACCAGCACCGGCACCAAAGCCGGCTATGGCCTGGGCCCGACACTGGATATCTTCGACCCGGTGTATGGATCGCCCGTTGACGTTCCCGCCTATACCGAGTCCAGCACCCAGCGTGATCAGCAAAAGGGTTTGTACCTCCAGGAGCAGTTGAAGTGGGACAAGTGGGTGCTGTTGATGGGCGGTCGCTACGATTGGGCCGAGAGCAGCAACAGCTCCACTGACCTGACGTCCGGGGGCCAAAACCCGCTCCTCTGCCGACAGCGAAGCGTTTACCGGGCGTCTTGGGTTGGTTTACCTGTTCGATAACGGGCTGGCACCGTACATCAGCTATTCCGAATCCTTCGAGCCACAAAGCGGCACGGGGCTGGGCGGCGCGCTGTTTGATCCCACCGAAGGCACGCAATACGAGCTGGGTATCAAATATCAGCCGCCCGGCAGCAACAGCTTCATCACGGCCGCGATTTTTGACCTGCGTCGATCCAACGTGTTGACTCAAGACCCGAACGGCAACCTGTGCAACGGCTCGGTGTGCCAGGTGCAGACCGGCGAGGTGCAGTCGCGTGGTTTCGAACTGGAAGGCAAGGCCAGCCTGAACGACAACCTGGACATCACCGCGGCGTACGCCTATCTGGACAACCGGGTGACCCAGTCCAACAGCGTGGTCAATGTGACATCCGGCATCATCAATGACGCGCCAGGTCCTGAAGTCGCGGTAAAGGGCACCACAGCCCCGGCCATTCCGCGGCACACGGCGTCGGCGTGGGTCGATTACACGTTTCATGACGGGCAACTGAAAGGTGCTGGCGTGGGGGGCGGTGCGCGTTATGTGGGGGCAAGTTGGGGCGATGAAGCCAACACCCTGAAAGTGCCGGGTTACACCCTTTTCGATGCCGCCGTGCATTACGACATTCCGAACATCAGCAACACGACGGACAACCTGCGCCTGGCGCTGAACGTCACCAACCTGACCAACAAGGAATACGTTGCGTCGTGCTACACCTACTCATGGTGCTGGTACGGCTCGCAACGCACCGTGCAGGCCAGTGCTACGTATCGGTGGTGACAGGCTGAGAAGCCTGAGCTTCAGCCATGCCTGACTTCACGCATGGCTGTAGACAGGTGACGCGGAGCGTCCCGAGCGGCCTACCGACGCGTAGCATCGACACTCTGAGTGTTTCTCCGAAAACTAGAAAGCAACCGACGTCTGCACATACACCGTGCGCGGTTCGCCGACGTATTTGCCGCGGTTGTTGTCGTCGAACGAGCGGGTGTAGTACTGGCGGTTAAAGATGTTCTTCATCCCCACGGCAACGTTGAGGTCCGACAATTGCGGGCCGAAATCGTAGTTGGCGCGGGTGCTAAACAGCATGTAGCCAGGGATCTTGCCGGTGCTGCCGTCTGCGCTTTCCGCTGCCGTGTTGGCGTTGTCGGCAAACTGGTCGCTCTGGAATGAACTGTCGACATTCAGTTTCCACGGCCCTTCGGTGTAGCTGACGCCCATCGTCCCTTTATGCTTTGACGAGAACGGCACACGGTTGCCTTTGTTCGGGCCGTCTTCGCGGATCTTGGCGTCAACGAACGCGTAGCTTGCGTACACGTCGTAACCCGCCAGCGCCGGGTTCAAGCCTTCCAGTGCGTAATTGACGCTGGTTTCGATCCCTTGATGGCGTGTTTCGCCGCGTGCGATGACCGTGTCATTGGTCTGGTTGCTGTCGTACTGGTTATCGAAGTTGATCAGAAACGCCCCGATCTCGGCCCGCAGGTTGCCGTTGTCGTAACGAGTGCCCAGTTCCCAGGTGCGTGCCTTTTCCGGTTTGACTTCATCCCCGGTCACGCGGTTGGGCATCTGGCTGTATTGCACGCTGCCGAACGAACCCTCGGTGTTGGCGTACAGGTTCCAGGTGTCGGTCAGGTGATAAAGCACATTCAGTGCCGGCAGCGCGGTGCTGTAGTCGCCCTGATACCGGGCATTGGTCAGGTTGTTGTTCTGCGCGGTGTCGATCATTTCGTAGCGAACGCCGGGCGTGATGGTCCACTTGCCGATGTCGATACGATCATCGATATAGAACGCATGTGCTTCGGTGGCGCCACGCGTGTCGCGGTCGTTGCGGCTGGCCGTGGTTGGCAGGTTGCCTGTTACCGGCTCGCGATAGCGCAATTCATGCCCGGCCTCGTTGACGTAACGGTAGCCGACGCCCACTTCATGCCAGGCTTCGCCCAGCGCAACGCCCTGCGAGAAACGCGTTTCCAGGCCCCGCACCCAGTATTCACGAGGTGACAGAGAAACAAAGCTGCCTTGGTCGAGATAGCCGCTGCGCAAGGTTTTGGTGAAGAACGTGTTGGCGGTGAACACGCGCGCATCCTGTTCATAGCGGTAGCCGAAGTTGAACATCGTGCGTCGGCCCCAGAATTTGTCTTTCAGGCGCGTCGATTGATACGGATCGGCATCGTAGTCTGCAACACTCAGGCCGCCGGGCATCTGCGCTTCGCCGTCGTAATACTGCGCCATCGCGTTGAGGCTGTTGGCCTCGTCGATCTGGTATTTGCCTTTGAGAATCAGGTCGTCGATTTCAGTGTCGCTGTGTTCACGCCAATCGCCGCCGCGCACACCCGAATACAGAATCGCGCCGCCCAGGCCGTTGTCTGCGGTGCCGCCCGCCAGCAGATTGCCCGTGGTCTTGAAGCCGTCATGGCTGGACGACGGGCTGGTTTCGGTCTGGATACCGCCTTTGAGCGTTGGCGCATCGGGGATCGCGCGGGTCACGAAGTTGACAATGCCACCCACGTTCTGCGGACCGTAGCGCACTGCGCCGCCGCCACGTACTACGTCTACGGCGTCCATGTTGCCCATGCTGATCGGCGCAAAAGACAATTGCGGCTGACCGTAAGGCGCGAACGGCACCGGAATGCCGTCCATCAGCACCGTGGAGCGCGACGCCAGGCGCGGGTTGAGGCCGCGAATGCCGAAGTTCAGCGCCATGTCGTGGCTGCCGGTGCCGTTATTGTCCGGGGCATTGACGCCGGGGATGCGATTGAGCACCTCGCGTGCCGAGGTTGCGCCGACGCGCTCGAATTCCTCGCGGCGGATCACGTCACGGGCACCGGGGTGTTCGAAAACGTTGGTCTGCTGCGCTTCACCCAGCCAGTCGCCGACCACCGTAGAGACACCCAGCTCGATCGGCGCCCCAGCCACACTGGCCGATTGCAGGGTAAATCCGTTGGCGCCGTTCGCCACAGCCTGCAAACCCGTGCCTTCGAGCAGGGCGTTGAGGCCTTGTTCGGGTGTGTATTGACCTTCCAGCCCTCGGCTTTTCAAGCCGCTGGTGATCTGTGACCCGTAGGAAATCAGCACGCCCGACTCCCGCCCGAACTGATTCAGCGCCGCTTCAAGCTCGCTCGGTGCGATGTGATACACCTTGGGCGCCACATCAGCGGCGTACGCCATCGACAGGCTGCCGACCGAGAGGCTGGCGCCAAAAATGACGTGGCGCAATGTGCGTACCAGCGGTGAAAGTTGGGTAAGGCGGGCTGACATGCAGGAGTCCTTTGACCGGAAGGTTGAGAGATGCTTTCCCTGTCTGTCACGCGAGCAGCAGAAAACGGCTCACGGTTTTTGAACATTTTGGCCGACCAGCGCACATCCAGCTCACTAACGTGCCGACGCTCTGCGTGGGAACGATAATCACGCTGACTGCGGTTTATTGGAACGAGCCCTCTCTATCAAACCCGCGCCTGCACGTTTACCCAATACCGGGTGAAACGCTGCACGCGCACGGGAAGGGCGAGTTCCAGCATGTCGAGGATGCGCTCGCTGTCCGCCAAGGGGTAACTGCCGGAAATCAGCAGGTTGGCCACGGTTGCGTCGCAGTTCAAGCGACCGCGTCGGTAACGGCCCAGCTCGGCCAGAAAGTCCGACAGCTTCATGCGCGACGCCACCAGCATGCCATCCGCCCATGCGCCAGTGCCGGCGTCTAGCGGACGCACGTTGCCCCAGGCATCGCCGCTGAACGAGAGTTGCTGGCCCGCCTGGAGCAGCAAGCCCGAACCGGCCCTGCCGGTCGGGGTTATCTCGACGGCACCGGCGAATACTGCCATGTGCGTCTGTCCGCTCAACTGGCGCAGGTTGACGCGGCTTGCGCGGTCTGAGGCCTTAACGGTGCCTTCGGCAGTCAACAGGCTCAATGGCCGCGCATCCGCCGACGCCGTGATGAGGATTTCGCCTTGCAGCAACCGGATCAGCCGCTGATGTGTGTCAAAGCGTACATCGACGGCGCTGGCCGTATTCAGTTGCACCTGACTGCCATCGCTCAACGCCACCTTGCGTTGTTCGCCCACGCCGCTGTTGTAGTCGGCCAGCAACGGTTGCAAGGCAATCTGTTCACGCAGGCTCCAGCCCGCTGCCGAGCCTGCGCCCAGCAACAACAACAGTTTCAAGGCATGCCGACGGCCGGCGGACTTCGGTGCGTTGAGGGCCGCGTGTGCGAGGGGAGAAGAAAGCCCGCTCAGGCGCTGATTGACCCGTTGCATGTGCGCCCAGGCCCGCTGATGCTCGGAATTGCCGTTAAGCCACAACTGCCAGGCGTGCTGTCGGCGGGCGTCGAGCGCGCCTTCCTGCATTTCCAGCAGCCAGTCCACCGCCTGTTGCGCCACGGCGGGCGAAATGTCGGATTTGTTCAGGGTGTCGCTGCCGGAATTCATAAGGCGAAGTAGCAGCGCAAGGCAGCCTTGTTGAGGTGACGCTTGACCGTTGCAATCGAAATATTCAGCTCGGCAGCGATCTGGCCGTGGCTCAGGCCATCGACCTGGGACATCAGAAACGCGCGCTTGACCACCACCGGCAGGCCATCCAGCAATTGGTCCAGTTCCACCAGGGTTTCAAGGATGATTGCCCGCTCTTCTTCTGAAGGTGCCACGCTTTCCGGCAGTTCCGACAACGCCTGATAATAAGCGCGTTCCAGGTCCTGACGACGGTAGTGATTGCTCAATACACGTTTGGCAATGGTGGTCAGAAAGGCGCGGGGTTCGATGATCTGCGCCGTATCGCGCGCGCCCAGCACCTTGACGAAGGTGTCCTGCGCCAGGTCTGCTGCGCTGTGAGGGCAGCCGAGTCTGCGCCGTAACCAGGTCGTCAGCCAGGCGTTGTGCGCCTGATAAAGACCTTCGACAGTATGATTGAGGGCGGAGTGGGCGATGGGCATCACGAAGAACAATCCACGGGGACTCATTGATGGCGTGGATTCTGGCAGAGTCTTTTGCGTATGAGAATATTTATCATTAATATTGCGCTTTAATTGCCCGTTCAGCGATGAACAGCCCCCAGTGCCTGCCGGTACTCGCCGGGTGTGGCGCCTACAGCCTGACGAAAACGGTTGCTGAAGTGGCTGGCGCTGGCGAAACCGCAGGCCAGCGCAATCTCGCCGAGGGGCTTGGCGGTCTGACGCAGCAAGTGGCGAGCCTGGCCGATCCGGCGGGCCAGCAGGTATTGATGCGGCGGCAAGCCGAAGCTTTCGCGAAACATGCGGGCAAAGTGGTATTCCGACAGCGCGCACATGGCCGCCAGTTGACCGAGGCTCAGCGGGTCAGCCAGATGCATTTCGATGAAATCGGTTAAATGACGCCGCACGTGCGGTGCCAGGCCGCCTTTCAACCGCAGGCCCTCACGCATTCCCGCCTGACGAAGCAGCGCGTGGCTGACCATTTCGTGAGCCAGACTGCTGGTCAGCAGGCGCTCGCCAGGCTCTGCCCAGTTCAGACGAATCAACTGCTGGAACCGCTGCGCCTGTACAGCATCGTCGAGAAACGTGTGCTCGCGCAGCTGCATTTCCCGAGGCTCGCGATCCAGCAACGTCACGCAGCCCAGTGCGAAGTGTTCCTGGCTGAAATACAAATGCGCCAGACGGATCTCACCATTCACCACCCAGGCCGACTCGTGGCCTGCGGGCAGCACACAAAGCTTGCCCGGCGAGCCTTTCTGATCAGGCTGGCCACGCCGGAACGTACCGGTGCCGTCGGCGACGTAACACGACAGCGTGTGATGAGTCGGCGCGTGATACTCCTGTGAGTCGTGCCGATTGTTCCACTGCGCGGCCATCAACCCGTCGCCCAGCGGCGCGCTTTGCTCAAGGCGGGCATGGGGGGAGCTGCTCAAGGCCTGGAAGACCTGAATGGAGTCGATGGCTGACATGGTGAATCCTCTAGGCTTCGTATCCTACCTGCAGCCCGCGCCGCTGCCATTACCTGTTCAATCAAAAGCGCAAGATTGTGCAAGCGGGCGCGCGGCAGGACGCAGCAGACTGATGGCTCATTGAGGAGCCGCACCATGAACCTTTCGCTTTATCTGCTGACCGTGCTGATCTGGGGCACCACCTGGATCGCCCTGAAACTCCAGCTCGGCGACGTCGCCATCCCGGTCTCCATCGTGTATCGCTTTGCATTGGCGGCACTGGTGCTGTTTGCATTCCTGCTGCTGACCAAGCGTCTGCAACCCGTCAACCGTCGCGGTCAGTTGATCTGTCTGGCGCAAGGCGTGTGCCTGTTCTGCGTCAATTTCATGTGCTTCTACACGGCCAGCCAATGGATACCCAGCGGCCTGATCGCCGTGGTGTTCTCGACCTCCACCTTATGGAATGCGTTGAATGCGCGGGTGTTCTTTCGCCAGAAGATCGCCGGCAACGTCATGGCCGGTGGCGCAATGGGCCTGCTGGGGCTGGCGTGCCTGTTCTGGCCTGAACTGTCCGGGCACAGCGCAAGCCGCGAAACCCTGATCGGCCTGGGGCTGGCGCTGCTCGGCACCCTGTGTTTTTCAGCGGGCAATATGCTCTCGAGCCTGCAACAGAAATCAGGGTTGCGGCCGCTGACCACCAACGCCTGGGGCATGTTCTACGGCGCAAGCATTCTCGCCCTTTACTGTCTGCTCAGCGGCACGCCGTTCACCTTCGAATGGAACAGCCGTTATATCGGTTCGCTGCTGTTTCTGGTCATCCCCGGCTCGGTGATCGCTTTCACCGCGTACCTGACCCTGGTCGGCCGCATGGGGCCGGAACGCGCGGCTTACTGCACTGTGTTGTTCCCGATTGTGGCGCTGAACATCTCGACATGGCTCGAGGGCTATCAGTGGACGGCAGCGGCGCTGGTGGGGCTCGTGCTGGTGATGGCGGGGAATGTGCTGGTGTTCAGGAAGGCCAGGCCGGTGGCCGTTGTTGCCGGCGCCAGGCTGGCCTGAGCCCGAAAGGATCGTTCCCCGGCCGGGGAACGATCACAAAAATGCTTTCAGCCTTTCCACACTTGCGGGTTGACCAGGTCCTGCGGCCGCTCGCCCAGCAGCGCGCTGCGCAGGTTGCGGTAGGCGCGGTCGGCCATTGCCTCGCGGGTTTCAGTGGTGGCCGAGCCGACGTGGGGCAGGGTCACTGCATTCTTGAGCTGGAACAGCGGTGATTCGCTCAGCGGCTCTTTTTCGTAAACATCCAGACCTGCGCCGCGAATCGTGCCGTTTTGCAAGGCTTCGATCAGTGCGGGCTCGTCGACAATCGGGCCACGCGCGATGTTGATCAGGATGGCGCCGGGCTTCATCAGGCCCAGTTCGCGACGGCCTATCAGGTGTTTGGTCTTTTCGCTCAACGGCACGACCAGGCAGACGAAATCCGCTTCGGCCAGCAGTTGGTCCAGGCTGCGAAACTGCGCACCCAGTTCCTGTTCCAGTTCAGTCTTGCGGCTGTTACCGCTGTACAGGATCGGCATGTTGAAGCCCAGACGACCACGTCGCGCAATGGCCGCGCCGATATTGCCCATGCCGACGATGCCCAGCGTCTTGCCATACACGTCGGTGCCGAAATGCGGCGCTTCAATGCTGCGGGTCCATTGCCCCGCCTTGGTGTAGGCGTCCAGCTCGGCGACACGACGGGCGCTGCTCATGATCAGCGAAAAACCGAGGTCAGCGGTGGTTTCGGTCAATACGTCCGGGGTGTTGGTGAGCAGAATGCCGCGCTCGCTGAGGTAGCCGACATCGTAGTTGTCGTAACCCACCGAAATGCTGGAAACCACCTCCAGTTTTGCCGCGTTCTGCAGCTGTTCGCGGCCCAGTTTACGGCCCGCGCCGATCAGCCCGTGGGACTCTGGCAATGCCTCTTCGAACTGAGCGTTTATGTCGCCCTTTTTGGAGTTGGGCACGATCACATTGAAGTCTTGCGCGAGGCGCTCGGCCATTTCCGGGGAGACACGGCTGAAGGCGAGTACGGTTTTTTTCATTGGGCAGTCACTCTTGAGCGGTTGAATGAGTAGCACGCTAACATTCCTGCCCGCTCTTTGGCAGCCGCTTTTTTCGGTTGTACGATGTCAGGACGATGCCTTCAGTGCCTGCACATGCAGGTCGGCTTCGTCGGCCGCGAGAATTTCCGGCAGCGAGCCACGCAGGTATTCGACCCAGGTCCTGATCTTCGCATCCAGGTACTGGCGCGACGGGTAGATGGCGTAAAGGTTGAGTTCTTGCGAGCGGTAGTCAGACAGCACGCGCACCAGTGTGCCGTTGCGCAGGCCGTCGATGGCCGAGTAGATCGGCAGAATGCCGACTCCCATGCCGCTGGAAATAGCGGTTTTCATTGCATCGGCCGAGTTGACCAGCAAGGGCGAGCTGTTGATGGTGACCATCTCCTGGCCGTCAGGGCCGTCGAACAGCCATTTCTCCAGCGGGAACACCGGGCTGACCAGACGCAGGCACGCATGATTCAGCAGGTCTGCAGGCTTGTGCGCCATGCCGAATGTCTTGACGTACTCGGGGGACGCACAAACGATGCTGTAGGTGATCCCCAGGCGTTGCGACACAAAACCCGAGTCTGCCAGCTCGCTGGCCAGTACGATTGATACGTCATAGCCTTCTTCGAGCAAATCCGGCACCCGATGAGTCATGGTCAGGTCGAACGCGACGTCAGGATGGCTGCGGCGGTAGCGGGCAATGGCGTCGATCACATAATGCTGGCCGACGCCGGGCATCGAATGCACCTTGAGCTGGCCGGCGGGGCGGGCATGGGCGTCGCTGGCTTCGGCTTCGGCTTCTTCGACCGAGGCGAGAATCTGTTCGCAACGCAGCAAGTAGCGTTTGCCGGCCTCGGTGAGGGCGATGCGGCGGGTCGTGCGGTTGAGCAGGCGGGTCTGCAGGTGCGCTTCAAGGTTGGAGACTGCGCGCGAGACGTTGGCTGTTGTGGTGTCCAGCACTGCAGCGGCGGCTGTGAAGCTACCCGCCTGGGCCACGCAGCTAAAGGCACGCATGTTTTGCAGGGTGTCCATGAGTACTTCTCTAAGTGGGTACTTCTCTGAAGTGATAGCAAATTGTGACATGAAGTAACGCGCGCATGTCATCCTGCCAACGCATTATCACCGTTTCTGTAACAAAGCTTCAGGCGCCCGCGCTTGTTGCACACGCTCTCGCGTGGAAGTGCCTGTCATGATGGGCTGCATCACAGATCAGTGTTCAGTCCAAACCGCTTTCTCAAGCCTTTTTCCAACAGCCCCTTGGGCAACAACCACGCCATCAGCGGCAGCAGGCGCGAGCCGTTGCCTATGCGCAGCAAACGTGGCGGGTTGGCCTGTTGCACCGCCTTGAGCAGTTCGCGGGCCAGGACCGTGGCGGGTGTCGGGTTGTCCAGCGAAGCCTTGGCGCGGGCGCGGATACCCTCGCGGATCGGCCACCAGGGCGACTGTTCGCTGATCAACTGTTCGGCTTCGTGACTGGCATTTTTGGCGAAACTGGATGCAATTGCGCCGGGTTGTACTTCCATGACTTGAACACCAAACGGAGCCAGCTCAAGACGCAGGGCATCGCTGAGGGCATGGACTGCCGCTTTTGATGCGCAATAGGCGCCTGCGAACGGCGTGACCAGCACACCTGAAACGCTGCCGATATTCACCACCAGGCCTTTGTTGCGGCGCAGCGCCGGGAACAGCGCGCGGGTCACGCCAACCACTGAAAACACATTGGTTTCAAACTGCCGCTGCAGCGCATCGACGCCGCCGTCCAGCAGCGGCCCCATCGCGCCATAGCCCGCGTTATTGATCAGCACGTCCAGCCCGCCATGTTCCAGCCCGGCGTCGAGTTGCTCCAGCGCCGGCCCGTCATTGACGTCAAGCTGTATGGCAATGAACCCGGCAGCGCTCAGCGCCGCGACATCTTCTTCCTTGCGCGCGGTGGCCCAGACTTCATAGCCTGTGGCTTTGAAGGCATCAGCCAGGGCACGGCCTATTCCGCTGGAACAGCCTGTTATGAGCGCGATGGGCATAGGTAGGGTCCTTGTGGATCAGTCCGAAAAGCTGCCTTGCAAATGCTCTGCGCGAAATTCGAGGGTTTGCGGGCGATAGCCTTTGCGCAATACGGGCAGCGGCACACAGTCCTGCCATGTGTCTTTGGCCTGAAGCTCGCCAGGGCCACGGTAGCGGGCAGACAGGTAAGTGTTATCCGTCAGATTCGCTGTGTCACCGGGTGCGTAGGCAGCAACGCGCCAGTGCAATTCCTGCAAGGCGACTTGATTGGCGTTGGTGATTGTCACGCTCAGAGGACGATCGGCAGGGCAGCGTTGCGGATCGTAGCTGAGGCGGATATCCAGATGCTCCAGTTGACGCGTTTCCCGATGGTCTTGCCAGATCACTATCGCCGCCACGATCCCGAGGCCGGCAGCCGCTGCCAGCGAGACCGGCAAGGCCTTGGCCGGGTAGCGCAGTAACAGAATAAGCCAGGTCAGGATCAACAAAGTGCCGATAATCATGCGCGTCTCCAGCGGGGGCAGTGCTGGACATCCTACAGACATTGGTGAGGCGTTGACCAATGGGGAGGCATGGGCTGTACAGCAAGAAACAACGCTTGGAAAAGCACCATTGGAGCAGGTGAAGCGCTGCGCTGAAAGGATAAAAGCTCGGTGACATGCTTTCCGGCTGTCACCGAGCAATCAGATCCGATCAGGACGTGAATGTATAGACATCGGATTCCTGTACGCGCACCCATACGCCCGCTACGGTGTGTTGTATGAACGCGATAATAATCGCTTCGTGATACGGCTCGAAGGCTGGATCAAGCTGAGTGTTGTCAATCACATGTTTTGTGTCCTCGCCAGGCTTCAGAGTAATGAAGCCTGTTGATTGAGGATGAAAGGTTCCGTCTTTGTTTAAAAACGAGAGGGCTGCCATGCCAAAAGTGTCACCCTCAAGTTTTGGCAATACCACAGTGAAAGGCTTGCCCAAATCAATCACGCCGTTTTGTGCTTCGGCTATGTAAGGCTTTAACAGAGGAGAAATATTATCTTCGGTCGTGTGGATGCCTGCTTCTTTAAACAGTTTCAACAGATCGCCGTTGGTATGTTTCATGGTGTCGAGCTCCTTGGTGGATGACGCGGTTCAGTGGGTTGCATCACCTCGGCACTGATAGTAGGCGTACGTTATTCCGGTCTCTACTGACAAAAATAACAGTGTTTTTCACCTGTTCAGTGTGTGTGACACGAACCCGAAGGTCAGGCACCTGATTGTAATGTTCGTGAGCGATTTCCACGGAGCGGTTACTGTCAGATCTGCCAGTAGGCACTGCCTGCCTGCGTGGTTACATTAAACAATCGAAACTTGATTTTTCCCGCGCCGGCCATGTTGTTCAAGCCCTGTTAAACAGGCTCATCCGGTGTCGGGCTTTACGCAGGTCATCACGATGGTTGAGACGTTACTTGCCTTACACGCGCGTACTCCCTCTCTGCATGCGATGGACCCGCGTCAACGGCTCATCCACTCCATTGCTTTCTGTCGTCTGACACCCGACGACGAGCCGGAAGTGCGGATCAGTCACACGGTTTTTGATGTCGCAGGCCGACCGTCAATGAGTTGGGATGCCCGTCTGTGGGCCGACCGGGCACCCGCCAATGTGACGAATATTCATACCCTCAGCGGGCAGGTTGTTGCCTCCGAGAGTGTGGATGCCGGCTGGCGTGTGTCGTTGGCAGGTGACGCCGGGCAGGAGGTGAGCGCCTGGGATGGTCGGGGTGTTGCGCGACGCACTCGATACGACGCACAGCTCAGACCCACTCATGTTTTTGAGGACCAACACTGTGTCGAACGTCTGCTTTATGGCGGTGCTGAGTCGGCGTCTCGTAATCAGTGCGGTCAATTGATTCGTCATGACGATCCGGCAGGGACGCAGCTTGAGGATGAATACAGTCTTTCGGGGCATGTGCTCAGTCAAACGCGGCGCTTCCTGAAAAATCACGACAGGCCTAACTGGCCCGAGTCGTTGGCCGCACGTGATGCCTTGCTGGAAATCGGTGCCGGTGCAACCACTTGCTGGCACTGCAACCCGTTGAGCGAAACCCTCCGGCAAACTGATGCTCAGGGTAATGTCCAGTCTTTGGACTACACCCTTGCGGGTCAATTGAAAAGCAGCCGTTTGCGGCTGCACGGTCAGGCTGAAAAGGTCTTGGTCAGCCAGCTCCAGTACGACGCGCAGCAGCGGGTGGTGTCGGAGACGGCTGGTAATGGAGTGATCAGCACAGCGAGGTACGGCACTGAAGACGGTCGTCTGCTGGAACTGAAAGCCAGGCGTGGCAATGGCGAGGTTTTACAGGATTTGCTCTACGACTACGATCCGGTCGGCAATGTGATCCGTATCGAGGACCGTGCTCAGCCAACCGCCTACAACGGCATTCAGCGCATCGACCCTGTTTCGACGTATCGCTACGACACGCTTTATCAGCTGGTCGAAGCCTCGGGCAGGGAATCAGCGGTCGTTAATCAAGGCCCGGTGTCTGCCGGTTTTCAAAGGCTTGCCGACCCAGCGAAACTGTCCCGTTACACGCAGATCTACCGCTATGACGCGGGCGGTAATCTTCAGCAACTGACCCATCACGGCGCGCAGCCCCGCTCAAGCAAACGGGTCACCGCTCGCTACAGCAATCGCAGCCTGCCGGTGATCAATGACCGGATACCCGACGAAACAGAGATCGCCGCCGCATTTGACTCCAACGGTAATCTGCTTGCCTTGCAAGCCGGACAAGACGTGAACTGGGACCCACGCAACCAGTTGCAGAAAGTGCGCCCCGTGATTCGCGAAAACGCGATGGACGACAGCGAGTGCTATGTCTACGACGCCAGCGGCCAGCGCCTGCGCAAGGTGCGCATGACGCAGGCCAAAACCGTCGTCCACAGCGCTGAAGTGCGTTATCTGCCAGGCCTCGAAGTGCGCACTGACAGCGCGACGGGTGAAACCCTGCACGTCGTGGTTGCCCAAGGCGGACGCAATAACGTGCGCGTGCTGCACTGGCAGGCCGGCAAGCCTGACACGCTTGAAAATGACTCGATTCGCTACACGCTGAATGACCATCTGGGCTCCAGCGCCCTAGAGCTGGACGCGCAGGCACAACTCATCAGTCAGGAAAGTTACTACCCGTTCGGTGGTACGTCATGGTGGGCGGGCCGCAGTGCCATCGAAGCGAACTACAAGACCGTGCGCTACTCGGGCAAGGAGCGTGACGCGACGGGGCTTTATTACTACGGGCTACGGTATTACGCGCCGTGGTTGCAGCGGTGGATCAATCCGGACCCGGCGGGGGAAGGGTTGAACCTGTACGGAATGTTGAGCAATAACCCGCTCACGTTCATCGACGCTCAGGGGGGAGTCGCTGAAATTCCCGAGCATATTCACTACATCTGGTTGGGCAAGGCCGCGCCACTGATGAAACATTTGAGCGGGATTAGACGCAACGCTGTGGTGAATCCTGATTATCAATTGACGCTGCATTTACACCTGCGCTCGGGTAACGAATCACGCATTGCGTCAGCGTTGCACGAGGAAAAAAACGTCAAGATTTCGGATCTCAGAGAAGAAGCGTTTTTTAAGAGATTCAAAGAAACAGCGTCCTACAATATTTATACGGATTTATATGGGGATGACCCTCGACACTATGCGGCGGCCAGTGATGTGCTTCGATACAGCCTGATCAACTATTATGGTGGTATTTATTCGGACACCGATGACACGTTCATGCGCGGGTTCAGGAAGACTGATTTCAAAACCAAACCTAAAAGGGTTTTCACGCTGGATGCTATGGCTACACCTTGGAACAGCAGTGAAATCGTGATTCCCAATAGCACGTTTGCGTCGCATGCTAAAAATCCGGTGCTGAGCGCCTTGGAAAATGAGGTCGTCAGTCGGTACAGTGATTATCGTGAGACGGGGCTCGGTCATATTTTAAGCAGCACCGCTGATGTTGGCGACAGGATGAAAATTGTCTCGGACGTGACGGGCCCCAAGGTATTCACAGAGGTGTTGCTGAAAGAGGGACGTGGTTTGAGAAAGCTTTTTTCATTAATGGTCAACCACAACATCCATCATGAAAAATTAAGCAGTCCGAAAAGTTATCAGAAAGAAATTAAAAAAAGAATGCCCTTTTCATACATCGTAGAAATAGGAAACAGCCATTCCTGGCGATAGGCGTGCAGTCGGATACACAAGCAGCCTGAAGGCGAGCGCAAAACTTTGCACGGCAGCGATAGGTTGAACAGAGACGTAAAAAGCCCTCGACACCTCGTTGCGTAGAAGATACGCCGAGCATTGCCGAGGGCTGTCGTACGTGCAGCTAAACGCCTGTTAACGAGCGATCGTCTGCGTCTTCACACCCGCTTCCAGCGCATTCGAACGACCGTAGATGTCTTCGAAACGCTCGATATCGTCTTCGCCCAGGTAGCTACCCGACTGCACTTCGATGATTTCCAACGGGATCTTGCCCGGGTTTTTCAGGCGATGGACCGAGGCGATCGGGATGTAGGTGGACTGGTTCTCGGTGAGCAGGAACACGTTGTCGTCGCAGGTCACTTGAGCCGTGCCCGAGACCACGATCCAGTGCTCGGCGCGGTGGTGGTGCATCTGCAGCGACAGGCAGGCGCCTGGCTTGACCGAGATGCGCTTGACCTGGAAGCGGCCGCCCATGTCGACCGAATCGTAGGAACCCCACGGACGATACACTTCGAGGTGGTTCTGGGTTTCGCTACGGCCACGCTCGTTCAGGGTGGCAACCATCTGCTTGACGCCCTGGACCTTGTCCTTGTGGGCAATCATCATGGCGTCCTTGGTTTCGACAACGACGATGTTGTCCAGACCGATGACCGAGACCAGTTTGCCGTTGCCGTGGATCATGCAGTTGCGGCTGTCCTGAATCACGACGTCGCCTTTGGTGACGTTGCCGTTGGCGTCTTTGGCATTGACTTCCCACAGCGACGACCAGCAGCCGACATCGCTCCAGCCAGCCGACAGCGGCACAACGCAGGCACGCTGGGTTTTTTCCATGACCGCGTAGTCGATGGAGTTGTCCGGGCAGCAAGCGAAGGTGGAAGCGTCGACTTCCAGCGCATCGTCATCCAGCACGCTGCGCTCGAGGGTCAGCAAGCAGGTGTCGTAAATGTCCGGATCGTGCTTTTTCAGTTCTTCCAGGAAGCGGCTGGCGCGGAACAGGAACATACCGCTGTTCCAGTAGTAACCACCGGCTTCGACGAATTCCTTGGCGCGTTTTTCGTCAGGCTTCTCGACGAATTGCGACACGCGGCTGACGCCTTCCGGCAGCAGAGCATCAGCGGTCGACTTGATATAGCCGTAGCCGGTTTCCGGCTTGTTGGCCGGTACACCGAATAGCACCATTTCGCCACGTTCTGCCGCAACAGTGGCCAGGGCCAGAGCGCGTTGCAGGGCTTTCTGATCTTCGATGACGTGGTCGGCAGGCAGAACCAGCATCAGACCGTCGTTGCCTTCGTTGACCAGTTTCATGGCAGTCAGCGCCACGGCCGGGGCCGTGTTGCGGCCGAACGGCTCCAGCAGGATGGACTGGGTTTTCAGGTTCAGTGCGGCCAGTTGCTCGTTGACGATGAAACGGTGGTCCTTGTTGCAGACCACGATAGGCTCCTGCATGCCCTCGAACACCAGACGCTCCAGGGTTTGCTGGAACAGAGTGTGGTCGCCGGTCAACGCCAGAAATTGCTTGGGAAACTGTTTACGCGAAAGCGGCCAGAGTCGTGAACCGCTACCGCCTGACAAGATCACTGGAATCATTTTATTTCTCCAATAGCATTCAATTTGGGCTGTACGAGATGTCTGTCGTTTCTGTCTTTTTCTTGTGCCGCGCCGGTCGGTTCATGGCCCATGCCTTGAACCGACCGTCATAATCCGTTTTAGCGGGTTGCAACCGGTGGCTTGACCCACACTGGCGAGAGGCTGCTGCCACTGCCGGTGATGTAGAGCACAGCGGCTTCGCCACGCTCCAGCGCCACAGGTTTCACATCGGTGACTTTCTTGTCGCCGTCGTACAGCGCCAGGCTGACCTTGACCGGGTTGATTTCACGCTCGCCGGTGCCCTTGGCCGCTACAGCCTTGACCACATCGGTCTTGCCATCAGCGGTTTTCAGGGTCAGTGCCTTGTCGCTCAGGTTCTGAACGCGAACCAGGGATTTCTGCTTGTTCTTGAACGGTGGTTCTTCGACCAGTTGCGGCTTGCCGCTGGCGTTGTTGACCAGGGTGTAATAGTGATCGCCTGCCAGTTTCACCGGCACGCTCTGGCTGCCCAGCTTGGCGGTGTAGTCGCCCTGTGGCATGAAGCTGAACGCCGTGCTGCCCAGTGGCGCCACTTCGTTGAGGTTGGTGTTGCCGACGCTGGCGCTGATTTCGCTGCTGCTGGCGTTGTAGACGCGAACAAACGTCGAGCCTTTCGGTGCAGTCGGGCCATACAGGGCGGAGTCACCGGCGAAAGCTTGCAGGGACATCAGGCCCAGGCCGGCGGCCAGTGCGCAGGTTTTGAACAGACGCTTGGTGGCAGAACGGTTAGCAGTCGTGTTGAAAGTCATGAGTCAGTCCTCTCAGTTTTGCGCCCGGTTGGGCGACTCGGATTGTTTGGCGTTGAGCGCCACATTTTCTTGGGTGTCACGCGACTTCTTCAGCTCGGCGATCCACTTGGGATCGAACTCGCCAAGGTCGTTGTGGGCCGGCAGGTAGCGCTCCGGGAATTCCCAGATCACCACTTGCGGCGGGGTGTTCTTGAACGCATCGGTCTGCAGGTACTTGAGCATCGGCAGGATCGGGCCGTGGCCGTCTTCCGCGTAGTTGACGACGTCACTGCGCAGCGCCTGCTTCAGGGCACCGACGAAGTTCCAGTTCGGGTTGGCGCTGTAGCTGGTGCCGACCAGACCCACCGGGATGTCGCTGTCCGCGAACAGCGCGTCATCGCCTGCGGCTGCGCCTGCTACCGGATCAGTGCTGCGTTTCTGCAACTCGTCAGGCTTGGGCAGCATGTTGCTGAACAGCGGGTCCAGTGGCAGGAAGGTCGTCAGGTCACCTTTGTAGGCTTCAGTGCCCTTGGCTTGTGTGACGAACTGCTCAGGTTCACCTTCCAGCGGCGTTTTCTGGGCAATCGCGGTGCTCAGTTGCTGCGCGGCTACTTCGGCGCCCATCGGCGTCCAGTGGGTGTCGGTGCGCAGGAACACCTGGCCTTGCTGCTTGGCCGCTTGCAGCGGGGCCAGCAGGTCCGGAGCAAAGATGCCGGCCTTGGCCACCTGCTCGTGGAACTGCTTATACAGGTCGACATGCAGGCTGGCAGGCTTGGTATCACCGATGTGTTCCGGGTACAGACGGGTTTTCGCCGGCACGATCGCCAGGACCAGTTTGGTGCCCTGTTTTTCCAGTGCGTCACGCACGCCCTGAATCAAGGCCAGGTTGTCCGCTTCGTTCTGTTCGCCATTGGCAACAGCGTCGAACTCTTCATCGGTGTACAACCACTGGTCTTTGCCCAGCACAACGCCTGGACGACCTTCGTTGAACAGTTTGAAGTCCAGTGCCGCCCAGAGGTTGGTGCCCAGACGCTTGATCGGGAACTCATCGTCATAATGAGTCTCCGCCGCCTTGGTCCACTTGCCGTTGAGCACGGTGGTCTCGGCCGATGTCGAGAAGTTGCTGAAACTGCGCAACGACCAGACGCCAAGGACCAACAGAATGCCCAGGAAGATGGCGATGTAGAGGATTCGTAATGAACGGGTCATGTCAGGCTCCTCAGAACTGGAAGTAAAGGAACGGCGAGAAGCTTTGCGCCGAAAGTTTGAGAATCGAAGCCACGAACAGCAGCAGGATCAGTGCGCGCATGGCGTAACGTGGCCAGTCAGCTTCCCAGTAAGCCGGTTGCACCTGGGCTTCGCTGCCCACGGTGTAGCCAGGAAGGTGCAGGCTGCCAGGCGCATCGCCAGGCACGGCTTTGATGGTGCCCGGCTGTGCAGTGGCAGGACCGTCGGCCTTGGCGCTCTTGCCAGTGTCTTTTTCGCGGTTCTGGTAGAAGTCACGCAGACCGAAGAACGCCAGTGTCAGGTAAGCCACCACCAGGGTTGCCACTTGCAGACCGGTCAGGCTGGCACGGTTGAGTTCGGACAGCTGCCATTCGCCGAAGCTGAACATGGCGCTGTACATGCGACCGGCCACGTGCAGGTTCTCGGCGCGGAAGATCACCCAGCCTACGACCACCAGCAGGAAGGTCAGTGCCCAGCGAATCGGGTTGAAGCTGTAAGGCTTGGTGTTGATGCCCACCGCTTTCTCGATGGCCAGCCACATGCCGTGCCATGCACCCCAGATGATGTAGGTGACGTTGGCGCCATGCCACAGACCGCCCAGCAGCATGGTCAGGAACAGGTTGCGATAAGTCGCGAACTTGCCGCCACGGTTGCCGCCCAGCGTGATGTACAGGTAGTCACGCAGCCAGGTAGACAGGCTGATGTGCCAGCGACGCCAGAACTCGGTGATCGACTGGCTGATGTAAGGCTGTTTGAAGTTTTCCATGAAGCGGAAACCCATCATCAAGCCCAGACCGATGGCCATGTCGCTGTAACCCGAAAAGTCGAAGTACAGCTGAGCGGTGTACGCCAGCGCGCCAAGCCAGGCATCGCCGGTGGTCGGGTTTTGCAGGGCGAAGCAGTGATCGGCAACCACTGCCAGGGTGTCGGCAATGAACACTTTCTTGATGAAGCCCTGCATGAATCGCGTGGCGCCCTCAGAGAACTTGTCCAGTGTGTGTGTGCGGTTGTTGAACTGATCGGCCAGGTCACGGAAACGCAACACCGGTCCTGCGATCAAGTGCGGGAAGATCGCCACGAAGGCCGCAAAGTCGATCAGGTTGCGGGTCGCTGGCGTGTCACCGCGATACACGTCGATGATGTAGCTGATGGACTCGAAGACATAGAACGAGATGCCGATCGGCAGCAGCACGTGAGTCAGGATGAACGGTTCCAGACCCATCGAGGTCATGGCCGCGTTGATGCTGTCCACACCGAAGTTGGCGTATTTGAAGTAGCCCAGAATGCACAGGTCCACAATCACGCCAAGCAGCAACCATTTCTGTGCCGGTTTGGTTCGTACACCGGCCGCGCCTACCTTGAGGCCGATCCAGTAGTTCCAGACCGTCACACCGATGAACAGCGCCAGAAAGTCCACACGCCACCAGGCGTAGAAGATATAGCTGGCAATCAGCAGCAGCAGATTGCGATAGCGTTGCCCGCTCAGGTAGTACAAGCCGAGAAAGATCGGCAAGAACAGGAACAGGAACACGTTGGATGAGAAAACCATCCTTATCTCTCCGTTGGTCCAACATTCAAGGGCTCAAAGCCCCCCCAAACCCCCCGTTGAAAAGGGGGGGTGAATCAGTTCACAGCGTGTTCGCGACGTTGATCAGACCAGATCCGGCTTTATGGATGCATTGCCTGGATGTGCGCCTTCGCGAGCACGCTCGCTCCCACAAAAAAACTCGGCGAATCACGAACCGTCGTTATCGCCCTTGTCGCCTTTTTCATGCGCAGGGTCGTAGACCTTGGTCAGGTCACCGCCCAGGCGGAATGTCTTGAAAGGCTGCTTTTCGTGTTTCTCTTCCAGGACATCCGGGCTGCACGAGTAGAGCGAGCAGTACGGTTCGAGCCAGGCGAATTTCGGGTCTTTCTTGAGGTCCGTCATGTCCTGTTTTTCGCCATTGTGCTCAGCGAATATCGAAGGATCCTTGACGCCGGCCAGAACCCGGTCACCCAGACGCTTCAAGGCACCGTTGTTTTCTGGACGCAAGTCCACACCGTTGGCCTGAGCGAAACTGGCGATCATTGCCAGCGGTGGCAGGGCGTAGTTGTGGTAAGACAAGGCACGTTGACGGCGCTTCATTTCGTTGGGCAGGAAGCCGTCCTTGTCCACCTGATTGGCGGCGACCTTGAACTCTTTGACTGCCCAGTCGAACAGGTCCTGGCGGTTGGTCGCGACGGCGGTTGCCATCACCGACCAGGCGGCCCAGTACGAGTGGTTGTTGATTTTTTCCAGCGGCAGATTGCTCCAGTCGCTGACCACCTGATCGGCCAGTTTGCTGAACCAGGTTTCGATGATCTTCGCTTCCTGCTGACGATTGGCCAGCGGATGCGAATCGGAGAACTTCAGGCGCAGGTAAGCGGAGGACATGCTGCCCAACGCCCATTTACGCATGGACTTGCCAGTGTGGTTGAACTCGCGGGACTCCAGCGCATCGGCCTTGGCCCAGGTGGTCATCATGTTCAGCGCGCAATCGAGCTGCTCGGGACGACCGTCGCGCATGTACTGCATCACGACTTTGCTGACGCCACGTTCAAGGTCGGTGATGTCCTTGGTCGCATCACGAAAGGCTTCTTCAGACACCGCATTGAGCGTCGCCCGCGCCTTGTCCGACCCTTCGTATTTGCTGCGGAAAACCAGCTTGTCGGTGTACGGTTTTGGAATGGCTTCACAGGTAAAGTTGTGATCGCCAGTCTTCATTTTCTCGATGGGCGCGTCATAGCCCTTGGGTGGAACCAGTGCTGCGGATGCGCCTGTGGCCCAGGCCATCGATGACAGGATTGCCATCGACAGCAGGGTAGGGCGGATCAGTTTAGGAGTCTGCATAAATCACCTCATAGTCCAGCTTGAGCGTTGTTTTTCGCATCGCTCGGGAACACGTTGCGTTTGCATACTTTGGCTTCGACTTTCTGTGGTGCTGCGCCTGCTTCCGGTCCCTGGATTTCCAGTGCCAGCAGCTGCTGGTCTGCCCAGTCCTCGTCTTCGCGTAGTTCGAAGGCAAAGCGTCCATCTGTGTCAGACGTTTCCGGTTTCTCGATCTTCAGGTCCTCGTGGCGACCGTTCATGTACCAGAGTCTGGCCTGAAGGGTTTTCACCGAGGTGTCATCGAAACGTATATCGATCTGGTTGCTGCCGTTACGGATGTTCTTGATGCCGTTCTTGCCGTTGACCAGAACTTCATTGGTGCCCGGCTTCAGGGTGGTGCTGGCGCTCATCACCGCAGGTTTGCCTTCGCAACCGTTGTCCAGCAGGGACATCATCTGGCGGTAGATGGTTTCCTGGTCCAGGCGATACAGCGGCGAGAATTCCCAGATGAGGATCTTCGGTGGACGCTTCTGGAAGTCTTCGCTGCCCAGGTACTGCAGCATCGAACCTTCCAGACCACCACCGGGGAAGGCCACGTTCAGCACATCGGCGCTGAGGTCTTCTTGCAGGAAGCCGCCGAAGTTGTAGTTCTTGCCACTGTGGCTGGTACCGACCAGGGTGATTTCCGGGTTGCCGGAATCGCCGAACAGGTCGCCGTCGCCGGCTTCACCTTTAGGCTCGGTGCTGAACTGGTCCATGTACTGCACGGCGTAGCTGGTGCCACACAGCTGGCCAGCCATGTTGTGCAGCGTACCGTTCTTGCCCATGCGTCCGGAGATGTGGCTTTCGAATTCACGCTTTGGAATGCTGGAATACGCCGGGATTTTCTTGACCGTCTCGGCCACGATTTTCGCGGTGCGTTGAGCGCCATACGGCGTCCAGTGCTGGTCACCGCGGAAATAGAAATCGTGTGCCTGCTGTTCGTTGGTCAGCGGCGCCAGGTCCGGAACCCAATAGCCCATCTTGCTGAAACGACCGAGCATGGCCTGATAGTTTTTCAGTGCCTTGTCGTAATCGAATTTGTCGCGATCAGCCGGGAACAATTTGTTGCGATCCACCAGACCGCGGGTCGGCTGATAGACCACGACCAGCTCGACGCCTTTGCTCTTGAACGCATCGTGCAGTTCTTTCATGCGGCGGTAGCCGGCAGGTGTTGTGTCGAACTCGGTACGCAGGTCTTCCTGAGTACGGAACAGCCAGTCGCCCTGAGCCTGAATCAGCGTGGTGAAGTTCTGCTGATAGCGCGTGGTGTAGTTTTTCGCGTCGTGCGCGGCCGGGCACAGGCTGCAGCAAGGCTCGGCCTTGAACACCGGCGCTTGCGAGTCGTCCGCGCGAGCAACACCGGCGGCGGCCATCAGCGCGGCGGTGAGGCTGGACAGGCTCAACAGCTTGATCAGATGTGCGTGCATAACAATACCCTTCCTCATTCCCGCAGCTCGGTCTGGCTTTCGACGGGGTCGATCAATACGGCTTTTTTCTGGCGTACCAACAGGTCGAGGATTTCGTCCTGGCGATCACCGAGGACGCCGTTGAGGCTGATACCGACTTCTTTGGTCGGCATCAGCATCGAGACGCGATACAGCTCGACGCTGAGCGGCGAGTCGATGGACAGCGGGCCAGAGCCGTTACCGGCCAGTTCGCCGCCGACCATGATCAGCGAAACCTGAGCGTCGAACGGGTCGAGCTCGATGTCGCGGTCGGTGTCGCTCAAGTCCTTGATGTGGCCGTAAACGCCCATCAGTCCGTTGGCGGTGGCCACGTTTTCATACAGTTTGATATTCACGCTGTTACGCACGCGGATACCGTGGCGGCGGTTGGCAATGACGCGATTGCCCCACAGCAGGTTGTTACCGCTTTCGTACAGGGTGATGCCGTCGGTATGGTTCTGATAGATCTCGTTGTACGCGACGATGTTGCCGACGCTGTTACGGTCAAGCACCACGCCGGACAGCTTGTTGTTGTGGCTCTTGTTGCGGAAGATGAAGCTGTTGTCCACTTCCCGGGAAATAATGATCCCGTGCTTCTTCTTGGTCCCGTAAACGTCGTTCTCGGCGATGATCAGACCGTGTGAACGGTCGTGCGGGTCAATGCCGTAAACGATGTTGTCGCGATAGGTATTGCCCTTGACCACGAAATCGCGGGTTTCATAGCAGTAGAAGCCGTACCACATGTCCGAGAACTCGGAATCGATGATCCAGCCGGTCGGTTCGGGACGCTTGAGCACTTTCGCGGTGTTAGGCGTGTACTGGGAAATACTGATCCCGTACGACTTGCTCTGGTCGTAGCCCATGCTTGCCATTTTGGTGTTGGCGATCCAGGTTTCCGAGCCGCCCCAGGTCAGCAGGAACGGGCGAAATTCATCAGGCTTGCGATAGGTCGCCAGGCTGTTGCGGGTTTCGCTCCAGGCGTTCACCTGAGTGTGGGTGATCAGCATCTTGCCTTCGCTGACGATGAACGAGCCTTTCTCCTGAGAAAGGCGCAATTCCTTGGTCTTGCTGTCGATCTCGAAGATCCCGGTCTCTTTGACCAGAATCGGCAGGCGCGCCACGTAGACACCCGGCGACACTTCGTTCAGGTACTGTTTCGGGACCTTTTTGGCCAGGTCCTGCAGGTTCACGTAGCCGTCGGAGATCATGATGGCTTCCGGGATACCCTTTTGCCGGGCAACCCATTCAGCCATCTTGTTGTCACCGCCGATGAATTCCTTCAGGCCGGTTTCTTCCATCATCCGCGAGACCGTGATCTTGCCCGGTTTGTTGCGCACGATCTTCTTCAGCGCCGCGTCTGCGGTGTAGCCGCTGAGGTCCGGGAGCACCGGCTTGGCCATTTCCAGCGGCTCGGTCGGCGGGCTGGTGATGGTGTAGGTCTTGGCCTGTTGCAATTCCTTGACCAAGTTTTTCGAGGACTCGGGTACGACAGGCGCATTGGCCAGCGCAACGCTGCTGGCCATCAGCAGGGCGCTGGTCAGCACTGCACTTTCGAGCAGGGCATGTGACCAGTTGCGACTGCGCCCGTTGCTAGCTTGACTGTTCATCTCTCGCACTCCTATGACGGTTCGCATCAGAAGCGCCAGATGACGTCGACAACAGCGCGGTGCATGTAGCTGTCCACGTTGCTCTGATACGCGTCGCCGGGCTTGAAGACACCTGCGCGCAAGCGCACCAGTGCCGAAGGTTCATCGAACGACTGGCTGAGCGAGGCAGGCAGCAGGCCTTGCTTGAAGTACTTGGTCACGACCAGGTCCATTTCCTGACCCAGGTCCTTGCTTCCGTCTTCCAGCGGCAGTGAGCTGAACGTACCGTTGTTGTTTTCGTTGACCGCGTTGATGCCCGAGCCGCCGATACCGGTGTTGCCGTCCACACGACGGAACTTGTGGTAGATCAGCGACGCGTCGTATTCCTCGTTCATCTGCCATGAGGCGAACAGCGAGCCGGTTTCCACGTTGGCCATTTCGCCCTGGAAGGCTTCACCGAAGCGATGGATACGCGAGCGGGTGCCGGTCCAGTTGGAACGGTTACTTTCCAGACCGTTTTGCACGTAGTCCTTGCTGGCGCGCGAGTAGGCCGCGCCCACTTGCCATTGCGGGTCAAGACGCAGGCGCAGGCCCAGGTCGGTGGCCCAGCCATTCATGTCACGGCTGTTCTTTTCACCGGCGATGAACTGGTCGTTGCCTGGCGAGGTGACGCCGATTTCGTCGCGCGTTCCGTCCAGCCAGGTCAGGCTGCCCCAGTAGTTGAGCTGATTGGCGTTGCTGCGATAGTTGTACGCATCGCTGTCGGCCTGCAGGCCCACCCAGGTCAGGTCGCCATTGGACGTCTTGTCCAGGTCATCAAGCACCTGGCCCTGCGACTTGAGCTTGCCGTCGTCAGCACTGTGGTGAGCGCGGATACCGGCCCAATGGCCAGGTGTCCACTGGTAGCTCACCGAACCGAACAGGTGCTTGCGGTCTTCGTCGTCAGGCGCCAGTTCGGTCAGGTCCGTGCGGTATTCGCTGAAACGCTGGGCAGCACCCAGTTCGGCGCGCAGCAGTGTGGTGTCGAACGACCAGTTGATCGCTTCGATGTTGGTGTCGTGCCATTGACCGTCGTCATTGCGCAGGCGCTGACGACCGACTTTCAGGATCTCGCCGGGGTAGGGCGTGAAACCGCTGTAGCCGATCCAGAATTCACGCAATGCCGCGTAGGTTTTCTTGGTCTCGCGCTCGCTGGCCGTGCCACGCGAGGTCTGGGTGCCGCTGCCGTCGCTGTTGCTCTGCTCCAGCGGGTCGGTCTGGATGATGTCGGTGGCGGTGACCACCTGGCCCATGGCGTAACCACTCCAGTCGCCACGCTCGCCGTACACCCAAGGGCGCAAGTCCAGGCCCACGCCGTTGACGTCGCCGCCTGAACGGGTGCCCAGATCGCGGTCATCCTCGGTCTGCGCCGTGGCCTTGATCTCGATGCCGAAATTCTGTTGCTCGGTCAGCGCTGCCAGCGTCGGGCAGGCCCACAACAGGGTGAAGCCAAGGCCCATGCCGGCGGCCATCAGGGGATTCAACTTCATAATGCTTCCTCACCGTCTTTTTCTTCTTGCAGGGCTTGTGTGGCCATCGCGTTCTGAGTGGCGGTAGCGCCCCGGACTTTTTGCTCGCGTGCCAACAGGTCTTTGGCGGTGGCGAGCTTTTCAGGCGGCAGTTGTGTGTTGAGGGCCTCGGCCAGCTCGGTGGCTTGCGGGGTCTGGCTGGTCAGCGCCAGTTGGGCAAATACCCAGGCGTTGACCGGATCCGGCATCGTGCCTTTGCCTTGGGAGAACAGTTGCGCGAGGGCGAAGTCGGCGCTGTTCTGGCCACCACGGGCGGCTGTCAGCAATTCGTCCACGGCTTTCTGTGAGTAGACCTGACCCAGGTAACCGCGACGGTAGATCTGGCCCAGGTAGTAATGGGCGGAGATTTCCGTTGCAGTGGCTTTCTTGAGGTGTTCCTCGGCCTTGGCTGCATCCGGCGTCACCCATTTGCCTTCGTAATAAAGGCGGCCCAACAGCAGCTCGGCGCGTGGCTGATCAGCCGCACGCCCGTTGTTCAGGTATTCCATCATCTTGTCGACGTCGCCCAGTTCGGGGAAGTCGTACAGCAGTTTGGCCAGTGTGACCCAGGAAATCGGGTAACCCGGCGCGATGCCTTCCAGCAGTTGTTGAGCGGTTTTTTCATCCGGCGTACCGATGGTGGAATCACCCAGTACACGCGCGACGCTGTCCACTCGCTGGGCGCTGACGCGACCGGCGGCGTGTTCGCTCTTGAGTTTTTCGATCAGTGCTGCCTGTTGCTCGGCCTGGCCGCGGGTCTGATAGACCGTGGCCAGTTCGACGTAGCAGATGTCAGTGGCCGACAGGGCCTGTTTGCAGATGCTCTCGACTTCGTCGAGGTGCTGAGCGTAGGTGCCTTGAGTGCGATACAGCAGCACCTGCGCCAGACCGGCTTCCGGATAACCGGCTGAACGCCATTCGCTGATCTTCTGTTGCGCGTTCACTTCAGGAAACGTGTGCGGGTATTGCAGGTACAGCATGGCCAGCGGTATCAGCGTGCCCGATTCGCCGTTGGCGAAGGCTTTTTTCAGCAGCGCTTCGGCTTCACGGTGTTCGGCTTCTGTGGCGTCGGGCTTGGCAGCCAGTAGACGACCCAGGCGCGATTGCGCCCGGGGAGAGGTCTGTGCAGCGGCACGGTAGGTGGCCTCGGCCTGCTTGAGCAGTGCCGGGTCGCGTGTGCTCACCTGAATGTCGGCCAGGCCGACCTGTGCATCGCTGTAGCCCAGGTCCGCCAGCTGCCGATAGTTCTGCTCCGCCAATGCAGTGTCGCCGTTTTTCAAGGCTTCATTGGCAAGGCGTTGATCAGGCAGGCCGGCACAGCCGCTGAGGCCGAGCGCGACGGCGAGGCTCAATAGCGTGGGGGTCGACAGGCGTCGTAGTGGGCTGTTCATGATTACAGGCCCGCAGCCATTGCTTTGTCGAGCAGCCAGTTCACGGAAGGACCGCGATCGCTGACCACTTCAACAGGACGGCCGGCCAGCGAGCTGCTCAGGGTTTCGTCAGGCTGGATCTGCACACGGATGTCAGTGGACAGGTCGGCATCGCTCAGGTTGGTGCTGCTGATGATCTTGCCGGTACGAAGCTTGTCTTCGCCTGCGATCTGGAAGCTGACACGGGTGCCTGGCTTGACGTCGTTGAACTGGCGGTAGGTGAAGCGTGCTTCAACGGTGGCCGGCGCGTTGCGCGGTACCAGCTGGAAGATCACTTGACCCTTGGACGCGAATTGACCGTCGGCAACCAGCTGACGACCGACAACGCAGTCACATGGGCTGGTGAGGGTGCCGCTCATTTGCTTGCCGTACAGCTCTTCGATCTTGGCCGGCTGCAGGTCTTCACCGGTCAGGCTGCCCTTGAGCATTTCCAGCATGCTGGTGTTGAAGGTTGCCAACGGTGCGCCTTTGGTGGCTTCGCCGTTCGGGCCGACCAGGCTCTGCACGGTGCCTTCGCGTGGCATGGTCACATCCATGCTCGGAATCGACACCAGACCGGCCGAAGCGTGGCTGACGAAATACAGACCGTAGACAGTCTTGAAGATGAAACCGAACGCAGCCAGGCCGACAATGAACACGCCGAGGCTGAAGGTCACAGCGCGCAGACGACCCATTGTCGACATGCCGCCGTCCTTGCCCTTGACCTTGCGTGCCTTGGTGAAGTTGTCACGTTGCAGCGTCGCAAGCACTTCGCCCAGGGTGACGACTTCGCCCGACAGGTGCGAGGTGATCAAGTGGCGCAGGGTGGCAATGTCCTGAGGCTCCAGATTCTGGAACTGGCAACCGATGCGGTTGCTGGCATTGTCGATGGAGCGCACTTGCAGATCGACGTCCATGGCCAGGCCAAGGTTGTCGATGATGAACTGCAGGCGTCCTTTTACAATTTGCCCTTCGGTGAATTTCTGCCCTGCCGGAGCAACGAAGCTCAGACCACCGGCCGACAGGTCTTCAATACGCACCAGCGGCGCGTTGGGCTGATCATTCAGCAGGCGCAGCTTGGCAGGAATCTTGATCCGGGCGTGTTGGCGCTGGGCTTCGGATTCATGTACGACGTTCGCATTCACGGCTGTATTCATGGCTATTTTTCCTACTTAAGCAATTAATCCGTTGGTCCGGTCAAACCATCGTCAACAGCACGGCGACGAAGATGGTGCCAGCCGAGAAAGTCATGGTTCGGGACGACCACGTGTTGAACCAGCCCTGAAAGCTGGCCATGTCGCGGCTGAGTTTTGTGTCCTGGCGCGTCCAGGACTGGCGGTCCAGGCGGAAGAAGACGTAAATCTTCATCAGGGCGCCGACGATCTGGTTGTAATAAAGAATCATCGGGTAGGCAGGCCCGATCCTGTGCCCCGAGAGGGACAGCAGCAGGGTCAGGATCAGACGGGTCATGCCGATCCAGAGCAGGTACATCAGCAAGAACGCGCCGCCATACTTGAAGCTGGCGATGAGGGCGACGGTCAGGCCGAGAATGGAGGTCCACATCGACACACGCTGATCGAACAGCACGATGCTGGTGAAAATCCCCAGACGACGAACGCCCAGGCCCAGTGCGCGCGAGTTCTGACGCAGGTTGTTGCCGTACCAGCGATACATCAGCTTGCGGCTGGCTTTCAGGAAGCTCTTCTCGGGCGGATGCTCGACGGTGTTGATCGCCGCATCCGGCACGTAGAACGTGTCGTAGCCCAGACGCATCAGGCTGAACCAGCTGGACTTGTCGTCACCGGTCAGAAACCTGAACGTGCCCAGACGCCAGTGGTTGAGCGAATCGCTTTCAACGTCTGCGATGAACTCGGGGTCGGTGACCACAGTGGCGCGGAACACCGACATGCGACCGGTCATGGTCAACACGCGCTTGGACAACGCCATCGAGCACATGTTGATGTGACGCTGAGCGAATCGCAGTTTGTGCCATTCGCTCATGATGTAGCCGCCGCGCACTTCGCAGAACTCGTTGGTGGTCAGGCCGCCAACGTTGTCGAACAGCTGGAACCAGGGCACGGTCTTGGCGACCACGCCTTCGTTGAGCACGGTGTCACCGTCAATCACGGCAACCACGGCGCGGCTGTCGGGCAGGTGACGTGAAATGGCGCGGAAGCCATACGCCAGGCCATCGCGCTTGCCGGTGCCCGGAATCCGCACGAAGTCCAGCTTGACGCGTTCAGGCGGATTGAACTTCGCCCACATGCTCTTGACCAGCAGCTCATCGGACATTTCCACCAGCGAGCAGACGATGGTAGTCGGCAGGCCGCAGTCGATGGCTTCGCGGATAACCGAGTTGTACACCTGAGCGGTGGTCAGTGCATCGATACGAAAGCTGGTGACCATCAGGAAGACATGGGATGGGTCTGCAGCGCTGCCCAGCTTGCGAACCTTGCGGCGCAAGTGCGGGTAAACGATGTACAGGAAAATCATCCCGCGCACGAAGTGCGTGATCCCCATCGAGTAACGCCAGATGCCGACGGCGCCAATCAGGAAGATAAAGTTCTTCGACTGTGAGTCGAAGATACTGGTGGGCAATGCGGTTGCAATGCCCATTAATAAACTCAGATAGAACAGCCAACCGGCGGCCTGTAACAGGCCGTGCTTGAGCCTCTGCATAATCTGTATCCCTAAGTCAGTTGCAAGCCTCAAGCCCCAGGCTGCAAGCAGTTGGCTTGAGCTTGTGGCCTGGAGCTTGGCGCTTGTGGCTTGCGGCTGATTTACCAGCAGATACCTTCGGCACGACCGTCTTCGGTGGTGGCATTGGACATGAAGCCCACCAGGTCGATCACGCGCTTGCCTTCAGGGGTCTTGTTGGCGAGGGCGCGGAAACGCTCGTCGCGGTTGCCCAGGATGATCACGTCAGAGTCATTGATGACTTGGTCGAAGTCCGAATTCAGCAGCGACGATACGTGCGGAATCTTGGATTCGATGTAGTCCTTGTTGGCACCGTGAACGCGTGCATATTCAACGTTGCTGTCGAAGATGCTCAGGTCAAAGCCCTTGCCGATCAGCATTTCGGCCAGCTCTACCAGCGGGCTTTCGCGCAGGTCGTCAGTACCGGCCTTGAAGCTCAGGCCCAGCAGGGCAACCTTGCGGCTGTCGTGGCTGGCAACCATGTCGAATGCGTTCTGCACTTGCGACGTGTTGCTGCGCATCAGCGAGTTGAGCAGAGGGGCTTCAACGTCCAGCGCACCGGCACGGTAGGTCAGGGCGCGAACGTCTTTCGGCAGGCAGGAACCGCCGAATGCGAAACCTGGGCGCATGTAGTACTGGGACAGGTTCAGTGCCTTGTCCTGGCAAACCACGTCCATCACTTCACGGCCATCGACGCCGACTGCTTTGGCGATGTTGCCGATTTCGTTGGCGAAGGTCACTTTGGTGGCGTGCCACACGTTGCAGGTGTACTTGATCATTTCGGCAACGGCGATGTCCTTGCGGATGATCGGTGCGTCAAGCTCTTCGTACAGCGATTGCAGAACGTCGCCAGACGCTTTGTCGAATTCGCCGATGACGGTCATCGGTGGCAGGTCGTAGTCCTTGATCGCGGTGCTTTCACGTAGGAACTCAGGGTTTACGGCAACGCCGAAGTCAACACCGGCTTTCTTGCCGGAGCAGTCTTCCAGGATCGGGATAACGACATTGGCCACCGTGCCCGGCAGAACGGTACTGCGAACAACGATGGTGTGGCGGGTGGTTTTGTCGCGCAGAACATAACCGATTTCGCGGCAAACGGATTCAATGTAATCCAGTTCCAGGTCGCCGTTTTTCTTGCTGGGCGTACCGACACAGATCATCGACAGGTCCGTGGCGCGAATGGCTTCTGCGAAGTCGGTAGTGCCGCGCAGTTTGCCGGTGGCGAGGCCTTTTTGCAGCAGTTCTTCCAGACCCGGTTCAACAATAGGCGACTTGCCGTTATTGATCAGATCGATCTTGGTACTGGAAATATCCACGCCCACTACGTCGTGGCCACGTGCAGACAGGCAACCGGCACAAACGGCACCGACATAACCCAAACCAAATATGCTGATACGCATCGTATTCTCCTCGATTTTTCACGCCATAAAGTGGCTGGATATAAATTTTTGCCAGCAGGTATCACACGTCAGCGAAGACGGCTTAATAAGCCGTTCAACTAACGCAGGCAGAGTTAATGAGTGAGTGCCCAAACAAGCGAGGCGAACTCAAATGACACTAAGTGCAAGCGGCAAGTGTCCTGTCCGGCGGGCAGGGCCCTGCTCTCCTTGGATGTAGTAAACCACTCCTTGTCTGACGATCGATGGCGGACCTCGGTCGGAAAGCCTCTGGCCAGAGCCGTGGCGTCCCCTGTCGAATCCTGCGCATCCCGCCTGCTCGGCGTTTCGTCTGTCTACCAACATCAACTAGTGATGTGAGTCTGATTCCGTGTACCGGGGCCGACAAGGCTCAAGCTTCCTGGTCGGTAAGTCCCCGATTTACCTGGCACCCTGTAAGTGATCTCTTACAAGGCAGCCCTGAATTGTTACGGGATGTAGGAGCGTATGAATTCCTATTTAGTTCCTGGCCGCTCGTCCTGATTTACACATTTTGATGTGTCAGCGCTGTGACAAAGGCTTGGGCGCTAGGTTGGAACTTTTCCTGAGGGCCTTGTTTTACAAGGGGTGCATGGGGGGAGGTGTGGAAGTGCTACTACACTGAAAAACCAAAAGGCCACTACTTAAAAAAATTGATTATTTTTTGAAGAAAAAATCCTCGGCCGCGGGACGGTTTTATTTTGACGATTCCTTGGCGTCACGAAGTTGTCATTGCGGGTTCGTTACAGCGGATTGAGGGTGTGTAACAGTCGCCTGTTACACAATCTTGACGCCCTTAGTGCTCGGGGGTATCGCGCAGAAACACCAACTTGTCAGGTGTCGACTGTTCGCGGTTGTAACGATAGCCCTGCACGTCGAACTCCGTTAACGCTGCGGGCGTGTTGATCTGCTCTTCGATAACAAAGCGGCTCATCATGCCGCGCGCTTTCTTGGCATAGAAGCTGATGATCTTGTACTGACCGTTCTTCAGGTCCTTGAACTCGGTGTCAATGATCCGGGCCTTGAGTGCCGAACGCTTGACCGCCGAGAAATACTCGGTAGACGCCAGGTTCAGCAGCAGGTCGTCGCCCTGGTCTGCCAGTGCCTCATTAAGCCATTCGCTGATCCGTGTGCCCCAGAACGCATACAGGTCCTTGCCGCGGGCATTGGCCAGCCGCGTGCCCATCTCCAGACGATAAGGCTGCATCAGGTCCAGCGGGCGCAACAGGCCGTAAAGGCCGGACAGCATCCGCAGATGATTCTGGGCATAGTCCAGTTGCGCATCGCTCAGCGTCTCGGCCTGCAGGCCGGTGTAAACATCGCCCTTGAATGCCAGCAGCGCCTGTTTGGCGTTGTCGGGCGTGAAGGCCGGGTCCCAACTGCCAAAGCGTGCCGCGTTCAGCCCGGAAAGCTTGTCGGACAGGTGCATCAGTTGTCCGATCTGCGCAGGTGTCAGCTCCCGCAACTGAGTGATCAGTTCCTGAGAGTGGTCCAGATACTGCGGCTGAGTGAAGCGCGCGGTGGTGGGTGGCGTCTCGAAATCGAGTGTTTTCGCTGGGGAAATCACCATCAGCATGAAGTCGTCTCCTTTGATCGTTGTGCGATTCTAGGGGTTGATGCGCGCTGACTCCAACTATCATGGCCATAGAAAGCGGTGCCTTTGCTGACGCAGTACGGATGGGCGGTTGTCTGCATGTCGACATAAGAAGCCGTGGCCATATCAGCTATAGTGGCGCGCCGGTCATCGGCCAGGGTTGATCAAGAGGGCGTCGGGTTTGCGTATCGTTTTAGCAGTGTGTGCGAGTCTGCTGTGGCTTCAGGCTCAGGCGGCAGCGCCGGTCATCGCCACCATCGACCGTAGCGTATGGCCTGAGCGTCTGGAAACACCGGGTTTGTTCGACGTGGCGTCGCGTGCGGAAATTCTCGCGTTCGCCCATGAACTGTACTTGAGTGAAAAGCTGGGCGAGGAGGGGCTCAAACAGCGCCTCGGGCTGCGGTTCGTCAACGTGCCATCCCTGAACGTCGTGCGTCATCGCCTGTGGCTGCGTCTGCTCGAGAACTACCAGGCCGCACAGAAGAGCTGTGAGGAAGATGCCAACTTCTGCGTACTGGTCGAGGACATGGATCAGCTTCGCCAGCGTGCCGAGGAATACCAGGTGTCGAACGACTCGTTCTACGCCAACTGGGCCGGCCCCGGCGCGTTGTTTCACCGTCGCTACCTCGATGAGCTGTTGTTCATGGCTGCGCTGTTCCCGCAGACCAGCAGTGAGATCGAGCGTTACAACTCCGATGAGATGAGCGGCGACGAGATGCCTGATCGTACGTTCATGCTCAATTTCGAAAGCGGCCCCAGCCCGGCGGATGGCGGGACGGACTGGCTGGCCGACTTCATGCGGCAACAGAAAATGACCGCCACCTTCTTTGTACTGGGCAAGAGCCTTCAGGAGCGCCTCGACAGCAGCTCGGCTGCCGGCCTTCAAGCGCTTTACCGCCAGCAGTGCGTCGGCATTCAAGGCTGGGAGTATCGCTCGCACAGCCAGTGGCTGGACTGGCAGGATTCCATTCTGCGTAGCGCTGCACTGGTGCAGCGTGTGCTGCCGGATAACGTCGTGCCGTTGTTTCGCCCGCCTTACGGCCACCGTCGTGCCGACAGCGGCGACTTCTTCCGCGCCCAGCATTTGCGGGTGTCGTTATGGAATATCGATGCGCAGGATGATACGGGCCGGCTGACGGCAGAACAGGTCAGCGACCGGGTACTGACCCTTATGCTGCTCTGGCGTAAAGGCACCGTCGTGTTCCATGACGTGGCCAACAAGGCGCAATCTGCCTTGCCGTTGTTGCTGGCCAACACGGCGCAAAGCGAATTGATCTGGGATGACTGCCGAAATATCTCTGAAGCGCCCGTAGAACAAGGGCTGGAGAGTCGCGAAGAAGCTGTGCCCGAGGGGGAATGAAGGCAGATTCGGCGTGGGCGGACTTCCGACTTTAAACGTGCGGTGAACGTCCGCCAAGTCCTATTCGTCAGCCTGTGAAATAAACTTCAAAAAACGGTCAAAGTGCTTTTTTCTGTCATCCCTTTTGCTGTATTACGAATACAGACCGCCGAAACCTGCAACACAGGTGGCGTCTTCCAAGACCCACCTTGAGCGACATTTCTACCCTGCCTGAAGGGAAGAATCCGGCGGCCTTTTCGTGGCGCAGCACTGTCGTGGTTCTGCGTCGCCCGGCTTTTAAAAAGGTGAGCGAGTATGGATGATCACGGACGCACCCCCTCTACTAACCAGCCAATCCTTTACGTGCTCGATACCAACGTATTGATTCATGATCCAAACGCGCTGCTGAATTTCGAAGAACACCACGTCGCCATTCCCATGACTGTCCTGGAGGAGCTGGACAAACTGAAAGCCGGTAAACACTCGGTGGCCGCCGAGTGCCGTCAGGCCATTCGTCTGATCGACAAGACCCTGGGTGAAGCCTGCCCTGAAGAAGTCGAAAAGGGCGTCCCCATTGATCGCGGAACCGGTGTGTTCAAAGGCTTTCTGTCCATTCTGATGAGCAGGCGCGAGGAACCCAACAGTCTGTTGCCCGAGCACCTCAACGACAACATCATCATCAACCAATTGATCGACCTGCACGCGCGCAACAAGGACTTGAGCGTCGTACTGGTGACCAAAGACATCAACATGCGCCTCAAGGCGCGTGCCTGCGGCATTGCTGCCGAGGATTACAGCACCGACCAGTTGGTGGACGACGTCTCGATGTTGTCCCGTGGCTACCATGACATGACCGGTTCGTTCTGGGACCGCGTCAACAAGGTCGATACCCGCCAGGAGCGTGGCCGTACCTGGCATCGGGTGCAGCTCAATGAAATGCTTCCGGCTGTTCACATCAACGAGTTCATCGTCGATGAGCAGGGTTTCGTGGGCTGGATCAAGGGCGTCAAGAATGATGAGCTGCTGATTCTGGACATGCACCAGGAACCGTTGCTGCATCAGGAAGCCTGGGGCCTGAAACCGCGTGATATCTATCAGGGGCTGGCGCTGTTTGCCTTGCTCGACCCGGACATTCACCTGGTCAACCTGTCGGGTGCTGCCGGTTCGGGTAAAACCATCCTGGCACTCGCCGCTGCCATCGAACAGACCATGGTCACCAAGCGTTATCGTCGCATCATCGCCACCCGCAGCGTTCAGGGTCTGGATCAGGAAATCGGTTTCCTGCCCGGCACCGAGGCGGAAAAAATGGAGCCTTGGCTCGGCGCGATCACCGATAACCTCGAAGCCCTGCACATGGACGATGAAAACACGCATGGCAGCGTCGACTACATCCTCAGCAAGGTGCCTCTGCAGTTCAAATCCCTCAACTACATTCGAGGTCGCAGCTTCCAGCAGAGCCTTATCCTGATCGATGAGTGCCAGAACCTGACCCCGCACCAGATGAAAACCATCATCACCCGTGCCGGTGCCGGTTCCAAAGTGGTCTGCCTGGGCAACCTGGCGCAGATCGACACCCCTTACCTGTCAGCCACCAGTTCCGGCCTGACCTACCTGACGGAGCGTTTCAAAGACTTCCCGAACGGCGTACACATCACCCTGCAAGGTGTGCCACGCTCGATACTGGCCGAATACGCGGAGAGTCATTTGTAAATCTGATGCAAGCGGGGAGCCCATGCGTAAATGGGTTCCTTGCCTGCAAGTTATGATGCTGTCCTTTTATACCCATAAATGACTCATCGCCCGAAACACAGCCTTCCTGCGGACACCCATGAGCTTTGGCAGGAGCTAACTTGTTCGCGAAGAGGGCGGTGCGGTCGATGCATTTCCTGCGTCAAGCCTGCGCATGAAGCCAGGCGCGAGTAGCTTATAGCGTGTAACAGCCACACCCTCTACACTTCTTGCTTCTGCCAAGGAGTAACGTTGTGCTCACTCATCTCGATTCCCAAGGTCGCGCCAATATGGTCGACGTCACTGATAAAGCCGTGACGTCCCGTGAGGCTGTGGCTGAAGCGTTGGTGCGGATGTTGCCCGCCACGCTGGAAATGATTGTCAGCGGTGGTCATCCCAAAGGGGATGTGTTTGCGGTTGCGCGTATTGCCGGTATTCAGGCGGCCAAGAAAACCAGTGATCTGATACCGCTGTGCCATCCGCTGATGCTGACCAGTGTCAAGGTCCATCTGGCCGCCGAAGGTGACGATGCCGTGCGCATCACTGCGAGCTGCAAGCTGGCCGGGCAGACCGGTGTCGAGATGGAGGCGTTGACGGCTGCCAGCATTGCGGCGCTGACGATCTATGACATGTGCAAGGCGGTGGATCGCGGCATGGTCATCGAGTCGGTCCGGCTGCTGGAAAAACTCGGCGGCAAGAGCGGTCACTTCATCGCCGACGCGACGCAGGCAACGCCATGAAGGTTCAGGTTCAGTACTTTGCCCGCTATCGCGAAACGTTGGGCCTGGACAGCGAGTCTGTCGAAGGCGAGTTCGTCACGCTGGAGGCGCTGCGTCAATCGCTGCTGCAGCGCGGTGAGGCCTGGCAGGTTCTGGCCGAGCAGAACCTGATGTGCGCTCGCAATCAGGAGCTGTGCAAGCTGACCGAGCCGCTGCTGGATGGCGATGAAGTCGCGTTCTTTCCACCGGTCACCGGAGGCTGAGCATGGCGATTCGTGTGCAGGCGGCTGCGTTCGACCCCGGCCATGAAGTCAACGCGCTGCACGCCGCGCAGCTCGGCATCGGTGCGGTGGTGAGCTTTGTCGGTTATGTGCGTGACTTCAATGAAGGCCGCGAGGTGTCCGGCATGTTTCTGGAGCATTACCCGGGCATGACCGAAAAGGCGCTGGCGAAGATCGTCGAAGAAGCCGAGCAGCGCTGGCCATTGCTCAGGCTCGACGTGCTGCACCGGATCGGTGCGCTGGAGCCGGGAGAACCCATCGTTTTCGTGGGCGTTGCCAGCGCTCATCGGCAGGCCGCGTTCGAGGCCTGCGATTTCGTCATGGACTACCTCAAGACCCGTGCGCCGTTCTGGAAGCGTGAAAACACGTCCGAAGGCCCGCGCTGGGTAGAAGGCCGTCACAGCGATCACCTTGCGGCTGATCGCTGGACATGACCCTCAGGCGTTGCTGCGTACTACCGCGCGCAGCAAATGGGTCGGCGGTGTTTCACAACTGATCTTGCGGCCCAGTTTTTCTTCGATGGCGGGCAATTGATACGAGTCGTCTTCGCCCGCAAAGCTGATCGACACACCGTCGGCACCCGCACGGCCGGTACGGCCGATGCGGTGTACGTAGTCGTCCGGCACTTCCGGCAGGGTGAAGTTGATCACGTGGCTGATGCCGTCGATGTGAATGCCCCGACCGGCCACGTCGGTGGCGACCAGTACGCGAATCTTGCCTTCGCGGAAACCTTCGAGGGTCTTGATGCGTTTGTGCTGAGGCACATCGCCCGACAGTTGGGCGGCGTTGACGCCGTCGCGCACCAGGCGCTCTTCGATACGACGGACTTCGTCCTTGCGGTTGGCAAAGACCATGACCCGTTCCCAACCGTTGTCGGTGACCAGGTTGTAAAGCAACTTGTATTTGTCGGCACCGGCCACCGCATAGATATGCTGCTCGACGTTATCGCTGGCCACGTTCAGCGATTCGATCTCGACGATGGAAGGGTCGGTCGTCCACTGTTTGGCAAGGTTCATCACGTCTTCGGTGAAGGTCGCGGAGAACAGCAGGGTCTGGCGTTCACCCTTGTGCGGCGTCTGCCGGATGATCTGACGCACCTGCGGGATGAAACCCATGTCCAGCATGCGGTCGGCTTCGTCGAGCACCATCACTTCGACCATGTCCAGATGCACTTCGCCGCGCTGGTTGAAGTCCAGCAGACGGCCCGGCGTGGCGACCAGAATGTCGCAATGCCGCGCTTCAAGCTGCTTGAGCTGTTTGTCGAAGTCCATGCCGCCGACGAACGTCATGACGTTCAGGTCGGTGTACTTGGTCAGGTCGGCGGCGTCCTTGGCGATCTGCACCACCAGTTCGCGGGTGGGCGCGATGATCAGTGCGCGCGGCTCGCCCATGTAGCGCTCGGCCGGCGGAGGCGTCTGGGTCAACTGCTCGATGATCGAGATCAGGAAGGCCGCGGTCTTGCCGGTGCCGGTCTGGGCACGACCGATCGCGTCCTTGCCCTTGAGGGTGTAACCCAGCACACCGGCCTGGATGGGCGTGCAGTATGGAAAGCCCAGGTCCTGAATCGCGTGCATCAGTTCGGGTGCAAGGTTGAAATCATGGAAGCGGGTCTTGCCTTCCTGAGGTTCGACGACAAAGTCTTCGAGTTTCCAGACCGGTGCGGGCGGCTTGGCCACGCGCTCACGACGCGGGCGCTCGGCCCTTGGCTTGTCGGCACGCGGCGCTCTGACTGTGGCGGACTCGGCGACGGTATCCAGCGCCTGAGGCTGGACAGCATGATCCGGTGGGTCGCCTTTGACAGGCGCAGGGGAGGCGGGGATGGAGGCTATCGGCGAAGGCGCGTGCTGTTCAGCCTCGCTTTTACCGAACATCTTTTTTAGTGCTTTGAGCACGGTCTTCTCGTCAATTGGTTAAGGAATGTACGCCGGGCAGTGTAAAGCAAGAACCGTGCTCGGCGTAGTGCCATCCTTGGCGAGCTACATAAGCGGTCTGTCCAGAAGGCAAAAGCCCGGTCTTAACGAAGCTTTTCAGCGAGCCAGACGCCTATGTCACGAATTTCTTCCGGTAACACTTGATGGCCCATTGGGTATTCCTGCCATTGTGCGGTTACACCCTGAGCCTTGAGATGCTCGTAAGCGGTCCTTCCCATCGCATTGGGGACCACTTCGTCATGCTGGCCGTGCAGGCAGTACGCCGGCGTGCGCTGCTGACTGGCCGACAATTGCATCTGGTCGCTGAATGTCGGGGCATAAGTGGAAAGAGCCAGTACGCCGCCCAGCGGACCTTGCCAGCGCTTGTAGCCGGCGTGTAACACCACAGCGCCGCCTTGAGAAAAGCCTGCCAGAAATATCCGTGCCGGGTCGATGCCGCTGTCGCGTTGCTGTTCGATCAGGTCCACCACACTCTGCGCCGAGGCTTCCATCTGATCGTGATCAATGGCCCGGGCCTCGCTGCTCATGGCCTTGATGTCATACCAGCTCGGCATTTCATAACCGCCGTTGACCGTGACCGGGCGTGTCGGGGCCTGTGGCAGGACAAAGCGGGTGGTTAGCAGCGACTCCTGCAAAGCCTCGGCAATCGACAGAAAGTCGTACCGGTCGGCGCCCAGCCCATGCAGCCAGATAACGCACGCGTCTGCGGTGCCTGAAGGTTGAATGACCAAGGGTTCGCTCATGACTGCTCCATTTGTGTGCGCCGGCTCGTTTTGAGCGCTTTAATAAGGTGCGCAGGTAGATTAAAAATGAAAGAAGATGTCGCAAGGTTACAAGTTTTTGTCTTGACCTGTCGCTAATTCGACATCGCCAGCATGCTGGTACGGGCTTTGCTACAGCAGAGCTGGAGTCGAGACGCTCTCATCGTTCGGTAACACTATAAGGCTATTACTTGTAGCGATCGAAAAGCAGCTCGAGAGTCCATGCGTCAGGATTCGCGGCACGATTCAACCTGTACCGCTCTGGTCCGGGAAAATCATGGGGTTTCAGTCCACGGGGCCGATTCTGAATGATGAAGACGAATGACAGGATGATCCTGCAGGCGATTCATGATTCAGGCCCAGCGTCGCATGACCCAAAAATAAGCCAGCACGGGTTATTAGCGCCTCACAAAGGTGCGACGCGACCGAGACACCTACACAACAAAGAGCAAACTGGAGGTTTTTGAATGAAGATGTTGAAATCCACCCTGGCTATCGTCACTGCCTTGACCGCATTTGGTGTGACCGGGGCTGCCAATGCCGGCGCCACCCTTGACGCTATTCAGAAGAAAGGTTTTGTTCAGTGCGGCGTCAGCGATGGCCTGCCAGGGTTTTCCGTTCCAGACTCCACCGGCAAGATCACCGGTATCGACGCTGATGTCTGCCGCGCCGTAGCAGCCGCCGTATTCGGCGATGCCACCAAGGTCAAGTTCAGCCAGCTGAACGCCAAAGAGCGTTTCACTGCCCTGCAATCCGGCGAGATCGACATCCTTTCGCGTAACACCACCTGGACCAGCTCCCGTGATGCGGGCATGGGCCTGGTCTTCACTGGCGTAACGTATTACGACGGTATCGGCTTCCTGGTAAACAACAAGCTGGGCGTCAAAAGCGCCAAGGAACTGGACGGTGCGACCATCTGCATCCAGGCCGGTACTACCACCGAGCTTAACGTTTCCGACTACTTCCGCTCCAACGGCCTGAAATACACGCCGATCACGTTCGACACCTCTGACGAAAGCGCCAAGTCGCTGGAAGGCGGCCGTTGCGACGTACTGACCTCCGACCAGTCGCAGCTCTACGCACAGCGCAGCAAGCTGGCCAAGCCGGACGATTACATCGTTCTGCCGGAAGTCATTTCCAAAGAGCCTCTGGGCCCGGTCGTGCGTAAAGGCGACGAAGAGTGGTTCTCGATTGTTCGCTGGACCCTGTTCGCCATGCTGAACGCCGAGGAAGCCAAAATCACTTCCAAGAACGTTGAAGCTGAAGCCAAGTCGACCAAGAACCCTGACGTTGCCCGTATGCTGGGTGCCGACGGTACTTACGGCAAAGACCTGAAACTGCCGAAGGACTGGGTTGTACAGATCGTCAAGCAAGTCGGTAACTACGGCGAAGTGTTCGAACGCAACCTGGGCGAAGGCACTCCGCTGAAAATCAAGCGTGGCCAGAACGCGCTGTGGAATGCCGGTGGCATTCAGTACGCTCCACCTATTCGTTGATTGACCCGGCGCCCGACAGGCTTTACAGCCTGTCGGGCGTTGTTCTGTTGGATTTTTCCTGGGGCCTTTCATGGAAAAGCAAATCGTCGCACCCAAGCAAAAGCTCACGCTGAGCGATCCGAAAGTGCGCGCGTGGTTATTTCAGATCATCACTGTCGTGGCGGTGATCTCACTGGGCTGGTTCATCTTCGACAACACCCAGACCAACCTGCAACACCGTGGTATCACCTCGGGTTTCGGCTTTCTTGAGAACAGTGCCGGTTTCGGTATTGCTCAACACCTGATCGACTACACCGAATCGGACACCTATGCCCGTGTGTTCGTCATCGGCTTGCTGAACACCTTGCTGGTGTCGGTTATCGGTATTGTCCTGGCGACTTTGCTGGGCTTTGTCATTGGTGTCGCTCGCCTGTCTCCGAACTGGATGATCAGCAAGCTGGCAACCGTTTACGTCGAAGTCTTCCGCAACATTCCGCCACTGTTGCAGATCCTGTTCTGGTACACCGCCGTTTTCCTGACGCTGCCCGGTCCGCGTCAGGCTCATGGCTATCTGGACATGTTCTTCGTCAGCAGCCGTGGGCTCAACATGCCCAGAGCGTTGCCCGCCGAAGGTGCCTGGGCGTTCCTGATTAGCCTCATGGTCGCGGTGATCGCGATTGTGATGATGGTGCGCTGGGCCAACAAGCGTTTCGAAGCCACCGGTCAGCCGTTCCACAAGTTCTGGGTCGGCCTGGCGTTGCTGCTGGTCATTCCCGGCCTGAGCATGCTGATCTTCGGCAGCCCGGTGCATTGGGAGCTGCCGCAACTCAAGGGCTTCAACTTTACGGGCGGCTGGGTGCTGATTCCCGAGTTGATCTCCCTGACCCTGGCATTGACGATCTACACGGCGGCGTTCATCGCCGAAATCGTGCGTTCGGGCATCAAGTCGGTCAGTCATGGTCAGACCGAAGCCGCCCGTTCTCTGGGGCTTCGTCCTGGGCCGACGCTGCACAAGGTCATCATTCCGCAGGCGTTGCGAGTGATCATCCCGCCGTTGACCAGTCAGTTCCTGAACCTGGCGAAGAACTCGTCGCTGGCAGCGGCCATCGGTTACCCGGAAATGGTGTCCCTGTTTGCCGGTACGGTACTCAACCAGACCGGGCAGGCCATTGAAGTCATTGCCATCACCATGAGTGTGTACCTGGCGATCAGTATCAGCATTTCCATGCTGATGAACTGGTACAACAAGCGCATTGCGCTGATCGAGCGGTGAGGAAACGCGCATGACAACCCATACTTTCAAACCTGATATGCCACCACCGGGCAAAGTGTTCGGTCCGGTGGCGTGGATGCGGCAGAACCTGTTCTCCAGCTGGATCAACACCCTGCTGACCCTGTTCTCGCTGTATCTGATCTATCTGATCGTGCCGCCTATTCTCAGTTGGGCCTTGCTGGACGCCAACTGGATCGGTACGACCAAGGAAGACTGCACCAAGGCGGGCGCCTGCTGGGTGTTCATCGAGCAACGCTTCGGCCAGTTCATGTACGGCTACTTCCCCAATGAACTGCGCTGGAGGGTCGATCTGACCGCAATCCTGGCCATCGTCGGTGCTGCACCGCTGTTCATTTCGAAGTTTCCGCGCAAGGCTGTCTACGGCATCAGCTTCCTGGTGATCTACCCGGTTGTTGCCTTCTACCTGCTGCACGGCGGCGCGTTTGGTCTGACCAACGTGCCGACCAGCCAGTGGGGCGGCCTGATGCTGACCCTGGTCATCGCCACGGTCGGTATCGTCGGTGCCTTGCCGTTGGGTATCCTGCTGGCGCTCGGTCGTCGTTCGAACATGCCCGCCGTGCGCGTGGTGTGCGTGACGTTCATCGAGTTCTGGCGCGGCGTGCCGTTGATCACCGTGTTGTTCATGTCCTCGGTCATGCTGCCGCTGTTCATGCCAGAGGGGATGAACTTTGACAAGCTGCTGCGGGCGCTGATCGGCGTCATCCTGTTCCAGTCGGCGTACATTGCCGAAGTGGTGCGCGGTGGCATGCAGGCCATCCCTAAAGGTCAGTACGAAGCGGCCGCTGCAATGGGCCTCGGTTACTGGCGCAGCATGGGTCTGGTGATTCTGCCGCAGGCGTTGAAGATGGTCATTCCCGGCATCGTCAACACCTTCATTGCCTTGTTCAAAGACACCAGTCTGGTGATCATTATCGGCCTGTTCGACCTGCTCAACAGCGTCAAGCAAGCCACCGCCGACCCGGCATGGCTGGGTATGGCCACCGAAGGCTACGTCTTCGCGGCCCTGGTGTTCTGGATCTTCTGTTTCGGTATGTCCCGCTATTCCATGCATTTGGAACGTAAGCTGGACACAGGCCACAAGCGTTAGGAGTTTTGTGATGAGTGAAGCTATCAATAAGCCTCTGGGCGCTGAAGGCATGATCCGCATGGAGGGCGTCCACAAATGGTACGGCCAGTTCCACGTGCTCAAGGACATCAACCTGAACGTGCGTCAGGGCGAGCGTATCGTGCTGTGCGGCCCGTCAGGCTCGGGCAAGTCGACCACCATTCGCTGCCTCAACCGCCTGGAAGAGCATCAGCAGGGCCGCATCATCGTTGACGGCACCGAACTGACGTCCGACCTGAAGCAGATCGAAACCATCCGCCGTGAAGTCGGCATGGTGTTTCAGCACTTCAACCTGTTCCCGCACCTGACCATCCTGCAGAACTGCACGCTGGCACCGATGTGGGTGCGCAAGATGCCGAAGAAGAAAGCTGAAGAAATCGCCATGCACTATCTGGAGCGTGTGCGCATTCCGGAGCAGGCCCACAAGTTTCCGGGTCAACTCTCCGGTGGTCAGCAGCAGCGTGTGGCAATTGCCCGTGCCTTGTGCATGAAGCCGAAAATCATGCTGTTCGACGAACCGACGTCGGCGCTCGATCCGGAAATGGTCAAAGAAGTACTCGACACGATGGTCGGCCTGGCAGAAGAGGGCATGACCATGCTTTGCGTGACGCACGAGATGGGCTTCGCCCGTACCGTGGCGAACCGGGTGATCTTCATGGACAAGGGCGAAATCGTCGAACAGGCTGCACCGAACGACTTCTTCGACAACCCGCAAAGCGACCGTACCAAGCTGTTCCTCAGTCAGATCATTCACTGAGTCGGTAGCTGCCGTAGTGAAAACCGGGCCACGCGCCCGGTTTTTTATGGGCGGTCATTTGCACGGCGAGTGTTATGCAATTCTGGCTGAACCTTGTATTCATGATGATTCTCCAACAGGATACCGTCCCCCTGAAACGGGTCGACATACCTGATGACCGAGAAACCGATGACTGCCAAGGCTCAACCCAGCCCTCTACCGAATCCTGCTCAACCCCATCCTGTTCTGAAACGTCCCTGGCTTTTGCTCCTGGGGCTTGTGCTGGTCGCGCTCAACCTGCGCCCTGCGCTGTCCAGCATTGCACCGCTGCTCAATGAGGTGTCCGAAAGCCTTGGCATGTCGGCTGCCGAAGCCGGCCTGCTGACCACGTTGCCGGTGCTGTGTCTGGGCCTTTTTGCGCCGCTGGCACCGATCCTGGCGCGCCGTTTCGGCAGTGAGCGCGTGGTGTTGATGGTGCTTCTGACACTGGCGTGCGGCCTGGCGTTGCGGAGCCTGTTTGGTGAGGTCGGGCTGTTTGCCGGCAGCCTGCTGGCGGGTGCCAGCATTGGTGTGATCGGTGTTCTGCTGCCCGGCATCGTCAAGCGCGATTTCCCGCACAAGGCTGGCGCCATGACGGGTGTCTATACGATGGCGCTGTGCCTGGGGGCCGCGATTGCCGCGGGTTCGACGGTGCCGCTCAGCCAGTATGTCGGTGGAAGCTGGCAGATTGGTTTGGGTTTCTGGCTGGTGCCAGCGTTGATCGCTGCGATGTTCTGGTTTCCTCAGGCGCGAGAGGTACACGGTTCGCACCGCGACGTGTACCGGGTTCGCGGCCTGTTGCGTGATCCACTGGCTTGGCAGGTCACGCTGTACATGGGCCTGCAATCGTCGTTGTCCTACATCGTTTTCGGCTGGCTTCCTTCTATCCTGATCGGTCGCGGCATGACGCCCACCGAGGCCGGTCTGCTGTTGTCCGGCTCGATCATCGCGCAAGTGGTCAGCGCGTTGGCCATACCGTATCTGGCCACGCGCGGCAAGGATCAGCGTTTGGCGATCATGCTGGTCATGTCGTTGACCCTGACCGGGCTATTCGGTTGCCTCTACGCACCGCTCGGCGGTCTGTGGGGCTGGGCGCTTCTGCTCGGGATCGGGCAGGGCGGCACGTTCAGCCTGGCGCTGGCCCTGATCGTCCTCCGCTCGCGGGATTCCCACGTGGCGTCCAACCTGTCGAGCATGGCGCAAGGCTTTGGTTACACCATCGCCTCGACCGGTCCGTTTGCGGTCGGCGTGGTACACGACATGACCGGCAGCTGGAACGCGATTGGCTGGATCTTTGCCGTACTGGGCCTGGGCGCGATGATCGCCGGCCTGGGCGCAGGTCGCGCCTTGCATGTGCAGGTGAGCAGCGAGAAGGTTTGAGGTCATCAACCACTCGCCATTTTTCGCTGCGCCGCTTATCGTGCATGCATCTTTCGTCAAGGGATTTGCACGCATGAGTTACGAAGAACAAAGTCAGGCCAACAGCGCACTGATCACCCGTTTTTATGAAGCATTCGCTCAGCTGGATGCCGAGTCGATGAGTGCCTGTTACACCGATGACGTGCGGTTCAGCGATCCGGCATTTGGCGAATTGCATGGGCCTCAGGTGGGCGATATGTGGCGCATGCTGACGTCCCGGGCGAAGCATTTTTCGGTGGTGTTCGATCAGGTCCGCGCCGATGACCGCACCGGCAGTGCTCATTGGGTGGCCACTTATCTGTTTGCCCAGACCGGTCGCACGGTGATTAACGACATACAGGCCCGCTTCGTGTTTCGTGACGGCAAGATCTGCGAACATCACGACCATTTCGATATGTGGCGCTGGTCAAGGCAAGCGCTGGGTGCCAAAGGCCTGCTGCTTGGCTGGACACCGCTGGTACGCAATGCCGTGCGTGCCCAGGCGCTCAAGGGGTTGAAAGCGTTTACCGAGAGCCGCCGTGCCTGACGTTTCGACCACTGACACTGCGCCGCTTGCCGGTCAGGCAATCGGCAAACCCTGGTTTGTCTACCTGGTGCGGGCGGCCAACGGCTCGTTGTACTGCGGGATCAGTGACGACCCGCAGCGGCGGTTCGCGGCGCATCAGAGCGGCAAGGGCGCGCGCTTTTTCAGCTCCAGCCCGGCGACGGCGCTGGTGTACGTCGAGCAGTGGCCCAGCAAGGGCGAGGCGTTGCGTCACGAACACTTGATCAAGAAGCTGAGGAAAAGCGCCAAAGAGGCATTGGCGGCCAGCTATGACAGGTCCATCCATGAGCGTGATGTCTCGTCATCAAGTTGAGCCTGTGGGCCGTCAGGGCATTGCGGGTTAAGCTGGCCGCTTCCCATGTGCGCAGAGGCTGAACATGTCCGAATTGATTCTTCACCATTACCCCACGTCGCTGTTCGCCGAGAAAGCCCGTTTGATGCTGGGCTTCAAAGGCCTTTCCTGGCGTTCGGTGATTATTCCTTCGATCATGCCAAAACCCGACCTGACTGCACTGACCGGCGGCTATCGCAGGACCCCCGTGTTGCAGGCGGGCGCGGATATCTACTGCGACACAGCGCTGATGGCGCGCCGTCTGGAGCAGGAAAAGGCGTCGCCGGCGTTCTACCCGCATGGCCGGGAGTTTGCGGTCGCCGGGTTGGCTGCCTGGGCGGATTCAGTGCTGTTTCTGCATGCCGTGAGCCTGGTGTTTCAACCCGAATCAATGGCCGTGCGATTTGCCAAAGTGCCGCCTGACGCCGCCAAGGCCTTCGTTGCCGACCGATCCACGCTGTTCAACGGCGGCACTGCTTCACGCCCGCCTGTCGAGCAGGTCAAGCATCAATGGCCAACGCTCATGTCACGCCTTGAGCTGCAGCTGTCGCACGGTGGCGACTTTCTGTTTGGCGAACCTTCGATTGCTGATTTCTCGGTCGCCCACACGCTGTGGTTCCTCAAACAGACGCCGGTGACGGCGCCATTTGTCGATGATTATCCGAGTGTCAGTGCGTGGCTGGATCGCGTTCTGGGGTTTGGCCACGGCTCATTCACTGAACTGAGTTCGGCCGACGCCATCGACATCGCCAAAAACGCCACGCCTGCGCCATTGCCCGATGAAACCTTCGTCGACCCGAGCGGCATCACGTCGGGCGATAAAGTCGCTATTGCGGCGGTCGACTACGGCGTCGAAGCGGTGGAGGGGGAGCTGGTGTTTACCGGGCGCGAGGAACTCATCGTGCGCCGCGAGGATGATCGCGCCGGTGTGGTACACGTACACTTTCCACGACTGGGGTTTCGGGTCGAGAAGCGCTGAAGTATCGTGCCAATACCCCCGTTGGCACGCAGGGCGTGCTTGCGGGGATCGCGGCAGGCTTGAGCCTCGGCCTCTATGTGCGTCGCTGCTGTGCAGCGACTTTGCGCAGCAAACGCGAGAGCTGTTCGACTGAGTAGGGCTTTTGCAGCAGTTCGAAACCGTCAGTTCCGTTCTGCGCCAGAATATGACTGTAGCCTGAGGTCAGCAGCACTGGCAGGTTTTGATACTGGCGGCGTATCTCGTGGGCCAGATCAATGCCGTTCATGCCGGGCATGACCACATCAGAGAACACGACATCGAAACGGCCTGCATCCTTGGCCAGCTCGGCCATTGCCTCGGCTGCATTCGCCGCCCAGACCGTCACATACCCCAGGTCGGCGAGCGTCTGCACCGCGAAGGTGCCGACATCGGTATTGTCCTCTACCACCAGCACGCAAGTACCGTGGCCGTCCATCAAGGCTTCAACGGGGGCGATGTTCTTCACGTAGGGAAGGGCATTGACCTGAGGCAGGTATAGCGTGAAGGTGCTGCCGTTGCCGACGGTACTCGACACCGTCACTTCTCCGCCCGACTGCTTGGCAAAACCGAACACCTGAGACAGCCCGAGGCCTGTGCCTTGGCCAACACCCTTGGTGGTAAAAAAGGGTTCGAATATCTTGTCCCGGTAGGCATCCGGTATGCCGCCGCCGGTGTCAGTGATCGACACCGCGATGAATGAGCCAGGGACTGCAGGCGGCATGCGGACCGTCGGCATCTGATTGACGGACTCGACACAAATGGTGAGTTGTCCCTCACCGTTCATCGCATCACGTGCATTGATCGCCATGTTGACCAGCGCTGTGTCGAACTGACTGGGATCGGCGTCCATGAAGCAAGGCGCACTTGGCAGCCGGGTCACGATTCTGATGCGCGAGCCGGTCAGCGTCGTCAGCATTTCACTCATGGCCCGCACACTGCCCACGGCGTCGAACACCTCGGGTTTGAGCGTTTGCCGCCGCGCGAAGGCAAGCAACTGCACCGTCAGTTTGGCGGCCCTGTCTACGGTGTCCGAGATCGCGGACACGTAATGAGCTTGCCGGTCGGCAGCGAGGCCTGGCCGCCTCAGCAGGTCAGTGGACGACTTGATAACGGTGAGCAGGTTGTTGAAATCGTGCGCGACCCCGCCGGTCAATTGCCCGATGGCTTCCATTTTCTGGGACTGGCGAAGCGCTTCCTCGGCCCTCAACAGCGCGCCTGCCTGGAGTTTGCCGGTTGTGATGTCGCGGCCCGTTGCGTAAGTAACGTCACCTGCCGGTGCTGCCACCCACGAGATCCATCGAATGGAACCGTCTTTGTGTCGGTAACGGTTTTCGATTCTGGGCAGCCCGCCTTCCGCCGCAAGCTCGTAGGCGCCTTGGGTCTGCAGGTGATCATCGGGGAGGACGAACTCGTTGACGTGGTGGCTGACCAGTTCGTCCGCACTGTAACCGAGTACCGCGGTCCAGGCCGGATTCACGCGTTGAAAGACCCCTTCGAAATCGATGACAAGCATGAGGTCGGGCGATGTCTCCCACATTCGGTCACGTTCTGCGGTTCGCGAGGCGAGTTCTTTTTCGCTCTCCTTGATCTGGGTGACGTCACGCGCAGAGCAGTAAACCTTGCCTTGATCCGGCACTGCGACCCACGACAGCCAGTGCCAGTCTCCGTTTTTATGCCGGTAGCGATTCTCGAAACGCAGCGCAGGCGATCCTCGCAGAATCGCGGCATCCCATGCCTCTTGCGAGGCCGCATGATCGTCCGGGTGAATGAAATCCATGAAGAACGTGCGGGCGACTTCAGCTTCCGACCAGCCCAGCACGGCAGCCCATGCAGGGTTGGAGACTTCAAAGTGGCCTTTCGCATTCAGCACGCCGAGGATGTCGGGGCTCACCCGCCATGTCTGGCCTCGTGCAAAGGCCCGTTCGGTGACCTTGTTTTCAAGGTCGATGTTCAGCTCGCGCAACTCGGCGGTCGTGCGGTGCTGTTCGGTGATTTCCACACCCTGATTAAGCAGCCCGGCAATGTCACCGGTTTCACCGCGGATGGGGGTGGCGGTGAAGTTCCAATAGGTCAGTTCAGGCAGGCCTCGTCGCACCATCGGCAATGCGACATCGTTACGCATGAAGCCTTCGCCGGTCGTCATCGCTTCAAGAAATGGCGGGGCGACCAGTTCCCATGTATCGCCCCAGACTTCCGCCACCGGGATGCCCAGTGCGTAGGGGTGTCTGTCTGCGAGCGAGGGAATGTAGGCGTCGTTGTAAAGCATGATGAGATCCGGTCCCCAAAGGACCGTACCCAGCATGGGCGAGTTCAGACAGGCGCAGACCATCGTGAGCAGCGGCAGTGGCCAGGTGTCCATTGGCCCGAGCGGCGTCGCCGCCCAGTCATGAGCGCGCATGCGTTCACCCATCTCGCCGCCGCCGGCGAGAAAGGTATCCCGATGGGCAGTTCTGTCACGCATGTCCGACCGCCCTTGGTAATGTGTTCAACCTGGCCTGCTGATACCTGTGAACAGATTCCATCAGGAAAGCATGCTTGCTGTGTGTGCCTGGCAGGGATTACTTCAACGCCGCCAGTATTTCATCCGGGGCAAACCCCCGGATGATCGTGCCGTTGACATCGATCAGCGGGATGCCACGTCCCCCCAGCGCCTCATAGGCCTTGCGGCCCTCTTCGGACTTCTCGATGTCGAACTCCCGATACGCGATTCCCTTGCTGTCCAGAAAACGCCGCGTCTGTTTGCAGTAGCCGCACCAGTCAGTGGCGTACATCACCACCTTTGCCTGGCTGTAACTTTGTGCAACGTCCGCTGACGGAGGATTGACGAAATGCTCGATCCTGCCCCAGTTCTGATAAATGACCACCACCAGCATGATCAGTGCGAATTTTTTGAGGGTGCGCATCAGCATGCGGATTACCGTCGCTTCAACTGATCGGTCAGTTGGGTCGGCAGCCCTTTGATAATCAGGGTGCCTGCGGTTTCGTCGTACTCGATCTTGTCGCCCAGCAGGTGAGCTTCGAAGCTGATCGACAGGCCTTCAGCCCGGCCTGTGAAACGGCGGAACTGGTTGAGGGTGCGCTTATCGGCCGGGATTTCCGGCGACAGGCCGTAATCCTTGTTGCGGATGTGGTCGTAGAACGCCCTTGGCCGGTCTTCATCGATCAGCTCGGACAGCTCTTCCAGGCCCATCGGTTCGCCCATCTTGCTCTGGCTGCTGGCGTAGTCGACCAGGGTCTTGGTCTTCTCGCGTGCCGACTCTTCGGGCAAGTCTTCGCTCTCTACAAAGTCACTGAAGGCCTTGAGCAGGGTGCGGGTTTCGCCGGGGCCGTCCACGCCTTCCTGGCAGCCGATGAAGTCGCGGAAGTATTCGGAAACCTTCTTGCCATTCTTGCCCTTGATGAACGAGATGTACTGTTTGGACTGTTTGTTGTTCTGCCACTCGGAAATATTGATGCGTGCGGCAAGGTGCAGCTGGCCCAGATCAAGGTGTCGGGACGGGGTCACGTCCAGCTCGGCGTTCACCGCCACGCCTTCGCTGTGGTGCAAAAGGGCGATGGCCAGGTAGTCGGTCATGCCTTGCTGGTAATGCGCGAACAACACATGGCCGCCGACCGAGAGGTTGGATTCTTCCATCAGCTTCTGCAGATGCTCGACCGCCACTCGGGAGAACGCCGTAAAGTCGCTGCCGCCGTCGATATACTCTTTCAGCCAGCCGCTGAAAGGGTGCGCGCCGGACTCAGGATGGAACAGGCCCCAGGCCTTGCCTTGTTTGGCGTTGTAACTCTCGTTGAGGTCGGCCAGCATGTTCTCGATGGCCTGAGACTCGGCGAGTTCGGAGTCGCGGGCATGAAGAACAGCAGGCGTACCGTCGGGTTTTTTCTCGATCAGGTGGACGATGCAATGGCGGATCGGCATAGGCTTCTCGGCTGAAAAAGGTGAAGAGCGTGCAGCTCGTTGCAATGGGGCCAAGTGTAACGCACGCATGCGCCAGTGGCCCCTGAGCAGGAGGGTTTTCACCAACAGCGCAGGTGTGTTGGGTGTTTTTTGTGCGATTACCGTTAAAACCTGACCAAAAGGATAGGTAGGGGCGGATATTTGCCCGGCTCTGTGCTAGTTTTGCGCGGTCTTGCGCACTTAGCGCGTCAAGCATGCAGTTAGCGCACACGTGGGTCGAACCATTACCCGGTTTCAGTATCTACACTTTCGCGATTAATCGTGGCTGCCAGCGGGCGGTCAGGTTCATTGCCTGGCCACGGGCCTGCGTTGCGCTTTGCAATCCAAATGAATTTGATAGGGAAGGAACACCACCATGGCTCTTACTAAAGACCAATTGATCGCCGATATCGCTGAAGCCATCGACGCGCCAAAAACCACCTCGCGTAATGCTCTTGAGCAGTTGGGCCAGATCGTCGCCGACCAGTTGGAAAACGGCGTGGAAATCACTTTGCCAGGTATCGGCAAGCTGAAAGTTGCAGAGCGTCCAGCTCGCACTGGCCGTAACCCTTCGACTGGCGCTGCCATCGAAATCGCTGCCAAGAAAGTTATCAAGTTCGTACCAGCCAAAGTGCTGACCGACGCGATCAACAAGTAAGCACCCGCTTGTTGTAAAAAGCCGTGTACCGGTTAACCGGGCACGGCTTTTTTGTGGGCGCTTGCCAAGGGCTTTCGTTCCTCATGCTCCGGTGGGCTGCCGCAAGGCCGGGCGCAGAGCGTCGCACGGTAGTTGAGATGATCGTTCCCTACGCTCCAGCGTGGGAATGCCTTGGGTGACGCTCCGCGTCACAGACCTGTGTCGCACTGCATCACTCAAGACCTGACGCAGAGCGGCGTACCCACACGGGGCATGGGCACGATAGCCTGCAGAGTCGAGCCCGTCAGCCCGTGATGCGCTGCGCCTTGTCGAGGAAGGTCCAGGCCACGAAGCGGCTTTGTTTCTGCCCTTGGCCCATCTCGACGACTTTTACTTCAAGTGCGCCGGCTTTTTTCAGGGCGCTGTGGATCAGGGGAAGGTTGCTGGCTTTGGACACCAGGGTGCTGAACCACGTCACCTGACCAGGCAGTCCGGCGCTTTCCTGGATCAGTCGGGTCACGAAGCCGATCTCGCCGCCCTCGCACCATAACTCCTGAGACTGCCCGCCAAAATTGAGCACCGGCAGTTTGCGCTTGGGGTCGGCCTTGCCCAATGCTCGCCATTTACGCTGACTGCCGCGTTGTGCTTCGTCCAGCGAAGCATGAAAGGGCGGGTTGCAGAGGCTCACGGTGAAGCGTTCGGTGCTGTCGAGCAGTCCGAGCAGGATCTGTTTGCGATTGCTCTGCTGGCGCACGCTGATGGCCTTCTGCAGGCCGTTGGCTTTGACCAGCGTGGTGGCTGCTGCGATGGCTGTGCTGTCGATGTCCGACCCCACGAACTGCCAGCCGTAATCGCTGTGCCCCAACAGCGGATAAATACAGTTGGCCCCGGTGCCGATATCCAGCGCCTTGACCGAAGGCCCGCGTGGGATCACGCCGTCATTGTCCTCGGCCAGCAGGTCGGCGAGAAAGTGCAGGTAATCCGCGCGTCCCGGAATGGGCGGGCACAGATAATCGGCCGGAATGTCCCAGTGCGCGATGCCATAGAACGCCTTGAGCAGTGCGCGATTGAACACCCGCACCGCTTGGGGGTTGGCGAAGTCGATGCTTTCCTTGCCGTACGGATTAAGGATCACGAAAGCCGCCAGTTCGGGGCTGGATTTGATCAGCTTCGGAAAATCGTAATGCCCCTGATGCCGATTGCGCGGGTGAAACGTTGCCTTTTCACGCGGCGCAGCGGGTCTGGCTGCTCGCTGAGGCTTTTTGCGTGGTGGTTTCGGGGTATCTGTCATGGGTTCGATTTCAGCTGCAGTCAGTCAATACAGGGGCTTTGGACAATAAAGGCCAGATAACAAAAAGCCAGCCCACGGAGGGGCTGGCTTCTCTGACTACCTTACAGGCTGGCGATGCGTGCGTGCTGCTCGGCCAGCTTGCCCAACGCCTGTTCGGCCTCGGTCAGCTTGGCGCGCTCCTTGGCGATGACCTCCGGCGGTGCCTTGTCGACGAAGGCTGCGTTGGACAGTTTGCCGCCCACACGTTGCACTTCGCCTTGCAGGCGCTGGATTTCCTTGTCGAGGCGCGCCAGTTCGGCGCCCTTGTCGATCAGCCCGGCCATCGGCACCAGCACTTCCATGTCGCCCACCAGGGCGGTGGCAGACAGCGGCGCTTCGGCACCCTCGGTCAGCACGGTCATGGCTTCGAGCTTGGCCAGCTTCTTGAGCAGGTAATCGTTTTCGCTCAGGCGACGCTGGTCTTCGGCGCTGACGTTCTTGAGGAACAGTTGCAGCGGCTTGCCCGGACCAATGTTCATCTCGCCACGAATGTTACGCACAGCGAGCATCAAACCCTTGAGCCATTCGATATCGTCTTCGGCCGCCTGATCGATGCGTGCTTCGTTGGCCACCGGCCAGGCTTGCAGCATGATGGTCTTGCCTTGCGCACCGGCCAGCGGCGCGAGGCGCTGCCAGATTTCCTCGGTGATGAACGGCATGAACGGATGTGCCAGACGCAACGCGACTTCCAGAACGCGAACCAGCGTGCGACGCGTGCCGCGCTGACGTTCGACCGGTGCGGTTTCGTCCCACAGCACAGGCTTGGACAGCTCCAGGTACCAGTCGCAATACTGGTTCCAGATGAACTCGTACAGTGCTTGTGCCGCAAGGTCGAAACGGAACTGATCGAGTTGACGGGTCACTTCGGCTTCGGTGCGTTGCAGTTGCGAGATGATCCAGCGATCAGCCAGCGACAGTTCGACGGGTTCGCCGTTCTGGCCGCAGTCTTCACCCTTGTCCAGCACGTAACGCGCGGCGTTCCAGATCTTGTTGCAGAAGTTGCGATAGCCTTCGACGCGACCCATGTCGAACTTGATGTCGCGGCCGGTAGAGGCCAGCGAACAGAACGTGAAGCGCAGGGCATCGGTGCCATAGCTGGCAATGCCGTCGGCGAATTCCTGACGGGTCTGCTTCTCGATTTTCTTCGCCAGTTGCGGCTGCATCAGGCCGCTGGTGCGTTTCTGTACCAGGGTTTCGAGGTCGATGCCGTCAACGATGTCCAGTGGGTCCAGCACGTTGCCCTTGGACTTGGACATCTTCTGGCCCTGGCCATCTCGCACCAGGCCATGCACGTAAACGGTCTTGAACGGCACTTGCGGCGTGCCGTCTTCGTTTTTCACCAGGTGCAGGGTGAGCATGATCATCCGGGCGACCCAGAAGAAAATGATGTCGAAGCCCGTCACCAGCACGTCAGTGGAGTGGAAGGTTTCCAGCGCCTTGGTTTTTTCCGGCCAGCCGAGGGTGGAGAAGGTCCACAGACCCGAACTGAACCAGGTATCGAGTACATCGTTGTCCTGCTGCAGCGCGATCTCCGGGCCAAGGTTGTTTTTGGCACGAACTTCGGCTTCGTCGCGGCCGACATAGACCTTGCCGGACTCGTCGTACCAGGCCGGAATGCGATGGCCCCACCAGAGCTGACGGCTGATGCACCAGTCCTGGATGTCACGCATCCACGAGAAATACATGTTTTCGTATTGTTTGGGCACGAACGCGATACGTCCGTCTTCGACCGCGGCAATCGCAGGTTCGGCCAGCGGCTTGGTGGAGACGTACCACTGGTCCGTCAGCCACGGCTCGATGATGGTGCCGGAACGGTCGCCCTTCGGCACCTTCAGGGCGTGATCATCAACGCTGACCAACAGGCCGGCGGCGTCGAATGCCGCCACGATCTGCTTGCGCGCTTCAAAACGGTCCAGGCCGGCGTAAGCCGCAGGCAGCGTGCCGTCGACGCTCTCGTTCAGCGTGCCGTCGAGGTTGAACACCTGAGCCGTGCCCAGAACCGCGGCGTTCTTGTCGAAGATGTTCAGCAGCGGCAGGTTGTGGCGCTTGCCGACTTCGTAGTCGTTGAAATCGTGCGCCGGGGTGATTTTCACGCAGCCGGTGCCGAATTCAGGGTCGCAGTAATCATCCGCGATGATCGGGATGCGGCGGCCTACCAGCGGCAGCTCGACGAATTTGCCGATCAGTGCCTTGTAACGCTCGTCCTGTGGGTTCACTGCAACGGCAGCGTCACCGAGCATGGTTTCCGGGCGAGTGGTGGCGACGATCAGGTAATCCAGGCCTTCGGCGGTTTTCGCGCCGTCTGCCAGAGGGTAGCGCAGGTTCCACAGATGGCCTTTTTCGTCGTGGTTTTCCACTTCGAGGTCGGAAATCGCGGTGTGCAGCTTGGTGTCCCAGTTGACCAGACGCTTGCCACGGTAGATCAGGCCGTCTTCATGCAGACGCACGAACGCTTCTTTAACAGCCTCGGACAAGCCGTCGTCCATGGTGAAGCGCTCACGGCTCCAGTCTACGGACGAACCCAGGCGGCGGATCTGACGGCTGATATTGCCACCGGACTCGGCTTTCCATTCCCAGACCTTGTCCAGAAACTTTTCGCGGCCCAGTTCATGACGGCTCACGCCTTGCGCTTCGAGACGACGCTCCACCAGCATCTGCGTGGCGATACCGGCGTGGTCGGTGCCCGGTTGCCACAGCGTGTTGCGACCCTGCATGCGACGGAAACGGATCAGCGCGTCCATGATCGCGTTGTTGAAACCGTGACCCATGTGCAGGCTGCCGGTGACGTTCGGCGGCGGGATCATGATGGTATAGGAGTCACCCGCGCCTTGCGGAGCGAAATAGTTCTCGGACTCCCAGGTCTGATACCAGGAAGTTTCGATGGCGTGCGGCTGGTAAGTCTTGTCCATGCGAGGCGGGAACCTGTGGCCTTGATTCGGAAACCGGTAAGTATAGACCTGTGGGCAAGCGACAAGCCATAAGCGCGGGGGCACAAGCTGGCAGAACGTTAGCGGGCAGATCGGTCAGCAGGCGGCCAGTGGGCAAGGGGGCATGGTTCGGTACTCATGCCTTGATGGCAGAGTGGTAACCGTCCGAACCCGTTGTCAAACCACACCCATCACTTCGGCTGCTGCGCCAATAACCGCTCCAGCCTTGCCTCCAGCCGACGTTTGATTTCGGTCTCTATGTGCGGTGCAAAGTCATCAATCACGTCTTGCATGATCAACTGTGCGGCGGCACGCAGGTCGCTGTCCAGTTTCAGCAGCGCATCGGGGTTGGGCGGCGTTGGAGCCTGAGGCGCCTGTTGGGCTTGCTGAACCTGCTCGACCGGCGCATGAGGCGCATCGGGCGTCAGGGTCGGGATATCGTCTTCGTCGAAGTCGTCGTGATGTGTCGATTCAGGCCGGTTACCGACCATATCGAACAACAGCGGAATTTGCCCCTCGCGATGAACCGCATCGGTCAGTTGCGAAGGTTGGGTGGCGTCATCGCCGAGCAATTGGCGGATCGATTCAAGGTCGTCCAGCAAATGCGCGGATCCAGCTTTTTTTGAAGTGTCCATCGTGTCCTCAAAGACGCTGCAGTCGGTGATCTTGCGGAGGATAGCCCCGTTCGCGGTAGGAACGAAAACTCTCGCGTGCCGCAAGGCGTATGGCCGGGTCTTCGACAACCACTTCGGCCACGCGGGCGAAGCGTGTGAAAAACGCCGGAATGCTCAGGTCGAGGTTGACCAGCAAGTCCTCGTGAGCGCCCGAGTCGTCGCCCAGTCCCAGCACCACTGGAGCATCGTGATCGCTTTCGGCATCCCCGTGGGGCAAAAACACTTCGCCCCTGAAGCGCCAGAGCCGGGCATCAAGGTCTTCACGCTGCGCGGCATCGCTGCAGTGCAGATAGACCTTGTGACCAAGGCGCCAGGCTTTCTCCGTGAGTTTGCAGGCAAAATCCAGCCGTGCGGCAGGGTCGGCACTGGGCAGGATGTAAAAGTCGACTTGAGTCATGGGCGGTCCGGAACCGGTGGCGTATCGGGGGTGAACCCGATACGTCAGGGTTGTTGTACTTAAACGCCTGCGCGGTCGAGCAGGTATTGGGTCAGCAGCGGAACCGGACGCCCGGTGGCGCCTTTCTCCTTGCCGCCGCTCAGCCAGGCCGTGCCGGCGATGTCCAGGTGCGCCCATTCATAAGCTTTGGTGAAGCGCGACAGGAAACAGGCGGCGGTGATGGTGCCGCCCTTCGGGCCACCGATGTTGGCGATGTCGGCGAACGGGCTGTCCAGTTGTTCCTGGTATTCATCGAACAGCGGCAGTTGCCATGCACGGTCATCAGCCAGTTTGCCTGCGTCGAGCAACTGATTGATCAGCGCATCGTTGTTGCCCAGCAGGCCGGTGGTGTGGCCGCCCAGCGCAACGACGCACGCGCCGGTCAGGGTCGCGATATCGATAACGGCCTGAGGCTTGAAGCGTTCGGCATAGGTCAGGGCATCGCACAGCACCAGACGGCCTTCGGCGTCGGTGTTGAGGATTTCGACCGTCTGGCCGCTCATGGTGGTGACGATGTCGCCCGGGCGCGTGGCGGTGCCGCTTGGCATGTTCTCGGCGCAGGCCAGAATGCACACCAGGTTGATCGGCAGTTTCAGTTCCAGCACGGCACGCAGGGTGCCGAACACACTGGCAGCGCCGCACATGTCGAACTTCATCTCGTCCATGCCGGCAGCAGGCTTGATGCTGATGCCGCCGGTGTCGAAGGTGATGCCTTTACCGACCAGCACGAAGGGCTTGTCGGCTTTCTTGCCGCCCTGATAGTTCATGACGATCAGGCGGGGTGGCTGGGCGCTGCCCTGAGCCACTGCGAGGAATGAACCCATGCCCAGCTCGGCGAGTTTTTTCTCGTCGTGGACTTCCACTTTGAGATTCTTGTGCGCCTTGCCCAATGCCTTGGCTTCTTCGCCCAGGTAGACAGGGTGGCAGATATTCGGCGGCAGGTTGCCCAGGTCGCGGGTCAGTGCCATGCCGGTGGCGATCGCTTGCGCGTGAGCAGCGGCGCGCTCGACATCGGCCACGCTGACCTTGTCGGTCAGCAGGGTGATTTTCTTCAGTGGGCGTGCTTCGGCTTTCTGGGTCTTGAAGCGGTCGAAGACGTATTCGCCATCGGCCAGTGCTTCGACCAGCAGGCGAGCCTTGCCGTAGGTGTCACGGTTTTTCACGGACAGGTCATCGAGCACAATCGCAGCATCGCTGCCGCCCAGGCCTTTGAGGCCGGTCAGGACGCCGCTGACGATTTTCTTCAGCTGGCGGTCCGACAGATCGCCGTCTTTGCCGGTGCCGATCAACAGCACGCGTTCTGCCTTGATGTTGGGCAGGCCGGACAGCAACAGGCTCTGGCCTGATTTGCCCACCAGGTCGCCGCGCTTCAGGACAGCGGAAATGGCCCCGCCGCTGAGGATGTCGACCGTCTGCGCAGCGCCAACCAGTACACGGCTTTCACTGACGGTGACCACCAGTGTTGCGGTTTTCAAGGTTTCTGGGCTTACGCTTTTAACAACCAATTCCATGTGGGGTCCCCGAATAGGCGATGAGAGTCGCAAATATGAATGATGAACGCAGCATGGCCTGAGTGTTTCAAGGGCGACGCCTGCGATAAGCCTTGCAGTTTGACCCCGCTGCACGACTGCTGACAACCCCGTAGAGCCGCCTGCTTTGCCTGTATGTGCGAACTATCCCCGGTGCGCAGTGACAGAAACATACATTCACAGGATAATGCCGCATATTTTTTGATGCCCACGCCCTCTGCCGGCGTGAATGTCTGGTTGCCGTGGCTCACAATTTTCCCTGTTTGGCTGCCTGAGCCTGACAACTCTGGAGTGTCTGGTTTGATTGTCTTCCGTTATCTGTCCCGAGAAGTGCTGCTTACCCTGAGCGCAATCAGCGCCGTGCTGCTGGTGTTTATCATGAGCGGGCGCTTCATCAAGTACCTGGCGCAAGCCGCTTCCGGTGCGCTTGATCCGGGTGTGCTGTTCATGATCATGGGCTTCCGCCTGCCGGGCTTTCTGCAGGTGATCCTGCCGCTGGGCCTGTTCCTTGGCATCCTGATGGCTTACGGCCGTATGTACCTGGAAAGCGAAATGACCGTGCTGGCCGCAACCGGCATGAGCCAGCAGCGCCTGCTTGCCATGAGCATGGGGCCGGCTGTGCTGGTCGGTCTGCTGGTCGCCTGGCTGAGCTTCAGCCTGGCTCCGCAGGGCGCTACCCAGTTTTCGCTGCTGATCAATCAGCAGGACGCCATGACCGAGTTCGATACGCTGGTGCCGGGTCGTTTCCAGGCGTTACGCGACGGTACGCGGATTACCTACACCAAAGAGCTGTCGGAAGACCGTTCGCAACTGGGTGGCGTTTTCATCTCCGAAAAGCGCATGTCCAGTGACAAGAGCAAGGACAACGGCATCACCGTGCTGGTCGCCGAGAAGGGGCACCAGGAAGTCCAGCCCAATGGCAGCCGCTTCCTGATCCTTGAAAACGGCTACCGCTACGACGGCAACCCGGGCGCCGCCGATTACCGTGTGGTCAAGTACGACACGTACGGGGCGGCGTTGCCCAAGCCTGAAATCAGCGAAGAAATCACCGACCGCGAGGCGATCCCGACCAGCGAGCTGTTCGGCAGCAACACGCCGCGCAATGTTGCCGAGCTGCAGTGGCGCATTTCATTGCCGCTGTCAGTGTTCATCGTGACGTTGATGGCGATTCCGCTGTCGCGGGTCAATCCGCGTCAGGGTCGCTACCTGAAACTGCTGCCGGCCATCCTGCTGTACATGTCCTATCTGGCCATTCTGATCTCGGTGCGCAGTTCGCTGGAGAAGGGCAAGCTGCCCCTCAGCCTGGGCATGTGGTGGGTTCACGGCATTTACCTGTGCATCGGTCTGTTGTTGTTCTATTGGGAGCCTCTGCGTCTGAAGATGGCGAGTCGTCGTAGCGTCACGGAGGTGACTCGTGGTCAAGCTTGATCGTTACATCGGTAAAAGCGTATTTCTGGCGATCCTCGCGGTTCTGGGGATCATTCTGGGACTGGTCTCGCTGTTCGCCTTCATTGACGAGATGGGCGACATCAATGACACCTACACACTGGTGGACGCCCTCAGCTACGTCATGATGACCGCACCGCGGCGCGTCTATGACACGCTGCCGATGGCGGCCCTGATCGGCTGCCTGATCGGCCTGGGCTCGTTGGCCAGCAGCAGCGAACTGACCATCATGCGCGCCGCAGGCGTGTCCATCGGGCGCATCGTCTGGGCGGTCATGAAGCCAATGCTCTTCCTGATGGTCGCCGGTGTGCTGGTCGGTGAATACGTGGCGCCCTACGCTGAAAACCAGGCGCAGGCAGCCCGTTCGCTGGCCCAGGGTTCGGGTGACGCCCAGAGCGCCAGGCACGGCCTGTGGCATCGTCAGGGTGACGAGTTCATCCACATCAACACCGTGCAGCCCAATGGCCTGATGCTGGGCGTGACGCGCTATCGTTTCGATGATCAGCGCCACATGCTGACCTCGAGCTTTGCCAAAGAGGCGCATTTCAAGACCGATTACTGGGAATTGAAGGACGTCAGCACCACGCATTTCAATGACGGCAGCACGGAAGTCATCAATACACCGGAAGAGCGCTGGGATGTGTCGCTGAGCCCGCAACTGTTGAGCACGGTGATCATGCCGCCCGAGTCGCTGTCGATCAGCGGGCTCTGGAGCTACGCCCATTATCTGGCCGATCAGGGGCTGAGCAATGGCCGTTACTGGCTGGCGTTCTGGACCAAGGTCTTGCAGCCCGCAGTGACTGTGGCGCTGGTGCTGATGGCGATCTCGTTCATCTTCGGCCCGCTGCGCTCGGTCACCTTGGGGCAGCGTGTGTTCACGGGGGTTGTGGTCGGTTTCACCTTCCGCATCATCCAGGACCTGCTCGGTCCGTCGAGCCTGTTGTTCGGCTTCCCTCCATTGCTGGCGGTGCTGCTGCCTGCGGCGGCTTGTGCGCTGGCCGGGGTGCTGTTGTTGCGCCGCGCCGGGTAACGTGTCGCCGGATTGAAAAAGCCGACCTTGAGTCGGCTTTTTCATGGGCGCTCGCTGTACGGTTCGACAACGGATGCGGCCTTCGAACAGGCGCAAAAAAGCCCCTGGCAGCGATGCCAGAGGCTTTGGTGTGCAACCGGAGTCCGGGGTGTTTAGCCTTCGGCCTGAACTTCGTCGGCTTGCAGGCCTTTTTGACCTTGCACGGCAACGAAGGTCACTTTCTGGCCTTCTTTCAGGCTCTTGAAGCCGTTGCCCTGAATGGCGCGGAAGTGTACGAACAGGTCTGGACCGCTCTCAGGCGTAATGAAACCAAAACCTTTCTCGTCGTTAAACCACTTGACGGTACCGCTCTGACGTTCAGCCATTATCTTAATTCCTTTGACGCTTCATTAGTGACAGCCTCTCTCGCACGAAAGAGGACTGGGGCTGGTTGCAGGAAGTAAGAAACGTAGAGCGGGTTGTAGCAAACCTAGAGCTACTGCCCAGGCCCAGATTCAGCGACCCATGCAAACACAGTTCGGAAACTCTACGCCAACTCTCGTTACAAAAACAAGCCCCTGCTGTTTCACCGTCTGACACCCCTGTTTCCGGGGGCTTTGGCGCAGTCAGGCTCGCCTTCACTCATACAGTGCAACCCCGGAGGCGATATAACATTTTGCACTTTATAGGTGCATATTTTGCATATGGATTGCACTGTTTCCGGCTGACGCACGTCGCAGGAAACAGTGATTCTGTTGGCAGGTATAAGGCTGTTTTTTTGACGCCTTTATTTAGCCGCGGAAGTAACGTTGCGCAACAAAGGGCATGGGGGTGACCCGCATTGGCACTTTCTTGCCGCGCACCATTGCCCAGACAAGTGTCTCCAGCGCGGTGTAATCGTTGTGCAGATAAGCCATTGCCAAGGGGCCGCCGAGGCTCGGGCCAAAGCCGCCGCTGCACACGGTGCCGATAACGTTATCCTGCGCGTCGACAACCTCTGTGCCTTCGCGCACCGGGGTGCGTTCCTGGGGCAGCAGGCCGACGCGTTTTTTATCCACGCCGGTGCGTTGCTGAGCAAAAATCAGCTCGGCTCCCGGAAATCCTCCGGCGCGTGCGCCATCAGCGCGTCGCACTTTCGATATCGCCCAGAGCAGGCTGGCCTGGATCGGCGTGGTTGTCGTGTCCATGTCATGACCGTACAGGCACAGGCCTGCTTCCAGGCGCAACGAATCACGTGCGCCCAGGCCAATCGGCGCCACTTCCGGCTCGTCCAGCAAGCGGCGCGCCAAGGCTTCAGCGTGCTCCGCAGGCACCGAAATTTCGTAGCCATCTTCGCCTGTGTAGCCCGAGCGGCTGACGTAGCACTGAACGCCCAGCAGCATGACGCTGGTGAACTGCATGAAGGTCATGCCTGCGACCTCGGGTGCAAGGCGTGCCAGCACGGTCACTGCGGCCGGACCTTGCAGTGCGAGCAGGGCGCGTTCTTCAAACAACGGTTCGATCTGGCAATGACCTGCCAGGTGCTTGCGCAGGTGAGCGAGGTCCTGATCCTTGCACGCAGCGTTGACCACCAGCATCAGTTGATCGTTGCCGAGATTGGCAACCATCAGGTCATCGAGAATGCCGCCCGTCTCGTGGGTGAACATTGCGTAGCGTTGCATGCCGACCGGCAAATCAATGATGTCCACCGGCACCAGGGTTTCCAGCGCTTTGGCAGCCTCTGCACCGCTCAGGCGAATCTGCCCCATGTGCGAGACATCGAACAGCCCGGCCTGCGCGCGGGTGTGCAAGTGTTCTTTCATCACACCCGCCGGATATTGCACGGGCATGTCGTAACCGGCGAAAGGCACCATTTTGGCGCCGAGTTCGCGGTGCAGGGCGTGCAATGGAGTCGTCAGCAGCTTCTCTGTGGACATATTCAATTCCTTATTGGCGAGCCATGTCGCGCTGCCGTCCTGTGCCAGGACAAATGGCACAGGACGGCAGCGGGCGATCAGGCTTCCTGGTAGCTCTCGATGGACGGGCAGGCGCAGACCAGATTGCGGTCGCCGAAGACGTTGTCGACACGCCCGACCGGAGGCCAGTATTTGTTCTCGATCAGCGAATCGACCGGGTACACGGCCTGTTCGCGGCTGTAAGGGTGGCTCCACTGGCCGACGATTTCAGCTGCGGTATGGGGCGCGTTCTTCAGCGGGTTGTCGTCTTTGTCCAGCGTGCCGTTCTCGACCGCGCGGATTTCTTCACGGATCTTGATCATGGCGTCGCAGAACCGGTCTAGTTCTTCTCGGGACTCGCTTTCGGTCGGCTCGATCATCAACGTTCCGGCAACCGGGAACGACATGGTCGGGGCATGGAAACCGAAGTCGATCAGGCGCTTGGCCACGTCATCGACACTGATGCCGCTGCTGTCTTTGATCGGACGCAGGTCAAGGATGCATTCGTGGGCAACCAGACCATTGGTCCCGATGTACAGCACCGGGTAGTGTTCTTCCAGGCGACGCGAAATGTAGTTGGCGTTGAGAATCGCCAGTTGCGAAGCGCGCTTGAGGCCTTCGCCGCCCATCATGCGAATGTACATCCAGGTGATCGGCAGAATGCTGGCACTGCCGAATGGCGCAGCGCAGACCGCGCCTTCCTTGCGCGCCATGCGCGCGTGGCCGGGCATGTAGGGTGCGAGGTGCGACTTCACGCCGATCGGGCCAACGCCGGGGCCGCCGCCGCCGTGGGGGATGCAGAAGGTTTTGTGCAGGTTGAGGTGAGACACGTCGCCGCCGAACTTGCCCGGCGCACAGAGGCCCACCATCGCGTTCATGTTGGCACCGTCGATGTAGACCTGGCCGCCGTTGTCATGAACGATGCCGCAGATCTCGCGGATGCCTTCTTCGAATACGCCGTGGGTCGACGGGTAGGTGATCATGATGGCTGCCAGCTGATCGCGGTGCTGAACAGCCTTGGCGCGCAGGTCTTCGATATCCACGTTGCCGCGTGCATCGCAGGCCGTCACCACCACGCGCATACCGGCCATGTTGGCGGTGGCGGGGTTGGTGCCGTGGGCTGACGAGGGGATCAGGCAGATATCGCGGTGTTCATCGCCGCGGCTCTGATGGTAGGCGCGGATCGCCAGCAGGCCTGCGTATTCGCCTTGAGAACCGGCATTGGGTTGCAGCGAAATAGCGTCATAACCGGTGGCCGCGCAGAGCATGGCTTCCAGCTCGTCGGTCAATTGCTGGTAACCGGCGCTTTGCTCGGCCGGGGCGAACGGGTGCAGGTTGCCGAACTCGGCCCAGGTCACCGGGATCATTTCGCTGGCAGCGTTCAGCTTCATGGTGCATGAGCCCAGCGGAATCATGGTGCGGTCCAGCGCCAGGTCCTTGTCGGCCAGCTTGCGCAGGTAGCGCATCAGTTCGGTTTCAGAGTGGTAGCGGTTGAACACCGGGTGACTGAGGATGGCCGACTCGCGCAGCAGGCCCGCAGGCAGGCGCGACTGGGCGCTGTCCGCCAGTGCGGCGAAGTCCGGAGTGTTCTGACCGTCGCCGGCGAAGATTTCCCACAGTGCTTCGACGGCCGACTGCGACGCGGTTTCGTCGAGCGACAGGCCCAGGCGCTGGTCGTCGATCTCGCGCAGGTTGATGTGGCGGGCGCGGGCGGCAGCGTGCAATGCAGCGGTCTTGCTGCCGGTGTGCAAGGTCAGGCTGTCGAAGAAGAAGGCTTGCTCGGCTTTCAGGCCCAACTGGCTCAGGCCTTCGGCCAGAATCACCGTCAACTGGTGAACCCGGTTGGCAATCTGTGTCAGGCCGCGCGGGCCGTGGTACACGGCGTACATGCTGGCAATGTTGGCCAGCAGCACTTGCGCGGTGCAGATGTTGCTGGTGGCCTTTTCGCGACGAATATGCTGCTCGCGGGTCTGCATGGCCAGGCGCAGTGCCTGCTTGCCGTGACGGTCTACTGACACGCCGACCAGACGGCCCGGCATGTCGCGCTTGAACGCATCGCGTGTCGAGAAGTAGGCCGCATGCGGGCCGCCGAAGCCCAGCGGCACACCGAAGCGCTGGGCGCTGCCGATGGCCACGTCGGCACCGAACTCACCCGGCGGAGTCAGCAAGGTCAGGGCCAGCAAGTCGGCGGCGACAGCCACCAGCGCGTTGGCACTGTGGAAGCGCTCGACCAGCTCGCGGTAATCGAAGATGTCGCCATTGCTGGCCGGGTACTGCAGCAGCGCACCGAAGTAATCACTGACATCGCCCAGCTCGGTTTCGTCAGCCACCACGACCGTGATGCCCAGTGGCTCGGCACGCGTGCGCAAGACATCGAGGGTTTGCGGGTGACAGTGGCTGGAGGCGAAAAACTGCTGACTGCCTTTGTTCTTGCTCAGGCGCTTGCAGAAGGTCATTGCTTCCGCAGCCGCGGTGGCCTCGTCCAGCAATGAGGCATTGGCAATCGGCAGGCCGGTCAGGTCGCTGATCAGCGTCTGGAAATTGAGCAGCGACTCCAGGCGACCTTGGGATATCTCGGGCTGGTAAGGGGTGTACGCGGTGTACCAGGCCGGGTTTTCCAGCAGGTTGCGCAGAATCGGGGCCGGTGTGTGAGTGTTGTAGTAGCCCTGACCGATGTAAGTCTTGAACAACTGGTTCTTGCTGGCGATGGCTTTGATGGACGCCAGCGCATCGGCTTCGCTCTGCCCGGCCGGCAGGTTCAGGACGCTGGTGCCCTTGATGCTTTCCGGGATGACGCTTTCGCTCAGCGCTTCGATGGAGTCGAAACCCAGCGTTTGCAGCATGGCCAGTTCATCGTCGGCGCGCGGGCCGATGTGACGGGCGATGAATTCGTTGGCGGTGGTCAGTTGAATACGGTCAGTCATGGCTCGCTCCTCAGGCTTCGGCGTTGGCTTTGATCAGGCGGTCGTAGGCGTCCTGATCCAGCTGGCCGTGGATGGCATCGGCATCTTGCGGGATGAAGCGAAAGAACCAGCCTGCACCCAAGGCGTCTTCGTTGACCTGTTCCGGTGTGGCATCGAGCGCGGAATTGACCTCGACGACCTCACCGTCCAGCGGCATGTTGATGCTGCTGGCGGCTTTGACTGATTCCACCACAGACACTTCGGCGTGTTGAGTGTAGGTCTGTAATTCCGGGAGTTGCACAAAGACCACGTCGCCCAGCGATTCCTGAGCGTAGGGCGTGATACCGACTGTAATGCTGCCGTCGGTTTCGGCACGCAGCCATTCGTGGTCAACGGTGAATCGCAACTCGCTCATACATACTCCTCGGAAAACAGGGCTCGCGCAGAACGCGAGCAATATGAGTCAATGCTTAGCAATTTAGCGGCCATCTTTTATTTATCGTTTTAAATCAATGGCTTGACTTTATGTTGCGCGATTTTGATGCGATTGGCTGTAGCGAAATCGCTACACGGGTCAGGCTTTTGAAAATGCTTGCCTGATCAAGGCCTTGATACGGGCGGACCCAGGCAGATTGGAATGAAATCGTTACGGTGGAACGATTTCGTTTCGGGCGGGGAGGGTGCATCCAGTCAGCGCTCGCGCGCTGCCGGATGTCCATTCATACGGAGCCTTACGGCTTGGGTGCGGCAGCCGCTACGGAAATATTGCCTGCTTCCCACTGAGACTCACGTGAATTCAAGGCCGCTGCAATAGCCTGAACTTTGGTGGAAGAAAGCTCTGACGGCAGCGGATCAAGACCCGCACTCGCGAAGATCTGACCGTAAGCATTGCGCAGATCGGCGTACGCGAGATCGCGGCGCAGGTCAGCCTGCAGGGTGTTGAGTTCGCCCTGAATCAGATCCAGCTCACCGATGCCGGCGGCCTGATAACGATTACGCAGTTGCCCGACGATCTGGCTGTCGATGTTCGACAACTGCTGGCTGGTTTTGAACTGGCGCAGCGCCTCGTTGTAATTGGCGTTGGCGACGTAGAGCTGGGCCAGCACGGCGATGGACATGGCTTGACGACGCGCGGTTGCGACTTCTTCACCCGCTTTGGCCACGTCGATGGCAGCCGGTGCGGAAAGAACGTTGAACAGGTTCCAGGTGACTTTCACACCCAGATCAGCCCATTTGTCGTTGACCAGAAACGAGTTGCTGTCGTAATGACCGCCCGCCGAGAACTCCAGGCCAGGCAGCATGCGCAGCATGGCCTTGCGGGTTTCGGCGGAACTGATGCGTGTCTGGTAGTCCTGTTCGCGCAGCTCGGGGCGGCTGGCCAGTGCTTCGGTTTCCAGGCGTGCCATATCGACCTTGAGTTCCGGAATCGAGTAATCGTCCGGGGTCGCCAGTTTCAGATCGGTGCCCATCGGCAGATTGATCAGCGTGGCCAGTTCGGTCTTGGCCAGTGACAGCGCCTTGCGTTGTTCTTCCAGCTGGCGCGTGGCCTGAATCAGCGAACGTTGATAACCCAGCGCCTGGACCGGATCCCCCACGCGCTGCTCGCTCATGCTCTGGCTGTTGTCCTGCGCTTTCTCGACGCGGGCCATCAGGTTGTCGATCTGCTTGAGCATGCGCTCGGCGGCCACGGCACGCCAATAGGCTGATCGGACGTCCTGAACGATTGTGTTGATCACCTTGCGGCGTCGTTCCTGAACAATCAGACGCTGATCGCCTTGCTGTTTGGCGCTGATGTAACTGACGCCGAAGTCCAGTACGTTCCACACCATGGTCAGGTCAGCGACCCGCCGGCTGCGATCCTGCGAGGTCGACGGTTCGAGGGACTGGGTGCCGGTCTGAACACTTTCACTGCTGGATGCGCTGACGTTACTGCGTCCGGCATAGCCTGCCGACAGCGCCATGCGCGGCAGCATGTCGAAGCTGGCGAGGTCCAGTTGTCGCTTGGCCAGTGCTTCTTCCATGATTTTCAGGCGCGCTTCAAGGTTGTACTTCACCGCGCGGGCCATGGCTTGATGCAGGGTCAAGGCACCGTTCAGTGGCTCCTGATCCCTGTACATCAGTTGCAGGTCGCTTTTGGCGCGCTGCTCGCTGACGCTTCGGTCGATAGGCTGGCTGGTGACAGCGCAACCGCTCACTACCAGCGCCAGCAGACTGATGCTGAACAACTTCTGACTTCTTTTCATGCTCCGACCGCCCCTAGCTACCGCATTCTTTTTTATGAGCGCCGTACAGGAACGGCGCATTACTAAACCCTGTTTCAGGCTTGCGCTTCACTGACACCGACTTCCCCTAAAGCCCATGCCAGTGCGCGCAGTTTTTCTTGCTCGTTATCGGTGATCTGTTGCAACTGCTGACCCAGGGTCAGCGCGCCGAATCCTGCCTGGATGCTCTGTGACGAGTCCCGCAGGCCGTTGCTGCCAGCGCTGTCGAAGGCGCCCGTTGTCGAGGTGTCCGTCGCAGATTCGCGAGAAAACAGCGTCGACAGCGTGCTGGTGCCGAACACGCTGCCTTCTCCGCTGTTGAAGCCTGTAAAACCGGAGCCTGGCCCGCCGACGCTGCTGGAGTCGAACACCTGGGCAATAAAGCTCGGTGCCAGCGCACGGTTGGTGATGAAGATGTTGCCCACAGGCGGCAGGCCGCCGCCGGTGGTGCGCTGTTCGAACAACGGTGAGAAGCTCAAAGGCGAACCCAGGTTGCCCGTTGGCGGACCGAACAGTGCCGGCTGCAGCGGCAGATTCGGTGTGTTGACCAACGGTGCTGGCGCGTCGACCCGGAACTGCGGGTCTCCCGACAGCGACGTGGTCGTGACGGCGTAGTTGGGCGACAGCGCGATGCCTGTGCCGGCGTTACCCGCCCGATCAGTCACCGTGCTGCTGTCCAGCACAATGAAGTTGCTCGGGTCAGTCACGTTCGCGGTCGGTGTCAGGGTCGCGGTCCAAGTGGTGCCGCCATCGCCGCTGCTCAGGTTGGACAGCGTGCCGTTGGCCACGCTGACGTCCGACAGCGTGAAATTGTTCACCGGCTCGCTGAAAGCGAACGTCACCTGTGATGTCTGACCCGTTACCAGGTTCGGATTGGCAAGGGAGACGGTCGCTGTCGGACGCTGGTTATCGATGCTGTAGTTGCTGGACAGGGCAACGGCTGTACCTGCGTTACCCGCCAGATCGTTGAGCCTGCCGCTGTCCAGAACGATGAAATTGCTGGGCGCAGTGGTGACATTGGCATCCGGCGTCAGGGTCGCGGTCCAGGTGAGGCCGCCGTTGCTGCTGCTCAGGCTGGACAGCGTGCCATTGCCTACGCTGATGTCCGAGAGGTCGAAATTGGTCACTGGCTCGCTGAAGGCAAAGGTCACCAGCGAAGTCTGACCGATGGCCAGGTTCGGATTGGCGACGGTAATGGTCGCCGTGGGGCGCTGAGTGTCGATGGCGTAGTTGTTCGATGCCGTGGTGCCGCTGCCGGTGTTGCCCGATGCATCGGCGATGCCGGTGTTATCCAGCGTGATCAGGTTGGTCGCATCGGTCACGTTTGCATTGGGCGTGAAGGTGGCGGTCCAGGTGATACCGCCGTCGTTGCTGCTGACCGTGCTCAGCGTGCCGTTGGCGACGGTCAGGTCGGCATTGCTGAAACCGTTGACCGCTTCGCTGAAGGTGATGGTCACCTGTGACGTTTCGCCTGCCGACAGGGCGCTGTCCGCAATAACAACGCTGGCGGTTGGCCGGGCCAGATCAATGCCGTAACTATTGGACTGGGTCGTGCCACTGCCTGCGTTGCCGGCCAGATCCGCGACGCCACTGTTATCGAGCGTCACGGCATTATTGCTGCTGGTGGTGCCTGCGTTCGGGGTGAGCGTTGCGGTCCAGGTGATACCGCCGTCGCTGCTGCTGACGGCGCTCAATGTGCCGTTGGCGACGGTCAGGTCGGCGTTGGTGAAACCGCTGACCGCCTCGCTGAAGGTGATGGTCACCTGCGAGGTTTCACCGATGGCCAACGCATTGTCAGCGACCACGATGGTCGCCGTCGGGCGCTGAGTGTCGATGGTGTAGTTGTTCGATGCCGTGGTGCCGCTGCCGGTGTTGCCCGCAGCATTGGTAACGCCGCTGTTATCCAGCGTGATCAGGTTGCTCGCATCGGTCACGTTTGCAGTTGGTGTGAAGGTCGCGGTCCAGGTGATGCCACCGTCGTTGCTGCTGACTGTGCTCAATGTGCCGTTGGCGACGGTCAGGTCGGCATTGCTGAAGCCGTTGACGGCCTGGCTGAACGTGAACGTGACCAGAGACGTCTCGCCTGCGGACAAGGCATTGTCGGCCATCGCGATGGTGGCGGAAGGTCTGGTCGTGTCGACGGTGAAACTGCCCGAACTGATAATGCCGCTGCCGGCGTTACCCGCCAGGTCAGTGACACCGGCGCTGTTCAGGCTGATCTGCCCGGTGCTGGCATTCACGTTGGCGCCGGGTGTGAACGTCGCGGTCCAGGTGATACCGCCGTCGTTGCTGCTGACGGCGCTCAAGGTGCCGTTCGGTACGCTCAGATCGCTGTTATCGAAACCGCTGACCGCCTCATTGAACGTGATCGTGACCAGTGAGGTCTCACCGGCGCCCAGCGCACTGTCCGCGACCACGATGCTGGCGGTCGGGCGTGACGAGTCGATGGCGTAATTGTTGGACAGGGTCAGGCCGCTGCCGGCGTTACCTGCCAGGTCAGTCACACCGGCATTGTTCAGGGCTATCGAATTGCTGGCGCTGGTGGTGCCTGCGGTCGGGGTCAGCGTCGCGGTCCAGGTGATGCCGCCGTCGCTGCTGCTGACCGCGCTCAGGGTACCGTTGCTGATGTTCAGGTCTGCGTTGGTGAAACCGCTGACCGCTTCGTTGAAGGTGATGGTCACCTGCGAGGTTTCACCGATGGCCAGCGCATTGTCGGCCACCAAAATGGTCGCCGTCGGGCGCTGGGTGTCGATGGCATAGTTGTTCGATGCCGTGACGCCGCTGCCGGTGTTGCCTGAGGCATTGGTGAACCCGGTGTTGTCCAGGGTCACGAGGTTGCTCGTATCGGTGACGTTCGCCGTTGGCGTGAAGGTCGCGGTCCAGGTGATGCCGCCGTCGCTGCTGCTGACTGCGCTCAGCGTCCCGTTCTCGACCGTCAGGTCTGCGTTGTTGAAACCGCTGACCGCTTCGCTGAAGGTAATGGTCACCAACGAGGTTTCACCCACCGACAGCGCATTGTCAGCAACCACGACAGTGGCCGTCGGCTGGTTGGTGTCGATGCTGTAATTGTTGGAGGTGGTGACGCCGCTTCCGGTGTTGCCCGCCAGGTCCGCCACGCCGGCGTTGTTCAGCGTGATCAGGTTGATGCTGTCGGCGACATTGAGGGTCGGCGTGAAGGTGGCGGTCCAGGTGATACCGCCGTCGCTGCTGCTGACCGCGCTCAACGTCCCGTTTTCAACGCTCAGGTCTGCGTTGTTGAAGCCGCTGACGGCCTCGCTGAAGGTGATGGTCACTAGCGAGGTTTCGCCCACAGACAACGCGCTGTCCGCAACCACGATGCTGGCGGTCGGGCGTGCCGTGTCGATGGCGTAATTGTTGGAGACGGTCAGCCCGGTGCCTGCGTTTCCTGCCTGATCAGTGACACCCGCGTTGTTCAGGGTCACCAGATTGCTGCTGTCTGTGACACCCGTTGACGGCGTGAGCGTTGCCGTCCAGGTCAGGCCTCCGTCGCTGCTGCTCACCGCACTCAACGTACCGTTGGCCACTACGAGGTCGGCATTGCTGAAACCGCTGACCGCTTCGCTGAAGGTGACGGTCACCAGCGACGTTTCACCGATGGCCAGCGCGTTGTCGGCCACCACAATGCTGGCCGTCGGGCGCAGGGTGTCGATGGCGTAGTTGTTCGAGGAGGTGACACCACTGCCGGTCACGCCCGAGCCGTTGGTGAAGCCGGTGTTGTCCAGGGTGATCAGGTTGCTTGCGTCGGTCACGTTTGCGGTCGGCGTGAAGGTCGCCGTCCAGGTGATACCGCCGTCACTGCTGCTGACGGTGCTCAACGTACCGTTCTCGACCGTCAGGTCGGCATTGTTGAAGCCGATGACCGCTTCGCTGAAGGTGATGGTGACCAGCGAGGTTTCGCCCACAGACAACGCGCTGTCGGCGACCACGACGGTGGCGGTCGGCTGCTGAGTGGCAATGGTGAAATTGCCGGAATCGGTCGTGCCGCTGCCGATATTGCCTGCCAGATCGGTCACGCCCGTGTTGTTCAGCGTGATCACGTTCGTGGTATCGGCGACATTGGCATTTGGCGTGTAGGTCGCGGTCCAGGTGATACCGCCGTCGCTGCTGCTCACAGCGCTCAAGGTGCCATTGGGTACGCTCAGGTCGGCGTTGGTAAAGCCGACAACGGCCTCGCTGAAGGTGACGGTCACCAGTGAGGTTTCACCTGCGGTCAAGGCATTGTCCGACATTGTGATACTGGCAGTCGGGCGTACCGTGTCGATGGCGTAATTGTTCGACGTGCTCAGGCCGCTGCCGGCGTTGCCCGCCAGATCGGTGACGCCGCCGTTGTTCAGATTCACCGAATTGCTGTTGCTGTTGACCCCTGTGGTCGGCGTCAGGGTGGCGGTCCAGGTGATGCCGCCATCGCTGCTGCTGACCGTACTCAGTGTGCCGTTGCTGATGCTCAGGTCGGCATTGGTGAAACCGCTGACCGCTTCGCTGAAGGTGATGGTCACCAGCGACGTTTCACCAATGCCCAGCGCGTTGTCGGCCACCACAATGCTGGCCGTCGGGCGCTGAGTGTCGATGGCATAGTTGTTGGAACTGATGGTGCCAGTGCCTGCGTTGCCGGAAGCGTTGGCGACGCCGCTTGCATTGAGCGTGATCAGGTTGGTGGTATCGGTCACGTTGGCGGTTGGCGTGAGGGTCGCGGTCCAGGTGATGCCACCGTCGCTGCTGCTCACGGCGCTCAAGGTGCCATTGGCGATGGTCAGGTCGGCGTTGGTGAAGCCGCTGACGGCTTCGCTGAAGGTAATGGTGACCAGCGAGGTTTCGCCAGCAGAAAGGGTGCTGTCGGCCACGACCACGGTAGCGCTCGGGCGCACAGTATTGATGGTGAAGTTGCCCGAGTTGCTGGTGCCGGAGCCTGCGTTACCGGCCAGATCAGCCACGCCAGCGTTATTCAGGCTGATCAGGTTGGTGGTGTCACTTACGTTGTTATTCGGCGTGTAGGTCGCCGTCCAGGTGACGCCACCGTCGCTGCTGGTGACGGTGCTCAAGGTGCCGTTGGGCACCGTCAGGTCGGCATTGGTGAAACCGCTGACGGCCTCGCTGAAGGTAATGGTGACCAGCGAGGTTTCACCCGCCGTGAGGTTGGCGTCCGCTACCAGAATGTTTGCAGTCGGGCGCTGGGTATCGATGGCGTAATTGTTCGAGTCTGTGGTGCCCGCCCCGGTATTGCCCGCCGCATCGGTCACCTCTGTGTTGGCCAGAGTAATGACGTTGGTGCTGTCGGTAATGTTGTTGGTCGGGGTGAACGTCGCGGTCCAGACAATGTTGTTGCTGGTGGTCACGGTACTCAGGGTGCCATTGACAACGGTCAGGTCCGCGTTGGTGAAACCCGTCACCGCTTCGCTGAAGGTAATGGTGACCTGCGAGGTTTCACCGATGCTCAGCGCGTTGTCGGCCAGCACAATGCTTGCGGTCGGGCGCGCTGTGTCGATGGCGTAGTTGTTGGACGTGGCAGCGCCTGAGCCGGTGTTTCCGGACAGGTCCTGCACGCCTGCCCGGTTGAGGCTGATCTGGTTGGCGGTGCTGGTCAGGTTGGCGGTCGGCGTCAGGGTGGCGGTCCAGGTTTTGCCGCCGTCACTGCTGCTCACAGCGGTCAATGTGCCGTTGGCCACTGTGAGGTCGGCATTGTCGAAGCCGGTGACCACTTCACTGAACGTAATGGTGACCAGTGATGTTTCATCCGCCGCCAGTGCGGTGTCTGCTACCACAACAGTCACTGTCGGCGGAACGGTGTCGGACACTGCGTAGTTGTTGGAGGTCACTGTCCCGGTGCCGATATTGCCGGCAGAGTCCTGCACTGCCGATAACGACAGGCTGATGGCATCGGAGCTGTCGGAGGTATCGCTGGAGGCCGTAAAAGTGGCTGTCCAGGTGATGTTGTTGGTGGTCACCAGGTTGCTCAACGTACCGTTGGGCACGGTGATTTCGGAGATTTCCAGGCCGAAGACCGGCTCGCTGAACGTGAAGGTGACCAGCGATGTGCCGCCCGAACTCAGCGACGTATTGGCAATCACGATGCTGGTGCCCGTTGGTGCAGTCGTGTCAGAGGTATAGGCAGCGTTGAGCGTGCCGCCGTCGTTGAAGATGTCATTGACGGCGTTAGGCGAGGTGCCATTGGTGCCGCCGCTGGTCGCTTGTCCGCCAGATCCGCTGCCACCCACGTTGCCGGTCAAGGCCGCGTTGTTGCCGGACGTGATGTTGACTGTGCCTTTGTTCCAGATCGCCCCGATACCACGGCCGCCGTTGCCGCCAATCGTGCCGCCACCGCCGCCGCCACCGCCTGCACCGATGTTGCTGCTGATGGTCGACGTGCCGATGATCGCCAGCGTGCCGGTCGATGCGTTGTAAATGCCGCCGACGGCTGATCCGCCTCTGCCGCCACTGGCGTCAAAGCCCGAACCGCCGCCACCGCCACCGATGGTGCGTCCGCCGCTGGTCGCAGTACCGCCTGCGCCACCGTTGGTGTACCCGGAAGCGCCAACGGCCCCGGCGCCGCCGCCCGCAGAATTGCCGCCCTTACCACTCAGAAAAGCAGGGTCGTATGATGCACCGTCGCCACCGCTATTGGCTGACGGGTCAGTAGGAGTGTAAGCCCCGGCACTGCCACCCGTAGCACCGTTCTGCCCGCCGATGCCGCCGCCACCGCCGCCGCCACCCCCTACGGTGGGCGAGAGGACACCGCCACCACCGCCACCGCCTGCTGCCGCGTTTGCAGTCACCGTGACGTTGCGCAGCGTGAGGTTGCCGGCGTTGTTGATACCGCCGCCCAGCGCATCAGAGGCCGAAATGGCCGAGCCGCTGTTTGCGCCCGCCGTGCTGGCCACGCCTCGGGTGATGATCACGCCGTCGAGTGTGGCCGTCACCCCGGAGTTGACCCGGATGACACTGGTTCTGTTCTGCCCGTCGAGGGTGACGTCGGCGACGCCGTCGTTGTTCAGGTCGCCATCCACGGTGATGTTTTTGCTGACCACCAGCTGGCTTTGCAACGCAACGGTCATGCTGCTCGAAAAGGTCACGATATCGCCGTTCTGGGCATTGGTCAGCGCTTCACGCAAGCTGCCTGCGCCGGTGTTGCTGGTGGAGGTCACGGTGAAGGTTGCCAGCCCCCACTGGTAGGCATCCATCGACTGTTGCGAGAGGGCGCTGACGCTTTCGATGTTGCCGGTGGCAATCTCCAGATCCCAGTCGCCACCCACCCCGGTGCGGTTGGTGGACGCCGCAACGTCTCGGCCGGTGAGGGTGGCCAGCGAGTCGACAAAGCTCAGGCCGGTGTCGCCCTCGGCGGTGTTGCAGGCGTAAATCAGAATATCGCCGCCGGCGTTCATGTCATTGCCGATTTCGGCCAGCAGAGCGCTGCGCTGCGCGATGTTGTCAGCAGAAACATAACTGTTGCCCAGCCACAGGTCGCCGGCGTTACCGTGCGCAATGATCTGCACCGAGCTGACGCCCTGATGGGATTCAAGGTAATCGGCAATCTGTTGCAGGCCATCTTTGGTGGCGTCCAGTTCGACCACTTGTGCGCCAGGTGCAACGCCCGCCAGCAGGCTGGCCGAGTCCTTCACCCGTGAGTCGACAAACACAACGGTGGTGCCGGGCACCGCAGCAGGCGTGACGGCAACGTCCGAAGAGGCCTGCCCTTGCGCGTGATGGTCGGTGGCACTGTTGGCCTGTTCGGCACTCTTGGCCGACGCGTCCGGCGTCGGCTGGCTGTCCGGCTGGGTCGCTTCAGCCACGGTGGCCGCGACCGCACCGTCGAACAGCATGCGCGGCTCGAGCGACATGATCATGGGGGAAACGGGGGAGGTTGCACTCGACGGTGCCCGCGTTGCAGTCCGCGACTTTTGTTTATTCCACCACATGCGGCTCACCAGAGATCGAACATTAGGACTGATAAAACCGCGATCAATTGACCACGGCGTCTGATTTCATGCGGATGACATTGGCTGCGCTGGCAGACCCGTCATTCCAGAACGACAACGTTGAATACTGCTCGAACAGGTCTGGCGGCAGGATCGTGGGCCTTGTTTCCAGCGCAATGCGCGGCTTGACCTTGTGCAGGCCGGAGACGCCCAGTGCGTCATCGAACTGCGGGGCGTCATAAGCGAGGTTGTTGAAGTCGTGTTCAAACCACGGCTCTTCAATGAAGTCGTAGACCAGCCTGATGACGCGGTCCGGGGCCTGGGACAGCAGTTCGTAATCGATCAACAGGATCGAGTCGGCATGTTCGCCGTAATAGGCTTCCTTGAGCGATGCCCAGGCAAAGCCCACCAGGCGGTTGCGTTGCGCCAGCGTCTCGACCCGGCTGTAAACCGTGTTGCGCTCGACGTCATCGTTGAACAGCTTGGTGTTTTCGAAAGGGTTGGCGCGGTACAGGCGTTCAATGCTGTCCATCACCCAGGCGACATTGCGTACGCAGGCAATCATTTTGCTCTGCGGGAACAGGTCCATGAGCGCGGGCAGTCGCGAGCTCCAGCCGCGGTTTGTATCGAATACGACGTCTTTGTCGGCCTTGTCGGCGTAATAGGATTCAAAAATCCCACGCAACAAGCGGCGACGCACGTCGGTATTGATCACTGAGGAGAATTCACTGCCCGCGCTGCACTGGCCCAGAACGCTGGAAAACAATGAACCGACAGGGCTGCTCATGCCGGCATGAAAGCGCGGGTTTTGCAGAAGAATGGCCGAAAGCAGGGTGGACCCTGATCGTGGCAGCCCTGCGATAAAGTGAAATTTTTGCATCCTTGCGCCCCGGAAAACAACGGTTCATATCAGTGTTCGAGCCGTGTAACACAATGCAGTTATATGCCAAGAGTTCGACACAAGTCCGCATGTCTTTAGGCCATCAGCGAAGAAAAAAGCGGATGAAGCAGCCGTCTGCCCGGTTTTATTGGGTCATGTCGCGGTTGAAATGATGATTATCAGATGAACGGTAATGAACTTTTTGACAGGTAACAGCCCAGCGTCACTGGATGTGCGATCAATAACGGCGCAGTGCGAAAACAATCACACCTTGAAAACTGCGTCTACGCTCTCACGTGGCCACTCGGGACAGTGCCCGGATGGATCGACTTTTCCCATGACATGACATAAGAAGGATGAGGGCGTATGGAAGTTTTTATGGGTTCAATCATGATGTTTGGTTTTGATTTTGCACCTTCAGGCTGGGCGCAATGCAACGGACAAACATTGAACATCAACCAGTATCAGGCCTTGTATTCACTGTTGGGGGGCACGTACGGAGGTAACGGTTCGTCAACCTTCATGGTGCCCAATTTGCAGGGTCGGGTGCCGGTCAATCAGGGCTCCGGCACCAACCTCACTCCGCGTGTGATGGGCGCTGCTTCAGGGGTTGAGAAGGTAACGGTAGCCATCGCCAACATGCCTGCTCATGTACACGCACTGAGCACGCTGACAGCGACCACCACGATTAATCTGGCCAACCCGGCAGTCACCGGGGCGACCATTGCGCCAACCACCGACAATGCGTTTATAGGCGCTTCCACCTCCGGGCCAATGTCCGCCAATATATTCTCGCCCAGTGCCGGAACAACGCCTGTCGTGCAAAAAGGTGTCACCACCGCCGTCAGTGGAACCATGCAGTCCGTTGGCGGAAGCTTGCCTCTCGACAGCATGAATCCTTTTCTGGTCGTGAACTTCAGCATTGCCTTGCAAGGGATTTATCCAAGCCGGAGTTGAGTTGTTCGCGCCCAGGGACGGGCTTTTCCTGTATTTCGCGCTGGAGATGCTTAATGCTGCAAGACATTACTGTCGAACACTTTCGAGCGGTGGTCGGTACTACCTGCTTACTGCAATTGGGCGATGGCAGTCAGTTGCCGGTCCAGGTTTCATCGGTCGCCGAACGGCCGCAGGCGCGCGCCTCTCAAGATCAACGCCTGCCGTTCAACGTGTCTCTGGACTCTTTGGAGCCCAGCGCCTTTATCGACGGCCCATGCGCCATCGAGCTACCGGACACCGGCGTACTGCAGGATGTTTTCGTGTCTCGCGTACCTGCCATGGGGCGTGACAGCCGGTTAGCCTACTTTTGCATCAGCTTCAATTGACGGCAGCGGCCTGGCCTGGATACCAGATCAGCCGCTCGGCCGCCACGTCCCGTTCCTGAACCTCAAACCCCAGCGCCAGATAATGCTGGCGCGCATGGGGGTTGTTGGCCCAGACCACCGTTGCGACCGGACAGCGTATCTGTTCGGCCGCCTGCTGCACGCCTTGCACGACGTTACGACCATAACCCTTGCCACGTGCAGCCGGAATGAACGCCAGGTACAGCACGCGAATCTCGTTGTGGCCGAAGTCGGTGACCAGCGCGCCAATGGGCGTGCCGAGCTTTTCAACCACGTAGTGCATGGCGTTCGGAAAGTGCTCCCCCAGCCCCAGATCCTGTACGCGAAACTGCTGGGCGACAACGTCCTCAACCTGATCGCGTTCTCCGTCGATCAGTTGCAGATCGGGCCGCGCCGAGTGATAGAGCACCTGTAGAAAGGCACTGTCGGTCTCTCTCGATGGCCGCACGACCAGTCCATCGATATTGGCGAAAGGTTTTTTTGTCATGTGCTGTCCTCTGTCCATGTGTCAGCTTCAAAACCCGCTTTCACGCACGCCCAGTGCGGCAAGCCGGCGCCAGGTCGCGCCCAGCAGGGATTCGCTGCGACCGTCCAGCACGGCAACGCCGCGCAATGGCTGGGACGGTGCGGCGGTATTGTCCACCAGTTTCAGGCGTACGCCGTACTGGCCTTGTACCGGTTCGGCGCGCTGATTTTCGTCTCGACGTACGGCAATAGGGCCGTGATGATCGGAACTCAACGCCTCTTGATCCAGCCAGGCCACGCCGTTGGCGTCGACTTCCTGAAGCTCCACGGCCAGCGACTCACGCATCGGGTCGTCAGCAATGAAGCGTCCCCGATCTCCGGGGGCTATGCGCCATAACGCATTCTCGGCCACGTACCCGCGAATCCGGGTGCCTGCCTCGACCACCCGAAGCAGCGGATCCCTGGTTGAAACCCAGCGCCCGACGCTCAACTGCGGCAGCAGATCGCGCACCTGCCCGGCCTTGGGCGCGCGCAACAACAGGCGCTCGCGCCGTGCCGCCAGGCCTCTGTACTCGGCGACGGCTTCGGCCAGGCGCTGTTCCAGGATGCCGGCATCGGCAGCGGTCTCGCTGCGCCCGGCCTGGCGACGCATCTGCAACTGGAGCATGTTGATTTCACGGCGCACGATGCTTTGCCGGGAGTCGATGTCAGGGGATTCCAGCTCCATCAGCACGGCACCTTGTTCGACCTTCTGGCCGTCCCGCACGTTGACTTGCCTGACCCTGGCCGCTGCCGGAGCGTGAATGGCGGTCACGCTTTCGGCTTCCAGCATCACCGGCAACTCGACACTGCTGTGCCACGGCACGATCAGCAGCAAGACGAGCGCCAGCAAGCCTGTCGCACTGAGCAGCACACGGGGTGCATACGCTTGTTCGCGGTGCGACCACCAGTGACGACATTCCTTGAAAATCGGCAGAAAAATGAACCAGCCCAGTTCCACCAGCATCAGGAAAATCCCAAGCAATTTGAAAAACAGGTGGTAGACCGCCAGCGCGATACCGAAAAACAACGCTGCACGCCACAGCCATGAAAGATAGCCCCACCACAGCAACCGACGCTGCATGACCGGTGACCACGGCTCTGGCGCAGGCAGGCCGTAACCGAACAAGGCCTCGCGCAGCCGCCAGCGGCAGAGGGCGAAAGCCCGGCCCTGAAGGTTGTCGACTCCCCATAAGTCGCTGATCAGAAAGTAGCCGTCGAAGCGCATGAACGGATTGAGATTGACCACCACAGTGGTTAGCCACGTTGCGCTGGCGAGCATGAAGGCGGCGGTGCGCGCCGGCCCGTCGGGCAACAGCGACCAGGCCAGCAGGGCGATGCACGCTAACAGCATTTCCGCCAGCACGCCGCCTGCGCCGATCAGCAGGCGGGCGCGTCTGTCATTGACCCGCCAGGCGTCGCTGACATCGGTGTAGAACAGGGGCAACAGCACCATGAACGCCACGCCCATGCTTTGCACCCGACAGCCGGCGCGCTTGGCCATGAACGCATGGCCGAACTCATGACAAAGCTTGGCAAAAAACAGGGCCACGCCAAATGCCAGAGCACCGCCGAGGCTGAACAGGTGCGGGAAGGTGCCGATGAAACGCTGCCAGTCCCGGGCGACCAGAAAAACCCCCAGCGCCAGCGTGAGCGGCAACCCGTAACGCAGCAGCCTTGCACCGTAGCGCGCCAGCCACGGCCAGACCTGGTCGAGAAATGCATCCGGACGCCAGAGCGGAATGCGGAAGAACAGATATTGATGCAGAAGCATCTGCCACAGCCCGTGACGTGAGGCCGCAGCTTTGTGGGCGTAGCTGGCGCGCTGCTCCGGGTCCTGTGCGGCGATCAGGTCATGACCGCGCAAAAAGCGCAGCAGTTCTTCTACTTCAGCACTGCCCAGCGGCAGGCCCGGTTCGCGATTGGCCGCTTGCAGCACCCGTGAAGCGTCGCCCAGTGCCCAATGACGCAGCAGACGCATGGCCTGAGTACCCAGCTTGAAATAGCGACCGCGCAGCGGGTCGGCCAGGGTCCAGCGCGGCGAGCCGTCGAGGGCCGGGGCGGCGGGTGTCAGTTGCAGGTCTGCACGCAGAGTGGGCAGGTTCATTACAGGCCTACACTTTGACGCAGACCGGCAAGAGGGCGACGCAGCAGGTACAGCGCCAACGGCGCCCGGTCGCCGAACACCTTCGCGGTGCCGCGCAGACCGATCCGTGGGGGTGGCGACTCGAGAAAACTGGCATCCAGGCGATAAGCCAGCTGCCCGCCGGGGGTGGGCTGCGCTTCATAGGCGGCCCGTTCAAGGCGGGCCGCGTGACGTTGCAGCGGGTCGCTGTCCAGAAACAGCGCTATTTCAGCGTCCGGTTGCAGCGCAATCGCGTCGCCGACCGCCAGTTCGATACGCAGCTCGGCCTGAGTCGGATCGGCAATTTCCAGCAGACGCTCGCCGGTCTGCACCGGCTTGCCGAGCCAGCGCTGGGCATCGGCAAACACGGCAATGCCGTCACGCTCGGCACGCACTTCACTGCGTTTCAGCAACTCGCGAGCATAGTCGCGCTCAGCACGTTTCTGCTCGACGCGGGCCGCCAGCAGGTCGATTCTCGAGTTTGATTCTGCGTCGGCGAACGACCGCTGCGAATTGGCTTTCAGTTCTGCTTCTGCCACGCCCAGCGCCCGTTCGGCCACATCGGCCTGGGCCTTGAGGGTGGTGTTCTCGAAGCGCAGCAGCAGGTCGCCGGTCTTGACGGGCTGATTGGGTTTGACCAGAAATTCGGCCACCACGCCGTCCAGAGGCGCAGCCACCACCCGACCGCCCAGCGGGACGACCTCGGCCGGTGCCAGCACCGATTGACGCACCGGGATCAGCAGGCACAGCAGCGCCAACATCACCAGCAAGGCCTGGCGTTTGCGGTTGAAACGCAAGCGCCAGGGTTTTCCGGGTTGCAAGGCCAGCCAGGCATGGCTACAGGTATCGCCCAATTGCGCGAGCAGGACTTGCTCGGCGGGCGTCCACGGCGTGTCACGGGCCAGCCACAGGCCGCCAAACACCTCGCCTTTGCGGTCTTGCAGCGGCAGCCAGAAAACATGGGGGGCCGACAGGCTGTTCCAGTCCTCGCGCACCGATGCACTGAGTGACTCCATGCGAACGACGCGGGCCGGCTTGACCAGGTCCAGCTTGAGCAACTGGCCGACGGCGTGCTCGACAAACGCCACGAACGGCGCATGGGGTTCGATAACGCTGACCCCGGTCACCGAGCGCACTTTGCCGGCGATCACCAGCGCCGCATGGCGGTAACCGAACAACCCCTGGCTGTCGTTGACCAGGCTGTAAGCCAGTTGCTCTGTCGTGGGCGCGGCGCGGGTCAGCCGTTCAAGGTCCAGAAATTGCGCGAATACCCGTTCTACCGCGCCGGATACGGGGGCGTTCACTTAAGCTCCGCGAAATGTGCCGTACCGCTCATGCCTCCGAGCAGACCCTCAGCCTTGGGCAGGCTGGCGATCAGCAGCAACGTCTGGCTGCCTTCATCGATGCGCGCACCGAGACGCTTGACGGTCGCGGTCAGGGGCTGGCCGGTCTCGTCCGGGACGAAACTGAACGTTTGCCCCGGCTTGAGTTTGCTCATCCAGCGCGAAGGCACCAACAGGTGGAGTTCGAGTGTTCGGTTGTCGACGATTTCAAGCATCGGCGTGCCTGCTGCGACGCTCTCGTAACGCTTGACCTTGCGCTCGACCACTTGCCCGTCATAGGGCGCAATCACGCTGCAACGCTTGATCTGTACCTGATAGACGCCAGACTGCGCCTGTGTTTCGGAAAGCCTGGCCTCGGCGCGCGCCACTTCAAAGCGGCCCACCGAGTTGAGGGAGGCCAGTTGCCGATTGTGTGCCAGTTCTTCACTGGCGCCACGGCTGGCTGCCTGCGCGGCATTGAGCTGAGCCTGATAGGCGGAGCAATCGAAGCGGGCGAGGGTATCGCCCTTGTTGAACGACTCGCCTTCCTGGAAAGGCAGATCAACGATACGGCCCGACAGCTCGCTGGCAAGCACGGCCTGATTGGTCGCGCGCAGCACGCCTCGCGCTTCGCTGGCGGGTACGGAATGGCTGGCAGGTGCGGTGTCTTCAAGCAGCGCGCTATCGGTTGACGTCTGCGCCTGGGCCAGGCTTGCCACACTTAACATCCCTAAAAGTACAGCTTGCGAACACCGCATCCAGCGAACTCCTTAAAAAATGGTGTACTCGGCACAGCCTGTGCCGATCGTGCCGTGTTATCCGAACTGTTTTTCCGGCGTGCTTAAAAACGTTTCGAGCTCTGCAAGCGGCAGCGGCTTGCTGATCAGATAACCTTGAATCTGATCGCAATTGTTTTTACGCAGAAACGCCAGTTGCTCCGGTGTTTCGACACCCTCGGCAATGACTTTCAGACCGAGGCTGTGAGCCAGTTCGATGATCGCTCTGGCGATGGCAGCGTCCTGCGGGTTGCTGGTCACTTCACGAATGAAGGCGATATCGATTTTAAGCTTGTGAATAGGGAATCGGCGCAGGTACGCGAGACTTGAATAGCCGGTGCCGAAGTCGTCGATGGAAATACTCACGCCGTTGGCCTTGAGCGTTTCCAGAGTAGCGATGGTGTGCGACGTGTTTTCCATCAGCGAACTTTCCGTCAGCTCGACCTCCAGCCACTGCGGTTTGACCCGATGCTTTGTCAGTGCCTGACGGATGTCGGCGACCAGGCTGCTGTTGGATATCTGCTGGCCAGAGACGTTGACGGCCACTTGAAACAGGCCCAGCCCCGTGCGTTCCCAGTCGGCAATTTGTGCGCAGACACGGTCAAGCACCCAGTTGCCGACTTCGCCGATCAGGCCCAGGTTCTCCAGCACCGGAATGAACACCGCAGGTGATACGCCGGGCAGCCCCGGGCGTGGCCAGCGCAACAGGGCTTCCAGCCCGCATACCCGGTCATCGGCCAGGTTGAGCTTGGGCTGATAGACAATTTCGAACGCCTCCTTTTCCACGGCTTCACGCAACGCGGCTTCAAGGTCGAGACGTGCCGACACTTCGGCGTTCATCTGTGCGGTGTAGAACCTGTAACTGTCGACGCCGAACTTCTTCGCGTTGTTCATGGCGGTGTAGGCGTGTCTGATCAGTTCGCGTGCGTCTTCGCCGTCCTCCGGATAGAGAGCGATACCGATGCTCGCGGTCATGACAATGTTCTGGCCTTCGACCTGGAAAGGCACCCGCAAGGCCTTGCGAATGCGCTCAAGGGTTTGTCGGGTATCGGCCTGACCGTCACGGATCATCAGAATCAGGGCAAACTCGTCACCGTCCACGCGCCCGAGGGTGTCGCTGGCGTTCAGGCAGTCCGACAAGCGATGGCTGACCTCCAGCAACACCTGATCACCCAGAACGTGGCCCCAGGTTTCGTTGATATTTTTGAACCCGTCCAGGTTGACCGTCAGGGCGGCGAGCTTCCAGCGACTGATGGCGGCCTGAGTGAGGCCCATCTGCAAGCTGGTGAAAAACAGATCCCGGTTCGGCAGACCGGTCAGGGTGTCGTAATGGGCCATCGTCAGCAGGCGTTGATCGCTTTCCTTGCGCCGGGTGATGTCACGCACGATGCCGACGATGACCCAGTCTTCGCCAGTGCGATACGCCTGGCGATGGATCTCCACCTCGACATCCCGTCCGCTTTTGTCACGGATCTGGGTTTCCAGCGGTTCGCTGGGGCCTTTGCCGGCGATGATCTGGTCGTACACCCGCTCAAGGTTTTCCATCGACGTCTCGCCCAGCTCGGCGGGTGTCTTATGCGAGAGTTCCTCGGCGGTGTAACCCAGTAACTGGCACGCCCTGCGGTTGAACTCGATAAGGCTCATGGTGTTGCGGTTGATCAGGAAAATAGCGTCTTCAGACGCGTCCATGACCGTGCGAAAGCGCTCCAGGTCGATGGTCCGCTGCTGTAATTGGTCTTCGAGTATCAGGCTGTGGCTTTTCAGGTAGTCGCCAAAGGCCTTGAGACGCAACAGATTGCGCACGCGCAGCCAGAGTTCGGCGCTGTCCACGGGTTTGTTCAGGTATTCCTCGGCACCGGCTTCCAGCCCTGACAGGCGCGCACTGTGCTCATCGAGTGCCGAGAGCATGATGATCGGGATATTGGCGGTCCCTTTCCGGGCCTTGAGCTGGCTGGCGACCTCGTAGCCATCCATGCCCGGCATCATGATATCGAGCAGGATCAGATCGGGCGCGCGCTTATCGATTATGGCCAGCGCGTGTTCACCCGACTCTGCCGTCAGCGTCTCGTAACCCTGGTTGCGCAGCAGCACCTCAAGCAGGTCCCGGACATGGACGTCATCATCGACAATCAGGATGGTTGCGGCGGGTTGGGTCATGACGAATGCTCAGATGATTGGCCTTAAAGGCGGATTTTTTTCAAGCAAGGCGTCGATGACCCGGTACAGCTCCTGATAGCGCAGGGGCTTGATGATGTAGGCGTTACAGCCTGCCAGCCGGATTTTTTCTTCGTCTTCTTTCATGGCCATCGCGGTCAGGGCAATGACCGGGATTGCCGCAGTAGCCACCTCTTTCTTGAGCAGCGACGTCGCGCTCAGGCCATCCATTTCAGGCAACTGGATGTCCATCAGAATCAGGTCGGGTTGACGCTCGCGGGCCAGCTTGAGACCCGTTTCCGCGTCGGTCGCACAGAGCACGTCATGACCGGCGCTGTTGAGCAGCAATTCGGCCAGACGCATGTTGGCGGCGTTGTCTTCGATGATCAGGATTTGGGCCATTACGCCTCCTCGGGTGCAGGAGGACGAATCGGCAACCAGGCCACGAAGCGCGTGCCCAGGTCCTTGACGCTGGCAACCGCCACGCAGCCGCCGTGCAGTTCGGTCAGTTGTTTGACCATCGCCAGCCCCAGCCCGGTGCCTTCGAATTTGCGCGCCAGACCGCTGTCGATCTGGCTGAAGGCCTTGAACAGCTTGTTCATGTCGCTCTGGGCGATGCCGATTCCGGTGTCGCTGACGCTCAGTTCCAGAAACTGGCTGGCGTCGCCGGGCGGGAGCGGGAAACCGTGGGTTGGCCAGTCCCCCTCCAGGACGCCGGCCTGTGCGCGAGGCACTTGGCGCACCGCGAGGACCACCCAGCCGCCGGGCTGGCTGAATTTCACCGCGTTGGCCAGCAGGTTGTAGACGATCTGCTTGGTCTTGCGCCGGTCCAGTTCAAGCAGCCCGAAGTCGGACTCGGTCTCCAGCTTCAACTGAATGCGTTGCAGCGCGGCCTGCTCCCGAACGATCAGCAAGCTGTTGCTCAACAGTTCGTCCAGATCGACGGGCTCCAGCTCCAGCGTCATCATGCCGGCTTCGACCTTGGACAGGTCGAGAATGTCATTGATCAGTGACAGCAAGTGCTGGCCACTGTTGAAGATGTCGCCGATGTATCGCCGCTGGTCATCGGTCATATCACCGACCATGCCGTCGCGCAGCGCCTCCGAAAAACCGATGACGGCGTTGAGAGGCGTACGCAGTTCGTGGGACATGGTGGCCAGGAACTCGGACTTCATGTGGCTGGCGTGTTCCAGCTCGATGTTCTTCTCTTCCAGCGTGCGCTCGAAACGCTTGCGCTCGGTCACGTCCCTGGCAGCGGCGAACACGCCCTTGAGCTTGCGGTCGCGGTCATGAAAGGTCGCCGCGTTATAAGACACGACAGTTTCGGTGCCGTCGTAGGCGCGCACCGTGAGTTCGTAGTCGCTGACTTTGTGTTCACTGAGCACGCGCTTGATGGCAGCGTCGGCACTCGCCGGATCAGTGAAAAAATTCTTGCAGGGCGCGCCGATCAGTTCATCGCGGGTGCGCCCGGTCAGCGCCATCATCTGCTTGTTGACGTCGGAAATGATGCCTTGCGGGTCGGTCATCATCAGCGCATCGATGTTCGATTCGATCAGCGAACGGGTGTAGAACTGCTGGTCGCGCAGGCGCTGATCCAGCAAGGCCTGGGTTTCTTCTTCCTGCTTGCGCGCAGTGTTGTCAGTGCCGATCAGCAGGTAGCCGATGATGGTTTCGGCACTGTCACGCAACGACGTCACCGACACCATAGCGGACAGGCGGCTGCCGTCCTTGCGGATGTAGGTCAGCTCATAAATGTCTTCGATGCCGCGCGAGGCTTTGAACACCAGCGCCTCAAAGCCGGGTGTGATGGGGGTGTTCAGTTCGTGGCTGAGGGCTGCGGCGCGGATGATCAGTTCGGCCGGGTCGGAGATGTCGGCGGGCGTGATCTTGTCGACCACGTCTTCCGAGTGATAGCCAAGCATGCGCTCGGCCCCGACATTGAAGATCTGGATGACCCCGTGTTCATCGGTCGCGATGCTGGAAAAATAGGCACTGTTGAAAATGGCGTCCTGAAGCGCACTCGTCTTGATCAGTGTTTTCTGCCGACGCGACTCCACGATTTTTTCGGCGCGAGACTGAGGTTCGGCGGGTAAGTAGTCGACCGGCGGGTTCTCCATGATTCTTTCCCGTAACTACGTGACCCTGTCTGCCAAAACGGCCGTAAAGCATATCTACGGACATCCATTCGAATGGATGATAGGAGGTTTATGGACCATACCAGAAGGTTATCGGCAGATTTGATAATTAAATGAATCTGTCTGGAATATTTTTCCGCTTAGCGTGCAAATCGGCTACGACTTGCCGGATATTCCGTATTTTCGAAGCCGATGTGCGATAGCCGTGTGCGAGGTGTGCAGGCGAGCGGCCAGTTGGCGGGTCGAGGGGTAATCGGCATAGAGCTTTGCCAGCAGGTCCTTTTCAAACGCCTCGACGGCGTTTTCGAGGCTGTCGATGGGGGCGTCGTTCTGGCGTGCCACGGCGGTGCCTGCGATGTCCAGATCGCCTATATCCACTTGAGTGCTTTCACAAATCGCGGCAGCGCGAAAAATAACGTTCTGCAACTGACGCACATTGCCCGGCCAGCGGTTGCCCAACAGGGCAGGGTAGGTGCTGTGCGCCAGCCTGCAGACGGGTCGCTGAATCTGGGCGCAGGCCTGTTCCATGAAATAGCGGGCCAGCAACAGGATGTCCTGGCCGCGCTCGCGTAGCGGCGGAACCTCCAGGTTGAGAACATTGAGACGGTAGAACAGGTCTTCGCGAAAGGTGCCTTCGCTGACCATTTTTTCCAGATCGCGGTGGGTGGCGCTGAGAATGCGCACATTGACCCGCACTTCCCGATCCCCGCCGACGCGCCGGAAGCTGCCATCGTTGAGGAAGCGCAGCAGTTTGGCCTGCAGATAAGGTGACATTTCGCCGATTTCATCGAGAAACACCGTGCCTTGGTTGGCCAGCTCCATCAGGCCCGGTTTGCCGCCACGCTGGGCACCGGTGAAGGCGCCGGGGGCATAGCCGAACAATTCACTTTCAGCGAGGTTTTCCGGCAGCGCCGCGCAGTTCAGCGCCAGAAACGGTTCGCCGTGGCGTGTACTGCTGGCGTGGCAGGCGCGGGCGACCAGTTCTTTGCCCGTGCCGGTCTCACCCTGAATCAGCAACGGCGCGTCCAGCGCTGCCACGCGTTGCGCCCTCGCTTTAAGGGTACGAATGGCTGCGGAGTCTCCCAGCAGCGCATCGAAACCTTCGGCATGATCGTGGTGCAAGGCCGACAGGCGTTCGCCGATGCGGCTGGGCAGGTACAGGGTAATCAGCGCGCCTGCTTCAGTAATCGGGGTGGCATCCAGCAGCAGAGCCTCGCCGTTGAGCGTGATTTCGCGCAACGGCAGACGAAACCCGTTTTCCAGCAACGCCGTTTGCAGGCCGGGGTCGGCAAACAGTTCAGCGATGGGCTCTCCCGCAGGTTCGCGGCCTATCAGGGCAATCAACGCGGGATTGGCCAGCAGCACATGCCCTGCGCTGTCGAGAGCCAGCACCGGGTCGGTCATTGCCGCGAGCAGGGCGTCCAGTTGCAAATGGCGACGCTGACCGGGGAGGATGTCCACCACCGTGATCGCCTCCACACCCCGCACCCGAAACAGCGCGTCCTTGAGCTCTTCGAGCACCTGATGGCTGAGGGTCGGCGCGTCGATGTAGACGTTAGGCGGGACCATTTCCACTGCATCCAGATTCAGATTGCGTCCACCCAGAATGGCCAGCACTTCCTGGGTGATACCAACGCGGTCGATGAAGCTGACGTGGATACGCATGGGACGTTAACGATTCGCGGCGGAGAAGGCGGCAAGTATGCCTTGTGGTGCGGGTTTGGTGAAATCCGGTGGTGAATACAACTGGCGCTCGTACCCACTCGCGTGGGTACGAGAAAAAACTATTCCAGGTGCTCGGGCTTCACCGGATCGCCTGACTTGACGTTCAGCTTGTCGCGAATGTCGGCGAACATCCGGTCGTAGTCCTTGTGCTGGGCGATAGGCAGTGACGACGAGTTGGGCAGACCGTGCTTCATGGCGATGCGGCTGGCGTCGTGGGCGAAGTCGAACGCCTTGTCACGGGTCAGCTGGAATTGTTCTTCGAAAGACGTGCCATTGACCTCTCCCTGCAAGGTGAAACTCATGCAGGTGCCTTCCTTCGGGTCTTCGCTGACTTCATAACGCAGGTGGAGGTCATAGCTGACTTCCGCGGGTTGCAGCGCCACATGAATGAGGTGTAGATGGCCTGGCTCGTACATGAAGGTATTCCATCAAGTGATGAGTGTGTTCAGTCAGACACTGCTCGCCTCTGCGCAGTTCAGCCCGATGCGCGGTGCGTCCACGGCACGATCAGCGCCCCGCTTTGGGTGGTTCCGGCCTTGACCATATCCACAGATTACCCAGTGCCATCCCGGTCAGGGCCAGGTACAGCCACCACGCATGACCGATCAGGCTGAGCATCACCACCGCACACACCAGCATGCTGATGGTGGCGCTGATCTTGGCCTTGCGGGCGACCAGTCGGCCATTGCGCCAGTTGTACAGGATTGGCCCGAACACCCGATGGTTTTCCAGCCAGGCATTCAGTCGCGGCGAACTGCGCGTCGCTGCCCAGGCCGCCAGCAGAATGAACTCAGTGGTCGGCAGGCCAGGCACGAAGATCGCAACGATGCCTATGCCCAGCGCGGTATAGGCGAGGATGCCGTATAAAAGGCGTGAAAGTCTTGAGCCAGGTGGTTTGTACGTCATGGTCTCTACAGGCAGGTTCAGAAAGCCCGGCCAGCTTAACAGCACCGGGCGCTTTTTCATGCCTGCGCCACGTCCTCGACCGCTGCATCGGCATACGCGTGCTGCAGCAGCACGTTGAAACGCTCGAATGCAGCGATGGCACCCTGATCAAGCTGCGCTTCCTGCGCGGCGTTCAGCGGCAGGTCGTCCAGCGTCCTGATAAACGTCTTCCAGCCGGCGGCCCGGCCACCTTCCGGTTCGCCCAGGTGTCTGGCACCGAAGCTGTCGCTCAGGTTCAGCGCTTCGGCGCGTTTGATCAGGAACGCCGCGCCCAGCTTGGAACCCTCCGAGACGAACAGCCAGCCGAGGGCTTCGGCGTCGGACAAGGGCTGGACTGCGCCCGCCACCGGCAGCGGAATGTCGACGTTCAAATCGGCGAGGTCTGCCTTGGCGTGTACTGCCCGGCAACGTGCGGGCAGGTCTTTGATGATCGCCTGGAGCGCGGGGGTGTTGTACAGGCTTTGCAGTTCGCTCTGGAACAGGTATTGAGCGACCACAAAGCGTGCGTAACGGGTCAGTGTGGCAAACGGCGCCTGGGCCTTGACCACCTTGTCCAGCTCTTCATGCGGTGCATGGGTGATACGACTGAGGCGTTGCGAACGCAGTGTCGGGCGGTTCTGATCGAGGGGCATCGAAGTCTTCCTTGCTGAAAAGAGGCTTGTTGAATAGATGAACAGTCGGACCTGAACGCGTAGAGAAAGCCTGCCATCGAGGTTTGACGGCGGGCTTTCAGCACGCTCGGGGTCAGATGTCCCACACCACATTGACGCTGAAGTTGCGCCCCGGCTGCGTCAGGCGATCAAGGTTGGCAGGTGCGGTCACACCGGCTTCACCCACGCCGTCGTAACCGCGCACATCGTCCCAGCGCCAGTATTTTTTGTCGGTGAGGTTGTAGAGGCCGGCATTGACAGTCAGGTCGTCGCTGACGTTGTAGAAAGCGGTCAGATCCAGGACGCCGAAGCCCGGCGTCTTGAACTGGCTGGAGGTGCCGTCCGGTGTGTGAAAGTCGCTGTCGTCCACCCGGTTCTTGCGTTTGACCAGCGTCCAGCTCAGCAGGCCGCCGTAATCCCGCTGGTCATACCCGAGGCCGATGACAGCGGTCAGCGGGTTGACGCTGTTGATCGGCGCACCCGTGTCGTCATTGCGCCCATGCACATAGGCAACGGATGCCTGGCTGTACAGCCCGTTCGGTGCGCCCAGCGTGTCGAGATTCAGACGCCCCTTGAGTTCTGCGCCTTTCAAGGTGGCGTGCTTGATGTTGTTCGACTGGAAGGTGAGTTCGTTATAACCCGGGGTGATCGCGTCTTCGTTGATGAAGTCGCGGTATTGGTTGTAGAACACCGCGACATCGAACGAACCGGATTCGAAACGGCCGCGCAGGCCGGCCTCGTGACTTTTGCTGGTTTCCGGTTTCAAGTCCGGGTTGGGCTCGACCACGTAGCCGGCCGCCGGGTTCTCGAAGCGTCCATAAAGCGCCTTGGCCGACGGTGTGCGGAAGCCTTCGGCGTACTGGCCGTACGCGGTGTAATGGTCGCTCAGGGCGTAGGTCACGCCTAACTTGGGCGAAAGACGATGCCAGGTTCGCGCTTCATCATTGGCCTGGGCCGGGTCTGTCAGGTTGACCGAGTTGAGAAAGGCCGGGGTGAACTCCGGATCGAGCCGGGTATGGTCGTAACGCACGCCGGGCAGGAAGGTCCAGTCGTTCCAGCTGATCTGGTCCTGCGCGAACAACGCATAACTGTTGATGGTCGGATCAGGGAAATCGCTGGTGGCGGCCAGTCGGTCATCCGGGCTGTTTGCGCCCGTTGCGCGACAGGAGCCGAACACCCTCGCGCAGGTCCCGCTGCCGCTGCGCAGCCCGGTCACTTTCTGTTGTTTGAGGGTGGTGCCGTAGGTCAGCACATGGTCAGTGCTGGCGACGGAAAACGTTTTGTCCAGCTGGGCATCGAAGACCCACTGTTTTTCCTGATACACCGTTTCGCGTTGGCGATACACATCGCGGGAGAATGGGAAATAGCGTTCGTCGGTGCTCTGGTCGGTCTTGGCTGTCTGGTAATTCAGGCTCCATTTGAGGTTATCCGCCAGCAGGCTGTCGAGGCTGAGCGTGTTTTCGATACCGAAACGCTCGCGGGTGATGGTGTCGTTGCCTGTGCGCGACTGATACATGCCCAGGCCGCGGCCATTGGCGAACGGCCCGCCCACCGCGCTTTTCAGGTTGGAATCCCGGTCGTCCCTGTACTTCTCGTAGGCCAGGGCGAGGCGCGAGCCATCCACGTAGTTCCAGCCCAGTTTGGCCAGTACGTTGGTGCTGCGCGCGTCTTCAGGGTTGGCTTGGGTACGGCTCAGGCCTGTGCCGCCTGCTTCACCGTAGGCGTCGGTTTCGTGACCTTTGCGCTGGCTCAGGTGCAGCAGGCCGTCGAATTCGCCCTGGCGCCCGGCGACGGTGGCCGAGTTCAGCCAGCTTTCATCCGCCGAGCTGTAGCCGGTTTTCAGGCGCGCGCCGACGTCCTTGCCGGGCTTGATGATGTCGTCCGGGTCCAGCGTGTAGTAACTGACCACGCCGCCGATGGCGCTGCTGCCGTAAAGCGCTGATGCAGGGCCGCGGAGGATTTCGACGCGCTTGACGATCTCGGGATCGACATAATTGCGGTGGGTTTGCGCGTAAGGGCCGGTGAAGAAGCTGTCGGGTACTTCCACGCCGTCGACCTGGGTCATGATCCGGTTGCCGTCTATGCCGCGAATGTTGTACCCGGTGGTGCCGGCGCGCTGGCCTGCACCGCCCACGGATACGCCCGGCTCATGGCGCACGAGGTCTCGAAGGGTGTTGACGGTGCCGCGGTCCATTTCTTCACGGGAATGCACGCTGACGGTGCTGGGCACGGTCGTCACGTTTTGAGCCTGACGGGTCGCGCTGACGGTGATCTGATCGAGGGCCATGACACCCGTCGAGCGTTTTTCCAGCACGACAGTGTTGTTGCCCAGATGGCGATAGCTCAGTGCGCTGCCGGCCAGCATGTCATCCAGTGCTTGTGCTGCACTCAGGTTGCCGCGTGTACCCGGAGAGGTCACGTTCTGCGCCAGCTCTGCGGACAGGCCCACCTGCCAGCCGGTGATGCGGCTGAATTCATTGAGTGCCGATACCAGTGGCTGCTGAGCGATCGAAAAACTGTAGGTGCCAGCGGGTCTGCTCGACCGGGTGTTATCGCTGGAAGCATTGGCGGGTATCGCCTGCAGGCTTGCGCTGAGTACTGCGACCGTCAGCAGCGAAAGCGTGAGCCGCGCGCGGTGCTGTCGGGCGGCAGGCGTGAACGTGGATGACATCGGTAGCGCTCCCTGGGGTGTTGCTCGTTATAGTGTTTACAAGCTGTTTCAAGATGAGAATCAGTTGCATCTGCTATAACTAGACGAACGGCCAGCGGCTATCGAGTAAAAAAATCCTGCTTCAGTTGAGAATCACCAGTGCCGGCATTTCGTGCAGGCTGGCCGAGGTGATCTGCGCCAGTGAGCGCACCACGTCCAGCGGTTTGTCCAGGCGGTAGTTTCCGGTCACGGCCATCCGGCCCAGCTGCGGGTTGGTGTTGATGATCCAGCCGGGGTAATAGCGGCGCACCTCGGCCAGTACCTCACTCAGCGGGCTGTTCTCGAAGATCAGTCGGCCTTGCACCCAGGCCAGGTCGCGCAGGGGATCGAGCTTTTCGAGGCGACCGAAACCGTCAGGGCCGACGCGAACACTGTCTCCCGCGGCAAGGCTCAGGCTCGATTCACCCCTTGTTGCGCGCACATCGACAGCACCGCGTTGCACCTGCACCTGCGCAACGCCGTTCAGATAACGCACGGAAAAGGCGGTGCTGTTGGCGCTCATGCGTACCGGCCCTGCGTCGACTTCCATCGCCAGCCCTGGCTTTGATGTGACGTCGAAGAAGGCTTCGCCTTGAAGCAGACGGGCTGAGCGCTGCTGCCCGTTGACCTTGCTGGAGAACGCCGAGTTGGTGTTGAGCAGAACGTTCGATCCATCCGCCAGCTCCAGCCGTTGGCGTTCGCCCACCACGGTCAAATGGTCAGCCTGCATGCGCATGGGCAGATTGCTGAAGCTGAAAAGCCCCACCATCAGCATGGCGGCGGTTGCCAGAGGTTTCCAGTGCGGACGCAAACGCCGCCACGCCGAAGGCCTTGGCGGTGGCACCGTGTGTTCGGCCGTCTGTTGAACGGTTTGCGAGTGCCAGATCGCGCGTGCCTTGTCGAAGGCGTGCGCATGTTCGGGGTCGGCGTGCAGCCATGCCTCGAAACGGGCCAGCCCGGCCTCGTCTGCCGCTTCCAGTTCGATCAGCCAGGTGAGTGCCTGATCCATCGCGCGATCGCTCAATACGTCTTGCGCAATGGCGTGCGGACGTTCTGTTCTCAGGGGCACGGTGTTCCTCGAAAGCCTGGCATTGTATCGATGGGAGTCCAGAGCCTGCGGCAGCATTCAGGGCGGGTCAAGCCTTGAGATCACGCCCACGCAAATCGCCATGATCAGTTTCAATTCTTTTTGCACGGTGCTGGCCGACACCTGCAGTTGCTCGGCAATCTCCAGGTAACTGCAGCCATTGAGGCGGCTGAGGGTGAAGATCGTCTGCTGGCGCGGGGTCAGCGTGCCCAGGCTGGCGCTCAGGCTTTCAATAAGGCGCTTGGCGTGGGCGGCATCCTCGGGGGCACCGAGTTGCGCAACGACGCTTTCCAGCCGGGCTTTCGGGACGTCTTCGATCATGGTCCGGCCATGAATGCGCCGCGCACGCAAATGGTCCAGCGCAAGGTTGCGCGCGGTCTGGAAAACGAAGGGTTCGAGGTGATCGACAGGGTGTTCGGTCAGGGCGCGGCTAACACGCAGCCAGGTTTCCTGAAGCAGGTCTTCGGCGGCACTGTGGCTGCCGACCATGCGTTGCAAGGTGCGCAACAGCACCGCGCGCTGAGTCAAAAAGACCGTGTTGAAACGAGACTGTGGCACAGAGAAGCCCGACCGAAGATTCAAGCAAATGATAATGCTTCTCATCTTCTGGTCGGGTCAAGCGTTGATCTGTAAGAATTTATCGAGCCGGCGGCGAGGCTTACTGCGCGTTGTGCAGCGCCAGGCAGTTGTCGAGCATGCGGTTGGAGAATGCCCACTCATTGTCATACCACGACAGTACTTTGAGCAACTTGCCGCTCACTTTGGTGTGATTGGCGTCGAAGATCGACGACAGCGGGTTGTGGTTGAAGTCATGGGAAACCAGCGGCAGGGTGTTGTAGCCCAGCACCTTGGAGTGCTGGCTGGCTTCTTTCATCAGTGCGTTGACTTCTTCGGCGGTGGTTTCACGCTTCAGGGTCACGGTCAGGTCGACCAGCGAAACGTTGATCACCGGGACGCGCACGGCCATGCCGGTCAGTTTGCCCGCCAGTTCCGGCAGCACCAGACCAACGGCTTCGGCAGCACCGGTCTTGCTCGGGATCATCGACTGTGTGGCCGAGCGGGCACGGTACGGATCGCTGTGATACACGTCGATCAGGGTCTGGTCGTTGGTGTAGGCGTGAATGGTGGTCATCAGGCCGTTTTCGATACCCAGTTCACGGTGCAACACCTGAGCCACCGGCGCCAGGCAGTTGGTGGTGCAGGAGGCGCTGGAAATGATCTGGTGCGACTGACGCAGTGTGTCGTGGTTGACGCCATAGACGATGGTGGCATCGGCACCGCTGGCCGGAGCGGAGATAATCACCTTGCGGGCGCCGGCGGTCAGGTGCGCAGCGGCCTTGTCACGGCTGGTGAACAGGCCGGTGCATTCGAACACCACGTCGATGTCTTGCGCTTTCCACGGCAGTTCGGCCGGATTGCGAATGGCGCTGACCGAAATACGGTCACCATTGACGGTCAGGCTTTCCTTGTCGCACTCGACCGTGCCGCTGAAAGGGCCGTGTACGGTGTCGAAGCGCAGCAGGTGCGCGTTGATTTCGCTGTCGCCCAGATCGTTGATGGCGACGACTTGCAGGTCCTGACGGTAGCCTTGGGTATACAGTGCGCGTAGGACGTTGCGGCCGATGCGGCCAAAACCGTTGATTGCGATACGAAGAGTCATACAGCCGTCCTTCTGAATTTGTTGTTGGAATTACAAGATTATTCTCATAGAAATAGAAAACAAGCCTTTTTAGTGGCAATATTTTGTTTTATCTACAACTACAAGCCTGAAAGGCCCTCCCAGTTGATCGAGATCAGGGTTCTGCTTCCTGACAATCGCTGCTCGAAAACTGGAACCGTCTTTACGGGTGACCTTAGACGTTAGCCTGGAGTTCATCACATGCATCCCCGCGTCCTTGAAGTAACCGAGCGGCTCATTGCTCGCAGTCGCGATACCCGTCAGCGCTACCTTCAATTGATTCGCGGCGCAGCGAGCGATGGCCCGATGCGCGGCAAGCTCCAATGTGCCAACTTCGCACACGGCGTTGCTGCCTGCGGCCCGGAAGACAAGCAGAACCTGCGCCTGATGAACGCCGCCAACGTGGCAATCGTCTCGTCCTACAACGAGATGCTTTCGGCGCATCAGCCTTACGAACACTTTCCTGCACAAATCAAACAGGCGTTACGTGACATTGGTTCGGTCGGCCAGTTTGCCGGCGGCGTGCCTGCCATGTGCGATGGCGTGACCCAGGGTGAGCCGGGCATGGAACTGGCCATCGCCAGCCGTGAAGTGATCGCCATGTCCACGGCCGTGGCGCTGTCGCACAACATGTTCGATGCCGCGTTGATGCTGGGTATCTGCGACAAGATCGTTCCGGGCCTGATGATGGGCGCCCTGCGTTTTGGTCATCTGCCGACGGTCTTCGTCCCGGGCGGACCGATGGTCTCGGGCATTTCCAACAAACAGAAAGCCGACGTGCGGCAGCGTTACGCAGAAGGCAAGGCCACCCGCGAAGAGCTGCTGGACTCTGAAATGAAGTCCTATCACGGTCCGGGCACCTGCACGTTCTACGGCACGGCCAACACCAATCAGTTGCTGATGGAAGTCATGGGGCTGCACCTTCCCGGCGCTTCGTTCGTCAACCCGTATACGCCGTTGCGCGATGCACTGACCGCCGAAGCCGCGCGGCAGGTGACACGCCTGACCATGCAGAGCGGCGATTTCATGCCGATCGGCGAAATCGTAGATGAGCGCTCGCTGGTCAATTCGATCGTGGCGCTGCACGCCACGGGCGGTTCGACCAACCACACGCTGCACATGCCGGCCATCGCTCAGGCCGCCGGTATTCAACTGACCTGGCAGGACATGGCCGATCTGTCTGAAGTGGTGCCGACCCTCAGCCACGTCTACCCCAACGGCAAAGCCGACATCAACCACTTCCAGGCGGCAGGCGGCATGTCGTTCCTGATCCGCGAGCTGCTCGCAGCCGGTCTGCTGCACGAAAACGTCAACACCGTGGCCGGTTACGGCCTGAGCCGTTATACCCGGGAGCCTTTTCTGGAAGACGGCAAGCTGGTCTGGCGCGAAGGGCCGCTCGAAAGCCTGGACGAGAGCATTCTGCGCCCGGTGGCCCGTCCGTTTTCCCCGGAAGGCGGGCTGCGGGTCATGGAAGGCAACCTGGGCCGTGGTGTGATGAAAGTCTCCGCGGTGGCGCCAGAGCATCAGATCGTAGAAGCTCCCGCCAAAGTGTTTCAGGATCAGAAAGAGCTGGCCGACGCGTTCAAGGCCGGTGAGCTGGAATGCGATTTCGTCGCCGTGATGCGTTTTCAGGGGCCGCGCTGCAACGGCATGCCCGAGTTGCACAAGATGACCCCGTTTCTGGGCGTTCTGCAGGATCGCGGGTTCAAGGTGGCGCTGGTGACTGATGGACGGATGTCGGGCGCTTCGGGCAAGATCCCGGCAGCGATTCATGTCTGTCCGGAAGCGTTTGATGGTGGCCCGCTGGCCCTGGTGCGCGATGGCGACGTGATCCGCGTCGATGGCGTAAAAGGCACGTTACAAGTGCTGGTCGACGCGTCAGAATTGGCCGCCCGCGAACCGGCCGTCAATCAGATCGACAACACTGTCGGCTGCGGTCGTGAGCTGTTTGGATTCATGCGCATGGCCTTCAGCTCCGCAGAGCAAGGCGCCAGCGCCTTTACCTCTAGTCTGGAGACGCTTAAGTGAAGTTGGCCCTGGTCGGTGATATAGGCGGTACCAATGCACGTTTTGCCATTTGGGAAGACGACACGCTGCATTCTGTCCGGGTGTTCCCGACCATTGACTACGCCGGGCCGGAAAAGGCCATCGAGGTCTATCTTCAGGACCTTGAGCTGCAACGGGGCGATATCGGCCATGTCTGTCTGGCGGTCGCCGGGCCGGTCGACGGCGACGATTTCGAGTTCACCAACAGCCATTGGCGGTTGAACCGCACCACGTTCTGCGCCGACCTGAAAGTCGATCATCTGCTGTTGGTCAACGACTTCACCGCCATGGCGCTGGGCATGACCCGGCTCAAGGACGATGAATACCTGACCGTCTGCCACGGCGTGGGCAAGGCGGATCGCCCGCGCGTGGTGGTAGGCCCCGGCACGGGCCTTGGCATCGGCACGTTGATCAAGCTGGAAGGCAGCCGCTGGATGGCCTTGCCGGGCGAGGGCGGGCATGCCGATCTGCCCATCGGCACCGCCCGTGAAGCCCTGCTGTGGACACGCTTGATGGCTGAACATGAGCATGTCAGTGCCGAAGTCGTGCTGAGCGGCGCCGGGTTGCTGTTGCTGTATCAGGTCAGTTGCGCGCTGGACGACATCGAACCGGTGCTCAAATCGCCTGCGGCGATCACGTCGGCAGCACTGGCGGGCGATCCGGTGGCGGCAGCGGTGCTGGAGCAGTTCTGCGTATTTCTCGGCCGGGTAGTGGGGAACAATGTCCTGACGCTGGGCAGTCTGGGCGGGGTGTACATCGTCGGCGGTGTGGTGCCGCGCTTCACTGACTTCTTCATCAACAGCGGTTTCAAGCGCGCCATGGCCGAAAAAGGCGTGATGAGCGACTATTTCAAGGGCCTGCCGGTCTGGCTGGTCACGGCCGAGTTTCCTGGCCTGATGGGCGCAGGCGTTGCCTTGCAGCAGGCTTTCGGTTCGGAGATCTGAGGCACCTCTCATAACAACAAGATTCACAGCCCACAAGGACGCTTCAACGTGAGTTCAGTCAGTAAATCGATCCTGCTGGTGGATGATGACCAGGAGATTCGCGAGTTGCTGGACACCTACCTGAGTCGTGCCGGTTTCCAGGTGCGCACGGTGGGTGATGGCGCTGATTTTCGCCGCGCCTTCAATGAAGCCTCGAGCGATCTGCTGATCCTTGACGTCATGCTGCCGGACGAAGACGGCTTCAGCCTGTGCAAATGGGTTCGCCAGCATCCACGCCAACCGCATGTCCCCATCATCATGCTGACCGCCAGCTCTGACGAGGCTGACCGTGTCATCGGTCTGGAGCTGGGTGCTGACGACTACCTGGGCAAACCCTTCAGCCCGCGTGAGCTGCAGGCGCGTATCAAGGCACTCTTGAGGCGTGCCCAGTTCGGCCAGGATCGTCCGGGCGGCGACGTGATTCTGTTCGATGAGTGGCGGCTGGACATGGTCAGCCATCGGTTGTTTCACAACGACGGCGAAGAAGTGATTCTGTCCGGCGCCGATTTTGCGTTGCTCAAGCTGTTTCTCGACAACCCCCAACAGATACTTGATCGCGACACCATCGGCAACGCCACGCGAGGGCGTGAGCTGATGCCGCTGGAGCGAATCGTCGACATGGCGGTCAGTCGCCTGCGTCAGCGCCTGCGGGACACCGGCAAGTCGCCGCGCCTGATCCGGACCATTCGCGGCAGTGGTTACCTGCTGGCGGCGAACGTCAACTCGCAGGCGGGTAACGGTTATTAACCCGACCGCCGCTAGCCCGAAAAAACCCGGCCTGCCGCTACCGCGCTCGCTGCTGGGGCGCATGTTGATGTTGACGTTGCTGGCGGTGCTGATGGCTCAGGCGCTGTCCAGCGTGATCTGGCTGTCGCAGTTGCGCGCCACGCAGATGGAAGGGCTGGTCACCAGCGCGCGCAGCCTGGCGTATTCAATGGCCGCCAGTGTCAGTTACTTTCGTTCACTGCCGCTGGCGTACCGGCCGATGGTGCTGGATCAGTTGCGCAGCATGGGCGGTACACGCTTCGTGGTCTCGCTCAACGATCACCCGCTGGACATGCAGATCATGCAGCCCACGCCCCGCAAGCAGGCAGTGCTGGATGTGGTGGGCGACGTATTGCGCCAGCGCCTGGGCAGCGGCCCGGACATTACCGTGTGGTTTGCCCGGCCCGATGAATTACGGATTTTCAACAGTGGCCTGAAGCTGGATGAGCTGCCGCGTTCCTGGGCGCATTACGCGCTGACCCTCGAGCCGGTAAACCCGCCGGTGCTGGTCACGCAGATCGAAATGGCGCCGGGAGAGTGGTTCTATATCGCCTCGCTGCTGCCCGAACCCTACACGTCGCTGGAAGAGCAGGAACTGCCGCTGCAACAGGTGTCGTTCATCGTCCTGACCAGTGCGTTTCTGCTGTTGTTCATCGGGTTGCTGGTGCATTGGCAGAGCCGGCCGCTCAAGCGCCTCGCGCGCGCGGCGCGAGACATGTCGCTGGGGGCCGATGTCGAGCCGGTGGTCGAGGGTGGTGGCAGTGAAGTCGTCGAGGTCAGCCGGGCATTCAACGCCATGCGCACCCGCATCAGCCGCTACCTGACCGAGCGGGGCCAACTGTTCAGCGCCATTTCCCATGACCTGCGCACGCCGATCACCCGCCTGCGGCTGCGCGTGGAATTGCTGGAGGACGAGGCGCTGCAGCGCAAATTCAGTCGCGACCTGGATGAGCTGGAGTTGCTGGTGAAAGGCGCGCTGCAATGCGTCAAGGACACCGATATCCACGAGAACATCGAGCCGGTGGACCTGAATGCGCTGCTTGAATGCCTGGTCGAGCCCTGGCTGCGCCCTGACGGCGACGGGCGTGTCACCCAGCATGGTGAGGCGCTGGCGGCTTATCCGGGCAAACCGCTGGCGCTCAAGCGCTGCATCGGTAACCTGATCGATAACGCCCTTAAATACGGGCATCGTGCCCATTTGAAGGTCGAAGACAGCGCACAGGCGTTTGTCCTGCACGTGGATGACGAAGGGCCGGGGGTGCCTGAGCAGCGTCTGGAGCATGTGTTCGAGCCGCATTTCCGCTTGGCGGGCAGTCAGCAGCAGGGCTACGGCCTGGGGCTGGGCATCGCGCGCAACATCGCTCACAGCCACGGCGGCGAAGTCAGTCTGCAGAACCTGCGCGACGGCGGATTGCGGGTGACGTTGTACCTGCCGAGGAGTGCGGAATAAGCTATGCGGATGCTGGCTTTTCACCAGGCTGTCTCGGAAATGAACCGCGTGTAACCATTCTGTGACATATGCGCGTCCCTTCGTTACTGAAGCTGTACAGGTCTTGGTTAGAATCCCACGAAGCGCAAGCACCAGACTTGCTCATGCATAACAACAAGAAAGGTCAATTCGATGAATTCCATGTCACGTCTCGCTGTTGTCATCTCTCTCGCTTCGTTGTTCCCTCTGAGCGCTACCGCCGCTGAATCCAAAGGCACTGTTGAAGTGGTGCATTGGTGGACGTCGGGTGGGGAAAAAGCTGCGGTCGATGTCTTGAAGGCGCAAGTTGAAAAAGACGGCTTCGTCTGGAAAGACGGTGCCGTTGCCGGTGGCGGTGGTGCCACGGCCATGACGGTGCTCAAAAGCCGCGCCGTTGCTGGCAACCCGCCAGGCGTTGCCCAGATCAAAGGCCCGGACATTCAGGAATGGGCCTCTACCGGCCTGCTGGATACCGACGCGTTGAAAGAGGTCGCCAAGGCCGAGAAGTGGGACTCGCTGCTGGACAAGAAAGTCTCCGATACCGTGAAGTACGACGGTGATTACGTCGCCGTGCCGGTGAACATTCACCGCGTCAACTGGCTGTGGATCAACCCCGAAGTCTTCAAGAAGGCCGGCATCGACAAGGCACCCACCACCCTCGAAGAATTCTACGCTGCGGGCGACAAGCTGAAGAAAGCCGGTTTCATCCCGCTGGCACATGGCGGTCAGCCTTGGCAGGACAGCACCGTATTTGAAGCCGTTGTGCTCTCGGTGATGGGTGCAGATGGCTACAAGAAAGCCCTGGTTGATCTCGACAAAGGTGCATTGACCGGCGAAGGCATGGTCAAGTCATTGACCGAACTCAAAAAGGTCGCGACCTACATGGACGCGGACGGCAAGGGTCAGGACTGGAACCTGGAAGCGGCCAAGGTCATCAACGGCAAGGCCGGCATGCAGATCATGGGTGACTGGGCCAAAAGCGAATGGACCGCAGCCAAGAAAGTCGCGGGCAAGGATTACCAGTGCGTAGCCTTCCCGGGCACCGACAAGTCGTTCACGTACAACATCGACTCGCTGGCAGTCTTCAAGCAGAAAGACAAAGGCACCACTGCTGCACAGCAGGATCTGGCCAAGGTCGCGATGGGTGAGGACTTCCAGAAGGTCTTCAGCATCAACAAGGGTTCTATCCCGGTGCGTGAAGACATGCTTGCCGACATGAACAAGTACGGTTTTGACTCCTGCGCTCAAACGGCTGCCAAGGACTTCCTGGCTGATTCGAAGACCGGCGGTCTGCAGCCGAGCATGGCGCACAACATGGCGACTACGCTGGCAGTGCAGGGCGCGTTCTTTGATGTGATCACCAACTACATCAACGACCCGTCAGCCGATCCGGCCGCCACCGCCAAGAAGCTGGCGACCGCAGTCAAGTCGGCCCAGTAATACCTATCAGAAAGCCTGCATCCGCAGTTCGTGGTGTTGAAATCCCTGGCTGATTTCACCCACGGCTGCGGCCTGAATTCGACATAAGGGATACTCCCGATGAGCTCTGTCGCTGCGCACAGCAAAGCTTCGCCCATGGATGCGCTGCAACGCTGGCTACCCAAACTGGTGCTGGCACCCAGCATGTTCATCGTGTTGGTCGGTTTTTACGGCTACATCCTCTGGACGTTTGCGCTTTCGTTCACCAACTCGACGTTTTTGCCGTCCTACAAGTGGGTCGGCCTGGCGCAATACGCGCGCCTGATGGACAACGACCGCTGGTGGGTGGCGAGCAAGAACCTCGCGGTGTTCGGTGGCATGTTCATCGCCATCAGCCTGGTGATCGGTGTCCTGCTGGCTGTCCTGCTGGACCAGCGCATCCGCCGCGAGGGCGTGATTCGCACTATTTATCTGTACCCGATGGCGTTGTCGATGATCGTCACCGGTACCGCCTGGAAGTGGCTGCTCAACCCCGGCCTGGGCCTGGACAAGATGCTGCGCGACTGGGGCTGGGAAGGTTTCCGCCTCGACTGGCTGGTTGACCCGGATCGCGTCGTGTACTGCCTGGTCATCGCTGCCGTCTGGCAGTCTTCCGGTTTCGTCATGGCACTGTTTCTGGCAGGGCTGCGCGGCGTCGATCAATCGATCATTCGCGCGGCACAAATGGACGGTGCCAGTTTGCCGATGATTTACTGGCGTGTGGTGTTACCTAGCCTGCGCCCGGTATTTTTCAGCGCGATCATGATTCTGGCGCACATCGCCATCAAGAGCTTCGATCTGGTGGCGGCGATGACCGCCGGCGGCCCCGGCTACTCGTCTGACCTTCCCGCGATGTTCATGTATTCCTTTACCTTCAGTCGCGGCCAGATGGGCATGGGCTCGGCCAGTGCGATTCTGATGCTGGGCGCAATCCTGGCGATTCTGGTGCCGTACCTGTATTCCGAGCTGAGGACCAAACGCCATGACTAGTCATGTTGGCAAACCGGGCATCAGCTTCAGTCGTGTGTTGATTTACGCCGTGCTGACGCTGGCGTGCCTGATTTATCTGGTGCCACTGGTGGTGATGCTGTTCACCAGCTTCAAGACGCCCGAAGACATCGGCACCGGCAACCTGCTGAGCCTGCCGAGCGTGGTCACCGCGATTGGCTGGATCAAGGCTTGGGACATCGTTGACGGCTACTTCTGGAACTCGATCAAAATCACGGTTCCGGCGGTGCTCATTTCAACGGCCATCGGCGCGCTCAACGGCTATGTGCTGTCGATGTGGCGCTTCAAGGGCTCGCAAATGTTCTTCGGTCTTTTGTTGTTCGGTTGCTTCCTGCCGTTCCAGACCGTGCTGCTGCCGGCTTCCTTCACGCTGGGCAAGATGGGCCTGGCCAATACCACAGCGGGGCTGGTGTTCGTTCATGTGGTCTACGGGCTGGCGTTCACCACGCTGTTCTTCCGTAACTACTACGTCAGCATTCCGGAGGCTCTGGTCCGGGCTGCACGTCTGGACGGCGCAGGTTTCTTCACGATCTTCGGCCGCATCATCCTGCCGATGTCGACGCCCATCGTGATGGTCTGCCTGATCTGGCAATTCACCCAGATCTGGAACGATTTCCTGTTCGGCGTTGTGTTCTCCAGCGGCGATTCTCAGCCGATCACCGTGGCGCTGAACAACCTGGTCAACACCAGCACAGGCGCCAAGGAATACAACGTTGACATGGCGGCGGCGATGATCGCCGGCCTGCCGACACTGCTGGTCTACGTACTGGCTGGCAAGTATTTCCTGCGTGGGCTGACGGCCGGCGCGGTCAAGGGGTAATCATGGCGACTCTCGAATTACGCAACGTCAACAAGACCTACGGCAGCAACCTGCCGGACACGCTCAAGAACATCGAGCTGTCGATCAAGGATGGCGAGTTTCTGATTCTGGTCGGCCCGTCCGGCTGCGGAAAGTCCACCCTGATGAACTGCATTGCCGGGCTGGAAAGCATCAGCGGCGGCGCAATTCTGATTGATGGCGAAGACGTCAGCGGTACCAGCCCGAAAGACCGTGACATCGCTATGGTGTTTCAGTCCTATGCGCTGTACCCGACCATGACCGTTCGCGAGAACATTGCGTTCGGTCTGAAGATTCGCAAGATGCCGCAGGCTGACATCGACGAGGAAGTCGCCCGGGTGTCCAAGCTGCTGCAGATCGAGCACCTGCTCAATCGCAAACCGGGACAGATGTCCGGTGGTCAGCAGCAGCGGGTCGCGATGGGGCGCGCGCTGGCGCGCCGTCCGAAGATCTACCTGTTCGATGAGCCGCTGTCCAACCTCGACGCCAAGTTGCGGGTCGAGATGCGTACCGAAATGAAACTGATGCACCAGCGTCTGAAAACCACCACGGTCTATGTCACCCACGACCAGATCGAGGCCATGACGCTGGGCGATAAAGTGGCGGTCATGAAGGACGGTATCGTCCAGCAGTTTGGCACGCCTAAGCAGATCTACAATGATCCGGCCAACCTGTTTGTGGCCAGCTTCATCGGCTCACCGCCAATGAACTTCATCCCGCTGCGCCTGCAACGCAAGGATGGCCAATTGCTCGCGATGCTCGACAGCGGTCAGGCGCGTTGCGAACTGCCGGTCGGCGTTTCCGATGCCGGACTGGAAGACCGTGAAATCATTCTTGGCATTCGGCCAGAACAGATTATGCTGGCGACCGAAGAATCGATGGGGCTGCCCACCATTCGTGCCGAGGTGCAAGTCACCGAACCTACCGGGCCGGATACACTGGTGTTCGTGACGCTGAACCAGAGCAAGGTCTGCTGCCGTCTTGCCCCGGATGTCGCCCCACAGGTGGGCGAGAGCCTGACGCTGCAATTCGATCCTTCAAAGGTCCTGATTTTCGACGCCCAGAGCGGTGAGCGTCTCGGGGTCCTGGGGCAACCACCGGCGGCCGAGCGAGCAAGCAACGTCTCCCAGTTGAACCGCAAGTGATAGATTGATTCAATACCGAGCATCGCTGATCGGCCGTCGACTGCCACAACGAAACGGCCTGTCAGTGAACACAAGCAGTGAATGAAGCAAGACGTCTACCAAAGCTAATAACAATAAAACGAGGATTGATGGGATGAAGAAGATCAACAAAGGTAAATCGCTTTCCCGGCTTCAGTTGGTCAGCACGCTGTCGGTAGTGGGTGCGATGGGTCTGGCAGGCAATGTTCATGCTGACGAAGCTTTTGGTGCCGATTCACGCTGGATGACCGGCGACTGGGGCGGCAAGCGCACCGAGTTGCTGGACAAGGGTTATGACTTCTCGCTGGAATACGTTTCCGAGATGGCCAGCAACCTGAAAGGCGGCTCCAACGACGACACCACCGGCCGTTACAGCGATCAGTTCGCGCTGGGCATGAAGATCGATTTGCAGAAAGTGCTTGGCTGGCAGGACGCTGAGTTCAAACTGGCAATCACCGAACGTAGCGGGCGCAATATCTCCAACGACCGGATCGGCGATCCTCGTGCCGGTACGCTCAGTTCTTCTCAGGAAGTCTGGGGTCGTGGCCAGACCTGGCGTCTGACTCAGATGTGGGTCAAACAAAAGTATTTTGACGGCGCGCTGGACGTCAAGGCCGGTCGTTTCGGGCCGGGCGAAGACTTCAACAGCTTCCCGTGCGACTTCCAGAACCTGTCGTTCTGTGGTTCGCAGGTCGGTAACTACGTGAACACCTGGTACAACTGGCCAATCAGCCAGTGGGCCTTGCGCGTCAAGTACAACATCACCCCGGAAGTGTATGCACAAGTGGGTGTCTACGAGCAGAACCCGTCCAACCTGGAAACCGGCAACGGCTTCAAGCTGAGCGGTAGCGGCACCAAAGGCATGATCCTGCCGGTTGAACTGGTCTGGACCCCGACCATCAACTCGTTGCCCGGTGAATACCGTGTCGGCTTCTACAAGAGCACGCCTAACGCCGATGATGTCTATGAAGACGTCAACGGTCAGCCGCAAGCGGCCACTGGCGCTGCGTTCAAGTCGCATGACAGCAAGCATGGCTGGTGGGTCGTTGCACAGCAACAGCTGACCACTCACAACGGCGACGCGTCACGCGGTCTGAACATCTTTGCCAACGCCACTGTGCATGACAAGGCCACCAACTTCGTTGATAACTACCAGCAGATCGGTCTGACCTACAAAGGCCCGTTCAACTCGCGTCCGAAAGATGACATCGGTATCGGTATCGCCCGTATCCACGTCAACGACGATGTGCAGGATCGCGTGCGTCTGGCCAACCAGATCAGCGGCATCAATGACTTCGATAACCCTGGTTACCTGCCGGTCCAGAGCACCGAGTACAACTCCGAAATCTACTACGGCTTCCACGTGACCAACTGGCTGACCGTGCGCCCCAACCTGCAATACATCAAGCACCCTGGCGGTGTTGATCAGGTTGATGATGCCATCGTAGCGGGCATCAAGATTCAATCGAAGTTCTGAGTATTGATTGACGCGTAACGCGATCAAGGGTCGTGTGTGCTTTGCGGGCAGCCTGGCTGCCCGTTTTTTTATGAGTTGATCCTTTTATTTTTCAGGGACGCGATGGGCGATGACCACTCACGACGCGCAACTGCCTGAACATCCATTGCAACGCTTCTTCCGATCCCGCCGTGCCAGACCGACTTTCGAGTGGGAACGTCACCAGCTGCGCGACGTTCTGGTGATTGATCATCCTCAGTGTCAGGCCGTTTTCAGTCGGCAGGGCGCTCAACTGCTGCATTTCCAGCCACGTGGCCAGAAACCCTGGCTGTGGTGCGCAGCGCAATGGCCACAAGTGGGTGCGATTCGGGGCGGTGTGCCGGTCTGTTGGCCCTGGTATGGCCGGCATCCCGGCGAAAGTGGCTGGCCTGCGCACGGCTGGGGGCGCTTGCTGGACTGGAAACTAATCGATAGCCGTGAGAGCGAAGAGGGCGTGAGCCTGCACTGGCGCTTGCAGCTATGGGACTGGCAGGTCGACCTGCACGCCGAGTTGGGGCAGGGCATGGAACTGCGTCTGAGCACCTGTCACGAAGACAGCGAGCCGTGTCATTTCAGTCACGCATTGCATGCGTATTGGCGGATCAGCGATGTCGCGGAGGTAGCACTGGACGGCCTGGACGGCGCTCAAGGCTATGACGAACTCAGCCGTCAGGCGTGCCAGCAGCAAGGCGAACTGCGCGTGGCAGGCGGCTGTCAGCGCGTCTTCGAACACGCCGGCGCCCTGCAACTCCAAGACCCCACCTGGCAACGCCGACTGAACATCGACACCGGCGACAGCACCAACACCGTAGTCTGGCACCCCGGCAGCAGACCCCTGCTGGGCGTATGCGGAAATGAAGCCACAGGCTTCGTACGCGTAGAAGCGGCATCAGGCTCCGGCGACGCCTTCAGCCTGAGACCGGGCGAGCAGGTGCAGCTCAAATTGCAGGCGAGTCTGGCGGGTTGACCTGAGCAGACTGCCAATTCTCTGCGCGTCACATCTGTACTATGGCCCAGCGGGTAATCACTGCGCATAAAAAGCGCTTTTCTATCGCGATGGCACTAACGATGCAGAGTGCGACGTAAGTGACGGCTGAGTCCTGGCGCTGATCCGGGGGTAACTCGGCAAGGATGCCGAGTTAGCCGCACCGGGCCAGGGATGGCCCGTTGCGGCGACCCCCGGATCAGTGACAGGGCGAAGGAACCCGACGAAGTCGGGCCGGAAACGGAGCCAGGGGCTTTGCCTACTTTGGCCCCATCAAAGTAGGTCGCCGAGGGGCGAAAAGGTGCCTTGAGCCGTAAACAGACATCGCTGACATCGCAGAACCGCCGTGTGACGCGGAGCGTCACGAACTGCATGCCAACGCGGAGCGTCGGCACGAGAGTCAAAAGCGTTTTTACCGCGATGGCGCTGACGACGCAGGCGAAAAGGTGCCTTGAGCCGTAAACAGACATCGCTGACATCGCAGAACCGCCG
>NZ_MTSB01000008.1 GCF_002093745.1 Pseudomonas graminis
CAGGCTAGCCGCACCGGGCCATGGATGGCCCGTTGCGGCGACCCCCGGATCAGTGGCAGGGCGAAGGAACCCGACGAAGTCGGGCCGGAAACGGAGCTTAGGGCTTTGGTTACTTTGGCCCCATCAAAGTAACTCGCCGAGGGGCGAAAAGGTGCCTTGAGTTAGAAACACATCCAACTGACACCGCAGCACCGCCGTGTGACGCAGAGCGTCACGAACTGCATGCCGACGCGGAGCGTCGGCACGATGGTCAGGGGTGTGAAAAGGTGCCTTGAGCCGTAAACATATCCAACTGACATCACAGAACCGCTGTGTGACGCAGAGCGTCACGAACACAAGGAGGACGCAGAGCGTCCAGAACTGCATGCCGACGCAGAGCATCGGCACGATGGTCATGCACAAGCCTGCTTCTGCCCGAAGGGCCGGGGGCGACCGGGGCGGCGATCCGCATTGTTCGCGAAGACTGTGTTTAGGCGACCCGATTTCTGCGACTGTACGGGCCATTTCGCGAACAAGTTCGCTCCCACGGATCCTGACTTCGCTACACTCCCGCCCATCGCATTCACTCAAGCAGGAGCACGCATGGTCTGGGACCGGACAACGCCTTTCGTCATTGATCTCAACGTCGGCGCCGAAGACATCGACGGGTTGGGGCATGCCAACAATGCCGTATACGTTTCCTGGCTGGAGCGCTGCGCCTGGCGGCACTCACAGTTCCTGGGGCTGGACCTGACCGAGTATCGACGCCTGGACCGGGCCATGGCGGTGGTCCGCCACGAGATCGACTACCTGGCCAGCGCCTACGAAAACGACGACCTGCAACTGGCGACCTGGATCACCGACTGGGACCGCCGCCTGAAAATGACCCGCTGCTTCCAGCTCATACGGCCCGCCGACAACCTGACGCTGCTGCGCGCGCAAACCACCTTTGTCTGCATCGAACTGTCCACCGGTCGGCCCAAACGCATGCCCGCCGAGTTCATCGAAGGCTATGGCACGGCCATTCCCGACGGTGACGTTCCCAATCCGCACGCCGGGCAGTAAACTGCCGGACTTTTTTCGAGTGTGACCCATGCAAATTGCTCTGGCGCCCATGGAGGGGCTGGTTGACGACATCCTGCGCGATGCACTGACGAAAGTGGGTGGCATCGACTGGTGCGTGACCGAATTCATCCGGGTGTCCGAGCGTTTGATGCCGGCGCACTACTTCTACAAGTACGCTTCGGAGTTTCACAAGGGCGCGAAGACTGACGCCGGCACGCCCTTACGGCTCCAACTGCTGGGTTCTGATCCGGTGTGCCTGGCCGAGAACGCCGCGTTCGCCTGCGAGCTGGGCGCACCGGTACTGGACCTGAACTTCGGTTGCCCGGCCAAGACCGTCAACCGCTCCCGTGGCGGGGCAGTCCTGCTCAAGGAGCCGGATCTGCTGCACACCATCGTCAGCGAGGTGCGCCGTGCAGTGCCCAAACCCGTTCCAGTGACCGCCAAGATGCGTCTGGGGTACGAAAACACTGATGGCGCGCTGGATTGCGCCCGCGCGCTGGCTGACGGCGGGGCAGAGCAAATTGTCGTTCACGCACGCACCAAGGTCGACGGCTACAAGCCGCCCGCGCACTGGGAGTGGATTGCGCGCATTCAGGAAGTGGTCAAGGTTCCGGTCGTCGCCAATGGTGAAATCTGGACCGTTGAGGATTGGCGCCGTTGCCGTGAAATCTGCGGCGCGCGGGACATCATGATTGGTCGCGGGCTGGTAGCGCGCCCTGATCTGGCCAGGCAGATTGCTGCGGCGCAGAAGGGCGAAGAGGTGGTGCCGATGACCTGGGCCGAGCTGCAGCCGATGTTGCGCACCTTCTGGCAGGCCTGTCTGGTCAAGATGACGCTTATCCAGGCCCCCGGCCGCCTCAAGCAATGGCTGGTGCTGCTGACCAAGAGTTACCCGGAAGCGACGCTGATGTTCAATGCGTTGCGCCGCGAAACCGACTGTGACCGGATCAGCGTATTGCTCGGCTGCGCACCGGAAAACCAGCCCGACGAACGGTCGAAAAAAGTCTGAAAAAAACCTCTTGAAAAGCGAAAGGGCGTCCCTATTTTGGTGATCAAGCGATGCCGAATACGGGTCGCGTACACCACTCGCTGATAAACAGGAGAACTATTATGGCTACTGCATTTTCTCTGGCTCCACTGTTTCGCAACTCAGTGGGATTCGACCGCTTCAACGACCTTTTCGAGTCGGCGGCGCGAAACGAGACAACCAGCGGCTACCCTCCCTACAATGTGGAGCGGCACACCGATGACCATTATCGAATCGTGATTGCTGCAGCAGGCATGCAAGAGCAGGATCTCGAGTTGCAGGTTGAAAAAGGTGTGTTGACCGTGATCGGCAGCAAGCGCGAGCAAGAAGCCGAAAACGTGACCTATCTGCATCAGGGTATTGCCCGGCGTGAATTCAAGCTGTCGTTCAGGCTGGCTGACAATATCGAAGTCAAAGGGGCCGATTTGTCCCACGGCCTGCTGAATATTGACCTGGTGCGGAATGTGCCGGAAGAAGCGAAACCAAAGCGTATTCCGCTTAACAGCCAGAAAGCGCTGGAAAACTGATTCGTCGGTCAGCGGCACATGACAGAAAGGCGCCTTCGGGCGCCTTTCCTGTTTTCAGTTCTAGTGCGCGTGTCGCTTGAGTTCCAGCAGGGACTCGAACGCCGGGCCGGGCAGCGGTTCGCTGAACAGGTATCCCTGGTAGTTGTAACAGCCGACTTTTTCGAGAAAGGCCAGTTGCTCCGGGGTTTCCACGCCTTCGGCAATGACGTTCAGTTTGAGGCTCTGGGCCATCGCCACAATGGCGCGAATGATTTCGGCATCGTTGGGGTCGCTGGTGGCGTCCTGAACGAATGACTGATCGATCTTCAGCGTGTCCACCGGCAGGCGCTTGAGGTAGGTCAGCGACGAATAGCCAGTACCGAAGTCATCCATCGCAAAGCTTACGCCCAGCTCCTTCAGGCTGCGCATCTTGAGGATTGTATCGTCCAGGTTCTGAATGACGATGCCTTCGGTGATTTCCAGCTTGAGCATGGACGCAGGCAGTTGATGCTGTTTAAGGCTGTATTCCACGCGCTCGACAAAGTCGTTCTGACGGAACTGGCGCGGGCTGATATTGACGCCCATCAGGAACCGGTCTTTCGAAACCAGCCCTTGACTCAACAGCAGCCCGCCGATTTTACAGGCGTCGTCGAGGATCCGGCTGCCCACCTCCAGAATCATGCCGCTCTCTTCCAGTATCTGCACAAACTGGTCGGGAGGCAGCAGCCCATGCTCGGGGTGCTGCCAGCGCAGCAGCGCCTCCGCACCGGTGATCTGATTGTCGCGACAATCAACCTGAGCCTGAAAATGCAGGTGGAATTCATTGCGGGTCAGTGCCAGGCGCAAATCGTTTTCAAGCTGCAAACGCTTGCTGACGGCTTGTTGCATGGACACATGGAAAAACTGTGACGCGTTGCGTCCGGCATCCTTGGCGCGATACAGGGCGATGTCGGCGCGCTTGAGTACATCGGCAGGGGTCAGGCCGTCGTCCGGGATGAGGACGATACCGATGCTCGGTGTGACCTGCAGGCGGTGGCCATCGAGGAACATCGGTTCGGCCAGCAGCTCGCGCAGGTTGTCGGACAGCGTCCGGACCTGATGGGTGACTTCATCGAGTGAACCGTCCAGCCCGCAGATCAACACCACAAACTCGTCGCCGCCCAGACGGGCCACCGTGTCTTCCTGGCGCACGCTTGCTTCCAGCCGTGCCGCCACGACATTCAGCACGCTGTCGCCCACCGGATGGCCAAGCGAGTCGTTGATGTGCTTGAAATGATCGAGATCGAGAAACAGCAGCGCGCCGCGCAGGTTCTGGTGCTGGAGCAGGGACAACTGCTGGCTGAGGCGGTCCAGCAGCAGGGCGCGATTGGGCAGACCGGTCAGCGGATCGTGATAGGCCAGATGATGGATCTGCGCCTGCGCGTCCTTCAACTGGCCGATGTCCCGGGCGTTCATGAGCAGGCAGGCGGTGTCGTTGAGGGTGATGAAGTCCACCGAGATGTCCAGCACCAGCGGGTTGCCATTTTTGTCGCGACCGCTCATTTCCCGGTGATGAACGCGACCTTTCTGACGCAGTTCGTCGATCATGTACTCGCGCTGCCGGGTATCGGTCCAGATGCCGATTTCATGGGCGGTGCGCCCGACCACTTCCTGAGCACTGAAGCCGGTGAGGCGACAGAAGCCATCGTTGACTTCCACGTAGCGACCCGACTCGATTTCGGTGATGGTGATCGAGTCCGGGCTTGAGTGAAACGCTTTGGCAAACTTTTCTTCACTGGCCTCGAGTGCCGCCTGGGCGCGTTGTTGAGTAATGTCCATCAGCGTGCCTGCGAGTCTCGACAACTGACCCTGACTGTCCCGGTAAATCCGCGCGCGGCTTTCCAGCAGGCGCGAAGTGCCGTTTTTCAGCTGAAACCGGTAGGTCACCTGAAGGTAGTCGTCGCGATTTTCAATCGCTGCCTCGAAGGTCCTGCGCATCTTCAGGCGTTCTTCGAGGGGCAGTCTGCCGAAAAAAAGCTCGGCGTCCTCATCGAAGGGCTGTGTGTCCATGCCATGCAGGAACGCCGTGCGCGCCGAAGCTCGCAGCCTGTTGCGGGGGACGTCCAGATCCCAGGTGCCCATCTGCGCCAGGTCCAGTGCCAGTTCCAGCCGATCACGGTCGTTTTCGATCATGCGCTCCGCCGCTGCCGGTGCAAGGGTGTCATGCTCGGGTTTATCCGGTGGGTTGCGCATGTGTCACGAGCCTTTGATGAACGACGCTGATAGAGCGCTCAGCCTGCCGTCTGCAGCAGGGTCTACTTACTGTGTCTGCGCATCGAGCAATTTCATGAATGCCCTGGCAGCATTCGAGAGCGTGCGTTCGGTATGCAGGATGTAGCCTAGCTGGCGATTGAGCTGCACGCCCGGCAATGGAATGCGCGCCACTTGTTCGTCCAGCATGGTGCGCGGCAGAACGCTCCAGGCCAGGCCGATGGAGACCATCATTTTGATGGTCTCCATATAGTTGGTGCTCATCGCGATGTTGGGCCTGAGGCCTTGAGCCTCGCACAGCTTGCTGACGATGTGATGCGTGAAGGTGTTGCTGCCGGGAAATACGGCGGGGTAACGCACGATGTCTTCCAGCTTCATCGGGCCGCTGTTGGCCAACGGATGTTCAGGGGCCGCAACGAAGTCCAGCGGGTCGTCCCAGACCGGCACGGCGCGGATCAGCGAATGCGGCTCGGGTGCCAGCGTAATTACTGCCAGCTCGGCGCGCCCGTGAAGAATTTCCTCGTAGGCCACTTCCGAATCCAGAAACTGGATATCCAGTGCAACGGTCGGGTAGGTCCGGGTGAACGCCCGCAATACCGGAGGCAGGCGGTGCAGGCCTATGTGGTGGCTGGTCGCCAGGGTCAGGCGACCGGTGACTTCGCCGGTCAGGTTGGTCAGCGCGCGTCGGGTGTCATCCAGCACGTTGAGAATCTGATAGGCCCGTGGCAGCAGGGCGCGACCCGCTTCGGTCAGGCTGACTTCGCGGCCCAGGCGGTCGAACAAACGGACGTTGAGCTGCTGCTCCAGGCCGGCGATGCGCTTGCTGATCGCCGGCTGGGTGAGGTACAGACGCTCACCGGCACCCGAGAAACTGCCTGTCTCGGCAATGGCGATAAAGGCGTTCAGATTGGCAAGGTCCATAGTCGGATTCCATTTGGTTATCCAAAGCATGAAAATTATGAATTTGAGTTATTTAAGCACATTCCATAGGATGGCCGCACAAGCCAAAGGGTCATCGTCACGATTGCCCAAGGCATAGAAAGAAGCTGATGAGGAAGTACGTCCGATGGCCGGAAAAACGCTCTACGACAAGCTCTGGGATTCGCATTTGGTCAAACAGCGCGACGACGGTTCGGCGCTGATCTACATTGACCGCCATATCATCCATGAAGTGACCTCGCCGCAAGCGTTCGAAGGTCTGCGGCTGGCGAAGCGCAAGCCGTGGCGGATCGACTCGATCATCGCCACGCCGGACCACAACGTCCCGACCACGGCGGAACGCAAGGGCGGTATCGACGCCATTGAAGATCAGGTCTCGCGCCTGCAGGTGCAGACCCTCGACGACAACTGCGACGAATACGGCATCACCGAATTCAAGATGAACGACCCGCGTCAGGGCATCGTTCACGTCATTGGCCCTGAGCAAGGCGCAACCCTGCCGGGCATGAGCGTGGTCTGCGGCGACTCGCACACGTCGACCCACGGCGCGTTTGGCGCACTGGCCCACGGCATTGGCACGTCCGAGGTCGAGCATGTGCTTGCGACCCAGTGCCTGGTGGCCAAGAAGATGAAAAACATGCTGGTCTCGGTCGAAGGGCAATTGCCGTTCGGCGTGACGGCCAAGGACATCGTGCTGGCGGTGATCGGCAAGATCGGCACCGCAGGTGGTAACGGCTATGCCATCGAGTTCGCCGGCAGCGCAATTCGCGACCTGTCTATCGAAGGCCGCATGACCATTTGCAACATGTCCATCGAAGCCGGTGCCCGGGTCGGCATGGTGGCCACCGACGAGAAGACCGTCGAGTATGTCAAGGGCCGTCCGTTCGCTCCGAAGGGCGCTGAATGGGACCTCGCCGTCGAGGCCTGGAAGGACCTGGTGTCCGACGCCGACGCGGTGTTCGACACCGTGGTCAAGCTGGACGCCGCACAGATCAAGCCGCAAGTCAGCTGGGGCACGTCGCCGGAAATGGTGCTGGCAGTCGACCAGAACGTGCCGGACCCGGCGCAGGAACCGGACCTGGTCAAGCGTGGCTCCATCGAACGCGCCTTGAAATACATGGGCCTGAAAGCCAATCAGCCAATCACTGATATCCAGCTGGACCGCGTGTTCATCGGCTCCTGCACCAACTCGCGGATCGAAGACCTGCGGGCGGCGGCGGACGTTGCCAAGGGCCGCAAGGTGGCTGCAACGATCAAGCAGGCCATCGTGGTGCCAGGTTCGGGCCTGATCAAGGAACAGGCCGAGAAAGAAGGGCTGGACAAGGTCTTTATCGAGGCCGGTTTCGAGTGGCGCGAGCCGGGCTGCTCCATGTGCCTGGCGATGAACCCGGACCGTCTCGGTTCCGGCGAGCATTGCGCATCGACCTCCAACCGTAACTTCGAAGGTCGTCAGGGCGCGGGTGGCCGGACGCATCTGGTGAGCCCGGCGATGGCTGCTGCCGCAGCGGTCAATGGCCGTTTCATCGATGTTCGCGACCTGATCCAGCACTGAGGAATCCAGCATGAAAGCTTTTACCCAGCACAATGGCCTGGTCGCTCCTCTGGATCGCGCCAACGTCGACACCGACCAGATCATCCCCAAGCAGTTTCTCAAGTCGATCAAGCGCACGGGTTTTGGCCCGAACCTGTTCGATGAGTGGCGTTACCTGGATGTGGGCCAGCCGTATCAGGACAACTCCAAGCGACCGCTGAACCATGATTTCGTGCTCAACCACGCGCGTTACCAAGGCGCCAGCGTCTTGCTGGCCCGGGAAAACTTCGGTTGCGGCTCGAGCCGTGAGCATGCGCCGTGGGCACTGGAAGAGTATGGTTTCTGCGCAATCATCGCGCCGAGCTACGCCGACATCTTCTTCAACAACAGTTTCAAGAACGGCCTGCTGCCGATCATTCTGGCTGAAGACGAAGTCGATCAACTGTTCAAACAGGTCGAGGCCAGTCCCGGCTATCAGTTGAGCATTGATCTGCAGGCGCAGACCGTGACCCGTCCCGACGGCAAGGTGCTGAGCTTTGAAATCGACGCCTTTCGCAAGCACTGCCTGCTCAATGGCCTGGACGACATCGGCCTGACGCTGATGGATGCCGACGCCATCGCCAGTTTCGAGAGCAAGCACCGCGCCAGCCAGCCGTGGTTGTTTCGCGATTGAGCCTCGGGCAACGATGACAGGTTCATTCGCGAGCAAGGCGGTCAGTCGTCTTGCTCGCGAAGGTGTTTTGACCGGGCGATAAATTTTTTGCCGTATTCAGCGTTATAAAAAGGTGCCACCCAAGGCGCCGCTGCACACATCGAGGATGTTATGAGCAAGCAGATTCTGATTCTCCCAGGTGATGGTATTGGTCCGGAAATCATGACCGAAGCGGTCAAGGTGCTGGAACTGGCCAACCAGAAGTATCAACTGGGGTTTGAATTGACCCACGACGTGATCGGCGGCGCGGCCATCGACAAGCATGGCGTGCCACTGGCCGATGAAACCCTGGATCGCGCCCGTGCAGCCGATGCAGTGCTGCTCGGCGCAGTGGGCGGCCCGAAATGGGACACCATCGAGCGCGATATTCGTCCTGAGCGCGGGCTGCTGAAAATCCGTTCGCAACTGGGCCTGTTCGGCAATCTGCGTCCGGCCATCCTTTATCCGCAACTGGCCGATGCATCGAGCCTCAAGCCGGAAATCGTTGCTGGCCTGGACATTCTGATCGTCCGTGAGCTGACCGGTGGCATCTATTTTGGCGCGCCACGCGGCACCCGCGTGCTGGATAATGGCGAGCGTCAGGCGTATGACACGCTGCCCTACAGCGAGAGCGAAATCCGCCGTATTGCCAAAGTCGGTTTCGACATGGCAAGGGTGCGGGGTAAAAAGCTCTGTTCGGTGGACAAGGCCAACGTACTGGCGTCGAGCCAGTTGTGGCGTGAGATCGTGGAGCAGGTCGCCAAGGATTACCCGGACGTCGAGCTGAGCCACATGTACGTCGATAACGCCGCCATGCAGCTGGTGCGCGCGCCCAAGCAGTTTGACGTGATCGTGACCGACAACCTGTTCGGCGACATTCTGTCGGATCAGGCGTCGATGCTCACCGGTTCCATCGGCATGCTGCCGTCGGCGTCTCTGGACACGGCCAACAAGGGCATGTACGAGCCTTGCCACGGTTCGGCGCCGGACATCGCGGGCAAGGGCATTGCCAACCCGCTGGCGACCATTTTGTCGGTGTCGATGATGCTGCGTTACAGCTTCAACCTGACGTCCGCCGCTGACGCCATCGAACAGGCCGTCAGCCTGGTGCTGGATCAGGGCATCCGCACCGGCGACATCTGGTCCGAGGGCAAAGTCAAAGTCGGTACGCAGGAAATGGGCGATGCAGTAGTCGCCGCGCTGCGGAATCTGTAATCTCTCTGGCCCGCCGCCTGCTGTACACACGCAGAACGGCGGTCCCACTTTTATTCAAGGTGCAGTTGCGATGAAACGTGTAGGTCTGATCGGTTGGCGTGGAATGGTCGGTTCCGTGCTCATGCAAAGGATGCGGGAAGAGCAGGACTTCGATCTCATCGAGCCGGTGTTCTTCACCACGTCCAATGTCGGTGGCCAAGGGCCTTCGGTGGGCAAGGATGTTGCGCCGCTGAAAGATGCCTACAGCATCGACGAGCTGAAAACACTGGACGTGGTGCTGACCTGTCAGGGTGGCGACTACACCAACGAAGTGTTCCCCAAGCTGCGCGAAGCGGGCTGGCAGGGTTACTGGATCGACGCGGCCTCCAGCCTGCGCATGCAGGATGACGCGGTTATCGTGCTTGACCCGGTCAACCGCAAGGTCATCGACCAGCAACTGGACGCCGGCACCAAGAACTACATCGGCGGCAACTGCACGGTCAGCCTGATGCTGATGGGCCTGGGTGGTCTGTTCGATGCCGGTCTGGTCGAGTGGATGAACGTCATGACTTATCAGGCGGCCTCAGGTGCCGGCGCGCAGAACATGCGCGAGCTGATCAAGCAGATGGGGGCGGTTCACGCCTCTGTGGCGGACGAACTGGCCAACCCGGCCAGCGCCATTCTGGACATCGACCGCAAGGTGGCTGAAGCCATGCGCGGCGAGTCATTCCCGACCGAGAACTTCGGCGTGCCCCTGGCGGGCAGCCTGATCCCTTGGATCGACAAGGCGCTGCCCAACGGCCAGAGCCGTGAAGAGTGGAAAGGCCAGGCCGAAACCAACAAGATTCTCGGCCGTTTCAAGAGCCCGATCCCGGTGGACGGTATCTGCGTGCGCATCGGTGCCATGCGTTGCCACAGCCAGGCGTTGACCATCAAGCTCAACAAGGATGTGCCGATTGCGGACATCGAAGGCCTGATCAGTCAGCACAACCCTTGGGTCAAGCTGGTGCCGAACAACCGTGAAGCGAGCATGCACGAGCTGAGCCCGACCGCTGTGACCGGCACCATGAGTGTCCCGGTGGGTCGTTTGCGCAAGCTGAACATGGGTTCGCAATACCTGGGCGCTTTTACCGTGGGTGACCAACTGTTGTGGGGCGCGGCTGAACCGTTGCGCCGCATGCTGAGGATCCTGCTGGAGCGTTGATTCACGCAGCTTTGAAAACGCCCGTTGCAAGGGCGTTTTTTTATGCCTGGGATTCAGGGTGCCGTGCCGCGCGGCGCCGTGGGTTGGTCGGAACTGCCCGTGGCGTTGCGGCCCCAAGCCTTGCCCAGTGCGATGCCCGGCAACTCGATATAGCGGTGCGTCAGCATCGAAAGCAGCAACACCATCCCGAGGCTGACTGCGATGACAAGGTTGTCGATCCAGGCACTCTGGGTGTGGATGTAACGTACGGCGGCGCCGGGAATTTCACCCGGAAGGTCGATCAGTACGGTCTGACGGGTGATCCTCTCGAACAGCATCAGGGTTGTCGTCACTGCGAACAGGACGATGGTGTGGGTCATGTATATCGAGAAGGATAAGGCTCCGGCCCACTTGAACAGTGATGTCTTCAGGCATCGCGAAATAACCCCTGCCTCGAACGCGAACAGCCCGATGACCCCGCAAAATAACAGGCTCAGAGAGAGGTTCTGCGAAGGTCCGCTGTGGGTAACGGCCATGTACACCGCCGTCAGACTCAACGCCTCCAGCAGGCTTGCCCATCCAGTGTGAAGTTTTAGCCCGCTCAGTTTTGCATGAAGCCGACAGGTGACGACCCCGCTGAAAAAACACCCTGCGCCGATCAATGCGCCTTCGCTGAACAGGGCGCTTCTGAAGTGCAGCGCGGTGAACGCCATGACCGCGACTGTCGCAAATGCCTGTCGTGGCAGCCTTGGCAGACCGGCAGCCATCAGTGCGAAAAGCAGGTACAGGTAAAACTCGACGCTGATACTCCATGATGGAAAGTTGAACGACATCGAGTTGAAACCGGGCCACCAGGATTGCAACAACAACAGGTTGGGCAGTATTTCGGAAACCGCCCGAGGCCCGGTAAAGCTGCCTGCCGTCGACTGAATGCCTTGCCGCTCGGCCAACAGTTTCAGTGTTTCGAACAGCAGCGCTGCCATTAACGTTGCCAGGTGCAGCGGATACAGACGGCAGACGCGTGCGATGACGAATTGCTTGAGTCGCACTGCGCTGTTCAGTCGATCCGCGTAGGTGTGATAAAGCACGAAGCCGCTCAGGGCGAAGAAGAAATTGACCAGGTAGTTGGCGTGTCTGAAAAAGCCCAGCTCAGTGATGCTCTGTACCGCATGAAAGTGATGCAGCACAACCGCCAGGGCACAAAGCCCGCGAAAGCTGTCAAGCACGAGGAATCGCTTCATGGCGCAAGGTTCCTTGAAGAGCAGGTGTGACTGCAGACACTGCGCAGCAGTGCCAGAGGGAAGGGTGACCAAGGGGGAATATCGGGCGCGTTACCACCGCGGCAACGCTACCGGGAGGAGGCGGTAGTGCCGGGCATTTGCCGAAGACGTGGTAACGGTAGCTCAGCAATGAGAAAAGTGTTTTTTGTTTTGTCCCTATATATGGGATTGAAATTTACATATTGAGATAAGCGTAACAACGGGTTTATAGTCGTCCTGCACTCACTTCCAATAAAACAACAGGTGACGCAATGCAGGCGCAATTGATCGCACTCGATTGGGGGACAACCTCCCTTCGTGCTTATCGACTTGGCGAACATGGCCAGGTGCTGGAACAGCGCGCGCTGAGCGCGGGCATCATGCAGTTGCCGACCACGCCGCGCCTGATTTCCGGGCAGTTGTGCAGTGACGGTTTTGAACTCGCGTTCGATCAGGCCTGTGGCGACTGGCTCGACGCCGAGCCCGGTCTGCCGGTCATCGCCTGCGGCATGGTCGGCAGTGCGCAGGGTTGGCGCGAGGCGGCTTATCGGGAGACGCCGGCGAGCGTCAACGAACTCAGTGCCGCCATGCAGACGGTTCGCAGCATGAATGGCGTTACCGTGCATATCATCCCGGGCGTTCTGCAACGCTCGACCCTGCCCAATGTCATGCGTGGCGAAGAAACCCAGGTGCTGGGTGTGCTGGCCGGACTCGACGCACAAGTCGACGGTCAGCCGCTGTTGATCGGGCTGCCGGGCAGCCATTCCAAATGGGTACAGGTGGTCCGCGGCCGCATCGTTCATTTCGATACGTTCATGACCGGCGAGATCTACGCCGCGCTGTGCGCACACACCCTTCTCGGGCGCACCATGCAGCCATCAGAGGCATTCGACACTGAGGCGTTCGACCGTGGGCTGTCGATTGCCCTGTCGGAGGCGGGCAGCGCCGGGCCGCTTTCCACGGTATTCAGCACCCGGACACTGGGGCTGACCGGACAACTGACGGCGAGCGCGCAACCTGACTACCTTTCCGGTCTGCTGATTGGCCATGAATTAGGGGCCATCGCCAGATTGCACCTGCACAAACACGAACAATTGCCTGCGGTGATGCTCATCGGCAGCGAGTCGCTGTGCGCACGTTATTCGCGCGGCCTGGCGGTCTGCGGGTTTCCCAAAGTGACATTGGCCGAACAGGCCACCGAACGCGGCCTCTGGCAGGTCGCGGTTCAGGCGGGTCTGATTGCACGCCGGTCATCCCAACACATTCGAGAGGTTTGACATGCTCCAGCAAGCATTGAAGGAAAACGGCCTGGTCGCGATTTTGCGCGGCCTGCGTCCCGAGGAAGCCCCGGCGATGGGCGATGTGTTGTACGAGGCCGGTTTCCGGGTTATCGAAGTGCCGCTCAATTCCCCGCAGCCGTTCGACAGCATCCGCCTGTTGCGTCAGCAATTGCCTGCCGATTGCCTGATCGGTGCGGGCACGGTGCTGACCCCGGAGCAGGTGACACAGGTCAAGGACGCAGGCGGGCAGGTCATTGTCATGCCGCACAGCGATGCGAAGGTCCTGCGCGCCGCCAAGGCGGCCGGGCTGTTCCTGTCACCGGGCGTGGCAACACCGACCGAGGCCTTTGCTGCGCTGGCCGAGGGGGCCGATGTGCTCAAGCTGTTTCCGGCCGAGCAGATGTCGCCTGCGGTGGTCAAGGCGTGGCTGGCGGTGCTGCCGAAAGGCACGATCCTGCTGCCGGTCGGGGGTATTTCGCCGGATAACATGAAGGTGTTCCTCGACGCGGGTGTGAAGGGCTTCGGCCTCGGCTCCGGGTTGTTCAAGCCGGGCATGAGTACTGCCGACGTTGCCGAGCGCGCCAAGGCTTATGTGACCGCCTGGAAGCAACACACCGCAGGGCTTGCAGACTGACCGACACGGGCTGGCATTGCCGTTCGATGGCCGCTATTCAAACAAGAGATTAACAAGAGAAACCGCACCCATGAAAATCACCAAACTCACCACGTTCATCGTTCCGCCGCGCTGGTGCTTCCTCAAGGTCGAGACTGACGAGGGCGTTGTCGGCTGGGGCGAACCGGTGGTCGAAGGCCGCGCCCATACCGTAGCTGCCGCCGTTGAAGAGCTTTCCGATTACCTGATCGGCAAGGACCCACGCAACATCGAGGACATCTGGACCGTGCTGTATCGCGGCGGTTTCTACCGGGGTGGCGCGATCCACATGAGCGCGCTGGCCGGCATCGATCAGGCGCTGTGGGATATCAAGGGCAAGGCGCTGGGTGTTTCGGTGAGTGATCTGCTGGGTGGGCAGGTGCGTGACAAGATTCGTGTTTACTCGTGGATCGGCGGCGATCGTCCTGCCGACACGGCGCGGGCGGCCAAAGAGGCCGTCGAGCGCGGTTTTACGGCGGTGAAAATGAACGGCACCGAAGAGCTGCAATTTCTCGACACCTTCGACAAGGTCGATCTGGCGCTGGCCAACGTGGCTGCCGTGCGTGATGCGGTGGGACCGAATGTCGGCATTGGTGTGGACTTCCACGGCCGGGTTCACAAGCCGATGGCCAAGGTGCTGATGAAAGAGCTGGACCCGTACAAGCTGATGTTCATCGAAGAACCGGTGCTCAGCGAAAACTACGAGGCGCTGAAAGAGCTGGCCCCGCTGACCAGCACGCCGATTGCACTGGGCGAGCGACTGTTCTCGCGTTGGGACTTCAAGCGGGTGTTGAGCGAAGGCTACGTCGACATCATCCAGCCCGATGCGTCCCATGCGGGCGGCATCACCGAAACCCGCAAGATCGCCAACATGGCCGAAGCCTATGACGTCGCGCTGGCGCTGCATTGCCCGCTGGGACCGATTGCGCTGGCCGCCTGCCTGCAACTGGATGCGGTCTGCTACAACGCCTTCATTCAGGAGCAGAGCCTGGGCATTCACTACAACGAAAGCAACGACCTGCTGGATTACGTCAAGCACCCGGAAGTGTTCGACTACGACAAAGGCATGGTCAAGATCCCCAACGGCCCGGGGCTGGGCATCGAGATCAACGAAGAGTACGTCATCGAACGCGCCGCCATCGGCCACCGCTGGCGCAACCCGATCTGGCGCCATGCGGACGGCAGTTTTGCGGAGTGGTAGGACGACCACGCCATTATGAACACGCTCCCCGCTCATCGTTATACACCAGTCCTGAGAAGCCCGTAGATTGGGCTACTGCCCGCAGGGTGTGGGAGCGAACTTGTTCGCGAAGACGGTCGTTCGGCCGATGCGTTTTTCGAGGAATGCATTGGCCTTTTCGCGAACAAGTTCGCTCCCACGGCCTTCGGCCAGAATCAAAAGCGGATTTGTATAGAACGCTGAGCGCGGAGCGTGGGAGCGAGAGAGAAGCACAGTCATCAATAAATCCAACAAGAGGCTACAGGCCATGCGCACTCGAACGATGGAAGGCGCGGCGTCGCTGGCGACGCCGTCCCGCAAGCGTTTCTTTATCATGGTGTTGCTGTTCATTACCGTGGTAATCAACTACCTGGACCGCAGCAACCTGTCGATTGCCGCCCCGGCACTGACCGCCGAACTGGGTCTGGATACGGTGCATGTCGGGCTGATCTTCTCTGCGTTCGGCTGGACCTACGCCGCCATGCAACTGCCCGGAGGCTGGCTGGTCGACCGTGTCCCGCCGCGCATCCTCTACACTGCTGCGCTGCTGCTGTGGTCCATTGCGACCATCATGCTCGGCTTCGCGGCCAGCTTCATTGCGCTGTTTGTGCTGCGCATGGCCGTCGGTGCGCTCGAAGCGCCGGCCTATCCGATTAACAGCCGGGTGGTAACCACCTGGTTCCCCGAGCGCGAGCGGGCCACGGCCATTGGCGTCTACACGTCGGGACAGTTTGTCGGTCTGGCGTTTCTGACCCCGATACTGGCCTGGTTGCAGGCACACTACGGCTGGCACATGGTGTTTGTCGTCACCGGTGGCGTCGGGGTGTTGTGGGCGCTGATCTGGTACACCGTGTATCGCGAACCGCGCGACTTCAAAGGCGTCAACCAGCAGGAGATCGACCTCATCAAAGAGGGCGGCGGTCTGGTGGATATCCAGACGGATGCCGAAAAACAGAAGCAGGGTTTCAGCTGGCTGGACCTGGGCATTGTGTTGAGCAAGCGCAAGCTGTGGGGGATCTACCTGGGGCAGTTCTGTCTGAACTCCACGCTGTGGTTCTTCCTGACCTGGTTCCCGACCTACCTGGTGAAATACCGGGGCATGGACTTCATCAAGTCCGGGCTGCTGGCGTCGCTGCCGTTTCTGGCGGCATTCGTCGGCGTGCTGTGCTCGGGGTTCTTCTCCGACTGGCTGATCCGTCGTGGCCACAGCGTCGGCTTCGCCCGCAAGCTGCCGATCATCGCCGGGCTGCTGATTTCGACCTCGATCATCGGCGCCAACTTCGTCGATTCCACGCCGCTGGTCATCACCTTTCTGGCCTTGGCGTTCTTCGGTAACGGCCTGGCGTCGATCACCTGGTCGCTGGTCTCGACCCTGGCCCCGGCCCGCCTGCTGGGCTTGACCGGTGGCACGTTCAACTTCATCGGCAACCTGTCGGCCATCGCCACACCCATCGTGATCGGCTTTCTGGCCACGGGCGACTCGTTTGCGCCAGCCATCACCTATATCTCGGCGCTGGCCTTGCTGGGCGCGCTGTCTTACATCCTGCTGGTAGGAAAAGTCGAGCGTATCGAGCTCTGATGTCGACGCGTGCGGGCGCTGGCGACGATAATGTCGCCCGCTTTTCGATCTGACCTCTTTTGGAAGATGGCCTTTCATGCAAAACGACGCACTGCCTACTGGGCATATCACCGACAAGGAACCGGCACCCACCGGCACTCAGACCCTGCTGCGCGGTCTGGGCGTGGTTCAGGCAGTGGCCGGTGGCGCACGCGACCTGAAGGAGATCGCCCGGCTGATCGGTACCACGCGCAGCACCACGCACCGGCTGGCCAGTTGCCTGGTTGAAGAGCGCTACCTTCGCGTGGTGCCACAGGTGGGGTATCTGCTCGGACCGAAACTGATTGAGCTGGGGTTTCAGGCTCGGGAAGAAGTGCCATTGGCGATTCTTGCGCGACCGTACCTGGACCGGCTGTCGGAGCTGACAGGCGATACCGTGCATCTGGCGGTTCGAGAGGGCGACGACGTGCTTTACCTGCACAAGAATCCCGGCCGCAACGGACCTGAAATGCGTTCGCGGGTCGGGCACCGTATGCCGCTGGTACGGACCGGTATCGGCAAGGCGTTGTTGCTGGACAGTGCGCAATCGGAATGGCAGCGGTTGTACGAAGTCAGCAGGCCCGCGTCAGGCAGGAACCCGTTATGGCCTGCGCATGAGCAGCAAACCTGGGCGCAGTTGAGCGCGCGAAGGGAAGAGTACGTGCAGGGCGGTTATGCGTTTGATCTGGAGGACAACGAACCGTCGATCCGTTGTGTCGCCGCGCCGGTACGTGATGCCAGCAAACAGATTGTTGCCGGCATCAGCGTTGCCAGTACCGTGCCTTACATGCCGCTGGAGAAAATGGCCGAGTTGGTTCCGCTGATCAAGCAGATAGCAGCGGAACTCTCGGCCGATCTCGGCGGCTGATTCGGGCCGAATCAGGCTTTCAGTGTGGCCATGTCGATGACAAAGCGGTATTTCACGTCACCGGCCAGCATGCGCTCGTAGGCTTCGTTGATGTTGCGGATGTCGAGCATTTCGATGTCGCAGGTGATGTCGTTCTCGGCGCAGAAATCCAGCACTTCCTGGGTTTCGGCAATACCACCGATCAGCGAACCGGCCAACACGCGGCGGCTCATCACCAGGTGGGCGGCGTGGACTGGCGGTTCGATCGGTTCGATCAGGCCGACCAGGATATGCACGCCATCAAAGCGCAGCGTTTCCAGGTAGGGGTTCAGGTCGTGCTGCACCGGAATGGTGTCGAGCAGGAAGTCGAAATGCCCGGCAGCGGCTTTCATCTGTTCGGCGTCGGTGGAGACGATCACATGATCGGCGCCCTGACGACGTGCTTCCTGGGCTTTGGCAGCGGAGCGGGTGAACAGAGTGACTTCAGCGCCCATCGCCTTGGCGAACTTGATGCCCATGTGGCCCAGACCGCCCATGCCCAGAATGCCGACCTTGTCACCAGCCTTCACACCGTAGTGCTTGAGCGGCGAATAGGTGGTGATGCCTGCGCAAAGAATCGGTGCGGCGGCGGCCGGATCGAGTTTTTCCGGGACGCGCACGACGAAATGCTCGGCGACCACGATGCTGTTGGAGTAACCGCCCATGGTGTTGCTGCCGTCCACGCGGTCAGGCGTGGCGTAAGTCATGGTCGGGCCTTCCAGGCAATACTGCTCGAGGTCCGATTTGCAGGCCGAGCACTCACGGCACGAATCGACCATGCAGCCGACGCCGACCAGATCACCCACCTTGTATTTAGTTGCGTTGGCACCCGTGGCGGTGACCCGTCCGACGATTTCGTGGCCTGGCATCAGCGGGTAAACGGCGATACCCCACTCATTACGCGCCTGGTGAATGTCGGAGTGACAAACGCCGCAATACAGGATCTCGATGGCAACGTCGTCGGCACGCGGAGCGCGACGTTCGAAGGTCATCGGGGCGAGGGGGGCGGTGGCTGACTGAGCGGCGTAACCGATAGCTGTGTACATAGTTGACCTCGCAAGGTGTTACGAAATAGAGGCTCACTATTGTCCGGATGCGGGCCTGTCGCGGCTATGGTGATTCCTCCGTGTTTCATGCCTATTTCTCCGGCAGCGTGTTTTGAGGTCGGCTGCGAGGCTTAAATCTGCGATGATGCGGCTGTCTATTTCTCTGTCGGCCTGTTTTCATGTCACTCGATTTCCCCTCCGATGGCAATGCCACGCTCGTCTCACTGATCAAGCCGTTGGCGGTTCGTCCCGGTTTTGTTGCAACGCCTCTGCCGGAGGTTCGCGTCCTGTCGGCGTTCGGTTATGTGGCCAGCAGCCCGCAGATCTACGAGCCAAGCCTGATGATCGTGGTGCAGGGCAGCAAGGTCGCGTGCCTGGGGCCGCGCACCTTTGAATACGGCACCGGGCATTACCTGATTCAGGCGCTCTCTGTGCCGTTCAAGTGCGAAACCTTTGCCACGCCGGACAAGCCGTTGTACGGCGTGTCCGTCGCCATCGACCGCGTGTTGCTCGGTGAGCTGGTGCAGGCGCTGGGGCCGGCCAGCGTGCGGGAGAGTCAGTTGCAGACGCCTGAATCCATGACCTCGGTGTTGATCGACAGTGCGATGCGCGACAGCGTCGAGCGGCTGCTGCGTTGCCTGCACGACCCTCTGGAATGTCAGGCGATGGGGCAGTCGCGGGTTCGCGACGTGCTGTACAGCGCGCTGCGGGGGCCTCAGTCGGGGGTGTTGCGGGCGCTGGTCGAGCAGCAGGGGCAGTTTGCCCGTATCGCCTCGGCGGTCACCTATCTGCATGACCATTACGATCACGCGCTGAATGTCGACACCCTGGCCCGTTGCGCGAACATGAGCACCTCGACCTTCCACGAGCATTTCAAGCGCAGCACCCTGTTGTCACCGGTGCAGTACCTCAAGCGCCTGCGACTGCTCAAGGCCCAGCAATTGCTGGTGGTCGACGGGATGAGCGTGGCGCAGGTCGCGCTCAAGGTCGGCTATCAGAGTGCATCGCAGTTCAGCCGGGAATACAAACGCTATTTCGAGCGCAGCCCCGGTGAGGAAAGCAGCAACCTGCGGGTTCCGGCCTGACTGAATGGAAAAGCCCCGGCAGGGGCTTTTCTCGGCGTGACGTTTACTGAGGCCCTTACATATTCGGGTAAGTCGGCCCGCCCGCGCCTTCCGGTGCCACCCAGGTGATGTTCTGCGAAGGGTCCTTGATGTCGCACGTCTTGCAGTGTACGCAGTTCTGCGCGTTGATCTGGAAGCGCTTCTCGCCATCTTCTTTGGTGATGACTTCGTAAACGCCCGCCGGGCAATAGCGCTGGGCCGGCTCGTCGTACAGCGGCAGGTTCTTGCTGATCGGGATGCTGGGGTCGGTCAGCTTCAGGTGGCAGGGTTGTTCCTCTTCGTGGTTGGTGCTGGAGAGGAATACCGAACTGAGCTTGTCGAAGCTGAGCTTGCCGTCGGGTTTCGGGTAATCGATCTTCGTTGAGTCCGCCGCCAGCTTGAGGCAGGCGTAATCAGGCTGGGTGTCGTGCAGGGTGAACGGCAGCTTGCCACCGAAGATGTTCTGATCGATGAAGTTGAAAGCGCCGCCCTTGATCGCGCCGTATTTGTGGATCGCCGCGCCGAAATTGCGGCTGGCAAACAGCTCTGCATGCAGCCAGCTGGCCTTGAAGGCATCGACGTAGGAGGTCAGCACGTCGCCGCCTTCCTGGCCGGCGAACAGCGCGTCTGCCACCGAGTCGGCCGCGAGCATGCCGGACTTCATGGCCGTGTGGCTGCCCTTGATCTTGGCGAAGTTCAGCGTGCCCAGATCGCAACCGATCAGTGCGCCGCCAGGGAAGACCATCTTCGGCAACGAGTTCAGGCCGCCCTTGGCAATGGCGCGGGCGCCGTAACTGATGCGTTTGCCGCCTTCCAGATATTGCTTGATGACCGGGTGATGCTTGTAGCGCTGGAATTCATCGAACGGCGACAGATAGGGGTTGGTGTAGGACAGGTCAACGATCAGGCCGACCACCACCTGATTGTTTTCCAAGTGATACAGGAACGAGCCACCCGGGTTGGCGTCGTCCAATGGCCAGCCTGCGGTATGCACCACCAGCCCCTGTTCGTGCCTGGCCGGGTCGACTTCCCAGATTTCCTTGAGGCCGATGGCGTAGTGCTGCACGTCGGCTTCGTTGTCGAGGTCGAAGCGTTTGAGCAGCTGCTTGCCGATATGGCCACGGCAACCTTCGGCAAACAGCGTGTACTTGGCGCGCAGTTCCATGCCAGGGGTGTACAGGCCTTCCTTGGGGTTGCCTTCACGGTCGACGCCGAGATCGCCGGTGACAATGCCGCGAACCACGCCGTTTTCGTCGAACAGCGCTTCCTGGGCAGCAAAGCCCGGGTAGATTTCCACACCGAGGTTTTCAGCCTGCTGGGCGAGCCAGCGGCACAGGTTGCCCAGCGAGATAATGTAGTTGCCGTGATTGTGCATGGTCTTGGGAACGAAAAAGTCCGGAATCTTCCGGGCTTTTTCGGCATCGCGCAGCACGTAGATGTCATCGCGCTTGACCGGCGTGTTGAGCGGCGCGCCCAGTTCCTGCCAGTTCGGAAACAACTCGTTCAGTGCGCGCGGCTCGAACACGGCACCGGATAGAATGTGTGCGCCGACTTCGGAGCCTTTTTCCACCACGCAGACGCTGATTTCCTTCCCGGCTTCAGCGGCCTTCTGTTTAAGGCGGCAAGCGGCAGAAAGCCCGGAAGGGCCGGCTCCGACGATGACGACGTCGAATTCCATGTATTCGCGTTCCACAGGCTATCTCCTAATCTCAAGGCTCACGGTGTTTTTATGTGGCACTGCTTTATGGGTCCCTGCAGGCCGACCTGGAAGGTGTTGGACACCGCCAGTCTTTTAATGGCACGCATTATATCTACACCACTGTGCGGGTCCAATACAAACGTTTGTTTGAATCGGCCGCAGCCCTGATAAATCAAAGACGCCAGACTCAGGACTGGCCGATTTGGCGTATTGACCAGAAAAGGCGTTGCGGTCAAGATACGGGCGGTTTTGCGTTTGCCGTAGGCTGAAACGAGGTTCCAGCGAATCTCTCAAAAGGCATCAGGCAGGCGCGGTGCAGGTCACGGCTCAACGTCGCACGGCGCATTTTACACATACCGCCGCTGCTTGACGGATGACGCCCGGCTTTTATAGCGCGTTTCAACGTGCGCCACTGGCCTGCATCAGCACGATTGCTTGTTGAGGACACATTTCGATCGCCTGGTTTCGCCGGGCGACTTCTTTTCACCGGAGAGTGAGGAATCCATGAAGGTTCTTGTAGCTGTCAAACGAGTGGTCGACTACAACGTCAAGGTTCGCGTCAAGGCGGACAACTCCGGCGTCGATCTGGCCAACGTCAAAATGTCCATGAACCCGTTCTGCGAAATCGCTGTTGAAGAAGCGGTGCGCTTGAAAGAGAAGGGTGTTGCGACAGAAATCGTGGTGGTCACTATTGGTCCGACCACTGCTCAGGAACAGCTGCGTACTGCACTGGCGCTGGGTGCCGATCGTGCCGTGCTGGTCGAATCCGCCGAAGATCTCACCTCGCTGGCCGTTGCCAAGCTGCTCAAGGCCGTTGTCGACAAGGAGCAGCCACAGCTGGTGATCCTCGGCAAGCAGGCGATCGACAGCGATAACAACCAGACCGGCCAGATGCTGGCTGCGCTGAGCGGTTACCCGCAAGGCACCTTCGCCTCGAAGGTTGAAGTGATCGGCGACAAGGTGGCCGTGACCCGTGAAATCGACGGCGGTCTGCAGACGGTCTCCCTGAGCCTGCCTGCTATCGTGACCACAGACCTGCGTCTGAACGAGCCACGTTACGCTTCGCTGCCAAACATCATGAAAGCCAAGAAGAAGCCGCTTGAAGTGCTGACCCCTGATGCACTGGGTGTTTCCACGGCCTCGACCAACAAGACCATCAAGGTTGAAGCGCCAGCTGCACGCAGCGCGGGCATCAAGGTCAAGTCGGTGGCTGAACTGGTCGAGAAACTGAAAAACGAAGCGAAGGTAATCTAAATGACGATCCTGGTTATCGCTGAACACGACAATGCGACCGTAGCCCCGGCTACGCTCAACACCGTTGCTGCCGCCCAGAAGATCGGCGGTGACATTCACCTGCTGGTTGCCGGTTCGGGTATCGGCGCTGTTGCCGAAGCCGCAGCCAAAATTGCTGGCGTGTCCAAAGTACTGGTCGCCGACAACGCTGCCTACGCGCATCAATTGCCGGAAAACGTCGCGCCGCTGGTGGCCGAACTGGCCGCGGGTCACAGCCACGTTCTTGCCGCTGCGACTTCCAATGGCAAAAACATCCTGCCTCGCGTTGCCGCGCAGCTTGACGTGGACCAGATCTCCGAAATCGTGTCGGTGGTGTCGGCGGATACGTTTACTCGCCCGATCTACGCCGGTAACGCGATTGCCACCGTGCAGTCCACTGCTGCGGTCAAGGTCATCACGGTGCGTGCCACCGGCTTCGACCCTGTGGCTGCCGAAGGTGGCTCGGCGTCTGTTGAAGCGGTTTCGGCGGCTCACGATGCAGGCAAGTCGAGCTTTGTCGGCGAAGAGCTGGCGAAGTCTGATCGTCCGGAACTGACAGCCGCCAAGATCGTCGTCTCCGGCGGTCGCGGCATGCAGAACGGCGATAACTTCAAGCACCTGTACACCTTGGCCGACAAGCTCGGCGCTGCGGTCGGTGCTTCCCGGGCTGCGGTCGATGCCGGTTTTGTGCCCAATGACATGCAGGTCGGTCAGACCGGCAAGATCGTCGCGCCACAGCTGTACATTGCGGTCGGTATTTCCGGCGCGATTCAGCATCTGGCCGGCATGAAGGACTCCAAGGTGATCGTCGCGATCAACAAGGACGAAGAAGCGCCGATCTTCCAGGTTGCGGATTACGGGCTGGTGGCCGACCTGTTCGAAGCCATTCCCGAGCTGGAGAAGCTGGTCTAAGCCACGCGCTTCCACTATAAAGAGAACCCGTTCCGTTCGCGGTTTACGTGCCAGCAGCTTGCCTGCGGCGCGTAGGCCCGGACAGAGCGGGTTTTTTATTGAATTTCAAAAGGACTTTTCATGGGGCATTCCCGGCTGCTGTCGTCGCTTTTTTTCGGCCTGGTCATGTTGCCGACGGTGACACTCGCTGCCGGCAAATGTGAGAGCCTGGTGGTGACCGGAAGTCCGGATGCGCCACCTTATTTATGGCGTGATCCGCAGGACCCCAAGCGTCTGATGGGGGCCAATGCCGATCTGTTGACGCATGTCGCGGGCGAACTCGGCATCAAGGTCCGTTTCCTGTATGGCGGCAAGCGCAGTCAGGCGCTTGAAGAGGTGCGAACCGGGCGCATGGATATGCTGGCCGACGCACCCTTGAGCACGGCACAGCTCGAATCCCTTGACTACATTGATCCGCCGATTGTGCAGAACGACATCATGGTCTGGACGCGCCGCGATCACGCCGTGCCCTTCAATGCCCTCAGCGAGCTGCATGGGCACCCTGGCGTGATGTCGGAAAAGACCCGGTTGACGCCGCCTTTCGAGGAAGCAGCGAAGCAGCATCTGACGCTGCTGCGCCTGCCGGGCCTGACCGCGGCTTTTCAGAAACTGGCGTTGGGTGAAGCCGACTATGTGCTGGCCGGACGTTACGCAGGGATGGTGATGGTGCAGACGCTGGGCTTGTCTTCAGACCTGATTGCCCAGCCTGAGCCGGTCGATACGCCGGGTTTTTACCTGGCGTTGTCCGTCAACTCGGCCTGCAATGATCCGTGGTTGCGCGGACAGCTGGCGAAAAAGATGACAGAATCTGCGGCCTCCGGCCTTGCGGGCGAAGTGATCAAGCACAATCTGGAGTTGTGGAAAGCCCAGTTATTGCAACCTGCCAGTGCCAGCGCCCCAAACCAGTAGGAATGTTTTTGTGAGTATTCGTTTTTCAGTTGCCTTCATGGCAATCGCCACGCTGGCCGGATGTGCCAGTGATCCTGTTCCCACCGAACAATTCAAGTTGACCGAGCAGGCGCTGGAGCAGGCCAAGGCGGTCGGTGCGAGTGATGATCAGCCTGAGATGGACATTGCGCTGGCCCGGTTTGCCGAAGCCCGCGCCTCAATGACGAGTCACGCTTACAAAGACGCGCGCATGAAGGCCGAACAAGCCGAGCTGGATGCGCGGCTGGCGGAGGCGCGAGTGCTTACCCTGAAAAGCCAGGAGCAGGTCAATCAACTGAACACTCGTCTCAATCGCTTGCGCAAGCAGCTGGGAGAGGCGCAATGAACCGCGTTCCGCGTGTAGTGAGCGTATGCCTGCTGCTGGGGGCGGCCGGTCTTTACGGGTGTGCCGGTCATCAGGACAGCGGCCAGGCGCTGCAACAAGCCAGTGCCGACTTCCAGAAGGTCAAGGAAGATACCGATGTGCTGCGCAGTGCGCCCAAAGACGTGATTCGCGCCGGTGAATCCCTGGCGCGCGCCGAGCGACTGACCAGTTACCTGGGCAGCAGCGCCGACGTGAGTCATTACGCGTATTTGAGCAGCCGCTACAGCGAGATTGCCCGCGAGCACAGTAATTTGATGTTGAGTCAGGAGCGTCTGGCAAAAATGGACATGGAGCGTCAGCGCATGCAGTTGGCCCTGCGTGAAGCCAAGCTGGCCAGTGCCCAGCAGCAAGGGCGCTGGCTGGAGGACCAGATCCTCAGTCTGGCGACGACTCAGACGGATCGCGGTCTGGTCATGACGTTGGGCGATGTACTTTTCGATGCTGGCCATGCCGAGCTGAAAAACTCGGCCAGTCGCACCATCCTCAAGGTCGTGCAGTTCCTGCAGATCAACCCGCGTCGCGTGGTCAGGATCGAGGGCTACACCGACAGCACCGGTGACCGTCAGGAAAATCTGAAACTGTCCAGAGACCGTGCGCAAGCGGTCGCAGACGTGCTGATGGACCTTGGCGTGGATGAGAAGCGCATTCAGGTCGAAGGCTACGGTCAGCAATTCCCGGTGGATGCCAACGCGTCCGAGCGAGGGCGCGCGCAGAACCGCCGTGTCGAGATTGTGTTTTCGGACGAAAAAGGCCATTTGGGCGCTGCTCGCTGACGGTGCGCGCTAAACAGACCCGATGCCGGAAACGGCCTCGGGTTTTTTTTGGCTTTAAAGCTGTGGGCATCGCGCTTTTGGCCGCGTTTATTTTCGCGCAGCGAGTACGACAGCTGGCCTGAACGTAAACTGTTCCCGTACACTTCAGAGCAGTACCGGTTTTTATCAATCTGTATCTTTAAAATAATAAACCACCGGTCTTTTTCGAGGCTGTGCCATGACCAACCTTTTGCTCTACCAGCGTATCGCCCAGCAGTTGGCCGAAGACATCCGTCGCGGTGTGTACCAGCCTGGCGAACGCGTACCTTCGGTTCGCAAGATGAGCTCACAGCTCAATGTCAGCCATGCGACGGTGTTGCAGGCTTATGCGAACCTTGAAGATCAAGGGTTGATCCGGGCACGCCCGCAGTCGGGCTATTACGTCCACCAGACCCCCGCGCTGACCGCTTCGACGCCAGACATTGCCCGCGTCGAGCGACCCGGGCTGGTCACGCGCAGCAGCATTATCCAGCAGGTTCTTGAAGAATCGCGCCGCGAGGGCGTTTTTGCGCTGGGGGCAGCGGTGCCACATGTGGATTACCTGCCGGTTCGCGCGCTGCATCAACAACTGGCCAAAGTCACGCGTTTTCACAGCCCGCGTGCGTTCAGCTACATGTTCAGCCCCGGTTTTGAACCACTGCGCAGGCAGGTCGCTATTCGCATGCGTGATGCAGGTGTTGTGGTCGATCCTTCCGAGGTGGTCATCACTCATGGGTGTGTCGATGCGCTGCAAATGGCCTTGCGTGTGCTCACACGGCCCGGCGACCTGATTGCCGCCGAGTCGCCCGCGTATTACGGGTTGTTGCAGCTCGCCGATCTGCTGGGCCTGAAGGTCATCGAGATTCCCAGCGACCCGGCGACAGGGATCAGTCTGGAAGCCCTGCAACTGGCGGCCAATCAGTGGTCGATCAAAGCGCTGGTGTTGACCTCGCGCCTGAGCAACCCCTTGGGCGGCACCATGCCCGAAGAGCGGCAGAAAAGCCTGCTGCGTCTGGCTTCGGACTTCGATATCCAGGTGGTCGAGGACGATGTCTATGGCGAACTGATGTTCGAAGTCGGGCGAACCAAGGCGCTCAAGGCTTTTGATCGGTTGGGGAGGGTGATCTACTGCTCCAGCTTTTCCAAGACGCTGTCACCGGGTGTGCGTGTCGGTTGGGTGATTGCCGGCAAGTATCAGGCTGAAATTCAACGTCTCCAGACCTTCAGTACCCACTCTGCGTGCAGCGTTACGCAGATGGGGATCGCCGCCTATCTCGAAAACGGTGGCTATGACCGGCACCTGCGCTTCATTCGTCTTGAATATCGCAAGAACATGAGTGCCTACCAACTCGCCGTGCAGCAGTTTTTCCCGGAAGGCACGCAAATGAGCCGACCGGCTGGTGGCTTTATTCTGTGGGTCAGCCTGCCAGGCCGGGTCAATACGCAAGAGCTGCACGTGCGAGCGCTGGAGCAGGGCATCAGCATCGCGCCCGGCCTTATTTTCAGTAACACAGAGCAGTTCAATCACTGTGTACGGCTCAATTGCGGAATGCCCTGGAACAAGGAAGCGGAGCGTGCGCTGATGACACTGGGATTGCTGGCCAAGCAACTTTGTCACGACAACGTTCCTGCCTATTGAGTGGTGCGTGCTTTTTTGTCAATTCTTCGGAACTCTTGTCTTGTCAGCGTGGCCTCAAAAGGACAGCATGTGTTTCTTTCCGGCTTTGCCACTGTCTTGTCTGATTTCTGCCTATGAATGCGTTACGTTGTTGCGGCTTGTTGATTCTGGTGCTACTGGGCGGTTGTGATGCTCAGGAAACGCCCGTACCCAAGCCAAAGACCGAAGCGGCTGCTGCGCCTGCCGCTTCCAGCGCTGATGTGGCTAAAAAGGACGTGACTAAAAAGACTGACACAGCCAACGATGCAGAGCCTTCGACGCAGGCTTCGGCAGCTGAAACCGTGTTGCCGAAAGTCCCTGACTCGATGCATGAATTGATGCCGGGAGTGCCAGTGGTTCCGGTGGTGGTTGGCAAAGAGTCCAATGCGCCATCGTCTGCTCAGATCAACAAGGCGCCCGCCACGGGGGCCGGCAAGCCGTCTTCGAAAGCTGCAACGTCCAAGGCTGCCGTGGCCAAGCGCGAGGCTACAGCCAGCAATCGCAAGGCAGGCAAAGAGCCTAAAGCCAAGGATGTGCGAATCAAGTCGCCCAAGCTTGATTTGAGCCTGCCACCTGAACTGGTCAGGGAGCTGGACCCTCCGGCCAAAGTCATCACCAGCAAGCGCAAGCCATTGTTGCCGCAAATGTTCGGCGAGTCGGCCGGTGCCAGCCCTTTCGAGCTGGAAGGTCGATTGCTGACCAATGAAATGCAGTTGCAGATGCGTAATGAAAACCGTCGCGATGTGGAAGGCGCTGCGCTGGATTTCAAATTCAAGCAGTAAGCCCTGCGTCTCGTCCGATACGACGTTTTCAAACAAGCGTTTTGGCGGTTACTATCCTTCCTCTTTTTCCATTTTTTCAAAAGGTGTCGGGTCATGGACTGCCGTTCTGATTGTGGTGCGTGTTGCATCGCGCCCTCCATCACGTCTCCCATACCCGGTATGCCTCACGGAAAGCCTGCCGGCGAGCGGTGTCTGCACCTGTCGGTAGAGCTGTTATGCGCGCTGTTCGGTATGCCTGAGCGTCCTGCGGTCTGCAGTCAGTTCAAACCGGCAGACGATGTCTGTGGAGCCGATCAGGCTGATGCGATTCGCCTTATCGGCTGGTGGGAAAAGGCTACTGCCGTGGTTTGAAACGGGTCTTTGAGTGCTAGCGCATTGTCGGAACTTCAAAACAAGGAATAAAACAATGAGTCCGCTGTATCGCATGATGGTCGCTTGTGGGTTGACTGTAACGCTGGCCGGCGTTGCACAGGCTGAAGACTGGAAGGTTGCCAAGGATGAGGGCGGTATCAAGGTCTCGTTGAGTGATGTGCCGGGTTCTGATTACAAGGCTTACCGGGGCGTTGCCGTGATCAACGCCAGTGTCGGCAAGTTACGCGCGCTTCAAGAAGACGTTGCGGGTGCCTGCGCCTGGATTCACGAGTGCAAGTTGCAGAAGATACTGAAGCACGAAGGTGACAAGACCTGGACGTACAGTCAGTTCAATACGCCTTGGCCCGTCACGCCGCGCGATTCTGTTTTGCTGATTACCACCCAGGAAGGGGCTGACGGCAGTGTCACGCGGACGCTTGAAGAGCAGCCGAAGTACATCCCCGAGGAAAAGGGTTTTGTGCGCGTGGCAGAGGTCAAAGGGTTCTGGAAGATGGTGCCCAAGGGGCCGAATCAGACAGAGGTCACGTATCAGGTGCATACCGAGCCAGGTGGCAGCGTGCCCTCGATGCTGGCCAACAAGTTTGTCGTTGATGCGCCATTCAATACGCTGAAGGCGCTCAGGGAGCGGGCTGCACAGTAATTCAACGTCGTTCGAAAGAGCTGCGCATAAAAAAGGGCTGCCCATTGGCAGCCCTTGTTTTTTTGCGGGCAGTGCTTACTTGCGGTCTTGCAACGGGACGATGTCACGCTGCACATCGCCGGTGTAAAGCTGGCGAGGGCGACCGATCTTGTAAGGGCTGGAGAGCATTTCTTTCCAGTGCGAGATCCAGCCGACGGTCCGCGCCAGGGCGAAGATCACGGTGAACATGCTGGTCGGAATGCCGATGGCCTTGAGAATGATGCCCGAGTAGAAATCGACGTTCGGGTACAGCGAGCGTTCGATGAAATACGGGTCGGTGAGGGCGATCTCTTCGAGGCGCATGGCCAGTTCGAGTTGAGGATCGTTGTTGATGCCCAGTTCCTTCAGCACTTCGTCGCACGTCTGCTTCATCACGGTCGCGCGTGGATCGCGGTTCTTGTAGACGCGGTGGCCAAAACCCATGAGCTTGAAAGGATCGTTCTTGTCCTTGGCTTTGGCAATGAATGTGTCGATGTTCGACACATCGCCAATTTCGTCGAGCATGGTCAGCACCGCCTCGTTGGCACCGCCGTGAGCCGGGCCCCAGAGTGCGGCGATACCGGCAGCGATACAGGCGAACGGGTTGGCACCCGAGGAACCCGCCATGCGCACGGTGGAGGTTGACGCGTTCTGCTCGTGGTCGGCATGGAGGATGAAGATCTTGTCCATCGCCTTGGCCAGCACCGGGCTGATCGGTTTGATCTCGCACGGGGTGTTGAACATCATGTGCAGGAAGTTTTCGGCGTAGCTGAGGTCGTTGCGCGGGTACATCATGGGCTGGCCCATGGAGTACTTGTAGACCATCGCCGCCAGGGTCGGCATCTTGGCAACCAGGCGCACAGCCGAAATTTCGCGGTGCTGCGGGTTATTGATGTCCAGCGAATCGTGGTAGAACGCCGAGAGGGCGCCGACTACGCCACACATGACGGCCATCGGGTGGGCATCACGGCGGAAACCGTTGAAGAAGGTCTTGAGTTGCTCGTGAACCATCGTGTGGTTCTTGACCACGGCCACGAACTGGGCTTTCTGTTCGGCGGTTGGCAGTTCACCGTTGAGCAACAGATAGCAGGTCTCGAGGTAGTCGGACTGCTCGGCCAGTTGTTCGATCGGGTAGCCGCGGTGAAGCAGGATTCCGTTGTCACCATCGATGTAGGTGATCTTCGACTCGCAAGATGCCGTGGACATGAAGCCAGGGTCAAATGTGAAGCGGCCGGTGGCGGTCAGACCGCGTACGTCGATCACGTCCGGACCCACTGTACCAGTCAGAATTGGCAGCTCGACGGGGGCTGCGCCCTCGATGATCAACTGCGCTTTTTTGTCAGCCATGTGGCCTCCTATTTATGCTTCAAATCATCAGACAGGCCCCCCACGCAGGGCCCGCATCACTATAGTGAGATAAATTCTAAAGTCAATTTGCCTAAAGTCGTGTTCCACAAGGCTCCGGCCGTGGATTTTCGGAGCTGTTTCCTGCCATTTACGCCTTTTATCCCGGTAACGCAATGCGCCATTGGAGGTAAGTCTGCGCGTTGTCATTAGCGCCCTAACTGTCTATACTCGGCGTCCGACCGCCAGAGGCTTTTGGCCTGTTTCAAGGGGGTCGTCACTTCCTGGGTGGTGGGTACCTGACCAGTGCACTTCCCAACAACTTGCCCTGATTGTTAGGGGCTCTTCAGTGTGAAAAAAAGCCGTGAATAGCCAACGACCTGTAAATCTAGACCTAAGGACCATCAAGCTCCCAGTCACCGCTTACACGTCCATCCTTCACCGCATCTCCGGTGTCATCCTCTTTGTCGGTATTGCAATCATGCTGTATGCAATGGACAAGTCGCTGGCGTCCGAAGAAGGGTTCGGTGAAGTCAAAGCGTGTATGACCAGTCCGCTGGCCAAGCTGATCATCTGGGGACTTCTTTCTGCCCTGCTGTATCACATGGTGGCCGGTATCCGTCACCTGATCATGGACACCGGGGTAGGCGAGACGCTCGAAGGCGGCAAGCTGGGCTCCAAAATCGTTATCGCGGTTTCCGTGGTGCTGATTCTTCTGGCAGGAGTATGGATATGGTAACCAACGTCACGAACCTGTCGCGTTCGGGTCTCTACGACTGGATGGCGCAGCGCGTCTCTGCGGTCGTGCTCGCGGCCTATTTCATCTTCCTGATCGGCTACATGGTCTTCCATCCGGGTCTGAGTTACGCCCAATGGCATGATCTGTTCTCCCACAACGGAATGCGTATCTTCAGCCTGCTGGCGCTTGTTGCACTCGGCGCTCACGCCTGGGTCGGCATGTGGACCATCGCGACCGACTACCTGACGCCAATGGCGCTGGGCAAGTCCGCGACCGCAGTACGTTTCCTGTTCCAGGCAGTATGCGGCGTTCTGATGTTCGCCTACTTCGTCTGGGGTGTGCAGATTCTTTGGGGTATCTGATTCATGGCTAATATTAATGCGCTTTCTTTCGACGCCATCATCATTGGTGGTGGCGGTGCCGGCATGCGCGCTGCGCTGCAACTGGCTCAAGGCGGTCACAAGACTGCCGTGGTCACCAAGGTCTTTCCAACCCGCTCGCATACCGTGTCTGCGCAAGGTGGTATCACCTGCGCCATCGCTTCGGCCGATCCGAACGATGACTGGCGCTGGCACATGTACGATACCGTCAAGGGTTCCGATTACATCGGTGACCAGGACGCTATCGAGTACATGTGTTCCGTAGGTCCGGAAGCGGTCTTCGAACTCGAGCACATGGGGCTGCCGTTTTCCCGTACCGAGCAGGGCCGTATCTATCAGCGTCCGTTCGGTGGTCAGTCCAAGGACTTCGGCAAGGGTGGTCAGGCTGCACGTACCTGCGCTGCTGCCGACCGTACCGGTCACGCACTGCTGCACACGCTGTATCAGGCCAACCTGAAGGCCGGCACCGTATTCCTCAACGAATACTACGCAGTGGATCTGGTGAAGAACCAGGATGGCGCCTTTGTCGGCATCATCGCCATCTGCATCGAGACCGGTGAAACCTCCTACATCCGCGCCAACGCTACCGTGCTGGCAACCGGCGGTGCAGGGCGTATCTACTCGTCCACCACCAACGCACTGATCAATACCGGTGACGGTATCGGCATGGCGCTGCGCGCCGGTGTGCCGGTTCAGGACATCGAGATGTGGCAGTTCCACCCGACCGGCATTGCCGGTGCAGGTGTACTGGTCACTGAAGGTTGCCGCGGTGAAGGCGGTTACCTGATCAACAAGCACGGCGAGCGTTTCATGGAGCGTTATGCTCCGAACGCGAAGGATCTTGCCGGTCGCGACGTGGTTGCACGCTCCATGGTCAAAGAGATCATCGCCGGCAACGGCTGTGGTCCGGATGGCGATCATGTGATGCTCAAGCTCGATCACCTGGGTGAAGAAGTGTTGCACAGCCGTCTGCCAGGCATCATGGAGCTATCCAAGACCTTTGCCCACGTCGACCCTGCTACCGCGCCGATCCCGGTGGTTCCAACCTGCCATTACATGATGGGCGGTGTCGCGACCAATATTCATGGTCAGGCGATCACTCAGGACGCTGCCGGCGTCGATCAGATCATTCCAGGTCTGTTCGCAGTAGGCGAAGTGGCCTGCGTATCGGTTCACGGTGCCAACCGTCTGGGCGGCAACTCGCTGCTCGACCTGGTGGTGTTCGGTCGTGCTGCCGGTATCCACCTGGAGCAGGCATTGCGCGAAGGCGTCGATTACGCACGTGCCTCCCAGTCCGACATCGATGCAGCGCTCGCACGCCTTGCCGGGCTGAACGAACGCACCACCGGTGAAGACGTCGCCACGTTGCGCAAAGAGCTGCAAAACTGCATGCAGAACTACTTCGGTGTGTTCCGTACCGGCGAATACATGCAGAAGGGCATTGCCCAGCTGGCTGACCTGCGCGTTCGTATTGCCAACGTCAAGATCAACGACAAGAGCCAGGCATTCAACACGGCCCGTATCGAAGCGCTTGAACTGCAAAACCTGCTGGAAGTTGCCGAAGCCACGGCGATCGCCGCAGAGCATCGTAAAGAGTCCCGCGGCGCTCACGCCCGTGAAGACTTCGAAGATCGCGATGACGAGAACTGGTTGTGCCACACCCTGTATTTCCCGGGTGACAAGCGCGTGACCAAGCGTGCCGTGAACTTCTCGCCGAAGACTGTTCCGACTTTTGAACCTAAGATTCGGACTTATTAAGGGGTGACCGATATGTTGCAAGTCAGTGTTTATCGTTACAACCCTGATCAGGACGCTGCGCCCTTCATGCAGGAGTTTCAGGTCGATACCGGTGGCAAGGACCTGATGGTGCTGGACGTGCTGGCGCTGGTCAAGGAACAGGACGAAGGCTTTTCGTACCGTCGTTCGTGCCGCGAAGGCGTGTGCGGTTCCGATGGCATGAACATCAACGGCAAGAATGGCCTGGCGTGCATCACGCCGCTGTCCGCCGTTGTCGCCAAGAACAAGCTGATCGTTCGTCCGCTGCCAGGTTTGCCGGTCATTCGTGACCTGGTCGTCGATATGAGCATCTTCTACAAGCAGTACGAGAAGGTGAAGCCTTTCCTGCAGAACGACACGCCGGCTCCGGCCATCGAACGTCTGCAAACTCCGGAAGAGCGCGAAAAGCTCGATGGTCTGTACGAGTGCATCCTGTGCGCTTGCTGCTCGACTTCCTGCCCGTCCTTCTGGTGGAACCCCGACAAGTTCCTGGGTCCTGCTGCACTGCTGCAAGCCTACCGTTTCCTGGCTGACAGCCGTGACACCCGCACCAGTGAGCGTCTGGCTTCGCTTGATGATCCGTTCAGCGTATTCCGCTGCCGCGGCATCATGAACTGCGTCAACGTATGCCCGAAAGGCCTTAACCCAACCAAGGCCATCGGTCACGTGCGCAACATGTTGTTGCAAAACGGCGTCTGATTCATCGCTTTATCTGTTACACCGTTGCACTGAAATGGCCGCGGCGCAGGCTTCAACCGGCGCCGTGGTTTTAACCTGAGCAGTAGCTCGCAAAGCTGCCGCTCTTATTTTGAAGAAATGAGACCAGCAGGGGCATCCGGGCTGGTACCCGGACTATCTGCGTGATCCCTGGTGACTTGATACAGTCGCTGCACACGACTATTTCAGGATTGCTCTGGTGTCTTCGCCGGTGGTGTCCCCTTACCGAGGGTGACCAAGCATGCAAGAAAGCGTGATGCAGCGCATGTGGAACAGTGCCCACCTATCCGGTGGTAACGCTGCCTATGTGGAAGAGCTCTATGAGCTCTACCTGCACGACCCTAACGCTGTGCCAGAAGAATGGCGCACCTACTTTCAGAAGTTGCCAGCAGACGGCAGCTCTGCCACCGATGTATCGCACTCGACTATTCGCGATCATTTCGTGTTGCTGGCCAAAAACCAGCGCCGCGCTCAGCCGGTCTCCGCCGGCAGTGTGAGCAGCGAACACGAAAAGAAGCAGGTTGAAGTGCTGCGACTGATCCAGGCTTATCGGATGCGTGGCCATCAGGCCGCTCAGCTCGATCCGCTGGGCCTGTGGCAGCGTCCTGCGCCTGCCGATCTGTCGATCAATCATTACGGCTTGACCAATGCCGATCTGGACACGACTTTCCGTGCCGGCGACTTGTTCATCGGCAAAGAGGAAGCGAGCCTACGCGAAATCCACGAAGCGTTGCAGCAGACATATTGTCGCACCATCGGCTCCGAGTTCACTCACATCGTGGATTCCGAGCAGCGCAACTGGTTCATGCAGCGACTCGAGAGTGTTCGCGGTCGTCCGGCGTTCTCGGCTGACATCCAGAGCCACCTGCTGGAGCGTGTCACCGCTGCGGAAGGTCTCGAGAAGTACCTGGGGACCAAATACCCGGGCACCAAGCGTTTCGGTCTGGAAGGCGGCGAAAGCCTGATTCCGATGCTCGACGAGCTGATTCAGCGTTCCGGGTCCTACGGCACCAAGGAAGTTGTCATCGGCATGGCCCACCGTGGCCGTCTGAACGTGCTGGTCAATACCTTCGGCAAAAACCCGCGCGACCTGTTCGACGAGTTCGAAGGCAAGAAAAAAGTGGAACTGGGTTCCGGTGACGTCAAATACCACCAGGGCTTCTCTTCCAACGTCATGACCGCAGGCGGTGAAGTTCACCTGGCGATGGCATTCAACCCGTCTCACCTGGAGATCGTTTCTCCGGTGGTCGAAGGGTCGGTGCGTGCGCGTCAGGATCGTCGCAACGATCCGAATGGCGACAAGGTTCTGCCGATTTCCCTCCACGGCGACGCGGCGTTTGCCGGTCAGGGCGTGGTCATGGAAACCTTCCAGATGTCGCAGACTCGCGGCTTCAAGACGGGCGGCACGATCCACATCGTCATCAACAACCAGGTCGGTTTCACCATCAGCAACCCGCTGGACTCGCGTTCCACCGAGTACGCCACCGACGTTGCCAAGATGATTCAGGCGCCGATCCTCCATGTGAATGGGGATGATCCGGAAGCCGTGATGTTCGTGACCCAGCTGGCGATCGATTACCGCATGCAGTTCAAGCGGGACATCGTCATCGATCTGGTCTGCTACCGTCGTCGCGGTCACAACGAAGCTGACGAGCCTAGCGGCACTCAGCCTTTGATGTACCAGCAGATCACCAAGCAGCGCACCACCCGTGAACTGTATGCCGAGCATCTGATCAAGACCGGTGTTCTCGATGACGCCCGCGTTCAGGCCAAGGTCGATGACTACCGCAGCGCGCTGGACAACGGCCTGCACGTAGTGAAAAGCCTGGTCAAAGAGCCGAACAAGGAATTGTTCGTCGACTGGCGTCCTTATCTGGGCCACGCCTGGACTGCGCGTCACGACACCCGCTTCGATCTCAAGACCTTGCAGGAACTGTCGGCCAAGCTGATGGAGCTGCCGGAAGGTTTTGTCGTGCAGCGTCAGGTTCAGAAGATCTACGAAGATCGCCAGAAGATGCAGGCCGGTGGCTTGCCGATCAACTGGGGCTACGCCGAAACCATGGCTTACGCCACGCTGGCGTTCGAAGGCCACCCGATCCGCATGACGGGTCAGGACATCGGTCGCGGCACGTTCTCGCACCGTCACGCCGTCCTGCACAACCAGAAAGACGCAGGGACCTACATCCCGTTGCAGAATCTGTACGCCGGTCAGCCGCGTTTCGATCTGTACGACTCGTTCCTGTCGGAAGAGGCCGTGCTGGCGTTCGAATACGGTTACTCGACCACTCAGCCTGATGCTCTGGTTATCTGGGAAGCGCAGTTCGGCGACTTCGCCAACGGTGCCCAGGTGGTTGTCGACCAGTTCATCACCAGCGGCGAGCACAAGTGGGGCCGTCTGTGCGGTTTGACCATGCTGTTGCCTCACGGCTACGAAGGTCAGGGGCCGGAGCACTCTTCGGCACGTCTCGAGCGTTACCTGCAATTGTGTGCCGAGCACAACATTCAGGTGTGCGTACCGACGACGCCGGCGCAGATCTACCACTTGCTTCGCCGTCAGGTCATCCGTCCGCTGCGCAAGCCGCTGATCGTGCTGACGCCGAAGTCGCTGCTGCGTCACAAGCTCGCCGTTTCGACCCTCGAAGATCTGGCTGAAGGTTCGTTCCAGACCGTCATTCCGGAAATCGATACCCTCGATCCGGCCAAGGTCACGCGTCTGGTGCTGTGCAGCGGCAAGGTCTACTACGACCTGCTGGAAAAACGTCGTGCCGAAGGGCGTGAAGACATCGCCATCGTTCGCCTCGAGCAGCTGTATCCGTTCCCTGAAGATGATTTGATGGAAACCATCGCGCCTTACACCAACCTGCAGCATGTGGTCTGGTGTCAGGAAGAACCGATGAACCAGGGCGCCTGGTACAGCAGTCAGCACCATCTGCGCCGCAGCATGGGCAACCACAAACGCGAACTCGTTCTCGAGTACGCCGGTCGTGATGCCTCCGCCGCGCCAGCCTGTGGCTACGCTTCGATGCACGCCGAGCAGCAGGAAAAACTCCTGCGCGATGCCTTCACTGTTTAACGCCTTCGAGCATTAGAAACCGAATTAAGGAATTACAGATAATGGCTATCGAGATCAAAGCCCCCTCTTTCCCGGAATCCGTTGCCGACGGCACCATTTCCGTATGGCATAAAAAAGAGGGTGATGCGGTAAAGCGCGACGAGATGCTGGTCGACATCGAGACTGACAAGGTTGTCCTCGAAGTCCTGGCCGAAGCTGATGGCGTGATGGGTCCGATCACGAAGGGCGAGGGCGCTATCGTCCTGTCCAATGAAGTGCTCGCTATCTTGCATGATGGTGCGACTGCATCGGCTGCTCCGGCGCCTGCTGCTTCGGCGGCACCTGCGGCTGCACCGTCCGCCGCTGCACCAGCAGCTTCTGCTGACGAAGAAGATGCAATTGCTGCACCTGCTGCACGCAAGCTGGCTGAAGAAAACGGCATCAACCTGGCCAGCGTCAAGGGCACCGGCAAAGACGGTCGTATCACCAAGGAAGACATCGTTGCTGCCGTTGAAGCGAAGAAATCCGCTCCAGCCGCTGCTCCTGCCGCCAAGCCTGCCGCAGCCGCTGCGCCTGTTGTCGCTGCTGGTGATCGCACCGAGAAGCGCGTGCCGATGACCCGCGTGCGTGCAACCGTTGCCAAGCGTCTGGTCGAAGCCCAGTCGAACATGGCGATGCTGACCACCTTCAACGAAGTCGACATGACTGAAGTCATGGCACTGCGTTCGAAGTACAAGGACCTGTTCGAGAAGTCGCACAACGGCGTGCGTCTGGGCTTCATGTCCTTCTTCGTCAAGGCCGCCACCGAAGCGCTGAAGCGTTTCCCGGCAGTCAACGCATCGATCGACGGTTCCGACATCGTTTACCACGGCTACGCAGACGTTGGTGTTGCGGTTTCCAGCGACCGTGGTCTGGTTGTGCCCGTTCTGCGTAACGCAGAGCACATGAGCCTGGCTGAAATCGAAGGCGGCATCGCCACCTTCGGCAAGAAGGCTCGCGATGGCAAATTGTCCATCGACGAAATGACCGGCGGCACGTTCACCATCACCAATGGTGGTACTTTCGGTTCGATGATGTCGACGCCGATCGTCAACCCGCCACAGGCCGCCATTCTGGGCATGCACAACATTCTGCAGCGTCCGATGGCCGTCAATGGCCAGGTGGTGATTCGCCCGATGATGTACCTGGCGCTGTCCTACGATCACCGCCTGATCGATGGTAAAGAAGCAGTAACTTTCCTCGTCACCATCAAGAACCTGCTGGAAGATCCGGCTCGTCTGTTGCTGGATATCTGATGAGGCGGCCCCGGTTTATGTCAGCCGCAGGTAAAAAGGCGTGTCATCGGGGCTGATGTGTTTCACCTAATCAATAGGTCGCAAGTCGGCCTCGCGCTGAAACGCGGACCGACTTGCAGCTTGCAGCTTAAAGCTCGCAGCTAAAGAGGAACTCTTTGTTATGTCCCAGAAATTCGACGTGGTAGTGATTGGCGCAGGCCCTGGCGGTTATGTTGCCGCCATCAAGGCTGCGCAACTTGGTCTCAAGACTGCCTGCATCGAGAAATATCAGGACAAGGAGGGCAAACTGGCCCTCGGCGGTACCTGCCTGAACGTCGGTTGCATTCCTTCCAAGGCATTGCTCGACAGCTCCTGGAAATTCTACGAAGCCAAAAACGGTTTCAGCGTGCATGGCATTTCGACGTCTGACGTCACCATGGACGTGCCGGCCATGATCGGCCGCAAGTCGACCATCGTCAAAGGCCTGACCGGCGGCGTTTCCAGCCTGTTCAAAGCCAATGGCGTGACCACCCTGCAGGGCCACGGCAAACTGCTGGCCGGCAAGAAGGTCGAGCTGACCGCTGCCGACGGCACGGTCGAGATCATTGAAGCAGACCACGTCATCCTGGCTTCGGGTTCGCGCCCTATCGACATCCCGCCGGCTCCGGTTGACCAGAAGGTCATCGTTGATTCCACCGGCGCGCTGGAATTCCAGCAGGTTCCACAACGTCTGGGCGTGATCGGCGCTGGCGTAATCGGTCTGGAGCTGGGTTCGGTATGGGCTCGTCTGGGCGCTCAGGTCACTGTTCTGGAAGCGCTGGACAAGTTCATTCCGGCCGCTGACGAAGCGGTTTCCAAGGAAGCGCTGAAAACCTTCACCAAGCAGGGCCTGGACATCAAGCTCGGCGCTCGCGTGACCGGCTCCAAGGTCGAAGGCGAAGAAGTGGTTGTCAGCTACACCGACGCCGCCGGCGAACAGTCGATCACGTTCGACCGCTTGATCGTTGCCGTTGGCCGTCGTCCGGTGACCACCGACCTGCTGGCATCCGACAGCGGTGTCGACCTGGACGAGCGCGGTTTCATCTATGTCGATGACTACTGCACCACCAGCGTTCCGGGCGTGTACGCCATCGGCGACGTGGTACGTGGCCTGATGCTGGCCCACAAGGCTTCCGAAGAAGGCATCATGGTTGTCGAGCGCATCAAGGGCCACAAGGCCCAGATGAACTACAACCTGATTCCGTCGGTTATCTACACCCACCCGGAAATTGCCTGGGTCGGCAAGACCGAGCAGACGCTCAAGGCCGAAGGCGTTGAAGTCAATGTCGGTACGTTCCCGTTCGCGGCCAGTGGCCGTGCAATGGCAGCCAACGACACCGGTGGTTTCGTCAAGATCATTGCCGATGCCAAGACCGACCGTGTTCTGGGTGTTCACGTTATTGGCCCGAGCGCTGCCGAACTGGTACAGCAGGGCGCAATCGCGATGGAATTCGGCAGCAGTGCAGAAGATATCGGCATGATGGTCTTCTCGCACCCGACGTTGTCCGAAGCGCTGCACGAAGCTGCACTGGCTGTGAATGGCGGCGCCATCCACATTCAGAATCGCAAGAAACGCTAAGACAACAAGAGAAACCACGACGCAGTGCCCGTCGTGAGCCTTGCCAGCAAGGCTTACCGCGGAATCTGCGCCGGACTCGACCTCTCAGGCGGCGCCATGAGTGTCCAATGGCACTTGCGGCGTCCACCCGGAGTAGCGGTCACAGGTGGTGCGGCACGCTGACGTGCAGCACCGAATGCGCAGTACCTAAACGAAGACGGTAATAAGCATGAATCTTCACGAGTATCAGGGTAAGCAGCTGTTCGCTGAGTACGGCCTGCCAGTATCCAAAGGTTACGCGGTAGACACCCCGGAAGCAGCAGCTGAAGCCTGCGACAAGATCGGCGGGACCGAGTGGGTTGTCAAAGCCCAGGTTCACGCAGGTGGTCGCGGTAAAGCGGGCGGCGTAAAGCTCGTTCGTAGCAAGGAAGACGCTGCAGCCTTCGCTCAACAGTGGCTGGGCAAGCGTCTGGTGACTTACCAGACTGACGCCAACGGTCAGCCAGTGACCAAAATCCTGGTCGAGTCCTGCACCGACATCGCCAAAGAGCTGTATCTGGGCGCTGTGGTCGATCGTTCCAGCCGTCGTATCGTGTTCATGGCGTCCACCGAAGGTGGCGTGGACATCGAGAAGATCGCTCACGACACTCCTGAAAAGATTCTCAAGGCTACTATCGATCCTCTGGTTGGCGCACAGCCATTCCAGGGTCGCGATCTGGCATTCCAGCTGGGTCTGGAAGGCAAGCAGGTCACTCAGTTCGCCAAGATCTTCACCGGTCTGGCCAAACTGTTCCAGGACCACGATCTGGCCCTGCTGGAAGTGAACCCGCTGGTGATCAAGGCTGACGGCGATCTGCACTGCCTGGACGCCAAGATCAACATCGACGCCAACGCCATGTACCGTCAGCCAAAGCTGAAGGGCTTCCACGATCCTTCGCAGGACGATCCTCGCGAAGCTCACGCTGCCAAGTTCGAACTGAACTACGTTGCGCTGGAAGGCAACATCGGTTGCATGGTCAACGGTGCTGGCCTGGCCATGGGTACCATGGACATCGTCAACCTGCACGGCGGCAAGCCTGCCAACTTCCTTGACGTTGGCGGCGGTGCCACCAAGGAACGCGTTACCGAAGCGTTCAAGATCATTCTGTCCGACACCAATGTCGCTGCAGTACTGGTCAACATCTTCGGCGGCATCGTTCGTTGCGACATGATTGCCGAAGGCATCATCGGTGCAGTGAAAGAAGTCGGCGTGAAAATCCCGGTTGTTGTGCGCCTTGAAGGCAACAACGCTGAACTGGGCGCTAAAGTACTGGCAGAAAGCGGTTTGAACATCATCGCTGCTACCAGCCTGACCGACGCTGCTCAACAAGTCGTCAAAGCCGCGGAGGGCAAGTAATGAGCGTCCTGATCAATAAAGACACCAAGGTCATCTGCCAGGGTTTCACCGGTTCGCAGGGTACTTTCCACTCCGAACAAGCCATTGCCTACGGCACCAAGATGGTCGGCGGCGTGACGCCAGGCAAAGGCGGCACCACGCACCTGAACCTGCCCGTGTTCAACACGGTGAAAGAAGCAGTAGACACCACTGGCGCGACTGCCAGCGTTATCTACGTACCGGCTCCTTTCTGCAAGGATTCCATCCTTGAAGCAGCGTTCGGCGGCATCAAGCTGATCGTCTGCATCACCGAAGGCATCCCGACCATCGACATGCTGGAAGCCAAGGTCAAGTGTGACGAGCTGGGTGTGATCCTGATCGGTCCTAACTGCCCAGGCGTCATCACTCCGGGCGAGTGCAAGATCGGCATCATGCCAGGTCACATTCACTTGCCAGGCAAAGTAGGCATCGTGTCGCGTTCCGGCACCCTGACTTACGAAGCTGTGAAGCAGACCACTGACGCCGGTTTCGGTCAGTCCACCTGCGTGGGCATCGGCGGCGACCCGATCCCTGGCTCCAACTTCATCGACATCCTGAAACTGTTCCAGGAAGACCCGCAGACCGAAGCGATCGTCATGATCGGCGAGATCGGCGGTTCGGCTGAAGAAGAAGCGGCCGCCTACATCAAGGCACACGTGACCAAGCCGGTTGTTTCCTACATCGCTGGTGTGACTGCTCCTCCGGGCAAGCGCATGGGCCATGCCGGTGCAATCATCTCCGGTGGTAAAGGTACTGCAGACGAGAAATTCGCTGCACTGCAGGACGCTGGCGTCAAAACCGTGCGCTCCCTGGCAGATATCGGCAAGGCCCTGGCCGAGCTGACCGGTTGGCCGACCAAGTAAGCGCTGCTTACTTTTTCGAGCAATCGACAAAAGCCACCTTCGGGTGGCTTTTGTTTGGGCGTATGAAAAGCCATTTAGGCCATGCCTGGTCCCGCTTGGCTACCCGCGGTTATTTGCCTGCCATTCTTCTCGTGTCAATTCCCATAGCTGTTCCTGGGTCGTGCCGCACACAAACTGTGATTCCTGAACAGCCACAAGGCGCATGCCTTCTCGCTGCGACAGGCGGCAGGACGCTGCATTCAAGACGGACTTGGCCACGCGCAGGACAGGGCGCCCGAGTGTTTCAAACCAGAAGCGATCAATGGCCTCACAGACTTCCGACATCAGCCCCAGCCCCTGATAAGGCGGTGAAAGCCAGAAGCCACGGTTGTTATCCTGCTCGTCCATCATGCAGGCACTGCCGATCAATTGCTCCTGTCGACCGCGCAGACGAATAGACCAGTGCCATTCTTCCCCGTCCTGCATCGCAGGCAGAGCGTCTTCGCGCAGATAGCGCAGCGCTTCACCCTCAGGGTAGGGCCAAGGCACGTGATGGGTCAGGTAGCGGACAACGTCCCAATGGTTGAACAGGCTCTGCATGGCGGGAGCGTCTTCAAGCTGCAACGGCAGCAGGAGCAGACGTGGCGTATGCAGGGTGGGGGTGAAAACCGCAGGCCGATTTTTCGTTTCTTGCATGGGCATCAGCCATCGGCAGCAGAGAGGCCCGTCAATCTACCGATCGATCATCGATAGGTCTGTCGGATATTTCTGAATACCCCCAAGCTTTGTTCAACTGCCGTTTAAAGGTGCGTCGTCGGGTGGTGCGCCCTGAGACAGTGCATTTTCGTTCGAAGTTGGCTACCCTGTGCGGCGTTTTTGCGTGGCCCTCACGAGGGGCGCATCGCAAGGTACTGCCACGTCTTACGCCGACGGGCTGCGTCTGCCCCATTCATGGGTGACGTCCCATCCCTTATTTCGATTTCGTGTGGTCCCTCGTAATGAAAGTTTTGAAAGGTCAGGACATCCTGGCACTCGGTTTTATGACATTTGCCCTGTTCGTCGGGGCGGGTAACATCATCTTTCCACCCATCGTGGGCCTGCAGGCCGGGCCGCATGTGTGGATGGCGGCGCTTGGCTTTCTGGTCACGGCGGTCGGCCTGCCGGTCATCACGGTGATTGCCCTGGCCAAGGTCGGCGGTGCGATGGATGCCTTGAGCAGCCCCATCGGCAAGATTGCCGGGGGCGCTCTGGCAGCAGTCTGCTACCTGGCGGTCGGCCCGCTGTTCGCGACCCCGCGTACGGCCACCGTCTCGTTTGAAGTGGGTCTTGCACCATTGACCGGCGATAGCCCGATGGCGCTGTTCCTTTACAGCCTGGTGTATTTTTTGGTGGTGTTCTGGGTTTCGCTGTACCCGGGCCGCCTGCTGGACACGGTGGGTCGCTTCCTGGCACCGCTCAAGATCATCGCGCTGGCGGTTCTGGGTATCGCCGCATTTGCCTTGCCCGCCGGCGGCATCGGGGAGGCTGAGCCGGCCTATGCCGCTGCGCCGTTTTCCCAGGGCTTTATCAATGGTTACCTGACGATGGATACGCTGGGGGCCTTGGTTTTCGGCATCGTCATCGTCAATGCCATCCGCTCCCGGGGTGTCGAGTCGCCTCGCCTCATCACCCGCTACGCGATCATTGCCGGGCTGATTGCCGGCGTCGGGCTGGCGCTGGTCTATGTCAGCCTGTTCCGCCTTGGTTCCGGCAGTCATGCCGTGGCGGCGGGTGCAAGCAATGGCGCAGCCGTATTGCACGCCTACGTCCAGCATACGTTCGGTTCTCTGGGCAGCGGCTTTCTTGCCGTGCTGATTTCTCTGGCGTGTCTGGTGACGGCGGTGGGCCTGACCTGCGCGTGTGCCGAATATTTCGCCAAGGTGTTGCCGCTGTCTTACAGAACGCTGGTGGTGATGCTGGCAGTGTTCTCGTTGCTGGTCTCCAATCTGGGGCTGACCAAGCTGATCCAGTTTTCGATTCCGGTACTGACCGCTATCTACCCGCCTTGCATTGTTCTGGTCGCGCTGAGCTTCTGCAAAGGGCTCTGGCAGAGCCAGGGCAGGGTGGTTGCACCGGTGATGCTGGTTTCTCTGGTTTTCGGCCTTATCGACGCGCTCAAGGGTGCCGGATTCGGTGAGCACCTTCCGAACGCGCTGACCAGCATGCCGTTGAGCGATCAGGGGCTGGCGTGGCTGGTGCCTTCGGTCATCACGCTGGCGGGCGCTGTGGTCATCGACAGGCTGATGGGCAAGCGCAGCGAGGCGCTGGCTTGAAGGTCGGAAAGGTCTAGCCTTGGGCCAAAACGATTCTGGCTCCCTGTTGATCATTAAAACGCAGCCAATGAAAAGGCCCGCTCAATGCGGGCCTTTCTGGTTCTGCGAGCGTGCCAGCCTTATTTGGTGGCTGGAGCTGCTTCCGGCGCCTTGTCGGCGTTTTCGGCGGCGCGCTGTTGTGCGGCTTCTGCGTTTTTCTGAGCAGCTTCCTGGCTTTCCTTGGCGGCGTCATTCACTTTGTCCTGAGCCTTTTCCATCGACTCCTGGGACTGCTGAGCTGCCTTGTTGGCATCTTGCTGAGTATTTTCGGACTTTTTGTCACAGGCGGCGAGGCCCAGGGTGGCAGAAAGCATCAAGGCATAAGCTAAAGATTTACGCATGGGGTGTGTCTCCTTATTGATTATTCACGTGGCTAAGAGCCTGTCCCGCAGGCTTAAGTTCCAACGCTGAACACAATATTGAAGACGGCCGTCTCAGTGGGGTTGCAGGGGTGTTTGCCCAACCTGATTGCAGGTCGTTCAGAGCCACGCCGATCAGCCTTCTCACCGCCCCGTCAGGACGATGAAAAGAGTCCGGGCATCTTCTGCTCTTGAAATCCCCGACCCAGCCCCCACCTTGAAGACTACCCGCTGTCACGAGGCTGATGCCTGATTGTGACGGCTTATACCATCCAGATCGGAGTTTGATGATTATGAGTGTGGAAACTCAAAAGGAAACCCTGGGCTTCCAGACCGAGGTAAAGCAACTGCTGCACCTCATGATCCATTCGCTGTATTCCAACAAGGAAATTTTCCTTCGCGAATTGATCTCGAACGCGTCCGACGCGGTCGACAAATTGCGTTTTGAGGCGTTGTCGAAGCCCGAGCTGCTGGAAGGCGGCGCCGAGCTCAAGATTCGCGTGAGCTTCGACAAGGACGCGAAGACCGTCACCCTTGAAGACAACGGCATCGGTATGAGCCGTGAAGATGTGATCACCCACCTGGGCACCATCGCGAAGTCCGGCACTGCCGACTTCATGAAAAACCTGTCGGGCGACCAGAAGAAAGATTCGCACCTGATCGGTCAGTTCGGTGTGGGCTTCTATTCGGCATTTATCGTTGCCGATCAGGTTGAAGTATTCAGTCGTCGCGCAGGCCTGCCCGCCAGTGAAGGGGTGCATTGGTCTTCCAAAGGCGAGGGCGAATTCGAAGTCGCGAACGTCGAAAAAGCCGAGCGCGGCACGCGCATCGTCCTGCACCTGAAAAGCGGTGAAGACGAGTTCGCAGATGGCTACCGCCTGCGCAACATCATCAAGAAGTATTCCGACCATATCGCCTTGCCGATCGAGCTGCCCAAAGAGCAGGCTCCTGCGGCTGAAGGGGAGGAAGCACCGGCGCTGGAATGGGAAACCGTCAACCGAGCCAGCGCACTCTGGACCCGTCCGCGCACCGAGGTGAAGGACGAGGAGTATCAGGAGTTCTACAAACACGTCGCCCACGATTTTGAAAACCCGCTGAGCTGGAGCCATAACAAGGTTGAAGGCAAGCTGGAATACACGTCGCTGCTTTACGTGCCTGCACGTGCTCCGTTCGATCTGTATCAGCGTGAAGCACCGCGTGGCCTCAAGCTGTACGTTCAGCGCGTGTTCGTCATGGATCAGGCCGAGTCCTTCCTGCCGCTGTACATGCGCTTCGTCAAGGGCGTGGTCGACTCCAACGACCTGTCACTGAACGTTTCCCGTGAAATTCTGCAGAAAGACCCGATCATCGATTCGATGAAGGCTGCGCTGACCAAGCGTGTGCTGGACATGCTGGAAAAGCTGGCGAAAAACGAGCCCGAGCAATACAAGGGTTTCTGGAAGAATTTTGGTCAGGTCCTCAAGGAAGGCCCTGCCGAAGACTTCGCCAACAAGGAGAAGATCGCCGGTCTGCTGCGTTTCGCGTCGACCGCTGTCGACGGTGGCGAGCAAAGTGTAGGTCTGGCCGAATACCTGGCGCGTGCCAAGGAAGGTCAGGACAAGATCTACTACCTCACTGGTGAGTCCTACGCGCAGGTCAAGGACAGCCCGCACCTTGAGGTCTTCCGCAAAAAAGGCATCGAAGTGCTGCTGCTGACCGACCGTATCGACGAGTGGCTGATGAGCTACCTGAACGAGTTCGACGGCAAGGGCTTCGTTGACGTCGCACGGGGCGACCTCGATCTGGGCAAACTTGATTCCGAAGAGGAAAAGAAAGCGCAGGAAGAAATCGCCAAGGACAAGGAAGGCCTGATCGAGCGTCTGAAGGCTGCACTGGGCGAGTCCGTGAGCGAGGTTCGCGTTTCCCATCGTCTGACCGACTCTCCGGCGATTCTGGCCATTGGTGAGCAGGACATGGGCCTGCAGATGCGTCAGATTCTGGAAGCCAGCGGGCAGAAGGTGCCGGATTCCAAGCCTATTTTTGAATTCAACCCGGCTCACCCGCTGATCGACAAGCTCGATGCCGAGCAGAGTGAAGAGCGTTTTGGCGACCTGTCGCACATCCTGTTCGATCAGGCGGCCTTGGCCGCAGGTGACAGCCTCAAGGATCCGGCCGCTTATGTTCGCCGTCTGAACAAGCTGTTGGTAGAACTGTCGATCTGACAGCTGTCTGGCAAAAGACCCGCTTCGGCGGGTTTTTTGTCAGGGTCTGTCAACCGATCCCTCATTTTTCACCAGGAGTCAGCCATGAGCAGCAATATCGAAGTCCGTTCTGTGGTCTACCAGATTGATGGTCAGCCTTACGAGAGCCGTCTGGTGTTCGACGCCAACGCCACGGCCCTGCAGCCGGGCCTTTTGATGGCACCTAACTGGATGGGCGTCAGTCAGGGAGCCGAGGACATTGCGAAGGCAGTGGCCGGCAAGGGCTATGTCGTGCTGCTGGCTGATCTTTACGGTCAGCAGGTACGCCCGAGTAACAACGATGAAGCGGGCGCTGCCATGACGCCGCTCAAGAACGACCGTGCCTTGTTGCGCAAGCGTATGCAGGCAGGGCTTGATCAGTTGTTGAGTCAGGCAGACGTCTCGCTGGACACCCGGCAGATCGCAACCTTCGGTTTTTGCTTTGGTGGCTGCTGCTCGCTGGAACTGGCGCGTACCGGGGCTGAACTGAAAGCTGCCATTTCCTTCCACGGCACGCTGGACACCCCTGATCCGTCTGATGCGAAAAACATCAAGGGTTCGGTGCTGGTCCTGCACGGTGCCTCCGATCCGCTGGTGCCGAAAGAGCAGTTGCCTGCTTTTGAAGACGAGATGAACGCAGCTGGCGTGGATTGGCAATTGCACAGCTACGGCGGCGCATTCCACTCATTCACCGATCCGCACGCCAATGTGCCGGGCATGATGATGTACGACGCCAAAGTGGCCGGGCGTGCGTTCAAGTCGATGCATGATCTGCTGGGTGAAGTGTTCGGTTAAGGTCGAACGTCCTGCTTGCTTTGAGTGCGCGGTGCGTCACGAAGGGCGTTCCCGTGCCGGGGCGTGCAGAACGAGAGATGTCAGCGGTTTTTCAGCCATAAAAAAGGCGCCTTCAAAAGGCGCCTTTTTGGTAGGGCGAGGGCGGTGTTACTTGCCCTGCCAGCGTTTCAGTACCAGTGTAGCGTTGGTGCCACCGAAGCCGAAGCTGTTGCTCATGACCAGGTCAAGCTTCGCGTCTTCACGTGTCTTGAGCAGGATCGGCATGTCAGCCACGGCAGGGTCCAGCTCGTCGATGTTTGCGGAGCCGGCGATGAAGTTGTTCTCCATCATCAGCAGGCAGTAGATCGCCTCGTGAACACCTGCGGCGCCCAGCGAGTGGCCCGACAGGCTTTTGGTGGAGCTGATGGCCGGAGCGTTGCTGCCGAACACTTCGCGCACACCTTCCATTTCCTTGGCGTCGCCGACCGGAGTCGAAGTGCCGTGGGTATTGAGGTAGTCGATGTCGTTCTTGTCGACGTCGGCCAAGGCCATCTGCATGCAGCGGATCGCACCTTCACCGCTAGGCGCAACCATGTCATAGCCGTCGGACGTCGCGCCGTAACCCACGATTTCTGCGTAGATTTTCGCACCGCGTGCCAGCGCGTGTTCCAGTTCTTCGACAACCACCATGCCGCCACCACCGGCGATGACGAAGCCGTCACGCTTGGCGTCGTAGGCACGGGAGGCTTTTTCCGGTGTTTCGTTGTACTGGGTGGACAGCGCGCCCATTGCGTCGAACAGGAACGACTGGCTCCAGTGCTCTTCTTCACCACCACCGGCAAACACGATGTCCTGCTTGCCCAGCTGGATCTGCTCGACGGCGTTGCCGATGCAGTGAGCGCTGGTAGCGCAGGCGGACGAAATCGAGTAGTTGACGCCCTTGATCTTGAAAGGCGTGGCCAGGCAGGCCGAAACGGTGCTGCCCATGGTCCGCGTGACACGGTATGGACCGACGCGCTTGACGCCTTTTTCGCGCAGGGTATCCAGCGCTTCCATCTGGTTCAGCGTCGACGCGCCGCCGCTGCCGGCGATCAGGCCGGTGCGAACGTTGGACACCTGTTCATCGCTCAGGCCGGCGTCGACAATCGCGTCTTTCATGGCCAGATAGGCGTAGGCAGCCGCGTGACCGACGAAGCGATAGATCTTGCGGTCGATCAACTCTTCCAGATTCAGGTCGATGGAGCCGGAAACCTGGCTGCGCAGACCCATTTCGGCGTATTCCGGGTTAAAGCGGATGCCAGGGCGGTTAGCACGCAGGTTTGCGGTGACGGTCTCTTTGTCATTGCCCAAGCAGGAAACAATACCCAGACCAGTGATAACGACGCGGCGCATGCGAGTACCCTTAGAAATTTTCAGTGGAAGTAAACAGACCGACGCGAAGGCCTTCGGCGCTGTAGATTTCGCGACCATCGACGCTCACGGTGCCTTCGGCAATCGCCAGGACCAGTTTGCCGCGCATGGTGCGTTTGATGTGGATGTTATAGGTGACTTTTTTTGCAGTCGGGAGAACCTGACCGAAAAATTTCACTTCGCCCGAACCCAGGGCGCGGCCACGGCCGGGGTTGCCCTGCCAGCCGAGATAGAAGCCCACCAGCTGCCACATGGCATCCAGCCCGAGGCAGCCGGGCATGACCGGGTCGCCTTCGAAGTGGCAGGCAAAGAACCACAGGTCAGGATTGATATCCAGTTCTGCGACCAATTCACCTTTACCGAACTTGCCGCCTTCTTCGCTGATGTGGGTAATGCGATCAACCATCAGCATGTTGGGGGCGGGCAGTTGCGCGTTACCTGGGCCGAACAGCTCGCCGCGACTGCAGCGCAGCAGGTCTTCCCGGGTAAAGGCGTGTTGTTTGGTCATGCGAGCTCCTCAATAATCTTGTGCGGCAGGTTGTGGCGCCACTGGCTCGAACGTCGGTTCCGGCGCACTCATTCGCCAGGACCCTGTCCGGCAGCCTACTCATAGACTGTTGCGTTGTAATGAAAGTCACAGCTCAGGTGAAATCAAGGTACACCTGTACACTGAATTGTATCAGTCAGCCGATTTTGCTGGCCGATATGGGTGCCAAGACTGCCGCAATTTAACATTTATCGCCAGTCGCAGGTGCTTGAAAAGACAACCAGCGCTGCAAAACCTGCTGCAAATCAGCGTGTTTGAAAGGCTTTGGCAGATAATCGTCCATGCCCGCCTGCAAGCAAGCGTCCCGATCACCCTGCAACGCATTGGCAGTCAGGGCGATAATTGGGATTCGCTCCAGCCCGGAAAGTTGCCTGATTCTGCGCGTGGCTTCATAACCGTCCATGACCGGCAGTCGGCAATCCATCAGGATCAGGGCGTAGTTTCCTGCGCCGGCTTTCATGACCGCCTCGACGCCATCGACCGCGACGTCGACGTCGCAGCCCAGGTGATGCAGCATGGCTTGCACCACGGTGCGGTTCACCGGGTTGTCCTCGACCAGCAATACGCTGCGTTTCCTGCCCTGAGCATCGAGTGCCGACAGCGGCTTGACGGGGTCGACCGAAGCCTTGCGTGAAACGGCCAGGGGGATCTGCAGCGTGAAGACAGACCCCGCACCTTCTTCGCTCTGCGCACACAAGGTGCCGCCCATGCGTTCGGCCAGGGTGCGTGCGATGGGCAGCCCCAGGCCTGTCCCGCCATAACGCCGCGAGATCGAGCTGTCGGCCTGCCTGAAGGCATCGAACATTGACTCCAGGCGTTCCGCGTCGATGCCGATGCCGCTGTCGTGAACCTTGCAGGTAAAGCTCAGGTGATCATCGTCAAGCATCGCCCAGTCGGCTTCGACACAGACCTTGCCCTGTTCGGTGAATTTCAGCGCGTTGCCTATCAGGTTCACCAGAATCTGCCGGATCCGGGTCGGGTCGCCGGTGACGGTCAATGTCTCCAGCCCCGGTTTGATCTTCAGCTCCAGCGAGAGCTTGCGTTGCAAGGCGCTGTGATTGAATGCGTGTGTCGAGGCGTTGATCAATTCGGCCAGATTGAAGGCGATACCCTCCATCTCGAGGGCATCCCGTTCAATGCGTGAAAAATCGAGAATATCGTTGATGACCCGCAGCAAGTGTTCAGTGGACTCGGTCGCCAGCTTCGCATACTCGCTCTGTTCATCGGTCATGCGCGTGGTTTCCAGCAGTTGCAGCATGCCCAGCACGCCGTTCATCGGGGTGCGCAGCTCGTGGCTCATCATCGCCAGAAAATCCGATTTGGCACGGTTGGCTTTTTCGGCCTCTTCACGCATCTGGATCAACTGCGCCACCGAGCGCTGTTGTTCCTGGCTGGCGGCATGCAGGTTTTCGGCAAGATTATTGATATGCCGCGCCAGTGCGCCCAGCTCGGCGTCATCGCTGACCGGCAGCGGCGTGTGGTAATCACCTTGCTGGATGGCCTTCAGCGCCTCGCCCATGCGGCTGATGGGGCTCGACAGGCTCAAGGCCAGGCGCCGGGCCAGCAAAAAGGTAAACAGCAGGGCGCACAACGCGAGGATTCCGGCCTTGAGCAGTATCTCCTGCTGACGCTGATTGAACGCCTCGCTGGACATGCCGACCAGCACCCGCCCCAGATAGTCTTGCGGCTGAGTGGCGGTCTTGCTTTGCGGCGAGGCATGCGGCACCCGGACGGGGGCCTGGAAAATTTCCATCTGCCGCGCCTGATGCTCATGCTCACGCGGCTGGTCGATGTAGACCAGGACGGTGTTGGAGCTGTCCTGGATTTCCACGTAACGCACGCTGGGCATGGACAGGGTGGCGCGCATCAGCATCTTCAGACCGTCGATATCGCCAGCCGTGATGCCTGGCTCGACCGCTGGAGCCAGTTGATTGGCGATCAGTTGCCCTGTGTGGTTGAGCTCTTCACGCAGGTCCTGGATACGCACAAAGGTGAAAAAGCCGATCAGCATTACCGTCAGCAACAGGGCGGGGCCCAGGCTTATGATCTGCGTGCGGGTATTGATGTCCCAGTGCCGAAAGTTCATCGGCCGGCCACCTTGCAGGCAAGGTGATACAGCTTGAATCCGGTTGATGCGTCCATGCCTGTGCGCTCGGTGTCCCTGTTGATTGCATACTATGGTTGATTGCAACGTGTGCATGTTAACCGAGATGGCGCCGGTTTCCAGTGTGCATATGCTTACAGGTGGCACGTTCTTCGAGACGAAGTGTCAGTGAAGCATGCGTTGCCGGCGTTTGTTGCTGGCCGATGCTCTGTCGCTCCGTATAATGCCGGCATCGCCACTTGATGGCCCTGGATGGATAGTTCTATGACCACACAGCAACCAGTTGCGGTTCTTGGTGGTGGCAGTTTCGGTACTGCCATTGCAAATCTGCTGGCCGAGAACGGCCATCAGGTTCGCCAGTGGATGCGCGATCCGGAGCAGGCAGAGGCCATTCGCGTCAATCGCGAGAACCCTCGTTACCTCAAAGGCATCAAGGTTCGTCCTGAAGTCGAGCCGGTGACTGACCTTACTGCTGTGCTGGAAGGCAGCGAACTGATCTTCGTCGCACTGCCTTCCAGTGCCCTGCGCGCGGTACTGTCGCCCCACGTCGAACGCTTGAATGGCAAGATGCTGGTGAGCCTGACCAAAGGTATCGAGGCGCAGAGCTTCAAGCTGATGAGCCAGATTCTGGAAGAGATCGTCCCTCAGGCCCGCATCGGCGTGTTGTCCGGCCCTAATCTGGCCCGTGAGATCGCCGAGCACGCGTTGACCGCCACGGTGGTCGCCAGCGAAGACGAGGCGCTGTGTCAGCAGGTCCAGGCTGCCTTGCACGGACGGACATTCCGGGTCTACGCCAGCAATGACCGCTTCGGCGTCGAGCTGGGCGGGGCACTGAAGAACGTTTACGCGATCATTGCCGGCATGGCGGTGGCGCTGGACATGGGGGAGAACACCAAAAGCATGTTGATCACCCGGGCGCTGGCGGAAATGACCCGTTTTGCCGTGTGTCAGGGCGCCAACCCCATGACCTTTCTGGGCCTGGCCGGGGTGGGTGATCTGATCGTCACCTGTTCCTCGCCCAAGAGCCGCAACTACCAGGTCGGTTTCGCCCTGGGGCAGGGCCTGACGCTGGACGAGGCTGTGACGCGGCTGGGCGAGGTGGCCGAAGGTGTGAACACCCTCAAGGTGCTCAAGGTCAAGGCGCAGGAGGTGCAGGTCTATATGCCGTTGGTCGCCGGGTTGCATGCGATTCTTTTCGAAGGCCGTACGCTCAGCCAGGTCATTGAAGCGCTGATGCGCGCCGAGCCCAAGACAGACGTCGATTTCATTTCGATCACCGGTTTCAATTGAATTCAGTTTGCTCAGGGAGAAGGTCTTGAACGAGTCGAAAATCCAGCATAACGAGTCGATTTTGCTCCGCATTGTGTGGATGCTTCTGTTTCTGGGTGTGTGGCATCTGGCCCAGATCGTTTTGGCGGGCGTGGTGCTGGTGCAGCTGGGGTATCGCCTGATCTACGGCGCGCCGAGCGGCAGCCTGATGAACTTTGGTGACAGCCTCAGCCAATACCTGGCTCAGATCGGCCGTTTCGGGACGTTTCACAGCGACCAGAAGCCTTGGCCGTTCGCCGACTGGCCGGCGCCTCGCTCCCCGGATGGCGAGGCTGCGCATTACGTTGCGCCAGCGCCGCACCCGGTTCGCGATGAGGAGCCAAAACTATGAAGGTCTGGGTGCTGCGTCATGGCGAGGCACAGTCTCGGGCGCGCAGTGATGCCGAGCGTGAGTTGACGGCCCACGGGCGCGATGAAGTGCTTAAAAGTGCTGTCCACCTGTCGGGCAGGGCGATAAGGCGAATTGTTGCCAGCCCGTATGTCCGGGCGCAGCAGACCGCGCAACTGGTGCGTCAGTCGCTGGGTTTTGACGAGCCTGTCATGACTGTGCCCTGGCTGACGCCTGACAGCACGCCGCGCGAGGTGCTGGCGCAACTGGACACGCTCGGCGTCGACGAAATACTGCTGGTCAGTCATCAGCCTCTGGTCGGTGAACTGATCGGGGTGCTGGTACACGGCAATGCACAGCAGGCGCAGCCCATGAGCACGGCCAGTCTTGCAGAACTCGAGGGCGAGTTCGTGATCGCCGGCGGCATGCAGCTCAACAGCGTCAGGCACGTTTGAACGGTCTGTTCGAACATCGACACTCTCTGAAAAGGATTCAACATGAGCATATGGCGTCAGGCTCCCGATATCGAAGCCCTCATGAAGGCTCAGAAAAACACCATTGGCGAGGTGCTGGATATTCAGTTTGAGTCGTTCACCGACGACTCGCTGACCGCCAGCATGGTGGTCGATCAACGCACCCATCAACCGTTCGGATTGCTGCACGGCGGCGCGTCGGTGGTGCTGGCCGAGTCGCTGGGGTCGATGGCCAGTTATCTGATGGTCGACCCGAACACGCATTTTTGTGTCGGGCTTGAAGTCAACGCCAACCATTTGCGTGGCGTACGTAACGGGCGCGTGACAGGTGTCGTGCGTCCGATACACATTGGTCGAACCACGCATGTATGGGATATCCGCATCAGCACCGACGAAGGCAAGCTGAGCTGCATCTCGCGACTGACCGTCGCGGTTGTGCCGCATGGTCAGGAGCCGCCTGCCCGCTGAGCTTTCGGCTATTAAAGGTCATGGTATAGGTCCAAACTGGACGTTGTGACCCGGTGGTCTTTCTCTTAGTGTCTGAGTGTTCCCCGATGGGAATATTCTTTCCAGGAGAAAAGATCATGACTGATGAAACTGATGAAAAGACAACGCCGTCCGGAGAACACCTGCCAGTCGTAGCCCCTGAGTCAACCGCCGTTGCGGCCTCTGGAAGTCCGCAACCCCTTGAACAGCCACCCGCGGTAGACAGTTCACCCACACTCGAGAAAACACTTCCGCCGCCGGTGCCTGAGTTGAACCTGGATAAGCGTCTGAAACAGCTCTATGCCGATCAGTTGATGACCACCACGGAGTTTGCCGGGCTGCGTGACGATGCCGACAGGCTGTTCGAGGAGCTCAAGGCCACTTTTCCGAAAAATGGTTACCTGAAGCTCTTCGAACCGTTAGCGGATGTGGTGGTAGAGGCCATGCAATTCGCAGTTCTTGAGGTCAGAAAAGGCAAGCCTGATGCCGAAGCCAAGGCCTTGGTCAGGCAGTCACTGGGATTTCAGGTGGCTTACATCAAGGCATCGCTGGACCGGCTGACTCAATCCTTGTAACAACGGCTGTTCACGAAGTTCCGGTCATGGGAATAATGGCCCCGATGGCCGGAGTGACACTCGCGATGGCCGTTCCAGTCATTGCCGTTCGACGGCGAGGCTGCGCACAATTGCGACTTGTTCGGCCCCTGGAAGTTCTGGCATGTCGCAACCGGTATTCTTCGCTCACGCCAACGGCTTTCCATCGGCGACCTACGGCAAACTGTTCTCCGCGCTGGCGCCGGAATACGACGTGGCGCACCTCGAGCAACACGCTCACGACCCGCGCTTTCCGGTGGATGACAACTGGCTGAATCTCGTCGATGAGCTGATTCATCATTTGCGTGAGCAGACTGGCCCGGTCTGGGGCGTTGGTCATTCGCTGGGCGGGGTGCTGCATCTGCACGCCGCGTTGCGCTGCCCCGAGCTTTATCGTGGCGTGGTGATGCTCGACTCGCCGGTGCTGGGCCTGGCCGATCAGTGGTTTATCCGGGCGGCCAAACGCTGGGGGTTCATCGACCGTATCACGCCGGCAGGCCGCACACTGGGGCGCCGCGAGGCGTTTGACGACCTTGAGTCGGCACGGGCCTATTTTGCAGGCAAGACGCTGTTTCGCCGGTTCGACCCCGATTGCCTGACCGCTTACCTGACGCATGGGTTGCAGCAGGACGGCGAGCAACTGCGCCTGCGCTTCGACCCTGCGACTGAGATCAGTATCTATCGCAGCATTCCCCACACCAGCCCTGTGCCATCGCGTCATCTCAAGGTGCCGTTGGCGATGGTGCGTGGCAAGCACAGCCGGGTGATCATGCCCCATCATGGTTATCTGGCCCGACGCATGCGCGAAGGCGAATACCTGTCGATGCCGGGAGGGCATATGTTTCCTCTGGAACGTCCCGATGAAACGGCGCAGCTGCTCAAATCGCTGTTTGTGCGCTGGGACGCCCGGCATCTGCAACGGGCTGACGCATGACGCTGGCTGTCGAGGACGTGCGTTTGAGTCTCGGCCATATCGAACTGGCTGCCCGTCTGTTCGGTCCTGAGGACGGTCAGCCGGTGATTGCTCTGCACGGCTGGCTGGACAATGCCAACAGCTTTGCCCGTCTCGCACCGCATCTGGAAGGGCTGCGCATCGTGGCGCTGGACCTGGCGGGGCATGGCCATTCCGATCATCGGCCCGTGGGGTCGTCCTATGCCTTGGCCGACTATGTCTTTGATGTATTGCAGGTGGCTGAGCAACTGGGCTGGCAGCGCTTTGCCCTGTTGGGCCACTCCCTGGGCGCCATCATTTCCGTCCTGTTGGCAAGCTCGCTGCCTGAGCGCGTGACGCGTCTGGCGCTGATCGACGGGCTGGTGCCGCTGACTGGCGACGCCGAATCTGCCGCCGAGCGAATGGGGGCGGCCTTGCAGGCGCAATTGGTGCTGTCGGGCAAGAAGAAGCCGGTCTATCAGGATCAGGAGCGCGCGATACAGGCACGTATGAAAGGCGTCCTCGCCGTCAGTCGCGAGGCGGCAGAGCTGCTGGCTCAGCGCGGTCTGATGCCCGTGCCGGGTGGTTACACCTGGCGCAGCGACAGTCGCCTGACCTTGCCGTCCGCAACACGACTTACCCATGAACAGGCAATGGCCTTCGTTCACGGCATATGTTGTCCGACACAACTGGTGGTGGCGTCGGACGGCATGCTGGCGAAAAAGCAGGAGCTGCTGGGCGGTCTGCCTTTCGATATCGCCCGACTGGCAGGCGGTCACCATCTGCATCTGGATGAAGAGGAGGGCGCGCGCTCTGTTGCACGCTGTATCAATCGCTTTTTCGTTGCTTCTTGACTTGAAGGCGGCAACTGCCGACGCTGAACGGGTTGAAACAGGAGTCAACCGTGATGCAACCATCCGCAGCCCATAACCGCCTTGCTGGCGATGCTTTTTATTCTTGCCTCTTGTCTGCCTGCCAATGAGAACACGCATGCGTTTATCCCGTGTTCCCGGCCTCGCATTGTGCCTGTCCATGTTCAGCACAATGCTGTGCGCCGCTGATATGCCCGGCAGCGCCGATTTGCAGGGTCTGCCACGTCCGGTTGACTCGGAAATCGTCGACTATCGCCCGTCTGCCGAGCTCGAACGTATCTACCCGATGGGCTCGATCCGCAAGATCAGCGGGCAGTTGCGTTTCGACGGTCAGGTCAGCGGCCGGGGCAATCTGACATCGGTCACGTATCAATTGCCAGCCGAGCGTACTGCCGACGAGGCGTTCACGGCAGCGCGCGAAGCATTGCAGCAGCAGGGTGTGGAGCTGCTTTTCTGGTGTCAGGCGCGTGACTGCGGAGAAAGCAGTCTGTGGGCCAATGAAGTGTTCGGCAACGCCAAGCTGTACGGCGCCGACAACGGGCAGGCGTATCTGCTGGTGCGCCTGATCGAACCCCGCAGTGAAACCCTGGTCGCCCTTTACAGCATTACTCGCGGCAACCGTCGGGCCTACCTGCATGCCGAACAATTCGAATCCGCTGCGCCGCTGGGCGAACTGCTGCCGACGTCGGCCACCTTGCTGCGTCAATTGAGGAGCACCGGAAAGCTGGACCTGCCCCGACTGAGCGGCGAGCCGCCGGAAGCATGGGCCACCCTGATTTCCCGCAGCCTGAACCTCGACAGTTCGCTGCGGGCAATCGTATCGGGCGCCAGTGCAGGCGCCTGGCGCGATGCTCTGATCGCCAAGGGGGTTCGTGCTGCGCGGCTGGAGACGGGCGCTGTCGAGGGCGCAGGGCTTAAAATCGAGATCATCCGCTAGCCCCTGACTTGCGAAGATGGCGAACAACCCGGTTCGCCATTATGCTCGCCACCTCTGACTCCTTTTAGTGGATACCGCATGTTCAACAATGATCGCTTGCTGGTGCAGATTCTGCTGCTGGCGCTGTTCGGTGCCTGCCTCTGGGTGATGGCTCCGTTCTGGTCAGCACTGGTCTGGGGGGCGGTGCTGGCGTTTGCCAGTTGGCCGCTGATGCGTTTGTTGACGCGCTGGTTCAAGGGGCGCGAATCGGTGGCCGCCTTGATGATGAGCCTGTGCTGGATGTTGCTGGTCGCGGCGCCGCTGGTCTGGCTGGGTTTCAACCTGGCCGACCATGTGCGTGACGCCACGGGGCTGATCAAGGACATTCAGGTGGACGGGTTGCCCGATCCGCCGCAATGGCTGGCGGGGATCCCGCTGGTGGGCGAGCGACTGGTCGGGATCTGGACCACCATCGATCAGCAGGGCGCGGCGTTCATGACCACGCTCAAACCTTACCTGGGTGAAGTCGGCAACTGGCTGCTGGCGCGCAGCGCGCAGATTGGCGGCGGCATTCTGGAATTGACCCTGAGCATCGTCTTTGCATTCTTCTTCTACCGGGACGGGCCGCGTCTGGCGGCATTCGTACTCAGTCTGCTCGAACGCCTGATCGGTGATCGTGCGCAGTACTACCTGGACCTGGTTGCCGGGACGGTACAGCGGGTGGTCAACGGGGTGATCGGTACGGCGGCGGCGCAAGCCGTGCTGGCCTTGATCGGCTTTTTGATCGCAGGCATTCCGGGGGCGCTGGTGCTGGGCATTCTGACCTTCCTGTTCAGCCTGATTCCGATGGGGCCGCCGCTGGTCTGGCTGCCGGCCACGGCCTGGCTGGTCTGGCAGGGCGAGTATGGCATGGCGATATTCCTCGGCATCTGGGGCATGTTCGTTATCAGCGGCGTGGACAACGTGCTCAAGCCTTACCTGATCAGCCGGGGCGGCAACCTGCCGCTGGTGATTGTATTGCTCGGTGTTTTCGGAGGACTGCTGGCTTTCGGCTTTATCGGCTTGTTCATCGGTCCGACGCTACTGGCAGTGGCGTACAGCCTGTTGACGGACTGGGTGGGCAGTGAGCGTGTGCGTAACCCTCGCTGATCTCAAGCATGCCCGCCGCTCGGCAATGGCCGGCGGCGGGGTGCGTCAAGCGGCGGTATTCAGGTAGCGTCCCACCGGTTTGTTGCCCTCGGTGTCGTACCTTTCGCCCAAGGCGGCGATCATCTTGCTCAGGGCCTGGGCGGCGACCTGTTGGGTGCTGGTCTGTTCGTTGTTGCTGTCACTCTGTTTCAGCGCGGCCGACAGCTTGGAAGCACTGATACTGTTGTCACTGTCGCTGTCCAGTGCATTGAACAGCACTGCGCTGTCGGTGGTTGTGCTGCCGGATGTGCCCATTTGCGCGGGCGGTGGTCCGGCAGGCGGTTGTTGCGCTTGCAGGCTGGCGGTCAACTCGTCAAGGCTGACAGTACCGTCCTTGTTGGTGTCCAGCGTATCGAACACTTCACTGCTGCTGGCGCTGCTGCCAGCGCTGGTCAGCCCTGCACTCAGTTCTGCGCTGCTGATTGCACCGTCACCGTCGCTGTCCAGCGAATCAAGCAGTTCGTCTGCCACATCGGTCGCCGGTTGCAGGGGCGGTGGCGGCGTCATGGCAGCCAGTTCGTCAGTATCGAGGCTATCGTCGTCGTTGCTGTCCAGGTCACTGAACGCCTTGCTCAGGCTGACGGTAATACCCTCCTTGCTGTCCGATGACAGGGCCGAACTCAGTTCGTCCTTGCTGATACTGCCATCACCATCGGCATCGAGCTTTGCCAGCAGGTCTTCCTGAAACGTCTTGTTGCTGGTGGCTGATGCGCTGCTGGTCGAACGGGTATAGCCCGAGAAACTGCTGCTGATCCCACTGATCATTGATCTCACTCCCCTGAGATGAAAATAGCCGGTCACGGTGTACCGGCTTGTGAAGCCTCGGGGTGTCAGTTGTCGTGGTGATGCCGGGTTTGTAAGAGGCGCGATACACCGTGTGTCAAAGGCGCGGCAGGTCCAGCACCGCCGTCAGGCCACCGCCTGGGGTTTGCGCCAGCGACAGATGACCGCCGATGCGTCGCGCAGCCTCGCGGGCGATACTCATGCCCATGCCGATACCGCCGGAATTGCGATTGCGCGAACTTTCCAGGCGATAGAACGGTTCAAACACCGTCTCGTGAAACTCGGGCGCAATCCCCGGTCCGTGATCCACCACCGATACGCGCACGTGATCTGCGCTGTCTTCAATCACGATGTACGCGCTACCGGCGTAGCGGAGTGCATTGTCGACCAGATTCTGCAGACAGGAGCGCAACGCCATCGGTTGCGTCCTGAGCGGCTTGCACTGGCCTTGGTACTGTACGTCGTCGCCATTGTCCTGGGCATTTTCAGCCTGTGACTCGATCAGCGCCTGCAGATCAAACTGTTGCAAGCCTTCGTTTCGTCGATGCTCGTTGAGGTAGGCGAGCGTGGCATCGAGCATGCTGATCATGTCGTTGAGGTCCTGAGTCATCTGCCCATGCAGCCTCGGTTCTTCGATCTGTTCGACGCGCAGCTTGAGACGTGACAACGGGGTGCGCAGGTCGTGGGACACGGCGGCCAGCATGCGCCCGCGTTGCTGCATCTGTTCGCGGATCTTTCGCTGCATCAGGTTGAACGTCTGGGCCGCCTGACGAGCCTCCTTGGGGCCGCTGATCTCCAGCGGCGGGCTGTCGAGGTCTTCACTCAGGCGCTCGGCGGCTTCACTCAGGCTTCGTACCGGACGACTGAGCGCCTTGGCGCCATACCATGCTGCGATGATCAGGGTAATGAACTGAAAGAGCAGCAGGATGACCGGGCCACCCAGAATCGGCGGCCTGTGCAGGTGCCTGTCGTCAAACTGGCCGTGCGCAGGGTTGAAGTCAGGCCGGGGCGGCGGCATGGGGCGCATGCCGTACTGCGTGAACCAGATGAAGGCCAGTAAATGCGCAAGCAGAATGGCCAGCAGCGCGCCGCCAAACAGCCGCGCAAACAGGGTGTCGAACCTGCGAATCAACCCAGCTCCCTGGCATCGAACAGATAGCCTTCACCGCGCACGGTCTTGATCAGTTGCGGATTCTTCGGGTCGTCCCCCAGCTTTTGGCGCAGGCGCGAGACCAGCAGGTCGATGCTGCGGTCGAAGGCTTCTATCGAGCGGCCTCGGGCAGCATCGAGCAATTGCTCGCGGCTCAGTACCCGGTGCGGTCGTTCGAGAAACACGCGCAACAGGCGGAACTCTGCGTTGGACAGCGGCACCACCAGGCCATCGGCTGCTGTGAGCTGACGCAAAACACTGTTCAAGCGCCAGGCATCGAACCGAATGGTCGTGCGCTGATCGCTGCGTTCGTCGCGTACCCGGCGCAGGATGGTCTGGATACGCGCAACCAGCTCGCGCGGCTCAAACGGCTTGGCCATGTAATCATCGGCGCCCAGCTCCAGGCCGATGATCCGGTCGGTGGGTTCACACCTTGCAGTCAGCATCAGGATCGGGATGTCCGAGGTGGTGCGCAACCAGCGGCACAGCGACAGGCCGTCTTCGCCGGGCAACATCAGGTCCAGAACCACCACGTCGAAGGTTTCGTCTGCCAACGCCTGACGCATTTGCGTGCCGTCGTTCACGCCGCGGGCGTTGATATTGAAGCGAGTCAGGTAGTCGCAAAGCAGTTCGCGGATGGCCACATCGTCATCGACGATCAGCGCACGGACGCTCCAGCGCTGGTCGGTCGATGTGGCATCAAGGGTATTGTCGGGAAGTGCTTGCATAGTGCGTCTGCTGCCTGCTGATGCTGCCATTGCTGGCCGCTGTTGAAGATCAACGCTGTTCCCGATGCTACTTCGCCGGGAGGCGCGGCGAAAGGGTGGCGTGATCGAATGTCATGGGCATGTCATGAATGTATCTGGATTGATACCAAACGTCTCCGAGACGTGCCGTTCGACTGACCTCCCTAGTAGTTCTGAGAGTATCCAGCCACTGGCAACCCCCGTTTAATCAGCTGGAAGACAGGCCTGGAGGGTCTGTCCCCAAAGACAGCGCTCGTCGAGACGGCCTGTCACCTCTCCATCCGCCCGCGAGGCTACTGTGCAGAAGGGGGCGGCAATCGAATAGCAAAGGAGTGCTTGTGATGGTCGATTCTAAAACAACACCGAAGCTTGAAAAAAACGCGGCGCGCATGGCTTACCGGTTTGAACGCATTCAGCGCCGTGCCAGCACCAAAGAACTTGAGAAGCCGACAGTACCCGGCATCGTCGACCAGGCCGACGGGACGTTGAACAAGGACGTTTCTCTCGGTACCTCGCTCGAGGTCAGCCTGCCCGAGTGGGCACAGCTGGTCGATTACGAAGGTGACTCCGACACTTATACCCTTGAGTGGGCAGTCGGTGATGCACCCGGTGACGACACGTACATGCAGGTGTTTACCGGTACTGTCACGGCCCCGGTGGCCGCCGGGACCTTTCCGATGAAGGTTCAGGTTCCGATGACCGCTCTTTCGCCCGGCGTCGAAAGGCCTGCAGACGGCATTTACCGTCTTCGCTACCGGATCAAGCAACCGAACGAGCAAGAGACCTTGAGCCCTTCGGTTCCCCTGATTGTCGATACAACGCCACCCGGCAAGCACCTGGAGCCGGCCCAGATGACGCTGAATGCCGCTGAGCTGACACAGCAATTCATAGAGGAAAACCCAGGCGGCCTGATCGGCACGCTGCCCGATTACGAAGACTGGAAGCCGGGCGACAAAGTAGCATTTTACTGGATCGGTACACCTTTACCGGATCCGGAAGACCTCCCGGATCCGATCGGTTACGTTGACGTCGCCAGTGCTGTGAATAACTCTGTAACATTCCCCCTCTCGACGTTTGCCGATGCGAAAGACGAGCCTTATTACGTCGCCTACATCCTCGTTGACAAAGCCACCAACCGCAGCCCGCTGTCGAACTACAGGCGCATAGACGTAGCGCTGGGGCCGCTGCCCGCCAATCTGCTGGACCCTGTCGTGCCCTTGGCAGAAGCTCCTGAACACCTGATCAACCTGGATGACGCGAGAATGGGTGTCGAGGTGTTGATCCAGTCGTTCGATAACTGGAAGCCGACTGACCGTATAGAGGTCACTTGGGGCAATGCCGTGCTGCGTCCCGAAGAAATGGGCAGTTTTCCGACCTTTCCCGTTTCGATCAGGGTTCCTGATAAGGACTTGTATGATCAATACATTCACACGACGGGCGGTGACCAGACGACCTCAGTGAGTTATCGAGTCCTGCGTGGCGTTCTTTCATCAGACGTGAAAAGCGCCACTGTCAACGTCAACTTTTCCTACATCGGGCCTGTCCGTCCTGATCCCGACCCCGAGTGGCCGGATCCGGTCAACGACGCCTTGTTACCCGTTGAAGTTTATGGTCAGACGTCCAACACAATGAACACCTTGACGCCCGCAGATAAAGGCCAGCCCGCCACCGTCAACTTCACGCTGTATGGCCCGCTTGTAGCGGGCGAGATTATTGACTTCTACTGGGCTGCGAGCCTTGTGCCCGAAGCTCGTTACACGGTATTAGACGGTGACACGGCGAACACCGATCTTCGGGTTGAAATACCTTGGCGTTACATCGAATCCGAAGGTAATCGCGTTGATTTGCCTGTCCATTACCGCATCCATGCCGCCGATTCGGAGAACGCTCAACATTCGCCGGCTACTCTGGTGAGCGTGAGCGCTATCGTCATTATTCCCGACGCGCCGGCTTTCGACGGTCTCAGTCCAGGTGGCTGGCTGAACTGCAACTCGCTCTTTAAAGATCCGGCCAACCCGGCGCCAGGAGAACCGGGTGTGCGGGTGTCCATTCCTGATCTATCGAAGTATCTGGTGGCGGGAGACACGGTCACCCTGCACTGGATCACCTCTACGGATGAGGGGGGCGAGGACGTCATTCCGGGCACTGAAAAGATTGAAGCAATTACGCTGGATGACACCCGCCCGGCCGAGGGTTTCACCTGGCTGGTCACGCCCTACGATATACACATTCTGCCCACTTATGATCCTGCTGGTCATGGGCGCTTCGGGTTCGGAAGGATCAAGTATTCGTTCATCCTGCAAGGCGAAACCATTACGTCACTGCAAACCACTGCACGGGTGGGGATGTACGATGCAAGCAGCTCGTGTCCTGTCAGGTAGCGCCCGCAACGGGAAAGATCGCAGGCAGAAGGTGCCTGCGATCCACTGCGTCCTGCGTTTTCAGTTATCGGGACGGATCAGGTTGCTCCCAAACAGTTTAGCAACGCCGCCGCGCATGGGGTGACGTCGACTAAGCTTGCCAGCATCTTCCCCGTAAGTCCCTCACTGTCAGAATCTCCGTACGGCTAACTAGGAAACGTCCTACAGAGCATTCAGTTTGATACCCGTAGTCTTTCAGCCTCTTCTCGGGGCCGCTTTCGGGCACAAGCCACGGGGTTCAACGTCGTTCTTTTAAGGTAATACCTCGTAATGAATCTTCCATTCGTGCTGCGTCCGCCTTCACGGACATTGAAGGTCATGGTGTTTCTTTCCCCCTTCTTGTCCGGCAGTCATGCCTTTGCGCAAATTCTGGTCAACGCTCCAGAGACTATTGATGCAACAAGTCCTCTCGACAGCTATCGGGTGGTCAGCACCGGTGTTCTGACAGCCAATGGCGCGACCACTCTGCAAATATCCACGGTTACCGGTGCGAAGCTGACGCTCAATGGCAGTCAGGTCAGCGCAGGTACGAGCACGTCTGCGGTATCGTTGACCGGTGCAGACGCCCTCATTACCGGGAGCGTCCTGACAGGTGCCGCAGATGGTCTGGGAATGGGCAATGACACGTCGAAACTGACGGGTTCCACGGCCACGGTGATTGGCAGCACCCTCACCGCAACGAATCGCGGGGTGAGTGCCGGCTCGCTAAGCAATCTGGTGATGGAAGGCACGACAGTAACGGCCACTGGCACCAACGGCAGAGGCGTGGAGATGTTTGACTCCACGGTGAAGGCGTCCGGCAGCACCCTCACCGGGCAGCAATATGGCATACGCATGCGAGCTGATCCCGGCGTGCCCTCAAGCAACCTGTTGACCCTGGAAGGCACCCGCGTCGAAGGGGTCACAGGTTCGGCACTGATTGTCGGAACGCCCACCGGGGCGCCTGCAACGGCCACTGTCTTTGTCAATAACGGGTCCACGCTGACTGGCGGTAATGGCAAACTACTGGAAGTGATCAACGGCTCCACGGCCAGCATGACCGTGGACAACAGCCAGTTGCAGGGCGACGTCTCAGCTGGCGCGGGCAGTACCGCCAGTCTGGTGCTGCAAAACAACGCGACCCTGACCGGGCGTCTGGAGAACGTATCCAGCCTGTCGCTCGCCAGTGGGGGGCAGTGGATGATGGTGGAGAGCAGTCAGGCAGGTGACGTGTCCATGAATGGCGGGTCGGTCAGGTTTGGCGACGCCGCCTCGTTTTACACCCTGTCGCTCGCCAGTCTGTCGGGTAATGGCACGTTCAGGATGGACGTGGATTTCGGTGGGGCGGCCACGGATTTTCTTGATATCACAGGCACTGCAACCGGCAGTCACTCCTTGCTTATTGGCAGCACCGGCACTGATCCGCTCAGCGATACCCGTCTGCACGTGGTGCATGCCGCAGCCGGCGATGCCCGTTTTTCACTTGCAGGCGGCGCAGTGGACTTGGGCGCCTGGTCCTATGACCTGATCAAGCAAGGCGCAAACGACTGGTATCTGGATGCTGCAACCCGGACCATCAGCCCGGCTGCGCAAACCGTCATGGCGCTGTTCAACACGGCGCCGACCGTCTGGTATGGGGAGCTGAGTACGCTACGTTCACGCATGGGTGAATTGCGACTGGACGACGGCCGTTCTGGCGGCTGGATGCGTACCTATGGCAACAAATTCAATGTGGCCGACGCGTCGGGCTTCGGCTACCAGCAAGTTCAGAGCGGTGTTTCTCTGGGCGCGGATGGCAAGCTGCCCATAGGGGGAGGGCAATGGCTGGCGGGTGTCATGATCGGGCAGAGCCGATCCGGTCTGAGCCTGGATCACGGTGCCAGCGGCAAGGTCGACAGCTACTCTCTGGGGGCTTACAGCACCTGGCTGGACAGCGAAAGTGGTTACTACGTCGATGGCGTGGTCAAACTCAATCGTTTCAAAAACAAGGCCAGAGTCAACCTCAGCGATGGTGCCCGCACACGTGGCGACTACGACAACCTGGGCGTAGGTGCGTCGCTGGAGTTGGGGCGGCACATCACGCTGGATGACGGTTATTTCCTTGAACCCTACACCCAGTTGTCAGGCCTCGTTGTCCAGGGAAAAGATTACGAACTGGATAACGGTATGCGCGCTGAGGGCGACCGCAGCCGGTCGCTGCTTGGCAAGGTCGGTACGGCGGCGGGTCGCCATTTTGACCTGGGCAAGGGCCGTACGCTGCAACCTTACGTGCGGGCGGCGCTGGCTCACGAGTTCGTCAACAGCAACGAGGTGAAGGTGAACGACAACGTGTTCAACAACGACTTGTCCGGTTCCCGGGGCGAGTTAGGGGCCGGCGTGGCGGTTTCACTGTCTGAAAGACTGCAGCTGCATGCCGACTTTGATTACAGCAATGGTGAAGCCATCGAACAACCGTGGGGCGTCAGTGCCGGTTTGCGTTACAGCTGGTAGCGACAGTGCGACGGTGGGGGCTGCGGCCTGCCTGCTCGCGTCAAGGCGCAAGCAGCCCCTGTTACTTGTGTCAGTATCCGCGCAAAAGAAGAGGGTGTTAACTGCTGAGTGCGGCAGCCGGCAAAGGGGCTGACCATCGCCCACTCATGCTGGAGGCCCGGCTCATGTCTGTCGTTTCAAAATGGATCAAACGGATCAGCGTCCTGCTCTGGCCCGCTTCAACACGTCAGCGCGCGCTGCTGGCACCGCCCGTGATTGCCGAGCTTCTTCCCGACATACCTGGCGGGGAACCGAACATGCTCCCCATCAGCGCCTGGCTGGCACCGTTGCGGGTCAGCTTCTCCATGTGGGATAACTCGGAACCGTCTCCGGACAGCCCTGAATACCTGCGTGTTTACTGGAACGATGATCTGGTCGAGGAGAGGGCCTGGACTCGACCGGTACAGCCCGACGAGCTGTTCATCATGGTTGCGCAGCAACGTCTGGTCGAAGGTGTGCATCAGCTCCGTTATTCCGTCGTGACGGCCAATCAGGTGCAGACTGACTCCCAAATACTCACGCTGTTCATTGATAAAACCGGCCCGGTGTTCGAAGACGAAGGGGCGCTGATTTTTCCAGACGACATAATCAGCGACGGCCTCACGGCTGCCTGGTTCGATACTCATGACAATACGTTGCTGGCGGAGGTCCCTGCGTATTTTTCCCCAAGCCCCGGAGATGTCATCACTTGGTACTGGAGCACCACGCCGACCGGTTCGGAGCGCACGGGAACCGTGACGCTTGAGGCATCCGCTATAGGCGGTGTGATCAACGTCGCCTTCGACAGGCAACTGGTTCTTGAAAGTGGGGATGGCGTTCGTTATGTCTCTTACAGGTTGAAGGACCGTACAGGCAGGCGCCAGGCACCCAGATTGACACCGCTGTTGAGGTACAGGTCTGCGCCATGACTGTTACCGGTATCGGTGCGGTCAGTCTGTTGCGCCGAGGCCTGATAACTGATGAACGCGGCGTTGATACCGTAATCCCAGAGCGCCGGATCGACACGGCCCGTGGCGTCACGGCGCATGGCGATCTGCGGAATGGAGATCGACAGTTGCAGCCTGCCGCCATCCAGTTCGGCCCTTGAATCGGGTATCAATCGCGTCAGATCGACGCAGGCCGCCTGTAACAGCGCTGGGTCGGCCAGACTCTCGACGCGAACGCCCATCTGTTCCAGCAGTTCTCGCGACAGGCATGGTTGCAGACGGTTGCTCTGTGGGTCGAGATCGAAACGGATCTTTCGTTGACCGAAGTAAACCATGTTGATCTGTATCTCGACCCAGTGTTCGCCAGGTGCAAGGTCCTCGACCACCGCCAGTTGGTTCAGTGCGCTGGCGGCGGCATCGCTGTCGTAGCCTTGGCCCTGGCGCAGAAAACCGGACTGAAAATCGACCGGTGTGGCGGCTTTGACCATTTCCAGTGGTACGGCAGTGCTGCCGCAGGCAATCAGCATCTGCATAAAACGCAGGCGCACTGGTATGAGCCCGGAATCGGGTAATAGGGTCATGTTCAATGTCCTGGGGGTGAACGCTGGCCGAGGCTGTCTTATTGAGTCAGCGTGGCCGGAACTGTCAGTGGCGCGCTGTAGCCGCCGTAATCGTTTATCGCGGAAAACACGACGCTCAGGCCCGGCGCCGCTTTTATTTCGCCAAGTTCATAGGTTCCGGAAGCAAACGGGGCAAGCATGCCAGCGTCCTTGACCTTCTCGACCCTGCCGTTGTCAGTGACTTCGAGGCGTATGAACGACACATGGAAGGGGGTTGGATTCATCGCCATCAGGTGTGTCGTGCCATCGCGCTGTGCGACTGACCATTGCAGCTCCTTGAGGCGTGCAGCCGGGTTGTCAGTCAGTTGCGCCGGGCGGTAGAACAGCTTGAGCCGGGTGCGCAACGCGATATTCAGCACGTTGCCTTGCGAGCTGTCGGCCTGGGGGATTTCCTGCACATTGAAAAAGAACAGCGATTCGCGATCCGCTGGCAGATCGTTGGGCAGGCCGTTGATCTGCACCTGCTGCTGCTTGCCGGGGTTCAGACGAAACAAGGGCGGGGAGGGGGCAAACGGCACGACGGTCGTTGCATCGTCGGTGGCGGTGTTGACCCAGGTCTGTACAGCGAAGGGGCGGTCACTGGGGTTGGAAATGACCACCGATGTGCTGCGTTTGTCACTGGCGAATACCACGCGTGTGGCATTGACGGTCAATGCGGCATGGGTCGCAGGTAGGTAAGAGCCAAACAAGGCGAATGCCATGCACGGGCCGAGTGTCGGCCTGACCAGAGGCCGTAGGCGGAGGATGCCGATCATGTGTGTTTTACCCTGTGCTTCCAGACCCGAAACACGGCCTGGAAGCATTGACGATGGTGCTGCCTGTGATCGGCCTTCCAGCCTTCACACGCGAAGCAAGTGGGATGTATCAGTTGATGGCTACCACGAACTGTATGTCCGCCGAAGCAGCACCTGCTGTAACCGCACTGGTTGTCGAACGGTAATAGGCGTTGAACACCAGGCTGGTGACCTCGCCCTTGATCAGCGGGTAGGGTGCCGACTCGGTGCCAGGGGCAATGGAAGCGCCGGTATAGTCCTTGATGACAATCGCAACGCCCTTGGCGCCGTCTTCAGTCGGAGTCACACCGAAGTAACTGCCGGAGTCGTCAGCCGTACCGTTGAAGGTGACGGTCGCCGTATTGTCGGTATCCGTCAGGCCGCAGCTACCGTTGTCGTTGACGCGCAGTGCAAAGCTTTTGCCGCTGTATTCCTGACCGATTGCGTCAAAGCGGGAGGCCTCGACGGAACCCATCTTCACCAGGTTGCCGACGGTGCCGTCACCCGGGTTGACCACTTCGATAGGGCAAGTGCTGCTGGTGATCAGGCCTTCGAAGTTGATAGTGCCGGTGTTGGCAGACACTGCGGTGCCGGTCAGTGCGGTAGCCAGAGCAAGACCGAGTGCAGAGAGCGTTGTTTTCACGATAAAAGACCTTATGACTATTAAAGTTACAGGATTGAAAGATGTAACTATGCAGAGTGTCTGGGTTAAACGGTTTGTTCAGGGTGTCATGACGGGGCGAGAGTTTATAGAAGACAGGCTGGATGGGAAGGCTGAGAGGGGGGTGGGTTGGTGGCAGTTGTTGTAGGAACTTTCCTAAAGTCGTGTCGTACGTTTTTACTATCGGACGTTCATTTATTAATCAGGCGTTTCTGAAACAAGTATTCATCATGTTTGGCATGCTTTTTAAAGGCGTGGGTCTGGAGTCGTGCAGGAAACTGCGCAGTGACGGGGTTCATGGCTGCCATTTGATCGATGGTTTCAACAGAAGTGTCACCGGCAAAGTCGTGAGTTTTGTCGGTGACAGAATGCCTGTGTTTGTTATCCGCGAATAAAAAGGTCTACTTTAAAATTATTGGGGCCAAATTCCTTAATCGGGGTCGTTACACCACTTCTTCGGGCGAGCCAGGAAGGGGCGCTGGTTGCAGCTGTTGCTGATCGGTCATAAGGACCTGTCCCCAGCCGTCGCTGTATCTGCCGATACTTGCGCTGCAACCAGTTTGGCGAAGGTCGGGCCATGAAGTTTTTATAAAGCTTGCTGCTCTGTTCCAACGTTGCACCAACCACGCTATCCACCCTATTCAAAGGCGCATCCACTGAATTATGTATATCCGAAAATACCGACTTCATACTTGCCGTTTTTGCAGCGTTTCCCGCAGCCTTCACGGCCCCTCTCACCGCAAATCTGAATATTCCCCCGGTGATATCGAACGGTACCGTAGCAAGCCCGGCAATCATCCCGACCATATTGGCTGTCTCGTCGCCCTTCGCCGCTCCATACGCAGTAGCGCCAGTGGCGACGGCGCTCAGCGCGGTCCCGGTGGCCAGCAGGCCGGTCGCAACGGCCGATGCGGTGGTTGCAGTCGTCGTGATGCCCATGACGGTCACGGGAACGGTGACAGGGGCCGCTGCCCCGAAGCTGGCAACCGTGGCGTAGGCGCCGTAGACGGTCGCCGCCACGCCTAACGCGAGAAAGACCCAGGTCAGCACGTCGAAGCCTCCTGATCGCTCCGCGGGCTGTGCGCCCTCATCGGGTCTTCGCAGTCGGCCGCTCTGAGCACTGGCGTCGTGGCCAGTGGGGTCACGCAGGGCAATCGGGTTACCCAGGCAGTAGGCGTACGGATTGACGCCACCCTCGCCAAACGGGCTCAGAAAGTCCGGGCTGTGAAAGCGCATCAGGCTCGGGTTGTAGGCCCGGTAACCGTTACCCAGCAGATACCAGCCACTGGGCGACTCACGCACTTCCCCGTTGAATGCGGCGGCACTGCGTAGCGCGTCGTCGCTGTGGCGCTCTCCGTAAGCGCTGTAGACAGCCGCTCGCAGTTTATCCTGCTGGTATTCGCCGATGACGCTCTGGTTGGCATCAGTGAGCAACAGCAGGGTTTCTCCGGTGTCGCCAACCCTTTGCTGCGCCAGCGGCTGTTCGTCCAGGTGCAGGTGCTGAGTGCGTTGGTCGTCCTGCACGCTGCTGCTCAACCGCTGCCCCTCATAGAAGCGCAGCACTTCGGTTTCGCCGTCATTACGAGTGGTGACCAGGTGATCGTGGCCGTCGTACCGGTATTCGCTGATCAGCCTGTCAGCCACGTCATCAACCCGCAGCAGGCGGCTCTGACTGTCATAGTGCAGGCTGTTGTCTGACTCGTCGTTGAGTTGGTTTCCGTTGCGGTCGTAACTAAAGGTCGGATCAGGCGTGGTTCTGGAAGGGACATACTCGATGCTCAGCAGTTGGCAGCGGTCCTTGCGAACGGGGTCATCCGGATGGCCGTAGTGGAATGTTGCGCGTTCATTGGTGTTGTCGGCAAATTCGGTCAGGCTCGTGGTCATATTGTCCAGTTCGTCGAAACTGAATACCTGCTTGTCTATTCTCCTTCCCAGTGCGTCCACTGGCCGGGTGCTGCCCGTGTAATTCACGCCGGTCAGACGGCCTCGTTTATCATAGGTGAACACTTCATGCAGCAGGCTGCTGGCCGCCTGCTCCAAATGACGACTTTTCAGAAGCCCGTCGAGTTGCCATTCCTGCTTCAGCGTTCGCTCCGGCTGGTTGTCAACGGTGTGGGTCCGCAGCGTTTCCTGGCCTTGATCGTCGTACTCCATACGCGCAACTACCGCGGTACTCGCAGCTTGGTCTCGGGTGATGATCTCGCTGAGCTGACCCAGACTGTCGTAGGCAATGGCCGTTTGCACATTGCCTTGATCAATACTGTCGACCCTGCCAATGGCATCGTAGTGATAGGTGGTATCCACACCGGTGTTATCGCCCTCTGCCAGATCGGTACGTTTGAGTGGCCGTTCTTGAAGCGAAGTCTGATACGAGGTATGCCAGGTCTTGCCTTGCTGGTCTTCCCAGGTCTCTTTGCGTAACCGGTTATGCACGTCGTATTCGTAGGCGCGCTTGCCCTGTGGATTTTGCGCACGGGTCAGGCGGGCACTGGTGTTGTCATAGTCGAAATCGGCCTGTTCATCCGGTGCCGTGCTGGAAACAATCTGATCGGTCAGCGCAAGGTTGTAGGTAAAACTGATGTCGTCGCCCTTGGCCGTTTTGCGGCTTTTGACCTGCATGTCACCCGCGTTGTAGGTGAGTGTCTCGATGCGTTCACCCACTTTGCTCTGTGTCAGGCGTCCCAGGCCGTCGAAGGTCTGCTCGCCCGCAAGGGTAGTGGTTTTACCGTCGGCATGAACGACCTCCAGCTTGATTGGCAGTTCGCTACTGCTGTGCAACGCATAATCACGTTTGACGGTGCTCCCCTCCGGCAGAGTGGTCGAGATCATGCGCGACCAACTGTCGTAGCTGAACAAGGTGCTGTGCTCGAGTTCATCATCCTGTCGGGTGCATCGCCCCAGGCCGTCGTACAGAAAAACCTGCTTGCTCAATTCTTTTCCGGTCGCGTCCAGGCTTGCGATTCGATCCGGTTTACCGAACAGGTTCAGCCAGGTTTCGCTGCGGCCGCTGATACAGGGCTGCGGGTCGCTGCTCTGTATCCAGTTTGTCTGAATCGGCGCTTTGTGGGCATCGTTGCCGATAGGGTCCAGAGACTGGTGGGTCTGAACGCCGTCATCGGTCGTAACGCAGTATTGCTGGTTCCAGTCGTCATAGCGGTAACGACGCGTTTCAGTGCGGGGCTGATCGTCCAGCCAGTCAAAGCGGGTTTCATACTCCACCGTATTCCAGGCGTTGTAGTACGCGGCATGAATTTGCCGAAGCGTCATGACGCCCGCGCTGTCGACGTGGTCCTGCTCCTCGTATATTGCCCGGCCCATTCCGTCGAGCAACGAGCGGGTCGTTATCTTGCGGGCGTTGATCACCCGCTGTTCGGCCTGTTCACCGACGTTCGCGCACAGCGTATATCGGTACTCGCGGCGCGCCTCGTAAGCTGTACCGGCGGCGACCGTTTCATGGGTCCGCCGGTTGAGTGCGTCATACCCATAGCGCGTTTCCACGCCATCCTGGTTGATCAGCAACTCATGACCGGTCAGTGCGGATTGCTGACGCGTGACTTTCCGGGTCTCGCTGTCGAAATCAGTGCTGAGGGTCTGCTCTATCTGCAGCACCGGCACGCCTGATGGCTGGCTGGTGATTTTGCTGTAGGCATAGTGGGAGGTGGTGGACTTGCCATTGAGGGTCTGGATATTGCGCTCGGTACGTCCATGCAGGAAAGGCTCGGCGGGACGGTCGAAATACTCCAGCCGGGTCTGTTGCAACTCCCGTTCGGCCTCGCCAGCCTGGCTGGCGATCTGCACCAGCGTCTCGCTGTCAGAGACGATCCAGTAATGGCTCTCGCTGCCTTGCAGTGCAGGCAGCTGTCTGTAGCGATACCGGGTACTCAGCGTCGGCGCGCCCGTCTGGTTTGAAGCGGCCGGTTTGATTACCTTTTCTCTCAGTCGCGATACAAAGCCTTCAGGGTCAGGAGGGCAGCCGTCGTCACCGCTTGCCGGGTACCAACTGCTGACCTCTTCAAGGCCGTCTGCCCGGGTATGCACCAGCAGATTGCCTTGGCTGTCATAGGTATCGCTGACCGTTTCACTGCGCAGGCGCACGGGCGTGCCCGGCTCGCTCAGTTGCCAGCTCCTGGTGATTGTTCTCGGCAGCTGGCAATCATTGGGCTGTCTGAAATAAGGTTCGCCCTCAAGAATGTTGTAAGAGGTCTGTAGTGTTTGCTGATGGTTGTTCTGGGTGGTGACTTCAAGGGTCTGCAAGTGAAAACGGTTGTAGGTCCTTTCAATGCTGCGCACGGCTTTGTCGTCGACCCACAGGCTTTCGGTACACGTGTAGTCGTAGGTGCCCAGATACTTGTAAAGGTTGTCCAGGCCGTTGTCCTCCCACACGATCTGCAGCCCGGCGCCCAGAAAGTTTCGCGAACGCTGCTGACTGTCCTTGTAGGTGTAGCGCACATCCACCCGGGCCTGTCTGGAACCCGGATCGATGATGTGTCGGGTCACCCTGGGTATCGGGGGGCGTTTGGCGCTGGTCGGGAATTCATGGCCGGTGTCGTGATAGTAGATGTCTTCATGGCTTCCCGAGGGCGTGTCCACACCTTTGATGCACAACTGATCGTTTTCCAGGCCATACACGAAGCGCCACGACGCGTCATTCTCGGTGGGCAGCGTGATGCGCGATACCCGGTTGTCACTGCCTGACAGGCTCATCACAAACGTCGCCAGCGCAGTACCTCCTGCCCCGGCGTAGGGGTGCAGCTCCAGCGTGATCGTTGCCCTGTTGCGTGTCAGCTTCAGTAACGTTTCGCCCAGGTCGTCGGTGATTGATTCAAGTATGTACTGACTGCTGCTGTAGGGCTTGTGTGTGAGCCTGATGGCATGGCCTGACGGGGCGATGATCTGCACGGGCCAGGCCATGCTGCGGGTGCCACTGAAATGCACTTCAAGTATTTCCACCAGACCGGACTTATGCACCACTCGATAATGAGTGTCGTCCAGCTTGTAGAAGTGAAACGTGTCCAGTTTCTTTTCCGACATCGTCAGCTGGTTGTCGCTGCCGGTGCCGTCCACACGAAACGTCTCGCCGGTGCTGAGCGACAGAATCTGCTTGCCGGGATCGTATTGAGACAGTTGCAGGTTCCAGCCCAGACCGTAGCCACTGTCGAGTGGGTTCAGCTGGCTGTAGGACAGGCCGAGATTGAATCCCGGACCGCGCAGGTCATTGCTTTGCAGCTCGGGCAGGGTGATCGATACGCTGTACAAGCCGGTCCGCGGATCAACGCCGCTTTTCAGGCAGCTCATGAAGTTGAGCGCATTGGAACTGACGGAGGTAGGGGCAGCCATGGGGCAGGCCTCGCTGGTGGATACGGGGAAAACGCAGCGGTGTCTGACGATTGATTGTGCAGTCCATTGCGCCTGGTCGTTGCTGATCCGTTGGCCTCAGCCTGTCTGAAGAGCCCATACGTCAAGCGGTCTTGTTCAACCCTAGACAGCCCATACCCGGCGGGCAACCTAGCAATAGTGCTAGTGGGCGGGTAACCGGCATCAGCGTAAAAAAACCTATCCGTACACAGGGAAACCCCCTGCAGCCTCTCCGGTTCAACCGGAAACGAGACAGGAGCAACGTTCATGGCCCTACCACGCCCGCAGGTACCTGACCTGCAACAACCCGGGAACTACATCGATCTGGATCAACTGGGTGCCGATGAGCTGCTGACCCTGATCTCGTATCCGGGTATCAAAGCGGGGGATTATCTCTATCCCAACTGGCGGGGTTGCAGCGCGACGGGGGAGGTGAGTGATTATTCCAACAGCCTCATTGAGATCCCGCCGTTTCCGCCCGAAGAGGGCGTGCCGGTGTCAATACCGAACTCGACGTTGCAAATACTGGATCAGGGCTGGGTGTTCTATTCGTATCAAATAGCTGACAGCAGTGACCCGGATGTGCTCGGCGAAGAGTCGTTACGGCTGTTTTTCAACGTGGGTAAACGACCTGTTTCAACGGGTGGCCTTGGCGCACCGCAATGCAGGGAGTCGCATGACCTGAAGCTGGACCCTGAACTGCTGGATAAGGTCAGCGAACTGTTGATCGTGACACCGCCGTACCGTGCCATGCGTGCCGGGGACAAGGTCACACTGACGCTCGAGCTGTATTTTGACGAGAACGACCCTTGGCAATCTCTGATCCAGTCCCAAACGCTGGACGCAAGCGATGCGGGGCAACCCTTGCAATGGAAGATCCAGTCCACCGACTTCATGTTTATCGTGGGGGGCTTTGCACTGATGCACTACAGCATCGAGTACGCCGAGCCTGCTTCATTGACAGAATCCGTCACCCAGACCTTGCATGTCACCCAGCCATCGGCTGACCTGTTACCTGCGCTGAGGATCAAGGATCTCAGCGGAGGATCGCTGGATCCGGCAGCCTTTCCCGAAGGCCTCGTCCTGTTGATCGAGCCCTGGCCCGGTATGCAGATCAATGACGATGTCGTGCTTTATGTCAAAAGTGCGAAACGGATACAGCAAGTCGTGCAGGCCCTGCGTGCAGACAAGTCGACGCTGGACAGCGGCGTCGTGCAATTCAGACTGGATCGCGCCTGGTTGCTGGATAACGTGGATCAGGACGTCGAGTTCGTGTACCAGTATGCGCGCCAGGGCGTCGCGGGCAGTTCGCTGCCGCGTAACGTTCTTTTGCGGCGGCCGCTCGATCTGCCGCCGCCCGACATTGAAGGTGCCCTCATCGAAAGCCCCAACGAAGCGGGTGTGATTGGCTACATGTTCGCGGACCAGATGGTGAACGGGGTCAGGGTGCGAATACCGGCCGGCGCGCAGACCGGCCCAGGCAACAAGCTGCAAATGCACTGGGATGGCTACGGAAGCACTGGTCGCTTTGTCGCCTACCCCTCGGCGAGCGATCCTCTGTTGTTCGAGATTCCGCCCGAAGCAGTGCCGGCCAACATGGGCAAGCGTGTAGACGTGTATTACAAGGTTTTTTCTCCCTCTTCAGACCCGCTGGGGACTTCAGCCGTATTCGATCTGGACGTCAGAGGCATCCGTGAAGGCTGGCCGGTGATTCAGATGGTACGCCCGCTTGTTACTGACGGGGTGCTTGCGCTCAACACTGTTCCGGCTGAAGGGGCGGGGCTGGATCTGCCGTCCTGGACCTACATGGCACCAAGACAACGGGTACGCATCAAGGTCGCCGGATTGTTGCAATCAGGCACCGAGCAAATGATCGGCCTGCGCACTGGCGCGGCAGAACCTCTGACCGCAGCGGAATACCAGGCAGAAAAGGTGTCGGTGAACATCCCCAGGGATTTTCTGGAGAGACTGTGCCGAGGCACCAGGACCAACACCATCACCGTCGACGTCAGCTTTGACGACGGGAACAGTTATACGCAGTTTCCACCCGTCCTTTTCGCATTGGTCGATTGATCGCGCGTCGCGCAACAGAACGTTACGGGCATTCAGGTAATCGTTCCACGTTTAAAACAGCCACATGGAGGTGGCCCATGGCCAATAACACGCTGCAAAGTCTGGTCGCATGGATGCAAGACCCTCGCAACAACGTCATGTGGGGTTGGGATTCAATCGCCGCCATGGCACGGGGCAAGGTCAATGACCTGTTGCTTAAGGACTACATCACGCGTTTCACGTCGGGATCTTACTTGGAACCGATGAGTGGTGAAGTGGCACTGGTTGGCGACGCCTTTATAGAAAAAATTCACAAATTCATTCTGGACGCTCCACGGCTGGCATTCACGAACGACGACCTGGGCCAGTCTCATGCGACCTTGAGCTGCTCCATTCTGGGTGGCACTCAGCTGACGATGAAAAATAACGTCGACAATTGGGAGGCTTACAGAGTTATTCATATCGATGCGCTGCAAGGTCCGATACTGACGCTTGATCTGGCGCTGGAAAAGGTGCCGGGCATTGTTCTGAGCGACGGTCGTGTGATGCTTGACCTCAATCACAGTGACAATTTCATACTGACCTTCGCGGCTGACCACGCAGACCGCAGGCTGGGCGGGGACTTGTTCAAGCGCCTGTTTAATAAACTCCGTCCTGAACAACGCATATGGACACTGGGTGAAATCAAGCGCGGCAATAATAATCTGATGCACCCTCAATCTTTCAAATTGCGCACGCAGAGTAATCCAGCGGCCTCACTCGATCCGCAGGCAGCCAGTTACGGTGATGGCGCCATTCTGGCATTCATTCGTCTGGAAGGCAGCCAAGAGGGCGGCGACATTCCGGTGGAGTACCAATACCTGATACCGGATGACGCCAACAAAGATTACTCAGCCACGGTGTTGTTCAGTGCAGAGCGGACGTTCAAGGCCGCGCTGGTCATCGGGAAAGTGACAGAGGCTATTGCTTCGGTTTTTGAAAACATCTCATTCGACAACGTGCATGACGCTTCCGGTCGTTTGATCAAGGCAACGGCCATTCGGGGCACGCTTTCAGTTGAGCAGCCCTGGGCTCAAGCGATTCCGTTTCTTGTCCTAGATACAGTGGTCAACGCCCAGCTTTTTAGAAGCGGGTCCCATCTGGATGCGTCAGGTCCCAAACCTTTATCAGTTGAACTCGCGGGCGATGGCCGTGCAGTACTTACCTGGACCGCCGAGGCAGTCGAGAGCATCGTTCTGACCGTACCTTACCGTACTAGTCCGGTGCTGGTCATGCAACAGGTAGTCACTGTCGATGTCGAGTGTATTTATACCTTTGCAGAAGAAAGAAACGACCTCGTGCTGATCCCTTACCTGACGGTCACCACCCGCATGGGGGAAATAACCGAGATGCCAACCCCTCCAGATATAACCCTCGCTGAGGTGTTTCTGATTGCCGGGGTAAGCGCTACTTTCGAGCAGCGTGGTGCAGAAAAATTCGAGTCCCGCATCAGGGGCGCGCTGCAAAACAAGCTGGCAACCAGTGTGTCGATCAGTTCGTTTATCCGCGACAGCATTCATCTCAATTTCGAAGAAGCGATTGTCCCCGATGTACTTCGTGCGCCCAGAGACATTGCTGTCTTTGGCCGCATTCACGGCGGTTCCCAAGCGAACTTTATCGTCAGCCCGCAGGAGCATCAGATGGTGGTTGACAGTACCGTCACGTTCTCTGTCCAGCCGCCGGGCGCTGAAGTGAAATGGAGCCTGGAAAGGCTGCAAGGGGATGAGCAGGACTACGGAGCCATCAACGATACCACCGGTAAATACTACGCGCCGGAAGCGCCTTCATCCGGACTTGCGTTCACCCGTGTCCGGGTCACGGCCACTGACACGTCGGGCCTTCACAGTTCCGCTCTGGTCACGATCGTGGCCAACCCGATCACCGTCAACCCGCTGATCCAGGTCTGTGACGCCGGGCAAACGGTGGAGCTGGCTGCCGGTTTACCCCGTTCAGGTCCAGATAGCAGGGCGGCGGGTTCGCCTCGCACCGAAGAACTGGAGTGGTCGATCAAGCATTTCGTTCCTGGCGAGAGTGGTGAATTAAAGCCCAGCGCACTGTTTGATGGCGATCACTGTTACGTCGCCGTGCCGAAGCTGCCCGGCAAGACGTACGTGCTGGACGAGATTCTCGTGACCAGCACAAAGGCGAATGCATCGTCGTGGGTACTGGTAAGGCATCAGCCCTCGCTGCTGGTTGTCAAGGTCGTCAAGGTCGTCAAGGTTTCCAAGGCTAACAAGGATGTGAAATTGTCAGCCGTCCAGGTTCAACTGCAAGCGTCTGCCAATGGCAACGTGGTTTCCGATGCCGTATTCAAAGTGGCCGCGGATGGCCCCGGTTCTGTCACTGAAGGCGGTCTGTATACCGCTGCAGATCCATCGGACGCAAAATTTGTGCTGATCTTTGCTTCCTTCCCGCACCCGGTATTCGGAAACATGGAAGGGCACATCATAGTGCCTTTGCCGCTGGATGAGTTCGATGAAGACCTGGCACTGATGAAGGGCAGAAAAGTAAAAGGGCAGTCATAACAGAACGCACTTCAGGTTTACTTATATCTACATCACAGGAGGTGATGTCATGGCCGGTTATTCAGCGGAAAGTCTGCTGGCATGGATGAAAGATACCACCCGCCTCAGGGGCTGGGACGCGATCGTCGCGCTGGACGGCGACAAGGTCAACGGGCTGGTTGAACATGTTTATCAACAAGGTGTGGCTAACGGACTGTCGCGTCCGGTGCCGGACGGAAGTATCGTGATTCCCGATACGCACGCGGCTCATTTTTTTTCGGGCTGTGTGCTCGGCGCGCCGGCTCTGTCTTTCAAGCACAGTGTTCTGGGGCACTCTTCACTGGCCTGGCGCGTGGCAGTGCTTGAGGGGTTGCACACTGTCGTAGAGTCCGTTCAGGGACAGCACAACGTCCACAGACTGACGGCCTATGATCCGCTGAATGCTCCAGACCTGGATTTTGATATGGAGCTGGGGAGTCAGAGCGCGGAACTGGTAGTGGATCTTGGCCTGGCTAAAAACGTCATGCTGGATTTCCCGGGCGAGGATACCGAGCGAAGCAGGATCGGTCAGTTTTTCCAGGGCTGGCTGAGCAGCCCGGAAAATCAGGAACGAGAGTTCCGACTGAGCATTTTCGAAGAGCAGAGCAACGAACTGCTCAAGGTACGAAGGATTGATGTGCGCTCTCAGCTTGAAAGTGCTGATGGCGTGTCTACCCACAAGAAGGGTGCCCTGTTGCTGTTCACCACGATGGAGTACGGCGTGACCGGCGGGCTGCCGGATGACGATTCTGATTTCCGTTACCTGATCCCCAATGATGAACAGCATTCGTATTCGGCAACCGCGGTGTTTTCTGCCCATGCCCTGCATCGGGCTGCCTTCGGCCATGCCGTGATACAGATGCTGCAAGCGCCCGATTTTCGCTTCATCGTTGCTTCCGATAAACCCCTGCAACGGATGATCGCTCAGGCAGGAACCTTTGCGGTTCAGGCGGGCGACTATCAGAGTGCGGAATTTGCCTTCGAGTCAGAGCCGTTCAGTCTTCAGGCCGTCAACACTGAGCACCCGTTGACCATCGATTTCGAATACAGCCAGACCACGCAGACCTGGCGCTTTCCCTGCACACTGGGCTTCCGCTACCGAGCACTGGACGACGACCAATGGCAGTCCCGGAGCGCGACCTTCAATATCAGCCTCAAGCATGAATTTCATCTGATCGAAGATGAGTCCGGTGAACAGGCGATGGAAGGGCATCTTTACGCACCTTACGGGTTCGATCAGGAAGTCAGCCCCATGCCGGGGTCGCTGGACAGCCTGAGCGCCAGCGAGCTGGAGCAGGTCAACGGCTTCGTGGCCTACACCGTCAAGCGCGCGCTGCTTCAGGGCTTGAGCAAAACACTGGATGCAACGGGCGCCGAGCGTTTTCTGGCTGGCTGGTCACTGCCGAACGCGCAAGTGCTGCAACCCGTACTCAAGCGCATGCCTCATGACCTTGCGTTGTTCGGCCGAATCGAACCTGGTGCGTCGAACTTCAGTATCGTCGAGCAACAGGTGCTGATTGGCGTCGGAGAGAGCCTGCCACTCACGACCCTTCCGGCGCGCGACGGCCTGGTCTGGACGCTGGCAAATCCATCAGGTGGTGATGTCGGCAGTCTGGGCACTGTCGATGCGCAGGGTCTTTATCAGGCTCCCGCCACACTGCCTTCGACGCAGGGTTTTCAACGCGTACTGATCAAGGCGATGGACACGTTATCCGGGCAAAGCAGTACAACGCTGTTAACGGTGCTGGTCAGCAGTGTCAGCGTAAGCCCCCTGATTCAAGTCTGTAACCACGGTCAACGGGTCATGCTTTCGGCACACAGTTCGCTCGGCAGCACGCTGGAATGGGAGATCGCCAACCCGATAACCGGAGAAAGCGGGGCGTTGGAAGAGGCTACTGATACGGCGCACGAGCGGGTCTATGTCGCCGCCGAAGGTGGCCCGGGCAATACTTATGTGCTTGACGAGATAACCGTCAGCGATGATCAGAATACCCGGTCAATCTGGATGCTGGTGCTTCGCCACACGCCCCTACTGTCCATCACGCTCGCCAGCGTCACTGACGGGCAGGCCAGGCTGAAAGTCATCGCCAATGGCAACGAACTTGCAGTTTCCTGGCGTCTGAGCGGGCCAGGATCAATAGACGCCAATGGCGTGTACAACAGCGATCCTGCAAAGCCCGAACGTTTCGTCGTGATCTTCGCCGAGTATGAGGACGCTTTCCTGGGGCTGGCGGCAGGACACCTGATTCTGCCACTGCCATTGAGCGGTTCCCCCGACGTGTTGCAGGCACTGGCCGGCTAATCAAAGTGCAGCCTGTGTGCTGCACGGAGGGTAATGTAATGTCCAATTCTCTCAAAGGTATCCTGCGGCGAGCTCGCGCAGGGACTGTCACTCAAGGCTGGGGGGCAATCGTGGCGATAAGCCGCAGCGACCTCAATCGGCATATAGAACAGCAATATATAGAGCGGTACCCGCGGCTGGCCTTTTTGCCGCTGTTCACTGGCGATATCGGCATGGATGAGCATCAGGTCGATACCTTGCGCCTCACAGGTATCGAGCTGGGTGTGCCCACCTTGTCGTTCCAGGCGACATCGTCACGCGACACCAGCGTGTTGGTGATAATGAATATTGTGGCAGGCCGCTACAGTGGTCTGCACCAGCCAGCAGGCAGTGCAACGACCGTGTCGACCAGTTTCAGGATTGCCGAGCCGATGGGTTTCCGGTTGACAATGACGGCCCACCTGGTGAGCGATGACAGCGGTCACGTGACCCTTGATCTGGCCAAAGGCACTGGTTTTCACTGCAATCTGGCGGGGCTTGATGAAGGCGTCAATCAGCTCCTGGCAGACTTTTTCGCCGGTCAGTTCAGTCAGATTGCAATTCATCGCAGCGTGTTCTCGATGGTGCCTGCAGCACTCGGCCAATATCAGGCGCAGTTGCCACAAGGTTTTCGGATGCTGACCCGTTCCGCGCCCGGAGCAATGAACACGGCAGCGAAGAATTTCGGAGATGGCGCGCTTCTGCTGTTCATGAAATTGCGCGGCAGCGCTGCCGAAGGCCGTTTTCCGCCAACACGCGACTTCGTCTACCCGATACCGACCGTGCCTGGGCCGGACAACCAGGGCAAGTACGGCACCGTGGTGATGTTGTCTCATGAGATGCTCTTGGGCCGTCAGCGTGTTTCGCTGCCTGACAGCATAAAATTTGCGGCGGGCGACGCGTTTCAAGCGTCTGAGCAGCACGCACTTCATGACAGGCTGGTGTTCGGCTCGATGCTTACAACGCCTTTCAGCGTGGCACCGCGGGTCTCGACAATACAGGCCGGACAAAGCCAGCGCTTCATGTTGCACAACCCGCAGGGGCAGGAAGTGCCGGTCTTGAGCTGGAAGGCGTTCAGCCTGCAAAGCCATCGGCCTGACGGCCATGGCAGCATCTCTGCCACGGGTGTTTATACGGCTCCCGATCCTGCGCTGATGGGCCATGACGCCTTGCGCGTCGTGATCACTGCCACCTATGAAGCATCAGGCGAAGCGGTCACTGCTTCGGCGCTGTTGAGTGTGGTGTACGAGAGTATGGAGCTGGCACCCCGCGTGATGGTTGTAGCAGGTGGCGGCGCTGCGCTTCAGAGCGTATCGCTGCGCGCTTCAGCATTGGACGGCAGCCCGATCGATTGGGGCCTGCTGGGGAATGAATATGGCGAGTTGAGCGAGGTTGAAGGGGGCGCGCTGTTTGTCCCGGACGAAAAAAGATCCGGCAAACGAGCCCTGATTACCCAGCAGATTGAAGCGCAGGGCAGTGAGAGTGGTATCGCCACCGTACTGATCGTCAACGGTCAACAGATGTTGCGTATCGAGCCGGCGTTTGTGCCGCGTGCGCGCAGGTCTGTGCCGGTGCAGTTGCAGGATGACAGCGCACTGCTGGCAGGCCTTGCGCGACGCTGGAAAGTGGTGGGTGGCGCGGGCTCTGTTGACCAGCAAGGGCGCTTCATGCCGCCTGACGATCCGGTCGTCACCAGCAGCGTGGTGAGCTGCGAAGTGATCCACAACGGTGTGGTGCTCGCCTGTGGTTACAGCGTCATCGAGTTGTCCGAAGTGATCGACGAACCTCGCTGGAAAGAACTGTCACTGTTCACGGTCACCGTGCCGGGGGGACCCGTTCAAAACAGTCAGGGCAGTCTTTACCCCAACGGCTATCAACAACTCAGGCTGCAGGTCAAGACCCAGACCATGCCGGTCAATAATGTCGAGTATGATTTAAGCGCCATCGAACTGGCGTCCATGCGTCTGGTGGACAACGAGACTCACCAGAACCTCGAGTCAGTCAGCCCGATACTTGAGGGTATTCCCGAGAAAGGCGGCCAGGCCTGGCAGACCCGTCTTGAACATAACCGGTTCGAGCTGGCGAGCCCTGGCGCCGTCGCCACTGATGCGGACCTGAACATACCGAACATCATCTCTCAGAACTTCTACCTGCACAGCCGTGCATTGGTCAATTTCGAGGGCGTCTTTTACGCCACCTTCCAGGATGAAGAAAACAAGTGGTGGACCTCGCTTGATCTGGACGACATAAACAGCAAGGTGAGCATTACACCGCGACGTCTGCCGGTGTTTGATACCGCCAACTACACCTTCGTGCCGACACGTGTCTGGGGCGGTGGCAGCAACCCTACACCCGAGCCGCCTGCGGAAGGCGCCGCCGACGATACATTCGATTTTCATCCCAGGACCATCGATTACTGGACGCTCAGTGTGCGCAATCCAGAAACGCAGCAATGGGTCGGGTTCGAGACAATGACGTTTTTGTCTGCCCAGGAAGATGTACCTGTGACCTCCATCATTCTCTGGGAAGCCGAGTTGGTGGACGAAATCATGTTCAGCTGGACAGGGTATATCTTTGACGACTCGGCCAAAACCGCAGACGCGGAAAAAATCCGTTTTGATGAAGGGGTTCGCTACATCGGCATTGCTCCAGAACTGCTGGACTTCAACGTTGACAAATCCGTCTTCGAGAAGGGGAAGCTGGTCATCAGTTTGCACCGCTCCGACGACGTTGTTTTTGTAGACCCTGAGGTTCCAGAGCGAAAAAGGCTATCGGGTTCACTGGCAGTATTGTTGATCGACCATCAGGGTAACACCCACAAACGGAAGATAAGTTTTCTGCCGGACAGCATTGTAGGCAGGCGCAATCGACTGATGCATACCTTGTACTCGCCAACACTGAGTTCATAAGGCAGTCCACCACAATGAAATGACAGGGAGTCATTATCATGAATACGTTGAACAACGCCCTGACAAGCCTCGTGCTTGTTGCCCTGGCGGGCTGCACGCTGTCACCCACCGAAAAGCCCGTGCCTGAGGTCCCCAAGGTGGTGCGAACCATCTACCTCGCACAAGATGATCAAGGTGGAGGCGACGATTGCAGTTTTCCTGCCGCAAACGACACGGTCTATCTCAACAAACAAGATCATTCGTGTGACAACGACGTCATGAGTTACGTAAGGCTCGATAACGTGCGGTCGTCCACCTTCATAACACTTGAATCCAGAGACTGCGATGATGACCCGAGCTGGGTCTTTGAACTGCGAACTACGATCGACCCGATTTCCACGGGATGGTTGTCCATTGACGCCCTGAGAAACAAAAAAGTGGGCGATGTGATCGTCCGCGGGGTGAGGTTAACCAAGGGTTATAGTGGCGACGATAACATCAAGGGCAAGTTGTCCTGTGTCAGGGTTCGTGTGTCGAGTCCGCCTACCGTCACACCGTGATTATTCGTTAAGTACTTGACACTTCGAGGTTTCGAAACATGACCATTTCAACGTCCGTGCATTCCAATGCATTCAATTTCATGAGTTACATACAAAGTGGTGTTGACCCGCGCACAGGCCAATACACAGCGTCTATTACATTGCCCGACGTCAAGACCAACGGGTTGCGTGGGCCCGGCGTCCCCCTGGCATTGAGTTATAACCCGCTCAACACACAAGACAGTGGTTTTGGTCTTGGCTGGAATCTGCAACTTTCGCAATTTACGCTGGGCACACAGATCGTGTCCTTGAGCAGTGGTGAAACGTTCAAAGTCGATGGCACCCGTGACGATCAGTTGCTGATGTCAGAAAAGAAAATCGACAGTTTTCACTTCTACAAACTGGACGACAGCCGCTATCGGGTGGTGCATAAGTCCGGCCTGGTGGAGCACCTGGAGGTGCGCGGCAGTGTAGGCAACCGGGTTGCCCTGCCGGTTCGCATATGTGCCCCGGAAGGGCACAGCGTTACGCTGGAATACACAACCTTCAGCGGGCATCAGATGCTCAGGGAGGTCAAGGACGACTCGGGGCAGACATTACTCAGCGTCAGCCGGGGCACTGCATCTGTAGAGATACAGTTGCATGCGGCCGACGGCCCGGGCGCAACGTTCATGATGCTGCTGGGTGGCTCGGATCGCCGCGTTACGCGCATCGAATTACCCACCGAGAACAAGGCCTCCTGGCGCTTCGAGTACACGCTGATCCGTAACCATCTGTGCATGATCTCGGTGGAAACACCGGTCGGCGGGCAGGAAACAGTGCTTTACCAGGATGAAGGTCACCAGTTCCCGGCCAAGGCCGGACGTGAGCCGCTGCCCAGAGTCACGCACCATCGCACGGCTCCCGGGTTCGGTCAGCCAGAGATCAACGTGCATTACAGCTACAAGGACAGCGCGGGGCGTGAGCACAATTTTCTCGGCGCGGGCCTGGATATCGCTTGGGAAGACAACGGTCTGGATAACCTTTATCAGTACCTGGGCGCCGAACCGTATCAATACTCGTCGACTGAAACCCTGCGAATCAATGACCTTGATGTGCGCAGCATCGAGCGTGTCTTCAGTCAGTTTCACCTGTTGGTCCGTGAAACCACTCGCCAGAACGTCAATATCATGGAAGTGGACACGAGCTATTACGTGGAGGAAGGTCAGCCGTTTTACGCGCAACCGGCCTATTGCCAGTTGCCCAAAGAGGTCAAGACGAGCTGGCGGTTGTCCACGGTCGGCAGTGTGCCGCGCACCGAGGTTGTCAGCAGTCGCTACGACATCTACGGCAATCTGCTCGCCCAGACTCAGGCCAATGGTGTGGTTGAAAACAGTGAATGGTACCTGGCCGAGGGGGAGGACGGTTGTCCGCCTGACCCTGAAGGCTTTGTTCGCAACCTCAAGAGCAAGACCGTTGTGCCGGCAGCGTCCGAGTATGGTCAGGCCCCTACCTTGATCAGCCGTTATCGCTATAAGGCATTGCCCGCGGTGACTGGCAGTCAACAGGGGGCGTGGCTGACCGAGCAAAGCGAAACCCTGTTACAACTGGACTCCAGCGCCAGGCACGGGTTGCGGCGTGATGCGTATCACCGCATCGACAGCCTGTCAGGCATGGTGCCTGGCGTCGATCACGCGTTAATGCGGGCGCTTCGTGACACGATCGATGCGCTGTTACGAGAGATCCCCGACGTTGAGCAGGAATTGCAGCGCACGGTTTATGAGCACATTGAAGCCCCGGCCGACGCCTTTCAACATGGTCGCGTGGGCCGGCAGATTGTGACGATGGGCGGGCAGAACACGACGACCGAATACGTCTACAGCACGCTTGACAGCCCCGAGTTCGGAGAAAGCGTGCAGCGTACCGTGCAGACCGTCACCGGCTTCGACGGCACACAGCAGGTCATTACCCTGGAGCACTCGCTGCTGATCGGCGAGCCGTTGCTCAACCGTGATGACAATAATGTCGAGATCCGTTACGTCTACGACAACCTGCGGCGCGTGGTGAGCGAAACCGTGGCACCTGGCACCGAGTACGCGGCGACCCGGCGTTACGAATATGTGCTGTGCGCCAACCCGGGCGACCAGGCCGAGCAGCGACTGTTCGATGTCAAGGACGTGAGGACCTGTAGCCGCTTCGACGGGTTGAACCGGGTCATCTATGAAGAGCGTGACAACGCTGATGATCCTGCGCGGGCCGATGAGCCGCGTCAGACGTACAGCGCCGTGCATGATGCCTGGGGGCGTCTGCTGCACGAAGCTGAATATGACTGGCTGGAAACCCGGCAACTGGCGCTGACCAGCCATTACGAGTACGACGACTGGGGCGAGCAGCGATGCGTGACGGGGCCGGACGGCGTGAGGACCGTCGAGGAAACCGATCCCATTGGTACGGCGGCGTCCAAAGGTCCGATTCAGCATAGCTGGACAGAAAGCAGTGGCAGCGTGCCTGAAAAAAGCGCAGTCAGTGAAACCTGGCTCAGCCTGTTCGAGGAGCAACCCACTCGCAGCGTGCGCCTTGATTCCACTGGCCAGGTGGTCAGTTTGAGCGAGTACCACTACGACGGGCTGGGCCGTCGCGTCAGGGAAGCCGTCAGTTCTGATGCGGTTCAACGGATCACCGCCTACACCTACGACGCATTTGATCGGCCCATTGCAACCACGTTGCCAAGCGGGGCGATCGAGCATCGCAGTTACGCCGCCCACAGCAGCGAAGATTTACCGACATCGATTAGCGTCGAGCACAACGGCAAGATCAGCGAATTGGGCCAGCAGGCGTTCGACGGGCTGGATCGTATCGTCCGCTCAGTGACCGGCGGACGTACACGCACGCTCAGCTATGATCCCGGCCTGCTTCAACCCAAGACGGTGAACCTGCCCAGCGGACGCAGGATTGACTATAAGTACCAGCCACAATTGGGCAGCGAGCCGCTGCAACGGACCCAGTCCGATGACGTGGCGAAACTGAGCGTGACCGCAGATTACGAGTACGACCCGCGCAATGCGCGTTTGCTGAATTCGCTGGAACAGGGTGAGGCGCTGAAACGCGAGTACTACAGCACCGGGTCACTGAAAAGCGAGCAGCGTACTTCGCAGGGAAATCAATACACCATGCATTACCGCTATAGCCGGCTGGGGCTGTTGTTGTCGTACACCGATGTGCTGGGCCAGGAGCAGACCAGCCGCTATGACACCGTCGGGCGACTGGAGCAGACCCGTTTGGGGGATATCACCTCAAACTTCACGTACGACGCCTTTGGCCGCACCGCCAGCATCGCCACGGCTGACAGCACCAGTCATCACAAGGTCGTGATCAGCCTTGAGTATGACGATCAGGGACGGGAAAGGCTGCGCACCTTCGACCTCAATGGCGTTGGGCAACGGATGGTCCAGATGTACAACGGTGTCGACGAAATGATCAAGCGCACCCTGACTGAGGGAGGCACCCTCATTCGTGATGAAACCTATCGCTATGACACCAGTGGTCGCCTGGTTCAATACGATTGTGCAGGCACCCAGCTACCCGTTGACCCGTATCGCAAGGTTATCACCAGACAAGTCTTCAGTTTCGACGGCGTGAACAACTTGACGACGGTCATGACGACGTTTGAAGGCAAAACCAACGTGGCCCGTTACTTTTACGAGGGGGCTGACCCTGCGCAATTGACGCGAGTGCAGAATAGTCACACCGATTACCCAACGGACATCTTGCTTGACTACGACCCGGACGGCAACCTGACCCTCGATGAGGAGAAGCGCCCGCTGAAGTACGATCCGTTAGGCCGGCTGATCGAGGTAGGCGCACCTCCTGCCGGCATTCATCTGAGCTATGGCCCGGATGACCTGGTGGCCGGCGAAACCCGTGACGGCGACCAGGACCAGCGTTTTTACCGCGGCGGGACGCTTGCCAATACGCTGGGCAGCCATCAGAACAGTACCTTCATGCGCGGGGACGGCTACCTGCTGGCTGAACACCAGAGCGATCAAACGGTGCTGCTTGCCACCAGCATCAGCGACAGCGTGTTGAGTGAAGTCCACGCCGCCGGTATCAACCGGAGAAGTTATACGGTCTACGGTTACCCCGGCAGTGAAGACCCTCCGGTCGGCAGTCTGGGATACAACGGCGAACTCGCCGAGGCCGATACCGGCTGGCAACTGCTGGGCAACGGTTATCGCGCTTATAACCCGGTATTGATGCGCTTTAACAGCCCGGACAGTTGGAGCCCGTTTGGCGAGGGTGGGGTGAATGCGTATGCGTATGTTGAGGGGGACCCGGTCAATGGGGTGGATCCGACGGGGCATAGTATTTGGGGAGCATTGTTAAGGCTTGCAGCGCCTCTTAGTTCTGCTGCGGACAGCTCCATCCCTAAAGCATTGCTCGGCAACAGCAAAGGCATACCTGTTCGCCTGAGGAAAATGACGCCTAAGACGGTGGAGAACCTCAGGAAAAGAGTTATACCGAAGGATCGGGCATATAAAAATGCACAACAAAACCTGACCAGGAAAACAGAAGAAACGCTGTCAGCACGCTCGAAGGGGAAGCCGCCGTCGAGTCGACTTGTGACTGAGCTTAGCGCAGCAGAAGAGGCAGTAGATAATACTGAGTACCTGTTTTTTGAAGCACAGCGTGTTTACACTTATGCAAGCCAAAATGTCGGGAAGCGGATTGTTACCAAGGAGGTTAAGTCCACCTTAAAAAAGTTTGCAAAAGAATTTGATATTAATGAAGCTATTGCTTCCCAGCAGGAAAGAATAAGGCTTGGTCAGTATCAGACCAAACGTACGCCACGGGACTTTCAAAAGGAGCGCAGTTTTCTGGGTGACGGAAATAGTTGATAGCACACAGTTTCTACTGGCTAGCCGGGCAACGACCTATTTGCCGTTGTCCGGTTTAACTCAGGGGTTTTAATTGTTACCTATCACCTCACCGAAATAACCCCCTGCTGCATCGCGATCACCAACGCCGCACTTATCGAATGCACGTCAAACTTGCGACGGATATTGCTGGTGTGAAAGTAGACCGTCGCCTCCGAGCATTCCTGTATGCGTGCGATCTCCCACGCCGTTTTACCGATCGCCGCCCACTCCAGAACCTGTCGTTCCTTGGCAGTCAACCGGACAACGGTGGACGCGGTCGGGCAGGGCGGCGTTGCACCGCACGGTTTTCCCTTGTCGCGAGCCATGGTGAGGTCCTTCCCTGAAGATTGCCGCACCACGATACCCCCGAGCGCCTCCCTGCGAACCTGACATAAATGACAGCGCCGACCCGAGCGCACGCCTTGCACCGTCTGGTCTGTAGCGTTTTTTTTACAGCTTCTTTACGGCGATCCCCGGCTGTCGATCTCGTGCCTTTACACCGTTGCTGCCGACAATGCACCTCACGCGGCCTGCGCCGTATCGGTTGTTGCCTGATGGGGAAATTTCAATGAGCGTTATGGATGGTATCTCTCTGCTGATGGGAGTCGGGCTGTTCATCTATCTGCTGGTGGCGCTGTTGCGCGCCGACCAGAGTCAGGAGTGATCATGCACAGTTACGATTATCTGTTGATCCTGGCCTTTCTGGTCCTGCTGCTGGCGCCTGCGCCGTGGTTGGGGCGTTTCTATTATCGGGTCATGGAAGGCGAGCGCACCTGGCTCAGCCCGGTGCTGGGGCCGGTGGAGCGTGCCTGCTACCGGATCTCCGGCGTAGACCCCAAAACCGAGCAATCCTGGAAGCAATACGCGTGGGCCTTGCTGGCGTTCAACCTGGCAGGCTTTGTCGTGCTGTTCGCGATGCTGATGCTGCAAGGCGTGCTGCCCCTCAACCCGCAGCAATTGCCGGGCATGGAGTGGTCGCTGGCGTTCAACACGGCGATGAGCTTCGTGACCAACACCAACTGGCAGGCCTACAGCGGCGAGGCGTCGCTCAGCTACCTGAGCCAGATGGTCGGCCTGACCGTGCAAAACTTCGTCAGCGCGGCCACCGGCATCGCTGTGCTGGTCGCGCTGTGTCGCGGCATCAGCCGTCGTTCGTCGCACAGCCTGGGTAATTTCTGGGCCGACATGACCCGCGCCACACTTTATGGCCTGCTGCCGATCAGTATCGTGCTGGCGGTGTTTCTGGTCTGGCAGGGCGTACCGCAGAACTTCGCCCATTACATCGATGCGCTGACCCTGCAAGGCAGCGGTCAGAGCCTGCCGATGGGGCCGGCGGCAAGCCAGATATCCATCAAGCAACTGGGCACCAACGGTGGTGGCTTCTTCGGCGTCAACTCGGCGCACCCGTTCGAGAACCCGACCGCCTTGAGCAACCTGTTCGAACTGGTGTCGATCCTGCTGATCCCGGCTGCGCTGGTGTTCACCTTCGGCCACTACGTCAAGGACATGCGCCAGAGCCGCGCCATTCTTGGCTGCATGCTGGCCTTGCTGTTGATCGGCGGCGCGGTGTCGCTGTGGGCCGAGTACCAGCCCAACCCGGCGCTGAACATCGCCGGTGTTGAACAGACGGCGCCGCTGGAAGGCAAGGAAACCCGCTTTGGCACCACGGGCACCGTGCTGTGGTCCGTCGCCACCACGGCGGCGTCCAACGGCTCGGTCAACGGCATGCACGACAGCCTTAACCCGCTGACCGGCATGGTCGCGCTGGTCAACATGATGGTCGGTGAAGTGATCTTCGGCGGCGTCGGTGTGGGCCTTAACGGCATGCTGTTGAACGTGTTGATTGCGGTATTCCTCGCCGGCCTGATGATCGGCCGCACCCCGGAATACCTCGGCAAGAAACTCCAGGCCCAGGAAGTCCGGCTGCTGGTCGCGACCTTGTTGGTCATGCCGGTGGGCGTGCTGGTACTCGGTGCGATCGCCGCCAGCTTGCCCGGCCCTGCGGGTGCGATCAGCAACCCCGGCCCGCACGGTTTCAGTCAGCTGCTGTACGCCTACACCTCGGCCACGGCCAACAACGGTTCGGCATTCGGCGGGTTCAGTGCCAATACGGTGTTTCACAACCTGATGCTCAGCCTGGCGATTTTCATTGGCCGCTTCGGCTACATCCTGCCGGTGCTGGCACTGGCCGGCAGCCTGGCGATGAAGAAAACCGCGCCGCAGGGCCAGAACAGCTTCCCGACCCACGGCCTGCTGTTCGTCACCCTGTTGACCGTCACCATTTTGCTGGTGGGTGGTTTGACCTTCCTGCCGACCCTGGCACTGGGACCGATTGCCGAACACCTGAGCCTGGGTTTCTGAGGAACCGATCATGAGCACTACTGAAGTTTCAAGAAATGCTGCTGCAAAAGCCGCCGAACCGCAGGCCGCCAGCGAGTCGGCTAAAACCGGCATCGCCGCCCTGTGGCGTCCGGCGCTGGCGCAAGCGTTCGTCAAGCTGGACCCGCGCCAGCTCAAGCGTTCGCCGGTGATGCTGGTGGTGGAACTGACCGCCATTCTGACCACCGTGCTGTGCGTCATCCCCAACCCGCAGGTGCCGACTTCTGTCTGTGTGCAGATTGCCCTGTGGCTGTGGTTCACCGTGCTGTTCGCCAACTTTGCCGAAGCACTGGCCGAAGGCCGTGGCAAAGCACGCGCCGACAGCCTCAAGGCCGGTAGCGAAGGGCTCAAGGCGCGCATCCGCGATGAAAACGGCAGCCTGCGCACGATCAACGCCAGTGAGTTGCGCAAGGGTGATGTGGTGCGCGTCGACGCCGGGGAAATGATCCCCGGTGACGGCGAAGTCATCGAGGGGATTGCGGCCGTCAACGAGGCGGCCATTACCGGTGAATCCGCGCCGGTGATCCGCGAGTCCGGCGGCGACCGCTCGGCGGTCACCGGCAACACTCGGCTGGTGTCCGACTGGCTGCTGGTGCGCATCAGCAGCAACCCCGGCGAATCGACACTGGACCGCATGATCGCGCTGGTCGAAGGCGCCAAACGCCAGAAGACGCCCAACGAAGTGGCACTGGACATCTTGCTGATCGGCCTGACCCTGATCTTCCTGCTGGTGGTCATCACCTTGCAGCCGTTCGCCCACTTTGCCGGTGGCAGCCTGCCGCTGGTGTTCCTGGTGGCGCTGCTGGTGACGCTGATCCCGACCACCATCGGCGGGCTGCTGTCGGCCATTGGTATCGCCGGTATGGACCGTCTGGTGCGCCTCAACGTGATCGCCAAGTCCGGTCGCGCGGTCGAGGCCGCAGGTGATGTGCATGTGCTGTTGCTGGACAAGACCGGCACCATCACTTTCGGCAACCGTCGTTGCGCCGCCATCTACGCCGCGCCCGGCGTGACCCCGAAAGAGCTGGGCGAGGGCGCCTTGCTGGCGTCGCTGGCCGATGACACGGCAGAAGGCAAGTCCATCGTCGAGTTCCTGCGCAACCTGCACCCGATGAGCGAGCCGACCCTGAGCTCGGTGACGGCCGTGCCGTTCAGTGCCGATACGCGTCTGTCCGGCGTGGACTATCAGGGGCATGTCTATCGCAAGGGCGCGGTGGATTCGCTGCTGGCCTTCGTCAATATGCAGCGCAGCGATCTGCCGCCTGCGCTGGCACGTGAAGTGGACAAGATCGCCAAGACCGGTGGCACGCCGCTGCTGGTCTGCGCCAACGGTCGGCTGCTGGGCGCAATCCACCTCAAGGACGTGGTCAAGCCGGGTATTCGCGAGCGCTTCGAAGAACTGCGCAAGCTGGGCATTCGCACCGTGATGGTCACCGGCGATAACCCGCTGACTGCCGCAGCCATTGCCGCCGAAGCGGGCGTTGACGACGTGCTGGCCGAAGCCACACCGGAGAAGAAACTCGAGCGCATTCGTCAGGAGCAGGGCGAAGGCCGGCTGGTGGCGATGTGCGGTGACGGTGCCAACGATGCGCCTGCGCTGGCTCAGGCGGACGTCGGCATGGCGATGAACGACGGCACCCAGGCGGCACGTGAAGCCGCCAACATGGTCGACCTCGACAGCGACCCCACCAAGTTGCTGGACGTGGTGCAGATCGGCAAGCAGTTGCTGGTGACGCGCGGCGCGCTGACCACGTTCTCCATCGCCAACGACGTGGCCAAATACTTCGCCGTGCTGCCTGCGCTGTTTGCGTCGATCTACCCGCAACTGGGTGTGCTCAACGTCATGCAACTGGCCAGCCCGCAGAGCGCGATTCTGTCGGCCATTGTGTTCAACGCGCTGATCATCGTGGTGCTGATCCCGCTGGCCCTGCGCGGCGTGCGTGTCCAGGCCGCCAGCGCGGCTCACCTGCTGCGTCGCAACCTGCTGATCTATGGCCTGGGCGGTATCGTGGTGCCGTTCGTGGGCATCAAGCTGATCGATATGTTGCTGGTCGGTCTCGGCCTGGTGTGAAGCCTGTGCTGCATGCCGGTCGGCGTGCAGCCTTACCTGATTGAGGATGTGCAGATGTCCAGTGTATTGCGTCCGGCCCTGAGCCTGATTGTGTTGATGAGTCTGATTACCGGTGTGGCGTATCCGTTGGCCGTCACCGGGGTGGCACAGGTGGCGTTTCCGGCACAGGCCAATGGCAGCCTGCTGTATGACGAAGCGGGAAAGGTGCGCGGTTCGTCACTGATCGCCCAGTCGTTTACCGGCGAAGAGTGGTTCCAGTCGCGTCCATCCGCAGGCGCGTTTGCCACGGTGGCCAGCGGTGCGAGCAACTTCGCCCCGAGCAACCCGGCGCTGGCGACACGCGTCAAGGAAGACGCCGCCAAAATGGCCGACGCCGCTCAGGGGCCTGTGCCGATGGCCTTGCTGACCACGTCCGGCAGCGGCCTTGATCCGCACTTGTCACCTGAAGCCATTGCCTGGCAAGCCAGTCGCGTGGCAGCGGCCCGGCAGTTGCCGCTGGACAAAGTGCAGGCCCTGATCGACGCCAACACCCAGCGTCCGCTGATCGGCCCGCCAGTGGTCAACGTATTGACCTTGAATATGAGCCTGAATCAGTTACCGTCTGCACCACGCAACGCGCAGCTGTAACAGAATGCGTAATGGCGACAGATTGACTAGGCTAACAGTGATAGAGAAAAGGTATACCCAACTTGAGTGATTCCGGTCGAGCTGACGCACTGCTGGCCCAGTTGCCCCGCGAGGGGCGTGGGCGGTTGAAGGTTTTTCTCGGTGCCGCGCCGGGCGTGGGCAAGACTTACGCCATGCTCCAGGCCGCCCACGCGCAACTGCGTCAGGGCGTGAAGGTGCTGGCCGGCGTGGTGGAAACCCACGGGCGTGCAGAAACCGAAGCGCTGCTCAACGGTTTGCCGCAACAGCCGTTGCTGCGCACGGAATACCGTGGCATGACGCTGGAAGAGATGGACCTCGACGCCTTGCTCAAGGCCGCCCCGAGCCTGGTGCTGGTTGACGAGCTGGCGCACACCAATGCGCCGGGCAGCCGGCACACCAAACGCTGGCAGGACATTCAGGAACTGCTGGCCGCCGGTATCGACGTGTACACCACGGTCAACGTCCAGCACCTGGAAAGTCTGAATGATCAGGTGCGCGGCATCACCGGTGTGCAGGTGCGCGAGACGCTGCCGGACTGGGTGCTGCAGGAAGCCTTCGATCTGGTCCTGATCGACCTCCCGCCGCGTGAGCTGCTGGAGCGCTTGCGCGATGGCAAGGTCTACGTGCCGGAGCAGGCGCGTGCGGCCATTGATGCGTTTTTCACCCAGACCAACCTCACTGCGTTGCGCGAAATGGCGATGCAGACCGCTGCGGCTCAGGTCGATAACGATCTGGCGCAGGGCTACCGGCAGTTGGGCCAGTCCGCACCGGCGGTGCGTGGGCGCATGTTGGTGGGGATCGATGGCGATACCCACGCCGAGCGTCTGGTGCGCCACGCCAGCCGGGTGGCCCAGCGTCGTCATCTGCCGTGGAGCGCCGTGCATGTCGATGACGGGCAGACCCTCGACGAACAGTCGCGGGCACGTCTGCAAAGCGCCCAGCAACTGGCCGAGCGGCTGGGCGGCGAAGCGGTCTCGTTGCGCGCCGGAGAAGTGGCCAGGACGCTGGTCCAGCATGCCATCGAACGGCGTGCCAGCGTGGTGCTGGTCGGGCAGTCGCGCAGGCACTGGCGGCGTCGGGTATTCGGCGGCGGTGTGGCCGCGCGCCTGTTGCGCGAAGGCCACGGTCTGGAAATCTCGGTGCTGGATGACAGTGAAGAACTGCCCGATCAGCCGCCGCGGGCGCGTCCTGCCCGTGAAGTGGTGTGGTTCGATTACGGCCTGGCCTTCGTCGCCACGCTGATCGCCAGCCTGGTGGCCTGGGGCGTGGCGGGTGTGCTGGCGCTGCCCAATATTTCCCTGATCTTCCTCGCTGCGGTGTTGCTGGTGGCGGTGCGCAGCAGCATGGGGCCTGCGCTGGCTTGCGCCGGGATGTCGTTTCTGGCCTATGATTTTCTGTTCATTCCGCCGAGCTTCTCACTGAATATCCAGCGTGAAGAAGACGTGCTGACGCTGTTGTTCTTCCTTTTGATGTCAGCCTTGACCGGCAAACTGGCGGCGCGTCAGCGCAGGCAATTGCAGGCGTTGCGCGACACCCAGGAACAGACCAGCGAGCTGCTTGATCTGTCGCGAAAAATGACCGCCGCCACAGATCGCAAAGCGGTACTCAATGCCGCCGAGCAGCACTTTTCCGGCTGGAAAGAGTTGCACCTGTGCCTGGTGGGGCGCGACGGGCAGGGCGGCTGGGTGGTCGAAACCGGTGGGCCGCTGACGTTTTCGGAAGCCGAACGCGCGGCTGCTGACTGGGCCTGGCAGCACGATCAGCCCGCCGGCAGTGGCACCGGCACGTTGCCGTCGGGTCGCTGGTGGTGGTGGCCGATCACCGCAGAAGAAGGCCCATTGGCCTTGTTGGGTGTCTGTGCCCGGGAAGGGCAGTTGTTCACTGCGCAACATCGCCGCCTGCTGGCCGCGCTGACTCAGCCGCTGGCGCAGGCCCTGGCCCGCGCACAACTGGCGCAAGAGCTTGAAGCGGCGCGCCTGCACGGGGAAACCGAGCAACTGCGCAGTGCCTTGCTGGCCTCGGTGTCCCACGATTTGCGCACCCCGCTGACGTCGATGCGCGGCAGCATCGACAGCCTGCTGGCACTGGGCGAAGCCATTCCTCTGGAAGACCGTCGCGAGTTGCTGGAAGGCACCCGTGACGAGGCCGAGCGTCTGGACCGTTACATCCAGAACCTGCTGGACATGACCCGGTTGGGCCACGGCGCGCTGAAACTGGCCCGTGACTGGGTGTCGCCGGCCGATATCGTCGGCAGCGCGCTCAATCGTCTGCGTGCGGTGCTGGCGCCATTACAGGTCAGCACGCACGTGCCCGGCGAACTGCCATTGCTGTATGTGCATGCGGCGCTGATCGAGCAGGCACTGGTCAACGTACTGGAAAACGCCGCGCGCTTTTCACCCGTCGACGGGCGCTTGCAGGTGGCGGCAGGCGTGGTCGACGCCGAGCTGTTCTTCTCGGTCAGTGACGAAGGGCCGGGCATTCCCGAGGACGAACGGGCGAAGATTTTCGACATGTTCTACACCGCAGCACGGGGTGACCGGGGCGGGCAGGGCACCGGGCTCGGGCTGGCGATCTGTCAGGGCATGATCGGCGCGCACGGCGGGCGACTGGCTGTCGAGGAAGGCATCGACGGACTGGGGACGCGTATCACGTTGTTTCTGCCGTTGCAGGCGCAGCCGGATGCCGAAATGGAGGAACCTGTTTGAGTCAGGTGGCGACGATTCTGGTCATTGACGACGAGCCGCAGATTCGCAAGTTTCTGCGCATCAGCCTCGCGTCTCAGGGTTACAAAGTGATTGAAGCAGCCACGGGCATGGAAGGGCTGACTCAGGCCGCGCTGAGCAAGCCCGACCTGCTGGTCCTCGACCTCGGCCTGCCGGACATGGATGGCCAGCAGGTGCTGAGCGAGTTTCGCGAGTGGTCGGCCGTGCCGGTTCTGGTGCTCTCGGTACGCGCCAGCGAGGCGCAGAAGGTTCAGGCGCTGGATGCCGGGGCCAATGATTACGTGACCAAGCCGTTCGGCATTCAGGAGTTTCTGGCCAGGGTCCGGGCGTTGCTGAGGCAGGTGTCAGGCAGCGAGAAACCCGACTCGGCCTTGCGCTTCGGCCCGTTGACCGTGGATCTGGCCTACCGCCGCGTGTTGCTCGATGAGCAGGAAGTGGCGCTGACTCGCAAGGAATACGCGGTACTGGCGCAACTGGCGCGGCACCCCGGACGAGTCATCACCCAGCAACAATTGCTCAAGGATATCTGGGGGCCGACCCACACTGAAGACAGCCATTACCTGCGCATTGTGGTCGGGCATTTGCGCCAGAAACTGGGCGATGACCCGACCGCGCCGAGGTTCATCATGACCGAGGCGGGCATCGGTTATCGATTGCTCGCAGACAGTTGATGACATGAAGATGAAAACAACGATACTGGCGCCTGGGTCATGGCACTTTTGGCAAGCCGGATCGTCAAAGCCGCACACTCCGTATTTACTCTTGAGGTAACACCCCATGAAAGCCCTGATCTGTCTGCCATTGCTGGTGCTGGTCCTTGCAGGTTGTGCCGGCAAGACCGGGTATCGGGACAGCTGCGGTACCCAGCTCGACGCTGCCTGGCACGAACTTGATCTGGCCAAGGCTGAAGGCTTCGCCGGAACCGTCAGCTACTCCAAAGCCCTGTCGCTGCTGACCGGCGCCAAGACCCAGCAACAGTTCGAAGCCTTTGAAGGCTGCACCGAGAAAGCCGAAAAAGCCCGCTTCTACATCCGTGAATCCCGCGCGGGCCGCTGATAGCTGATCCTGCACCGCGTCGTACATGCCATCGCGGACGCAGAGCGTCCAGAACGGCATGCCGACGCGGAGCGTCGCACGATAGTTCAAGTCGTGGGAGCGGACTTGTCCGCGAATGGGCCGGTACATCCGATGCATTTTCTGTGTCTGGAATAGTGCCTTCGCGGACAAGTCCGCTCCCACGGGTGTTAAGCGGGCCTTGTGAGAGCGGACTTGTCCGCGAATGGGGCGGTACATCCGATGCATTTTCTGTGTCTGGAATAGTGCCTTCGCGGACAAGTCCGCTCCCACGGGTGTTAAGCGGGCCTTGTGAGAGCGGACTTGTCCGCGAATGGGGCGGTACATCCGATGCATTTTCTGTGTCTGGAATAGTGCCTTCGCGGACAAGTCCGCTCCCACGGGTGTTAAGCGGACCTTGTGGGAGCGGACTTGTCCGCGAAAAGGGCCTTAAATTCGCAGGAGATATATCGCTCTCAACATCGCCTTCGCGGACTAGCGAACCGTCGCCACCTCTCGCTCCGTATGCTTTGCATCACATCAAATCCCTACCGCCTCTGGCGAAACGGCCTACGCTCACCGTAGAGTGTTCGGACGTTTAGCATCGTGCGCAGTCCCACAGTCATGCGCAGTGGTCGGAGGGGCTTTTCGATGGGCAGAAAACTCGATGCATGCCTGAGCGCGATCAATGAAGTCGTGCTGGGTAAGGACGCGCAAGTACGGTTGGCGATGACCTGTCTGATCGGCGGCGGGCATTTGCTGATCGAGGACTTGCCGGGTATGGGCAAGACCACGCTCAGTCATGCGCTGGCGAAGGTTCTTGGCCTGAGCTATCAGCGTATTCAGTTCACGTCCGATCTGTTGCCGGGCGACATTCTGGGCACGTCGGTCTTTGATCGTGACAGCGGGCAATTCACGTTTCACCCGGGGCCGATCTTTGCCGAGCTGGTGCTCGCCGATGAAATCAACCGCGCCACGCCTAAAAGCCAGAGCGCCCTGCTGGAAGCGATGGAAGAAGGACAAGTGTCCATCGAAGGCGCGACTCGCCTGTTGCCTGATCCATTTTTCGTGATCGCCACCCAGAACCCCTTCAGCTCCGGGGGCACGTTCGCCTTGCCCGAGTCGCAACTGGACAGGTTCCTGATGCGCATTTCAATGGGCTATCCCGCCAGAGCCGCCGAGAAAGCCTTGCTGCTCGGCGAGTCGCGTCGTGAGCTGTTACCGCGTTTGCAACCGATTCTGGATCATGCCCTGCTGGGTGAGCTTCAGGCTCAGGCGCGGCAGGTGCGGGCCAGTGACGCGCTGGTCGATTACGTGCTGCGCCTGGTCGATGCCACACGCAGCCAGCCGCAGTTCGCGTATGGCCTGTCGCCCAGAGCGAGTCTGGCGATTCTGGCGGCGGCACGGGCCTGGGCCATGTTGCTGGGGCGCGATTACGTGATTCCCGAGGATGTGCAGGCGGTGCTTCCATCGGTGGTCGGCCATCGGTTGCGTGAGCGCAGCGACCCCACCGGCCACGGTGGCGGGGCGCTGGTGCAGTGGCTGTTGCGCGAGGTGCCCGCGCTTTGATCCAGCCGTTCAAACCGCTCTGGCAACGCTGGCTGGTGAAGCGTATTCCACCGGCGTCGAGGGTTACGCTCGACCATCGGCGCATCTTCATCATGCCGACGCGGACCGGGATGACCTATGCGCTGGTGCTGGTCTTGATGCTGCTGGTGGCGATCAATTATCAGAACAGCCTGGCCTACGGTCTGACGTTTCTGCTCTTGTCGGTAGGCGTGCTGGCCATTTTGCACACTTACCGCAACATCAGCGGTTTGATTCTCAGCGCCGGTGTGGCGCGTTCGGTGTTTGTCGGTGAACCGGTGCAACTGCACCTGCGTCTGGAAAGTGCCGGGCAGGCTCATCATGCACTGGGCCTGGGTTGGACCGCCACGGCCATGCAGCCCGGCGACGTACTGCCGCGCGGCCTGACCGACCTGGAATTGACCCTGCCTGCCGAGAAACGTGGCTGGCTGCACGCCCCCCGGTTGCGGGTCGAAAGCGTGTTTCCGCTGGGCATCTTCCGCGCCTGGAGCTGGCTCGACCTGGAGCAGAGCGCCTTGATCTATCCACGGCCCTTGTCCGGCGCCATGCCGCTGCTCAAAGGTGCGCAACCCCATGCCGAGGATGACGGTCAGGCCACTCAGGGCGCAGGGGTCGATGACTACCAGGGCCTGCGCAGCTACCAGCCGGGTGACAACCGCAGTCGTTTGCACTGGAAAGCGTATTCCCGGGGCCAAGGGCTGCTGATCAAGGATTTCACCGATCTGAGCGGTCATGACCTGTGCCTGGATTTCATGGCGCTGGGTGGCGGTATCGAAGAACGCCTGTCGCGGCTGTGTTATTGGGTGCTGGAGCTGTCCCGGCGTCGCCAGCCGTTCGCCTTGCGGCTGCCGGGTTTTCTTTCGACGGTGGACAGCGGTGACGCGCACCGTGAAGCCTGCCTGCGCGCACTGGCGCTGTATGGCGACCGGTCATGAACGTCAACGCCAGCGCCGCGCCGCCCCTTGCGCCGATCCCCCGCGTCAGTCTGGTCTGGCTGTTGCTGGCGCAGGCGCTGGTGGTGTTGCCGTTCGCGCTGCATGTGCCCGTCTCCATCATCCTCCTGTGGCTGGGCTGCACGTTCTGGCGGGTTCAGGTGTTCCGGATGCGCGCTCGTCTGCCCGGCACCTGGGTCAAGTCAGGGTTGCTGGTGGGCACCGCCGGTGGCGTGTACCTGGCGCGCGGCAGTCTGGTCGGGCTGGACGCGGGGGCGGCGCTGCTGGTGGCGGCCTTCGTCCTGAAAATGCTGGAAATGAACAACCGCCGTGACGCGCGGGTGCTGATTTTTCTTGGTTTTTTTTGCGTGGCGGTCGGCTATCTGTTTGAAAACAACCTGCTGTGGGCGCTGTTCAGTCTGCTGCCTGTCGGCACGCTGCTGGCGGCGCTGATCGGTCTGCAGCAGTCCGATCTGGCGGGCCAGTCTTCCGACACGCTGAAGCTGGCTTTTAAAATGATGGCCCAGGCCGTGCCACTGATGCTGGTGCTGTTCCTGTTTTTTCCGCGCCTGGACCCGCTCTGGTCATTGCCGCAGCCGAGTAACAAGGGCGTCACCGGGCTGTCTGACAGCATGGCGCCGGGCGACATGGCCGAGCTGAGCAAATCGCCGGCGCTGGTGTTTCGTGCCAGTTTCGAAGGGCCGATCCCTGCGCGCAATCAGCTGTACTGGCGCGGCCTGACCCTTGAGCAGTTCGACGGGCGTCGCTGGTCGCAGTCAGCCCGAGCCCAGACGGTGCAGATTCCACAGTGGGAGAAACAGGGCGAGCCGCTGGCCTACAGCGTCGTCATGGAAGCCAGCGGTCGTCCGTGGTTGTTGAGCCTCGATGTGGCTGAAACGACATTGCCCGACGTGCGCCAGATGAGTGACTTCCGCTTGCAACGCAGGAGGCCGGTCGAGCAATCGCTGCTGTATACCGTCAACTCCTGGCCGCAAAGTATTCGTGACCCGCAATCCAATGAGCAGATTCAGCGCCAGAACCTGCAACTGCCGCCCAAAGGCAATGACCGCGCCCGGCAGTGGGCCGATGAGCTGCACCGCCGTTACGCAACGCCCGACGCATTGGTCGAAGCAATGCTCGCCTACTTCAGCGATCAACCGTTTCATTACACCCTCAAACCGGTGCAAACGGGCAGTGACAGCATCGATGAATTCCTGTTCGTCAGCCGTCAGGGCTTCTGCGCTCACTACGCCGGTGCCATGACCTTCGTGTTGCGTGCCGCTGGCATTCCGGCGCGGGTGGTGGCCGGGTATCAGGGCGGTGAACTGAACCCCGACGGCCAGTACCTGACCGTGCGCCAGTTCGACGCGCACGCCTGGGTCGAGTATTGGCAGCCGGGCGTCGGCTGGCGCAGCGTTGATCCTACCGCTGCGGTTGCGCCGCAGCGTATCGAGCAAGGCCTGGAGCAGGCCCTGGCGGCCGACGAAGCCTTCCTCCAGGATTCCCCGCTGTCGGCGTTGCGTTATCGCAACGTGCCCTGGATCAACGCGATGCGCCTGAGCTGGGACAACCTCAACTACGGTTGGCAACGCTGGGTGCTGGGGTATCAGGGACAACAACAGTTACACATTCTCGGGCGCTGGTTTTCGGGCTTTCAGGCGCCGGTTTTTGTGCTGGGCATCCTGCTGTCGCTGGGCCTGATCGCTTTGTGGCTGTTCAAACCGTGGCTGCGCGAGAGCGATTTGCAGCTGCGCCTGTTCAACGCATTTGAACGCTTGCTGGCCCGTCATGGTCTGCGTCGTATGCCGGGTGAAGGCGCCGATGCGTTTGGCCATCGAGCGGTGCTGTTTTTTCCGCAGCATGCCGAGGCCATCGAAGGCTTCATTCGGGAATTTCAAGCGCAGCGCTACGCCGGGCAACTCGCTCGCGCGAGCCGTTTGAAGAAGGCATTGAAGACGCTGCGTCGTCGTCTGCCCTGGCGGTTGTCAGCCGTCAGGCACAGGCATTCATGAAAGGTTTGGTCGAAGGGGAACAGCATGTCGTCAATGGTCAATCATCTGGTCGCCGAAGTGCTGGCGCTGGACGTCAAATTGCTTGCATGTCAGGCGCGTCTGGCGGTGTCTACCGACAGCGAAGCGCTGCATGATCTGCGCACCACCGTGCGCCGTCTGCGCAGTGTGTTGCGCCCCCTGCGGGACATTCCGGTCGCCGCCGAGCTGGAAGAGGCGGCCAAGGCCGTGGGTCAGTTGACCACGCCGTTGCGGGATATGCAGGTGCTCGCTGCTTTTCTGGAAGAGCAGGGGCTGAACGAGGCGGCTTTCAAGCGCCATCAGCACCTGAACGACGCGTGCCCGAAAGTGGCCACGTCGGGGGAACTGACCCGGCTGCTGAATCTGATTGATCGTTTTCCGGCCTCGCTTCGCCTGCAACAGCGTCAAGGGCAGTTGCGCGGCCTGCGCAAGACCATTGAAAAGCGCATGGACAAGCAGTGGAACAAACTGCGCGTGGCCATTGCCGAACCGGGCCACGACCGACACGACTTGCGTCTGCTGATCAAACGCGTGCGCTACGCCGCCGAAGCCTATCCGGCACTCAGCCACCAGCCGAAGAACATGCAGGCCCGGCTCAAATCCGCACAAAGCGAACTCGGCGACTGGCACGATCATTTGCAATGGCTGGCCCAGGCCGGCGAACAATCGGATCTTGCGCCGTGCCTGCCCGGTTGGCAGATCGGCATCGTGCGCGCCGAGCGCAAGGCCGAAGCCTCGCTCAAGCGGCTTGCAAAGGCATGCTTCTGATGCCGCACGCCCTGCCGGTTTTCCGGGCAAGGCAGAGCATCAAGCCGCAACGATGGCCGATATGTAGCCTGTCAGCCGGCAAACGGATGGCTATCATCCCTGACTGGATTTCAGGCGTTTGGAATGACCATGACTTTTTCAGAACTGATCGACGCAACCCGTGACAACCCGCTCTCCGTGACCATTCCCGCCGAATGGTCGCAGGGCCGCGCCTGCTTTGGCGGGCTCATGGCGGCGTTGACCTATGAAGCCATGCGTGCCCAGGTGCCGGATGGGCGGCCCATCCGCTCGCTGGCGATTACCTTCGTGGGGCCGGCCGAACCCGGTGTGCCGATTTCCTTTGAGGTCGACATCCTGCGTCATGGCAAGGCGGTGAGCCAGGTGTTGGGGCGCGCCATGCAAAACGGTCAGGTGATGACGCTGATACAGGGCAGCTTTGGTGCGTCGCGGGAGTCGATGATTAAGGTCGCCGCCGAGCCTGCGCCAAGCCTCAAACCTGTCGAACAGTGTCCCGAGCTGCCGTTTGTCAGCGGCCTGATGCCCGATTACATGCGCTTCATGGACATTCGCTGGGCGCTGGGCGGCATGCCGTTCAGCAATACGCAGTCCCCCGCCATTGGCGGCTATGTGCGACTTCGTGACGATGAAGCAACGCCAATGAGCGAGGCTCATATTCTGGCGCTGGTCGATACCTGGCCACCCGCCGTGTTGCCGCACCTGAACAAACCTGCGCCCGGCAGTTCGCTGACCTGGACCATCGAATTCGTGCAGCCGCAGCCCGCGCTCGACACCTTGCAGTGGTGCAGCTACCGCGCCGTCATCGAGCATGCCCGCGACGGTTATGGCCACACGGCGGCTGCGTTGTGGAGCCCTGAAGGTGCGTTGATCGCAATCAGTCGTCAGACCGTGACCGTTTTTGGCTGAGCCGTGCGGCGTCCTTTCGGTGAAAGCCCAGCGCCGCAACCATTCCGATCACGCCGATGGCGCTCGACGAAAGGCTCTCTGAAAACAGGCCGTTCAAGATCAGCAGTGTCGCCAGGATAAACAGCGGCACGGCGATCAGGTACAGGGCCACGCTGGTCGAATGCGCCTGATCGGCAGCGCGGTCATGCCACTGATTCATCTGCACATCGGAAAGTGGTTTGTTCATCGTGCTGTCCTCTTCAACGCATCGTTCAATGCCTGAAGGATAGGCCTGAATGTCATGACTGACGAAGCAAGCCTGTCTATCGCCGCGATAGCCTGTTACAGCTTTAGCTGACCGACAGCGGTATTCAGCTCGCCCGCCAGGGTGGCGAGTTCAGCGCTGGTGCTGGCTGACTCCACGGTCTGGACCACGGTGCGCTCGGTGACATCCCGAATGCTCACCACCGCACGGTTCATTTCTTCTGCAACCTGGCTCTGCTGCTGGGCCGCGACGGCGATTTGCGTATTGCTTTCGCGCATCTGCGCCACCGCACCGGCGATGGCGGCGAGCGCCTCGCCAGCTTCTCTGGCCTGCTGCACGCATTCATCGGCCTTGAGCGAGCTGTCCTGCATGAAGTCCACGGCGTCGCGAGTGCCGCTCTGCAGGGTCGACACCATGCTGGTGATTTCATCGGTGGAGGTCTGCACCCGTTTGGCCAGATTGCGGACTTCGTCGGCCACCACGGCGAACCCCCGGCCCATTTCCCCGGCGCGTGCGGCTTCGATGGCGGCATTCAGGGCCAGCAGGTTGGTCTGTTCGGCAATGCTGTGGATCACATTGACCACGCTGTTGATCTTCTGGCTGTCCTCGGCCATGCGTTGAATCATCTCGGCCGTCTGCTGAACGCCGCTGGAAAGCCCGGCGATGGAGACCTGCACGCGGTCGACCACCGCCTTGCCGCTGCCTGCCAGTGCATCGGCCGTCTGCGACTGGTCGCGGGTGGTGCTGGCGTGTTGGGCGATGTGATGGACCGTGGCCGTCATTTCATTGATGGCGGTCGCGACCTGATCGGTCTCGCTTTGCTGGCCGAGCATGCCCTGACGCACGTCCTTCATGCCCGCCGCCAGTTGGGCCGCGCCCAGATCAAGGCGTCCGGCGGTTTGCGAAACGGTATTGACCACGCGCTGATACCCAGCCTGCATGGCGTTGAATGCCTTGGCCATCTGCCCGACTTCGTCGTCACTGCGATTGACGACACGCGCCGACAGGTCACCGGTCTTTTCGACGTGCAGCATCACGTCTTTGAGTGCGTTGAGCTGGCTGAGCAGAAAGCGGATCAGCAACTGCGATGCGCAGAGCATCAGCATCATCAGCATGAAAACGACAACCGCGTAATGCGCGAAGCGAGCCTGAAGTGTCTCCATGAAGCTCGGAGTAAAGACCAGCACCGCCACTTGCTGTCCGTTGCTGGCGGATACGATTTGAGCACCGCTCAGCAAGCGGTCGCCCAGCCGTTTGTCCAGTGAAACCCAGCCACCGGCGCTCGCCAGTGCCGGCAAAGAGACCCCGTTCAGTTCCGGTGTCTGGCCTTTGGCGTAGACGAGCAGTGCATCACTCGGGGTCAACGGTTTTTCAGCCGGCCAGGCGGCCAGCAGGCGAGCCTGCACGTACGCAGCCTCGCGTGACGTCTCGGCGCGAGCCTGTTGTTCCAGGTGCAGGGCGTAAAGCACCAGCAACAGGGTGGTGACGAACGCGACCGCGTTGACGGCCCAGAATTTGTATTTCAGTGACAGGTTGCCAAGCCATGAGCCCATGAGAGGTCTTCTTTGATGATCGTGTGAGATAGCAGCAAGGTGCCATCACGATGCCTCATCCATCAAAGTGCCTCTTGATGCGGATCAAGAAAGCGGCAGATTTTCACCGACTGTCGATTCCACCGTTGGCAAACCGAAAAATGCCCGGGCGCAGGCGGTGCTGTGTCGCGCCAGGTCTTCCTGACTTTCACCGCGGTGCAGGGCCACTTCGCGCAGCACTTCAGGCAGGTACGCGGGTTCATTGCGACCGTTCTTCGGCTTCGGACGCAGGCTGCGGGGCAGAAGATAGGGCGCGTCACTCTCCAGCATCAGCCGACCGCGGGGGATATTGCCCACCAGCGCATGCAGATGCGTGCCGCGCCGTTCGTCGCAGATCCAGCCGGTAAGGCCGATGTGCAGGTCCATGTCCAGATAACTGAACAGCGCGGCGCGCTCGCCTGTAAAGCAATGCACCACCGCAGCGGGCAGTCGGTCGCGGTAGTCGCGCAGGATTTCCAGCAGGCGCTGATTGGCGTCGCGCTCATGCAGAAACACAGGCAATTGCAGCTCCACGGCCAGTGCCAGATGGGCTTCCAGGACCTTTTCCTGCTGGGGACGAGGGGAAAAGTCGCGGTTGAAATCCAGCCCGCATTCGCCTACCGCGCGAACGCGATTTTCCTTGAGCAGGGCATGCAACTGTTTCTCGCTGTCAGCGGTCCAATCGCTCGCTGAGTGCGGGTGAATGCCTGCCGTGCAGAACAACTGTTGCGCGCTTTCATCGAACTCGTGACACAGCTGCAAGGCCTGTTCACTGCCCTCGACGCTGGTACCGGTCACCACCAGCTGCGAGACGCCTGCGGCATAGGCCCGGTCGAGTACCGCCTGTCGCTGGGACGCGAAGCTTGCGTTGGTCAGATTGACGCCGATGTCGATGAGTTGCATGGTGCTACCTCCGCCTCAAGGCCGCCGAGCATACCAGAGCTACGGCTACAAGAAGAAAAGGCAGGGTATTCAATACATTGAGTGTGAACGCTCACCGATGTCCTTCGCTGTTCGATGCTGCTGCGTGACTAACGACTTTCTTTTTCCTGTTTCTTTTCCGGCATTGCCCGGGGTAAACGAATGATCCGATCCGCGCTTGTGTCCGTCATGTGCCTTTTACCGCTGCTGCCCCTGCACGCCTCCGCGCGTCAGACAGGTCCCGAGGCGGTGCAGCACAACACTCAAGTGCGCGACCTGCCGGCCATCCGCAGCAGTAAAGTGCTGCGGGTGCTGGTCAACCAGAGTCGAAACAGCTCGGGCGACGTCAAGGGGCAGGAGATCGGGGTCGAGTACCATCGTCTTGAGGCGTTCGAGCAATACCTCAACAGCCATGCCCGCGATGGCCGGAAAGTGACGTTCAAAGTCATCCCCAAAGCCAAGAATCAGTTGCTGAGTGCCTTGCAGCGCGGCGAGGGTGACCTGATCGCGCCCGGCGAGCTGCTGGATGTCAGCGACGCCAAAGGTGTTCAGGCCAGCGCCCCCATCATTCATGACGTGCCGTTGGTCTTGGTGGGGGTTCGCGGTCAGCGCAGCCTGCGCCGGGTGGACCAGTTGTCGGGGCGGACGCTAAGCCTGCCCACCGGCAGTGCCGCCGACGAAGCTCTGCATCAGGTCAACCGGCAACTGGAACTGCGCAAGCTGCCGTTGGCGAAAATCGAATGGGTCGATCCCACGCTGGCGGTCGAAGACGTGCTGGAGATGGTCCAGGCCGGTATTTATCCGATGACACTGGTCGAACAGCCCATCGCCGAACGCTGGGCCAGGATCATGCCCAAATTGCGCATAGACCGTGACCTGACGTTGCAGACGCATGGCGATATCAGTTGGTTCGTGCGTGATAACGCGACCCAGCTTCGCGCCAGCGTGGACGACTTTCTGAAAGGCTACACACCCTCCGCCCAGCATGATCTGGCCTTCGAGAAGGCGTACCGGAACACCTTCAAGGTCAATAACCCACTGGTGCGCAACAACCTGCAGCGTCTTGAACAGTTGCGTCCGATGCTGCAACGCCACGCCGATGCGCAGGGCATGGACTGGCTGGACCTGGCGGCGCTGGCGTTCAAAGAGTCAAAGCTCGACCCGACCGCCAAAGGCAGTGGCGGTGCGACGGGGCTGCTGCAGATCACGCCGTCGGCGGCGAAACGGGTAGGCGTACAGAATATTCAGAGCGCCGACGACAATATCCGCGCAGGCTCGCGGTACATGGCGCTGATCCAGCGCAAGTATTTCGCCAGTAACAAGGTCAACGAACGCGAGCGGATGGCTTTTGTGATGGCGGCCTACAACCTGGGGCCAGAACGCGTACAAGGCATGCGCGAGGAAGCACGGCGGCGCGGGCTCAACCCGAATCAGTGGTTCTTCCAGACCGAGCGTGTGGCGATGGAGCAGGGCGGTGCCAACGTGGTCGCGTTCGTCAACAGTGTAAACAAATACTACCTGGCGTTCGACCGCGAGCGGGACTCGCTGGAAAAGGGCGGTACGGCCACGGCGGTGAAACGTTGATTATCGAATTATTCGATGCGTATGTGCCGTTATTTGCGGTTTTCGCATGAGTATATTTGATTATGATGGCGCCATTCCCGCCTCATCACTTTCGGAATCACCTCACATGAACACATTCATTCGCTCGATCCTCACCACACGTGCCGGTTACGGCCTGACCCTCCTGCGCGTCATTGTTGGCGTCACCTTCATCGCCCACGGCAGTCAGAAACTGTTCGGTGCATTCGGAGGCTACGGCCTGGAGGGTACGGCGCAGTACATGGAGAGCCTTGGCCTGACGCCGGGTTACCTGATGGCCTTGATGTCTGGCAGCGCCGAGTTCTTTGGCGGCCTGGGTCTGCTGGTCGGGCTGCTGGCCCGTCCGGCTGCCGCGCTGGTCATCGTCCTGTTGCTGGTGGCGATTTTCACGGTCCACATCCACAACGGATTCTTCATGGCCAACAACGGCTATGAATATGCACTGGCCTTGCTCGGTGGCGCTGTTGCAGTGCTGATCGAAGGTGCAGGCAAGCTGTCGCTTGACCGCATGATCGCATGATCGCTCGGTAACCGGCTACGCTTGTTCTGCAAGGCCTGCCTTTTCGGCGGGCCTTGTGCGTTTGCAGGCCTGTGCCACGGATGACAATTGACAATGAATGGGGCGTTTCTCTAGGATGCGTGCTCAAGCGCCGATTTAACAACTACTTGCGGGGCGCCTGGCAAGGCTCGTGTCTTGTCGAAATACCGCTAAAACGTTGGTTCGGTGTTGCCTCTCACCGCTGCCCAGCGGATCTTGCGAGGCAGAGAAAAAACCATGAACAACCTGCGCCCCCTCATTCGTCTTTCCCCGATCAGTACGGTCTTGTCGCGCAAGAATCCGAAAATCCTGCTGAGCGGCTCTCATCAGCCTACCTTGTTGCGCTACCTCGATGGCTGGCCTCGTCGGCGTGGCGGTTCCTGCGCGTTTCTGATCCAGTTTGTCGAACCTCATCAATCGCTAAGCCACTTTGCCAACGATCAGTTCGACCTGGCGGTGGTGCAATCGCCGCGAGCGGACGACGTCGATCAGGTTATTCGTGACCTGACGCGCATTGCTCGCCAAGGGCTGATTACGCTGGGCTGATACCGCGTGTACACCTCATCGCAATAGAAGGCATATTGCTGGCCCCCGCCGTTACAACCAGCAGGCAAAATCGCCGCCTTATCAAAGGATTAGGTGGTGTCCGCATGCGTTTGGTTTATTGTGCTCTGGCGTGCTTGACGCTGTCCGGACTGGCTTTTTCCGCTCAGGCCAGAAACGCTACCGAAAACGAGCGTTATCTGTGCCGTTGGGGTTCGACCATTGCCGGCGGTGCGCAGGCTTCCAAGTTATCGGGCGTTACGCGCTACGGGGCGCGGCAGAAGCTTCAGGCGCGCAAATTCGCCAAACAGTGGATGCGGCCAATGGCATTGCGCATCACCGAACAGACCTACGACAGCGAGTCGCGGTTGAAGCCGGACGCGGTCAGCAAGGTTTATTACGAAGGCTGTATCCAGCACGAGGTGGCGCGTCGGTAACGTTCGACCGCCCTTTGAATTGATGTCTACAGGGCCGGAGAAGCGTCTTGAGTACAAAGATCATCACCAGGGACGGGCATGAAGCCCTGAAGAAAGAACTCGATTACCTGTGGCGAGAGCACCGGCCCGACATCACCCAGAAAGTCGCCTGGGCGGCGTCGCTGGGTGACCGCAGTGAAAACGCGGATTATCAATACAACAAAAAGCTGCTGCGCGAGATCGACCGTCGCGTGCGCTACCTGCGCAAGCGCCTTGAAGACATGCGCGTGGTTGAGTATTCGCCTGAACAGGAAGGGCGGGTGTTTTTCGGTGCCTGGGTCGAGATTGAAAACGAAGCAGGCGACCTGAAGACATTCCGCATCGTCGGCTACGACGAGATCTATGGCCGCAATGACTACATCTCCATCGACTCCCCGATGGCCCGTGCCCTGTTGAAAAAGGAAGTCGGCGACGAGGTGCTGGTCAACACACCGGAGGGCGAGAAGCTCTGGTTTGTGAATTCGATTGTTTATGAGAAGTGAGGCTGGACGCAGAGCGTTCGGAACTGCCGCGCCGACTGCGTCGGTACGACAATCAATGTTGTGCTACCAGGCAGTTGTCACAGAAATGCTTTTGATGTGCTTTTCAATCACGATGGCACTGACGACGCAGATTGCGACGTCAGTGTCAGGGCGAAGGAACCCGACGAAGTCGGGCCGGAAACGGAGCCGGGATTTTGCTTACTTTGATCCTTCAAAGTCAGTCGCCGAGGGGCGAAAAGGTGACTCAAGTCGAGCCAGAATCTCACTGAGTCGCAAAACCGACGTGTGAGGCAGGAGCACCGTCCAGCTTCTAGCCTCACCCCTCGCGCAGCACGGTCAGCGGGCTGACGTTCAACGCACGGCGGGTGCCGAACACGCCGGCGCCGCCCACCAGCAGGGCGCCGATCACGGGCAACAGCAGCAACCACGGGTGCGGTTGCCATTCCAGTGAAAAGGCGTAGCGGTACAGCACAAAGCTCACCAGTTCACAGCCCAGCGCCGCCAGCACTCCGCTGGCCGCGCCCAGCAGACCGAACTCGATCCGTCGCGACTTGATCAGCAATGCCCGCTCTGCACCCAGCGCACGCAACAGCGCGCCCTGGCGTATGCGCTCGTCCAGTGTCGCCTGCAACCCCGAAAACAGCACAGCGATGCCGGCCGCCAGCTCGAACAACAGCACGAACTGCACCGCCAGAGTGACCTGGTCAAGAATACTGCGCACCTGCGCGAGCAGAGCTTCGACACCCAGAATGCTGATCGACGGATAGGCCCGCGACAGCTCGACGATCTGTTTGTCCTGGCCTGGCGGCAGGTAGAAGCTGGTCAGGTACGTGGTCGGCAGGTCAGCCAGGGTGCCGGGCTGGAAGATCATGAAGAAGTTGGGCTGGAAGGTGTCCCAGTTGACCGTTCGCAGGCTGGTGACCACCGCTTCGCGCGTCAAACCGCCAACAATGAAGCTCAGACGGTCGCCCAGCTTGATCTTCAGGCTCTCTGCCAGTTTGGTCTCGATTGAAACCCCGGGTGTTGCGTCGGCCTGGCCGGTGGCCGGCAGGTCTTTCCACCAGGTGCCGGCGGTCAATGCGTTGCCTTCGGGCAGGTCAGCGGCCCAGGTCAGACTCAGGTCGCGGCGGGTTGCGTTTTCACCACGCGAGTCCTTGGTGACAAAGTTGCTCACCGGTTCGCCGTTGATGCTGATCAGGCGTCCCGGTATCACCGGGTAGAGCGGGGCTGAATGAGTAGACAGCTTGCCCAGGGTCTGGGCGAAGTTTTCTTTGTCCGATGGCAACACGTTCAGCACGAAATAATTCGGCGCATCCTTGGGCAACTGGTTCTGCCAAGTGTCGAGCAATTCACCGCGCAGCAGCGCGATCAACCCCATCGACAGCAGGATCAGGCCGAAGGCCAGTGACTGACCGGCTGCCGCGAGCGGGTAACGCAACAATTGCCCCAGGCCCAGCCGCCAGGGCAGGGACGCGCCGGCCAGCAAGCGACGCAGGCTGTTGAGCGCCAGTAGCAACAGGCTGCCCAGAACCAGTGCCGCGACGATACCGCCGCCCAGCAGGGCAAAGGTCAGCACCAGGTCCAGGCTCAGGCGCCACATGATCAGGCCCAGCGCCAGCAGCGCCGCGCCATACACCAGCCATGAACTGGCGGGGATCGGCAGCATGTCCCGGCGCAGCACACGCAGCGGCGGCACACGACCCAAGGCCGCCAGCGGCGGCAGGGCGAAACCGGACAGCGCGACCAGTCCGGTGCCCATGCCTGCCAGTGCAGGCAAAAGACCGCCCGGTGGCACAGCGGCTGGCAACAGGTTCTGCAGCAGCGCGAACAGGCCCAATTGTGCCAGCCAGCCCAGCAGCGCGCCGCTCAGGCTGGCCAACAGGCCGATGATCGCCAGTTGCAGGCTGAACAATGTCATGGCCTCGCCACGCGACAGCCCCAGGCAGCGCAGCAGGGCGCTGGCATCGAAGCGTCGGGCAGCGAATCGGGAGGCTGACAGCGCCACAGCCACACCTGCCAGCAGCACCGCCACCAGGCTTGCCATGTTCAGATACCGTTCGGCCTTGCCCAGTGCGCCGCCAATCTGCTGACTGCCGTCACGGGCGTCCTTGATCTCCTGATGCGGTTCCAGGCCCGGTTCAATCGCCTTACGGTAAGCCGCCAGCGCCTCGGGCGGGCCGCTCCACATCTCCCGGTAGGTCACCCGGCTGCCCGGCTGAACCACACCGGTGGCCGCCAGGTCCTGCAGATTGATCATCACCCGTGGTGTCAGGCTGTAGAAATTACCGGCACGGTCCGGCTCATACGTCAGTACGCGGCTCAGCTTCAGGGTTTTGGCGCCGACATCGATGTCGTCACCTATCTTCAGGTTGACGGCTGGAAACAGCCGGGCCTCGGCCCACGCTTCGCCGGGTTTCGGGCCGCTGCCGGCCTGCTCGGTCTGGTACAGGTCCGGTGCGCTTTTCAGTTCGCCGCGCAACGGGTAGATATCATCCACGGCCTTGATGCTCGACAACTGAATACCGGCGTCGGTGGCGATCACGCTGGAAAAGACCACGATCTGCGCGTGTTTGAGTTGCAGCCGTTTACCTTCTTCGATCTGTTCGGCACGCGCCGGGCTGGAGCCTTCAAGAATCAGATCAGCCCCGAGAAACTCGGTTGCGCGCAACAGCATCGCGCCGTTGAGGCGCGCACCGAAGTAACCGATGGCGGTGCTGGCCGCCACGGCCACCAGCAAGGCAAAGAACAGGACCCGTAACTCACCGGCGCGGGCATCGCGCAGCAGTTGGCGGGTGGCAAGGCTCAGCAGTCGGACAAAAGGCAAACGTGCCATCAAGGCTCCAGCGGGGCGACCAGTCGGCCCCCTTCAAGGCGGATCAGGCGGCGACAGCGGTGGGCCAGACGCTCATCGTGAGTCACCAGCACCAGCGTGGTGTTGCGCTCCTTGTTCAGTTCGAACAACAGGTCGCTGATGCGCTCGCCGGTGTGGCTGTCCAGGTTGCCGGTGGGTTCGTCGGCAAACAGCACGTCCGGGTCGGCAGCAAACGCGCGGGCAATCGCAACCCGCTGCTGCTCGCCTCCGGACAATTGACGCGGAGTGTGGGTCAGGCGCTGGCCCAGGCCGACACGCTCCAGCAGGTGACGGGCTTTCTCGCGGGCGTCCTTGCGGCCTTCCAGCTCCATCGGCAGCATGACGTTTTCCAGCGCGTTCAGGCTGTCGAGCAACTGGAACGACTGGAACACAAAACCGACGTGCTCGGCACGGACTCTGGCGCGCTGGTCTTCGTCCAGTTCGCTGAGGTTACGGCCTGACAGGATGACGGAACCGGCACTGGGCAGGTCCAGCCCGGCGAGCAGGCCAAGCAGTGTGGATTTGCCCGAACCCGAGGCACCGACGATGGCCAGCGTGTCGCCCTTGTTTAGTTCCAGGGAGAGTTCGTGCAGGATAGTCAGGTCACCTTCGGTGCTGGGGACCACTTTACTGAGGCTTTGGGCACTGAGAATACTTTCACTCATGGAGAATCCGATGCGTGCGTGGTTTTTAAGTGCTGGCCTGGGGTTGCTGTTGCTGTCACAAGGCGCGATGGCGGGCACGGTGTTGATCGTTGGGGATAGTATCAGTGCGGCTTTCGGCCTGGATACCCGCGTGGGATGGGTCAGCCTCCTGGAGCAACGCCTCAAGCAGGAGGGATACGACGACAAGGTAGTCAATGCGTCCATCAGTGGTGACACCAGTGCAGGAGGCCAGGCGCGTCTGCCTGCGCTGCTTGCAGAGCATAAGCCGGAACTGGTTATTCTCGAACTGGGTGGCAACGACGGGCTGCGTGGTCAGCAGCCGGCTCAATTGCAACAAAACCTTTCATTGATGATCGACAGCTCCCGGGCAGCAGGTGCCAAGGTGTTGTTGCTCGGCATGCAGATTCCTCCCAATTACGGCCCGCGTTACACCACGGCCTTCAAAGAGGTGTACAGCCATCTGGCCGAAGAGAAAAAGGTGCCTTTTGTGCCGTTCTTTCTGGAAGGTGTCGGCGGTGTGCCCGAGTTGATGCAAGCCGATGGTCTGCATCCGGCGGCAGCGGCTCAGGGCAAGTTGCTTGAAAATGTCTGGCCGAGCCTGAAACCGCTGCTTTGAGGCTTTCCTGCACGGGGGCTTTCGGCTAATGTGGCGCCCCCGATCTGGAGCCCCCCATGCCGCGTCCCGCCTGGTCCCTGTATGCCTATCAAATGCTTGAACCCCACGAACAGCTGGATATGTTCGCCTGTCAGGAAGTGCGGGTGCATCTGATTGCGCGCCAGCTGGAGCTGGGCGGCTCCATCGACCGCACGTTATGCGGCACGCTACTGCCTGCTCAGCCGCAAATGTCTGCGGTCGAGCTGCAGGCCATGCGTGATGAGCGGCTGTGCCCGCTGTGCAAGGCCATCATGGATGCGCAGCGCAGGGGGATGAACCCGATCTGGCCTGAACTTTAGCTGTCAGTACGGATGGCAGGCTTGCCTTGGATATCCCCGATCCGGCGAGTCCAGGTGTACACTTCAACCTTTGCATTTACCTTGTCGAACCCGAAGGATCTTTCCGGATGTTGTCGCGCATTCCAGCCGTTACCCGCTGTCTGTCACTTGCTGCTCTCTGCGCGGCGACTTCTGTCCATGCTCTGGAGTTTCCATTGCCGCCGCCCGGCGAGGATATCGTCGGTCAGGTGCAGGTCATCAAGGCCCGGTACGAAGACACCTTCGCTGATCTGGGCACAAAATACGATCTGGGCTATCTGGAAATGATCGCCGCCAACCCGGGCGTGGACCCGTGGTTGCCCGGCGCAGGCAAGGACATCGTGCTGCCGACCCGCTTCATTCTGCCGCCGGGCCCGCGCGAGGGAATTGTCATCAACCTCGCCGAATACCGCATGTATTACTACCCCAAGGGGCAGAATGTGGTTCACACCTATCCACTCGGGGTCGGTCGTGAAGGCTGGGGATCACCCATCGGCGTGACCAAGGTGATCGCCAAGACGCCGAACCCGACCTGGACGCCGCCTGCGTCGATCAAGGCCGAGCACGCTGCCGACGGCGATCCGTTGCCTGATGTCGTGCCTGCCGGCCCGGACAACCCGTTGGGCCCGTTCAAGTTCGGTCTGGGGATGTCGGGCTACCTGATTCATGGCTCGAACAAGAAATTCGGCATCGGCATGCGCACCAGCCACGGCTGTTTCCGCATGTACAACAACAACGTGCTGGAACTGGCCGACATGGCCCCCGTCGGCACCACGGTGCGCATTATCAGCGAGCCTTACAAATTTGGCCTCAGCGGCGGCAAGGTCTACCTTGAAGCCCACACGCCGGTTGATGACCAGGGCAATCCTTCGGTGGTCGACAAACACACGGCGGTGATCAACGCGCTCCTGAAACGTGATGACCTTGCCAAAAATCTGCGCATGAACTGGGATCGGGTACGTGACGTGGTCGCGGCTGAAGACGGCATGCCAGTGGAAATTGCCGAGCCGGCGGTTGCCTCTGCAAGCGCGGAAGAACCCGTGATTTTCCAATAGCGCGCGTTACACATCCAGGACTCGTCGCCCATTCAAAACCGGACGCAGAGCGTCCGGAACTGCATTCCCACGCTGGAGCGCGCGGAACGATAATCCTGTCACTATCGTGTCAATGCTCCGTTGGCATGCAGTTTCGTGACGGCTTTAATGGCTTTAAATGTGCTTTTTATCGCAATGTCACTGACGATACAGAGTGCGAGGTCAGTGACGGATCAGCGCCAGGGCGAAGGAACCTGACGAAGTCGGGCCGTTCAGCCAGAAGCAAAATCAGACGTGTCTATAACGCCCAGCAACGCCCGGCGCAGAGCCGAGGCGCCATCCGTTACGCAAAAAACGCACAAAAAAAAGCCGACCCGTTGCCGGGTCGGCTTTCAATAACCCCGAGGGATTATTACTTGCGGCTAGCTTTGTCCAACATGCGCAGAGCACGCTCGTTGGCTTCGTCAGCAGTTTGCTGAGCTTTTTGAGCAGCAGCCAGCGCTTCGTCAGCCTTGCGATAGGCTTCGTCGGCACGTGCTTGCGAACGAGCTGCTGCGTCTTCGGTAGCTGTCAGACGAGCTTCGGTTTCTTTGGATACGCTGCTGCAACCGGTAGCCAGAACTGCGGCCAGAGCCAGAGCAGAGAATTTCAGAACGTTGTTCATCGTGTTCACCTTCAAGGAATTTTTTCAAATTAGTCATCTCTCGAAAATGAGAAAACGACCGGCGTACATAGTACCCATTGTTTGTAGTAAGTAAACGGACCCAGCGCAAGAAGCTGCTAAATTTAGCTGCTTTGAAAGTGTTCTGCGTTACTTCCCGGGCATTCTGTACAAAAACTATCCACTTCCGCGCGGCAAGTGCAGGCCTCGGGCATTCGGGCTTTTCACCTGACCACCTTTTTCTGGCGCTATAGCACCTGACTGTCGGTCGGGAGGACGAAATATTTATGTGTTTTTACCCTTGCTGTGCTTGAGCATATTCGGCAATGACGCCTACTATCCAAGGGTGCTGTTTGTCGAGATCGGCAATGCTCTTTTCGGTGTCATAAAACAGGCACTGGTGGCGCGGATGTTCCTTCGCCTTAAAAAGACCGGTAAGGTAGGGGTCCAATTCCAAGACCCGCTAGGAGTAACGATGAGCGAGGCGTTGTCCATCCACCATGACGAAATCGGCCATCATTTCGAAATCATTATTGACGGCCATCGTGCCTACCTGACCTATATGGATCTCGGGAAGCAAACCCTGGATTTCTACCGGACCTTCGTCCCCGATGCCCTGCGCGGTCGCGGCATTGCCGCTGCGTTGACTAAACAGGCACTGGATTACGCCGACAGCATCGGCTATTCGGTTATACCGTCCTGCTCTTATGTCGAGCGCTACATGGAACTTCATGACCTGCAATCGCAGGCCGCCAAGCTCTGATCCGGCTTTCTTGCCGACAGTCACCATCAAAAACGCCGAGCATCTGCTCGGCGTTTTCGTTACTGCACGGATCCACTAAGCACGGATCACTTGCGCTTGCGCGCCGGCAGTACACCCTTGAGTTTTGCGTGCATGCCGCGCAGGGTCTTTTCAGTACTTGCCCAGTCGATGCAGGCATCGGTGATGGACACACCGTATTGCAACGCCGACAAGTCCTTTGGAATCGACTGGCAGCCCCAGTTCAAGTGACTTTCTACCATCAGGCCGATGATCGATTCGTTGCCTTCCAGGATCTGGTTGGCGACGTTTTCCATGACCAGCGGCTGCAGGGCAGGGTCCTTGTTCGAGTTGGCGTGGCTGCAGTCGACCATGATGTTCGGGCGAATGCCGGATTTGTTCAGGGCCTGTTCGCACAGCGCAACGCTGACCGAATCATAGTTGGGCTTGCCATTGCCGCCGCGCAGCACGACGTGGCCGTAGGCGTTGCCCTTGGTGGTGACGATCGACACGCCGCCTTCCTGGTTGATGCCGAGGAAGCGATGCGGGCTGGAAACCGACTGCAAGGCGTTGATGGCAACGGTCAGGCCACCATCGGTGCCGTTCTTGAAGCCGACTGCCGAAGACAGGCCGGAGGCCATCTCGCGGTGAGTCTGGGATTCGGTGGTGCGAGCGCCGATGGCTGACCAACTGATCAGGTCCTGCAGGTATTGCGGAGAGATCGGGTCCAGTGCTTCGGTCGCCGTCGGCAAGCCCATTTCAGCCAGGTCCAGCAGCAACTGGCGACCAATGTGCAGGCCGTCCTGGATCTTGAACGAGTCATCCAGGTACGGATCGTTGATCAGGCCTTTCCAGCCCACCGTGGTGCGGGGCTTCTCGAAATAGACGCGCATGACCAGATACAGCGTGTCGGAAACTTCCGCTGCCAGCGTCTTGAGGCGCTCGGCATATTCCTTGGCGGCCTTCAGGTCATGGATCGAGCAAGGGCCGATCACGATGAACAGGCGATGATCATTGCCGTCGAGGATGTTGCGAATCACTTCGCGGCCCTGGCTGACGGTGCGCAGGGCAGCATCGGTCAGCGGGATGTCGCGCTTGAGCTGATCCGGGGTGATCAGAGTCTCATTGGAGGCAACGTTGAGGTCATTAATCGGTAAATCAGCCATCGTGTTACTCATCAGGTCGCGGGTACTGGCCGCCAACGGTCCCCCGTGCGGCGGTGCCCAGCAGGTTTGAGCGCAGCGGGGAGCCGAACCTTAGCGCGTTATCGCGCTGTTCGACAATAAGTAAACTAGGTATCGCACCGGTTCACGGGCTGTCAGCCGAGTTGTGCTTCTGTATTGCAAGACAATTCGCTGCGACGGATAGTGTATGGCCTGAAATACAGCCTAGGGAGTCCATATGAGCGTTAACCCCCATCGGCCACGGGTCGGCATCATCGGTACCGGGGCCATCGGTGGATTTTACGGGCTGATGCTGGCACGCGCCGGGTTTGACGTGCATTTTCTGCTGCGCAGCGAATTTGACGCAGTGGCGTCCGACGGGCTGCGGGTCAATAGCGCAGTGCATGGCGATTTACAGCTCAAACCGGTTCAGGCTTATCGCTCGGTTGCCGAGATGCCGCCTTGCGACTGGTTGCTGGTCGGCACCAAGAGCACCGGCAATGCCGAGCTGGGGCCGATCATCAGGCAGGCCGCTGCTCCGGATGCCCGCGTGTTGCTGTTGCAGAACGGTCTGGCCGTTGAAGACCCGTTGCGCGCGGTGCTGCCCGACAGCCTGCACCTGTTGGGCGGTCTGTGCTTCGTCTGCGTTCACCGAACCGCGCCCGGCGTCATTACCCATCAGGCGTTCGGCGCGGTCAGTGTCGGTTATCACAGCGGCCCCGCTGTTGATGAGGCCGGTCGTCTGGCCGTTGTCGAGGCCGGCGCGGCGCTGTTCAAGGCGGCCGGGATCGACGCCCCCGTCATGACCGATCTGCGACAGGCCCGCTGGCAGAAGCTGGTCTGGAATGTGCCCTACAACGGGCTGTCAGCCTTGTTGCAGGCCGGCACCACCCGGTTGATGACCGACCCTGACAGCCAGGCGCTGATCTGCGCGTTGATGGACGAAGTGGTGCAGGGCGCCGAGGCCTGCGGTCATGTGTTGCCGCCGGGGTTTGCGCAACACCTGTTTTCAGTGACCCGGAACATGCCTGACTATAAGCCCAGCATGTACCACGACCGGGTCGAGGCTCGTCCGCTGGAGCTGGAAGCCATTTATGCCCGGCCGCTGGCGGCGGCACTGGCGGCCGGCGTGGACATGGTTCGAGTGCGTGCGCTGTATCAAGCGCTGGCCTTTGTTGATCGCGGTAACCGTCGAGCAGGCGAGGAGTGATTCATGACCGACAATGACGACCATAAACTGGTTCTGGCCATTTCATCCAGGGCGTTGTTCGATCTGCGTGACAGTCATGCCGTGTACATGGCGGACGGCGTTGAAGCGTATCGCAAGTATCAGATTGAGCATGAAGACGGGATTCTCGAGCAAGGCGATGCCTTTCCTCTGGTTGAAAAACTGTTGAGCCTCAATGCCAGCCTCGGCAAGGCGCGGGTGGAAGTGGTGCTGGTCTCACGCAACAGTGCCGACACCGGCCTGCGGGTCTTCAATTCTATTCAGCATTACGGGCTTGATATCAGCCGCGCCGCCTTTGCCGGCGGGCGCAGCCCCTATCCTTATCTGGCGGCGTTCGGTTGCCATCTGTTCCTGTCGACGCATGCCGAAGACGTGCGCAGCGCACTGGACGCCGGGTTCGCTGCTGCGACCATTCTGTCGGGCGGTGCAAGGCGCGCTGCCAGTGCCGAGTTGCGCATCGCCTTCGACGGCGACGCGGTGTTGTTTTCCGACGAATCGGAACGGGTTTATCAAAGCGGCGGGCTGGCCGCTTTTCAGGCAAGCGAACGTGAGTCGGCCCGCGAGCCCTTGCGCGGCGGGCCGTTCAAACCGTTTCTGGCCGCGCTTAACCAATTGCAACGCGAGTTTCCTGACGCAAGTTGCCCGATCCGCACCGCGCTGGTCACGGCGCGCTCTGCGCCTGCGCACGAGCGGGTGATCCGTACCTTGCGCGAATGGGATATCCGGCTGGACGAATCGCTGTTTCTCGGTGGCTTGCAGAAGTCGGCGTTCCTTGAAGCGTTCGCCGCCGATGTGTTTTTCGATGACCAGCCGGGACACTGCGAAAAGGCCCGCGACGTGGTTGCCACGGGCCATGTTCCGCACGGCATCAGCAACGAAATAAAGCCACTGGCGTAACGGCACCGAGCAGTCCGCCGTCATGGCGCTTGATGCACTGCTACGCTGAGTCAATCTCCGCCATTCTGGTTGTACGGGAGGTTGTATGGTGCGTTCGATGCTGTATGCCACAGACTTGGGTCTGTATGCGCCGTATGTAACGCAGCACGCGTTGGCGCTGGCAAGAACGTTCAACGCCGGGCTGTACGTTGTCCATGTCGTCGAGCCGATGGGGTTGTTTGCCGAGTCGGTGCTGCAGAGTTACCTGGGACAGGATGCGTTGCGTGAACTTCACGGCAAGGGCGTGAGGGCGTTTCTGGACGGAATAGAGCAACGGATGCTTGACGGGTATCGTGAAGAACTCGGGGACGGGCACTCAGACCTGTCGCTGATTCGCACGGTGCGCGTTGTTCAAGGAGAGCCTGCCAGCATTATTCTCGAGCAGGCGCAGAAGCTGAGTGTGGACCTGCTTGTTGTCGGCAGCCACAGTCGCAGGGTGGAAGGCGGTGCATCGACAGGTCGGACGGCAGCCAGGGTGTTGCAGTTTTCCGAGGTGCCCGTGTACATGGTTCCAATCATGCTGAACAAAGGGCGAGGGTAAAGGAAGCCTCATTTGGTGGTTTTAATGAAATCGAGCGTGCGATCACCTTACAAAGGTGATAAAAAGTTCTAGAATTATTCGTCTCACCATTAATCCAGTTATATACCGTCGCTGATACCCATAGGGTTTATCTGCTTTGAGGGATACATATGAAGCTCCAACAACTGCGCTACATTTGGGAAGTGGCGCACCACGACCTCAACGTTTCCGCGACGGCCCAAAGCCTTTACACCTCTCAACCCGGCATCAGCAAGCAGATCCGTCTGCTTGAAGACGAGCTGGGTGTGGAAGTGTTTGCCCGCAGTGGCAAACACCTGACGCGCGTGACGCCAGCCGGCGAGCGCATCATCACCACGGCCGGTGAAATCCTGCGCAAGGTCGAAAGCATCAAGCAAATTGCCCAGGAATTCTCCAACGAGAAGAAAGGCACCTTGTCGATTGCCACCACCCACACACAGGCACGTTATGCGCTGCCGCCGGTCATCAGTAACTTCATCAAGCAGTACCCGGACGTTGCGCTGCACATGCATCAGGGGTCGCCGATGCAGATCGCTGAAATGGCGGCTGACGGGACCGTCGATTTCGCCATCGCCACCGAAGCGCTCGAGCAGTTCAGCGATCTGGTGATGATGCCGTGCTATCGCTGGAACCGCTGTGTCGTCGTGCCTCAAGGGCATCCTCTGACCAAAGTGCCAAAGCTAACGCTGGAACTGCTGGCGGAATACCCGATCGTGACGTACGTCTTCGGTTTTACCGGCCGGTCAAAGCTGGACGAGGCCTTCAGTCACCGCGGCCTGGTACCTAAAGTCGTGTTCACCGCGGCGGACGCCGACGTGATCAAGACCTACGTGAGGCTGAACCTGGGTGTGGGGATCGTGGCACGGATGGCCGTGGACGAAGAAGTGGACAGCGACCTGGTGGTTCTCGACGCCAGCGACCTGTTCGAGTCCAGCGTCACCAAGATTGCCTTCCGGCGCGGCACCTTCCTGCGCGGGTTCATGTGCGACTTCATCGAGAAGTTCGCTCCGCACCTGACGCGTGAGGTCATGGCCAAGGCGATTCAGTGCCACAACAAGCAGGAAATGGAAGAACTGTTTGCCAACGTCGAACTGCCGGTGCATTAACAGCGGCGGCAAGCGTTTAGCGGCGAGCTGCACGTTAAAGCCGGTCGGCTTCAGCTTGCAGCTCGCGACGCTGGTTGCTAGTTGCGTGCAATCAGATTACCCGCATGCAGCCCGCATTCTTTTTGCGTGGCTTCTTCCCACCACCAGCGTCCTTCACGTTCGTGCTGGTTCGGCAGTACCGGGCGAGTGCAGGGTTCGCAGCCGATACTGATGAAACCGCGCTCGTGCAGGCTGTTGTAAGGCAGTTCCAGCATCCGGATATACCCCCAGATTTCCTCGCTGCTCATCTGTGCCAACGGGTTGAACTTGTACAGCGTGCGCTCGGCGGTCGAAAAGGCGCTGTCGATTTCCAGCGCCGCAACGGCGCTTCGGGTGCCGGGGCTCTGGTCTCGACGCTGGCCGGTTGCCCATGCCTTGACGTTCGACAGTTTGCGGCGCAACGGCTCGATCTTGCGAATACCGCAGCATTCGCCGTGACCGTCCCGGTAGAAGCTGAACAGGCCCTTTTCCTTGACGAACGGCTCCAGCTTGCTCTGGTCTGGCGAGACAATTTCGATCTCGATCTTGTAGTGGTCACGGACCTGTTCGATGAAACGGTAGGTTTCCGGGTGCAGGCGGCCTGTGTCCAGGCTGAAGACCTTGACGTTTTTGTTCAGTTTCCACGCCATGTCCACCAGCACGACATCTTCGGCACCGCTGAAGGAAATCCACAGCTCGTCGCCAAAATGCTCGAACGCCAGTTTCAGAATGTCCTGCGCAGACTTGTTCGCATAAGTGGTCGCCAGTTCGGCGACGTCGAAAGGGTGGCTCATCAGGCGGCTTCCTAAAATGCAAAGGTGGCGCTTAAGCGCTCGTGATGGCGGCAATGGTAACAAAATCCATCGTTCATGAGCCGCTGCCTGCCAAGGGCAATGCGTTGCAACGCTCCAGGCGAGGGGCTAGAGTGCCGTTTCGCCCGGTGGTGAGACGTCTTTGAGGAGTGTGCCGTGGAAATTGCCTGTCTGGACCTTGAGGGTGTGCTGGTCCCGGAAATCTGGATCGCCTTTGCCGAAAAAACCGGCATCGAGTCGTTGCGTGCGACCACTCGGGACATTCCGGATTATGACGTGCTGATGAAGCAGCGCCTGCGCATCCTTGATGAGCACGGCCTGAAACTGTCCGACATTCAAGCGGTGATCAGCACCCTCAAGCCGCTGGACGGCGCTGCAGCGTTTGTCGACTGGCTGCGTGAGCGTTTTCAGGTGGTGATCCTGTCGGACACCTTCTACGAGTTCTCCCAACCGCTGATGCGCCAACTGGGGTTTCCGACGCTGTTGTGCCATCGGCTGATCATCGATGACACCGACCGCGTGGTCAGTTACCAATTGCGTCAGAAAGACCCCAAGCGTCAGTCGGTGCTGGCCTTCAAGAGCCTCTACTACCGGATCATTGCGGCAGGCGACTCGTACAATGACACCACGATGCTGGGCGAGGCCGACGCCGGCATTCTGTTCCATGCGCCTGACAACGTTATCCGCGAATTCCCGCAGTTTCCGGCGGTGCATACCTTTGATGATCTGAAGAAGGAATTTATCAAGGCATCGAATCGAGACCTGTCGCTTTAGAGGCCGGGCCTGTGCTTCTCGTCTTGTGCAAAAACGGACGCGGAGCGTCCGGAACGGCATTCCCACGCTGGCGCATGGGAACGATAGGTGTGAGCCCGAACACTAGCGTTCCAACGCTCCACTGGAGCTGGCCGGACGCCTCTCGTTTCTCGCTTGACTCCCGTGTAAGAGTGCTTTGCTGATCAAAGCGCCTCGAGCGTCTCCAGCAGCACGCGGACCTTGGTGAAGGTTTCCTGATATTCCGCCTCGCAGTCCGAGTCGGCGACGATGCCGCCGCCGCCCCAGCACGAGACGTGTCCGTCCTTGACCAGCAGACTGCGGATGGCAATCGAGCTGTCCATTTCGCCGCGAACGTCCAGGTACATCAGTGAGCCGCAGTACAGGCTGCGGTGGGTCGGCTCTAGTTCGTCAATGATCTGCATGGCACGAATCTTCGGTGCGCCGGTGATGGACCCGCCGGGAAAGCTGCCCGCGATCAGGTCCAGCGCATCGTTACCGACCGCCAGCTCGCCGGTTACGCTGCTCACCAGATGGTGAACGTTGGGGTAGCTTTCCAGGCTGAACAGTTCGGGGACCTTCACTGAACCGATGCTGCAACTGCGCCCCAGATCGTTGCGCAGCAGGTCGACGATCATCAGGTTCTCGGCGCGATCCTTTTCGCTGGACAGCAGCTCCCTGGCAAAAGCAGCGTCCTGTACCGCGTCCGGGCTGCGTGGCCGTGTGCCTTTGATGGGGCGGGTCTCCACTTGCCGTGAACTGACCCTGACAAAGCGTTCCGGAGACAGGCTCAGCACGGCGTCAGACCCCGGCAGTGCCAGATAACCCGCAAACGGGGTAGGGCACGCTGCCCGCAGCGCGCAATACGCCGCCCACGGATCGCCAGCGCAGCGGGCCTGAAAGCGCTGCGCGAAATTGACCTGATAACAGTCACCCGCCTGAATGTAGGCCTGAATGCGTGCAAAAGCCTGTCGATAGTCGTCCGCGCTGATACTGGCCTGAAACGGCTGATCGAGTTTGAAGCCTGTGGCAGATAATGGCGCGTTGGCGCTAAACAGCTCGATCAGCCGCGCCCGTTCACGTGTGGCCAGTGACGGATGGAAAACCAACTGGCTGGTGCCGTGCCGATGGTCGCTGATCAACGCCCAGGCGTAGAGCCCCAGACGGGCTTCAGGCAGTTGCAGGTCGTCGCGCGCCTGATCGGGCAGCGGTTCAAGGCGACGGCCAAATTCGTAGCTCAGGTAACCTATCAGGCCGCCTGTAAAGGGCAGTTCGCAGCCCTCAGGCAGGGTTGCCGTTCCCAATGATGCCAGGCCGTCGCGCAATCGCTGAAGATAAGCCGTACCCGTTTCATCCTCTGCCACCACAAGCGTTTCGAGTGGCCAGGCGCTGAGCAGGTCATACCGTCCGCGCCCGGCGACCGGCCTGCCGCTGTCGAGCAGAACGGCACCCGGCTCATGACGTATCCGTGAAAAAAACACGGCCGGGTCAGTGCTGTAGGGCAGAGGGTGTATCGAGCAAGTGGACATTATCAAGTGTCAGTCTTGGGAGCGCGGCCGGCGATTGTAGCCTTGCTGCCGGGCCGCTCCTAGCAGTATGTCGGGTGCGGGCATGACTCAGACGCCGGGTACATGGCCGAACAGCTGCTGCGCAAAATCGACCCGTTCCTGAGGCGATTCCTGGCGTCCTTCGAGGGCCAGTTGTTCCAGGCGTGCCTCGACGGCCTGGGTGCGATGAGTCAGGCCGGCGTCGTTGGCGATCTGGATATTCAGGCCTGGTCGGGCATTGAGTTCCAGGATCAGCGGACCTTTGTCCTGATCCAGCACCATGTCGACGCCGATATAACCCAGACCGCACAGCTCGTAGCATTCGGCCGCCAGCTTCATGAAACCGTCCCAATTGGGCAACTGCACGCCGTCTACCGAATGTGTCGTATCGGGGTGCTTGCTGATGATGTTGTTCAGCCAGGTGCCTTGCAGGGTCACGCCGGTGGCCAGGTCCACGCCAACACCAATCGCCCCCTGGTGCAGATTCGCCTTGCCGCCCGATTGGCGCGTCGGCAGGCGCAGCATGGCCATCACCGGGTAGCCCATCAGCACGATGATGCGAATGTCCGGTACACCTTCATAGCTGATGCTTTTGAAGATCGAGTCGGGGACGACCCGGTATTCGATCAGCGCACGGTCACGGTGGCCGCCCAGGGAATAGAGGCCGGTGAGGATGCTGGAGACCTGATGCTCGATTTCCGAATGGCTGATGATACGGCCGGAGACCGTGCGAAAGCGTTCCTCGAAACGGTCGGCGATGACCAGAATGCCGTCGCCGCCCGCGCCTTGGGCAGGCTTGATCACGAAGTCGTTGCGCCCGCCGATGATCTCGTCAAGCCGGTCGATTTCCTTTTCCGTGGAAATCACCCCGTACATCTCCGGAACGTGAATGCCCGCCGCGATGGCGCGTTCCTTGGTGATGATCTTGTCATCGACAATCGGATACAGGCTGCGCTTGTTGTACTTGAGCACAAAGTCGGCATTACGCCGATTGATGCCCATGATGCCGCGGGCTTCGAGTGCCTTCCAGGTTTTCCACCAGCCGATCACTTGGCCTTTTCCTCTTTAAGGAAGGCCTTGAAACGCATCAGCTCGGTCAGGCGGTAGCCACGGTATCTGCCCATCGCCAGCATGAAGCCCACCAGAATCAGCAGTACGGCCGGGAACGTGAAGACGAAGTAGGTCAGTTCCGGCACGCTCATGATCAGGTGCGCCAGGGACGCTGCGAACAGCGTGCCGATGGCGACTTTCATGGCATGGCTGCCGCCACGCTCTTCCCAGGTGATCGACAGGCGCTCGATGGTCATGGTCAGGATCACCATCGGGAACAGTGCCACCGACAGGCCGCGTTCCAGGCCCAGCTTGTGGCTGAACAGGCTGATGGCGGCGATCAGCACCACGACGAACGTCAGCACCACCGAGAGACGCGGCAGCATCTGCAGCTTCAAGTGCTCAAGGTATGAGCGCAGTGACAGGCCTAACGCCGTGATCACAGTAAACAGCACGATACCGAAGCCCAGCTGCGTTTCGCGGAACGCCAGGGCAATCAGTACCGGTGTGAACGTGCCCAGAGTCTGCAGGCCGATCAGGTTGCGCAGGATCAGGATGACGAGTACGCCAATCGGGATCATCACCATGACCATGAACGTCTGCTGGGTTTGCAGCGGCAGGCCGTACAGCGAGTAGGCCAGGAAATCCGAGTCAGTGCTGGCGTCGGTCAGTTTGGCCAGACGCATGGCGTTCATTTCACTGTTGTTGAGGCTGAAGGTGACCTGGACTTTCTTGCCGCCTTCAACGGAAACCAGGTTTTCTTCACCGGTCCACCACAGCAGACGGTCTTCCGGCATGCCGGCTTCGCCCGTGTCCGGGTTGAAATAGAGCCATTCCTTGCCATTGAAGCTGCGCAGCCAGAGTTCCGGCGTCTGCGGCTGGTCGGCCTGCAAGCGAATGGTATGGGCTTTTTCCATCGGCACGTGGGCGATCGACAGCAGCAGCTCGGTGATTCGCGCCTTGTTCGAAGCCGAGGTGTCACCTGCCAGCAACAGCTTGACGTTATCGTCATTCAGGTTGTTGACGCGTTTGATGGCTTCGGTAATGAAGGTTTCGACATCCGCCGAGTGCTGACGGATCGGCGCCAGAAGCGCCTCGGCAGCGACTTTTTCAGGGCCTTCGACGGTCATGCTGTCGCGAAAGATCGGGCCTTTGACCTTGGGTTTCTCGCCGCTGTAGCGCTTGGTCAGCACCAGTCGGTAGTAAAGCGTCTGGTTGCCGGTAGCGCGACGTGCAGACCAGGTGACCTTGCGGTTGCCGTCAGCGCGATTGACGCTGACGCCGTAGTTGTTCGAGATAAAACTCTCGTTGAGGCTGATGTAGTCGTGGGCCAGTGGCGGCACGAACATCTGGATTTTCACGGAATCCTTGGGGTTGGCAACGAATTCGACCTTGGCGTCGATATTCCACAAGTCATCGGTTTCGTCTTCGGACACCGGTATGCCGAGCGCCAGTATCTGATAGGCCGTGATCGCAATGCCCAGGGTCACCAGGACAGTGATCAGGATCTTCAGATGGAGTGTAAGAGCGCGCATGTATTTACTCTGCGTTTTGAGCGACGGAAGCGCAGTCGGGCTTTCCTGCCGCATATTTAAGACTTGGATCGACCAGCGCATCGAAGCGTTTCAACGCCTCGGAGCCGATCAAAAGCGGATATTGGAATGCACTTCGGTCAGTCAAGTTCACTTCTATGGTGCGTAAAACTTCACCCATGCAAATATCCAGCGTAATCACCGGTCGCGAAGAGAAGCGGTTTTCGTCATCCGGGTCCAGGTCGTCGGCACGCCGTTTGATTTTGCTGACCCGCGCAAGCGGCCGTTCAACAGGGTGGACATGCTTGCGGTCGATGGCCAGGTAGAAGCGCACCCAGCTTTCACCGTTGCGTTTGAAGTGCTTGATGTCGCGTGCGCTCAGCGAGGCGGTCTTGGCGCCCGTGTCCAGCTTGGCGGCGACTTCGACGTCGATATCGGTGAGTCTGGCGTATTCGTTGAGGCCATAGACGGTCTTGTTGGCGGCCAGGCTCAGGCCCGGCAAAGACAGGAGGCATGACAATGTGAAGAGGGTAGTGAGTCTCATAAATCCTGGCGCGATGAGCAAATAACTTCAGGGTCAGGGCGCAAGCGGGATGGACCTGATGATAGTGAGGCAGGGAGGCCGCAGGCGGTAGGCTCCGATCCGGAAGCGTACCGTGCAGACGCGACGCGCAGTCTAGCATGAAGCCTTGGGGGTGCCAGTTGTCTACCTGAGCATCTGTTCAGGTTGACTGATAAGGGCGGGTAACCCTGAATTGCATGATTGTCGACAATGCTTGATTTGGCTTTGACGTTTAGGTCGTTTATGGCTAGATTTGCAGCTATTAAATAACAAGGTGTCGACAATGTCGGTTTTGGTCGAGAAGCTGCTGACAACGGAAGACGACCCGGAAACCCTTTCCGAGAACGTCTTCCGACGCATTCAGGCGGCCATTGTCAAAGGCGAGATTGCCCCCGGCAGCAAGATTTCCGAGCCGGAACTGGCCCGTACGTATGGCATCAGTCGTGGTCCGCTGCGTGAGGCTATCCATCGGCTTGAGGGGCAGCGACTGGTGGTTCGGGTGCCTCACGTCGGCGCGCGCGTGGTTGCGCTGAGCCACGCCGAGTTGATCGAGCTGTACGAAATTCGCGAATCCCTGGAAGGCATGGCGTGCAGGCTGGCGGCCGAGCGCATGACCCAGGCTGACATCGATGAGTTGCGCGGGGTCCTCGATACCCACGAGCGCGACGCAGCCTTTCAGGCCGGTATCGGTTATTACCAGCAGGAAGGCGATTTCGATTTCCATTACCGGATTATTCAGGGCAGCGGTAACCGCACCCTCAGCCAGATGCTCTGCGGCGAGCTTTATCAACTGGTGCGCATGTACCGCATTCAGTTCTCCACCACGCCCAATCGTCCCCGCCAGGCCTTTGCCGAACACCACCGGATTCTCGACGCCATCGCCGAGCGCGACGGCGAGCTGGCTGAATTGTTGATGCGCCGACACATCGGCGCGTCCAGACGCAACATCGAGCGCCACTATGAGGCGGCTTCCCAGGCAACTTCCGACCGAGGTGAACAATGAGTTCCAACAACCGTACTCCCGGCCAGCGTTTTCGCGATGCCGTTGCCAGCGAACAGCCGCTGCAAGTGGTCGGAGCGATCAATGCCAATCACGCATTGCTGGCCAGGCGCGCAGGTTTCAAGGCGATCTACCTGTCCGGTGGCGGGGTGGCTGCGGGGTCGCTGGGCATTCCTGACCTCGGGATCACCGGCCTGGAAGACGTGCTGATCGATGTTCGTCGCATCACCGACGTGTGTGATTTACCGCTGCTGGTGGATGTCGACACCGGTTTCGGTTCCTCGGCTTTCAACGTGGCGCGCACGGTGCGCTCGATGATAAAGGCGGGCGCTGCGGCAATTCACATCGAGGATCAGGTGGGTGCCAAGCGCTGCGGTCATCGCCCGAACAAGGAAATCGTCTCGCAGCAGGAAATGGTCGACCGCATCAAGGCTGCCGTCGATGCCCGCACCGACGACAGCTTTGTGATCATGGCGCGTACCGATGCGCTGGCCGTCGAGGGGCTCGAGTCGGCGCTGGAGCGTGCTGCGGCCTGCATTGAAGCGGGCGCCGACATGGTGTTCCCGGAAGCGATTACCGAACTGGCCATGTACAAGCAATTTGCCAATCGGGCAGGCGTGCCGATTCTCGCCAACATCACCGAATTTGGCGCTACGCCGTTGTTCACGGTCGATGAGCTGCGCGACGCCGACGTCTCGCTGGTGCTTTATCCGCTTTCCGCATTCCGCGCCATGAACAAGGCCGCGGAAAACGTCTACGGCGCGATCCGTCGTGACGGTAGCCAGAAAAACGTGGTCGACAGCATGCAGACACGCATGGAGCTGTACGACGCCATCGATTACCACGTATTCGAGCAGAAGCTGGATGCGTTGTTTGCGCAGAAAAAAGGCTGAAACCCCTTGTGGGAGTGAGCTTGCTCGCGAAAGCGGTGGCCCATGCGCCCATTTCCAGGGGCTGTGCCTGCCGCTTCGCGAACAACACGGATCGCCGCCCGGTCGCTCCTAAGGCCTTCGGCCGGAATCAAAAGCGGACTTGTATAACGATGAGCGCTCCGGCGTTGGCACGATAGCCAGAGCCAGTCCAACATCAAAAGAACAAAATGGGAGAAGAATCATGGCTGAAGCAAAAGTATTGAGCGGTGCCGGGCTTCGCGGGCAGGTTGCCGGGCAAACAGCGTTGTCTACGGTCGGCATGGCTGGCGCTGGTCTGACATACCGTGGGTACGACGTGCGCGAACTGGCCGCCGAAGCCCGATTCGAAGAGGTCGCGTATTTGCTGCTGTATGGCGAGTTGCCAACCCCGTCGCAGCTGTCGACCTACCTGGACAAGCTCAAGGGCCTGCGTGATTTGCCGCAGGCGCTTAAGGAAGTGCTGGAACGCATTCCCGCCGACACTCATCCGATGGACGTCATGCGCACCGGTGCTTCGATGCTCGGCACGCTGGAACCCGAACTCGATTTCGACCAGCAGCGCGATGCAACCGACCGCCTGCTCGCGGCGTTTCCGGCGATCATGTGTTACTGGTATCGCTTCAGCCACGACGGCAAGCGCATCGACTGCACCACGCCTGAAGACTCCATCGGCGGGCACTTTCTGCACCTGTTGCTGGACAAGGCTCCCAGCGAGCTGCACCGCAAGGTCATGGATGTTTCGCTGATTCTGTACGCCGAGCACGAGTTCAATGCCTCGACTTTCACCGCCCGGGTGTGCGCCTCGACCCTCTCGGACCTGTATTCCTGCGTCACTGCGGCCATCGGTACACTGCGTGGGCCGTTGCACGGCGGCGCCAATGAAGCGGCGATGGAAATGATCCAGCGTTTTTCCTCGGCCGACGAGGCAACCCAAGGCACGCTGGGCATGCTGGAGCGCAAGGAAAAGATCATGGGCTTCGGCCATGCGATCTACAAGGAGTCCGACCCGCGCAACGAGGTCATCAAGGGCTGGTCGAAAAAGCTCGCTGACGAAGTGGGGGATACCGTGCTTTTCCCGGTGTCCGAAGCCATCGACAAGGTCATGTGGGAGCAGAAAAAACTGTTTCCCAATGCCGACTTTTATCACGCCTCGGCTTACCACTTCATGGGCATTCCGACCAAGCTGTTCACGCCGATCTTTGTCTGCTCACGGCTGACCGGCTGGGCCGCTCACGTCTTCGAGCAGCGCGCCAACAACCGCATCATCCGTCCGAGCGCCGACTACATCGGCGTCGAGCAGCGCCGCTTCGTGCCCATCGAACAGCGTTGAAAGGGGGCAGGGGAGCCGTCGATGAGCTTCCCGCCCGTATTCCAGACACTCCGTGATCGAGTCCCGCAATGAACAGTGAATTCCGCAAAACGCTTCCTGGCTCCCGACTGGATTATTTCGATGCGCGCGCGGCTGTCGAGGCACTCAAGCCCGGCGCTTATGCCACGTTGCCGTACACCTCGCGGGTGCTGGCCGAAAACCTTGTGCGCCGCTGTAACCCGGCAACGTTGAACGCCTCGCTGATTCAGCTCATCGAGCGCAAGCGAGACCTGGACTTTCCCTGGTTCCCGGCACGGGTGGTCTGTCATGACATTCTGGGCCAGACCGCACTGGTCGACCTTGCCGGGCTGCGCGACGCGATTGCCTCGCAGGGCGGTGACCCGGCGCTGGTCAACCCGGTGGTGCCGGTTCAACTGATTGTCGATCACTCTCTGGCCGTCGAGGCGGACGGCAACGACCTGCAGGCGTTCGAAAAGAACCGTGCCATCGAAGACCGTCGCAACGAAGACCGCTTTCACTTTATCGACTGGACCAAACTGGCGTTCAAGAACGTCGAGGTGATCCCGCCGGGTAACGGCATCATGCACCAGATCAACCTGGAGAAAATGTCGCCGGTGGTGCAGGTACTTGATGGTGTGGCGTTCCCTGACACACTGGTCGGCACCGACAGTCACACGCCACACGTCGATGCGCTGGGCGTGATCGCCATCGGTGTCGGTGGCCTTGAGGCCGAAAATGTGATGCTGGGTCGCGCCTCGTGGATGCGCCTGCCGGACATCATCGGTGTCGAACTGACCGGCCGCCGCCAGCCAGGCATCACTGCCACCGATGTGGTGCTGGCCCTGACCGAATACCTGCGCCAGCAGAAAGTCGTCGGCGCGTATCTGGAATTCTATGGTGCAGGCGCATCGAGCCTGACCCTTGGCGACCGGGCGACCATCTCCAATATGGCGCCGGAATACGGCGCGACAGCGGCGATGTTCTCCATTGATTCGCAAACCATCGATTATCTGCGCCTGACCGGTCGTGAGGACGAGCAGGTCAAGCTGGTCGAGCTCTACGCCCGGCACACGGGGCTCTGGTCGGACAGCCTGACCGAGGTTGAATACGAGCGCGTGCTGAGCTTCGATCTGTCCAGCGTGGTGCGCAACATGGCCGGGCCGTCCAACCCGCATGCGCGAGTGGCGACGTCAGATCTGGCAGCCCGTGGCATTGCCGGGCAGTGGGACGAGGTGCCGGGGCAAATGCCCGATGGCGCGGTCATCATCGCCGCGATCACCAGTTGCACCAACACCAGCAACCCGCGCAACGTGATTGCGGCCGGCCTGCTGGCGCGTAACGCCAACCGGCTGGGGCTGAACCGCAAACCGTGGGTGAAATCCTCGCTGGCGCCCGGCTCGAAAACCGTGGCGCTGTACCTGGATGCTGCCGGGCTGACGACCGAGCTGGAGCAACTGGGTTTTGGCGTGGTGGCGTTTGCCTGCACCACCTGTAACGGCATGTCCGGATCGCTCGATCCGCTGATTCAGCAGGAAATCATCGACCGTGACCTGTACGCCACGGCCGTGTTGTCCGGCAACCGCAATTTCGACGGGCGCATTCACCCCTACGCCAAACAGGCTTTTCTGGCCTCGCCGCCCTTGGTGGTGGCTTATGCCATTGCCGGCACCATTCGGTTTGATATTGAAAACGATGTGCTGGGCATTGCCGACGGCAAGGACATCCGCCTCAAGGACATCTGGCCAAGCGACGAAGAAATCGACGCCGTGGTGCAGGCCTCGGTCAAGCCTGAGCAGTTTCGTCAGGTGTACATCCCGATGTTCGCCATCGAAGAACACACCGGCCCGAAGGTCGAGCCGCTCTATGACTGGCGTCCGATGAGCACCTACATTCGTCGGCCGCCTTATTGGGAGGGCGCGCTGGCCGGCGAGCGTACGCTCAAGGACATGCGCCCGCTGGCGGTGCTGCCGGACAACATCACCACCGATCACCTGTCGCCGTCCAACGCGATCATGCTCGACAGTGCGGCGGGTGAGTACCTGGCAAAAATGGGCCTGCCGGAAGAGGATTTCAATTCTTATGCGACCCACCGCGGCGATCACCTGACGGCTCAGCGGGCGACCTTCGCCAACCCGCAACTGGTCAACGAAATGGCCGTGATCGAGGGCAAGGTGAAGAAGGGCTCGCTCACGCGCCTTGAACCGGAGGGAAAGGTCACACGCATGTGGGAAGCCATCGAGACCTACATGGCTCGCAAACAGCCGTTGATCATCATCGCCGGTGCCGATTACGGCCAGGGTTCTTCGCGGGACTGGGCGGCCAAAGGCGTCAGGCTGGCGGGCGTCGAAGCCATTGCGGCAGAAGGGTTCGAGCGTATTCATCGGACCAATCTGGTCGGCATGGGCGTGTTGCCACTGGAGTTCAAGCCAGGCACCAATCGCCTGACACTGGGCATCGACGGCAGCGAAACCTACGACGTGATCGGCCAGCGCACGCCCCGCGCGACATTGACACTGGTGATCCAGCGCAAGAATGGCGAACGTGTCGAGGTGCCGGTCACCTGCCGTCTGGACACCGCTGAAGAGCTCTCTATTTATGAGGCGGGCGGCGTACTGCAGCGTTTCGCCCAGGATTTTCTGGAGGCTACAACCGTTGCCTGATCGTTCTCCACGCGCTACGTCCGCTCTTGAAGGTGTGGTGCCGCGCATGCCTGTGACGCGGAGCGTCACGCAAGGCATCTCCACGCTGGCGCGTGAGGAACGATAAGCGTGCGGAAAAACACCATCGTGCCCATGCTCAGCGTGGGCACGCGGTTCTGGACGCTCTGCGTCCGACTTTGAGCGCTCGGCGCGCTCGTTGAACAGGACAACGACTTCATGCATGCACCACAGATACGAATCCCCGCCACCTACATGCGCGGCGGCACCAGCAAAGGTGTTTTCTTCAGGCTGCACGATTTGCCGGAAGCCGCGCAAACGCCCGGCCTGGCCCGCGATGCGCTGTTACTGCGGGTCATCGGCAGTCCCGACCCTTACGAAAAACAGATCGACGGCATGGGCGGGGCGACATCGAGCACTAGCAAGACCGTGATCGTGTCGCGCAGCAGCAAGCCCGATCACGATGTCGACTACCTGTTCGGACAAGTGTCCATCGACAAGCCTTTTATCGACTGGAGCGGCAATTGCGGCAACCTGTCGGCCGCCGTAGGCTCCTTTGCCATCTTCAGTGATCTGGTCGACGCCAGCCGTATTCCGCAGCACGGCATCGCCATTGTGCGCATCTGGCAGGCCAACATCGGCAAGACCATCATTGCCCATGTGCCGATCAGTCACGGTGAGGTACAGGAAACCGGAGATTTCGAGCTGGATGGCGTGACCTTCCCGGCGGCGGAAGTGCAACTTGAGTTCCTTGACCCGGCTGCGGATGAGGAGGGCGCAGGTGGCTCGATGTTCCCCACCGGCAATCTGGTGGATGACCTGGAAGTGCCGGGTATCGGCACCTTCAAGGCGACCCTGATCAACGCAGGCATACCGACCATCTTCATCAACGCCGCTGACATCGGCTACACCGGCACCGAGTTGCAGGGCGATATCAATACCGACCCGCACGCGCTTGCCCGTCTGGAGACCATTCGCGCCTACGGTGCCGTGCGCATGGGCCTGATTGGCAGCATCAGTGAAGCTGCCACGCGCCAGCACACGCCCAAGGTCGCCTTTGTCGCCGCACCTGCCGATTATGTTTCCTCCAGCGGCAAGCCTGTTGCCGCGCAGGATATTGACCTGCTGGTGCGCGCTGTCTCAATGGGCAAGCTGCATCACGCGATGATGGGCACTGCTGCCGTGGCGATCGGAACAGCGGCGGCCATTCCGGGAACACTGGTGAACCTGGCTGCCGGTGGCGAGACGCGCAGCGCGGTTCGCTTTGGTCACCCTTCCGGTACGCTACGGGTCGGGGCTGAAGCCGTAGTCGTAGACGGCGAATGGTCGGTCAGGAAAGCCATCATGAGTCGAAGCTCCCGCGTATTGATGGAGGGATGGGTGCGTGTGCCAGGGAGTCTCTGGAAAGAAACAACGCCGGCTTGATAGTGCAATGCGCCTGTGGAGCAGGCGCATTGCCTCCGGTGTTATTGCAGGGGGCCGAAATAGCCGTAAGAACTCTTCCCGTCCACGTTGCCTCCGTGTGTCACTTCGACCTTGATGAAGTCATCGTTGTACGTCCGATTAAAGCTGGGGATGACGCGAGGCACGATGATGTCCTGGAGCACTGTTACAGTGGTTCTGCCTTGATTGAACGTCCCGTCCGGGTTGCCCACCAGGGTGAAATACGAGCCTTTTTTTGCCCTCACGACAGTTGCAGACCTGATTTCATCGTTGTCACAGCCATATGGATTATTGCCATCTCCCATCTTGAATTGGTCGCCTTTGGCGAACGGAACCGTGCAAACCGTGTTTTGGGTTGCGTTGTTGCCTTCATGAAAAACGATCTCCGCGACCGAAAAATCGCTATCAAGAGGCGATGCACCGACGACGATATGGGATACCTTGCCGTCCATACCGTTGTTGCGTAACGCCGTCACGGTCACTTGATCATTCGAGAAACTGCGCTCGAGGGAACCGATGGTCACAAAGGCGTCTATCGGCATGGTTTTCTTGACGTCGATATAGACAAAATCGTCTGACTTATTGCCATTTGGCGAGTCGTAAAGGGTGATGCGTGTCCCTCTGGCAACCCCCGCCAGTTGCACTGATCTGATCTCATCGTTTTCACAGCCCCGTGCGGGCAGTTTGAAGTTGTAATCGTGCAGCGCCGGCAGCACGCATACGGTGTCCCCGCTACGGTCGGCGTTTGCCTTTTCATAAAAGTAAATGCCGCCCTGACTCAGCGCCGCAGCGTAGGGAATGGTGTCGCCTGTCTGGTTGTAATCCACGGCCAGGTAGCTAGGCGGCTTCTGAGCTTTGGGCATGCATTCGTCCTGCACGCGACGTTGCAGCCAGGTCAGGTTGTTGTCAACGTCTCCGGCGTGACCCTGACTGCTGCCGAAAGCATGAAACTGATTCATCACAAACAAGCTCGGCCAGCCTCTGGAGTTCGCTGCTTGGGGTTTGTCCAGAGGATTATTGATGTCTCGGGTCTCACAGCGCCAGTCGTGGTCAAACAGACTCCCCAGGTTGTAGGTATTCTCGACTGCCACCTCCGTGTTCTTCAGGATTCGCACGCGATGGTCGCCAATCGTGAAATAGCCCGTCGATCCGTCTCGGTCGGCAAGTATGACCACGCGCTTGTTTTTCCGGATCATGTCGGCAAGGAGCGGCCACTGGCCGGTCGGGTATTCGCTCGGATCGAACACCATCGAAAGAAATTCAGGCGATACCTGTTTCAACTCGCTTTCGAGCAAGTCGTGATCCACATACGATTCCAGCAGCAGTGTGATGACGACGGATGGGTGGGCTGTTAAAAACGGCAGATAGATTTCGTTGAGCGTTTTGACGAGTTCATTGTTCAGCACGTTTGTCTGAAAACATGGGTCGTTCTCCTCGGCATGGCAAAGAGCTATGAACGGTATTCCGTCAAGATTGACTTCATGCAAGTCCAGCATGAAACCTCTTATTCCTCGCTCCAGCTGCTCTTTGATACTGTTGAGGTAGGCGTTGTGTGCCGTTGCCCATGTGTAGCGGTTGAAGGGACGAGAAAAGTCATTGATGCCTGGCGCGGTCTGCGTCCAGGTAGCCAGACGTGTCCACCATGCGTTGCTGATGCTGCCGTCGGGGTAGTACCAATAGTGCTCGCTCGGGACGCCTGCGACTTGAGAGGTGTAGTAATAAGTCTGATCGCGCTGTATGTGCCTGTGAATGGCACCGAGCCAGGTCAACTCATCCCAGTCCTTCGGGTCGGCTAGCGTGCCGGCGTGCTTACCCTTGTCTACCCAATACTCATTGCTTGAGCCATCAGCGGGAAGCGTCCATCCGGCGTCCGTGGGCTTACCGTCTTTTCGGGCTTCGTAATAATGTGGAACGCCCGCATTGGGTATCAGGCTGATCGCACCCGGCCACACAGGTTCGGTACTGATTCTTGGGTCTGAAAATGTCCCGTAGGACTTGCCGGCATAAGCCCAGTACGCGTTGTCGGCCTCTTTTTCAGGGAAATACCAGTTATTTGCGGCGGCACTCCCGGTGAACTTCGCCGTGTAGAAATACGGAGTGTTACCTATCAGGTTAATGTGCTGCGCCCCCGGTGACGTCGGGTCTCCCCAGTTTCGCGGGTCTATGAAGGTACCTGCACGCCCTCTGCCGACGAAGGTCCAGTTTGCATCGTCACTGGCCGTTAGCGGGTAATACCAGGCGTGTTGCGATGGCACGCCTTCTTTTTTCGATGCAAACAACACGCGGTAGTTGTTCACTGTCGAAAAATGCAAGGCGCCTGGCCAGGTAAATTCATCCCAGTCTTTGGCGTCGTAGGCCATGCCTGAGTGGCGGCCGGTGCCTCTGTATGTCCAGTGATCGTTACTGGCTTCGCCCGTCGGGTAATACCATCCGTTTTCAGAGGGCAAGCCATCCTTGGTCGCCGTGTAGTAGAAGTACGTGCCTGCCTGATCCTGGTTGACATGGACCCTGCCTGGCCAGGTGGGCTCGCTCCAGGGTTTCGGGTCCGCTGACGTACCTGAATGCCTCCCTGATGCCATATAAATCCAGTTGTTGTTGCTGAACTCGCCTTCTGGATACTCCCATCCCTGCTGCGATGGAATACCGTCATTGCGGCTCTTGTAATAGACGCGCACATTCTCGGCTTGACGCACATGAATGGCGTTCGGCCAAGTGGGTTCGTCCAGCTCTTTCGGGTCGGCGTAGGTGCCCAGGTGTTTTTGCGATGACAGGTAAGTCCAGTGCTCGTTATCAACCGGGCCTACAGGGTAGGTCCAGTTTTCCTTTGAGGGCGTGCCGTTTGCCTTGGCCGCATAAAATCGCCGCACGCCATCGCCTGAGTGGGCATGAATGGCTCCCGGCCAGGTAATGTCCTCCCAGTCTTTTGGTGCCGCATAGTTGCCGGCGTGCCTGCTTTCAACGATAAATGTCCAGTGGTCGTTGGAGGCGGCTGTGGTGGGGTAGTACCAGCCTTTTTCGGACGGCACACCGGAGGCCTTCGCAGCAAACAGAAACACCCTGTTTTCGTGTGCATAGAAATGTATCCTGCCTTTCCAGGTCAGTTCTTCCCAGCCTTTCGGATCTGTGTCGGTGCCCTCGTGTATGCTTTTGCCCAGATAGGAAAAAAACGCAGTGCTCTCCGGGCGGTGCGGGACGCTGGCGCCCAGATCAGCGGGCAGGCCCTGCATAAGCGATGAAAAGTACCAGTCCAGGCCGGTCGTACGTTCAACTGTTCTATGGATGGCGCCGATGCGGGTCACATCGTCGTCGGAATCCTTGGGCTCATCAAACGTGCCTTTATGCTTCTCGGCCCTTGTAAACAGCCAGTATTGATTATCAGCGGCTTCTGAAGGGAACGCCCAGCCCTGCAATGAGGGCACACCCTGTTTGCGCGCTTTGAAATACAAGCGCCCGGCTGTTGAATAATGCTCATGAATAGCGTCTGGCCAGGTCATTTCATCCCAGACATTGGGGTCGCTGTACGTCCCCCGATGTCTGCCGCTGCCGATGTGAGTCCAGTGCTCGTTACTGGATTTGCCTTCTGGATACTGCCAGCCCTGTTCCAGGGGCGGCACCCCATAGAAGCTGGAGGAGAAGAAACTCATGCGCCCGTTTTCTTCGACCATGTGAATTGCGCCGGGCCGGGTGAAGTCGTGCTCTGTCTTCGGGTCGATGAACGTCCCTTTGTGTTCATCGATGCCAATGTACTTCCACGCATCGCTGTTCTCGCCTTTTGGAGGAAAAGGACGGCTACCGGCTGGCGCGGCGCCTTCAACCTGTGAAACGAAGAAACGTGCAGGGTCGCCTGCCGTCGCGTGCGATGCATGAATGGCCCCCGGCCATGTGACTTCGGTTTCATCTTTGGGCGACTGGAATGTCCCGGCTCCCAGTGATGTCTCCAGAAACGTCCACTGCTTGTCACCGTGCAGCCCATCCTGTGGGTAGTCGATGCCCAGCAGCGTTGCTGTTCCCGAAAATGTCGATCCGTAGTAAATCGAGAACGTGCCTGAATTATCAAAATAACCGTCCCGCTTATGGACAGCGCCCGGCCAGGTCAGGTCAGCAAGCGTTTTGGGATCGGCGTACGTGCCTGCGTGCCGGCTTTCGCCTGTGTAAACCCAGTTCACTGTGTCGGCTTTTACGTCCTCCAGCGACTGATAGCGGTCCGATGGAAGCCCATCGAACCGTGCCTCGTAATACACCGTGCGGTCCGACAGGTTGAACGCATGGATTTGCCCTGACCAGGTCGGTTCATCCAGGCTTTTCGGATGCTCAAGGGTGCCGCGACCTGGCTCGACAGGACCCACATGGCTAAAGAACTCGTTGCTCACGGCCGCGCCGGGCACTGCGGGTTTGACGTCCTGCGGGCTGCCTTCGAAGCGTGAAATGAAATAAGTCGGCTTGCCGTCGATGGATAAACTGTAAACGGCACCCATCCAGCTCAGTTCGTCCGATTCCAGCGTTTGTGCGGGATGCTCGAACGTTGCCTTCATCCGGTTGCCAACGAATGTCCAGTGCTCTGTATCGTCCCTGTACCGCGGGTCGGGGCGGATCCAGGCGGTCGATACCATGCCTTCCTGCGCTGATGCGTAGTAGGCGTCTATTCCGTGAGCCATGGTGAACACATGAATTGCACCTTTCCAGGTGAAGTCTGCGATGGTTTCGTCGCCTTTGGGGTCGCTGAGGGTGCCCCGATGGAAAGTGCTCTCTTGATATGTCCAACCTTCCTCACTCTCGGCGCCAGTGGGTAACGGCGTCCGGCAGGTTTCCCCAAAGTCCTGGTAGTCGGTCTTGAAAAAAGCGTACGTTTTGTTGCCTGGTTGAGCCGGGTCGATTTCGATCCGGTTGATGGCGCCCAGGTAGGTCGCCTCGCAATTAATCTTCGGGTCTGCGTAAGTCCCTTTGTGGATGCCGCGATATACCCAAGAGTCATTCTTGACGGCCGGAATGGTCGATCTGGAAAAATTATTGTAGTCGTCCGGTAAGGGTGGCAATTCCAGGTCCTGGTCAGCCGGGTATCCGACAAATTTCGACGAGTAGAAGCGTCGCTGGCCTGTGGAGTCAACGGTGGCGTAGACCGTTTCCAGGGTATTGCTGCGCTCGTCCAGGGCCTTGGGGTCTTCATAGGTGCCAGCATGAACGCCGTCATTGCGCACGGCTATGTATGTCCAATGGGCGGTGTCTCCTGGTTTATCAGGATCCGGTGCGGTCCAGGACGGAGACACCGTACCTTCCTGCTTTGAGGCGTAGAACGCCTCGGCTCCATCGGACATCTTGAAAAGATGGATGGCACCTTTCCACGTGAAATCCTCCACGGTCTGGTCACCCTTGGGTGTACTAAAGCTGCCTGGCTTATAAGTGGACGCCAGGAATCCCCAGTCACTGTTGGGTCCAGGGTTGGCAGGCAGCCCGGAGCCTATGCATGTACTTCCGTTCTCTTCGCGCCGAGTGCTGTAAAAAACCAACAGCCCGTCAGCCTGGGTGACTTTATTGATGGCGCCCAGGTAGGTGGCTTCGCATGCTATTTTCGGGTCCGCGTAAGTGCCCGAATGGGTGCCTCGGTATACCCAGAAACCATTCTGGACAGCCGGGATGGGGCGGGGTGAGAATTCAGGGTAACCCTCGGGTAAAGGCGGTAATTCATGTTCAGCCGGGTCACCGACAAACCTCGCCTCGTAGAAACGCCGCCGGCCGGTGGAATCGACGAGTGCGTAAATGAGGCCCTCTACAAAGCTGTAGTCTTTCAGATTGAGCGGATTTTCATATGTGCCGGCCTGTCGTTGTGGAACGCTCTCAAGAGGAGTCGTCGCGCCAGCATGGCCTGCGTCTGGCATATTGGTTGTGTGGCTCGACTCCGGTGACGCATTCCGGGCGTGCGCAGGGTTGAGCAGTGCGAGCGCAAACGCCACTGGCATCAGGACTGAAAGGTTCATTGTTCACCGTCCTTGGTGACAGGTGGCATTGCATGCGTGAGCAATGCTGCCATCTGTATTGATCCGTCCCTGCGCCACGGTGGCGTCAAGGGGCCGGATTCATTTTCAAACACGCCGGGACGGCTGACTACTGTCATTCCTGACAGGCACGGTACGGCGGTGGTGACAGGGAAGTGAAGGCCGGATTATTTGAAGCGCCGCTCAACCCCTTTTTCGACCAGTACCTTGGCGGAGATTTCTTCCACCGAAAAATGCGTGGAGTTGATGTGCGGGATGTTCTCGCGCCGGAACAGGCCTTCCACTTCGCGCACTTCGAATTCGCACTGGGCGTAGCTTGAATAACGGCTGTTGGGCTTGCGCTCGTGGCGTATGGCAGTCAGGCGATCCGGGTCGATGGTCAGGCCGAACAGCTTTTCGCGATGCTGCTTGAGCGCGGCGGGCAATTGCAGCCGCTCCATGTCGTCCTCGGTCAACGGGTAATTGGCCGCCCGGATGCCGAATTGCATGGCCATGTACAGGCAGGTCGGGGTCTTGCCGCAGCGCGACACGCCCACCAGAATGATGTCGGCCTTGTCGTAATAGTGCGTGCGGGCGCCGTCGTCGTTGTCCAGCGCAAAATTGACCGCCTCGATGCGCTCCATATAGTTGGAGTTGTGCCCGATGGAATGCGATTTGCCCACCGAGTACGAGGAGTGTGAACTAAGCTCCTGTTCCAGCGGGGCCAGGAAGGTCGAGAAAATATCGATCATGAAGCCGTTGGACGTCGCCAGAATCTCGCGGATGTCCTGATTGACGATGGTGTCGAAGATGATCGGTCGTACATCGTCCCTGTCGGCGGCATTGTTGATTTGTTGTACCATCGCCCGCGCCTTCTCGACGCTGTCGATATAGGGCCTGGTGAACTTGTTGAATGTAATGTTTTCAAATTGTGCCAACAGGCTTTGCCCCAGGGTTTCGGCAGTGATACCGGTACCGTCCGAGATGAAAAAAGCAGATCGTTTCATTTTTGTCCCTGACCTTAAGCCGTTGACGATTTCTGGATATCATAGGCGTGCTTGTCAGCCCTGAGGGCGTGTCGGCACACCTTTTTTGAAGGTTCAGGCTTGCGCCCGACCTGACACGCCCGAGGCCACTCTACACGCGCCTCGGGTGAATGAGCTTTTCCCAACAACAAACACAGTTAGTGGAGAGATCACCTTGGTAGAGTACGTAGTTTCCCTCGATAAGCTCGGCGTCCATGATGTAGAGCATGTGGGGGGCAAAAACTCGTCCCTCGGCGAGATGATCAGCAACCTCGCAGGCGCTGGTGTTTCAGTGCCCGGTGGCTTCGCGACTACGGCCCAGGCTTATCGTGATTTTCTCGAACTCAGCGGCCTGAACGACCAGATCCACGCGGCGCTGGACGCACTTGATGTCGATGACGTCAATGCACTGGCCCGCACTGGCGCGCAGATCCGTCAGTGGATCATGGAAGCCGAGTTTCCAGAGAAGCTCAACGCCGAAATCCGCACCGCCTTTGCCGAACTGTCGGCGGGCAACCCGAATCTGGCCGTGGCGGTGCGTTCTTCCGCCACCGCTGAAGACCTGCCTGACGCCTCTTTTGCGGGCCAGCAAGAGACCTTCCTGAACATTCGCGGTGTCGAAAACGTCATTCGTGCTGCCAAGGAAGTCTTTGCTTCGCTGTTCAATGACCGCGCGATTTCCTACCGGGTCCACCAGGGCTTCGACCACAAACTGGTGGCGTTGTCGGCCGGCGTGCAGCGCATGGTGCGTTCTGAAACGGGTACAGCGGGCGTCATGTTCACCCTGGACACCGAATCCGGTTTCCGCGATGTGGTGTTCATCACCGGCGCTTACGGCCTGGGCGAGACGGTCGTGCAGGGCGCGGTCAACCCGGACGAATTCTACGTACACAAGAACACGCTGGCCGCCGGTCGCCCGGCCATCCTGCGCCGCAACCTGGGCAGCAAGGCCATCAAGATGATTTACGGCGATGAAGCCAAGGCCGGTCGTTCGGTCAAGGTGATCGACGTCGAGCCTGCTGATCGGGCGCGCTTCTGTCTGACCGATGCCGAAGTGTCCGAACTGGCTAAACAGGCGATGATCATCGAGAAGCACTACAAGTGCCCGATGGACATCGAATGGGCCAAGGACGGCGACGACGGCAAGCTGTACATCGTGCAGGCACGCCCTGAAACCGTGAAGAGCCGCGCCTCGGCCAACGTCATGGAGCGTTATCTGCTCAAAGAGACCGGCAAGGTGCTGGTCGAAGGTCGCGCCATCGGCCAGCGCATCGGTGCAGGCAAGGTGCGGATCATCAAGGACGTGTCCGAAATGGACAAAGTCCAGCCCGGTGACGTGCTGGTCTCCGACATGACCGACCCGGACTGGGAACCGGTCATGAAGCGTGCGAGCGCAATTGTGACCAACCGCGGCGGTCGTACCTGCCACGCGGCGATCATTGCCCGTGAACTGGGTATCCCGGCAGTGGTCGGTTGCGGCAATGCCACGCACACCTTGCAGGACGGGCAGGGCGTGACGGTGTCCTGCGCCGAAGGCGACACCGGTTACATCTTCGAAGGTGAGCTGGGCTTTGACATCAAGACCAACTCGGTCGATGCCATGCCCGATCTGCCCTTCAAGATCATGATGAACGTCGGCAACCCGGATCGCGCCTTCGATTTTGCCCAGTTGCCCAATGCCGGTGTCGGCCTGGCGCGCCTGGAGTTCATCATCAACCGCATGATCGGCGTACACCCCAAGGCGCTGCTCAATTACTCGGTGCTGCCGCCGGAAATCAAGGACAGCGTCGACAAGCGGATTGCCGGTTACGACGATCCGGTCGGTTTCTACGTCGAGAAGCTGGTCGAGGGCATCAGCACCCTGGCCGCCGCGTTCACGCCGAAAAAGGTCATCGTGCGGCTGTCGGACTTCAAGTCCAACGAGTACGCCAACCTGATCGGCGGCAAGCTGTACGAGCCTGAAGAAGAAAACCCGATGCTCGGGTTCCGCGGCGCGTCGCGTTACATCAGCGAAAACTTCCGCGACTGTTTCGAGCTGGAATGCCGCGCGCTCAAACGGGTTCGGGAAGACATGGGCCTGACCAACGTCGAAATCATGGTGCCGTTCGTGCGCACCCTGGGCGAAGCGAGCCAGGTCATCGACCTGCTGGCGGCCAACGGCCTGAAGCGGGGCGAAAACGGCCTGCGCATCATCATGATGTGTGAATTGCCGTCCAACGCCATTCTGGCAGACGAGTTCCTCGAGTATTTCGACGGCTTCTCCATCGGCTCCAACGACCTGACTCAACTGACGCTTGGCCTGGATCGCGACTCCGGTGTTATCGCTCACCTGTTCGACGAGCGTAATCCGGCGGTCAAGAAGCTGCTGTCCAACGCCATTCAGGCCTGCAACAAGGCGGGCAAGTACATCGGCATCTGCGGCCAGGGGCCTTCGGATCACCCGGATCTGGCGCGCTGGTTGATGGATCAGGGGATCGAGAGCGTGTCGCTCAACCCTGATTCGGTCCTGGAAACCTGGTTCTTCCTGGCCGAGGCGCAAGCCCCTGTCTGAGGTGGCGCGGCTCTTGTGACGTGAAAGGCGCCTGAGCCGTCTTGTGGATCAGGTGTTCGAGAGAGGCGGTTTCTTCGGAAGCCGCCTTTTTTATGGCGTGCCATGAGCATGCCTTAACGCAGGGTTTTATCCAGTCTGTCCAGCCAGATAAAGAGTGTTATGCAAAGCAGTAGCCAGCTTTTTCCCGTAGCCCTGATCAGCGCCGAACGTTGCGGCGACCTGGTCGAAGACGTCTACCGTCTGAAACCTGCCAACAGCCCGGACCCGAGTGTCGAGCTGGTGGTGACCCGCCTGGGGCTGGTTGATCAGCCCGATGTGCGGGGCGTTCCGGTGATTCTGCTGCACGGCAGTTTTTCCAATCGGCGCTTCTGGTACTCGCCCAAGGGCATCGGTCTGGGGCCGTACCTGGCCCGGGCGGGGTACGACGTGTGGATTCCAGAGATGCGCGGGCACGGGTTGTCGTCGCGTAACCAGAGCTATCGGTCCAATTGCGTGGCGGACTACGCCCGTTTCGATCTGCCGTCCATCGCCGCGTTCGTTGTCGAGCAAAGCGCTCAGGTGCCGCACTGGATCGGCCACTCGTTGGGCGGAATAACCTTGGCGGCGGCGTTGGGCGGGCAGTACCTGGGGCCGGAAACGGCAGCGTCGGTGGCGCTGTTCGGCAGTCAGGTCAGCCGCAGCTACTGGCCGCTGAAAATCCCGCCACTGCAATGGTCGGCGCGTCTGTTGCTCAGGTCGTTCGAGCACGTCTCCGGCCCGCGTTTCAAGCGTGGGCCGGAAGACGAGCCGATAGGGCTGGTGCTGGAGAGCCTGCGCTGGCACGGGCTGTTCGGGCGTTTTGGCGAGCGTGACAATAACTGGTGGGAAGGGCTCAACGCAGTTCAGGTGCCCGTTCTGGCTGTCGCGGCGGCTGGCGATCATCAGGACCCGGTCTGGGCTTGCCGCCTGTTGTTCGATCAGATCGGAGAGGGCGCGCATAAGCAGTTCCTCTGCCTGGGACGCGAACACGGCTTCAGCGAAGACTTCGACCATGTGCAGATGTTGATCAGCAAGGGGGCGCAACAAGAGGTCTGGCCGCGTGTCATCGAGTGGTTGGAAGCGCGTACGGTTCCTGAACAGGTCATAGAGTTTCAGGCCGCAGTGGGCAGTTAACGGTTAAAGTCGCTATGGTTAGCATCAGTTGGTCGTGTCATGTTCCGTCTGTCACGACCTCATGCCCACTATGGAATGACAGGAGTTGACCTCATGCATTACCTCACCCCCGACCTGTGCGACGCCTACCCGGATCAGGTCCAGGTCGTCGAGCCGATGTTCAGCAATTTCGGTGGACGCGATTCATTTGGTGGCCAGATCGTCACCCTCAAGTGCTTCGAAGACAATTCTCTTGTCAGGGAGCAGGTCGAACTCGACGGCAAGGGCCAAGTGCTGGTGGTCGATGGTGGCGGTTCGCTGAGGTGCGCCCTGCTGGGTGATTTGCTGGCCGAAAAGGCAGCCAGGAACGGCTGGGAAGGGCTGGTGATCTACGGCTGTGTGCGCGACGTTGACATGCTGGCTCAGACCGATCTCGGCGTTCAGGCGCTGGCCAGTCATCCGAAGAAAACCGAGAAACGTGGCTTGGGTGATCTGAATGTACCGGTCACCTTTGGCGGTATTACCTTTCGTTCGGGTGAATACCTGTACGCGGACAACAATGGCATCATCATTTCTCCCTCACCTCTGACCATGCCGGAATAAGCGAAGTATCCATGTTCGATGAAGCAAACGCGCAGTGGGGGCTGGTTCATGCCCTTGTTTTGGACGGTAAAGGCGGGGCGCGTTTCATTGCTCGAACCGAGTTGCAGGCCCTTGAGTTACAGCCGCAGGAGAGTCTGTGGCTGCATTGGGATCGCAGCCATCCGCAGACTCAGACCTGGCTGCGTACCGCCAGCGGCCTGAGCGAATTTGCCTGCGACCTGCTGCTCGAAGAAAACACCCGGCCGCGTCTGCTGCCGTTGGCGGATCAGGAGTTGCTGCTGTTTCTGCGCGGCGTGAACCTGAACCCCGGTGCCGAGCCGGAAGACATGGTCTCGGTGCGCATATTTGCTGCCGCGCAACGCGTGATTTCGTTGCGCCTGAGGCCTTTGCGCGCCACTGAAGAACTGATCGAGTTGCTGGGGCAGGGCAAAGGCCCGAAGAGCGCCTCTGAACTGATCCTTTACCTGGCGCAGTACCTGACCGACAAGGTTCAGGATCTGGTTGGCGAGTTGACGGAGTCTGTCGACGAAGAGGAAGAAAAGTCGGATGCCGACGAGCGCTACAGCCCGGAACACGGCAAATTGTTGCACATTCGCCGTCGCGCAGCCGGACTGCGCCGTTTTCTGGGCCCGCAGCGAGATATCTACGGTCAGCTTTCGCGGATCAAACTGTCCTGGTTCGCCCATGACGATACTGATTACTGGAATGAACTTAACAATAGCCTGACCCGTTACCTGGAAGAGCTGGAGCTGACCCGCGAGCGCGTGGGGCTGCTGCTGGAGTCCGAGGACCGGCGGCTGCGCGAGCACATGAACCGCACGATGTACCGTTTCGGCATCATTACCGGTATCTTCCTGCCGATGAGTTTTCTCACCGGGTTGCTGGGCATTAATGTGGGCGGTATTCCCGGTTCGGACAGCGCTTATGGCTTTCTCGTGGCGTGTCTGCTTATCGTCTCGCTGGCGGCAGGGCAGTGGTGGCTGTTCAGGCGTTTACGCTGGGTATGAAGGGCGGCGTTGGTGCTTTTTTGCCGGGGCCGTGTGACTTGTTGTTTTCGCGTCGCGTCTTTGACTGACATTACGTGAGGTGCCTGATGCACGATCCGTTTGAAGAATCTTTACGCGACATGCTCAATTCTTCATCCTCCAGCCGGGATGACGATGCATGTCTGGGACGTGTCCTGAAGACCGCCAACCGCCAGGTCGGTGCCGGTGTGTTGTTCGGGCTGCTGGGGCGTTGGTCGGAGGCGTTGATGATTGCCGTCAACAGCGGTTCGGCACATGTTTCTCCCGTTTCTCGCCGCACTGCTTCTGGTGCGCGTTCTATCGATAAGGCTGATTGAGCATGGAATTGAATCTCTGGACCCAGAGCCTTCTTGCTGCAATGACTGCGTTGTGGACCAAAGTCGCCAACTTCATCCCTAACCTCTTTGGCGCCCTGGTCGTGGTGCTGCTGGGTTTTGTCGTGGCCAAGCTGCTCGACACGCTGCTCTCCAAGCTCTTGGCAAAGCTGGGCCTTGATCGTCTGGTCAGTGGCACGGGCCTCACCAAGCTGATCGGCCGCGCGGGCGTCAAGGTGCCTGTCTCCACACTGATCGGCAAAGTCGTCTATTGGTTTGTATTGCTGATCTTCCTGGTGTCGGCTGCCGAATCGTTGGGGCTGCAGCGAGTTTCCGCTACCCTGGACATGCTGGCGCTGTATCTGCCGAAAGTGTTTGGTGCCGCGCTGGTGTTGCTGGTCGGCGTGTTGCTGGCGCAACTGGTCAACGGCCTGGTGCGGGGGGCCGCTGAAGGCGTCGGAATAGATTATTCGGCTGGCCTGGGACGAATTGCTCAAGGGCTGGTCATAATCATCAGCATCTCGGTCGCGATCAGCCAGCTTGAGGTCAAGACCGACCTGCTGAACCATGTGATTGTGATTGCGCTGATTACCGTTGGTCTGACAGTGGCACTTGCCTTGGGCCTCGGCAGTCGGGAAATCGCCGGTCAGATCATCGCCGGCATTTATGTCCGCGAGCTCTTTCAGGTGGGGCAGCAGGTACAGATAGGCGAGACGGAAGGGCAGATCGAGGAGATCGGTACGGTCAAGACAACGTTACTGACAGAAGAAGGAGAGCTGGTTTCGTTTTCCAACCGCATCCTTCTTGAACAGCGAGTAAGCAGCCGTTAAGCGGCCAACCTGCTAATCTATGCCGCCCGGTTGCCGATATAGGGCTGTGGCGGACATTGACCTGACTGTCGGCAAAATTTGTTTTGAATAAACCTCAACCGTTTTCGACGCGCTACGACCCCCGCGAGCTCTCTGATGAGGAGCTGGTTGCGCGAGCCCATGTTGAGCTGTTCAATGTGACGCGGGCGTACGAAGAATTGATGCGTCGTTATCAGCGGACACTTTTTAACGTGTGTTCACGTTATTTAGGGAACGATCGCGACGCTGACGATGTCTGTCAGGAGGTGATGCTTAAGGTGTTGTATGGGTTGAAAAATTTTGAAGGTAAATCTAAATTTAAAACCTGGCTCTACAGCATCACCTACAATGAGTGCATCACGCAGTACAGAAAGGAACGGCGTAAGCGTCGCTTGATGGACGCGCTGAGTCTGGATCCACTTGAGGAAGCGTCGGAAGACAAGACGCCCAAACCTGAAGAGCGGGGCGGACTCGATCGCTGGCTTGTGTATGTGAACCCGATCGATCGGGAGATTCTGGTACTGAGATTCGTCGCAGAACTTGAATTCCAGGAGATCGCAGACATCATGCACATGGGCTTGAGCGCAACGAAAATGCGTTACAAGCGGGCATTAGATAAATTACGAGAGAAATTTGCGGGAATCGCCGAAACTTAATACGGTGCAAATATCTCTTACGAACTGGCTGGGTCTGGTAGACTGGCCGCCGAGTTGTCCCCCTGTGTGGGACTGCTTAATAATCATCAGATGGGGATTTAACGGATGAAACTGAAAAACACCTTGGGCTTGGCCATTGGTACTATTGTTGCCGCCACCTCGTTCGGCGCACTGGCTCAAGGCCAAGGCGCGGTCGAAATCGAAGGCTTCGCCAAGAAAGAGTATTACGATAGCGATCGTAATTTCAAAAACGACGGCAACCTGTTCGGCGGCTCCGTTGGCTACTTCCTGACCGACGACGTTGAACTGCGTCTGGGCTACGACGAAGTTCACAACGTCCGTAGCGAAAGCGGCAAGAACATCAAGGGCGCAGACACCGCTCTGGACGCTCTGTACCACTTCAACAACCCAGGCGACATGCTGCGTCCTTACCTGTCTGCCGGTTTCTCTGACCAAAGCATCGGTCAAGACGCTCGCAACGGCCGTGACGGTTCGACCTTCGCCAACATCGGTGGCGGCGCCAAGCTGTACTTCACTGACAACTTCTATGCCCGTGCAGGCGTTGAAGCTCAGTACAACATCGACCAAGGCAACACCGAGTGGGCGCCAAGCGTCGGTATCGGCGTTAACTTCGGTGGCGGCAGCAAAAAAGTTGAAGCTGCACCTGCTCCAGTAGCTGAAGTGTGCTCCGACAGCGACAACGACGGCGTGTGCGACAACGTCGACAAGTGCCCGGACACCCCAGCCAACGTTACCGTTGACGCTGATGGCTGCCCAGCCGTTGCTGAAGTGGTTCGTGTTGAGCTGGACGTGAAGTTCGATTTCGACAAATCCGTAGTCAAGCCTAACAGCTACGGCGACATCAAGAACCTCGCTGACTTCATGCAGCAGTACCCACAAACCACCACCACTGTTGAAGGTCACACTGACTCCGTCGGTCCTGACGCTTACAACCAAAAACTGTCCGAGCGTCGTGCAAACGCCGTTAAACAGGTTCTGGTTAACCAGTACGGTGTTGGCGCTAGCCGCGTAAACTCGGTTGGTTACGGCGAATCCCGCCCAGTTGCTGACAACGCAACTGAAGCTGGCCGCGCAGTTAACCGTCGCGTAGAAGCAGAAGTAGAAGCTCAAGCTAAGTAATTAGCCCGCTTGTACTGAAAAGCCCGGCTTAGGCCGGGCTTTTCTTTGTCTGCGATTCGGGCAGCTTCTGACGGTCGCTCAGCCCGCTTGCCGTTGCGTATGATGCTCAAGTGCCTGATTCAACCACTCGTTGCTGCACGCCGCGACAGCGCCAATCACCAGAATGGCAGGGCTCTTCAGTTCGAATGTAGCGGCATCCCTCTGCAGGGCGTTCAGCGTGCTACGGCAATCACGCTGCCAGGGCAGTGACGCATTTTCGATCATGGCCACCGGCATTTCGCCTGTCATTCCGCCTGCCAGCAGGTTTTCGCGAATGTCTGCCAGCTTCGCCACGCCCATGTACACCACCAGCGTCGTTCCGCCTTGTGCCAGCGCCTGCCAGTTGAGGCTGCTGTCATCCTGCGTGTGGGCGGTCACGAGGGTCACGCCGCGACTGATCCCGCGCAGGGTCAGCGAGATCCCGCACTGGGTCGCCCCGGCCAGGCCGGCTGTAATACCGTTGACCAGTTCTACCGCAACACCGTGTTCCTGCAGCCACTGTGCTTCTTCGCCGCCGCGCCCGAAGATGCACGGGTCGCCGCCTTTCAGGCGCACCACGCATTTACCCTGACGCACATACCGCAGCATCAGACGATGAATAAACGCTTGCGGTGTCGAGCGGCAACCCCCTCGTTTGCCGACAGCGATCACTCGTGCTTGCGGGCAATGTTCGAGCACGGCGGTATTGACCAGATCGTCGATCAATACCACGTCGGCCTCCCGCAAGGCGCGGACGGCCTTGAGGGTCAGTAATTCCGGGTCACCGGGGCCTGCGCCCACCAGCCATACTTTTGCGCTCATGCTGCATTCCTCATTCGGTCACTGCGACGGCGTTGATCAGTCTTTTTATTTCGGGAACACACGACCCGCACTGGGTCCCGCAGCCCAACTGTTTCTTGAGTTGATTCAGATCCAGGCCACGTGCAATGCCGCTTGTCACCGCGCTCTGGCTGACGTTCATGCAGTTGCACAGGGTTTTGTCACGGCGCTGCGACGTGTCTTTGCCGGGCGGGTTGCTCAACGGCGCCAGCAGCCAGCGCCGTACAGAGTCTTCGATGCGTTCTTCCAGCCAAAGCGTCTGCAGCCAGTGCCGGGCGAGGGTTTCGCCGGCCAGGCGAACGCCGGTGATGCGCTGGTTATCGATCCGGATTCGTTTACCGATGGCGTGGCGTGGATCGTCGTACGCCATGACCGGTCCTGTGTCGAGGCCCAGTACACGGTCTATGTCGTGCAGCAGCGCCGGGTCGGGCGCGGTGCTGCTGGCGGCGTTGACGATCAGTGCTGATCGCTCGCGCCCCGCCAGACTCATGCTCAGGTAGGCAAACCCGTCGCACAGCGGGCGCAGTTGCTCCATACGCTGCTGCACGTTGCCTTCGATCAGGGCGAAGAACTGCCAGGTCAACCGGGTCTTTTCGATTCTCACGCCCGAGTGCTTGAGTTCCGGTTGTTTCGAGACGGGGTCAAACGCCGGTTGGGTGAGGACATTGACGCCACCCTTGAGAAAGCGGTCGCCCCAGTGCATGGGCAGGAACGCCTGACCAGGCAGCAGGCTGTCATCGCAGTTCACCGGCAGCAGCAGTTCGCCGCGGCGGCTGATCAGCTTGACCAGATCGCCGGTTTGCACATCGTGGCGCTGCATGTCCTGAGGGTTGAGGCTCAACACCGCTTCGCTGACGTGGCCGAACAGGCGGGCAGCGGTGCCGGTTCGGCTCATGCCGTGCCAGTGATCGCGCAGCCTGCCGGTATTGAGTGTCAGCGGGTAGTCAGCGTCCCGCAGTTCGCGGGCGGCGATATAAGGCTCGGACAGAAAATGCGCACGGCCTGAGTCCGTGGGAAAAATCCCGTCCGTGTAAAGACGAGGCGTACCGGCGCGGGCACCCCTCGGAAAAGGCCATTGTTGCGGGCCGTCCCGGTCGATCAGCTCACGGTCGATGCCGGACATGTCCAGATCGCGTCCGACCGTCAGGCCCTTGAACTCATCAAACAAAGCCTTGGGCGTGTGGAAGTCGAACAGGGCAGGCGCCTCGGGTTGGAGGCGTTTTTGCAGGCGCTGAGCGAAATCCACCGTGATCGCCCAGTCCGGGCGCGCCTCACCGGGCGCCTGAACCGCTTTGCGCACGTTGGAAATGCGCCGCTCCGAATTGGTCACCGTGCCTTCCTTTTCTCCCCAACTGGCGGCGGGTAGCAGCAGGTCGGCATAACGCGCGGTCTCGGTGGTCTTGAACGCTTCCTGAAGGACGACAAACGGGCAGGTTTCCAGTGCTTGCCTGATACGGTTCTGATCGGGCAGCGATTGCGCGGGGTTGGTGCAGGCGATCCACAGCGCCTTGATGGTGCCGCTTTGCAGTTGCTCGAACAGTTCGATGGCAGACAGGCCGGGGTTGGCGGGCAGGCTGTCGATGCCCCAGTATTCGGCCACTTCCGCGCGATGTTGGGGGTTGGTCGCGTCTCGATGGCCGGGCAGCAGATTGGAAAGACTGCCGGTTTCACGCCCGCCCATCGCGTTCGGCTGCCCGGTCAGCGAGAACGGACCTGCGCCCGGGCGACCGATCTGGCCGGTTGCCAGGTGCAGGTTGATCAACGCGCTGTTCTTGGCGCTGCCGGCGGTGGATTGATTCAGACCCATGCACCATAGCGACAATACGCTTGGTGACTCGCCGATCCAGCGCGCGCACGTCTGTAATAGATCTGGCGCAATGCCGCAGAGGGTGGCTACGTAGTCGGGCGTGTATTCACTGACCCGAGCGGCCAGTGCCTCATAACCCTGTGTGTGCGCGGCGATGAAATCGTGGTCGACCAGGTTGTCGCGCATCAGAACATGCAGCAAGCCGTGAAACAGTGCGACGTCGGTGCCCGGTTGAACCGCCAGATGCAGGTCTGCCAGCTCGCAGGTATCGGTGCGTCGCGGGTCGATGACGATGAGTTTCATGTGCGGTCGGCGGCTTTTTGCTTCTTCGAGGCGTCTGAACAGCACCGGATGCGCATAGGCCATGTTGCTGCCGACGATGACCACGCAGTCGCTCAGCTCGATATCTTCGTAACTGCAGGGTGGTGCGTCGGCCCCCAGGCTGCGTTTGTAACCGGCCACGGCCGATGACATGCACAGCCGCGAATTGCTGTCGATATTGTTGGTGCCGACCAGCGCCCGGGCCAGCTTGTTGAACGCGTAGTAATCTTCGGTGAGCAACTGGCCCGAAATGTAGAAGGCGACGCTGTCCGGGCCGTGCTCGCGAATGCTGTCAGCGAACACGTTGGCGGCATGCTCCAGTGCCGTGTCCCAATCGGTGACGCTGCGCGCGAGCGCTTTGCTCAGGCGCAATTCCGGGTACAACGCACGTGCTTCGATATCGCCTGTCAGGTGCAGGCTTGAGCCTTTGCTGCACAGTTTGCCGAAGTTGGCCGGGTGCGTCGGGTCGCCACTGACGCCGAGGATGTTTTGACCGTCATGCTCGATCAGCACGCCACAGCCGACGCCGCAATAACAGCAGGTGGAGGCGGTAACCTGGGTGGTGTTGATGGCCAGGCTGGTCATGCGCAGGCGGCCTCTTCGGCGGCGGGTTGGCCGAACATCAGGTGATTGCGGATCGCGGCAATGCCCTGACCTTCGCGAATCTGTTGCAGATACCAACTGCCGTCTGCGGTGTCGCCATACAGGCAAGCGCCGACCAGGATGTCATTCTTGATCACCAGTTTTTTGTATACGCCGCTGATGGGGTCCGAAAGGGTGATGCTTTCGGTGCCTTCGCCGCCGAGAAAGTCGCCTGCTGAAAACAGGTCGATGCCGGTGACCTTCAGCTTGGTCGAGGTGACCGAGCCTGGGTAGCGCGCAAAACCCAGTTGCGCGAGGTGGTTGGCGCAGACTCGCGCCTGTTCGAACAGTGGGGCAACCAGGCCATAGGCAATGCCGCGATGGCTGACGCACTCGCCGATCGCGTAGATACGCGGGTCGTAGGTCTGCAGGGTGTCGTTGACCAGAATCCCTCGGTGGCAGGGCAGCCCGGCCTGTTCAGCCAGTTCGGTATTGGGGCGTATGCCCGCGGCCATGACCACCAGATCGGCGTCGATCACATCGCCGTTCTTGAACTGTACGGCCCGCACGCGGCCCTGTTCGTCGCCGAGCAAGGCGTCGGTCTGTTCATTGAGACGAAAGCTCAGGCCGCGCAGCTCCAGCGCGGCTTGCAGCATCAGGCCGCTGGTCTTGTCCAGTTGGCGCTCCAGCAGCGTTTGCCCGTTGTGAATGACCGTGACCTGCATGCCGCGCAGGCTCAGGCCGTTGGCCGCTTCCAGTCCGAGCAGGCCGCCGCCGATGACCACTGCACGCTTGTGGGTGACCGCCGTGTCGATCATCTGCCGGGTATGGCCGATGTCGCGGTAGCCGATGACGCCTTCCAGTGTGTTGCCGGGGATCGGCAAGATGAAGGGCCGCGATCCGGTCGCGATCAGCAGGCGGTCGTAACCGGCTTCGGTGCCGTCTTCGGCGATCACCAGACGTTTGATGCGATCGATCTTTACCACCCGGCGGTTTAGCAATAACCGGATACCGTTGGCTGCGTACCAGTCCAGGTCGTTGAGGACGATGTCTTCGAAGTTCTGCTCGCCGGCCAGTACCGGGGACAGCAGGATTCGGTTGTAGTTGGGGTGTGGCTCGGCGCCGAAGACCGTGATGTCGTAAAGGTCTTCGCTCAGTTTCAGCAACTCTTCGAGTGTGCGCACGCCGGCCATGCCGTTGCCAATCATCACCAGTTTGAGTTTTTTCATTTTGCCTCCGAGTCGCCAGGGCGCGCGCTCGACACCGTGTGCGCAAACAAAAAAAGGCGTCCCGTCAGTTGCCTGACAGGGACGCCTTTGTCCGGTCCCGTTATCTCGGGAAACGCAGCCTTCATCGTTGAGGGCTGCGTGTTATGAATGATCTGAAAAGGACTATGCAGCGCTTGTGCCAACTCGCAAATGCCCGCGTGGCGGGGGATGTTGCAAGCGCTGACGGGCATCTTTGCACTGGGTTGAAGCGCGTCGCACAGAATCAGGGCGGCGTGTGGGTCGAATCACCTGACTCAGTGACGCCCCATGAACCAGACCGCTGCGAGCAGATTAAGCAGCAGTGAAACCAGCGCCAGCGTGCGCCAGACTTTCAGCGGTTCGCGCTCCAGTAATGGCCGTGGACGCGCAACGACCGGACGATGTTCGGCCTGCTCCAGTTCCAGCAGCCATTGTTCGGCGGTTTCGTAGCGTTGATCCGGATCGGGTTGCAGCGCCTTGTCCAGGCCGTGGTTCAGCCATTGCGGCAGATCAGGCCGGTAGCGACTGGCGGGAACGGGCAGGCCGAAGCGCCGATGTTGAAACGCTTCGATCTCGCCATAGGGATAATGACCGGTCAGCAGGTAATACAACGTTACACCAACGGCATACAGGTCCTGTCGCGGGTCTGGCTCGGCGCCATGAAACGCTTCGGGTGCAATGTAGCTGGGGGTGCCGGGCAGGTCGTCGGCGCTGGCGGTCGACAGACCGGGGCAGAAGGCCAGACCGAAATCCAGCAGGCGCAATTCGCCGTCATCACTTGCCAGCAGGTTTTCCGGCTTGATGTCGCGATGAATGATATTGCGCCGGTGCAGCAGGCCAGTGGCTCGCAACAGTCGTGTCGCCAGATCCTGCCATTGCGCCAGCGGCAAAGGGCCACTGGCCGTGAAGACATCGGCCAGCGTACGTCCGGAATACTCGCGCATCACGTAATACAGATGCTGACGCTCGGTAAGCGGGTGAAGCTCGGGAAAGAAGCGCCCGGCTACCCGGCGCAGAAACCACTCTTCAAGCAGCAGACCCTGGCCGGCACCTGCTTCGTCATGCCGGCTGGCGGGCAAGGTTTTCAGCAGCCAGGGCTGACCGTGGGCATCGTGGACCCGATACAGAATCGATTGGCGCGAGTGCGCCACCACGCTGTCGATGCTCCAGCTTTCGAACGCCTGGCCGGGCTTCAGGGCGGGCGGCAGTGGCCATTGTTGCAACTGTAACAACGCGTCGCCCAGATCATCCTCTCCGAGGCTGTCGACCTCGATCAACAGCGCGCTGGCATTGTCCTGACTGCCTGCGAGATGGGCTGCGCTGACCAGGGTTTTCACCGCAGCGTCGAGGTCGTCCTGCTCACCAAGAATAGAGCGAATGCTGGCATCGCCGAGTGTCGCCCAGACACCGTCGCTGACCAGCAACAGCCGCTCGCCTTCACGCAGTTCGCCGTCGAGATAATCCATGACCACGTATTGATCCAGACCCAGCGCGCGCTTGAGCACATGCTGCATGTCAGCCTGCTCCCAGACGTGATCTTCGCTGATGCGCGCAAGCGTCCCGGCGCTCCAGCGATACGCCCGGCAGTCACCGACATGGGCAAGGGTGAAGCGTCGGCCGCGCAGCACCAGCGCGCTGAGGGTGGTCATCAGGCCGTTGGCCAGCAACCAGCGATTCTGTGCCAGCAGCAGGCGATCAAGGGATTGCGCCACGCCCCAGGTCTCCGGTGTGGCGTAGTAGTCCAGCGCCAGCGCTTGCAGCGTGGATTGAGCGGCCAGCGCACCGTCGGCGCACTGGCTGACGCCGTCGGCAAGGGCGAACAGGTAGCCCTTGCTGGCCGCGAGCGCTGCAACCGGCGTGACCAGGCGCAGGGCGTCCTGATTCTCCGCTCGCGGGCCGCTGGCGCTGAACTCGGCAAAACGCAGTTGCAATGTCATCGACGGTTCAGACCCGCGCCGCTGTCACGGCAGCCGAACCCCACGTGGTTCTCCAGCGACGTTTGACGTTCAGCAGGCCGAACCAGGCCACCACTGCCAGACCCGCGAACAGCCACAGCCCCAACTGGTAGTCACCGGTATTCTGTTTGATGGTGCCCAGACCGGCTGCCAGGAGAAAGCCACCAATGCCGCCGGCCATGCCGATCAGGCCGGTCATGACCCCGATTTCCTTGCGGAAGCGCTGCGGCACCAGTTGGAAAACCGCGCCGTTACCGGCCCCCAGCCCCAGCATTGCGGCGACGAAAAGCGCCAGTGCCGCCCATGAACTCGGCAGGTTGAAGCCCACTGCTGCAATGCCGATGGCCGCGACGGCGTACATGACCGTCAAGGTGCGAATCCCGCCAAAGCGGTCCGCCAGTGCGCCACCCAGCGGGCGCATCAGGCTGCCGCCGAATACACAGGCGGCAGTGTAGTAGCCGGCAGTGATCGGGCTCAGCCCGTATTGGTCGTTGAAGTAGCCGGGCAGGGCGCTGGCCAGGCCGATAAAACCGCCGAAGGTCACGCTGTAGAAAAACATGAACCACCAGCTGTCACGGTCGCCCAGTGCCTTGAGGTAGTCCGCCATCGACTTGGGTTTACTGCGTTCCGGTGCATTGCGCGCCATGAGGCTAAACGCAATCAGGGTCAGCACCAGCGGAATAAGGGCCAGGCCGAACACGTTGCCCCAACCGAAGCTGGCCGCCAGTACCGGCGCAATCAACGCAGCCAGCACGGTGCCTGAATTACCTGCACCGGCAATGCCCATCGCCTTGCCTTGATGCTGCGGTGGATACCATTGCGACGCCAACGGCAGCGCAACGGCGAACGACGCCCCCGCCATGCCGAGGAACAGGCCCAGCAACAGCACCTGGCCATACGTATGAATGCCCAGTTGCCAGGCGGCGAGCAGGGCGCCGATGACAATCACCTGGCCGATGATGCCGGCGGTCTTGGGCGACAACTGGTCTGCCAGCAAGCCCATGAAGAAGCGCAGCACGGCGCCGGCCAGAATCGGCGTGGCCACCATCAGGCCGCGTTGTTGAGTCGTCAATTGCAGGTCGGTGGCGATCTGCACCGCCAGCGGGCCAAGCAGGTACCAGACCATGAAACTCAGGTCGAAGTACAGAAAGGCTGCGAACAGGGTCGGTTTATGGCCGGCCTTCCAGAAGCTTGTATCCATGTGTACGCCCCTCATCATCTGCTAGTAGGTCAGTCGGGCATGGCCGCGACACGGTTTGTTCCAGACGTTGCGGTGGAGTGTTCCGGGTCACGGCGACTCCACCAGCCCCTTCGCCGGGGCTAAAACGCAAAAACGTCGCCTCTCTGTCCACAGCAAGGGAAAGAGATAAGCGACGTCTTTGTCGTAAGGGAGGTAGCCGCCGTTGGCCACCGGTGCGATTGCTGTAGCAATCGCCGGGCCAATGCGCGGGAACGCGGTTCAACCGCACGCTGCACACGGGTTTGCGTGATATCAGGACGCGGGTTTGAGCGTGCTACTGACCTTCAAGCGGGCGCCGTCCGGCAAGCGCGCTGCATAAAAGGGCGCGTCACCGAATGACGCCCTTGATCGCGTGCCGACCAGGGGTGGCAGATTTCACAAGGACCGAACCCGGAAGTTCTTATTAATGTTTTATTAAAGTTCAATGTTTTTAATGTTTATTTAACGTGCCGCTTGTTTCACGCTGGCGTGCTGTCACGGTGAGATTATTTCAAGGCCATTGTATGTCGGTTTTAATACCGATGTTCGAGAAACGTGAACAATGTTTAATTCAACAGCGGCGCGTGCAGGGTCGCAGGGCGGTGTGCAAATATTTAATTTACTTCTCGCAGTATCTCTGACAGCATCCGTTCTGCCGCGACTAATGCGGCCTGTCATTAAAGAGTGATCTCGCTCTTCATCAAGGCACTATAAAGTTTCAAATTGCCTGTCCATTTCGATAAGTGCTTACTTCGCAAGAAGTGACCCGGTATTCGCTCTTTTTCCGGCTTCCCGACGCGTTCGATACGGGAAGGCCGACGCCAGATGCACCTCGGCAATGCAGCCTACAGGCCGCGTTGTCTTCCTCTCCGCGCTGCTTTGAAGGGCGCCAATAAAGGACACATCATCATGAGTAACATCAATTACGCACCCACTGTCTGGTCCCGTGCCGACGCGCTGAAGGTCAATGAAAATGACCCGACCACCACGCAGCCACTGGTAAGCCCGGACTTTCCGGTCATGAGCGATACGGTATTCATCTGGGACACCATGCCGCTGCGAGAACTCGACGGCACGGTGGTTTCAGTCAACGGCTGGTCCGTGATCATCACCCTGACGGCCGACCGCCACCCGGACGACCCTCAATACCTGGGCGCCAACGGTCGTTATGACATCAAGCGTGACTGGGAAGACCGTCACGGCCGGGCACGCATGTGCTACTGGTATTCGCGCACCGGCAAGGACTGGATCTTTGGCGGCCGGGTGATGGCCGAAGGCGTGTCGCCGACCACCCGTGAGTGGGCCGGCACGCCGATACTCTTGAATGACAAGGGTGACATCGACCTGTACTACACGTGCGTGACACCCGGTGCGGCCATTGCCAAAGTTCGCGGCCGTATTGTGACGTCAGACAAAGGGGTGGAGTTGAAAGACTTTACCGATGTCAAAACACTGTTTGAAGCCGACGGAAGTTATTATCAGACCGAGGCGCAAAACGCGACCTGGAACTTTCGTGACCCCAGTCCGTTTATTGACCCCAATGATGGCAAGTTGTACATGGTCTTTGAAGGCAATGTGGCGGGTGAGCGTGGATCGCACACAGTAGGGGCTGCCGAACTTGGCCCTGTGCCACCCGGCCATGAAGAAGTGGGCGGTGCCCGATTCCAGGTGGGTTGTATTGGTCTGGCGGTGGCAAAAGACCTCAGCGGCGAAGAATGGGAAATACTGCCGCCGCTGGTGACAGCAGTGGGCGTCAATGATCAGACCGAGCGCCCGCATTATGTATTTCAAGACGGCAAGTATTACTTGTTCACCATCAGCCACAAGTTCACCTATGCCGATGGTGTTACAGGGCCGGATGGCGTCTACGGGTTTGTCGGCGAACACCTGTTCGGTCCGTACCGTCCGATGAATGCTTCGGGCCTGGTGCTCGGCAATCCGCCCGAGCAGCCATTCCAGACGTATTCCCATTGCGTCATGCCGAACGGCCTGGTGACGTCATTCATCGACAGTGTGCCCACCGAAGGCGAGGACTACCGTATCGGCGGGACCGAAGCGCCGACGGTGAGGATCCTTTTGAAAGGGGACCGCTCGTTTGTGCAGGAGGCGTATGACTACGGTTACATCCCTGCGATGAAGGATGTCACGCTGAGCTGACAGCGCAGCGCTATCGCCCGCAAGAACGCCTGCCTGTGCAGGCGTTCTTGCGTGTTTACCCCAGCAATTCGTTCATCGCGATGATTTGCTCGGCAACCTGAATCAACTTTTGCTGACGACTCATTGCCTGACGACGCATCAGCGTGTACGCCTCTTCCTCGTTGCAATCCTTCATTTTCATCAGCATGCCCTTGGCCAGCTCGATACGCTTGCGCTCTGCCAGTTGCTGATCCCTGGCATGCAGTTGCGCACGCAACGCCTGATCGCTCTCGAAACGGGCCATCGCCACATCGAGGATGGGTTGCAGCCGTTGGGCCTGAATACCCTCGACAATATAGGCGCTCACTCCGGATTTGATCGCCTGGCGCATCACCCCTGGATCGTGTTCGTCCGTGAACATCACAATCGGGCGCGGCTGGTCACGGCTGACCAGCACGACTTGTTCCATCACATCGCGGCCGGGCGATTCGGTGTCGATCAGGATAACGTCCGGGCGCACGGCTTCGACCCGCGCGGGCAGGTCGATGATCAGGCCGGACTCGTCGATCACTTCGAATCCGGCTTCGATCAATGCGGATCTGAGGCGGCCGACTTTTTTGGCAGTGTCGTTGATAAGCAGAATACGCAGCATGGTCACGTTCTCCTTCAACGACTGGCAACAGCGGGCGCGGTATCGGCCAGCGAGTGGAGTGTGAAGCTGCGTGCGTAACCCGCCGGATCGCTGCCATCCCAGACCTTGCCGTCGATCAGCGCGCTGCTGCGCAGGGTGGCTGCGGGAGCCTCGATGCCCAGAGCGCGGGCGGCCTGACGGTACAGGTCCAGTTGCTGAACCCGGGTCGCGACGGCCAGGTAGTCCGGGTCTTCGCGCAATAGCCCCCAGCGTCGGAACTGGGTCATGAACCACATGCCATCGGACAACCACGGATAATTGACCTGTCCCTGATCATGGAAACTAACGGCGTGAGGGTCCTGCCAGTGGTTGCCGAGGCCGTCGCTGTACTGGCCGAGCAGGCGCGGCTCGATGCAGTCCGGCGAGGTGTCCAGGTAGTCCGCGCCGCTGAGCAGTTGTGCGGTACTGCGCCGGTTATGATCGCTTTGCTCGATGAAACGGCTGGCTTCCAGCACGGCCATGATCAGCGCTCTGGCCGTGTTGGGGTTCTGCTCGACGAACTCGCGGGTGCAGCCCAGCACTTTGCCGGGGTGATCCGGCCAGATCGCCTGGCTGGTGGCGACGGTGAAGCCCAGTTGCTGATGCACGGCACTGGCGCCCCAAGGCTCGCCGACACAAAAGCCGTCGATGCGCCCGGCCTGCAGGTGCTGCGCCATCTGAGTGGGGGGCACCACGACGCTGTTGACGTCATCGAGCGGATGGATGCCCTGGCTGGCGAGCCAGTAATAGAGCCACATGGCATGGTTGCCGGTCGGAAAGGTCTGAGCGAACGTCAGTCGTGACCCGCTTTGGTGCGCGCGTTTGTTCAGCGCCTCGGGAGTGATCACGCCGGCCTGCTGCAATTCGCGGGACAGGTTGATGCACTGGCCGTTCTGGTTGAGGCCCATCAGGATGGCCATGTCAGTCGCCGGGCCGCCGCTGATGCCCAGTTCCACGGCGTATATCAGGCCATAAAGGCTGTGCGCCGCCTGGAGCTGCCCGCTGACCAGCCTGTCGCGCAACCCGGACCATGATGTCTGGCATTTCAGGTTCAGGCTCAACCCGTAAGGCTGGGCAAAGCCCTGCGTCGCGGCGACCACCAGTGGGGCGCAGTCGGTCAGCGCCATGAAACCTACGTCCAGGCTGTTCATTTCCGGGGCGTCGCTGCCGCCTACCCAGTCCAGGGCGTTGCCGGTTCGTTCAGTCATGCCGCGTACTTCATAAATATTCATCCAGAAAAAAGGCGTCGTTCTGCCCGATGCCAAGGCAAAGGGCGGAAGCGACGCCGTTGTCCATGCACCCTTCCGTCGTTGGAATGAATGCCGATAAGGGTATCCAAGCAAGGCATATGCCATCGTCGGCGGACGGGAAGTGTATCGTGCGCTCGCCTGAGCCGCCCGCACGCGTCTATAATCGCCACCCTGAATTCAGCTGCTTACGAGCCTATCCCGCCATGTATAACCTGGCCCGCCAGTTACTGTTCAAACTTTCCCCGGAAACCTCCCACGACCTGTCGCTGGACCTGATCGGTGCCGGCGGACGGCTGGGCCTCAACGGCCTGCTGAGCAAGTCACCGGCCAGGCTGCCGGTCAGTGTCATGGGCCTGGAGTTTCCCAACCCGGTAGGGCTGGCGGCCGGCCTGGACAAGAACGGCGCAGCCATCGACGGTTTTGCACAATTGGGTTTCGGCTTTGTCGAGATCGGCACCGTGACGCCGCGTCCGCAGCCGGGCAACCCCAAGCCGCGAGTTTTTCGCCTGCCGCATGCCGAGGCCATCATCAACCGCATGGGCTTCAACAACCTCGGTGTCGACAACCTGGTGTCCAGGGTCAAGGCGGCCAGGTACAACGGCATTCTGGGTATCAACATCGGCAAGAACTTCGACACGCCGGTCGAGCGTGCAGTGGATGATTACCTGATCTGCCTGGACAAGGTTTACGCCCACGCCAGCTATGTCACCATCAACATCAGTTCACCCAACACAGCGGGTCTGCGCAGCCTGCAATTCGGTGACTCGCTCAAGCAGTTGCTTCAGGCCTTGAGCCTGCGCCAGCACGAACTTGCCCGGCTTCACGGCAAGCGTGTGCCGCTGGCGATCAAGATCGCCCCGGACATGACCGATGAAGAAACCGTGCTGGTCGCCGCAGCGCTGATCGAGTCGGGAATGGACGCGGTGATTGCCACCAATACCACCCTCAGTCGCAAGGGCGTGGAAGGCCTGCCGCACGGAGACGAAGCGGGCGGCCTGTCGGGGGCGCCGGTGCTGGAAAAAAGCACGCATATCGTCAAGGTACTGGCCGGTGAGCTGGCGGGCCGCCTGCCGATCATTGCCGCAGGCGGTATTACCGAGGGCAGGCATGCCGCGGAAAAAATCGCAGCGGGTGCCAGTCTGGTGCAGATCTACTCCGGTTTCATCTACAAAGGCCCGGCGCTGATTCGTCAATCGGTGGACGCCATTGCGGCCATGCCAGGCAAGACAGGCTGATTCGCAGGTGAAAAAAAGGGGCTCTTCGAAAGAGCCCCTGGGCGTTGGCCCGCCGCCCGGGTCGGGCGTGCATGGTACAGGTGTGAATCAATCAGTCATGTGTGCAGCCCGATAGAGGCCTGACAGTCTTCGTATCGCCTCATCCGACTGCGTGAAGTTCGTTGAGTCTGTGGATGCCCGCAGTGCCGGTCATACCGTCCCAGTTGTCGCCGCGTCCTTCGCGCCAGCCATTGATCCATGCCTGGCGTACTGACGGTAGAGTAAATGGGCAAAGCTCACGGGATTTACCATGAACGCCGTATTGATATCCGCGTAAAAATGCTCTTTCCAACGGATCACGCTTAAGTCTTCTCATAGGGTAATGCCCTCGTCTGTTGACTGTAATATCCCTGAGACCCCGTGGTGAGGTCGGGCAGAGTCTTCTGCCGTTGGTGCCCGCTGCCGGCGTCGCGGGCCTTTACGTCATAACCGTTGCGGAGATGACCTGTGGTGATTTCTAACCAAACAGCAGGTCGGTGTGAATGATCGTTTTGTCATAAGCACGTCACATTCAGGTCTATCGAGCAATAAGCAGCCACGGGCCGCTCGCGTGTTTTTCGCTTCAGCCCTTTCGGGTCGGGGGCTTTAGAGCGAATTGAGATCGCTTATCAGGTGCAGATAGTGGCGCTATGCCTTGCCTGCTCAGGCGACGAAGGGTCGCCAATTCGTCGTGAAAATGTGACTTTTCACATCGGTCTTTTCGGGGGCGCTTTCTTATTGCCGACATCGTTCGCCCTGATATCTGTTCTAATACGCGCGCAACTGCCGCAATGACATGAAAGGATCATGCGGTGGACCGGCACACACAACGTGCCACGCAGGCGTTCTCCACGAAAGACGCCTGTTCAAATCTGGCAGGGCAATGCGTTGCCCGCCGCTGACGGCTCAGGCCCTGGAAGACACATGTCGGATCGCTACGAACTTTTCCTTACTTGCCCCAAAGGCCTCGAAGGTCTGCTTGCCGAGGAAGCCACCGCGCTGGGTCTGCAAGAGACCCGCGAACACACGTCGGCCATTCGCGGCTCCGCCGACATGGAGACTGCCTACAGGCTGTGTCTCTGGTCGCGTCTGGCCAACCGCGTGCTGCTGGTGCTCAAGCGCTTTCCGATGAAGGACGCCGAAGACCTCTACCACGGTGTACTGGATGTCGAGTGGCATGACCATCTAGAGTCGGACGGCACCATCGCGGTGGAATTCAGCGGTCATGGCTCGGGCATCGACAACACCCACTTTGGTGCATTGAAGGTCAAGGACGCGATCGTCGACAAATTGCGCACGCCCGACGGCGAGCGTCCGTCGGTGGACAAGATCAACCCGGACCTGCGCGTTCACCTGCGCCTGGATCGCGGCGAAGCCATTCTGTCGCTCGACCTTTCCGGCCACAGCCTGCACCAGCGCGGCTACCGCCTGCAGCAGGGTGCTGCGCCACTCAAGGAAAACCTGGCTGCGGCCATTCTGATCAGGGCCGGCTGGCCGCGCATTGCTGCCGAAGGCGGCGCGCTGGCTGACCCGATGTGCGGTGTGGGCACCTTTCTGGTCGAGGCCGGCATGATTGCCGCCGACATCGCCCCCAACATCAAACGCGAGCGCTGGGGTTTCTCCGCCTGGCTCGGCCACGTCCCTGCACTGTGGCGCAAGCTTCACGACGAAGCGCTGGCGCGCGCAGAAGCCGGTCTGGCCAAAACACCGTCGTGGATTCGCGGTTACGAAGCCGATCCGCGTCTGATCCAGCCTGGCCGCAACAACATCGAACGTGCCGGCCTGAGTGAGTGGATCAAGGTCTATCAGGGCGAAGTCGCGACTTTCGAGCCGCGTCCGGATCAGAACCAGAAAGGCCTGGTGATCTGCAACCCTCCGTACGGCGAGCGTCTGGGGGACGAAGCCAGCCTGTTGTACCTCTACCAGAACCTGGGCGAGCGTCTGCGTCAGGCATGCCTCAACTGGGAAGCGGCGGTCTTCACCGGCGCGCCAGACCTGGGCAAGCGCATGGGCATTCGCAGCCACAAACAGTATTCGTTCTGGAACGGCGCCTTGCCGTGCAAGTTGTTGCTGATCAAGGTCACGCCTGACCAGTTCGTGACGGGCGAGCGTCGCACCCCAGAGCAACGTCAGGTCGAGCGTGAGAACCCGGTTGAAGTCGAGGTTGTCGAACGCAAGCTCAACAAGAACGGCAACCCGATCAAACCGGAACCGGTGGTGGTCGAACAGGCGCGCCTGAGCGAAGGCGGGCAGATGTTCGCCAATCGCCTGCAAAAAAATCTCAAGCTGATGGGCAAATGGGTCCGTCGCGAGGGGATTGATTGCTACCGTGTGTATGACGCTGACATGCCCGAGTATTCGCTGGCCATCGACCTGTATCACGACTGGGTGCATGTTCAGGAATACGCTGCGCCCAAGACGATTGATCCGGAAAAGGCGTCGGCCCGGCTGTTCGACGCGCTGGCGGCCATTCCGCAGGCGCTGAACATCGACAAGAGCCGCGTGGTGATCAAGCGTCGCGAGCGTCAGAGCGGCACCAAGCAGTACGAGCGTCAGAGTGCTCAGGGGCAGTTTCTGGAAGTCAGCGAAGGCGGCGTCAAGCTGTTGGTCAACCTGACTGATTATCTGGACACCGGCCTGTTTCTCGATCATCGCCCGATACGCATGCGTATTCAGCGTGAAGCCGCGGGCAAGCGCTTCCTCAACCTGTTTGCCTACACCGCAACGGCCAGCGTTCACGCCGCCAAGGGCGGTGCGCGCAGCACCACCAGCGTCGATCTGTCACGCACCTACCTGGACTGGGCTCGCCGCAACCTGTCGCTCAACGGTTTTTCCGACAAGAACCGTCTGGAACAGGGCGATGTGATGGCCTGGCTGCAGGCCAATCGGGACGAGTACGACCTGATCTTCATCGACCCGCCGACCTTTTCCAACTCCAAGCGCATGGAAGGCATTTTCGACGTGCAACGTGATCAGGTCGAGCTGATCGATCTGGCAATGGCACGTCTCGCACCCGGCGGCGTGCTGTATTTCTCCAATAACTTCCGCAAGTTCGTACTCGATGAAAATCTCGCCCAGCGCTACTCGGTCGAAGACATCACCGCGCAGACGATTGACCCGGACTTTGCCCGCAACGGCAAGATTCACCGCGCCTGGAAGATAATGGCGCGCGCCTGATCATGAAACGAAGGGCGTTGAACTGATTTGTAGCTTCTTTGCACAGGTTTGTTCATCGTCCACTAGGCAAACTACTGGCGAGTAGCTATAAAAGAACTCATAGCCAGCCTGACGCTTCAGTTCGTTGGCGTCATGAGTTTCTGTCTATGACAGTAAAACGTTTCAGGCTCAGGGTTCTGAGTTTCATCAGTGGTCAGCTCTCGCCGTGGCTTGTAGCGGCTCTGGCTTTTCTGGTCGGTATCGCACTTACCGTTATGCTGGCGTTGGCGGACAACGAGTTGTACCAGCGCCAGCTGCGTCAGCGCTTCGACATGCTCGCCGCCGAGCGCTTCAGCCGTCTTCAGGAGCGCCTTGACCGGCAAGTCACGCGGCTGGACACCCTCGGCCGCTTCTTTGTTTTCTCCCATCAGGTCGAACAGTCTGAATTCGACGGTTTCGTTGCGCCGTTGCTGCTCGGGACCCAGGCCTATGCCTGGAACCCCAAAGTGACCCAGGCCGAGCGGGCCGCTTTTGAAGCGCAGGCACGCCAGGATGGCCTGAATGATTACGCCATACGCGAGATGGGTGAAAACGGCACGCTGAAGATCGCGGGCGTGCGGAATGAGTATTTTCCGGTGCGCTTCATCCAGACCCTCGGCAAGGCGCCACCGCCGCTGGGCCTAGATATCTACTCTGAACAGGTACGCTATGCAGCGCTGGAGCGTGCCCGCCTGCTCAAGCATATCGTCGCCACACCGCGCATTCGTCTGCTGGCCCTCGACCCTTCCGACACCTACGGCATCTTGCTGGTGGCACCGGTTTTTTCGACGTCTCAGTCGTCCCCCGAGTTGAAAGGCTATGTCACTGCGATCATCAGTCTGGCGCAGTTGATGAGCGTGGGCACCGTGGAACAGGACAACCTGTCGGTGACCATGATTGACCTCACGTCGCCGGCCAAGGCGGAGCAGGTGTATCAGTCGCCGGTGGCCGCAATACACAATCAACTGTACGCCAGCAGCCTGCTGAGCCTGGGTGACAGGGATTACCTGGTCGAGGTGCGGCCGACGCAGATTTTCAGCCTGAGCAATCAGATCATGATGCCGGGACGGGTGATGTGGCTCGGAGGGCTGCTGAGTCTGATGCTCAGCGCCTTGCTGTACAGCCTGATCAGCCAGCGTCAACGGGCCTTGCAGCGAGTGGCCCAGCGTACTCGCGAGCTGCGTCAACGCGAACTGCAGTTGAGGGCCGCCCACGGGCAGTTGCGTAACGTACTCGACGCGGCGACCGAAGTGGCCATCATCGCGACCGACCTGGACGGCCTGATCAAGACGTTCAACGTTGGCGCGCAGAAGATGCTGGGTTATGCCCAAGAGGACGTGCTGGGCAAGTTCCGGCTCATGGACCTCTATCAGTCCACTGTGCTGGAGGCCCGCGCGAGCACCCTGAGCAAGGAAATGGGGCGGCCGATCAGCGCCTCTCAGTTGATGTTTCTCGATGCCGTGCAGGAAGGCAGTCACCCGTCTCAGGAGTGGACCCTGCAGCGCAGTGACGGCAGCACGCTGGTCGTGGACATGCTAGTCACCGCCGTACGCGACGATCAGGGGCTGTGGACGGGGTACCTGGCCGTGTGCATCGATGTCACTGAACACAAGCGCGTCAACGAAGCCTTGGCCGAGCAGGGCGAGTTGTTGAAAAAGCTGGGTTCTCAAGTGCCCGGCGGCATTTATCAGTACCACTTGGGCGTCGATGGCAGCGCTCACTTCAGGTATGCCAGCGCGGGCATGGGCGAACTGTTCGAAGTCGATGAAACCCAGCTGCTGGAGGACTCTGACGCGGTTCTGCGACGTATCCACCCAACCGACCTGACGCGGGTCAAAAGCTCCATCCTCGAGAGCGCCAGGCACCTGACCGCGTGGAGCGAAGAATATCGGGTCGAGCTGCCAAGTAAGGGCCAGCGCTGGCTGCGCGCGGCCTCGACACCGGAGCGGCTGGCTGATGGCAGTGTGCTGTGGCACGGTTTTGTGTCAGACATCACTGACCTCAAACGGGTCGAGCAGGAGTTGCGCGCGCTCTCGGTCACCGACGTACTGACCGGTGCCTACAACCGGCGTTACTTTCAGGACCGGATGCAGTCTGAGTTGAAGAGGATCGACCGCCACGGCGGTCATCTGTCGATCATCATGCTCGACATCGACCACTTCAAGCGCATCAATGACCGCTTCGGGCATGCCGTAGGCGATCAGGTGCTCAAGGCCATCTCGGAAAAGATCAGTCAACGCCTGCGCAGTGACGACGTGTTCTGTCGTCTGGGTGGCGAGGAATTCATGGTCGTGTGCCCGGGCACCCGAGGCACGCAGGCTTATCAGTTGGCCATGAGTCTGCGCGAGGAGTTGCGCAAGCAGGTGATCGAAGGCGTGGATCATGTTGTCACGGCCAGTTTCGGGATTGCCAGCTGGCGGGCAGGCGAGGGGATCGACGCGATGTTGTTGCGTGCCGACTCGGGTGTCTATGCCGCCAAGCAGGCTGGTCGGGATCGGGTGGAACCGGAGCAGTTCTGATTCGATGCGGCGGTCCTGTGCGCTGACTTGAAACACAAAGGCCCGCTGTGAGAGCGGGCCTTTGTGTTTTCTGTGGGTCTGTTACTGCTGAATCGAGACCGTTGTGTTGGCCAGCTTGGGCTGGCGATACAGGTCAATCAGTACTTCATCCAGGATCGATGAAGCGCCGAAAGGACGCGGATCATTGAGGATCGCCACGACCGCCCAGGTGTTGCCGTTGCTGTCGCGACTGAAACCGGCAATGGCCCGAACGGTGTTCAGGGTGCCCGTCTTTATATGCGCTTCGCCCAGCAAAGGCGTGCGCTTGAGGCGCTTGCGCATGGTGCCGTCAAGCCCGGCCAGCGGCATTGAACTCATGAACTCGGCCGCATACGGACTGCGCCAGGCGGCTTGCAGGATAATCGCCATTTCACGGGCACTGACACGCTCCGCACGGGAAAGCCCCGAGCCGTTTTCCATCACCAGATGCGGCGCGGTGATGCCTTTTTTCGCCAGCCACTGACGAATCACGCGTTGTGCGGCCTTGCCGTCGTCACCGTCCGCCTCGTTGCGAAACTCTTCCCCCAGGCTGAGAAACAGTTGCTGGGCCATGGTGTTGTTACTGAATTTGTTGATGTCGCGGATCACTTCCACCAGGTCCGGCGAAAAGGCCTTGGCCAGCAGCTTGGTGTTGGCAGGCACAACGCCGACCCGGTCCTTGCCCTGAATGGTGCCGCCCAGTTCCTGCCAGATCGCCCGCACTGCGCCTGCCGCGTAAGCCGGGTGGTCCAGCAACGAGAGGTAGGTCTGGGAGTTGCAGCCGTTGCCCAACTGGCCGGTCACGGTCACGTTTACGCTGCCGTCAGGCTGAGTCACCGGGTTGTAGCGAACGTCTCCGGTGCATTGCTTCGAAGCAATAGCCTTGACCTGGTTGTCGATGTGGATGGTCGCGATGGGCGGCTCTACGGAAACCAGAACCTTGCCGTCATCATTGCGCGTCACAAAGCGCAAGGCCTTGAGGTTGACCATCAACGCGTCCGGCTTGACCAGAAACGGTTTGTTGGTGTCATTGCCGTCATCGTTGAAGACTGGCAATTGCGGCTGCACGAAGTGGCTGCGGTCCAGGACCAGGTCGCCGGTCACCTGCTGCACCCCGTTGGCGCGCAGGTCACGCATCAGCAACCAGAGCTTTTCCATGTTCAGCTTGGGATCGCCGCCGCCCTTGAGGTACAGATTGCCGCGCAGCACGCCGTTGCTCAGGGTGCCGTCGGTGAAGAATTCGGTTTTCCACTGGTGCGTCGGGCCGAGTATTTCCAGCGCGGCATAGGTGGTGATCAGTTTCATGGTGGACGCCGGGTTCACCGACACATCGGCGTTGAATACGGTCGGTGTCCCGGGGCCGTTGAGCGGCAGCATGACCAGCGAGAGCGCATCATCGTTGAGTTTGCTGGCTTTCAGAGCCTGTTGAACCTTGGGGGGCAGCGTGGTGTTGACGACGGCAGCGTGGGCGGGCAGAGCCAGTGGCAATAGGAGGGAAACGAGCAACAAGGGACGTAGCGACTTGATCATTGACTAAAACCCTACTGCAGAGAGGCAAATAAAAAAGAGGGCATGGATGAATTCCCCCGGTAACTGTTCGAAAACTCGGTAACTATAGTAGTGAATTCGCAGCGGTTTTTTGTAACACATAAAGCGGTGGTGCGAACGAGCGGCATTATGCCCCAAGCAGAGCCGGCTTGTGACGGGGGGTTGACGCGGAATCGCTATTTTTTATCAAGCGCACACCTGAGTGTCGGCACGCCATGTCCGATGTGCTGACAGCAATTGTCGGGCTTTTAAAACGCCAAGCTGTTAGAGTGCCGCCCGATATTTATTGATGAGGATTGTCCCATGGCCACTAACCGCTCCCGCCGTCTGCGCAAAAAACTGTGTGTAGACGAGTTCCAGGAATTGGGTTTCGAACTGAACCTGGACTTCAAGGAAGGGCTGGATGACAACGCTATCGATGCGTTCCTGGATGCTTTCCTGAAAGAAGCAATGGAAGCCAACGGTTTGGGTTATGTGGGCGGCGACGACTTCGGTCTGGTTTGCCTGAGCAAACGTGGTTCGGTCAGCGAAGAGCAGCGTGCTGCTGTTGAAGCTTGGCTCAAAGGCCGCAGCGAACTGACAGAAGCCACTGTCAGCCCGCTGATCGACGTCTGGTACCCGGAAAAAGAAATCAATCCGGCCGCTTGATGTTACAGGGAAGCAGGCCAGCGCCTGCTTCCCTTGCTGTTCCCGCCTCGGTAGTTCCTCCTATTGTTACATCGTCTCGTCAGGCAGTTTTTGCCTGCTGCATAAGCAGTGCGTCTTCAAGTTCGATCATCGCCAGCTCGACGTCCTTCTGGCCTCGATGGAACTGCTCGTCTGTCATGTCAGCCTCACAAGCCTTTTCCAGCTCGTCACACGCTTCGACCACCCGAGAGGCACTGATGATGCGCGCTGCGCCCTTGATCCTGTGGGCCAGGTCGCGGGTTTGCGCGCGATTGCCTTCCAGTATCAGCCGGGCAAGCGTCAGCCGATCCTCGTGGTTGCTCTGCAGCAGTTGCGCGATCAGGCGCTCAACCCGCTCCGGTTGATGGCCGGTCAGGTTGCTGACGCTGTCCAGGCTGAAGGGCAATGGCGTGCGCGCCAGTGGAGCAATTGCAGTCAGTCGCTCGCTGAGCATCGAGAGGCTGATGGGCTTGAACAGGCAATCGTCCATGCCCGCAGCACGGCAACGCTCGATCTCATCCTGCTGGGCATTGGCCGTGAAGCCCCACACCGGGCAGCGCGGCTGGTCTGCCGTGCGTTCCTGGGCGCGGATTGCGGACGCCATGTCATAGCCGTTCATGATCGGCATGTTGCAGTCGGCGACCACCAGATCAAAGCTGTCCGCCTTCCATTGCGCAAGCCCTTGCGCACCGTCTTCAGCGACTTCGCAGTGATGGCCGAGAAACCCCAACTGCTGACACAGCAGCATTCGGTTGGCGGGATGGTCGTCGACCACAAGGATTCTGAGGGCGTGCCGGGCCGAGGTCGATGGCTGTAGTGCCTCTGACTGATGGCTCAGCGGCTCAAGTGTCGTCAGCACCAGGTCCATGCTGATTCGGGTGCCCTGGCCGCGCTCGCTGTCGAGCTGAAGGCTGCCACCCATCATCATGCACAGGCTGCGGCAGATCACCAGCCCCAGCCCGGCGCCGGTCCTCGCCATCTGCCCGGTGTTGTCCACCTGGGCGAACGGTTCGAACAGCCGCTGCTGGTCTTCGGCGCTGATGCCGATGCCGCTGTCCTGAACCGTGACATGCAGGTGCAGCTGTTGCGGGTCGGCCGAGTCGCCGGCTTGCAGGCTGATCTTTACCTGCCCGTACTGAGTGAACTTGATCGCGTTGCTGACCAGATTGGAGAGTATCTGCTTGAAACGCAGCGGGTCGATCAACACGTCGGTGTTGATTCGGCTGTCCAGCGCGAGCACCAGACTGAGGTCTTTCTGGCGGGCCAGGCCGTCGAAAACCCTGACCACCGATTCCACCAGCTGGCGCAGGTTTGCCCGTTCCGGGTTGAGGGCCAGACGGCCGGATTCGATGCGTGCAATGTCAAGAATGTCGCCGATCAGGTCCAGCAGGTCGTTGGCCGAGCTGTAGGCGACTTCAATGGCGGAGCGGTCAAGTTCCCCCTGGTCGGCGCGTTTGAGTGTCAGTTCGAGCATGCCGATCACCGCGTTCATCGGCGTGCGGATTTCATGGCTCATGGTCGCCAGAAAGGTACTTTTGGCACGACTGGCAGCGTCTGCCTGTTCCTTGGCGCTTTGCAGTTCCTCGATCAACTGGCGACGCTCGCTGATGTCGATCCAGCCCCCGATGATGCCCTGTACTTCACCCAGGGAGTCACGGAACGGCAGTATCCAGTGATAGATGGTCAGTTGCCGTTCGCCGATACGCAAGGGACGGTCAAGGATCATGGCGGTGTTGCTGGCCATGACTTGCTCATAGTCCGCGGCGTACTCGCTGGCCTCGGACGCGTTGCCCGGCACGCCCTCGGTGACGCTCTTGCCGATGACATCCTCACGTCTGGCCGAGAACGCCCGCAGGTAGCTGTCGTTGCAGATGCGCAGAAGCCCTTCGCGGTCGCGGACGTAGATCGGGTGAGGCGTACCGTTCACCAGCGCGCTCATGAACTCGAACTGGTCACCCAGTGCCCGCTCGGCGGCTTCGCGTTCGCGTATCTGCCGTCGCATCCAGGCATTCCAGGCCAGCAGGCCCAGCAGCAGAAGACTCGCGCCGATCAGGATCTGGTAGATCAGGCGCTGGTAATCGTGCCAGTTGGCGCTTGAGGGGGTGTAAGCGCGCCATCGATTGTTGATCGCCGCCAGGTCCTGCGGGGCGATGCTTGCCAGTGCCTTGTCGAGAATCGAGCTCAGCTCGATGGCATTGCGTGAGGTTGCCATCGAAATCAGTGCCGGGTCCTCGCCGAGGGTGGCGGTCATCTGCAAGCGCTCTTCAAAGATGCCCGAAGACAGAAAGTAATTTGCACTCAGCAGCGAGATAACCGCGCCTTCCGCTCTGCCCAGCGCGAGCATGTCCAGTGCCTGGAACGGGTTGTCGATCTCCAGCGGGACGACTTTCGGGTATGAGTTCCGTAGCCAGCCCAGCATCGGACTGCCCTGTGTGATCGCCAGGCGTTTGCCGTCCATCTGCTCCAGATGGCCGGGTGATCCCGGATCCTTGCGCGTGACCAGCACGAACGAGTTGTCGACGTAAGGCCGGCTGAAACTCAGGCGATCTTCCCGTTCATCGCTGGAGACCAGCGCGCCGATCATGTCCGCCTTGCCCTCGGTGACCTGATTCTGCATATCGGTCAGGCTCGGCGAACGTTTGACGTCGAACTTGAGCCCGGTACGCAAACGCACCAGTTCCAGCAAATCAGCCGTAATGCCCCGAAAGTTGCCTTTGGCATCGAAGAAAGTCAGAGGGGCGTACGCTTCGTTGACCACCACACGGACGGTAGGATGCTGGGCGATCCAGCGTTCCTCGCGTTGCGTCAGTTGCAGTTTCTGGTCGGTCAGCATCAGGTCACTGCCGGTGTTCCAGCGTCTGGAAATGTCGATGCGCTCATCGACGGGAATGGCCTTCAGGGTCTGGTTGATGATGCCCAGCAGTTGGGTGTTCTCGTAGCGGACGGCGAAGCTGAAGCCATTGGCCTCGTGCTTGCCGAAGTTCGACATCTGGACATTGTTCAGGTAGCCCTTGTTGATGATGTATTGAGTGGACACGGTATCGCCCAGAAAGACATCGGCCTGGTTGAAGGCCACGGCATTGATGGCGTTCTGGAACGAGGGATAGAGCTTGAGAATCGCGCCCGGGTAGGTCGCTTCGACCTCCGCCGCCGGCAGGTAGTGATAGACCATGCTCAGGCGCATGCCTTGCAGGCCTTCGTTCAAAGGGCGCGTTTCTCCGACCCGGGTGACCAGCACGGGCTGGTCCACCGAATAGGGCTGTGACAGCCTGATGTTGCGCTCAACGGCTTCGAAGCCATTGGCGGTGCCCAGCAGATCGACCTGGCCTGTCACCAGTGCCCTGATCGCGGCGTCACGGCTCGCGAAGCGCTGGACACGAACGGGGAGGTCCAGCGCATCCGAAATGATGCCAGCGTAATCAGCCGTGATGCCTTCGTAATCGTTGCCTGAAATGGTGATATCGAAAGGCGGGTAATCGGGGCTCGAGGTGCCGAGAATGAGTTCGCGCCGACCGCGTACCCACTGCCATTGGCTGCTGTCCAGCTTCACGTCCATGTGCGCCGGGCTTGAACGACCGAGCAGGGTGTAGTGATCGGCCATGTCAGGGCTGGCCTGAGCCACCCAGCCCATGCATAGGCCCGTGGCCAGCAGTAATAAGTGTCTGAAGCGCTTGGGCATCCGGTCTCTCACACTAGCGAGTTGCGTTTTGCCATCTCGATAAGTTCTACCAAGGTTCTGGTTTTCAGTTTTTGCATCAGTCGCGTTTTGTAGGTGCTGACGGTTTTGTTACTGAGAAACATACCCTTGGCGATTTCCTTGTTGGAACGCCCTTGTGCAAACAATTGCAACACCATCAGTTCACGGTCATTGACCAACTTGAACAGCTCCAGCTCACTGGTCTGCCCATCTTCACGCACCGCACACGTCAATGCCTGGCTGGGAAAGTAATTGTAGCCGGATAATACTGCTTTCACCGAACTGAGCAATTCGCTTAGATCTTCCTGTTTGCAGACATAACCGGAAGCACCCGATTGCATGCAGCGAATCGCAAACAGATTGGGGGTCTGCGAAGTCAGCACCAGAATCTTGGACGACAGCCCCATCGTGTTGAAGCGGGCCAGCACTTCAAGCCCGTCGAGCTTGGGGATGCTGATGTCGAGGATGATCAGGTCGGGCATGCATTCGCGAACCATTTGCATCGCGTCGACACCGTTATCGGTTTCGCCGACCACTTCATAATTCTCGTTTTCCAGAAGCATTCTTACAGCCATCCGGATAACCGGGTGGTCGTCGATGATAAAAACTGAGTTCATATTCCATTCCATAACAAGCGGCGAATAAAGCGCGCACCTTAGCTCAGATGTTCGGGCAGGCACATAAAGAGACTTGCTCAACAGACATATATAGGAAAAGTCCTGCAATAATTAGCGTATCGGAGTACGTAAAAGCCTACGCAGAACACAAGTGTGTTTAAACGTTAACGCGTTGTTCAGCGGGGCAGGGGGTTATGATGACCGGGTTGTTTATTACTTTCTGGAATCATCACTCATGTTTAACGTTGATTTCCTACGATTCCAAACGTGAATTCATAACCGTCATGATCATTTATCGGTGGCGTGCAGGTAGTTGTTGTGCGCTATCGAGTCAGGCTCACGGGGGATCAGGCCGGAACGCGTTCCAGCAGACGGCGCAGGTCAGGACCGTGCAGGGGTTTGCTCAGACAACCCAGCAATGGCAGGTCGCGATGCATGGCCAGTTGCCGCAGGTTTTCAAGCTGTGCATCGGGCACGCCGCTGAGAAGAATGGCCTGGCGCAGCAGCCCTTGCCGCGATGCTTCACTGATCAGGTCGATGCCCGGCATGTCTGGCAGGCACTGATCACAGAGCAGAAGCCCGTATGGCTCCGGGCTGCGCTGCATCGCACTCATGGCCTCCGCTGCGGTGAGTGCGGGGGTGAGCAGGAAGTAGCCCTGGTTATTGAGCAGCACCTGGGTGGCGATCAGTTGAAAGGGGTGGTCCTCCACCAACAGGATGCGCAGGCTGTGTTTGGACATGAGTTTTCCGGAATGGCCCTGGCAAGGCGTTCAGGCACCGGCAGACGGCATACACGCCGGCAAATGTCGCAGGCATACGGATGACGTGCCGATGCGGCAGTTGAAGTGGCTGGAATTATTGAGGGATGCAAGAAAAGCTGCGATAGGACCCGTCTGACAAGCATGTAGGGCTTGTCTGAGTTTTCAGGTCGGGGCACTCTGGCCCGCCAAACGGCTGATGCTGTTCAGCCATTCGGCGGGCCGATGGAGCGTGTATTTACCCGGAGCGGCCGGTCATTTCCCGTGCCATTTCACTGGCGTAACTGTCGGTCATGCCCGCGATGAAGTCGATCATGCGCAAGAAAGACGCATGCAATGACGCTTTGGGGTCGGGCGCGCTGTTGCCCAGCAGGTCGAGGATACGGCGGTGCTTGAAAGACGGTGTTCTGCCGCCGAACTGCTCGACCGCTGCCCCGCAAAACGCATTGAGCAGGATTTCCAGCGTGGTGTACGCGCCGATTTCGTGCAGCGTCTTGCGCTTGTCCTGGAAGATCTTCTTGCGCGCCATGTCCTTTGCGTTCAGCACGCAGCGTTTGGCCGGGCCATGCATGTGCTCGACCAGATCACCGGGCAGGGTACCGGCAAGCAGTGCGTCCTGTTGCTCGACGAACGCCCGGGCCGCCGCATTGGTCAGGTGCTCAATGGCCTTGCCCCGCAGGATGGCCAGCTTGCGCCGGCGTGAATCGCCCGGCCCCAGTTGCCGATAGGTTTCCGGCAGGTCATCACCGACCAGCCCGAGCAGCAGTGACTCGACTTCCGAGTAGTCGAGCAGGTCCATCTCCAGGCCGTCTTCCAGGTCGATCAGGGCATAGCAGATGTCGTCGGCAGCTTCCATCAGGTAGACCAGCGGATGACGTGCCCAACGCTGTTCTTCAAGCTGCGGCAGACCGAGCTTGCCGGCAATCTGCTCAAGGATCGGCAATTCGCTCTGGTAGCAGCCGAACTTGTGTTTCTTGTAGCCCAGCGAATCGGCGTGACGGGCCGTCCACGGGTATTTGAGGTAGGTGCCCAGGGTGGCGTAAGTCAGGCGGGTGCCGCCGTCGAACTGGTGATATTCCAGCTGCGTCAGCACGCGGAAGCCCTGCGCGTTGCCTTCGAAATTGAGGAAGTCGTTGCGCTCGGTTTCGCTCATTGCGTCGAGCCAGCCGCGCCCGGCGGCCTGGTTGAACCAGTTGCGAATGGCATCTTCGCCGGAGTGGCCGAAGGGCGGGTTACCGATATCGTGAGCCAGGCAGGCGGACTGCACGACCATGCCCAGGTCGCTGGGGTCGCACCAGTCGGGCAGGGCGGAGCGCAGTGTTTCGCCGACACGCATGCCCAGCGACCGGCCGACACAGCTGACTTCCAGCGAGTGGGTCAGGCGTGTATGGATATGGTCATTGCTGGACACCGGGTGAACCTGTGTCTTGCGGCCCAGGCGGCGGAACGCCCCGGAGAAGATGATGCGGTCGTGGTCCTTGTGGAATGGACTGCGCCCGAGCTCTTCGGGGCTGTGCAGGGTCTTGCCGAGTCGTTCGCGGTTAAGCAGGGTTTGCCAATCCAAGGAGGTCGCTCCGTCAATAATTGTCGCCTAGCTTCCCGGTTCGCCAGGCGTGCCGCAAGGCCTTGAATCGTGACAACCGGAAACAGGTCTCGTTAAAAAGCAAATGCCCGCCCCGGAATCCGGGGCGGGCATGTGCATTCATGCAAGCTTGAGTCATGCAAAACCGCAGGCGATCAGAGTCTGCGGTTGCGATTCTGCAGGGCACGGCTCTGCATGGCCACCTTGACCAGCGGCGTCAGGGTGATGCCCAGCTTCAACAGGCGACCGAGCAGGCTGGTGCGACCGGTCTTGGCGCGCTTGCCACTCAGAAAGCCCAGCAGGGCGACCGAGCCCACTCCCCAGAGCGGCGCGTGGCGAAAGCCCAATGCGCTTTTCCAGTCATGGCGAATGCCCCGAAAACGTTGCAACGGCTGCAGCAGCTGCGTCGATTCGTGGCGTATTTCCTGGCGATGCATCTCCATGCGCAAGCGGATCAACGCTTTGCGCAATTCGCGACGGGTATTGCTCTGGTGCGATTTGGGTTCACTCATGGCATCAATCGCTCACGGTCATTGGCCAGTTCTTCGAGGGTCGCGTGGAACGGCGACGATTCGTCGAAGATAGCTGCCTTCAGGCGCAGTCCACAGAAGACCGCGGCCAGAAAGTAGAACGTACACAGGCCGACGATACCGGCCAGTCGGTAGCTGTCCCACAGCACGATCAGCAGCAAGGCCGAAAGCCCGGTCAGCAACAGCAGACCGAAAACCAGAGCCAGGCCTGCAAACAGCAACAGGCTGACCGTACGTGCTTTCTGCTCCTGCAACTCGATGCCGAACAGTTCGACGTGGGTGTGCAACAGGCCAAGGAATGCAGCGCCGAGGCGCCGCGGTGAAGAGCCCGGGGTCCCCTCGGGCGTGGCAGATTCCGTTCCCAGAGTCATGATGTTAGCGCCTTGTGGCCAGCAGGCCGATCAGAAAGCCGACACCTGCGGCGATACCGACTGACTGCCAGGGGTTGTTCTGAACGTAATCTTCGGTAGCGACCACGGCCGCTTCACCGCGCTCGCGAAGCGAGTCTTCAGTGGTTTTCAGCGTTTCCTTGGCACGCAGCAGGCTCTCACGGATCTGGGCACGCAGTTCATCAGCCTGCTCACCTGCCAGGGACGCGGTGTGCGCCAGCAGCTTTTCAGTATCGGCAACCAGTACCTGGAAGTCGGCTCTCAGGATTTCCTGAGCATTCTGTGCGGTTTCGCGAGCCATGATTTTCTCCGTTTGGGTAGCGTATGGATGTTTCGAGTACAGGGCATTCCTGAAGGTTCACTTCGATTGTCGTATCGTGCCTGATCAGGCCGCCCACTGCCGCTGCACCTTACTCCAAAAGCGGGCGGCAAGAAAAACCGTAACGACTGGACGAATTGGGGGGTTCCGTATTTCTGGCCATTGGCTATGCTCCACACGCGTGAGCACAGGCATGGCATGCACAGATGAGCGCAATGGGCTGAATGGAGAGAGGCATGGAGCGGCTGTATTCCCTGCAGGGGCTCAGGGGCGTCGCCGTACTGGGTGTGGTGTTGTTTCACATGATGTCGGTCGAGAGCAAGTTTTCCGGAGGGGATATTCTCCTGCCGCCGCTGCTCGATTTTTTTCAGTTGGGTGTCGATCTTTTTTTCGTCATCAGCGGATTCGTGATGGTGATTGTCAGCCGTGGCCGTTTTCAGAGCGGCCTCGAGGCCCGGCGCTTCCTGTTCAATCGGGTGTCGCGGATTTACCCCACGTACTGGCTGTACTTTTTCATCACCCTGGCGGTATTTCTGGTGCAGCCGGGGATGGTCAACAGCGGGCACGGTTCGTCGAATCTGCTCATGTCCTTCCTCCTGCTGCCCAATGACAAGGTGCTGCTGGTGATGGTCGCCTGGTCACTGCTCTTCGAACTGTGGTTCTACGTGATGTTTTCGGGTTTTCTGCTGTTTCGCGAGCGCGGTCTGCCGCTTCTGCTGGGCGGCTGGGCACTGATCATTATTGCGTTCAATGCGCTGGCGGACTGGCAGGACTATTCACCCGCACTGAAAATCATCCTGCACCCTTATGCCCTCGAGTTCATCCTCGGCGCGGCGCTGGCACTGTTCTTCTATGGACGCCATAGCGCCCGCATGCCGACGTCTGCCGTGTGCGCCTTGTTGGGTGTTGCGCTGCTGGTGGCTGTGCCACTGATCGGGATCTACCGGCTTTACGACAGTCAGGGTTTATTGCGCATGCTCATGGTCGGCGGCACATTCGGCACGCTGGTGCTGACCCTGGCCTTGCTGGAGCGCCGCAAGCGGCTCGTCGTGCCGGGTTTTCTGGTCGCCGTCGGGGACATGTCCTACACGATTTACCTATCTCATCTGCTGGTGCTCGGCGTGATCGGTCGGGTCTGGAGTCAGGTCGGGGCCTGGCCGGAGAGCTATCTGGACAACCTTTTTTTCGCCGTACTGATGATGGCCGCGGCAGTCTGTTATGGCTGGGTCGGTTACCGCTGTTTCGAGAAGCCGGTGCTGGACCGCGCCAATGCGTTCAGCAAGACGCATTTCCGGGTGTCGACGTGATACTGCGGTGGGCCTAGAATCAGTGCTCGGTTGTCACGTATTCGCCGAGGATCCATTCATGCCACCCGAATGCCAGCTTTTAAGCACCGTGGGATGCCCGTTGTGTGAGGCCGCCGAAGCGGTGCTGCAACCGCTCGCGATTGAACATGGCTTGCTGGTCGAGCTGATAGACATCAGCGAAGATGAGCGGCTGTTCGAGCGTTACGAGTTGCGCGTCCCTGTGTTGCGCCGTGTCGACACGGGCGACGAACTGGAGTGGCCGTTTGAAGTGCCGCAGGTTGTTTCGTTTCTCAGCCATTAGGCTCTTTCTCCACTTCAGGCTTTGCGCGCATTGAATATCGACACCCGTATCAAGTTTCGGCATCTGGTCTGCTTTCTCGAAGTGGCTCGGCAGGGCAGTCTGGCGCGGGCATCCGACGCGTTGGCGATCAGTCAGCCTGCGTTGTCCAAAAGCCTCAAGGAGCTGGAAACCCTTCTCGCGACTTCGCTGTTTGTGCGCAGCAAAAGCGGTGCGGCGCTGACCGAGGCCGGGGTTGCGTTCATGCGTTTCGCCGGCCCCAGCGTGCAGTCATTGCGTGACGGGGTCAGCAGCTTGCGTTCGGGTGAGCACGACACGGTCACGGCCAGGCTGGGCGTGCTGTCCACTGCCGAGAGCCAGTTGGTGCCCGACGTCATTCACCGGCTGCACGAGCGCCACCCGGCTTTGATCGTCAGTGTCATGACCGGCCCGAGTGCCTATCTGTTGTCGCAACTGAGGGTCGGAGAGCTGGACCTTGTGGTCGGGCGAATGACGGACAGCCCGCAGATACAGGGGCTGACGTTTGAGCATCTGTACAACGAGTCCATGACGCTGGTGGTGCGCAACGACCACTCGCTGCTGGCTGCGCCCCTCAGGCCTGAAAGCCTTGAGCAGTTTCCGCTGGTGTTGCCGCTGGCGGGCACCACCATTCGCAAGTTCGCCGACAGCCTGTTTGTGCAATGTGGCATTCGGATGCCACGCCAGCGGCTGGAAACCCTGTCGCTGACCCTGAGCCGTCGTTACGTGCAATGCAGCGATGCGATCTGGATTGCGCCGCTGGATGCCGTGTCGCTGGAGTTGAAAGGTGGCACGCTGGTCGAACTGGACATGGGCATTCGTGAACCGGGCGGCTCGGTGGGGTTGTGCAGCAATCCGGCTTTGCCGCTGACCCGCGCCGCGCAGTGGTGCGTGGATGAATTACGAGCGGTCGGTGAGGCTTATCGGGAAGGGCAGTATGCATAACCATATGGTTATGGATCGCAGGTTTTATTTCAGTTCTCCATAAGCATGGATCGCGCGACACTTCGCCACAGCCTGTAGCGCAAGTGACTGACGCTCGCGCGCCCATAAGAAAAACAAGGAGAACGCCATGTCTGCTGCGGACAACAGCCGCTTCGTCATTCGTGACCGAAACTGGCACCCCAAAGCCCTGACGCCCGACTACAAGACCTCGATCCTGCGTTCACCACGCCAGGCGCTGGTCAGTATTCCGCAATCCATTTCCGAAACCACCGGCCCTGATTTCTCGCACTTGACGTTCGGCCAGCATGACAATGACCTGCTGCTCAACTTCAATAATGGCGGGCTGCCCATCGGCGAGCGCATCCTGATTGCCGGCCGGGTCTGTGATCAGTACGGCAAGCCGATCCCTCATACGCTGGTGGAAATCTGGCAGGCCAATGCCGGCGGTCGCTATCGTCACAAGCGCGACGCTTATCTGGCCCCCATCGACCCTAATTTCGGCGGCGTCGGACGAGCGTTGACCGACAGCGAAGGCCATTACAGCTTCCGCACCGTCAAGCCCGGGCCGTACCCGTGGCGCAACGGCCCCAACGACTGGCGTCCGGCGCATGTTCATGTGTCGATCAGCGGCCCGTCGATTGCCACACGGCTGATCACGCAGTTGTATTTCGAAGGTGATCCGTTGATTCCTATCTGCCCGATCGTCAAGGCCATCGCCAACCCGGACGCCGTCCAGAGCCTGATCGCCCGGCTTGACCTGGCCCTGGGCAACCCGATGGATTGCCTGGCGTACCGCTTTGATATCGTTCTGCGCGGTCAGCGCAAGACTCACTTCGAAAACTGCTGAGGAGGCCGACATGCCCGTTCAACTGCTGCAGGAAACCCCCTCGCAGACCGCAGGTCCTTACGTTCACATCGGTCTGGCACCGCAAGTGGCCGGCAACCCGACCCGCGAGCTGGAGATCTGGAACGAGATGGCCCGGCCTGACGCGCCAGGCGAACACATCGTACTGCTGGGCAATGTCTTCGACGGCAATGGTCATCTGATCCGTGATGCGTACCTGGAGTTCTGGCAGGCCGACCCTGAAGGCCGGTATCACAACGAATTTCACCCGGACCGCCCGTTCAACGGCTTTGGCCGCACCGCAACCACCGACGACGGGCAATGGATACTGAAGACCCTCAAGCCGGGCTCGGTGCGCAATGCGGCGGGGGTGCCGATGGCGGCCCATATCAACGTCTCGCTGTTTGCCCGCGGCATCAATATTCATCTGCAGACGCGGGTGTATTTCGATGATGAAGCGCAGGCCAATGCGCAGGACCCGGTGCTGAACCTGATCGAGCAGCCAGCTCGTCGCGAAACCCTGATTGCACGACGTTGCACGCACGATGGCCAGACGGCTTATCGCTTCGACATTCGCGTGCAGGGTGATGACGAGACGGTGTTTTTCGATTTCTGAAGCAATGTGCGTGCGTTTCACGGCGCCTGCACCGGCAGGCGACCTTATAAAAATAAAAGGACACCTTCATGACGCTTTCAGCCAGCGGGCCTGTGACAGGCACGCTCGACGTACAGGCTTTTATCAACGCGCAACCGTTGTCGGGGTATCAGTGGCGAGTGGTCGCCCTGTGTTTTCTGATCGTGTTCCTCGACGGTCTCGATACCGCTGCGATGGGCTTTATCGCTCCCGCACTCAGCCAGGATTGGGGAATCGACCGCGCGAGCCTGGGGCCGGTGATGAGCGCCGCGCTGATCGGTATGGTCTTCGGTGCGCTGGGTTCCGGGCCGCTGGCGGACCGTTTCGGCCGCAAAGTGGTGCTGGTGGTCGCCGTGTTTTTGTTCGGCGTGTTCAGTCTGGCGTCCGCGTACAGCAACACGATCGACCAACTGCTGGTATTGCGGCTGTTGACCGGGCTGGGGCTCGGCGCAGCGATGCCCAACGCGACCACGCTGCTGTCCGAATACACCCCGGAGCGGCTCAAGTCGCTGCTGGTCACCAGCATGTTCTGTGGTTTCAATCTGGGCATGGCCTGCGGCGGTTTCGTGTCGGCCAAGCTGATCCCCAGCATGGGCTGGCACAGCTTGCTGATGCTCGGCGGCATCCTGCCTCTGATACTGGCGGTGGTGCTGATGGTCTGGCTGCCGGAGTCAGCGCGTTTTCTGGTGGTACACCATCGGGGGGCCGAACGGATTCGCAAGGTACTCGCGCCGATTGCACCAAAAGCACTGGCCGGCGTGACCGCGTTCAGCGTTCCCGAGCAAAAAACCGTCAGCAGCCGCAATGTCCTGAAAGTGATCTTTTCCGGCACCTACAGTGCGGGCACATTGCTGTTGTGGCTGACCTATTTCATGGGCCTGGTGATCGTCTACCTGCTGACCAGCTGGCTGCCGACCCTGATGCGTGACAGCGGCGCAAGCATGGAGCAGTCGGCGTTCATCGGCGCGCTGTTCCAGTTCGGCGGCGTGTTGAGTGCGGTGGGTGTTGGCTGGGCGATGGACCGTTACAATCCGCACAAGGTAATTGGCGTCGCGTATGCGCTGGCCGGTGTGTTCGCGTACCTGGTCGGGCAGAGCCTGGGGAATGTCGCTGTGCTGGCTACGCTGGTGCTGGTGGCAGGCATGTGCATCAACGGCGCGCAGTCGGCGATGCCATCGCTGGCAGCACGTTTCTACCCCACACAGGGGCGCGCCACCGGGGTGTCGTGGATGCTCGGGATCGGTCGTTTCGGTGCCATTCTCGGTGCCTGGGCCGGTGCCACTTTGCTGGGCCTGGGCTGGAGCTTCGAGCAAGTACTCACCGCGCTGGTGGTTCCGGCGGCCGTGGCTGCGGTGGCGATCCTGATCAAGGGCTGGGTCAGTCATTCCGACGCCACCTGAAACTTTTCAATCTGGAGCGGCGACGTGAACAGACCGGGTAATCAACTTTTCGATGCCTATTTCACCCAGGCGGACATGCGTCAGGTTTTCTCTGATCAAGGCCGGGTGCAGGGCATGCTCGACTTCGAGGCTGCCCTGGCCCGTGCGCAGGCGCGGGTCGGCCTGATCCCCTCAGGCGTGGTGGCCGATATCGAGCAAGCCTGCCGCGCCGAACTGTTCGATTTCGACGAGTTGGCCATCGCCATCGGCAGCGCCGGCAATTCGGCGATTCCGCTGGTCAAGGCACTGGGCAGGCAGATTGCCGCGCACAGCCCGGAGGCCGAGCGCTATGTTCACATGGGCGCGACCAGCCAGGATGTCATGGACAGCGGGTTGGTGCTGCAACTGCGCCAGGCAATCGTTTTGCTCGAGCGCGATCTCGCGCAACTGGCCCAGGCGCTGGCGGAACAGGCGCAGCGCCATGCCGGCACGCCGCTGGCCGGGCGCACCTGGTTACAGCAAGCCACGCCCGTCACGCTGGGCATGAAAATCGCCGGCTGGCTGGGCGCTGTCACGCGTCATCGACAACGCCTGAGCGAGATCAAGCCACGCCTGCTGTGCCTGCAATTCGGCGGCGCATCCGGCAGCCTTGCCGCGCTGGGCGATCAGGCTTTCCCGGTCGCAGAGGCGCTGGCAAGGGAGTTGCAGCTGGAGCTGCCCGAGCAACCCTGGCACACCCAGCGGGACCGGCTGGTGGAGTTTGCCAGCCTGCTGGGCATGATCGCGGGCAGCCTCGGCAAGCTGGGGCGCGACGTCAGCCTGTTGATGCAGACCGAAGTAGGCGAAGTCTTTGAGCCTTCCGCACCGGGCAAAGGCGGTTCTTCGACCATGCCGCACAAGCGTAATCCGGTCGGTGCTGCGGTGATGATCGGTGCAGCCACCCGGGCACCGGGGCTGGTCGCGACGATGCTGGCGGCCATGCCGCAAGAGCACGAGCGCAGTCTGGGCCTGTGGCATGCCGAATGGGAAACCCTGCCCGAACTCTGCTGCCTGGTGTCCGGCTCGTTGCAGCAGGCGTTGCAGGTGATACCCGGGTTGCAGGTTGACGCCGAGCGCATGCGGGTCAATCTTGAATCCACTCAGGGGCTGGTGCTGGCCGAAGCGGTGAGCATTGCGCTGGCTCAGCGCATCGGCCGCGACGCTGCCCATCATCTGATCGAACAATGCTGTCGTCGCGCGGTGGAGCAGGGGGCGCATTTGCGTCAGGTGCTCGGTGAAAACCCGCAGGTCAGCGAGCAACTGTCTTCCGACGCGCTGGATCGCCTGCTCGATCCGGCCCATTACCTTGGCCAGGCCCGACTGTGGGTCAAACGTGCCGTGGCTGAACACACAAGGATTTCCCGATGACCGAAGACGAACGCTACGAAGCCGGCATGCAAGTGCGGCGCGCTGTGCTGGGCGATACGCACGTTGATAACAGCCTGAGCAAGCTGACGCCGTTCAACGAAGAGTTTCAGGAAATGATCACCCGCCATGCCTGGGGTGATATCTGGACCCGGCCAGGCTTGCCGCGCCACACCCGTAGCCTGATCACTATTGCCATGCTGATCGGCATGAACCGCGAGGGCGAGTTGCGCCTGCACCTCAAAGCTGCAAAAAACAACGGCGTGACCCGAGAAGAAATCAAGGAAGTGCTGATGCAGAGCGCGATCTACTGTGGCATCCCGGCGGCGAACGCGACGTTTCACTTGGCCGAGGCGGTGTGGGACGAGATGGGCGTGGAGTCGTTGAAGGAGGGGTGAGAAATCGCAGAACCGCTGTGTGACGCGGAGCGTCGGCACGATAGTCAGAAAAAGCCGCCGCAGCCCTCAGGGCTGTGGCGGCTTTTTGCTGATCAGAGCAACGACAGCGGGTAGCTGACAATCACGCGGTTTTCGTCGAACTGATTGGTGCTGTAGTCGCGGCGCATGGTCGAGTTGCGCCATTTGAGTGTCAGGTTTTTGAAGGCGCCGCTCTGGAACACATACGCCAGCTCGGTTTCCCGAGCCCACTCTTCGCCGTCGGTAATGGCACCGGTGTGGACGTTTTCGCCGCTGATGTAGCGGTTCATCAGGGTCAGGCCGGGTGTGCCAAGCGCCGCGAAATCATAGTCGTGACGCAACTGCCAGGATTTTTCCCGGGCGTTATCGAAGCTGGAGTTGTAGCTGTCGTTGGCCAGTGTGCCGCCGCTGGTGCCGTTGACCCGCATCCAGGCGCTGTCGCCGCTGACTTTCTGCAGGCCCACGTAGAACGTGTTGCCGCCGTGTTTTGCAGAGAGCAGGGCGGACCAGGTCTTGTTGTCCAGATCGCCGGCCAGTGACTGGCCATCGTCCTTGCCCTGGAAGTAACCGAGGTTGGCGCCCAGCGTCCAGCTGCCCAGGGGCTGGCTGTGCAACAGGTTGAAATACTGCTGGTGGTAAATGTCTTCGAGTTGGGCGTACCACACCCCGACCTGGGTGCGTTTTTCATTGAAAAGGTACTCGCCGCCGCCGAAATTGAAACGGTCGGAGGTGAACGCTGCGCGGCCATTCAGGGACATGTCTTCCATGCTCGCGTCGTTGCGCGGGCTGTTGCCGCGGAACTGGCCGCCGTACAGGGTCAGGTTGTCGATCTCTTTAGAAGTGATCTGCCCGCCTTGAAACGTTTGCGGCAGCGACCGACCGTCATCGGAGCGCAGGATTGGCAACACGGGCATCCATTCTCCGACCTTGAGTTCGGTTTTCGAGAAGCGCGCCTTGCCTGCCACCGCCAGCCGACCAAAGTCGTCGGCCGGGCGTCCGTCACTGTGGATCGGCAACAATTGCGTGCCACCGGTGCCTTTGCCGCCGTCGAGCTTGAGCGAGTAAAGCCCCAATGCGTCGACGCCGAAGCCTACCGTGCCTTGGGTGAAACCGGAGCGGGCATCGAGAATGAAGTTTTGTGTCCATTCTTCGGCGTAGTTCTGCGCGTTGGCCGGGTCCACGAAGTTGCGGTTGATGTAGAAGTTGCGTACGTTCAAATTGACCTTGGCGTCATCGACAAACCCGGCGGCGTGGCTGGCTATCGGTGTCAGGGTCGCAGCGATGGCCGCAGAAAGACCGCAAACGATTTTGCAAGAGGGATTCAAGCGCATGGAACTGACCTTTTTTGTAGTTATTGAGTCGTTGTAGCTGGTTGCGATATTGAAATGCCGAGAGGTGGACCGCAATTGTGAAAGCGCTGTTTAGGGCGATAATCGAACGTTAATGAACCGGTTGGAACATTTTATGCGAGGCGTTGCACAGGCGTGTGCGATGCTCTGCGATCCGCAGACGCACGTGGCGTATTCTGGCCGCTGGTGGCGGCCAGGCCAGGCGGCTGAAAACTTGAACAGGGAAGCCCGATGAGCACTGCCAGCACGCCGTTGTCCGGCATTAATCAACCTTTGAAAGGGATTGGTTTGATTCTTCTGGCGACTTTTCTGTTCGCCAGTCACGACACGCTGTCCAAATACCTGTCCGGCTTTTACCCGATCATTCTTGTGGTCTGGGCGCGCTATCTGGTCCACACGCTGCTCATGGCCTGCCTCTTCATGCCGTCGGCGGGGTTGCGTGTGTTGCGCACCAGACGCCCTGGGTTACAGGTGTTGCGAGCGCTTGCGCTGCTGGGCACCAGCCTGTTGTTCACCAGCAGCCTGATGTTCATTCCGCAGGCAGAGGCCACGGCGGTCAACTTCCTGGCGCCCCTGCTGGTCACGGCGTTGTCGGTGCCGCTGTTGCACGAGCGGGTGACGCGCGGCCAATGGGCTGCCGTGGTCGTGGGGTTTGTCGGGGTGATGATCATCATTCATCCGGGCGGCGAACTGTTCACGCCTGCGATTCTGCTGCCCCTGTCGTCAGCCCTGTGTTTTGCGCTGTATCAACTGCTGACGCGACTGGTCAGCCCGTTCGACAGCCCGACCACCAGCAATTTCTTCGCCGGGCTGTTCAATACGCTGTTGATGAGCGCGCTGGTGCCGTTCTTCTGGGAAGTGCCAGCACTCAAACACCTGCCGTTCCTGCTGGCACTGGGGGCGTGTGGCATGTCGGCCCACTTGCTGCTGACCCAGGCCTTCCGCTTCGCCGCCCCGGCCATGCTCGCGCCGTTCAGCTATTGCCAGATCGTGTTTGCCGGCCTGTTGGGATTCCTGGTCTTCGATCACACACCGTCGCCAACCGCACAGGCAGGCATCGCCATCATCTGCCTCAGCGGCCTGGCGGCGGCTTGGCAGCAGCGGCGTAAGGGTGGGTAACGGCCGACGCTGAGCGCTGTGTCGTGCCAATTCGGCGCTGACATCGCACAACCGCCTGTGACGCGGAGCGCCAAGAAATGCATCCCCACGCGGAGCGTGGGGACGATAGCCATTATGGTTCTTCGGGGGGTGTCAGACGGTTACTCGCTAAGCGTCGGAACCTTGCGCGGGGCCATGAAGTACAGCCAGATCAGGGCGATGAAGTACATCGCCGGAATCATGGTGAACAGCACGTTGTAATTGTTGTTGGTGGCGGTCAGCACAGCGCCCACGATCTGCGTCATGAACATGCCGCCGATGGCCGCGCACATGCCACCAAAGCCGAACACGGTGCTCATCATGTGCTTGGGCGTGTAGTCCATCACCAGGCTCCAGATGTTCGCCGTCCAGGCCTGGTGCGCGCCGACCGCCACAGAGATGGCCAGCACCGCCACCCACAAGCCGCTGGCGTTGGCGGCAAACACCACGCTGCAGATCGTGATGGCGAAAATCAGCATCGACAGCAGACGCGCTCTGGTCGCCCGCATGCCACGGCCGATCATCCACGATGAGAGAATGCCGCCGCCCACGCTGCCAAAGTCGGCAGTCAGCCAGATCAGGATCAGCGGGATCCCCATCTGCGTCACGCTGATCCCCAGGTTGTATTGCTGATTGAGAAACGGCGGCAGCCAATACAGGTAGAACCAGAACACCGGCGCCGTGATTGCGTAGGCCAGCGCGAACGCCCAGGTGCCACGCATCTTCAGAATGCCGGAGAAAGGCACCTTGACCGGTGCCGGCTCGACCTCCTGATTGATGTAGTCCAGTTCGGTTTTGCTGACGGTCGGGTGTTCTTCAGGGTTGTAGTACTTCAGGCGCCACATGATCACCCAGATCAGGCCCAGCGAACCCATTGCCACAAACGCTGCCTGCCAGCCCCACACGGTCAGAATCAGAGGCAGAAGGGCGGGGGTCAGCATGGCACCGACGTTGGTGCCGGCATTGAAGATCCCGGTCGCGACAGCGCGCTCGCCTGCCGGGAACCACAAACGGGTGGTCTTCACGCAGGCCGGGTAGTTGGCGGCCTCGGTCAGGCCCAGAATGAACCGGCAGACCATGAAGCCGACGGCGGAAGTCGCCAGGCCGTGAGCGCCGGTGGCCAGGCTCCACAGCAGCACGGCCAGGAAGAACGCGCGCTTGACGCCGACTTTGTCGATGAATCGGCCTTGCAGCACAAAGCCTACTGCGTAGCCGACCTGAAACCAGAAGTTGATGTTGGCGTAATCCATCGCCGTCCAGCTCATCTCCTTGGCCAGGATCGGCTGCATGACCCCGAGCGCTGCCCGGTCGATGTAATTCAGCGTGGTGGCGAAAAACACCAGGGCAAGCATGCCCCAGCGGGTCTTGCCCACGGCGAGGGCGCCGCGAATCTTTTCACCCATCCCGGCACGGGCGGCCTGGGCGACAGGGTTGGTCTGGGTATTGAGCATGATGATCTAACCATCCGTTCCAGGACTGTGCTGCTGGCAACAGTCGGACTGAGAAGTCCACTCGATGCAGGCGCTGTGCAGGTAAAGTGACGTCGTAGAACCGCGATTCGACAAGCCGGTTGAAACTCAGGCTTTCAGCGAAACGGTTCGTCGGGCCGACAATTTACAGGTTGAGCTGCGCAAGTGTGTTGGAATGTTTCAGGCGACGCGAATCGCCACCGGTTTTTTGGCCGGAGGCGTTCGTCGGGCATGACGTCTGGCGAGAGGGGCGAGCGGGTAGTCGAGCAAGGCGAAGAGGGAGTGCATGAGCAAGGTTCCTGTTGTTTGAATTGTTATGGTTTGCTGCTGATGAAGCGGACGATCAAAACGTCTGACTGCGGGTCTATCACTGCAATGTGATGCTGATGTTGATCATTGCGCAGTACAGCGTCAATTGACTAAAAAGGCTTCTGTTCGATAATCGAACGTAAAACTAACCAGTTCGTACACTTTAGGTTGCTGTAGGATTTTGACAGGCAAATACTTTATCCGCACCTCTGAATAAGGCCGGGAAAGGCCAGAATGCGGTGCTGTCCAGTCGTGACCCGATCAGGTTGCGTTCATCCAGGAGCTGAAAAGCATGCAGCGTTCAATTGCTACCGTATCCTTGAGCGGTACCCTGCCCGAAAAACTCGAAGCCATCGCCGCAGCCGGCTTTGACGGCGTCGAGATTTTCGAAAACGATTTGTTGTACTACGACGGCAGCCCGCGCAACGTCAGGCAGATATGCGCCGACCTGGGCATCGCCATCACGCTGTTTCAGCCGTTCCGCGATTTTGAAGGTTGCCGCCGTGACCGCTTGCAGCGCAACGTGGACCGTGCCGAACGCAAATTCGATCTGATGCAGGAACTGGGCACTGATCTGGTGCTGGTCTGCAGCAACGCGTCTGCCGATTCGGTGGGCGATGAAAACATTCTGCTCGATGACCTGAGCCTGCTGGCCGAGCGTGCCGGTGCCCGTAACCTGCGGGTCGGTTACGAAGCGCTGGCCTGGGGCAAGCATGTGAACACCTGGCAACAGGTCTGGAATCTGGTGCGTCAGGTCGATCATCCGGCACTGGGCGTGCTGCTCGACAGCTTCCACACGCTGTCACTGAAGGGCGACCCGAGCGCGATTGCGCAAATACCCGGCGACAAGATCTTTTTCGTGCAAATGGCCGACGCGCCGATTCTGGCAATGGATGTGCTGGAGTGGAGCCGCCATTTTCGCTGTTTCCCCGGTCAGGGCGAGTTCGACCTCGCGGGTTTCCTGGCACCTATCCTGCGCAGCGGCTACACCGGCCCGCTGTCGCTGGAAGTGTTCAACGACGGTTTCCGTGCCGCGCCGACTCGCGCCAATGCCGCCGACGGTTTGCGCTCGCTATTGTATCTGGAAGAAAAAACCCGTCAGTTGCTGGCGCGTGACGAACCCGCTGCGGTTCCCGAGGTGCTGTTCAATCCGCCGCCTGCCAGCACGTACAACGGCGTCGAATTTCTCGAGTTCGCGGTCGATGAGAGCCACGGCGCTCGCTTGTCGGGCTGGTTACAGCGATTGGGGTTCGCCAAGCTGGGGCAGCACCGCTCCAAAGCGGTCAGCCTGTTGGGGCAGGGCGATATCAAAATCGTGCTGAATGCCGAGCCGTACTCATTTGCGCACAGCTTTTTCGAATCTCACGGGCCGTCGTTGTGCGCCACCGCTTTGCGGGTCGACAACGGTCATCAGTCCCTTGAGCGTGCGCGTGCATTTAAGGGCCAGCCCTATCGCGGGCTGGTCGGCCCCAACGAGCGTGAGATTCCTTCGGTGCGTGCGCCCGACGGCAGCCTGATCTATCTGGTCGACAAGGCGGTGCCCGGCGATTCGATTTACGACAGTGATTTTGTCGTCGACCCGCAGGCGGTCGCCAAGGGCGGTTTGCAGCGTATCGATCACATGGCCATGGCGCTGCCAGCCGACAGCCTCGACAGTTGGGTGCTGTTCTACAAAAGCATTCTGGATTTCGAAGCCGACGATGAAGTGGTGCTGCCCGATCCTTACGGGTTGGTCAAAAGCCGTGCCCTGCGCAGCCGTTGCAGCACCGTGCGGCTGCCGCTGAACATCTCCGAGAACCGCAACACCGCCATTTCGCATGCGCTGTCGAGTTACCGTGGTTCAGGCGTGCATCACATTGCGTTCTCCTGCGAAGACATCTTTGCCGAGGTCAGTCGCGCCAAGGAAGCCGGCGTGCCGTTGCTGGATATTCCGCTCAACTACTATGACGATCTGGCGGCGCGCTTCGATTTCGATGAAGAGTTCCTCAGCGAGCTGGCGTACTACAACGTGCTCTATGACCGCGACGCGCAGGGCGGCGAGCTGTTTCACGTCTACACCGACGCCTTCGACGGACGTTTCTTCTTCGAGATTCTGCAGCGCAAGAACGGCTATGTGGGGTACGGCGCTGCCAATGTGCCGGTGCGCCTCGCGGCGATGGCCAAGGCGCGCAATGTCGCTGTACGCCAGACCCGGCTCTGAGCCCGGGCCGACGCCTCGCCGGTATACATAAGCCCTGAAGATCCCACAAAGACGTGTGTAGACCGGTGAGGGCCGCGCCAAGGACGCTGTGCGGGTTCAGAGTCCCTGCAGCTTTCCTCTGTCGCCGGTCGGCTTCATACTTCACGCATCACTCGTGGTCATGAGCCAACAATGAAAACAATCGACTCCGCCGTTGCCATCAGGCCTGCCGCCGTGTTGCCGAAGGGGCGCAAGAACAACCCGGAAAAAACCCGCGAAGACATCCTCCAGGCCGCTGTGGCCGAATTCGTTGCCCATGGGCTGACCGGTGCCCGCGTCGATGCCATTGCCGAGCGGACCAAAACCTCAAAACGGATGATTTATTACTACTTTGGCAGCAAAGAGCAGCTGTACGTCGACGTGCTGGAAAAACTCTACGGTGCGATTCGCAGCACCGAAAGCGAACTGAACCTGAGCGAGCTGGAGCCGGTCGAGGCAATTCAGCGTCTGGTTGAATTCACCTTCGATCACCACGACAACAATGTCGATTTCGTGCGCATCGTGTGTATCGAAAACATCCATTATGGCGAGAACGTCAAACAGTCCGACACGATCCAGGCCCAGAGTCAGACGGTCATCAAGGCACTTGAGGGCATTCTGCGGCGCGGTGAAGCCGAAGGCCTGTTTCGTGACAATGTGCATCCTGTGGATCTGCACCTGATGATCAGTTCGTTCTGCTTTTACCGAATCTCCAACCGCCACACGTTCAGCGAGATTTTCCAGATCGAGCTGTGGAGCGATGAGGTCAAGCAGCGTCACAAGGCAATGATCTGCGACGCTGTCATGCGCTACCTCAAACGCTGATGCCTACAGTGTGTGGAAATGCGCCATCATGCGTTCGGCGTCAGCGGACCGGCCACTAAACAGCTCGAACGCCTTGACCGCCTGAAACACCGCCATCGTGCTGCCATCCAGCGTCCGGCAGCCCAATGCGCGGGCCTGTTTGAGCAGCTCGGTTTCCAGCGGAAAGTAGATGATTTCTGCGACCCACAGTGCGGGGCGCAGCAGCTCCACCGGCAACGGCGTGCCCGGCAGTTTGGCCATGCCGACCGGCGTGGTGTTCACCAGCCCGTCCGCTTCGGCCATTGCAGCCGGCAAATCGAGACCCACGTGAGCACGTCCGGCCCCGAAATGGCTGTTCAGGTTGTCCACGAGTCCTTGTGCGCGTTGCGGGTCCACTTCAAACACGGTCAACCGCTCGACGCCTGCTGTCAGCAGCGCATGAGCCACCGCGGCTCCTGCGCCCCCTGCACCCATTTGTACGACTCGCTGGCGTGCTGCCTGGTGCAGACCGCGCTGGAAGCCTTCGGCGAAGCCCAGGCAGTCGGTGTTGTGGCCGATGCGCTTTCCATCCTTGAAGACCACAGTGTTCACCGCACCGATGCCACGGGCTTCATCGGAGAGTTCGTCCAGCAACGGGATGACCGCCTGCTTGCAGGGGAACGTGATGTTCAGGCCGGTAAAGCCGCAGTTCTGAGCGCTGTCGATCAACTGGGGCAGGGCGTTGATGTCCAGCTGCAGCGCATCGATATCGATCAGGCGATACAGGTAGCGCATGCCCTGCGCATCGCCTTCGTGCTCATGCATGGCGGGCGTTCGCGACGCCTGAATGCCGGAGCCGATCAGGCCGGCCAGTACGGAAGTGTGTTCAGCGTGGGTCATAAAATACGTCTCTTGTTTTTGCGACGCTGCCCGGTCTTGGCAGGTGTTGAGCGGAATGTACCAGATGGTTAATAGTGTCGCAGTCTACCGTCAGACGCCATACAGCGATGTTGTGCGGTGATCGCCCCAATCAGCGATAATCCCCGCTCAACCGCGTCACCCCCGAGAGAGTCAGAGCCCGAGCATGTCCGATTCCGCGTTCAGCGCCACCCAGCAACAAGCCAGCACCCTGTATTTGCCACCCGGCCCCTGGGCCACGGTGCTGGACTGCCTGTGTGCGAAGTTTTCGGCCATCAGTCGCGAGCAGTGGCTGGATCGGATCGCGCGCGGCCGGGTTCTGGATGCCGATGGCAAGACCATCGCGCCAGACCTGGCTTACCGTGAAGGGCTGAAGATTCACTACTTTCGCGAAGTGCCCAATGAGACGCCGATCCCTGTCGTCGAAACGATCCTCTATGCTGACGAACACTTGGTCGTCGCCGACAAACCTCACTTTCTTCCTGTGACACCGGCGGGTGAATACGTCGAGCAGACCTTGCTGCGCCGCTTGATCCATCGGCTCGACAACCCGGATCTGGTGCCACTGCACCGCATTGATCGGCACACCGCCGGGCTGGTGCTGTTTTCCGCCAGCCGACAGACGCGCTCGGCGTACCAGTCGCTGTTCCCGACCCGGCGTATCGACAAATGCTATGAGGCCATTGCGCCAGCGCTGCCTGATCTGGAATTCCCGCGCCTGCACGAGAGCCGTCTGGTCGAGGGCGAGCCGTTCTTTCGCATGCAGGAAGGGCCGGGTGTTGCCAACACCCGGACGCGCATTGAAGTGCTGGAACGTCATGAACACCTGTGGCGTTATGGCTTATACCCGGTGACCGGCAAGAAGCATCAACTGCGCGTACACATGGCGGCACTGGGCGCGGCCATCTGCAACGATCCGTTCTATCCCGATGCCTTGAAAGACCCGGTAGACGACTATCAGCATCCGCTGAAACTCCTGGCCCGAAGCCTTCGCTTTACAGACCCGCTCAGCGGCGAAGGGCGTCATTTCGAAAGCCTGTTGAAGCTGGACTGGTAGCCCCGGGCTAAAAATAAAAGGCAAAAAAAACCCGCACTCGGCGGGTTTTTTCAAATCAGTCACACCGCGTCAGGGTTACAGATCCTTGACGGTACGTACCTGATCCTTGTTGATGCGCGTTTCTTTGCCATCAAGCTGTTTGAACTCGTAGAAACCCGATTCTTCATCGTACTTCGGCGTATCGACGGCCTGGATTTCACGACCATCGTTCATAGTGATCACAGTGGGCGATGCGCAACCGGCGAGGGAGGCAATGCTCAATGCAAGCAGGAAGGCAGCGGGGAGGGTCCGTTGTTTCATTACTGTGTCTCCAGATGGATTCTTGATTACTGAACTCTCAGACGTATACGCCGTCCGCAAGTTCCGTATACACCGTGCGCGAGCTCAATAGCACTCACTTACAGTGATTTTCATTGACCCCTGCCAACAGAGAGGGGGTGTTCAGGTTCGCCAGACGTGGATCATCGGCTTCCAGTTGTACAGCAACGGGGTGCAGTGACTCCATCGCCCGTCGCGGGCTGCGCTCGCCGGTCTGCCATGCGGCTTCCAGCGTTGCAGCGCAGGCGACGGGAATCATACATAAAAGCGGCTGCCAGTGTTGACCTTCACGCACCATGACAGGTCGCTGCGGATGTTCGAACGCTTTTTCGCGCACCGCCCGCAGCAACGGCTCATCGACCAGAGGCACGTCGCAGGGCAATACCAGCAGCCACGGGTGGCGCGCGAGCGGCAGGGCAGCGCGAATCCCGGCCAGCGGGCCGTTGAAGTCCGCGTCGCCATCTTCAACCACCTGATCGGCGTACTGTGCGTAGCGCTCGATGTTGCGGTTGCAGGAAATGATGAGGTCATCGGTCAGTGGCCGGGTCAGGCCATGCAAATGGTCGATCAGCGCCTTGCCCTGCCATTCGATCAAACCCTTGTCGCGCCCCCCCATGCGCTGCCCGCGGCCTCCGGCCAGCAGCAGGACAGAGCAGGAGGGCAGTGCGGCAGGGACATTCATCAAACACTCGGCGGGCAGGCAAAAGGAGTGCTGTGATATAACACCGGCCTGTTCTCTTAACAACTGGATGAGGCCATGAAAGCCAAGGCTGACACACCGTTCGTACCCCTGAATATTGCCGTTCTGACCGTCAGCGATACTCGCACCCGTGAAACCGATACGTCCGGTCAGATGTTCGTCGACCGCCTGACCGAGGCCGGTCATGGCCTGATCGAGCGCGTGCTGCTCAAGGATGACCTGTACAAGATTCGTGCTCAGGTGGCGACCTGGATTGCCGACGATCAGGTGCAGGTTGTGCTGATCACCGGAGGCACCGGCTTCACAGGGCGTGACAGCACCCCCGAAGCCGTGGGTTGCTTGCTGGACAAGCAGGTTGATGGTTTTGGCGAGCTGTTCCGGCAGATTTCAGTGCCTGATATCGGCACCTCGACCATTCAGTCTCGCGCCCTGGCCGGGCTGTCCAACGGCACGCTGGTATGCTGCCTGCCGGGTTCCACCAATGCTGTGCGCACGGGTTGGGACGGCATTCTGGCCGAGCAACTGGATTCACGCTTCAGGCCCTGCAATTTCGTGCCACACCTCAAGCAGGCCGAACCCTGCGCGACCCGTGGTTGAGTGCGCATGAACAACGAGCCTAAAGCCTTGTTGCCGGTTGAGGAGGCCATCGCCCGGTTATTGTCGATGGCCGATGCGACGCCGATCACGGATCGCCAGCGGGTGTCGCTGGGCGAGGCCGAAGGCCGGGTGCTGGCCGTGGACCTGGTTTCCACGCTGGACATGCCGCCGTGGCCGAACAGTGCGATGGACGGCTATGCCTTGCGTGTGGCGGACCTTACCGGCGAGCCCTTGGTCGTCAGCCAGCGCATTTTTGCCGGTCAGGCTCCCGAGCCACTGGCACCCGGCACGTGCGCACGGATATTCACCGGCGCGCCGATGCCCGAGGGCGCCGATTGCGTCGACATGCAGGAAAACACTGAAGTGCTGGCGGATCAGCGTGTGCGCTTCAGCGAGCCGCTCAAGGTCGGCCAGAACGTTCGTCCGCAAGGTCAGGAAACCCGTGTCGGCGACACCGTACTGGCGGCCGGTACGCGGCTTGGGCCTATCGAGCTGGGGCTGGCTGCTTCACTGGGGCTGGCCGAGCTGGAGGTGATTCGTCGTGTGCGGGTGGCGGTATTGTCCACGGGCGACGAATTGATCGAGCCGGGTCAGCCGCTGGGGCCTGGGCAGATCTACAACAGCAATCGGGTGTTGCTGTGCAGCTGGCTGGCGCGGCTGCACTGTGAGGTCGTGGATGCAGGCATTCTGCCGGATGACCTGCCGAAAACCCGCACTGCGCTGGCGAACCTGCACGACGTCGATCTGATCCTCTCCACGGGCGGCGTTTCGGTCGGTGAAGCGGATTTTCTCGGCCATGCGTTACGCGAGGACGGCGAGCTGACGCTGTGGAAGCTGGCCATCAAGCCCGGAAAACCCCTGACGTTCGGGCATTTCCGAGGCGTGCCGGTCATCGGTCTACCCGGTAATCCGGCGTCCACGCTGGTCACTTTCGCGTTGCTGGCGCGCGCTTACCTGCTGCGTCGGCAAGGTGTGCTGGATGTCGCTCCGTTGAAGTTTCCAGTGCCGGCCGGGTTCGTCTGGACGCGTCCCGGCAATCGTCGTGAATACCTGCGCGGTCGTCTTGAACAGGGCAAGGCCGTGGCTTATCGAAACCAGAGTTCCGGCGTGCTGCGCAGCGCCGCCTGGGCGGACGGTCTGATCGAGGTGCGCGAAGGCACGACAGTGGCCGAGGGCGACTGGGTCAACTTCATCCCGTTGAGTGAAGTGCTCGGCTGAATGCATTCGAATGGTGGGTCGGGTACACATGAGCTACCCTCAACAACGCTGACAAATTGGGCAACCGGACTTCGCCCTGGAGTGTTGTTATGGCGTCATTGAAAGTGGCTTGTGTCATCCCGACCTACAACGGTCGCCAGGATCTGGAGCGGCTTCTGGATTCGCTGGCCACGCAGACGGCGAGCTTCGACACGCTGATCGTGGATTCCAGCTCTTCGGACGGTACGCTGGAGCTGGCCCAGGCCCGCTGTGCCAACGTCATGCGCATCGACAGCAAGGACTTCAACCACGGCGGCACCCGGCAGATGATGGTCGATCTGCATCCCGACTATGACGTGTATGTCTACATGACCCAGGACGCCTACGTCGAAGACATCGATGCCATTGCCAATATTCTGCTGCCGTTTGCCGACCCGAAGGTCGGTGCGGTATGCGGTCGTCAATTGCCACACAAGAACGCCAACCTGCTGGCTCAGCACGCTCGGCTGTTCAACTACCCACCCACCTCGCAGATCAAAACCCTGGCCGATGCTGGCACGCTAGGGATCAAGACGCCGTTCATGTCCAACTCGTTTGCGGCTTATCGGGGGGCTGCGTTGCGTGCCATCGGTGGTTTCCCTCGGCACGTGATCCTGTCCGAAGACATGTACGTCACGGCCAAAATGCTGATCGATGGCTGGAAAGTGGCTTACGAAGGCTCGGCCGTGTGCCGTCACTCCCACAACTACAGCTTGCGTGAAGAGTTCTGTCGTTACTTCGACATTGGCGTGTTTCAGTCCCGGGAAGCGTGGATCTACGAGACCTTCGGTGGCATCGGCGGCGAGGGCATGCGCTACGTGAAGTCCGAGCTGACGTTCCTCGGCCCCCGGCGAATCCTCTGGTGGCCGATGTCATTCGTACGCAATGCGCTGAAGTTGCTGGCTTACAAATTGAGCAAACAGGAAAAGCGCCTGCCCCGAAGCGTGAAGAAAAAACTCGGGATGTACAAACGCTATTGGGACAGCCCTTACGCCTGAGTCACGCGCCGGACGCTGAGCATCCGGCGCAGTGACAGGTCAGCCTTTCGCGGCTTCTTCGTCCAGACGGTCCGCCTCGAACAACTGCGCCAGGTCAGCCCGCGCCTCGCGGGCGGTCTGCAGCACCTTGGCGTCGTCGTCATACACTTCGTGCTGGGCCGCCAGCACTTGTTCATCGTGACGCTTGAAGCGACTGATGCGCGCATTGGCCTGCGCCTCACTCAGGCCCAGCCCCATCAAGGTTTGACGGCTCATTTCCAGGCTTGAGTAGAACGTCTCGCGCACGGCGTGAGCGCCCAGGTCCATCAGGCGATGAACGTGCTGCCGGTTACGTGCGCGGGCGATGATCTTCATGTGTGGGTACAGCTTGCGGATCAATTCGGCGGTTTTGATATTGGTATCAGGGTCGTCAGTCGCGATGACAAAGTATTCCGCTTCATCGACCTTGGCGGCACGCAGTATTTCAGGGCGTAGCGGGTCGCCGTAGAACACCGGCACGTTGCCGAAACTGCGCGAGAACTCGATGGATTCCACAGCGGTGTCCAGCGCAATGAACGGGATTTTCTGCGCGCGCAGGATCCGCGCGACGATCTGCCCCATGCGGCCCATGCCGGCAATCACCACGCGGGGTTTATCGGTCTGGATGTCACGGTATTCGTCGGGTACGTCCACCACCTTGGCCTTGGGTTTGATCCAGCGAGCCAGGGCAATGAACAGCAGCGGCGTGATCGCCATCGACAAGGTGATGGTCAGTACCAGCATGTCGTACAGGCGGGCTTCGAACAGCCCTTGCGCGCTGCCGATCTTGAACACCACAAAAGCAAACTCGCCCCCGGCGGCCAGTACCAGCCCCAGTTGCAACGCACTGCGATTGTTGAGACCGCCAGCGGTGCGGCCGATCAGGAACAGCATCGGCAGTTTGATGCCAATCAGCAGCAGCGTCAGGCCCAGCACCGCCAAGGGCGAGCTGAGCAGCAGGCCGACGTTGGCGCCCATCCCGACGCTGATGAAGAACAGGCCCAGCAGCAGGCCCTTGAACGGTTCGATCTGGGCTTCCAGTTCGTGGCGGTATTCGGAGTCGGCCAGCAGCAGGCCCGCGAGAAACGCACCCAGCGCCATGGAAACACCCACCAGTTCCATCAGCCATGCGGTGCCGATCACCACCAGCAAGGCGGTGGCCGTCGAGACTTCCTGAATCCGGGTCTTGGCGACGATGCGAAACACCGGACGCAGCAGGTAGCGGCCGCCGATGACCACGATGGCGATACTGCCCAGCACACGCAGGCCGTGGTTGATGCTCTCGCCGGTGTCCATCGCATGGTCGGACCCCGCCAGAAACGGCACCATCGCAATCAACGGAATTGCCGCAATGTCCTGAAACAGCAGGATGGCAAATGCCATGCGGCCATGCGGGCTGTTCAGTTGCTTGCGCTCGGCCAGACTCTGCAGGCCGAAGGCGGTGGATGACAGCGCCAGTCCCAGACCCAGCACAATCGCCGTGTTCAGCGGCTGGCCGAAGGCGTACAAGGCGACGCCGCCGATCACCAGGCCTGTCAGCAGCACCTGTGCCATGCCGACGCCGAATACCGACTTGCGCATGACCCACAATCGCTTGGGCGACAGCTCAAGGCCGATGATGAACAGCAGCAAGACCACCCCGAGTTCCGAGATGTGACTGACGCTCTCGGTATCGCCGATCAGCCCCAACACCGACGGGCCGATTATCACGCCCGCGAACAGATAGCCGATGACCGCGCCCAGTTTCAGGCGTTTGGCGAGCGGCACGGTCAGCACCGCCGCGAGCAGAAACACCACTGCGGCCTGCAAAAGGCTGCCTTCATGGGGCATGTAAAACTCCTTGGTAATGATTAAACTCAGTGTTGAAGCAGGGCGGTATTAAAGCATGTGAGTTTTACACGGCAATGTTCATCGGGGCATGACGATCATCAACGCGGTTGATAGCGGATGGGCAGGGAGGCGCAGAAAGGGAGGTCAGGCGCGGGATCAAAGTTCGCAGCCGATGCGATTCGTCGCGCATCGGCGTAAGATGTGCGCGCAAACAAGCGGCGCTAACTGACCGTTCATGAGCTTTCAGGAAACTGTTATGACCAACAAACAGCGTTTGATTTATTCGATTCTGATCGCCCTCGGCGTTCTGGCGATCATGCTGGGCTTGTCGCATCTGCAGAACAGCGGGACCATCACTGAGAAGACCTTTCAGTACATTGCTATCAGCGTGGCAGTACTGGTCGTGATCCTCAACGGGATTATGCGTCGCAAGGTCAAGCGCTGAGCGCTGGCTGACGATCAGGGGTGTGACAACCCCGGTTCATTGCGTCGAAGCTTTCGCGTCACCCAGCCATTCCCGGGCGCGAGGATGCAGGCTGTAAGTCTTGTCATCGTTAAGGTTGATCACACCTTCATCGCACAAACGTTTCAGCACTTCGCGCACGCTCAGAAATGAAAGCGGCACATCGAGCCTCAGCAGTTGGCTGTGTACACCTCGTACCCCCAGCGGCTGGCCTTCTTCGCTGGATACCAGAAGCGCATCCAGCACCTTGAGCCTGACCAGGCTTGTGCGCAGGCCAAAGCTTTTCAGCAGCATCCGGATGTGCTCATTGCCGGGCCGCTCGGTCTCCAGGGCAGGCGACTGTGACTGCGCGGCCAGCGCTGTTTGCCGCAGCAAAGTGCGAGTCGTGATTCCTTGGCGATTGAACATCCACAAACTCCTTTTCAGGCTTTTTTTAAACACTCTCAGTTACTAAGACGAACGAGGAAGGCAAAACCTCAGTTTCTGGATGAAAAAAAGGGTCGGGCCGACGTCCACATACGTGTCGCGGCGATTGAAGGGTTCAGGATAGATGAAGGCAGCGGGGCGACGCAGGTGGTTCATCCGGTTGTTAGAGGGGGGCAGCGTCGTTCTGCCTGCGCCTGAGGTCAGCCCTTGGGTGTGTCGGACAGGCGACGGTTGAGCACCGGGTTGCCGTTTTGATTGTGGGTCACATAGACCGGCAGCACCTTGGGCAGAGACACCAGCAGGTTCGACAGGTCGTGGGTGTTGTAGCTGCCGCCCAGGCGCACGGCACCCGTGGCCGTGTCAGCCAGCAAAATAGGCATTGGCAGGTAACGATTGATCAAGGGCAGCGCCTGGCTGAGCGGCAGGTCATTGAAAATCAGCTTGCCATTGCGCCACGCCAGGCTCGCGTCCTGTGCAGGGGTCTGGCTGATCAGTGGGGTATCGTCTCCGGTTTTGTAGCTCGCCTGCATGCCGGGGTCGAGGCGCTGGCTGGACGCGGGGTGCGTGCGGTCGCCGCTGACCTGAACCGAGCCCTCGACCAGCGTTACGCGCACCTGATCCTGATACATCCACACATTGAAGCGTGTTCCTGTGACCTCGATGCTGCCCTGTCCGGCATCGACCACAAACGGGTGTGCGCTGTCATGGCTGACTTCGAAGAATGCCTCACCGTTTTTCAGTGTGACACTGCGTCGGTTGCGGTAATGGGCGTAAGTGAGTTGGGTTCCCAGGTTCAGTTCTGCGCGGCTGCCGTCAGCCAGGACCACCAGGCGGGTGGCGGCGCCGGCGTTGTAGGATTCATAAGTATTCGGCAACCAGCCCTGATACCAGCCCACATAACCCGCGATTGGCATGGCCAGCGCAATGACCGCCGCCGCAGCGGCCACCTGCCAGACCCGGCGACGCTTGCGCCGTGGCAGGGCCGGATTGGCTTGCGCTGCCTCGATGGAAACGCGCGGGGCAGGGTTGAGCGGTTCGAGCTGCCCGGTCATGTCCCAGACCTCGTTCATTGCCTGATACTCGCGCGCATGCAGAGGGTGCGCCGCCAGCCACTCATCGAAGGCTTTTCGTTCTGCGTCCGTGCAGTCATCAGCGTGCAGTCGCATGCACCAATGCGCAGCCGCATCGGTGATTGCATCGTGTTCTGCCTTGCTGAAGAGAGGGTCGCTCATGGGCGCTCCGGCCATTACCGTTGGCGCATTCTACCCTCGGATTTCATGGAGAGAGAACATTCGCTGGCGATTACGCATCAGCGCACGATGTATTTCCTTGTGAATGCAAGCCGCTCTCATACACGGCAGACAGGCACAGGGGAGTAGTGTTGCCGGGGCCGGAGCGCTACTCTCGGGGCGTGCGATTTCTCACGTCAATGCCATTACCGGGAGCTTCAGATGCGCGCGACGACTGCCGATGAGCCTGTTTCAACTGTCTCGTTCCTGCAACTGACAGACCTGTTGCGCCGCATCTTTCTTGCGCACGGCACCTCGCCAGAGGTGGCCGGTGTGCTCGCTGAAAACTGCGCCAGCGCCCAGCGCGACGGTTCGCACAGTCATGGCATCTTTCGAATACCCGGTTATCTGTCTTCACTGGCCAGCGGCTGGGTGGACGGCAAGGCCGTGCCGGCAGTCGAAGATGTAGGGGCCGCCTTTGTCCGGGTCGATGCGGGCAACGGCTTTGCCCAGCCGGCGCTGGCGGCGGCCAGACCGTTGCTGATCGACAAGGCGCGCAGTGCCGGGATTGCCATTCTGGCGATTCGCAACTCTCACCATTTTGCGGCGCTATGGCCGGACGTCGAGCCTTTCGCCGAGCAGAATCTGGTCGCCCTGAGCATGGTCAACAGCATGACCTGCGTTGTGCCTCACGGTGCGCGTCAACCCTTGTTCGGCACCAACCCGATTGCCTTCGCAGCTCCGCGTACAGGCGGCGAGCCCATCGTTTTTGACCTGGCAACCAGCGCCATTGCACATGGCGACGTGCAGATAGCGGCCCGTGAAGGTCGATTGCTGCCTGAGGGGATGGGCGTTGATCGCGCCGGGCGACCCACCGAGGACCCTCATGCGATTCTCGATGGTGGAGCGCTTTTGCCTTTCGGCGGGCACAAGGGGTCTGCGCTGTCGATGATGGTCGAACTGCTGGCGGCGGGACTTACAGGTGGCAACTTCTCGTTCGGGTTCGACTGGTCGGGACATCCCGGTGCGCAAACACCCTGGACAGGCCAGCTCTTGATCGTCATTGATCCCGACAAAGGCAGCGGTCAGCATTTTGCCGAGCGTAGCGAAGAACTGGTACGACAGCTTCACGGGGCAGGGCAGGAGCGTCTGCCCGGTGATCGACGTTACCTTGAGCGTGCAAGCTCGATGGCCCACGGTATTCCCGTCGCCGAGGCTGATCTCGAGCGATTGCGGGTACTGGCTGGCGATTGATCCATTTACATATTCACTGACCATTCGTCGTGATCAGTATTGTGCCGGGACGCTTATCTAAATACTGTATGTATGAACAGTAAAGAACGAATGAGGTCTGTCATGTCCCTTGACTCAGTGCAAAGCACGGTTGCCCAACAACATCGCACGCTCTGCGTACTCAACGAAATGCAGCGTGAGGATTTCCTGAGGCTGGCGGCTGCATTGCGCCAGTTCAACGCCTACGAGCCCGAGGTGTCCATTGCCATTTCGACAGCCCGCTCAGGCGGCGAGTATCGGCAGGCGGGCGTCATGGAATAGGGGGCCAGCGGTCAACCCCGGAAAGCCTCGTGTTGCCTGTGAGTATATGAAGCGTATATGATTCGTATATTCAATATGAGGTGAACATGGGCCTGGTAAAAATTTCTGAAAATATGCACGCCAACCTGCGCTCCGCCAGTGTTGCGCTCAGCCGTTCCATCAATGCGCAGGCTGAGCACTGGATGCGCATCGGCATGCTGGCTGAACTGCACCCTGCACTGAATTACAGCGAAATCTGCCAGATGCTGATTCGCATCGAAAATACAGGTGACACGGTGCTGACAGCCTCCACTTTCAACGTTTCAGAGCGCTCTGACTCACACTTTTCCAAGGCCGCCTCATGAGCAGCTCAATCGGTATCAAGACCGAGCAGGACCTCGTGCAGTTGCGTATTGCCGGAAGACTGGCCGCGGATGTGCTTGCGATGATCACGCCTTACGTCAAGGCGGGTGTCAGCACCGAGGCGCTCGATGACATCTGCAATGAATACATCGTCAAAGAGCTGAAAGTGATCCCCGCGAATGTGGGTTATCACGGTTTTACCAAAACCACCTGCATCTCGCCCAATGCGGTGGTTTGCCACGGCATACCCTCGGCCAGGGACATTCTGAAGGATGGCGATATCGTCAATATCGATGTCGCGGTCATCAAGGATGGCTGGTACGGCGATACCAGCCGCATGTACCTGGTGGGCGAGGTCAGCCCGCTGGCCAAGCGTCTTGTCGAGACGACCTATGAAGCAACCCGCGCCGGCATTCACGCCGTGCGCCCGGGGGCGACGCTGGGTGATATCGGTTATGCCATCCAGAGCGTGGCGCACCGTGAAGGCTTCAGTGTGGTACGCGAATATTGCGGGCATGGCATTGGCCGCAAATACCATGAAGAGCCCCAGGTTTTACATTACGGCGCCCAAGGCAAAGGCCTGCGGTTGAAAGAGGGCATGGTGTTCACCATCGAGCCGATGATCAACGCCGGCAAGGCAGGCACCAGGACGCTGCCGGACGGCTGGACGGTGCTGACCAGCGATCTTTCACTCTCTGCGCAGTGGGAGCACATGGTTGCAGTGACTGCAGACGGCTTCGAACTGCTGACGCCCTGGCCTGACGGTACGGGCGATTACCCTGCGGTCTAGCCATGAATAATGGCCTCTACGGAGGCCATTATTTTTGACTGGCAGAAAAAGCCTCAATACTCAGGCAAAGCCCTTTTCCAGTGTACTTGCGTGACGCCTAAGCTTTTGGCTTGCAGCGTGGCGGTGCGCAACGGGCCTGCAGAGATATTGCCACTGACCGTTCCGACGCCGGCGTGCAGCGTTGCGCAATGCAGCGCATCATTCTGACAGAGCTGCCTCGTCTGATGCAGAAAGCACCGTGGCTCGCCATTGAACTGGTAGTAAATTTCAAATTCCGTTTGATAATTCATCGTTCTCTACCTGAAGGCTTATGTCTCGCCGTATTGAATGAGACCTGTCGGTAGCAGTGCCTGGGTCAGAAAGCCTTTCTAATCAGGTGGCTGCGTTCCATAGCCTAGAACGAAAAGTGCTGCACTCAACGGCTAACTTATCAGTTGTCCGATGAGTGGGCTTTTCGCTTATTCAAATGCATGCATCAGGCGTTTTCAGGCAATCCGAACGAAGTCTTTCTGCGCCGATCACGTATTATTTGCACGATTTCAGATCAACCGGCCCGACAAAGTCATTACCACGACCCATGACGCAGGCGACCTGCTGATTGCGCTGGCGCTCCCAGACCTGAGGCGGGTAGGTCTTGTTCCAGGCTTCATAAAGCTGGCGATCCTGGCGGGACAAACGCAAGTTGTATTGCTTGCTCATATAGAAGTAGGTGCGGGCGATCATGCCGCGTATCGAAGGCCTGGGCATGACCTTTTTGGCTTTGAAGTCCACTTGGGTCAGGCAGGAGCCGTACTGGCCTTTTTTCTCGGGAACCCAGCCAAAACTGAAGTTGCTGCGGTCACCGTTCACCTCGCCAATGCTGGGCACCAGATTATGCAGGTCGGCTTCGGCGCGCTTGTAGACGGCATCATTTTTCGTGCAGTTCTTGCGTCCGCCATTTTGCCAGCATTGGCGCAGGTGGCCGATCTGCCAGGCCGGCACGATGTGTTCCCATTCGATCCGGCTGGCGCGCTTGGCACTCTTGCGCGGGACATAGCCACAGCCAGCGAGATCGACCCGTTTGCCGGAGTATTTGCAGCCGCAATAAAACTCGGTCGATTGTGGCGCATACAGGCCCCAGGCGACTTTTTTCGCTTCACTGAACGTGCGTGGGGCATCGGCCTGGGTCGTGAATGACGCGGTGATGAGCAGGGTGGTGCAAAACAGGGTAGAAAATCTAAACGTCATGCCGTCAATCTTCCTTCGGCAATGTCCAGAATATTTGCACGCCACCGTCATCGCGCCAGGCGAGGGTGACATTATCGTTCTCGGCTATTTCTTCAAGGAGCTGCGCCCAGTCGTCTTCCGATTCGTCAGGCTGACGAAACAGCAGGGCAGCCCTGGATTTCTGCGCAGTGGGCGAGTTGATGATTTTCTGCACCCGCATCCCCATGCGCTCGTAAGGGCCGGGAGTGGAAGGGGTCGCTGCGGTTTGTTTTGCCACGGAAAAATTCCCTCAAGTCGCTGTACGGGCATACAGTATTTCAGAGTGGGATCTTTCGCAACATCTATGTAGGATAAAGCGCCTTGAGTGGCACACTGTCGTCTCGAAAAAATCCTGTAACGCGCAAGGAGTCATGCATGAATATCAAACCACTGACATTTCCGCTGCTGGCCGCAGCCGTTGTGCTGTTGGCCGGTTGCTCCACACCTTCTGTGGTCACCCTGCAGAATGGCACGCAGTACGTGACCAAAGACATGCCCAAGACCAAGACGCGGGATGGTTTCTATGAGTTCGAGGACATTTCCGGCAAGACGATCAAAATCAAGGCCGACGACGTGGCCACGGTCAGACCGGAAGATTGATGGAGTCTGCCCGTTCAAAACTGATCGTTCCCATGCTGTATGAGGAACGATCAGCGCACGCAAATTTCATTTCCGGTGGATTGACAAACCCTTAAGCATTTTCCATAGTTCGCTCCTCGCAAACGTTTGCGCGTCGATGCTCCGCATCGACCCTGCGTCGTTCGCCCGAACAATAATCACAAGATCGGAGATGAACTCATGAAGCTGCCATTCGCTGGACGCCTTCTCGCTGTCGCCATGTTTGCTGCCGTCACGGCAGTCATGCCCCTCGCTTCTGCATATGCCCAGACCCCGGAAAAACCCAAGGTCGCGCTGGTCATGAAGTCACTGGCCAACGAATTCTTCCTGACGATGGAAGACGGTGCGAAGGCCTACCAGAAAGAACACGCCAACGAATTCGACCTGATCTCCAACGGGATCAAGGATGAGTCCGACACCTCTGCACAGATCCGTATCGTAGAGCAGATGATCGTTTCCAAGGTCGATGCGCTGGTGATTGCACCTGCCGACTCCAAAGCGCTGGTTCCAGTGCTCAAGAAAGCCACGGACGCCGGTATCAAGGTCGTCAACATCGACAACCAGCTCGATCCCGATGTGCTGAAAAGCAAAAACCTGCAAATCCCCTTCGTAGGCCCTGACAACCGCAAGGGCGCTGAACTGGTAGGCGACTACCTGGCCAAAAAACTTACTGCTGGCGACGAGGTGGGCATTATCGAAGGCGTGTCGACCACCACCAATGCTCAGCAACGCAGCGCCGGTTTCAAGGACGCGATGGACAAAGCACAAATGAAAGTCGTGTCCACGCAGTCCGGCAACTGGGAAATCGACAAGGGCAACGCTGTTGCCTCGGCGATGCTCAATGAATACCCGAACCTGAAGGCGTTGCTGGCGGGTAACGACAGCATGGCGCTGGGCGCCGTTTCCGCCGTGCGCGCAGCAGGCAAAGCCGGCAAGGTCATGGTGGTGGGTTACGACAACATCAACGCGATCAAACCGATGCTCAAGGACGGTCGAGTGCTGGCCACGGCTGATCAGTTCGCGGCAAAGCAAGCGGTCTTCGGTATCGAAGCTGCGCTGAAGCTGGTCAAAGGCGAGAAGGTCGACAGCAACGAAAAAGGCGTTATCGAAACGCCAGTAGAACTCGTTACCAAACCTTGATCCACGCCGCGTAAAGGCGCCTGTCCTGACACGGACAGGCGCTGGGAGAAATGTATGTCAGCGTCTGCTCAGACAGCTGTTCTTTCGGTCAGTGGCATCGGCAAAACTTACGCTCAACCCGTACTCGGTGACGTTGACCTGACGTTGATGCGTGGCGAAGTGCTGGCCCTGACCGGGGAAAACGGTGCCGGTAAAAGCACCTTGTCGAAAATCATCGGTGGGCTGGTAACGCCTACCACCGGGCACATGGAGTATCAGGGGCAGCCTTATGCACCGGCGAGTCGCACCCAGGCTGAAAAGCTTGGCGTTCGCATGGTCATGCAGGAGCTGAACCTGCTGCCGACCCTGACCGTCGCTGAAAACCTGTTTCTCGACAATCTGCCACGCCGTGCCGGCTGGATCGACCGCAAGCGCCTGCGTGAAAATGCTATCAAGGCAATGGCTCAGGTCGGGCTGGACGCGATTGATCCCGATACGCTGGTGGGGCAGCTGGGTATCGGCCATCAGCAGATGGTTGAAATTGCCCGCAACCTGATCGGCGACTGCCACGTGCTGATCCTCGATGAACCCACCGCCATGCTGACCTCGCGCGAGGTAGAGATGCTGTTCGAGCAGATCACGCGCTTGCAGGCCCGTGGTGTCTCGATCATTTATATCTCCCATCGTCTTGAAGAGCTTGCCAGGGTCTCTCAGCGCATCGCAGTGCTGCGCGATGGGAAGCTGGTGTGCGTCGAACCGATCGCTCGTTACAGCAGCGAGCAACTGGTCACGCTGATGGTTGGCCGTGAACTGGGTGAACACATCGATATGGGGGCTCGGCAGATTGGCGAAGTGGCGCTGTCAGTCAAGCGCCTCAGCCGTGCCGGCAAGGTTCAGGATGTATCGTTCGACGTGCGACGCGGCGAAGTGTTTGGTATTTCCGGTCTGATCGGTGCCGGGCGAACCGAGCTGCTGCGCCTGATTTACGGTGCCGACGTTGCCGACAGCGGTGCCATTGAAGTCGGTCAGCCGTTGCAGAAGGTCACCATTCGCTCGCCGGCTGACGCCGTGGAGCATGGTATTGCGCTGATCACCGAAGACCGCAAGAGCGAAGGGCTGCTGATGTCGCAATCCATCAGCGCCAATATTGCATTGGGCAACATGCATTCCATTTCCCGGGCGGGCGTGGTCAATGCCGATGAAGAGCTGAAGCTGGCGCAGCGGCAAGTCGCTGCCATGCGTATTCGCAGCTCCAGTCCGACCCAACTGGTTTCCGAGCTGTCGGGCGGTAACCAGCAAAAGGTCGTGATCGGTCGCTGGCTGGAGCGTGATTGCCCGGTCATGTTGTTCGACGAGCCAACCCGTGGCATCGACATCGGCGCCAAGTTCGATATCTACGCACTGCTGGCCGAATTGACCCGCCAGGGCAGGGCACTGGTGGTGGTTTCCAGCGATCTGCGCGAGCTGATGCTGATCTGCGACCGTATCGGCGTGCTGTCTGCCGGTCGCCTGATCGACACGTTCGAGCGTGACAGCTGGACTCAGGACCAATTGCTGGCCGCTGCCTTCGCCGGTTATCAGAAACGTGATGCGCTGCTCGACGATGCGGCGCCCAGGAACAACTCATGAAAACGACTCCTTCCCCGACGCAGACAGTGCCGGCTCGCCGCAGCGGCAATTATTTCGGCCTCGGCACCTACATCGGGCTGGCGGGCGCACTGCTGGTCATGATTGTGCTGTTCTCCCTCCTCAGCGATCACTTCCTGTCCTATCAAACGTTCAGCATGCTGGCCAACCAGATCCCCGACCTGATGGTGCTGTCTGTCGGGATGACACTGATCCTCATCATCGGTGGCATCGACCTGTCGGTCGGCTCGGTGTTGGCACTGGCCGCTTCGGCGGTGAGTGTGGCGATTCTGGGGTGGGGCTGGAGTGTGTTTCCGGCCGCATTGCTGGGGATTGCCTGTGCGACCCTGGCCGGTACGATTACCGGCTCCATCACCGTGGCGTGGCGCATTCCCTCGTTCATCGTGTCCCTCGGTGTACTGGAAATGGCCCGTGGTGCGGCCTATCAGATGACCAACTCGCGCACGGCCTACATCGGCGACTCGTTCGCGTGGCTGTCTGACCCGATCGCTTTTGGCATCGCGCCGTCGTTCATCATCGCCCTGATCGTCATCATCGTTGCCCAGGCGGTGCTGACCCGCACAGTGTTCGGTCGCTACCTGATCGGCATCGGCACCAACGAAGAAGCCGTACGTCTGGCAGGGATCAATCCCAAGCCCTACAAGATTCTGGTGTTCTCGCTGATGGGCATGCTGGCCGGTGTGGCCGCGCTGTTTCAGATATCGCGACTGGAAGCCGCCGATCCGAATGCCGGTGTCGGTCTTGAGCTGCAAGTCATTGCGGCGGTGGTGATTGGCGGTACCAGCCTGATGGGCGGGCGCGGTTCGATCATCAGCACGTTCTTCGGCGTGTTGATCATCTCGGTGCTTGCAGCAGGTCTGGCGCAGATCGGTGCGACCGAGCCGACCAAGCGCATCATCACCGGCGCGGTGATCGTGATCGCGGTGGTGCTGGACACCTACCGCAGCCACCGGGCACGGCGCCAGGGATGATATGGCGACCATCAAGGATGTAGCGGCGCTGGCAGGGATCTCGTACACCACGGTTTCTCACGTGCTGAACAAGACCCGGCCGGTGAGCGAGCCGGTCAGGCTCAAGGTCGAGGCGGCGATTGCGCAACTGGATTATGTTCCCAGTGCCGTTGCGCGGTCGCTGAAGGCCAAGACCACCTCTACCATCGGTTTGCTGATACCCAATGGCATGAATCCGTACTTCGCCGAGCTGGCCAGAGGCATCGAGGATTATTGCGAGCGCAACGGTTTTTGCGTGATCCTCTGCAATTCGGACGACAACCCGGAGAAGCAACGCAGCTACTTGCGTGTGCTGCTGGAGAAGCGCGTGGACGGTTTGATTGTCTCGTCAGTGGCGGGTGATGTCAGTATCACCTCCGGCCTGACCGACGTACGTACACCGCTGGTGATCGTCGACCGTGAGCTTGAAGGCATCGATGCCGATATGGTCCGCATCGATCATGAGCAGGGCGCTTATCTCGCGACCCGGCATTTGCTGGACCTCGGCCATAAGCACATTGCCTGCATCGGCGGGCCACGCGAAAGCATGGTCGCCGAGATGCGTCTGACGGGTTATCGACGTGCAATGCAGCAGGCCTCCCTGGAGGTCGGCGAAGGGTGGGCGGTACACAGCCCGTTCACCAGTTCCGCCGGTTACGACGCAGCGGTTCAGTTGTTGACCGGGCAGGCACCGACAGCGATCTTTGCCGGCAACGACGTCATCGCCATTGGCGTGCTGCGTGCTGCGGCCGAACGTTCGATTCGTGTGCCTCAGCAGCTGTCGGTGATCGGTTTTGATGATATCCAGATGAGTCGCTACGTCTATCCCGCGCTGACCACGGTGGGGCAGTCCATCATGCAATTGGGGGAGACCGCAGCCGAGATGCTGTTGTGCAGAATTGCTGCTCCCCATGCAGCACCTGTCGAGAAACGACTCGTGACGCCATGTGTTGTGGTGCGTGAGTCCACTGCGCCGCCAAACATGTCGTCCCCCGAATGACGCGTACGCCCAGCAATGAGTAAACAAGCCATGCAAGCAAAAATAGTGATAGTGGGCAGTCTGAACATGGACCTGGTGATCCGCGCCCAACGTCTGCCGCGCCCCGGTGAAACCCTCAGTGGGGAGACGTTTGACACCGTGCCCGGTGGTAAAGGCGCCAATCAGGCCGTCGCGGCTGCGCGTCTGGGCGCGAGTGTGGCGATGATCGGCTGCGTGGGCGCGGACGCCTACGGCGAGCACTTGCGTGCAGCGTTGCTGGCCGAGAACATTGACTGTCAGGCCGTGACTGTCGTGGACGGCGTCTCTACCGGCATTGCTTCGATCGTGGTCGATGCCGACAGTCAGAACGCGATTGTGATCGTCGCAGGCGGCAATGGTCGCCTGACGCCTGCACTGATTGATCGGTTTGACGCGTTGTTGGCGGGTTCCGAGATCGTTATCTGCCAGCTGGAAGTGCCGACCGAAACCGTCTTCCACACCTTGGCCCGTGCCCATGAGCTGGGCAAGACCGTCATTCTCAACCCCGCGCCCGCCAGTGAGCCTTTGCCTGCGAACTGGTACGGTCTGATCGATTATCTGATCCCCAACGAAAGCGAAGCGCAGACCCTGACCGGGGTGGATGTCGACTCGCCCGAGGCTGCCGAAAAGGCTGCCGCAGCGATGCTGGCCGCCGGTGCGCGCAACGTCATCATTACCCTTGGCGAGCGCGGAACGCTGTTCGCCGGTGCCGGCGGCGTGGAGCATATTGCCGCACGTCGTGTACAGGCCGTGGACACCACCGCTGCAGGTGATACCTTTGTCGGCGGTTTTGCGGCTGCGCTGGCCGCCGGGCAGAGTGAGTCGCAGGCTATCCGCTTCGGTCAGGCGGCGGCAGCGATCTCTGTCACCCGAGCGGGCGCGCAACCGTCCATCCCGACGTCAGGGGAAGTACAGGAATTCGATTCGCTATGAAAAAAACACCGTTACTCAATATTGCCTTGTCACGCGTGATCGCCTCGCTGGGGCATGGCGACATTCTGATGATCGTGGACGCCGGGATGCCGGTGCCGCCCGGTGTCGAGCTGATCGACCTGGCGCTGACCCGCGGTGTGCCTGACTTCGTCAGTGTGCTGGATGTCGTGCTGAGCGAAATGCAGGTCGAAAGTCACGTGCTGGCCAGTGAAATGGCCGAGATCAAACCGCCAGCCCTTCAGGTTATCGAGAGCCTGAACCTTGATGATCAGTTGGGGCAGCAGCGCTGGGTCAGCCATGAAGAACTGAAAGCCTTGAGCCGCACAGCCAAGGCGATCATTCGTACCGGTGAGTGTCAGCCGTACAGCAATCTGGCGCTGGTATCCGGAGTTGTCTTTTAGCTATTCAAGAAAGGGAGTTTCATATGACGTTCATACAGTTTTCCAGACAGTTCATTCGTGGAGCATTGCTGTTGTCCATCCTGAGTACCGCTGCCGTGCAGGCGGCAGAAAAGCGTGACCTGATCATTGACACAGACCCGGGTGCGGACGATGTTGTCGCGCTGTTGCTGGCGCTGGCTTCGCCGGAAGAGCTGAACGTGATGGCCATCACCACCGTGGCGGGCAACGTGCGGCTGGACAAGACCTCGCGCAATGCCAGGCTGGCGCGCGAGTGGGCCGGTCGTGAAGAAGTGCCAGTGTATGCCGGTGCGCCCAAGCCTCTGGTTCGCACGCCGATCTATGCCGAGAATGTCCACGGTCAGGAAGGTCTGCCGGGCGTACCCGTACACGAGCCGGCCAAAGGTCTGGCCGACGGCAACGCAGTCGACTACCTCATCCGTACCCTGAGCAAGGCCAAGCCGCACAGCATCACCATTGCCATGCTTGGCCCGCAGACCAACCTCGCATTGGCGCTGGTGCAGGCTCCCGAGATTACCCAGGGCATCAAGGAAGTGGTGGTCATGGGCGGTGCGCACTTCAACGGCGGCAACATCACGCCGGTTGCCGAATTCAACCTGTTCGCCGACCCTCATGCAGCGCAGATCGTGCTGGCCAGTGGCGTGAAGCTGACTTACGTGCCGTTGGACGTCACCCACAAGATCCTCACCAGCGAGCAGCGTCTCAAGCAGATTGCGGCACTGGGCAACAATGCCGGCAAGCTGGTGGACGGGATTCTCAATGAGTACGTCAAGCTGGACATGGAGCATTACGGCTTGCCCGGCGGTCCTGTTCATGACGCCAGTGTCATTGCCTGGCTGCTCAAGCCTGAATTGTTTACCGGTCGGCAGATCAATCTCGCGGTCGACACGCGCGAAGGCATCGGCTTTGGTCAGACCGTCGCTGACTGGTATGGCACCCTCAAACAGCCACAGAACGTGTTCTGGGTCGAGGATGGCAACGCGCAGGGCTTTTTCGATCTGCTGACCGAGCGCCTGGCGCGACTGAAGTAATCACGCAGTCTTGATGGCGCTGTCAGTCAGGTGCGCAGCCGTGGGGTATCGGCTAAGCACCTGACTGATGAAGGCCCGGGCACCGTCGGTGCCCAGGTCCTTGATCAGCAGGTCGACGGCGATGATCATCAGTTCTTCCGGGTTCCCCGGGCTGTGCGAGCACTGGCCCTGAGGCCACTTGGCTTTTATGTCCGCATCTATGGATATGGCTGTCATGTGTCTGTTCTCCAGTCAAAGGTCCCGCATGACGCTGTTCGCTTCCCGGCGTTTGCGTCACTGGCAGTAAACCATTCCGGGCGCGTTTTGACACGCCTACTTACACATCGTCCCCATAGTCCAGATCAATGACAGGCCGTATAAACGTTTTGTGACGATTTGTTCGCGCACGTGGCGCGATGCCCGTGCAGACTCATGGCCTTGTCAGATCAGCGGGTTAGCGGCGACTTGCGGGGTGCCGTGTGCAACCAACGCGTTTGAATGCGGTCGGACCAGGTCTGGAAATGTTTATTGGCAGAGGAGGGTGTATGCCCCGGAAATTCGCAACATTGGGTTTTATGGTTGTGGCGTCAGTGCTGGCAGGGTGCAGCAGCACTTCATCCGAACCGAATACCGAGACATCCGCTCAGGCAGCCAGTACGCCGGCCAGCAGCGCCATCCCCGGTCGCTGTGACGCAGACCCTGCCCAGTTCGCAATCGGCAAGCCTGCTTCTATCGACCTGCTTTCACAAGTGCGCGCCCGCACCGGTTCGCAGGATGCGCGCATTCTCGGGCCTGACGACATGGTCACGCTGGAGTACCGATCCGAGCGTGTCAACGTCAACACCGACGCCTCTGGAAAAGTGACGCGCATCAACTGCGGTTGAGTCGGCGGCTTTTCTGTCGCGCATAAAAAACCCCGTCAGTGACGGGGTTTTTTTGCGCCGAATGAATCAGTCAACGCGGACTTGTGCTGCTTGCATGCCCTTCTGGCCTTTTTCTGCAACGAACGAAACGGTCTGGCCTTCTTTCAGGCTTTTGAAACCGTCGCTTTCGATCGCTTTGAAGTGTACGAACAGGTCGTCACCGCCACCTTGTGGAGTGATAAAGCCGAAGCCTTTTTCATCGTTGAACCATTTTACGGTGCCGGTTTGGCGATTAGACATGGTGTATCTCCAGAAACATAATTTTCAATAAACGTGCTGCTCAGGCCAACTGGGCACACGGGCCTATCATAGTCGAAATAAGCAAAAAAACAGCTACCCGCTCGAGTACTTTGGCCAAAGGGTGTCCACATTAAGCCTGTCATACTCTTCAAGCCGCCTCGTGAGGACCTGCCCAAGTGAATGGCCGACGGGGTTCGGGCGTGCTAAAGGCCATGATTTAAAAGGCTTTAAGGCAAGCCGGGGCTTAACGCTGCAAGCGCATGAAACGCCCGTTTCACCCCGACTAAAAAAAGCGATTATTTTGTGCCGGTGCAGTTTTCGGCGACCAGTTTCTGCAATTTTGCGGTCAAGGCGGCAGGGGGCGCAGCTTTAGTGTCGCTGAGCGACGCGATTTCCTGGGCGGTAAAGTGACTGTCAATCTGTTTCGCAGCGCATTCGCAGTGTGCAGTGGCCGGCTTGTCATCCAGCTTCTGTTGCTTGGCCGCCGCAACGCACTCTTGGGTAAAGGTTGCGCGTGTCGCACTGTCCATTGCTGCGTGGGCACCCACCGAACTCAGGGCTGCACCGCAGGCGAGGAGGGAGGTCAGGTATGAAAGCTTCATGGTGTTCTCCTTTTTTGCTGGATAAAAACGTAAAGGGTCTCGATGGTTTCAGACGCCCTTGAGCCTCGCCAGTTCAGGCAGTCTGTTATTTCCGGTCGATTTGCGTCGCTGTGCATCCCGGCACGCCTGGCTGTGTTAGGATGCGCGTCCTGTTATTTTCAAGCGCCCCATTGCTGATGGCTTTCGGTGCAGCGCAAGCAGGGTTTTCGTACATTCCAGTCATCTGGTCCGGTTCAAGGTTGGCCCAAGGCTCCTGCCACTGTGAGGCAGGCATACCACCGGATCACGTACTGGCTCATCCCAACCCACGTGACCTTTGGTAGGGGTCACCACTAGGAGAGGAGGCGCCATGCCAACTATTACTCTTCCCGACGGCAGTCAGCGTTCATTCGATCATGCAGTTTCCGTAGCCGATGTCGCGCTTTCAATCGGTGCCGGGCTGGCCAAGGCCACCGTGGCCGGTAAAGTCGACGGCAAGCTTGTCGACGCCTGCGACCTGATCGAAAACGATGCGAGCCTGCAGATCATCACCCCCAAGGATCAGGAAGGACTGGAAATCATCCGTCACTCTTGCGCTCACCTGGTAGGGCACGCGGTCAAACAGCTGTATCCGACCGCAAAAATGGTCATCGGCCCGGTCATCGACGACGGTTTCTATTACGATATCGCCTACGAGCGCCCGTTCACGCCGGACGACATGGCGGCCATCGAGCAGCGCATGCAGCAGCTGATCGAAAAAGATTACGACGTCATCAAGAAAGTCACGCCGCGCGCTGAAGTGATCGAGGTGTTCACCGCCCGTCACGAAGACTACAAGCTGCGTCTGGTCGAAGACATGCCGAACGAGCAGGCAATGGGCCTGTATTACCACGAAGAATACGTCGACATGTGCCGTGGTCCGCACGTGCCGAATACCCGTTTCCTGAAATCCTTCAAGCTGACCAAGCTGTCGGGTGCCTACTGGCGCGGCGATGCCAAAAACGAGCAGCTGCAGCGCGTTTATGGCACCGCTTGGGCCGACAAGAAGCAACTGGCCGCCTACATCCAGCGGATTGAAGAGGCTGAAAAGCGCGACCATCGCAAGATCGGCAAGCGTCTGGGCCTGTTTCATACCCAGGAAGAAGCGCCGGGGATGGTTTTCTGGCACCCGCAGGGCTGGACTCTGTATCAGGTGCTTGAGCAGTACATGCGCAAGGTGCAGCGTGAAAACGGCTACCTTGAAATCAAGACCCCGCAAGTGGTTGATCGCTCGCTCTGGGAAAAATCCGGGCACTGGGCCAACTACGCGGACAACATGTTCACCACCGAGTCCGAAAGCCGCGACTACGCCATCAAGCCGATGAACTGCCCTTGCCACGTGCAGGTGTTCAATCAGGGTTTGAAGAGCTACCGCGAGCTGCCAATGCGCCTGGCCGAGTTCGGTGCCTGCCACCGCAACGAGCCCTCCGGCGCGCTGCACGGCATCATGCGTGTGCGTGGCTTCACTCAGGATGATGCTCACATCTTCTGCACCGAAGATCAGATGCAGGCCGAGTCCGCTGCATTCATCAAGCTGACACTGGATGTCTATGCCGATTTCGGCTTCAAAGACATTGAGCTGAAGCTGTCCACTCGTCCTGAAAAGCGTGTGGGTTCCGACGAATTGTGGGATCGTGCCGAGTCCGCGCTGGCCTCCGCGCTTGACAGTGCAGGTTTGCCTTATGATTTGCAGCCGGGCGAGGGTGCTTTCTACGGTCCGAAAATCGAGTTTTCCCTGAAGGATTGTCTCGGTCGTGTCTGGCAGTGCGGCACCTTGCAGCTGGACTTCAATCTGCCGGTCCGTCTGAGTGCCGAGTACGTTTCCGAAGACAACAGCCGCAAGAATCCGGTCATGTTGCACCGTGCGATCCTCGGTTCCTTCGAGCGTTTCATCGGTATTCTGATCGAGCATTACGAAGGCGCGTTTCCAGCCTGGCTGGCGCCCACCCAGGCAGTGATCATGAATATCACTGACAAACAGGCCGATTTTGCCCTTGAAGTGGAAAAAACTCTGGCTGAAAGCGGGTTTCGTGCCAAGTCCGACTTGAGAAATGAAAAGATCGGCTTTAAAATCCGTGAGCATACTTTGCTCAAGGTTCCTTATCTCCTCGTGATTGGAGATCGGGAAGTTGAAATGCAAACTGTCGCTGTGCGTACACGTGAAGGCGCTGACCTTGGCTCGATGCCGGTCGCCCAATTCGCTGAATTCCTCGCACAAGCGGTTTCCCGGCGTGGTCGCCAAGATACGGAGTAATTATTATTAAGCGTGAAATGAGACAAGATAAACGAGCTGCACCCAAGGCCCCGATCAATGAAAATATCTCGGCCCGCGAGGTTCGTTTAATTGGCGCTGACGGCGAGCAGATTGGCATCGTCTCGATTGATGAAGCGCTTCGTATAGCCGAAGAGGCGAAGCTGGATCTGGTAGAGATTTCTGCCGACGCACTCCCTCCGGTCTGCCGTGTGATGGATTACGGCAAATCGATCTTCGAGAAGAAGAAGCAGGTTGCTGCAGCGAAGAAAAACCAGAAACAGATCCAGGTTAAAGAAATCAAGTTTCGTCCAGGGACGGAGGAAGGGGATTACCAGGTAAAACTACGCAACCTGGTACGTTTCCTGAGTGACGGGGACAGGGCCAAGGTGTCGTTGAGATTCCGCGGTCGTGAGATGGCCCACCAGGAGCTGGGTATGGAATTGTTGAAGCGGGTTGAAGGTGACCTGCTTGAATACGGTTCCGTCGAACAGCATCCTAAGATGGAAGGACGCCAGCTGATCATGGTCATCGCCCCGAAAAAGAAGAAATAACCACCAGGGCACGGCAGGCCTTGCGGTTATATTTATCAACTGAATGCGGAGTATCCGAACATGCCAAAGATGAAAACGAAAAGTGGTGCAGCTAAGCGGTTTTTGAAAACCGCCAACGGCATCAAGCACAAGCACGCTTTCAAGAGCCACATCCTGACCAAAATGTCGACAAAGCGTAAGCGTCAATTGCGCGGTAGCAGCTTGCTGCATCCGTCCGACGTGGCAAAAGTCGAGCGCATGCTGCGCCTTCGTTAATTTTGATCAAGATAGAGAGGAAGTAACTCATGGCTCGTGTAAAGCGTGGCGTCATTGCCCGTAAGCGTCACAAAAAAATTCTGAAACTTGCTAAAGGCTACTACGGCGCGCGTTCACGCGTATTCCGTGTTGCCAAGCAAGCGGTAATCAAGGCAGGCCAATACGCCTACCGTGACCGTCGTCAGAAAAAACGTCAGTTCCGCGCTCTGTGGATCGCTCGTATCAACGCTGGTGCTCGTGTTAACGGTCTGTCCTACAGCCGTTTCATTGCCGGCCTGAAAAAAGCGTCCATCGAGATCGACCGTAAGGTTCTGGCTGATCTGGCAGTGAACGAAAAAGCGGCGTTTGCTGCGATTGTCGAGAAAGCTAAAGCCACCTTGGCCTAAGTCCCCCGACAATCACCGGCCCCGGTTTCCGGGGGCGGTGTTGAACGTCATAAATAGGGGAAGAGCCTAAAGCTCTTCCCCTATTTTGTATCTGGAGTCTGTACATGGAAAACCTGGACGCGCTGGTCTCTCAAGCTCTTGAGGCTGTGCAAAGCGCCGAAGATATCAATGCCCTGGAGCAAATCCGGGTTCACTACCTCGGCAAGAAAGGCGAGTTGACTCAGGTGATGAAGACCCTGGGAAACCTGCCGGCTGAAGAGCGTCCGCAAGTCGGCGCGCTGATCAACGTTGCCAAGGAGCGTGTCACAGAGGTCCTCAATGCACGCAAGGCATCGTTCGAGCAGGCAGAACTCACTGCCAGACTCGCCGCCGAATGCATCGACGTGACCCTGCCGGGCCGCGGTCAGACCTCTGGTGGTCTGCACCCGATTACCCGAACTCTGGAGCGTATCGAGCAGTTCTTCACGCACATCGGCTACGGCATCGCCGAAGGCCCTGAAGTCGAAGACGATTATCACAACTTCGAGGCGCTCAACATCCCAGGCCACCACCCGGCCCGGTCGATGCATGACACCTTCTATTTCAATGCGAACATGCTGTTGCGCACCCATACCTCTCCGGTACAGGTCCGCACCATGGAATCGCAACAGCCGCCGATCCGCATTGTCTGCCCAGGCCGTGTGTACCGCAGCGACTCCGATATTACCCACTCGCCGATGTTCCACCAGATCGAAGGTCTGCTGGTTGATCGCGACATCAATTTCGCCGACCTGAAAGGCACCATCGAAGAGTTCCTGCGGGTGTTCTTCGAAAAAGAGCTGGCCGTGCGTTTCCGTCCTTCGTATTTCCCTTTCACCGAGCCTTCGGCGGAAGTGGATATGGAATGCGTGATGTGCAGTGGCAAGGGCTGCCGCGTCTGCAAGCAGACCGGCTGGCTTGAAGTCATGGGCTGCGGCATGGTTCATCCGAACGTATTGCGCATGTCCGGCATCGACCCTGAAGAGTTTCAGGGCTTCGCGTTCGGCATGGGCGTAGAGCGTCTGGCCATGCTGCGTTACGGCGTCAATGATTTGCGCCTGTTCTTCGACAACGATTTGCGGTTCCTCGCGCAATTTCGCTAAGTCGTAACGAACCTTTCAGGAGAGCAGGATGAAATTCAGTGAACAATGGCTGCGCGGCTGGGTAAGCCCGCAGGTCTCCCGCGACGAGCTGGTTGCTCGTCTGTCGATGGCCGGTCTTGAGGTTGACAGCGTGACGCTGGCCGCCGGCGTTTTCACCGGTGTAGTGGTGGGTGAGGTGCTGAGCACCGAGCAGCACCCTGATGCCGATAAATTGCGCGTTTGCCAGGTCAGCAATGGCAGCGAAACCTTTCAGGTCGTCTGCGGCGCGCCAAATGTGCGCCCGGGCCTGAAAATTCCGTTCGCCATGATCGGTGCCGAACTGCCGGGCGACTTCAAAATCAAGAAAGCCAAGCTGCGCGGCGTCGAGTCCAACGGCATGCTGTGTTCCGCTGCCGAGTTGCAGGCCGGTGAAGGCAACGATGGCCTGATGGAACTGGCAGCTGATGCGCCGGTGGGTCAGGATATTCGTGTCTACCTGGGCCTGGACGACGCCAGCATCGAGGTCGACCTGACCCCGAACCGTGGTGATTGCCTGTCAGTGGCTGGTATTGCACGTGAAGTCGGCGCGCTGTACGCCGCTGACGTCACCCGCCCGCAAGTTGCTGCCGTCAGCGCTGTACACGATGAAGTGCGTCCGGTGGAGGTGTTGGCTCCGGCTGCCTGCCCGCGCTACCTGGGTCGTGTGATTCGCAATGTCGACCTGTCGCGTCCGACCCCGCTGTGGATGGTCGAGCGCCTGCGCCGTTCCGACGTGCGCAGCATCGACGCGGCTGTCGACATCACCAACTACGTGATGCTGGAGCTGGGCCAGCCCCTGCATGCGTTCGACCTGGCCGAAATCAACGGCGGGATCCGCGTACGTATGGCCGAGGAGGGCGAGAAGCTCGTTCTGCTCGATGGCCAGGAAGTCAGCCTGCGTGCCGACACACTGGTCATCGCCGACCACCAGCGCGCACTGGCCATTGCCGGCGTGATGGGCGGCGAGCACAGCGGCGTCACGGCTGGCACTCGCGACCTCTTTCTCGAAAGCGCATTTTTCGACACCATCTCGGTGGCTGGCAAGGCACGTTCCTACGGTCTGCACACTGATGCCTCGCACCGTTACGAGCGCGGTGTGGACTGGCAACTGGCCCGTGAAGCAATGGAGCGTGCCACCGGCCTGCTGCTGGAGATCACTGGTGGCGAAGCGGGCCCTGTGATCGAGGTGGTCAGTGAACAGCACCTGCCTTCAATTGCACCCATCACCTTGCGCGCGAGCCGTGTCGAGCAAATGCTTGGTCTGGTCATTGAAAATGCTGAGATCGAACGTCTGCTGACCGGGCTCGGTCTGACCGTTTCCGCCGAAGCTGATGGCCAATGGTGTGTCGACGTGCCCAGTCATCGTTTCGACATCAGCCTTGAAGTCGACCTGATCGAGGAGCTGGCGCGCCTTTACGGCTACAACCGTTTGCCGGTCCGTTACCCGCAAGCCCGCCTGGCACCTCAAGCCAAGGCAGAAGCCAAAGGCGACCTGCCCGAGCTGCGCCGCCTGCTGGTTGCGCGTGGGTATCAGGAAGCAATCACTTACAGCTTCATCGATCCCAAGTGGTTCGAACTGTTCACGCCGGGCGCCAAGCCGCTGTTGCTGGCCAATCCGATCTCCAACGACATGGCCGCCATGCGCGCCTCGTTGTGGCCGGGTCTGGTCAAGGCGTTGCAGCACAACCTCAATCGCCAGCAAGACCGTGTTCGCCTGTTCGAAAGCGGCCTGCGTTTCGTCGGTCAGCTCGACGGCTTGAAGCAAGAGCCGATGCTGGCCGGTGTTGTATGCGGTAGCCGCCTGCCGGAAGGCTGGGCACAAGGCCGCGACACGGTCGACTTCTTCGACGTCAAAGCCGATGTCGAAGCGGTTCTGGGGTTCGCCGGTGCATTGGGTGAATTCATATTCACGCCGGGCCAGCATCCAGCCCTGCACCCAGGCCAGACTGCTCGCATCGAGCGCGACGGTCGTGAAGTCGGCTTTCTGGGTGCCATCCATCCTGAATTGTCGAAAACCCTGGGTCTGGACCGTCCGGTGTTCGTTTTTGAGCTGGTGCTGGGCGAAGTGGCCACCGGTCGCTTGCCGAAATTCCACGAGTTGTCGCGCTTCCCCGAAGTGCGTCGCGACCTGGCGTTGCTGGCCGACCGCGACGTTTCAGCCAGTGCTGTTCTGGACGTGATTCGTGAAAAAGCAGGCGAGTGGCTCACAGACCTCAGGTTATTTGATGTTTACCAGGGTAAAGGCATTGATCCACATAGAAAAAGCCTTGCAGTCGGCTTGACCTGGCAGCATCCATCGCGCACTCTTAATGACGATGAGGTAAACGCAACGACACTTGCTATCCTCACCTCGCTAGAGGAGAGGTTAAACGCCACGTTAAGGAAGTAGCGTATGGGGGCTCTGACGAAAGCTGAGATGGCCGAACGTCTGTACGAAGAGCTGGGCCTGAATAAACGGGAAGCCAAGGAATTGGTTGAACTGTTTTTTGAAGAAATCAGGCACGCTCTGGAAGATAACGAGCAGGTGAAGTTGTCAGGTTTTGGCAACTTCGACCTTCGAGACAAGCGCCAGCGGCCTGGGAGAAATCCCAAGACCGGTGAAGAAATTCCGATTACGGCGCGCCGTGTGGTCACCTTTCGTCCAGGGCAGAAGTTGAAAGCCCGAGTTGAGGCATATGCTGGAACCAAGTCATAACGACGAGCTACCGCCGATCCCCGGCAAACGCTACTTCACCATCGGTGAGGTCAGCGAGCTCTGCGCGGTAAAACCGCACGTTTTGCGTTATTGGGAGCAGGAATTTCCTCAGCTCAACCCCGTCAAAAGACGCGGAAACCGTCGGTATTATCAGCGCCAGGACGTGCTGATGATCCGCCAGATCCGCGGCTTGCTCTACGACCAAGGCTTCACCATCGGTGGAGCCCGGCTTCGTCTCACCACCGGCGAACCGAAGGACGATACCCAGCAGTACAAGCAGATGATTCGGGAGATGATTGCCGAACTGGAAGACGTGCTGGTCATGCTCAAAGCGTAATCGAGCAAGATACTTCCATAATTCAAACGCTTAGGGTATATTCTTCAACGTTTTCGCAGGTTGCAAAAACAGATACACGCCTAGTCGGGGCGTAGCGCAGTCCGGTAGCGCACTAGCATGGGGTGCTAGGGGTCGAGTGTTCGAATCACTCCGTCCCGACCATATAATTCAATGATTTAGGCCGATGTTCGCAGCATTGGCCTTTTTCATGCGCGTGACTTTTGCGTGACTCGTTGTTTTTATGCCTGCCTCCTCTTCAGAATAGTCAGAACCGGTCCGCGTGAATCGGTTGCTGAAACCATGTTCGCAGCTTCAATCAAATGCCCGAGCTCAGCGCCCGAGCAGTGGCTGGTGATGCTGCCATTCTTGTGACCGAGCAAAGCTTTGCGGTCTTCCTTGGTCACTCCAGCGGCGCGCAGCCTTCTTCCGAACGAATGCTTGCGGTCGTGGATGCGGATTTTCAAAAATCCGTCATGCGCAGGCCTCAAGTACTTCTCCTGCCACTTCTTAGCCGCCCTGATTCGCGCCTTCTTCCAGGCTGAATCATTCATGCGATGAACCGTCGTTTCCCTTCACCGTACGGAAACACGAACAGCTTGTGCTTTCCGCGCTGCCTTTCAATAATCGATTTTGCAACGTCGTTCAGCACCACCAAGCGCTCATCCGGTTTTTCACACCGGCCTTCGCGCTTCGGCCGCCAAAACCCGCCGGGATCAGGAACACGCTCGTTCCCAGCTCCGGCACCGCAATCTCCCAATCCCATTGCAGCTTACAAACCTCCTGCCCGCGGCAGCTGGTGTTCACCTGAACATCGCCATTGTCCTTCGCACACGTGGCTGACAAGTTATTTGGTATAGGTTCGATGAGGGCGATACGGTGTCGAGAGCATTGGGGAGGTAAGCTAACTTTGTAATCGAATCAGATGAAGTTTTATTCACCTTCAGCGCAATGCAGCTGCTGTCACAAAGTAGGTACAGTATGTGTATTGCAGTTTGCCTGCCATGTGACATATGAATCGGAGCCTCTTAGGCTGTCGAGCTATTAATAACCCAGAGGAAATGCCATGAACAGCATTACAAAAACATCCGTGCTGAAAGGGTTTGTCATGACAACTGTCGCGGTGATTAGCCTGCAAGGCGTGGCATTCGCTGCGGCTTCCAAGCCATCCGCCCCTGCAGTCGATGGGAAATATGCGCTTGTTCAGGGCGCAGGCAATGCCTCCAAGGATTCGAAAGCAGCGCCGATGCAGCTGGCTATCCGCATTCCAAACCACACGAATGTCAATGATCCATGCCGTTACCACCCACTCGAGTGTGACTAATGCTGCCGTAGTTAAAACGGCTGCCGTAAAGTAAGCTTTGCGGCAGCACTGTTCCAGAACCGGTAGTCGGCTACTAATCATGGTCTTGATTGCTAGGTGTATTTCGGGGCGGTTTAATTAAAGTCAGTCGCTTTATAGCCCCACCTTAGTGCTCGCCTTTGTTTGATAAAGCTTGTTAAGGCTGCATGCGTTGAATTGGTTGAGAGGGGGTTGACTGCGAGGTGTTCAGCTTGGCGCGGGCCTGCCACCCTCTGTAGATTCGCGCTGTCTTGTCTACTTTCTCTCTGGCTGGGTGGGCATGGCGGTAGAGCAGAGTGGGGCTGAGTCCTCGTCAATTGCCATCACCCTTCAGTCGCCGTAGCCCTCGGTGATGCCGTTGGCGGTGACTTGTTCCAGCAATACCTGGCGCTACCTGACGCGCTGGATGATCCTGCAAACTCTCACCCTTCGTTTCATAGAAAAAATCGTCGGCGACTCGTAAGCCTTTTTTGCTTTCGTGCGCGTTCGGTTGACTGGCATCGGCAGGCACCCACGCCATCCTTGACTGAGGCACGCACACAACGATCAGCGCCTGCACGAAGCGAAGGCTGGTATCCATTGTTCATGCCCGGCAGCACTCGCCGCTCCTTGCACAGACGTGCAGTCCTTGGCCCGCGATGGGAACGATCACCCAAACCTCGCTCGCTCAAAAACAATTTGACATATGTTATTTGTGATCACATATTTAGCCCATAAGAACGCCAATATGAGTCACTCCCCATGACCGACCGTCCGATCCTCCTGCCTGCCATGCGTCAGGTTTCTCGCGATACCCTTCAAGATCAGGTCTATCGGCAGATCCGCGAAGCGTTGATGAGCGGGCGCTTTCAGCCTGGTCAGAAGCTGACGATCCGGGGGCTTGCCGAGGCGTTGGGTTCCAGTCCGATGCCGGTGCGCGAAGCCTTGAATCGTTTGAGTGCCGAGAACGCCTTCGAAGTCACCGAAACCGCTCGTCTGCGCGTGCCCATGATGACCCCGGAGCGGCTGCGCGAGATTCGTGATGCCAGGGTTGCGCTGGAAGGCCTGCTGGCCGAGAAAGCGGTGATTCTGATCAACGACGCCGATCTTGCGGACATCAGCCTGCTCTGTGGGCAGATGCAGAAGGCTGCGGACAACGTCGATGTCGCCCTCTATCTGTGGACCAACTTTGCTTTTCATCGACGCATTTACGCGGTGGCCAAGGCTGAACTGATCGTTGCGGCGGTGGAGAATTTCTGGTTGCACATAGGCCCGTGTTTCGCGCTTGTCGCGCCGGACAGGGCGCATCTTCAGCGTTCGATGGAGGCGCACAACCGTATCGTCGAGGCGCTGGCGGCGCGTGACGGGGCGGCAGCTCGTGCCGCGGTCACTGACGACATCATGCAGGCCGCGGATTCTCTGACGCGCCTGATCGCAAAGAGCGACCGCTCCAGGTCGCGTGTCTCGGGAGTGAAAAAAGCATGAGCGTTCTCAATCGGCTAGTTCCCTACACCGGGCTGCGGGTCCTGATTTCCGGCGGTGCAGCCGGGATCGGTGAAGTGCTGGCCGCGGCCTATATGGAAGCAGGTGCAAAGGTGCATGTGTGTGATGTCAGTGAGCCGGCCATTACGGCATTTCTCGACCGGTATCCGAACAGCGTCGCCACCCACGCAGACGTCGCAGATCCGGCGCAGATCGAAGCGGTATTCAGGGTGCAGCGCGAACAGTTCGGTGGTCTTGATGTGCTGATCAATAACGCCGGGATCGCGGGTCCTACGGCGGGCATCGATGCCATTACCGAGGACGAGTGGCAGCGCACCATCGACATCAACCTGACCGGGCAGTACCGCTTTGCTCATCACGCAGTACCGTTGCTCAAGGCATCGCCCAATGGGCATCTCATCCATATTGCCTCGGTCGCGGGTCGCCTGGGCTATGCCTGGCGTACGCCGTATGCCGCGACCAAATGGGCGATTGTCGGCCTGATGAAGTCCTTGGCGTCCGAGCTGGGCGAAAGCGACATCCGCGTCAATGCCTTGCTGCCGGGCATCGTTGAAGGTCCGCGAATGGAGGGTGTGATTCGTGCCCGTGCGCAACAGATGAACGTGCCGGAAGCCGAGATGCGCGAGGAGTACCTGAAGAAGATTTCGCTCAAGCGCATGGTCACCGCCGAAGACGTTGCCGCGATGGCGCTGTTTCTATGCTCGCCTGCCGCCCGCAATATCACAGGGCAGGCTATCAGTGTGGATGGCAACGTCGAGTACCTCTGAGGATTCAGCCCGATAGCATCAATGACCGGACACCGCCCGAGTCATGTTCCACATCAGACTTCTCACCAACAACAAGAATGGAGAATGCTCATGCCCCAAAAACGTCCGGTCATCATCACCTGCGCGGTCACGGGGGCCATCCATACCCCGTCGATGTCGCCTCATTTGCCGATCACGCCCCAGGAAATCGCCGATGCAGCCATCGGTGCCGCCGAGGCCGGCGCATCCATTGTCCACTTGCATGCCCGTGATCCGGTTGACGGGCGTCCCAGTCAGGATGTCGACCTGTTTCGGCAGTTCCTGCCGCAGATCAAGGCGAGGAGCGACGTGGTGATCAACATCACCACCGGCGGTGCGCCGACGATGGGCGTGGAAGAGCGCTTGCAACCCGTGGCGCAGCTCAAGCCGGAACTTGCCTCGCTGAACATGGGGTCCATGAACTTCGGTTTGTACGAGATGCTCGATCGCTATAGCGAATTCAAGCACGACTGGGAGCGGCCCTACCTGGCCGAGAGTGATGACCGGATATTCCGTAACACCTTCCGCGACATCACTCATATCCTCAATACCTGTGCCGAGAACCGCACGCGCTTTGAAATTGAATGCTACGACATCGGTCATCTGTACACCGCAGCGCACTTTCTGCAGCGCGGTTTGCTCAAGGCACCGATTTTCATCCAGTCGGTATTTGGTTTGCGCGGAGGCATCGGGGGGCACCCTGAAGATCTGGCGCACATGCGTCGCACGGCTGACCGTCTGTTTGGCGATGCTTATCAATGGTCGATTCTGGGGGCTGGCCGCAATCAGATTCCGCTGGGCACTATGGGGCTGTCGATGGGCAGTCATGTGCGTGTCGGCCTTGAAGACTCGCTGTGGGACGGGCCGGGCAAGCTGGCGGCGTCCAATGCCGATCAGGTCAGGCGTATTCGCACGATTATCGAAGCGTTGGGCGGGCGGGTGGCAACGCCGGATGAAGCCCGTGAACTTCTCGACCTGAAAGGCCAGGACAAGGTCGACTTTTAGTCAGGCGTCATTGTTGGTCGTGTGCGGGTACGCTGTCGAAGGGCTGATACCTGCTGTTTACCGCAAAACGTGTCATCTCAATAACAACAAGACAGAGGTGAAAGATGCGTATCGAAATCGTTGTCGACGTGAAAACCACGCTGGGCGAAGGCCCGGTCTGGGATGTCGAGCAACAGCGCCTGTACTGGATCGATAGTTTCGACGGTCGTGTCCTGCGTTGCACGGAGGACGGGCGCGAGTTAAGAGCCTGGGATGTCGGCCAGAAAATCGGTTCCATGGCCTTGCGCAAGAACGGCGATGCGGCGCTCGTCGCGTTGCAGTCCGGCCTGTACAACCTTGACCTGCCGACCGGCGATCTCGAGCTGATCGTCGACCCCGAGCCGGGGCTGCCGAACAATCGGCTCAATGATGGCAAGGTGGACCGGCAGGGCAGGTTTATCGTCGGCTCGATGGACACTCGGGAAGACCAGGCCAGCGCGAGGCTGTACCGCCTCGATCCGGACCTGAGCCTGCACACGCTGGACGAAGGCATCATCGTTTCCAACGGGCCATGCTGGAGCCCGGGCGGAGAAACGTTCTATTTTGCCGACACCTGGTCCGGTGAAATCTGGGCGTACGACTACAACCACGCCACCGGTGCCGTTGCCAACAGGCGCACTTTTGCCCATGTCGACACCTCTGCAGGAGGCGCAGCGGATGGTTGCACCGTGGATGCCGAAGGCTGCCTGTGGCAAGCATTGGTGTACGCCGGAAAACTGGTGCGCTATACCCCGGACGGGCAGGTGGATCGCATTATCGAGATGCCGGTGAAGAAGGTGACGAGTCTGACCTTCGGCGGTCCGAACCTCGATACGCTGTTTGTCACGTCAATGGCCAAGCCGCCGTTGCCGCGCTTTCCGGAGGACGGTCAGCAACGCGGTGCGTTGTTCGCCATCACCGGGCTGGGTGTGAAAGGCATCGCTGAACGGCGTTTCGCCAGCTAACCGTCAATAACTGAACCTGAACGTTAAGGATGACTGAACCCTTTCTCGTACGGGCGTGCGCGGCACGCCTGGAGATTTCCCATGCCGAATAACAAAAATGCATCGCTGGGCAAGATTCATCGGTTTTCGTGGGTGTCGTTGTTGGTGTGCTGGATGATCTGGATTCTGAATGCCTATGACCGCGAGATTGTATTGCGCCTCGGCCCGACGATTTCCAAGCATTTTGAGTTGTCTGCGGATCAGTGGGGGACGGTGGCCACTGTCGTCATGCTCGCCTTGGCCGTTCTCGATATTCCAGGCTCCATCTGGAGCGATCGTTACGGTGGCGGCTGGAAGCGGGCGCGTTTCCAGGTGCCCTTGGTGCTGGGCTACACCGCTCTGTCTTTTCTTTCGGGGTTCAAGGCACTGAGTGGCAGCCTTGCCAGTTTCATCGCATTACGGGTGGGTGTGAATCTGGGGGCTGGCTGGGGCGAACCGGTCGGGGTCAGCAATACCGCTGAATGGTGGCCAGTAGAGCGTCGCGGTTTTGCCTTGGGCGCACACCATACCGGCTACCCCATCGGCGCGATGCTCAGCGGCATCGTCGCCAGCTTCGTGATTACCACGTTCGGTGAGGAAAACTGGCGTTATGTGTTCTTCTTCGCTTTCGTGGTTGCGCTGCCGTTGATGATCTTCTGGGCGCGTTATTCCACGGCCGAGCGCATCACTCAACTGTATGTGGACATCGCCGCCAAAGGCATGACCCCACCGGACAGCACGCCGTCAACCAACGTCAAAGGCCAGGTCTGGAAGTCGGTCAAAGCAACGCTGAGTAACCGCAATATCGCCCTGACAGCCGGCAATACCCTGCTGACTCAAGTGGTGTACATGGGCGTCAACATTGTCTTGCCTGCCTACCTGTACAACATCCTCAACCTGTCGCTGGCCGAATCGGCAGGGATGAGCGTGGTGTTCACGTTGACCGGTATTCTTGGGCAATTGATCTGGCCCTCATTGTCGGACATCATCGGCCGGCGCATCACGTTGATCATCTGCGGGATATGGATGGCCGTCAGCGTCGGTGCCTTTTACTTTGCCAACACCATCCTGATCGTTATCGCTGTGCAATTGCTTTTCGGTCTGGTTGCCAATGCTGTCTGGCCTATCTACTACGCCGTCGCGTCCGATTCTGCGCAACCCTCTGCAACGTCGACAGCCAACGGCATCATCACCACGGCGATGTTCATCGGCGGCGGTATCGCGCCGGTATTGATGGGCACACTGATATCCATGGGCGGCGGCTGGACCAGCCTCAGCGGTTACACTGTGTGCTTCTTCGTGATGGCGGGCTGCGCAGTGGGCGGGGCCTTTCTGCAATTGTTTTCCCATCGTCCCGAGTTGCCGACGGAGCAGCCGAGCGTTTGAGACCGGAGACCAGGATTGCGCACGGCCTCGATGGATAAGTGTATATCGAGGTCGGTGCCTGCCTGCAAACCTGAAGTACGACGCGGGCACCTGACCCCAGACGCGCTCGGCGGGATGAGTCTGATCTGAGAGACAACACTCCCTGCCGCGCCGTAAACGCTTAGTTGGGGTTTTCTCACGACATTCCATCTTCCCTGTTGTATGCCCCGATTTAACGGTACAGGCCTTCCGTATAAAGGTATTAACCAAAAAGAATGAAGTATTAATAACGCATCTAAAGTCTGACTTTATCGGTCTTTAAACCTTTAATGTTGCTCATCATTTAAAAAAATTAATCCATTTTTATCAACGGGTTATGCGTATTTTTGCGTTGATTGATAGTGGGATTAGAGTTAACTCCTAAAGTTAATCAGCGACCGGACGACATCATGGGTGTCGAAACGACATCACTCGCACGGGATAGTTCCAAAAACCTTTAGTGCGACTCACAGCTCACCCCATGCCACGGAAGGGCACGGTTCAGGATCGCCAATCATGTTCAGCAAACTCAGCATCTCGCAAAAGCTGTACCTAAGTTTTGTCGCTATCGTCGTGCTCATCGGCGTGCTGGTGGCAAGTGCGTACAGAGGCTTTGAGCAGGTCGAAGACGCTACCAGCAGTAACGTCCATACCTACCAGGTGCTGAGCGACGCACAGCTGGCTCTGGAGCAACTGATCAATATCGAGACGGGCATGCGAGGCTTTGTCATTGCTTCGAAAGATGCATTTCTTGAGCCGTTGGTCGCGGGTGAGAAGCGTTTTAACGAAGAGCTCGAATCGCTCAAACGCCTGACAGCGGATAATGCCGAGCAACAGCGTCGTCTGACCGCATTGGGGGATACTCAGAAGCGCTGGCTCAATGAAGATATCAATCCGATCATCGCTTTGCGTCGGGATTTGACCGCACGCAATATGCCCGATGACGAGTTGGATGCACGTATTACATCCGGTGCCGACAAGGCCAAGATGGACAGCATGCGTGCGCTGCTGGCCGAAATCAGTGGTACAGAGAATAAGCTGTTGGCGCTGCGGACCCAGAACATGGCGGACGCCAAGCACCTCGCTATCATGATTCTGTTTTGCGGTGGCCTGGCGGCTGCACTGCTCTCTGCCATATTGGCGACGGCGCTGGGGCGCAGCACCACGGCACGCCTGCAAGCCGCTATCGATGCCGCAACGGCCATCGCCAATGGCAAGCTCGATACGGTGATTGACACCAGCAGCCATGATGAACTGCCAAAGGCCTTCGACCGCATGCAGAATCGTCTGCGGGAGATGATTCAACAGATCAGCCGCGCATCCAATCAACTTGCACTCGCCGTGCAGCAGATTTCCGGTGCCTCCGAGCAGCTTTCCGGGGCCATTCAGGAGCAATCCAACTCTGCTTCGATGATGGCAGCGACGATCGAGGAACTGACGGTCAGCATCCACCATGTGTCCGAAAATGCTGACGAAGCCCACCAGATTGCCAGCCGTTCAGGCGAGCAATCCAAGGAAGGGGCTCTGGTTATCGAAAACACCTTGTCCAGCATGAACGGCATTGCCAAGACTGTGCAGCATTCGTCCGCGCAAGTTGCCGACCTGGGGCAGCACTCGGAGCACATTTCGTCGATCATCAGCGTGATTCAAGGCATCGCCGACCAGACCAACCTGTTGGCGCTCAATGCGGCCATTGAAGCGGCACGTGCTGGTGAGCAAGGGCGAGGTTTCGCAGTGGTTGCCGACGAAGTCCGTCTGCTGGCGCAGAACACGGGCAAGTCGACCAAAGAGATCGCCGGCATGATCGAAAAAATCCAGGCGGGTGTACGGGAGACGGTCGAAAGCATGCGCAGTGGCGTCATCGAAGTGAACAGCGGTGTAGAGATGGCCAGCACCGCAGGTAGCGCAATCGTCGAGATCCGCGACAGTTCGAACAAAGTCCTGCAGGTTGTCGATCAGATATCCTTTGCCTTGCGCGAGCAGACAGTCGCCAGTCAGGACGTTGCGCGCAGCGTAGAACGGTCCGCGCAAATGGCGGAGCAGAACAATATGTCGGTGCAGGAGTTGCTCAAGACCAGTGGCGGTTTGAACGCCTTGGCCAGCAGTCTGCAACTGGAAGTCAGCAAGTTTCAGCTTTAAGCATCGAAAGACGGATCGGTAGCAGGACCTGCTGTAACGAAAACGCCCGGCATCAGGCAATAGGCTGATGTCGGGCGTTTTGCTGTCTGCGCTGTTAGGGTTCAGTCCTACCCAAGCGTGCGCAATGTTCTGGCCGCCGGCATGAGGCTGGAATCTGTGCGCTATTCAACGCGGGTTACACGATGTCAGACGGTTATTCGGACGTTGCCGAAGCTAATCATGAAGCGCCAGAAGGCCATTATCATGGCTACTGCTTCTATCACGGGCAGGATGTCGAGCGTGTGGTTGAAGGTGGCGAGTTGATGATTGCCTTCGGCGCACTCGACGATGATCCCGCGCAGAGCGTCGGTGTTGGTCAGACCGTGTGCGAGGCGTTGAGGGCTGCCGGTTTTCAGGTGACCTGGAATGAAACGGATGAACAGCGCATCGAGATTCATGCAATGAAGTGGCAGCGCAGGCAGGAGCAGGACTGACGCCTTCCTGCTTCAGCGCTGCGCCAGAATACTCCCCAGCAGCCCGGGAAACCGGCTCTCCAGCACCTGAGTCCTCAGAGAGTTCATGTGTGTGGTGCCGATGTTCCGGGTGTGTACAAGCCCTGCGTCGCGCAACACGCGGAAGTGATGGGACATGCTGGACTTCGGGCGCCCGCCGTCCAGCTCCCCGCAGGTGGCCTCGGCCACGTCTGCCAGGCAACGCACAATGCCCATGCGCACGGGGTCACTCAAGGCGTACAACACGCGTTCAAGGGTCAGGTCTTCAGGTTCGGGGTGTAGGAAGGTTCGCATGGGGGCATGATATCAAGGCTTCCGTTCATTGCCATAGTTCGATTACCATCGAACAAGTAAAATCCAAAGTCATCTGGCCCACGGGAGCTTTCCAATGTCTGCATTGTTCGAACCCTTCAAACTGAAAGACGTCACGCTGCGCAACCGAATCGCCATTCCGCCGATGTGCCAATACTCGGCAATCGACGGGGTCGTCAATGACTGGCACCACGTCCACCTTGCCAGCATGGCGCGTGGTGGTGCGGGTTTGCTGGTGGTTGAAGCCACCGCCGTTGCACCGGAAGGGCGGATCACCCCTGGTTGCACCGGTATCTGGAACGACGAGCAAGCCCAGGCATTTGTGCCGATTGTCAAAGCCATCAAGGACGCAGGTTGCGTGCCGGGTATCCAGATCGCCCACGCGGGCCGTAAGGCCAGCGCCAACCGTCCGTGGGAAGGCGACGATCATATTGTCGCCTCCGATTCGCGTGGCTGGGACACCATCGCCCCCTCTGCGATTGCCTTCGGTGCCAACCTGCCCAAAGTACCGCGTGCGATGACCCTCGAAGACATCGCTCGTGTTCGTCAGAACTTCGTCGATGCTGCCCGTCGCGCCCGTGATGCCGGTTTTGAATGGATCGAACTGCACTTTGCCCACGGCTACCTGGGGCAGAGCTTCTTTTCCGAACATTCCAATCAGCGTACCGATGAATACGGCGGCAGTTTCGACAACCGCAGCCGTTTCTTGCTTGAAACACTGGCTGCGGTGCGTGAAGTCTGGCCGGAAAACCTGCCGCTGACGGCACGTTTCGGGGTGATCGAATACGACGGTCGCGATGAGCAAACACTCACTGAGTCCATCGAGCTGGCCCGTCGTTTCAAGGCCGGTGGGCTTGATCTGTTAAGTGTCAGCGTTGGCTTCAGCACGCCTGATGCCAACATTCCGTGGGGACCCGCGTTCATGGGCCCGATTGCCGAGCGTGTGCGTCGCGAAGCGGCTATTCCCGTGACCAGCGCCTGGGGCTTTGGCGAGCCGAAACTGGCGGAAGACGCAGTTAAATCAGGTCAGCTCGATCTGGTCTCGATAGGTCGCGCGCACCTGGCTGATCCGCATTGGGCTTATTTCGCTGCGAAAGAGCTGGGCGTCGAGAAGTCTGCCTGGACCTTGCCTGCGCCTTACGCTCACTGGCTTGAGCGTTATCGCTGATCGCCAGTTGAAAAAGGGGCGGCTCCTTTCGGAGTCTGCCCCTTTGATTCAGCCGCAGGTTTACACGTAACCGCTTACTTGCGCTGCCCGCTTGGCGCAAGACCTCTTGGCTGCACGCCCAAACCACAGCCCACCTCCCGCTTTAAATCCTGATAGCCCGGAAAACGGCACTCGTTCGCCACGCGTTTACAGGTCGAACCCGTGAAGCGGTTTTACGGGGCAGGGGATGCCCGTTTCGCCTCGTCGACAGGCGCCATATCCGGGGCTGATGCAGCAACCAACGTCACCGGCATTGATCTGGCGCAATGCGAACGCCTTCTCGCTGTTTCAAGGTGACGAAATTAATTTATTTATCGGTGATCCGGCCGATATAGACCTACGTATGCAGCGCTCTGCTTGCCCAAGCGTTCTGGAACAGGAGCCTCATGGACCCGCGTCTCGCTGGACTTTCGTTTTTGCTCACGCTGGGGTGGACCGGTGCCGTGTTTCTCGTCATCTGGTTTTTCTCCTGAATCAAGGAGTGTTTTCAGTGTGGGCGTTAGGTATTTGAGGTGCGTTTCCAACCGGTGATCTGACGGATCAACGGTTGCGTATTGAGTGATAGCCAAGTAGTGGCTCTGGAGATAGCCTGACTCAGGCTGTTCTGAACAGATCGCCTGCCCGCTGAGCAGTTTCGGCGTGTGGACCTGTTCTCGGTTCTGTAGTGGCCGGAGCTATGGAGGGCATTGAAAAAGACGATTACCCGGCCTGTTTGCAAGGCACCACAGTCCACGCATACCCATGCGCAGGGCCGGCAACGACCGGTGTTTCACCCCCAAGAACTCCATAGATATTCACCCGCAGAGTATTTTCACATGTCGACCTTAATAGAAAGCATCCCCAAGGACAGGGCCGGATTGCAACTGGACCTTCACTCGTTGATGAAAGCCATCGACAGGTCGCAGGCGATGATCGAGTTCGATCTTGACGGTAATATTCTGCGGGCCAATAGTAATTTTCTGGAGTGCGTGGGCTATCGACTGGAAGAAGTCGAGGGGCGTCACCATCGCATGTTCTGTACACCCGAGTATGCGTCCAGCGTCGAGTATTCGACGTTCTGGGAAAAACTCGGCAAAGGTGCCTTCGACGAAGGGCAGTACAAGCGTCTGGGCAAGAACGGTCGCGAGATCTGGTTGCAGGCAACCTACAATCCGATTTTCGACGAGCAGGGCAACCCGTTCAAAGTCGTGAAGTTCGCCACTGACGTCACACAGCAACGCAAGACCAACGCCGAGTACGAGGGCAAGGTCGCTGCGATTGATCGTTCGCAGGGCATCATCGAGTTCGACCTGAACGGCCGGGTGCTGAATGCCAACGAAAACTTTCTCAAAGTGCTGGGTTATCGTCTCGATGAAATACAGGGCCAGCACCACCGTATGTTCTGCGACGACGAGTACCTGAACAGTCCTGCCTATCGCGCGTTCTGGGCCAAGCTGGAGCGTGGCGAATATGACTCCGGCGAATACAAGCGCGTTGGCAAGAACGGCCGCGAGCTGTGGATCAGTGCCACGTACAACCCGATATTCGATCCGGACGGCCGTCCTTACAAAGTGGTGAAGTTCGCCAACGATGTCACCGAGAGTCGTGCCCGTCAGGCCGAGCAAGCTGGCAAGGTCACCGCCATCGAGCGTTCTCAGGCGGTGATCGAGTTCGACCTGACCGGCAAAGTGCTGCATGCCAACCGTAACTTCCTGTCGGTGTTCGGCTACGAGCTGGACGAAGTCGTCGGTGAACACCACCGCATGTTCTGTTCCGAAGAATTCGTCAGCAGCCTGCATTACCGGGAGCTTTGGGAAAAACTTGGCCGTGGCGAGTACGACGCCAACGAGTACAAGCGTAAGCGTAAGGACGGCAAGGAAATCTGGATTCAGGCGACCTACAACCCGATCTTCGATGCTCAGGGCAAACCCTACAAGATCGTCAAGTTCGCCCTGGACGTGACCGAGGCCAAGGAAACCAGCGTCGAGGACCAGGGCAAGGTCAACGCCATCGACCGCGCCCAGGCCGTCATCGAATTCGACATGGCCGGAAACATTCTTGCGGCCAACGCCAACTTTCTCAAAGCGCTGGGTTATGGCCTGCAGGAAATCAAGGGCCAGCACCACCGGATATTCTGTGAAGAAGAGTATGTGCGCGGGACTGCTTATCGTGAGTTCTGGCACGGGTTGGGGCAGGGCGAGTTCTACTCGGGGCGCTTCATGCGTGTCAGTAAATATGGGCAGAAAATCTGGATTCAGGCGACGTACAGCCCGATTTTCGACCACGATGGCCTGCCATTCAAGGTCGTCAAATTTGCCACCGATATTACCTGTCAGGTCGAGATGGAGCAGGCGATTGAAGCCAAGACCCGTGCGATGGGCGAGTCGGTAAAAGCATTGATGAGTGCCATTTCCTATGTGGCACAGAGCACCGACACGGCCACCGAACTGGCCAGGCTGACGCGCGAGCAGGCCAGCAGCGGCTCGCAGACACTGGTCAAGGCGTCTGATGCAATGGGCATGATTGCCAAGTCGGCTGAGGGTATTCAGGACATCATCCAGGTGATCAGCGAGATCGCCAGCCAGACCAACATGCTGGCGTTCAACGCTGCCATTGAAGCGGCCAGAGCCGGTGAGCATGGTCTGGGCTTCTCGGTCGTTGCCGATGAAGTGCGCAAGCTTGCCGAGAAGTCCTCGCGGGCCACCAAGGAAATCAACAAGCTGATTCTTGAAACGGTGAGCCGGATCGAGTCAGGCAACGAGATCTCCCGTAGCGCCGGTGAGGCGTTTGAGCACATTGTGGAAGGCGTGATGCAGACCACTCAGGCCATCGACGGGATCAACACCGCGACCGAGAAACAGCGCCTGTCAGCGCAGGAAGTTGAAGCGTTGATCACTGAGCTGCACAAAGCCAACCTCACCGGCTACACCGAAACACTGGACAAGGTGTCCGTCGGACAACCTGCATGAGCGATCTGAATGCCTACGGTGTCGTGCAGATCAACGGCGTTTACCTGGCGGTGGTCGCCGATGCCCTGATGGAGGCGGTGCATTGGCCTGCGGATCTGCAACCTCATCCGCTGACTCGCGGTGCATTGCGCGGGATCTTCACCTTGCGCGGCAAGCCGGTGCCGTTGGTGGACCTGCGCGGTCAATTGGCAGAGGGCGGCGACGTTTCGTCACCCACGCCACTGGTTGCGATCCTGAAATACGGCGGCGGTTACCTTGGTCTGGCGATTGATGCGGTCTGTGACATTCTCAAGGCTCGCGACTCGCAGTTCAGCCCGCTGGGGCCTGGCGGCACCAGTGTCGGCTTGTTGCCATCGCTGCTGCTGAGCGCAGACGCGTCGCGGATGGTCTACAAGCTGGACCTGGGCTTTCTGAGCAGCTTACCGGGCGTGCTGTTTGCGGCCGACCCAAGCGCGCAGATTCTCAAGGATGAGGCGCTGGCAGCCAAGAATCGCCTGCTTCATTACCTGGTGTTCGAGTGTGACGGTCGCAACTTCTGCATCGACGCCAGCGTCGTGACCGAACTGGTGGACGGCCCCGAAATCGCGGCGTCTGATTTCGCCAGTGACTGTTGCTTTGGCGTCACTTCAGTACGTGGCACCAAGGTGCCTGCGCTCAACCTTTCCGAAGTGCTGGGCCTGGACCACACGCGTCACGCGTCCAAGCCGCAATTGCTGCTGTTGACGGCGCCAGATGGCCGAGTGTGCGGTTTCGGTTACGACCGCATGGTCGCCATTCAGCGTCAGGACCCTGACAGCCTGTTGGCTGCCCCGGCTTATGGCTTACCGCACCCGGAGTTGCTGGCCGGGGTGATGAACCTTGAGGAAGGCCAGCAGGCGTTATTGCTTGACCACCCGATGTTGTTGCAGCGGCCGGAAGTCAAAAGCTACACCCAGGTTTACCAGCATGACGTCAAACCGGCGCAGGCCTCGCACGACGTGACCAAAGCCATGTTGCGCCATGCCTGCCTGCTGTTCGACGCGCCGACCCGCTTTGTTGCGCCGCTGAGCCAGATCGTGGAAATCATGAGTGTGCCGCAGCAACTGATCGGGTTGCAGCAGCCTGAAACGCACTTGTTGGGCCAGTTCAATCTGCGCGGCGAGCAGGTGCCGCTGATTTGCCTGAGCAGTTTGCTGGGTGAAGGTGCGCCGTCTCAGGACGAAGCGTCCCGGGTGTTGATCGTGCGCGGCGAGCGTTCATGCTTCGGCTTTGCGGTGAGCAGGGTTGATGCGATCGACGCGTTCAATCAGTTCGATCCGGCCATGCTGGACCAAGGCTGGCAAGCCAATACCGGCAAGGGTATCTCGGTCAATGACCGGGTGCGGTCGCTGGTCAGTGTCGGCAGTCAGGAGCGCAGCTGGCGCGCCACCCTGCTTGATCTGCAAGGGCTGGCCAGGCAACTGGAGTGCAGCGTCGATCAGCGCAGGCCTGCCGCGCAATCAGTCTGAACCGAATGCCTCGCAGGTGGCCTTAATGAAATATACACCTGCGCAGGATTCGACCATGACCGAAAAGAATGATGAGAAACAACCAGAGCCGGCGAGCGATGTACCGGCGCACTCGACGCCGGAAGAAAAGGAGCGCCTGAAGGATTTCAACAAGGATGGCATTCCGCCAGGCACCTGCTGATTGCGCGTGACTGAAAGCGCCCGGTCTTGTCAGGCCGGGCGTTTTTTTTTGCGGGATGTATCAATCAATCATCTGCGTTGGCGAACGCGTGTGAACCATTGCCTTCTAGTCGGTCGACAGTTACGCGTCGCGCAGCAAGTCGTTGGCGTTGAGCAATTGATAGGCGATCTGTGGGCGCGCTTCCAAGGCACGGCGAATCGCTGCCGGGATCGATTGACGGGTCTTGCGGCACAAACCGGCTTTTTCCTGAACCACGATGCTGATGCCGCGCATGGTGCGTACTTCATTGAAGCCCGGTGCGACGTCGACACGCACGCCCAACTGTTCGAATATCTTGCGCTGCATGTGCTCAAGGTCTTCCAGGCTGTCGATCCGTTGCAAACGCTCGATCAGGCTTTTTTCAGCGTCGCGGGTCAGCAGCAAAACCCGTAAATCGGCATCTTCTGCGTCCAGCCGTTCGCGCTTGCAGTCGCAAGCGCCGGGCGGGCAGGGGTTACGGACATGCAGAGGCGCGTTCATGGACGCAGCATAACGACGGATAGGGCCTTGTGACCATACCCGCTTGCGTCATATCAGTTCGGCCACTTCATTTCACCCTTGATCACTTTTGCGCTCAGTTCCAGCGAACTCGGCTCCGCCAGTTGAGGCCAGGCTTTCTGCATGGCGTCTATCAGGCCTTTTGAGTCCTGGGTTTTGGCGGCGTACGCCTCAAAGGACTTCAGGTAATCCGCGGTAAACGTGACGGCTTGGGTGCCCGCAGGAACCGGCCCGAGGTAATGCCCCGGAATCACGGTGGCCGGTTTCAGTGCTTCGATGCTCTTGAGTGTCGCGAGCCAGTCCTGACGGGATTTCTGGCTTTGAGTGTCGGCGACCCAGACGTGAATCCCGCTGGACACCACAACACCGCCGACAACGGCCTTGAGTGACGGAATCCAGACGAAGCTGCGCTCGGGGGCCGGCCCGTTCAGGCCTTTGATTTGCAGTGGCTGACCTTCAAGCGTCAGGTGATCGCCTTCAAGCACTTGCGGCAAAACGAGCCGGGCTGGCGCATTGTCCTTGAGGATCGGGCTCCAGTACGCCAGCTTGCCCTGCATCGACGCTTTGATCGCTTTGACGGTGGGTGCGCTGGCAACGATCTTCGCATCGGGAAACGCCGCCTGGATGACGTCCAGACCGAAGTAGTAATCCGGATCGCTGTGGCTGATGTAGACCGTGGTGAGTTTCTTGCCACTGGCCTTGATCTTTTCGACCAGCGCCTGCGCATCGTTGCGCTGGAACTGGGCGTCGATCAGCACCGCTTCATGCTTGCCAGTGATCAGTTCGGACGATACCGGGAAAATGGCTTTATCGGCAGGGTTATAGACGTCGATTGCCAGTGGATCAGCGGCCTGTGCTGCCAGCGGAAGCAGCGCAGTGAGGGATAGGGCAAGCAGGGAACTGCGGAGCATGAGTCACGACCTTTTCAGTGGGCATAAACAGGAGTCGCTATCTTAGGTTGCTTTAAATGAAACAAAAGCCTCAGTATCGGCAATTATTGGTTGCGTAAATCGGATGAGTCATGGATCGCATCACAGCGGCGCGGGTGTTCGTCGCGATCAACGAGAGAGGTAGTCTGATTGCCGCCGCCGAGACGCTGGAGATGTCCCGGGCGATGGTCACTCGCTACCTGGCGCAAATGGAAAGCTGGGCGGGGGCACGATTGCTGCACCGCACCACGCGCAAGCTGGGGCTGACGGCATCCGGACAAGTGACGTTACTGCGTTGCCGGCAGCTTCTCGAGCTGGCCGACGCAGTGTCACTGGCTGCCGACACTCAGGTCGACGAACCGCGCGGCATGTTGCGCATTGCCTGTTCCCAGTCACTTGCGCAGGCAGTACTGGCGCCTGCGGTCACGGCCTATCTGCAGCGTTATGCCGGTACGTCGGTGGACTTGCAGATCGGTAACCAGGCGGTCGACCTTGTCAGTGAACGAATTGATCTGGCGATCCGCATCACCAATCAACTGGACCCCAACCTTATCGCGCGTCCGTTGGGGCACTGTGATTCGCTGGTCTGTGCTTCCCCGGCGTACCTCGCCGCGAGCGGCACGCCGTCCAGACCGCAGGATTTGAACGGGCATAACTGCCTGACCTATTCCTACTTCGGCAAAAGCCTCTGGGAGTTTAGCCATCAAGAAACGCCACTCAGTGTGCCCGTGGGTGGCAACCTCAGCGCCAACGACTCCGTGGTATTGCTGGAGGCCGCAGTGGCGGGGGCGGGCATCACCTTGCAGCCGGTCCACTCGGCCGCGCCGTTGATTGCCAACGGCCAACTGGTCGAATTGCTGCCGGACTACCCGGCAAAAGCAATGGGCATATACGCGATCTACACTTCACGGCATCACCAGTCGGCGACCTTGCGCACGATGCTGGATTTTCTGGCCGAATGGTTTGCGAGAACGTGACGCCACGCTTGCTTGAGACTGGACACAGAGCGTCCGGAACGGCATGCCCACGCAGAGCATGGGCATGAGAGGTGTGCGGATCAGGTCTTGAACTTGCGGACCAGTCCGTCGAGTTCGCTGGACAGCATTTCCAGGCTTCGGGAGTCGGCGCGGGCCGCATCCGAGAGGTCGGCGATCAGCTGTGCATCACCGTGAATCTGGCTGATGTGCCGATTGATGTCCTCGGCCACCTGATGCTGCTCTTCAGCCGCAGTCGCAATCTGGGTGTTCATGTCGCGGATCACATCCACCGACTCACGAATCTGCCCGAAGCTGCTGCGAGCCTGCCCGATCTTGGTGACCGACTGCTGAGATACGTCGAGACTGGCGTGCATCTGTTGAGCGACCGAGGCGGTGCCTTTGGCCAGATTGCCCAGCAGGCTGTCGATCTCGGCGGTCGAGTCGGCGGTGCGTTTGGCCAGTGCGCGAACCTCGTCGGCGACCACGGCAAAACCGCGGCCCTGTTCGCCTGCACGGGCCGCTTCGATGGCCGCGTTCAAGGCCAGCAGGTTGGTCTGTTCCGCAATCGAGCGAATCGTGTTCAGGATCGACTGGATGCCGGTGCTGTCCTTTTCCAGCTGTGTCATCTCTCTGGCTGAGCGGGCCAGTTCCTCGCTCAACTGATCGACACTGCGCACGGCATCATCGATCTGCCGCTGACCATCACGGGCCTGCTGCTGACCGCTGTCAGCAGAGTCGGCCGCCTGGCTGCAGGAGCGCGCGACCTCGTTGGACGTGGCCACCATTTCATGGAACGCGGTCGACACCATGTCCACGGCTTCGCGTTGACGCCCGGCGGCTTCGGCCATGTCATTGGAGACACGGGTGGAGCTGTGCGAAGCCTCGAGAATCTTCCCGGCGGCCTGACCGATGTGCTGAATCAGGCTGCGAATCGCGGTCAGAAACTTGTTGAACCAGCCTGCCAGTTGCGCGGTTTCATCATTGCCGCGCACGGCGAGGTTCTGGGTCAGGTCGCCTTCGCCGCCGGCGATGCCTTCCAGACCGCTGGAAACGCTGTGGATCGGACGCACGATAACGCGAGCAAAACTGGCGCCGACGATGGCGAACACCAGTGCCAGCACCGCAGCGATAATACCGATCAGCCAGGTCAGCCGTGTGGCCGAGGCCATGACTTCGTCCTGCCTGATCAAACCGATGAAGTTCCAGCCCAATTGCTCGGACGGGTACACGTTGGCCATGTAACGCTCGCCATTGAGTGTCACTTCCACCAGGCCGCGGTCGGTTTTGGCCAGCTCGGCGAAGCCGTCACCCAACTCGTTCAGTTTCTTGAAATTGTGTTCTGGCTGTTTGGGATCGACCAGCACCGTGCCGTTCTTTTCCATCAGCATCAGGTAACCGCTTTCGCCCAGTTTGATCTGTTTGACGATGTTGGTCAGCTGCTTGAGCGATACGTCAATGTTGACCACGCCACCGGGGTTGCCCAGTTTGTTGGGGATCGCCTTGATGGTGCTGACCAGCACCGCATCGTCGTTGGCCCAATAGTAGGCATCGCTGCGCACGGTTTTGCCGGCGCTGGCCATCGCGGTCTTGTACCACGGCCGCACCCGCGGGTCGTAGTTACTCATTTTCGGGTCTTCCGGCGTCATGACGTAGCTGCCATTGATCAGACCGTAAGACACATAGGAGTAAGCCGGATGAGCCTTGGCAATGCTCGCAAACAGCTCGGTTGCCTGCTTGTCGTTGTCCGACTGAGGGGTTGCGGTTGCCCCCATATAGCTACGAAAATCATCGCCTGCCCCTGCGATCAGCGGGTGCGATGCGATGTAATTGACGTTCTGCGTGATACCGTCGAAAAACAACTGCATCGCGTTGTCGACCTGACGAATCTCCCTTCCACTGCTGTCCACAAAGTCATTGGTCGCCTTATCGCGCAGGTTCACGATCACGATGGCGGCCACGACTAATATGGGCAAGCACGCAATCACTGCGAAAGCCCCTGTCAATTTCTGCTTGATGTTCATTTGAGCTCCGGAGTGTCCATTACTACCGTAAGTGTTGGTCGCTGCATGGGTGCAGTCTTTTGCCACAGGCCATGACCTGGAGCGTCGTCTCATGGTCTACCAAAGAGCGCAACGGCTTGTCGGTGCCATTCTTTAGCCCTCATGGCGGTAACAGACACGTATTGTCGCTCATGGGTAAGGGGGATGGGCGTCAGTTCTCAAGGGCGCGCCCACCAAATTCGGTCATGGCGTCCAGCATTGCACTCTTGAAGTACGCCAGTGAGGCGCGATCAAAGAGGATCTGAACGCATGGCGCTGCCTCGACGCCGAGATTGATCACAATCACGTTGATCCGCGCGGCCGAGGTCTGCGCCACCGAGCCGGGACCGAACGCCTGCGGGCGCAGGTCTACGCCACATAACTTGGCCATCACTTGTGCGATGCAGGATCCGCTCAGTTGCAGCCAGGCATGGCTGTCTTCCCGGGGCAGCAGATAATTCGCGCTGTGGTCCTGTTCCCAGCGGGCTTCTTCATCGGCGATGCGCTGTCCTTGGTCGAGCCGACTGCCCAGCAACAGGTATTCGGTTTGCGACAGGCGTGCGACGTGGCTGCCATCGGGCTGGGTGACTGCCCGGTTCGGTGCGTCGGGCAGGCTGAAACCGCGTGAGGTCAGGTATTCAGCCGTTTGCGTACCGCGAAAGCCTGCGCGTGCCAGGTCGGTCAGGTCCTCCAGGGTGCAGAGGCTGACTGAGGGGGGCGTATCAAAGCGGATCATGGGTCAAAGCTCCTGGCGCTGGTTTTCAGGATCGAAGAAGGGCAATTTCACGACGGTCGCCTGAACGACAACGCCGCCCTCGACGCGAATCGGGATCTGCTGGCCGGGCGTGCTCTGATCGAACGCTGCGTAGGCCATGCCGATGATCATGCCGAGGGTCGACGAGTATTCGCAGGAGGTCACGTTGCCGCTGATGTCCGGGCCTTTGAGCACCAGGTGGCCTTCGAGCGGCAGCGGGCTGACCTTGGGCAGCGTGAAGCCCACCAGTTTGCGCGTTTGCGGCAGGGCTTCGAGGATGTCCACCGAGCGACGGCCGACAAAGAACGGCTTGCTACGGCTGACCGCCCAGCCCATGTCGATCTCCGCTGGATGGGTCATCCCGTCGGTGTCCTGACTGATGATCACGTGGCCTTTCTCCAGGCGTAACAGGCGCTGGGTCTCGACCCCGAACGGGCGCATGTCGAACGGTTTGCCCGCGTCGGTCAGCGCATCCCACAGCTTGAGGGCATGACGCGCGGCCACGTGAATTTCATAGCCCAGCTCGCCCACGAAACCGACCCGCAGCAGCCGCGCCTTGATCCCCGCGACGGTGCCTTGGCGGACACCCAGATAGGGAAAACCGTCGGCAGACAGGTCAAGATCGGTACACGCGCGCTCAAGCACCTTGCGTGAATCCGGGCCTGCCACGTTGACTGCTGCAATCGCTGCCGTGACGTTGGTGATGTCTACGTTCAGACGCCACTGAGCATTCCACTTGAGCATCTGCTGGTAGAGACGGTCCACGCCGCTGGTGGTAGCGGTCACGTAGAAATGCTGTTCGGCAAAACGCGCACAGACGCCATCGTCGATCACCACGCCTTGTTCGTTGGTCATCAAGGCATAGCGCGAGCGCCCGACCGGCTGCTTGAGGAACGCGAAGGTGTACAGGCGATTGAGCAATTCGGCGGCGTCCGGGCCGCGCACGTCCAGGCCGCCGAGGGTCGAGACGTCGATGATGCCAACCTTGTTGCGCACATGCAGTGCCTCCTGCTGCATGCAGGCATCCCGTTGCGATGGCTTGCCGTAGAAAGCCGGACGCTGCCAGATCCCGGCCGGCATCATTTTTGCCCCTGCCTGCACATGACGTTGGTGCATGGGCGTCTGCCGGTACGGGTCGAACGCGCGGCCTGCCACATGCGCCAGTTTCTCGGCCTCGAAGGGCGGACGCGCGGTGGTCACGCCGGTCTCGCTGATGCTGCGCCGGGTCGACGCCGCGACCAGCCGTGCGGTCGGCAGCGCTGAGTGGCGACCTTGCGAAGGCCCCATGCCGACCGTGGAGTAGCGTTTGACCAGTTGAATGTCCCGGTAGCCGATGCGCGTGGCGTTGACGATGTCGCGCACCTGCAGGTCTTCATCGAAATCGACAAAGTCCTTGCCCTTGGGGTGCGGGAAGATCGGCCAGGCGAAATTGACCGTTGCTTCACTGCGCAGCGTCGCGGGGCTTCCTTCTGATTCCAGGCCCAACGCCGACGCCATTCCGGCAGCGGCATTGGCCGCATCGGCCAGCACGTTATCCAGCGCGTGATAGCCATTCACCGAGCCTGCAATGCCGAGGTTCTGCGGCAGACCACTGAGGGCGAATTCAGCCTGTTGGTCGTCGTAGGCCAGCTTGCCGCCCGCCTGGCAGAGCAGTTGATAAGCCGGCATGTAACCGCCGGACATGCACAGCAGGTCGCACTCGACACTCAAACCGTGGTTGGCCACCTGGCCTTGACCGGTGATCTTGCGCAGCTCGGCCCCGCTTACGTGACGCATGCCTTTCTCGTGCAGTGCTTCATACACGGTCGTGCTCATGTGGCAGACGATGCCGCGTTGCTCCAGCGCAACCTGCAACTCCCGATTCGACGGATTAGCGCGCATATCGACAACCGCGACCACTTCGACTCCCTGATCGTGCAAGTCCAGTGCTGCGAGGTAGCCGTCATCGTTGCCCGTCAGCACCACGGCGCGTTTGCCGGGCTTGACCGCGTACAGTTTCATCAGGCGCTGCACGGCGCTGGTCAGCATGACGCCGGGCAAATCGTTGTTACGAAAAATCACCGGCTGATCGAACGAACCGCTGCACACCAGGCATTGCGTAGCGCGCACTTTGTACAGGCGCTTGCCCTGAATCACCGGCAGGTAGTTGTCGGTGAACCAGGCGTTGCAGGTGGCCTGTTTGAGCACTTGAATATGGGCGTGGGCTTCGACCGCAGCGACCAGTTCGCGCCGCAGTTGCTCGGCGTGCAGGCCGTCGATGTCGAAGCGCGCGTAGGTCAGCGAACCACCGAGAATGGGCTGCAGCTCGATCAGCAACACCTTGGCCCCGGCGTTGGCAGCTGTCAGCGCCGCCTGTAAACCGGCAGGCCCCGCGCCGATGATTGCCAGGTCGGTAAACAGATAGGCCTTGTCGTAATACTCCGGCTGGAAACTCAGGTCCAGCACGCCGAGGCCCGCCTTTTTGCGGATGATCGGTTCCCAGACTTTCCACATGCCTTTGGGCTTATAGAACGCGCGGTAATAAAAGCCCACCGGCATGAACTTCGAAAACTTGCCCAGATACGCGTCCTTGTCGTTATCCAGCGAGCCGTTGAAGTTCTGCCCGGTGGCCTGCAAACCTTCCCGCAGGGCGAAGGTGTCGGCCAGCACGTTGGGCTCTTGAGGCAACTGGACCAAACTGTTGGCGTCCTGCCCGGCCATGGTCAGCGGGCCGCGCGGGCGGTGGTATTTGAACGAACGCGAAAGCAGAAAGCGGCCATTGGCCAACAGCGCGCTGGCAATGCTGTCGCCTTGCAGGCCCTGATAGGTGCGGCCATCGAAACTGAACGTGAGCGGCTGATTACGATCGATCAACAGCCCCATGGGCGCGGGCAGACGGGCGAGGGGGGTCATCCTGCGATCTCCTTGGAGGGGGCCGGTGTGAAGTCGATACGGGTGGTGAACAGTTCTCGCGGGTCGAAGGTGCGAATGATCTCGTCGCTGCCGGTGTGGCGTTCGGCCAAAAACCAGTAGCTGGACGGGGTGTGCATCCACCACTCGCGGACCACGCCCAGCGTGTCTTCACTGTTGAACACGTAGTCGGCCCATTCGGCGTCGCTGCAGGCCTGCGGATCGGGCATCGGTTTGAATTCGCCGCCGTAGGTGAACTCGCTGATGTTGCGCGGCCCGTTGAGCGGGCAGGTCATGATTTTCATCTGTCGCTCTCCGTCAGTGGCTGGCCGCTGTCGCGCCCATTTCGTTGACTTGCTGGAAGGTCGAGAAGCGTTCCAGACCGAACGGCCTGATCAGTTCCGGCACTTTGCCGCCGCTGGCCACCAGCTCGGCCATGGTCTTGCCGCAGATCGGCGTGGCCTTGAAGCCCCATGTGCCCCAGCCGGCGTCCAGGTAGTAATTCTTGACCGGCGACAGGCCCATGATCGGGCTGTAATCCGGGGTCATGTCGGTGATCCCGGCCCACTGACGCATCAGCTTGGCGTTGGCCAGAAACGGAAACATTTCGATGGCGTGGGCCAGCAGGCTTTCCTTGAGGTCCAGCGTCGAGCGGGTGTTGAACAGCGGGTATGGGTCGGAACCGCCACCGAAAACCACTTCGCCACGGCTGGTCTGTTGCACGTAGCAGTGCAGGGCGGACGAACTCACCAGCGGGTCGAGGAACGGCTTGAACGGTTGGGTGACCATCGCCTGCAGCGGGAAGGTCTGAATCGGTGAGCGGATCCCTGCCTTTTTCATCATCTGCGAACTCATGCCCGCGACCGCCTGCACGGCGCAGCCGCACCGGACAGTGCCGCGATTGGTTTTCACCGCCGTGATGCTGCCGTTTTCGATCACCAGCTCCTGCACTTCAGTCAGTTGATGGATTTCAACACCACGTTTGGCCGCTTGCCTGGCGTAGCCCCAGGCGACCGCGTCGTGCCGTGCGGTGGCGCCGTCGATGTGCCACAGGCCTGCAAGCACGGGCAGATGGCCGGGGTCCAGGTTGAGGCTCGGCACCAGTTCGTGGATCTGCTGACGGTCGATCATCTCGGTGCGGCCGCCGAAATGCTTGTTGACCTCGGCGCGCTGGCGGAACGAGCGGACGGTGGCGTCGGTGTGCGCCAGGGTCAACTGTCCGCGTTCGGAATACATGATGTTGAAGTCGAATTCGTTGGACAGGCCCTGAAACATCTTCACCGACTCGGCATAGAACTTCACGCCCTCGCTGGTCAGGTAGTTGGAACGGATGACGGCCGTGTTGCGCGCTGTGTTGCCGCCGCCCAGATAGCCTTTTTCCAGCACGGCGATATGGGTGATACCGTGATACTTCGACAGGTAGTACGCGGTGGCCAGACCATGACCACCGCCGCCGATGATCACCACGTCATAGGACGGTTTGAGTTCTTTGGGCGCAGGCAGATCCACCTCGACCGGGTACTCCGGGCTGAGCCCGTATTTCAGTAGATTGAAAGGCATACGGCCTCCGATGGGCTGCGTTGTGCGTGGGCTTGCTGTCTGGCAGCGGTCACGGTGTTTTTCATCAGAAAGGCAATGGTCATCGGACCGACGCCACCGGGCACCGGCGTGATGGCTGAAGCCACGCTTAGGGCACCGTCGAAATCGACATCGCCCACAAGGCGGCTGCGGCCTTGATCTTCGATGCGGTTGATGCCGACATCGATCACCACTGCGCCGGGCTTGAGCCAACTGGCGTCGATCATGCGCGGGCGACCGACCGCTGCGACGACGATGTCTGCCAACTGGCACAAAGCCTTGGCATCGGTGCTGCGCGAATGCACCACTGTCACCGAGCAATGCGCTTGCAGCAGCAGGGCGGCCATCGGTTTGCCGACGATATTCGAACGACCGATCACCACGGCATGCTTGCCGCTCAGGTCGCCGCAGGTTTCTTTGAGCAGGTGCATGCAGCCGCTGGGCGTGCAGGGCGTCAGCACGTTGCGTCCCTGGCTGAGGCCGCCGACGTTTTCACTGTGAAAACCATCCACATCCTTGCCTGGCGCAATGGCCTGTAATGCCTTGGCTTCGTCCATATGGGCCGGCAGCGGCAGTTGCAGCAGAATGCCGTTCACGGTGTGATCCATGTTGAGTTCGGCGATGAGCGTCAGCACCTGCGCTTCAGTGCTGTCGGCGGGCACGCGATGCTCGAGTGAGTGAATGCCTGCGTCCTCGGCGCGCATTACCTTGTTGCGCACATACACCTCGCTGGCGGGATCGTCGCCCACCAGAATGACCGCCAGCGCCGGCTCAATGCCGTCATTTTTGAGGACCAGCACGTCAACCCTGACCTGTTCCAGAACGCGAGCGGCGGCGGCCTTGCCGTCGATGATTCGAGCGCTCATCGAAAGATCACCGTTCTGTCTGTGTTCAGAAACACTCGGTGTTCAAGGTGGTATTTGACAGCCCTTGATAGCGCGATGGTTTCGTTGTTACGGCCTGCGGCGACCAGATCATCGGGCAGAAAAACGTGATCGACACGCTGTACTTCCTGCTCGATGATCGGACCTTCGTCCAGGTCGCTGGTGACGTAATGCGCGGTGGCTCCGATCAGCTTCACGCCGCGTTCATAAGCCTGGTGATACGGTTTTGCGCCCTTGAAACCGGGCAAAAACGAGTGATGAATATTGATCGCCCGGCCTGCCAGCCGCTTGCACAGGTCATCGGAGAGAATCTGCATGTAACGCGCCAGCACCACCAGCTCGGTGCCGGTTTCGTCGACCACCTTCATCAGCGCCGCTTCCTGTGCAGCCTTGGTGTCCTTGGTGACGGGCAGGTAAATAAACCGGATGCCTTCACGCTCGGCCATCGGGCGCAGGTCCAGATGGTTGGAAACAATCGCGGTGATCGTCATGTCCATCTCACCCTTGTGATGACGGTAAAGCAGGTCAGTCAGGCAATGATCGAACTTGCTGACCATCAGCAGCACACGCATTGGCCGACGCGTGTCGTGCAATTCCCACTGCATGGCAAAATCTTTGGCGACCGCGTCGAACCCTGCTTTCAACTGCTGGATATCGCCGTCGTGCCCATGGTTGAAGCGAAACACTGCGCGCATGAAGAAGGTGCCGCTGAACTCGTCGTCGAACTGGGCCATTTCACCGATGTAGCAGCTGTTGCCAGCCAGGTAGGAAGTCACTGCCGCGACAATGCCGGAGGTCGCCGGGCAGCTGATCTTCAGGATGAAATGGTTCTTTTCGTGTTGCATGGCGTGTCCTCTGGAGGGTGGCGGCAGCTCGGCACAGGGGCGCATAAAGTCAGATACAGAGGGCTATCGGTGTTGAATAAAATTCTCTACAGGAATTTAATATTCTTGAAGGCTGATTTATAGGCGAAAGAAAATGCAGCGTCCAGAGGTTTCTGGAAACTTTATTTATCTCGGGGAATATTGGGGCGGGCAGGTGATCAGAACGCTCGCCAGACGACCATTGCAGTCGGTTCGAGCGGATTCACAAGAAACGCCCGAATCAGACGCCTCTTGTGAATCGTGATGTGTCAGTCGTGGTGCGCTTCACCCACAAACGTTAGCGACGTAAACAGGCCGCGCTCGGCAATGTCGGCGTTGTCCTTCACCGGTTGGGTGACCTCAGCCGCGATGATGTTCAGCCCCTCGTTGCGCACGATCACGCTGGCCAGGCCTTGGGCGTCCGTTTCAGCACTGACCACGTCTGGCGCACTGCGGTAATCGCCGATCAGCTTGATGCCGGCGGCGGGTTTGCCGTCGATCAGTACGCGTACCGGTAGCGGTTTGCCGACACCGACTTTCAAAGGATCAGCCTGGGGCACGATGACGAAGTTCAGCTTCTCGAACGAGGGCAGACGCGCGCCTTCTTCGTAGATCGCCACGCTGTATTTGAACGTGTGAATGGAGTCGGTGCCGTTGGGCACTTTGCTGCGGCCTTCATTGATCCATTTCTTCTCGGCATTGCGCGTCCACATGCCGTTGTCCAGCGCAACGGACATCACGGCAGGGGGCTTGAGCGGCACTAGCCGTGCGTGGTCTTCAAGGCGTTGCACGGTCACCGGGATCATCTTGCCCTGACGGTCATAAGCCCAGGCGCCACTGACTTTCTGCGCCTTGAACGCGTTGTCTTCAGCACCGTGGCCATAGATCACTTCGATGTTGCCACGTCGTTGTTCGGTCCACAGCCCGTGGGCGCTGACGTGAGTGGCGAATAATACGCCGAGCAGACTCAGGGCCAGAAAGGGTTTTGCTGACAGCATGGTGCATCCTTATTGTTGTGAATCGTTCGTGGTCGGCGTCAGAGGCTGAGGGTCAGGCTGACCGTAAAGTTGCGCGGTTCGCCGGGTGCGACCCAGTAATTACTGTAAGAACGCTCGTAGTATTTTTCATCGAAAATATTGTTCAGGTTCAGGCCCACGGTGACGTTCTCGCTGGCCTTGTAATGTGCCAGCAAGTCCACGGTTTGGTAAGCGGGCAGCTCGAAATCGGTGCCGGATTGTCCGGAACGGTCGCCGACGTAGGTGTACGCAGCGCCCACGTCCGAGCCGCGCAAGGCGCCTTCCTGAAACTCATAGACACTCAGCAGGCTGCCGCTGTGTTTGGCAACGCCAAGAATGCGGCTGCCAGAGGGAAGGGTGCGGTCGCCCTTGGTCACTTCGGCATCGATGTAGGCGAATGCCCCGATGATCCGCACGGCCTCGGTCACCTGTCCGGTGAATTGCAGGTCGAAACCCTGGCTGCGGGCCTTGCCCACGGCGCGGTTGGTGTCGGTGCCGGGGTCCAGCGCCAGAACGTTTTCCTTTTCGATATGGAACGCGGCGAGGGTGGTGCTCAGGCGATCATCGAACAGCTCGCTCTTTATACCCGCTTCATAGCCAACGCCTTCTTCCGGGTCGAAGGTCTTGCCGGCTGCGTCCAGGCCGTTGTTGGGTTTGAACGAAGTGGACGCGTTAGCGAACAGACCCACCTGCGGAGTAAGCTGGTAAAGCAGCCCGGCGCGCTGGGTGAATGCATCGTGACGCTGGCCGGAGGTGGCGTTGGTGGTGAAGTCGTCGACCTGTTGATCGAAGTGCTCGATGCGCGCGCCGATCATGCCGCGCAGTTTGTCGGTAAAGACAATCTGGTCCTGCAGGTTCAACGCTCGGCTTTCGATGTGCTCATAGAAGTCGGTTCCCGAGCGCGCCCCGTTGGGCTTTGGCTGGCCGTACACCGGGTCATAGATGTCGATGGCATAAGGGCTACCGGCGATGGTCGTGACTCGCTCGTTCTTGCGGTAGTTCTCGTATTCGGTACCGATCAGCACCTCATGCTCGACCCCCAGCCCATCGAAACGGCCTCGCAGTTCAAGTTGAGTAATGCTGTCATGCCAGTTGTTGTCGCGTTCGCGATAACGACGATTGACGGTGTGCCCATCGGCATTGAGGGGCCGCGCTTCACTGGCAAAACCCGACATCTCGCCTTGCTTGTAATGGCTGGCCAGACGCAAAGACCACACATCGTTGAGTTGGTGGTCCAGGGCGAACTGGACCATGTTGTTGTCGTTATCGATGTCGTCGTCCGGCTCGCCGAGGAAGGTCGAACGGGACACGCCGCTCCATTTATTGTTGGGCGCAACCACGCCCCGGTCGAACGTCGAGGTATGCCGGACGAACTCGGTTTCCACCAGCAGACTGGTATCGGGGTTGAGCTGCCAACTGAACGACGGCGCGACGAAAACCCGCTTGCTCTCGACGTGGTCGCGAAAGCTATTGTTGTCCTCGACGGCCAGATTGACGCGCGAGAGCAGGTTGCCCTGTTCATCCAGCGGCGTGTTGACGTCCAGTGCCGTGCGATAGCGATCCCAGCTACCCGCGCTGGTCTGCAGGGTGGTGAAGGCTTCGCGCTGGGGCTTCTTGGTGACGATATTGACCGTACCGCCCGGATCGCCACGGCCGTACAGGCTGGCGGCCGGGCCTTTCAGCACTTCGATACGTTCGATGTTCGCGGCGTCGGGCGTGGTCGGGTAGCCGCGGTTGGCACTGAAACCGTCCTTGTAGAATTCGGAAGTGGTGAAGCCGCGAATGCTGTACTCGTAAAGCGTCAGGCCGCCGAAATTATTCTGCTTCGACACGCCACCGGCAAACTCCAGCGCACGCTCGACGCTGTTGCTGCCCAGGTCCTTGAGAACTGAAGCCGGCACCACGCTGATCGACTGCGGAATATCCTGGATCGCTGTATCGGTTTTGGTCGCCGTGGCCGAACGGGTGGCGCGATAGCCCTTTACCGGGCTGGTGGCGCTTTCATATTGATAATCAGAGGTGACGTTGACGCTTTCCAGCTCGATGGTCTGTGGCTGTTCCTCCGCAAAGCCGTTGCTGCCCAACACCCCGATGGCCAAGCCAGCCAGAGACGCAATTCTACGAGACGACATGTGAGACTTCCTGATGGTTATAGATACAATATAACATCTCCGTTGAGAATTGTTTGTGTTTGTGAGGGCGTGTTGAGTCGCGCTTTTACGTGCTGACCTTTGTCGCCATTTGCGGCGTACTGCCGGACGGTAAGCACGCGGAGCATTATCAATCGCACGCCAGCGTGAACGTTGGCATGAGAGACAATTTGTCAAGACAAAGGCCTGATGAACAATTTTCGCTTTATCAGGCCCTTATGGTTTTAACCGCAAGGCCAGTGCGTCGTTACGCTTTTACAGCGTTATACGAGATAGCCGACTTCATAATAAAACTCTGTGCTTTGGCCTGCGGCGAAGATACCCCTTGCGTTTTTTGCAACCTCAGGCAAATCGCTTTTATAAAATGCAGTCCACTGCGAGGTGACGTTAAAGGTCTGCTTAAAGGTTTCGTCCGCGCCGTTGTCATTATCCAGCCGTAATGCGCAATTGCCTGAGGTCGCAGCACCGTAGGTTCTTACAACAAAGGCTGAATAATTGTTTAGTGTGCTGATTGATGTAAAGTTTTTGGGGGTTGCCCGTTCACCCCACTGGTTTCTTTTATCGCATTTGAACTGCGAATAGGCCTTCTCACCCTCTGGGAATACGACCTTGTCAGGGGCCGGGTGGAGTGGTTTTTCTTCGCTGGACACGTCCTTGTTATCTTCAGACATTTCAATTGCTCCTGGGTTGTGATGCGGTGAGTTGCTGCCTCATTTAAAGCCTAGAGGGTTGTCACGTGAACCGTGGAGTAGTGTGCTTTTTTTAAAGACCGTTTTTGAATATGCAGAAGGTTTTTTGGGGGGGAGGCGGGGTGTCATACTGCTCAGCATTTCGTAGTCAAGAGTGTTGAATAACAGGAGGTTATTAAAGTCGAGTCCACTCCCATGGGAGGGAATGGACTCGCGGACGGTTTAATCAGCGCCAATCAAGCCATCAACTCCGTCCCCAGCTGAAACGCCACCCACAACGCCAGGCCGGTTGCGAAGGTCAGCGCGATGTTTTCGAACCAGTTGTTACGGTATTCCTTGCTCAGCAGCGACTTTTGATTGGACATGATCAACAGCCCGAGCGAGATGATCGGCAAGCCGATGATGTTCAGCGCGTTGACGCCCAGGGTCAGGGTCACGAAGTCGGGCATGCCGGGCAGCGACCAGATCAGCGGGGTAACCAGGATGAACAGCATGAACCACTTGTGCATCGGGTCATTGTGGAAAACCTTGCCGTAGCGTTCGCGGCGCTTCGGGCGGATGTGCTGGAAAGCATCGGTGATCAGCATCGGAAAGGCGGTGGTTTTGCCTGAAATGCTGGCAAACAGCGTGGCAAATACACCGATGAAAAAGATGTACCAACCCAGCGGGCCGAAGAATATTTCCAGTGCTTTGCCCAGATCGGCCAACGTGTTTACCTGAATGCCGTTAGGCCGCAGGATTTCGACACCCACCACCCAGATCGCCAGGTTGATGACGATGCCGACGATCACGGCGAATAACAAATCGTTACGTTGCATGCGCTTGTGCTGCGGCCCCGTCCAGCCTTTTTCGCGCATGACGTAGGGATGAACGAAGTTGGCGATGGAGCCTGCGACGGCCCCGATCACTGACACAGCCACCAGCAGCGCGCCATGTACGCCTTCATCGGGCGGGATACTGAAGCCGATGGTGCCTTTGATGATGCCGCTCACATCGGGACCGGACATGATTGCGAGGGTCAGGAACGCCAGTGTCATGATAGCCAGCAACACCTTCATGACGCCTTCGATCATTGTGTAGATGTTGCGACCGACCAGCAGCCAGACGGCGATCACCACGGCGGCCGAGCAGAGCAGCGGCTGATTGACGTGCAGCAGCATCGCCAGTGCTTCACCAGCGCCCTTGATCATGTAGGCATTGATCAAATGCCCCATGAGCAACGCGTAGCCAAGCATGAACCAGGCAAAAAGGGGATGAAGTTGCGCGTATCCCTGAAGAATGGTCATGCCCTGGTTGTTACAGAGCTGGAACCGGGCAATGATATTGACAATCAGGAACCTGAGCAGCAGTGATATCGCCAGCACCCACATCATGGCGTAGCCGTAACTGGCACCGGCCACAGATGAGGTAATGAGGTCGCCGGCGCCTAGCCAGGACAGCACGGCAATAATGCCGGGTCCCAACAGCTTGGCGAGCTTTTTGAGGCGCGGTTCGGCCACGGGCGCAGCCTTTTCTTCAAGCGTAGGGGTGCCAGACATGCGTTTGATCTCCATTTTTATTGTAATGAGACGTCACTTGTTTGCGGACAAGATAAGACGTCGTACAACAGGCGTGGGGATTCAAATGTAACTACGTGTAAAAGCGTTTACGGATCGGTTGCGTTATCGGCGTGCGCTGTCAATGCACAATGATTACCTGACTGATTCGTGTACCCATGCTCCGCGTTCGATGACGTTCTGCGTTACGTCTGTGCGGCATGCCTTGCCCATAATCACTGCACACAAAAGCGCTTTTTATGATGATGGCGCAGAGTGCGACGTCAGCGCTGGCTGAAGACCGTCTATGATGAACGCCCCACCGAGCTCAATGACCTATGAACAATTCGATGACCCCGCCGACGCTGGCTGCTGCGCAATTCTGTTCGGCAAAAGGCGAGTTTGAGCACAATCTTGCCGGGCATCTGGCGTTCATGCAGCGTGCCGCTGACGTTGGGGCGGAGTATCTGTTGTTTCCTGAGCTGTCGCTGACCGGCTATGAGCCTGATCTCGCACGTGAATTGGCGCTTTATCCAAACGACGCAGGCCTGGAGCCGATTCGCGCGCTGGCGATGCAGTTGCAATTGATGACCACCGTCGGCGTACCGCTCAAATGCCCCGACGGCCGCATTCTGATCAGTGCGCTGACGTTCACGGCGCATGGCGAGATCATTGCCTACGCCAAGCAATACCTGCATCCCGGCGAAGACGCGGTATTCAGTCCAGGGAGTGAGGACTGCTATCTGCAACTCGATCAACACCGAATCGGCCTGTGCGTATGCGCTGACTTCAGCCGTCCAGCGCATGCGCAACGCCTCTCGGACGGCGGCGCCTGGTTATACGCTGCCAGCGTGCTGATTTCGCCGGAGGGTTACGAGCATGATGCAGCGCTGCTCGCTGAGCATGCGCGGCGCCACAGGTTGCCTGTGCTGATGGCCAATCATGGCGGGCCTACGGGCGGTTGGCAGTCGGCGGGGCGCAGCGGTCTTTGGGACGAAGCGGGGTGCTGGATTGGCGGGATGGACGGTGCAGGGAGCGGGCTGGTTATCGCAACTTGCCAGCGCGAGGGCTGGCAGGTTCGTGCCGTCACGTTTGAATGAGCAGCCTCAGGTGTTCACGGCAGGGGCGGGCTTGAGTTCAGGTGCATGGTCCTGGCGTGAAAGAGTCTCTGGCACTGTCGCCAGTAACAGACAGAACGCCACTGCCGCGACCGCCGCAAGGGTCAAAAATGCTGCACTGTACCCAGCCGTATGCACCACAAAACCGGCCAGGCTGTTGCTCAGCGCCGCGCCCAGACCGAACAGTGTCGACAATGCCCCCAGGCTGACGTTGAAGCGTCCGCTGCCCTGGGTCAGGTCTTTGACCATCAACGGGAACAATGCGCCAAAAAGGCCCGCGCCGATGCCGTCGAGCATCTGCACAGCCACCAGCCAGTACGGGTCATCGGACAGCGTGTAAAGCACGCCCCGGATCGGAAGAATCAGAAACCCGGCCAGCAGTAGCGGTTTGCGCCCCCAGACATCCGCTTTCATGCCCACCAGCAGTGCAGCAGGCACCATGACCAGCTGCGCCGCGACGATGCAGGCGGAGGTCAATGGCGTCGCCATCTGCATGTTGATCAGTGACAGTTTCTGGCTCACCAGCGGCAGCATCGCAGCGTTGGCCAGATGAAACAGCGCACAGCAGATGCCGAACAATAAAAGCGGCTTGTTGCTCAGCAGGGCGGACAACCCTGAAGGCTGATGACCGCTGGCATCGTGGCTCGCATCGAACCCTCGCGCCACGTCATGATCGATTGCATCCGCCGAAACAAAACTGATCGCGATGACGCTCGCCAACGCCATCGCGGCCATCAGGTAAAACACCGCGATCGGGCCGAACAGATACGCAAAACCGCCCGCCAGCAAGGCTGCGCAGGCATTGCCCGCATGGTTGAAGGTCTCGTTGCGCCCGGTACGTCGAGTAAAGGCTTTCGGCCCGGTGATGCCCAGGGAAATGGCAGCGATAGCGGGTGCGAACACCGAAGACGCCACGCTGCTCAACGCCTGAGTCAGGGCAACCACCGTGAAGGACGAGGTGAAAGGCAGGATCAGACAGCTCAGCGTGACCAGCAGCGCCGCCACACCGATTATTCCGCGCTTGTAGGGCGTGCGGTCGATAAGGGCTCCAGCGGGTGTCTGCGTCAGCAACCCGGCAATCCCTGCAATGGTCATGACCACGCCGATGCTGGCCGGGTCCCATTTATGGACTGCCAGCAGGTAAATCGCCAGGTAAGGGCCTAACCCATCGCGCACATCGGCGAGGAAGAAATTAAGGCTGTCGAGTGAAAGGGTATTGCGGCGATCTGTATGGCTGGCCAAGAGCGGGATTCCCGTAATTCGTCAGACTCCAGGTAGCCGAGTCACGGCTAATACTGACCCAAGGCGTTTTAAAGAAGTTTCCGCACCCAACATGAAATTTGCAGGTTCATACGCTCTTTTTTTGCAGGCTTTTCATGCGTTGTGCTGCACGTTGCACAGCGGCCATCTTTTCCGGCCGCTTCATGCGTTTCCATTTGCGAATGTCGTCTTTGGTGCGCCCGCAGCTGACGCACAGGTCACCACTGAGCTGGCACACGGAAATACAGGGGTTCTCAATGTCCTTGGCCATCTCGACCTCGTCTGGCGTACTTGCGTTTGATACGCTGCTGCCAGTCGCCACCGTTCTCGAAATGGCACTGCTCTTCACAGTCGACATGCACGTGAGCCGAGATGCTCGACACACTCACTTGCGCCTCCTCGAACGCCGCGGCCGTCAACTCGATCATCCGCTCGCCCAGTCCGCACGCCAGTGCTGCTTGCTTTTCAGCCTGCGTATCGAACACCCAGACCACCTGGAGGCTGGCCGGGAAGGCCGCGTAATCGACTTCATGAGTCAGCCAGCGGAAGCCGGGCATTTCTGACTTCGCGGTTTCACAGGCCTGCGTCAGCGCTGTAACAAGCTGGCGTTCAGCGCGGGCCTGCTCGCGTTTGCTTGAGGGCATCTGGGGGCCTCGGGCCGTGGAGGGGGTGGTTGGTTGCGTACGATACCTGAATGTCAAATCAGGCTCCAAGACGAAAATCTGATCAGTCATTGCTGCGTATCAGCCGCACTCATCTGGTGTTGCTGCGGTCTCAACATCTTGACAGGGTTAAGTCGTGAGTCTGTTCAACATAACAACAAGGAGACACATCATGGATTTCTCATCCTCAAACACCACCGCAGACCAAAGCCGTCGGGGTTTTCTGAAAAAGTCGCTGGCTGTTTCGGCAACGGTCGCGGCCATTGGCTCGTTGCCGCGTCTGTCTGTTGCCGAGCCGTTGACCCAGCGCTATCCCGATCCGCTGGTCGGCGTGCTGGATGACAGTTTTCTGGACATCCGTATTTTCAATGCCAGCGTCGAGAAACTCGCCACCGGCATGCGTTGGGCCGAAGGGCCGGTATGGATCGGGGATGGTCGTTATCTGTTGGTCAGTGATATCGCCAACAACCGCATCATGCGCTGGGATGAGGTGACAGGGGCGCTGTCTGTGTACCGCGAGCACTCCAATTTCTCCAATGGCATGTGCCGCGACCGCCAAGGCCGGTTGCTGGTCTGTGAAGGCTCGAGCACGACCAGCGAAGGGCGTCGGGTGACGCGTACCGAGTACAACGGACGCATCACGGTGCTGGCCGACAGTTTCGACGGCAAGCCTTTCAATTCGCCCAATGACATCGTCTGCAAACGCGACGGTTCAATCTGGTTCACCGATCCGACCTTTCAGGCCAACAGCGATTACGAAGGTCGCAAGGTCAAGCAGGAACAGCCTTTCGGGGTTTATCGAATCGATCCTTCGAGCGGCAAGGTCGGTCGGGTCATCGATGATCTGGCAGGCCCGAACGGCTTGTGTTTTTCGCCGGACGAGAAAACCCTGTATGTGGTCGAAGGGCGCGCTAAACCGACCGGGATCGTCTGGGCGATAGCGGTGAATGAAGACGGCACGCTTGGAGAGCGACGCAAGCACATCGAAGGGCTGGAATATGCAGCCATCGACGGTATCAAGTGCGACGAGAGCGGCAACCTCTGGTGTGGCTGGGGCGGCAACGGCCACCCGAAGGCCGACCTGGAAAAACTCGACGGGGTGCGGGTATTCAACCCGCAGGGTAAAGCCATCGGGCATATCAGCCTGCCCGAGCGCTGCGCCAATGTCTGCTTTGGCGGGCGAGAGGGCAACCGGCTGTTCATGGCCAGCAGTCACTCACTGTACTCAGTGTTCGTGAACGCGCGAGGTGCCACGTTCGCCTGACCCGTCATCGTCAGGCAAGGCGTGCAGGCTGCCCGCTGTCAATTGAGTCGAACCCCTGAGAACGTGCCGGGTCTGTTCCTGTAATTACTCTCAGGGATCGTTTATTTATGTCGGCGCAACGTGGACTGGTATTGCTTGCACGAGGCGGTTATGCCGCGCGTGGTGTGGTTTATCTGATTATTGGCCTGTTTGCTGTTCTGGCAGCTCAGGGTTCTTCGCAACCGGCTGACAGCCACAGCAGCCTTGAGGCGTTGCTGAGTCAGCCGTTCGGCAATGTGCTGGTTGGCCTGGTGGTCGTCGGTCTTCTGGCGTTCGCGGCCTGGCGAGTGCTGCAGGCAACGCGGGACGTCGACCATCATGGCCGCGAGCTGAAAGGGCTGGTGATTCGTGGCGGTTTGCTGGTGGGCGGTTTCACGTATGGCGCGCTTGCGTTCTTCGCGCTGGGCCTTCTGATCAGCGGGTTGAAAAGCTCCGGTGGCTCCGATGGCGGTCAGGCCAAGGACCTGCTGGCGTCCATTCTGTCGTGGGATCACTCCAACCTGCTGGTCTACGTGGTTGCGCTGGTCCCTCTGGCGTTAGGCATCGTGCATATCATCAAAGGCTACAAGGCGTCCTTCGAGAAATATTTCGAGGCTGACGAAGACGTCATGAAGTATGTCCGACCGGTCTCGCAATTCGGCCTGATCGCACGTGGCGTGGCGTTTATCGAGATTGCCGTCTTGCTGGCCGTGAGCGGTTCCAGCTATCAGGCGATGCACCCGCCTGGCATGAAGGACGCGCTCAACGGCCTGCAGGATCTGCCCGCGGGCGGCCTGGTGCTGCTGATCGTGGCCTTGGGGCTGATCGCGTTTTCGGTTTACAGCTTCGCCCAGGCCGCGTGGCGCAAGATCAACATGGATGTACCCGACGCGCCAGAAGCCGTCACGCGTCATTTTCGCTGATTGCTCCCCTGTTGATCAGCGGTCTGGCGTATGCCAGCACGCCGCTGGTTGGCGTGGGCGTGGCCGAAGGCGAGATGGCGGCAGGATGCGATGGGCCAGGCTAACAGTGCGGTCGACGCAGCGCTGAGCATGGCCCGTGGTGAAACCCTGGCACCTCCGGTGACCTGGGGCCTGTTCAGGCTCATCGCCCGGAAAATCACCAGGCGTTTGAATAAGAGCATTTGAGCCTCGCCTTATGGGCTCATCGAGCGCCATGACAAGGCGCAGGTTTCAGACCCTGATGTCCTGCGGCCCACGGATCTGCGCTTCGATGCGCGTGCCGGTCAGGCGTTCTTCGTTGGAGAACCCGTCGTATCTGGACAGCTCACCAAAGCGGATGCCGGTGAGTTGTTCGATCTGCGCAACGCTGCGTTGCCAGGTTTTGAGCGGGCCGAACACGATGCCCAGTTTACCCAGCTCGCTGCTTTGATCGATCATGTAGGCACTGGCCGAGGGCTTGCCATCATCGCCGAGAAACGCCACGACCTTCCAGAATGCCGATGGAATTCTGATGTTCCGGTAGCTGCGGTCGTCGTCCCGCAATATGGGGCCGGTGAATACCGTTACCCGGGATTTCCAGCGACGCGTGTTGTCGAGAATGTAGTCCTCAAGTTCCAGCCAGGTCTTCTGATTGAACGCGCCCATCTGCGGCGAGCAGTTGGTGAAGTGAAACGTGTCACTGTTGGCAACCTCGGCGTCCTTGCCCCAGTTCGGGTCCTGACGTCTGACCAGATGGCCGCGATCCAGCAGATTGTCGGCATACAGGCTTTCGCCGATTTGCGCCTCGGCAGGCAAGCGGCCGTCGAATGACCATGAATCCTTGCTGCGCTTGACCTCTACGCTATTGGCGCCATCGATATTGACACCGACATACAGCGCCAGGCGCCGGCTGCGTGACATGGTGATCGAGAAGTGTGTGTAATCGAGGCGATTGCCAGCGTTATCCAGTGGATAGACATCAGGCGCCAGCTCTTCGTCCGCAGACGGCCAGGGCACGACGAAATCGCCGAGAAAATTATCGGCATAACCTTTGCGCTTCTTAAATTCGCTTGCCGGGGTCGTGCGGGGGGCTGCGAGCGTCTGTGGCTCGAGCAATCCGGTCATGGAGGTCAGCGGCTTGAGGTCGGCAAGGCGGGGGCGGTGGGCGAGGTCGATAGCGAACTTTTTGTCGGGCACGGTGCTTGCTCCTGCGATGGGCGTGGTTTTCGTTACAGTTCACCATAGCCGCGTTACAGGCCAGCGTCAGGTCAGGCCAACGGTGGTCTCTATGACTAATTCAGCAAAAGTCCATAAACAGGCTTAAGTAACAGGCAGTGTGCGTCGATAAGCTCAAGATAAGAGCAATCCGCAGCTCGTGTTATTTCATTAACCGTAGAGGGCTCCAGGATGTCGATAAAACTACGTCTGTTCTTGCTGATCGGCACCAGCGTGTTGACCGTTCTGATCATCAGTCTGGTCAATTACCTGGGCAATACACGCATGGAGTCGGCTATGTTCGACAGCGAAGTCAGCATGACTGCGCTGGGCAATCATCTGGAAGCCGACATGATGCACGACGCGCTGCGCGCTGACGTGCTGTCAGCGATGCTGGTTGGCCTGGGGAAAAGCGACAGCACCCGAAGCGAGGTGCAGGCCTCCCTCAACGAGCATGCCGCGCACTTTCGTAAAGTGATAGGCGACAACCTTCAGCTTCCCGTCACCGCCGCGATCATGGCGGAGTTGAACAGTCTCAAGCCCAGTCTCGATGCCTATATCGTCGCAGGCGAGCGCATTGTCGGATTAGCCCTCGACAGCCCGGACAGCGCCCAGCGAGAGCTGGGTACTTTCAGCAGCGCCTTCACTCAACTGGAGGACCGGATGTCGACCCTGAGCGACCTGATCGAAAGTCACTCCAAAGCCAGCGGCGAAGGGGTCCGGCAAACGATTCGCAGCGCCAATATCATGCTGGTCGTGGTGCTTGTGATCAGCCTGTTGCTGCTGCTCGCTCAGGGGCACTGGGTGACCCGCAGCATCATGATCCCCCTCGCGTCTGCCAGCCGGATAGCCGACAGCATTGCCCACGGCAATCTCAGCGAATCCATCGCCGAGCCTCGCAGCCGTGACGAAGCCAGCATGTTGATTCGCAGCCTGGCGATCATGCAGCGCGACCTGCGCGGCATGATCGAAGTGGTTCGCGCCAATGCGCACGGCGTCAGTGGCATGAGCCGTCAACTCAGCAGCGGTTGCCATGACGTGGCCGACAGCAGCCGGCAGCAGAGTTCGGCAGCGGGCACCATGTCGGCGGCGACCAGCGAGATGACCGCCAGCATCGAGGAAATCACTCGTCATGCCGGGCACGCACTGGAAATGGCCAGTCAGGCCGAGTCCCTGGCCAAGAACGGCGGCCGGGTGATTCATCAGGTGGTCAGTGACATGGACAGTATCGCCCGCTCCGCGCAACAGTCCGCGCAGGTCATTCGTACGCTGGACAAGGATTCCGAGGGGATTTTCAACATTATTCAGGTGATCAAGGGCATTGCCGATCAGACCAACCTGCTGGCGCTCAATGCCGCCATCGAAGCCGCGCGGGCCGGCGAGCAGGGCCGTGGTTTTGCCGTGGTGGCCGACGAAGTGCGTAGTCTGGCGGGTCGTACCAGCGCTTCCACGCAGGAAATCACCACAATGGTTGCGCGCATTCAGCAAAGCACCCGTGAGGCAGTGACCAGCATGGAGGCCGGCGTCGCTCAGGTAGACAAGGGCATGGCCGTCACTGCCGAGGTAGAGCGCGCGATCAGCGATATTCTTGATGCCACACTGAGCACCACGCAACTGGTCAACGACATCACGCGCACGATTGGTGAACAGAGCCTGGCCAGTAATGAAATTGCCCATCAAGTGGAGATGATTGCCAGCATGTCCGAAGGTAACAGCCGGATCATCGGTCAGACCGCCAGCACCACTGACGAACTGTCCGTGATGGCCGGGCAGCTTTCGCAATCGGTTGACCGGTTTCGACTTTGATATTAAATAGCCCAAGTCTGCAGTACTCTGCGGCGCAGTCAGCGCCGCAGCCTGTCTGACTGACGTTTCATGCATTAAAGCTTTGGCAGCGACTGACGTTAACCCTCGCACGTGAATCACCTTGCACCCTTGGAGCAGCGATATGCAGATGTTAAAGGCTTTATACGAGTCAGTTGAAAAGCAGTTTTTCAACACACTGACCAAAAAGCTATCAAGCCTTTTTCTGCTGGTCCTGGTGAGTGCGCTGTTGTACTGGGTGGCGTTGAACATTCGCGACGGCATCATGCAGCAGTTGCACACTGCACAACTGGACGCCACTGTGCTGAGCCAGGTCCAGAGCCGGCTTGACCTCCTGAGCAATGCCATTTTGCTGAGTACGCTGTTCACGCTGGTGATGGTCAGCTTCATGGTCTGGTACTTCCGGCACTTGATCGTCCGGCCAGTCATTTCCATGACGCGTGCGCTTGAAGAAGTCGCCAGCGGGGAGGGCGATCTGTCAAAAGACCTGCCGTTGCTGACTCATGATGAAATCCGCGTATTGGCCAGTACCTGTAATCGCTTTCTGGCCAAGCAGCGTGAGGTGATCAGCAGTATCCAGGGGCTTACCGTACAGATCGCCGTCGAATCGGCCCGTTCGCTGAAAAACATCAGTGACTCCAGCGACAGCGCCACTGATCAGGCACGTTTCGCCCGAGAGGTCATGGACCAGAGCAACATGGCGGTGGGCAGCATTGAAGACGTCTCACAGCAGACCCAGGGTATTTCCAGCACCACGGCACAAAACCTGAGCATGGCGCGGGATTCATACGCCGAGCTGCTGGAGGTGACCGGCAATATCAGTCAGATATCCAGCAGCCTCAACGAGTTCGGTACGCTGGTATCGGGGTTGAACGAGCGCTCATCGAGCATCAAATCCATCGTCGGCCTGATCCAGCAGATTTCCGCACAGACCAACCTGCTGGCGCTCAATGCCGCCATTGAAGCAGCGCGCGCCGGGGAAAGCGGTCGGGGCTTTGCGGTGGTGGCCGACGAGGTTCGCACCCTGGCACAGAACGTCAGTAAAGCGACCGAAGACATCTCTCGTAATATCGACGCGATGCTTCAGGAAGTCAGTTCCACCCACGAGCAGACCATTCAAATCAGTCACAGCGCCCGCGAAACCCAGATGGTGGTGGAGCGCGCTTCCGGTCATTTCGAGAGCATGATCGGCGATTTCGAATCCACGAATGACAAGCTGGCTGACATCGCTACGCATATTCAGCAGTTTGCGACCACCAACACCGGGATCAACGAACGGGTCACGCGGATCTATTCCGACAGCCAGGCCATTGATCAACGCATGCAGCACTCCGCCACGGCGACCCGTGATCTGTCCGGCGTGGCCGAGCAGGTCCAGAGCCTGTTGGGACGATTCGTGCTCGGGCACGGCGAGCTGGATGCTGCGATCACCAGGGCCAGCCAGTGCCGTGACATTCTGCAGGTGCGCCTGGCTGAGCTGCACAAGCAGGGCGTCAACCTGTTCGATCAGAACTACAAACTGATCCCCGGCACCGACCCCAAACAGTACATGACCAGCTACACCGAGCGTTTCGCGCAAGTCTGCCAGGAAGAATGCGACAAGCTGACCAAAGGCACCCGAGGCGGAAAGGTGACGTTTATCGTGGACAGCAAAGGTTATTGCCCGGTCAACAACAGTTGGGTGTCGCAAAAACCGACCGGCAACCGTGAAGTCGATCTGCCTGTGTGCCGCAACAAGCGGATGTTCTCCGACCCGATAGGGCTGCGTGCCGCCGGTAACAAACAACGCTTCCTGTTACAGACTTACCTGCGTGATACCGGCGAGATCATGACTGAAATCGATGTGCCGTTCTTTTTCGAGGGTCGCCATTGGGGCAACATGCGGATGGGCTTCGACGCGGCGCTGTTATTGGGCAAGTAACGGGTCGCGCCGGCAGACAAGCCTGCGCGCAGGGCGCAGGCTCGAGATCGCTGTTAGCCCAGCAGGTGCTGGGAGATGTACCTGGATATCTGGACCACCGACGTCTTGCCGGTGAATTCGAATTTCACCTTGCCGATAGCCGAGAAGTAGATTTCCAGCTCAGAGTCCAGGTCAAAGGTGCCTGATGTTTCAACTGACCATGCCACGATGTTTTTGTACGGCAGTGACGTGAAGTCTTTCTTGCTGCCGGTCAGGCCCTGCACATTGACCGAAATGATGCGTTTGGTTGTAAATACCACGCCGTCGCGCATGGATTTATAGGCGTCGATCACCTCTTCGCCGTCAAGTAACAGGTCCTTGACCCGGTCTGCATACTCGTCATTCTGCTTGAGTTTGAAGAAGCCCTTGTTGTTGAAGTCAATCATTTGTCTGTCCTTGAATGGTCATTCGAACGGGTCTACAACCTGCGCAGTTCACGCGCCCGGTGGTGGCTCACCATAACATTGCGCTGAAGGTGTCACGCAACGATTGCAGGCGGTGATTACGCTGTGCGCAGCCGAAACAACGGAACGTTCGCGCGGGGACAGGCTCAACTTCTATACGGCGCTGATTTCCAGAACGCCACGGAGGTGTGACCTTTGAACATTCAAGACCTGACAAAGCATGTGAAAGACGACAAGGTTCGCGAACTCGACCTGATTTCCATGGAAGGCGGCTCCTATGTACTCCACGCCCTGGTGGATGGCAAGTCTGTCCCGGTACAGGATTCGACAGGCAAAACCCTGCACGTTGCCTCGGTAGAAGAGGCGCGCAAGGTGCTTTCTTCTGTCTCCGACGTAAAGCTGTTCATGACTCAGGCTGTTGCCCACGATGAGATGGTAGGCCTGGACAGCGTTCAGCCTGAGTCCTCGCGTCATGAGATCCCGCTGCGCTCGAGCCTCTGATCGCGGAGTCAGGCTGCACGTCTGACCGCGATGCATTTGATCTCCAGCAACAGGCCGGGGTGTGCCAGTTCTGCGACGCCTATACAGGTCCAGGCACATTGCCCGCGCGGAAAGATGCGGTTTTTCACGTCACGAAACACCGGCATGTGTTCGCTCATGGCAACGTGGTAGGTGGTCATGTCGACGATGTCATCGAACGTGCAGCCGCCCTCGGCCAGGACCGTGCGCAGATTCTCCCAGCAGGCGACAAACTGCGCCTCCGGGTTGAGGATGACTTCCATGTCCCGTGTACGCCCCACCTGTCCGGCGCAGTAGAGCGTATCGCCCACCCTTACTGCGGGGGCATAGCCTGCGCGGTCCATGATCGACTGCATAGTGGACGGGACGATGATTTCGCGATCTGACATAGATAACACCTGTGTGTAACGCCTTGGTTTGTACTGATGACTGTGTAACGGGTTGTCCTGGCATCTGATGAGTGCGCAATGCCCGATCAGGTGCTGCGCGTTCATGCCCGGCGTGATCTCAACCTTTTGCGGCAGGTTTGGCAACACGCCGTGGCTTTTTGGCCGCGCCAGCAGGTGCCGTGGAAGCTGCCGTACTGCGCTTGGCGGTCTTGCGTTTTTTCTTCCAGGGCGGCGCGACGCCCGCCGGGTTGGCCGGGCCGCTGATGGTCATGCGCATGCCGACGCAGCGGCTGACCTGCCTGCTCATCCAGGCCGCCTGCTTGGCAACGAATTCTTCCAGGCTCATTTCGCCGCTTTGCACCATGTCCAGCGCCTGTTCCCAGATTGCCGTAGTGCCGGGGTCGGCGATGGCACGAGGCACCGCATCGATCAGGCTGAACGCTGCCGGTGTGGCGCACAGCGCCTTGCCCTGTTTGGTCAGATAGCCACGGTCCAGCAGACCCTGAATGATCCCGGCACGGGTGGCTTCGGTGCCGATGCCGGTGGTGTCTTTCAGTTTTTGCTTGAGCAGCGGATCTTCCACCAGTTTGGCGACGTTCTTCATCGCCTTGATCAGGTCGCCCTCCGTGAAAGGCTTGGGCGGCTGGGTCCAGAGATCCTTGAGGATGACCTCGGCCACCGCGCACTCGCAGTCTTGAAACAGTGTGGGCAGTGGCTGCGGCGCGGGCGCTTCGCGGCCTTTGGCCGGGGCCAGCGCCTCTGGCATGGCACGCTTCCAGCCAGGCTCGACAATCTGCTTGCCGACCGCCCGCAGCGCATGGCCTGCACAATCGAAGTCGGCCTGAGTGCGGTCATATTCGTGGTTGGGCAGGAACTGCGCCAGATAGCGTGCCCTGATCAGGGTATACACCGCTCGGGGCTTGCCGGTCAGTCGTTCGACCCCGCGAACCGCGGCCGTGGGAATGATCCCGTGGTGGGCCGTGACCTTCGCATCGTTCCAGGCACGTGAGCGACGGCTCGGGTCAAGGTGCGGCAGCAGGCTGGCCAACGCCGGGTCAGCCTTGCCCAGCGCGGCAATAATGCTCGCGGCTTCGCCATGCTGGCTGTTCGGCAGAAAGCCGCAATCGCTGCGCGGGTAAGTGATGACCTTGTGGGTTTCATAGAGCGCCTGGGCAATGTCGAGGGTTTCCTGGGCGCCCAGCCCAAGCTTTTTCGAGCAGATTTCCTGCAAGGTGCCCAGATCGAAAGGCAAAGGCGCCGCTTCGCGAATCCGTTCGGTGCGCAGCTTGACGAGCTGAGCGCTGGACGCGTTGCGCATGGCGTCGGCGGCCTGTTGCGCCAGCGGCTGGTTCAGGCAGCGATCCTGGTCGTCACACGCATCGGACGGCGCGCGCCATTGGGCGATAAACGCCTGATCGTCGTGCAGCAGTTTGACGTCGATGGCCCAGAATGGCGCGGGCACGAAATCAGCAATGCTGCGATCGCGGTCCACCACCAGGCGCAAGGTCGGGGTCTGCACACGCCCGACGGGTAACACGCCCTGATAGCCGGATTGCCGACCCAGCAGTGTGAACAAACGGCTCATGTTCATGCCGATCAGCCAGTCGGCGCGGGATCGCCCCAGCGCCGAGTGATACAGGCTGAAAGTGTCGGCACCGGGCTTGAGTGATGCCAATGCCTTGCGGATCGAGGCGTCATCCAGCGCCGACAGCCAGAGACGCTGGATCGGCCCGCGGTAGCGGCAGTGCTCGACCAGTTCACGGGCGATCATTTCACCTTCCCGGTCAGCATCGGTGGCAATGACCAGTTCCTGCGCCTCGCCCAGCAGCCGCTTGACGGCCTTGAACTGGCTGGCGGTTCTGGGCTTGACCAGCATTTTCCATTTTTCCGGAACAATGGGCAGGTCTTCCAGCACCCAGCGTTTGTAACGCGCGTCATAAGCGTCGGGCGGTGCGGTTTCCAGCAAGTGGCCGATGCACCAGGTCACGGTGGCACTGGCTCCCACCCAGCAGCCATCGCCACGCCGGGTAGCGCCAAGCGCAGCCGCAATGTCTTTGGCCTGGGAAGGTTTTTCGCAGAGAAACAGCCGCATGACTACCGTCGTCGATTACCGGTGTGAGGCTGCAAGAATGGACGTTGAGGGCGTGTGGAGCAAGTTTTATCTGTATGGATATACAGATAAATGTGTCGGCGGCGCTGTCATGCGGAGAGTCCGGGGCATGACAGCGCCATTGGCGGGAGACGCTTCAGGCGTTTCACGAGTGCGCCATATCGCCTAATTGAGCAGCTCCGAAAACGCCTTGTCTGCTTCCAGCACAGCGGGTAGCCCCGCAAACAGCGCGTCCAGGTCAATGCCTTCCATCAAGGGTCCGCCGGACGCTTTTTGCGCTTCTGGCGTAGCACCGTCGTGGGCTTCCAGTGCGTCTGAAATGGTAATCGCCTGAGCAACGATCCTTGGCAAGGTTGCGTCAGCCGGCGCCTTGAGGGGGGTGGCCTGATAGGTGATGGCCTGATGGATAACCAGCGGCAGACGCCAGCGACGGGCCAGTTCAGCGCCGACTTCCGGGTAGCTGAACCCCAACTGCAATGTTTCGCCGGCTGCGCGTCCCGGCGTCCCGGCCTTGGCGGCGTTGTTCAGGCGCTCCGCCACCTCGGGGGCGCCGGTCTGGATCAGCAGCTCGCCGATGTTGTGCATGACCCCGCAGGTGAAGGCAATTTCAAGGTCCACGCGCGTCTGTTTCGCCAGCATCCGGCAGATCCCGGCCACCTGAAAGCTTTTGAGCCAGAACCCCTTGAGGTCGAAACTCGGTCCGGCCTTGAACGCGCCAGTGACCGCCGAGGCCATGACCAGGGTGCGCAGGGTATTGAAACCCAGGCGCATCGCCGCGTCTTCAATACTTGAAGATTCCCGCGAACCCCGAAACCGCGCCGAGTTGGCCAGCCGCAGCACTTTGGCTGCGATCACCGGGTCCTTCTCGATATTGCGGGCGATGCTTTCCAGGTTGGAGGAGGGGTTATCGAATTGCAGCATAAGGTCCTGAGCCACTTTTGGAATACTGGGGAGACTGTGCAAATCGTCAAACAGCTTTTCGATACTCAACATGGCTAGGCCATCCTCTGCAAGGCGGGGATGATTTCAACCATAGCCAGTTTTTAACGCTCTGCACGTTTTGCCATCGATTGTGGGACAGGCATCTCACGGCGGCATTAAAAAATAATCAAGGACTCCTCGGTCGCTGCCGATATGACGACACAAGCGATTCCGTTAAGTGTCGATGCTCGGCGCTGTCTGATGTTTTTCGGACAGTCCACCGGCGTGTCGACTGTGGTTGCTGAACGGCCTTTAGTTGCTCCGTTGGAAAGACGGTGCGGTGGTGACGTTTGATTGACGATCCAGAGATCGTCCTAATTGGTTTTTTGCCGTGGAAGTAACTGCTATGAAAAGTCTGGGTTTCAGCAAAAAAATCCTGCTCGCTGCCGCGCTGATCGTGGTGGTTGCGTTCAGCGCGTTCATTGTCATCAATGACTACCGACAACGTCAGTCGCTCAAGTCCAGTGTCAAGTCCGAGCTGCAACAGCTGGGCACATTGACCACACAGAATATTCAGACCTGGCTGGAAAGCCGCATTCAGTTGCTGCAGTCGATGTCCCAGCAAATCGCTGCGGACGGCAAAGCGTTGCCACAATTGCAGCGCGCAATCGGTCTGCCGACCTACAGCGACAACTTCCAGCTCAGCTACTTTGGCAGTACCGAGGGCGTGATGTTTTCGGTGCCGTCGGCCAATCGTCCTGCCGACTATGACCCGCGTGCGCGCGGCTGGTACAAGGCGGCCCAGAATGCATCGGGCACCATCGTAACCGAGCCTTACATCGCAGCGTCCTCCGGCAAGCTGGTCATGACCATGGCGACGCCGGTCAAGTTCCAGAACCAGTTCGTCGGTGTTGCCGGTGCTGACATCTCGCTGGATAACGTTACCAAGATCATCAACTCGCTGAACTTTGGCGGCCACGGGTATGCGTTTCTGGTCAGTGCCGAAGGCAAGATTCTGGTACACCCGGACAGCAAGCTGGTCCTCAAGAACATCAGCGAAGCCTACCCGGTCAACACACCGAAAATCACCACTGGCGTCACCGAAATCGACTCCGGCAATGAGCCGGAAATCATCTCGTTCACGCCGGTACAGGGCGTATCGTCTGCCAACTGGTACGTGGCGCTGGTGCTGGAGCAGGACACGGCCTACGCGATGCTGTCCGAGTTCCGTACCTCGGCCATCACCGCGATGGTGGTGGTTGTGGTGGTGATCATCCTGTTGCTGGGGTTGTTGATTCGTGTGCTGATGCAGCCGCTGCACCAGATGGGCCGTGCGATGCGGGACATCGCTGACGGGGAGGGTGATCTGACCAAGCGTCTGGCCATTACGTCTCAGGATGAATTCGGCGCACTGGCTGAATCCTTCAACCATTTCGTCGAGCGTATTCACGCCTCGATTCGTGAAGTGGCCTCTACCGCAGCACAACTGGGCGAGGTCGCCACGCGGGTGGTCAAGGTCTCCAACGCGTCGATGGGCAACTCCGACCAGCAGGCCCACCGCACTGAAAGCGTGGCTGCCGCCATCAATGAACTGGGTGCCGCAGCACAGGAAATCGCCCAGAATGCCGCGCGCACGTCGCAGCAGTCCAGCGATGCCAGCGGGCTGGCCAGCGATGGTCAGAGCGTGGTGCAGCAAACCATCAAGGCGATGAACGAGCTGTCCGGCAAGATCAGCGAGTCTTGTGTGAACATCGAGAGCCTGAACGGCAAGACGGCCAACATCGGGCAAATTCTTGAAGTGATCACCAGTATTTCCCAGCAGACCAACCTGTTGGCGCTCAACGCAGCCATTGAAGCGGCGCGTGCCGGTGAAGCAGGCCGTGGTTTTGCGGTTGTGGCGGACGAGGTGCGCAACCTGGCACACCGCACACAGGATTCGGCGCAGCAAGTGCAGAAGATGATCGAAGAGCTGCAGGTCGGTGCCCGCGAAGCGGTCATCAACATGACCGAAAGCCAGCGTCAGAGCGAGGACAGCGTCGGTATCGCCAACCTGGCCGGTGAGCGTCTGGGCAGCGTGACGCGCCGTATCGAAGAAATCAACGGCATGAACCAGTCGGTGGCCGCTGCCACGGAAGAGCAGACGTCGGTGGTGGAGTCGATCAACGTCGACATCACCCATATCAACACCCTCAACCAGTTGGGCGTGGACAACCTGCGCCAGACCCTGGAAGCCTGCAACTCCCTGGAAGAACAGGCCGGCCGACTGCAGCAACTGGTGGGCAGCTTCAGGATCTGATCATGCGCCTCTGCGCCCGTCTCCGGAGTCGGGGTGGGCGCAGAGCGTCGGCACGACAGTGACGCCCCTCGTCGCGCCATTCCGTCAGGCAGACAACAATCCCATGTTCGCATTGCAACAACATCTGCGATGAACTGTTATTCCCTCGTCATTCGCGGTTCATGAGGCTGCAACACCACGCGCTCAGTCTGGCTGATAACCGAACGCGACCTGTTCCGGGCCGTGAAAAGACCGAGAAGCCTCATGAATGCAGCAATTCATGTCGAAGGCCTGAACAAGACGTTCTCGCATAAAAGTGCCCTCGTGGACCTCGCCTTGTCTATACAACCGGGTGAAATGGTTGCTCTGATTGGGGCATCCGGCTCCGGCAAGTCAACCTTGTTGCGCCATCTTGCAGGCCTTGCCTGTTGTGATCGTGGCAATGGAGGCCATGTTCAGGTGTTGGGCCGCGAGGTTCAGGCCTCGGGTCGTCTGAACAGCCAGGTGCGGCGTCTGCGCGCCGACATCGGTTACATCTTCCAGCAGTTCAATCTGGTCAACCGCCTCAGCGTACTGGACAACGTATTGCTTGGTTGCCTGGGCCGCATGCCGCGCTGGCGTGGCAGCCTGGCGCTGTTCAACCGCGAGGAAAAACAGCGTGCGCTGGCCGCGCTGGATCGGGTAGGGCTGGCGGATCTTGCCAGCCAGCGCGCTTCGACCCTGTCAGGCGGCCAGCAACAACGTGTCGCCATCGCCCGGGCGCTGACCCAGCGCGCTGAAGTCATTCTGGCTGACGAACCGATTGCCTCGCTCGACCCCGAATCGGCCCGCCGGGTCATGGAAATTCTCGCCGACATCAATCGCCGCGATGGCAAGACGGTCGTGGTCACGTTGCATCAGGTCGATTATGCCGTGCGCTACTGCCCGCGTGCCGTGGCCCTGAAGGGCGGGCGCATTCACTACGACGGCCTTGCACAAGACCTCAGCAAGCAGTTCCTCAACGACCTGTACGGCGCAGATGAGGATGCCAGCCTGATGATCACCGAACGAAGCCGTCGCGTCCGCCAAAAGCCGCGTCTGGCGCTGGCCAAAGTCTGACGGTTTTCACTGTCCATCGCCGTTGCATCAACTCATTATCTGGAGAGCTTGCATGTTAAACCGTATCGGTCGCGTTCTTGCGTCTGCCGCCTTGCTGACTGCCTGCGCCTTGGGCACGGCCCACGCAGACGAGAAAGTCATCAACTTCGGCATCATGTCCACCGAGTCGTCGCAGAACCTGAAAAGTATCTGGCAGCCGTTTCTCGATGACATGACTAAAAAAACCGGCCTCAAGGTCAATGCCACCTTCGCTTCCGACTATGCCGGTCTGATCCAGGGCATGCGCTTCAACAAGGTCGATGTGGCCTGGTTAGGCAACAAGGCCGCGCTGGAAGCGGTGGATCGATCCAACGGTGAAATCTTCGCTCAGACCTCGGCCGCCGATGGCGCGCCGGGCTACTGGAGCCTGTTGATCGTGCGCAAGGACAGCCCGATCAACTCGGTCGAAGACATGCTCAAGAACGCCAAGAACCTGACCTTCGGCAACGGCGACCCGAACTCCACTTCGGGGTATCTGGTGCCCGGCTATTACGTGTTCGCCAAGAACCACGTGGATGCCTCGACCGCGTTCAAGCGCACGTTGAATTCCAGCCATGAAGTCAATGCTCTGAGCGTCGCCAAGGGCCAGCTCGATGTCGCGACTTTCAACACCGAAAGCTGGGATCGCCTGGCCGTGACTCAGCCGGACAAGGTCAAGGAACTCAAGGTGATCTGGAAGTCGCCGCTCATTCCGGCTGACCCAATGGTCTGGAGCAAAGCACTGTCGGACGAAAACAAGGCAAAGATTCGTGAGTTCTTCGCCAGCTACGGCAATACCGACGAAGAGAAAGCCGTTCTCAAGAACATGCAACTGGGCAAGTTCCTCACGTCCAGCGATGACCAGTTACTGCCGATTCGCCAACTCGAACTGTTCAAACAGCGCACTGAAGTGGCGGCCAGCACCACACTGGACGCCCAGGAGAAAGCGAGTCGCCTCAAGGACATTGACGCCAGCCTGAGCAAGTTGCAGGAACGCATCACCGAGTTGAACCAGAAAACCGCAGCCAGTACCGCAGGCTGATATCAGGCTGCCAACAGGAGGTCGTCATGACCGTTCAAGTTGCATACGCGCAGGTCGCGGGCAAGCACAACTGGTCTCGTTATCTGGGCTGGGGGCTGTTACTGGTCGCGCTGACCTGGGCCTGGCAGGGCGCGGAAATGAATCCGATGGCGCTGGTGCGCGATTCGTCGAACATGGCGACCTTCGCCTCGGATTTCTTCCCGCCCGACTTCCGCGAGTGGCGCAGTTACCTCAAGGAAATGCTGATAACGATCCAGATCGCCCTCTGGGGCACGGCGCTGGCGATAGTCTGCTCGATCCCGCTGGGCATTCTCTGCGCCGAGAACATTACCCCGTGGTGGGTGCATTTGCCGATACGGCGCTGCATGGACGCGTTTCGCTCGATCAACGAAATGGTCTTTGCCATGTTGTTCGTGGTGGCCGTAGGGCTCGGACCGTTCGCCGGGGTGCTGGCGCTGTGGATCAGCACCACCGGCGTACTGGCCAAACTGTTTGCCGAGGCCGTCGAGGCGATAGAACCCGGCCCGGTCGAAGGCGTTCGCGCCACCGGGGCCAGCGCGTTGCAGGAAGTGATCTACGGTGTGATTCCGCAGGTCATGCCGCTGTGGATCTCCTATGCTCTCTACCGTTTCGAATCGAACGTGCGTTCGGCTACCGTGGTAGGTATGGTCGGGGCAGGGGGCATCGGGGTGATTCTCTGGGAAAACATCCGTGCCTTTGCGTTCGTCCAGACCAGCGCCGTGCTGCTGGTCATCATTGTTGTGGTGAGCGTGATCGACATCATGTCGCAGCGCCTGCGCAAGCAATTCATCTGACTGAAGAGGGGTGTTCCGATGAACACTTTTTTTAACCATGCAGTTGTCTAGACAAGCTGGTCCGATGTACCGCGAACTTGCCAACACGTTGCGCGAGGAACTGGCCCGTTATCAGCCTGGCGACTTTCTGCCCGCCGAGTTTCAACTGGCCGAGCGCTTCAGCGTCAACCGCCACACCATCCGCCGTGCGGTGGATGAACTGGTGCGCGAGGGCAGCGTATTGCGCCGTCAGGGCAAGGGCACTCAAGTGCTGGAGCGCCCGTTGATTTATCCGATGCAGGCCGACAGCGCCTACAGCAAGTCATGGTCGGCGCAAGGGCTGGGGGTAGAGGCGATTCTGTTGCAGCGCCGCGAATGCCTGGCCAGCGCTGAAGACGCGTTGCACCTGGGGCTGGAAGAGCAGGCGCCGCTGATCGAGCTACAGACCTTGCGCAAGCTGGACGGTCAGGCGGTCAGCCTGATCTTTCACCGCTACAGCGCCCGGTACAGCGGGTTGCTGGCCGATTACCGCAGTGGCTCGGTGCGTCAGTACCTGGCCGAGCGCGAGCTGCCGTTGCGTCGTGTGCAAAGCCTGATTGGCGCGCGACTGCCGTCCCGAGAAGAAGCCGGATGGCTGTTGATGCCCCGGCACATGCCTGCGCTGACGGTGTTGACCGTGTCCTGCGATGCGTCCGGGCAGCCGGTGGAGCTGTCCCGCTCGGTCAGCCGCGCCGACCGCTTCCAGTACCAAGTAACGACGCCTTTAGCGACCCCTATCAAGACGACCTGACACCGAGGTGTGCCATGCAGACAACTCCCGAAACAGCGGCGCGTCAGCGCTGGATGAGCGTACTGGCTCGCGCCCATGTCGATGAACCGAGCCGCGCGCAGTTGAACCTTCATGAAGCGGCGCTGCGTGACACCGAATACCAGATGATCCGCGCGCCCGAGATCGGCATGACGCTGGTACGCGGCCGTATGGGCGGCACCGGTTCGGCTTTCAATCTGGGTGAGATGAGCGTCACGCGTTGTGTGGTCCGTCTGGCTGACGGTCGCACCGGTTACAGCTACCTGGCCGGGCGCGACAAGCGCCACGCCGAACTGGCCGCTCTGGCTGACGCGCATCTGCAGGGCGCACAGCAGGCCTGGTGGCTGACCGAACTGATCGAACCGCTGGCGCAGGCGCAAGCCGTGCGCCGTGAACGCAAGGATGCTGAAACCGCTGCGACCAAAGTGGAATTCTTTACCCTGGTCCGAGGAGAAGACTGATGAACGCCGCTCTTCTGCAACCTGCTTTCACCGATCCTGTACTGGACGCCCAACGCAGTTTCCGGGTGGCGCTCAAAGCGCTGGCCGGTCCCGGTGTGATTCAGGCCCTGCCAGCCCCGCATCAGCCCCCGGCGTTGCAAGGGCTGGACAGCGCGACCCATGCGCTGTGCCTGGCATTACTGGACCTGGACACGCCTGTCTGGCTTGCGCCCGCATTCGACACGCCGGCGATCCGCGCCAATATCGCCTTTCATTGCGGCAGCCCGATGGTGGCGGAGCGACAAGCTGCCCGCTTTGCGCTGCTCGATGCGACGGCGGCTCAGGACCTCGACGGTTTCGATATTGGCAATGACCGCTACCCGGATCAGTCCTGCACCTTGCTGATCCAGTTGCCGAGCCTCGAAGGCGGGCGGTCAATGAGCTGCACAGGCCCTGGCATCGAGCGACAAAACCGCGTGACCTTGCCGCTGGACGACGGGTTCTGGGCCGCGCGTGACTCGCGTAACGAATTCCCGTGCGGGCTGGATATGTTCTTTCTGTCGGGCAACCAGATGCTCGGCCTGCCACGCAGTACGCGCGTGAAGGAGTGTGTCTGATGTACGTAGCCGTCAAGGGTGGCGAACAGGCCATCGATAACGCCCACCGTCTGCTGGCCAACAGGCGCCGTGGCGATACAGACACTGCCGAGCTTGATGTCGCGCAGGTCCTTCAGCAGTTGCCACTCGCGGTTGCGCGGGTCATGAGCGAAGGCTCGCTGTACGACCCGCAACTGGCCGCGCTGGCGATCAAGCAGTCGGCCGGGGACCTGGTTGAAGCGATTTTTCTGCTGCGTGCCTACCGCACGACCCTGACGCGCTTCTGCGCCAGCCTGCCCATCGACACCTCGAACATGCAGCTCAACCGACGCTTGTCAGCCACCTTCAAGGACCTGCCGGGCGGTCAATTGCTGGGGCCGACCTTTGATTACACCCATCGCCTGCTGGATTTCACCTTGCTGGCCGAAGGCGAGCATCCTCAGCCGAACGTCGACCCGCAAGCCACGCTAGAGCCTTGCCCGCGTGTGCTGGGTTTGCTGGCCAAAGAAGGGTTGATGAAGCCTGAAGTCGATGACGGCGAGCGCGTGGCGGACATTACCCGCGAACCGCTTGAATATCCCGCCAGCCGTGCCCAGCGTTTACAGGCCCTGGCGCGGGGCGATGAAGGTTTTCTGCTGGCCTTGGGGTATTCCACCCAGCGCGGCTACGGCCGCAATCACCCGTTCGCCGGGGAAATCCGCATCGGCGCGGTCGATGTCTGGATCGAGCCCGAAGAGCTGGGCTTTCCGATCCTGATCGGCGAGATCGACATCACCGAGTGCGAGATGGTTAATCAGTTTGTCGGCTCGGCCAGCGAACCGGCGCAATTTACCCGGGGTTATGGCCTGGCATTCGGCAATGCAGAGCGCAAGGCGATGGGCATGGCGCTGGTGGACCGTTCATTGCGCGCCGAGGAGTTCAACGAAGAAATCCGCTCGCCCGCCCAGCAGGAAGAGTTTGTCCTGGCGCATTGCGACAACGTTGAAGCCGCAGGCTTTGTCTCGCACCTGAAACTGCCGCATTACGTGGATTTCCAGTCCGAACTGGAGCTGATCCGCAAGTTGCGCAAATCCGGCCCGAACGGGGAGAACGACCAATGAGCACCACACAGCAACGACCTGCACGAGACGAGGCGTACAACTTCGCTTATCTGGACGAGCAGACCAAACGCATGATTCGGCGTGGGCTGCTTAAGGCGGTGGCGATCCCCGGTTATCAGGTGCCGTTTGGCGGGCGCGAAATGCCGCTGCCTTATGGTTGGGGCACCGGTGGTATGCAATTGACGGCCACCATTCTCGGCGACGATGACGTGCTCAAGGTAATTGATCAGGGCGCTGACGACACCACCAATGCGGTGTCCATCAGGCGATTTTTCGCTCGCACGGCGGGCATTGCCACCACCGAGCGCACCCCGGAAGCCACCGTGATCCAGACCCGCCACCGGATTCCGGAAACACTCCTGCACGCCGATCAGATTCTGGTGTTTCAGGTGCCGATTCCCGAGCCGTTGCGTTTCATCGAGCCCTCGGAAACCGAGACCCGCACCATGCATGCGCTGGATGATTACGGCGTCATGCACGTCAAACTCTACGAAGACATCGCCACCTTTGGCCACATCGCCACCAGTTACGCCTACCCGGTGATGGTCGATGAGCGGTACGTGATGGACCCGTCGCCGATTCCGAAATTCGACAACCCCAAGCTGCACATGAGCCCGGCGTTGATGCTGTTCGGGGCCGGACGTGAGAAACGCCTGTACGCCGTACCGCCGTTTACGCAGGTGGTGAGTCTGGACTTTGAAGACCACCCGTTTGAAGTGCAGCGTTGGGAACAGTGTTGCGCCATCTGCGGTAGCCACGATTCCTTCCTCGACGAACTGATTCTCGATGACGCGGGCACCCAGAGCTTTGTCTGTTCCGACACCGATTACTGCGCCCAGCGCGTCAAACAGCAGGAGAACGCCCGATGATCAGCGCTCTTTCATTGAGTCCCGAGGGTGAGCGCCAGGCCGAACCTGCGCAGCCGCTGCTCAAGGTCCGCGGGCTGACCCGCCTGTACGGTGTGCAGAAGGGCTGTCAGGACGTCAGTTTTGACCTGTATCCCGGCGAGGTGCTGGGTATCGTTGGCGAGTCCGGCTCAGGCAAGTCCACCTTGCTGTCGCTGCTGAGCGGGCGCTGCCCGCCGGATCGCGGCAGCATCGGGTATCGCGGCAAACAGGGCGACTGGCTCGACCTGTACAGCGCCAGCGAGGCGCAGCGTCGCACATTACTGCGCACCGAGTGGGGGTTTGTCGAGCAGAACCCGCGCGATGGTTTGCGCATGGGCGTGTCGGCCGGGGCCAACATCGGCGAGCGCCTGATGGCTCAGGGCGTGCGCAATTATCAGCAATTGCGCGGCGCGGCGGTGGACTGGCTGACCCAGGTGGAAATCGATCCGCAACGTGTCGATGACCTGCCGCGCACGTTCTCCGGTGGCATGCAGCAGCGCCTGCAAATTGCCCGCAATCTGGTCTCCAGCCCGAGGCTGGTGTTCATGGACGAACCTACCGGCGGGCTGGACGTGTCGGTGCAGGCGCGCTTGCTCGACCTGTTGCGCGGGCTGGTTCGGGAGCTGGACCTGGCGGTGGTCATCGTCACCCATGACCTGGCGGTCGCGCGGTTGCTGGCGGATCGATTGATGGTGATGCGCCGTTCGGAAGTGGTGGAAAGCGGGCTCACCGATCAGATCCTCGATGACCCGCAGCATCCGTATTCGCAACTGCTGGTGTCTTCGGTACTGCAGCCATGAACCGCCCATTCCCTGTAGAAGAGGTGAACCCGATGAGCACATTGATCGAGGTCCGCGACCTGTCGAAAACCTTCACCCTGCATCAGCACAACGGCGTGGTCCTGAATGTGTTGCGTGGCCTCAACTTCTCGGTGCGCAGTGGCGAATGCCTGGTGCTCAGCGGGCAGTCCGGCGCGGGCAAAAGCACGCTGCTGCGCACCTTGTACGGCAATTACCTGCCCGCTGCCGGGAGTATTCGTGTGCAGCACGAGGGCGGACAGGTCGAGCTGGTCGGCGCCACACCGCGCCAGGTGCTGGAGGTGCGCCGCAAGACGCTGGGCTACGTCAGCCAGTTTCTGCGGGTCATCCCGCGTGTCTCCAGCCTGGATGTGTTGATGGAGCCTGCACTGTCGCGAGGCTGGTCCCGCGAGCAGGCGCAGGAGCGTGCGCAAGCGCTACTGACCCGTCTGAACATCCCCCAGCGCTTGTGGCCGCTGGCGCCCAGTACGTTCTCTGGCGGCGAGCAACAACGTATCAACATTGCCCGGGCGTTCATGGTGCCCTGGCCAGTGCTGTTACTCGACGAGCCAACCGCTTCGCTGGATGACGCCAACCGTCAGGTTGTACTCGCACTGATCAGTGAGGCCAAACAGGCCGGCGCGGCTTTGATTGGCATCTTTCATGACCGAGACGCTCGTGAATCGGTCGCCAACCGTCAACTCGACATGACCCCGGTGGACCTCACCGCCAAGGAGTTGCTGCAATGCTGAACGAACAGATTTTCAGTAACGCCCGCGTGGTGACTGCCGAGCAGGTGTTCACCGGCACGGTCGTGGTCCGTGATGGCCTGATTGCCGATGTACAGACAGGGCTCAGCCAATTGAGTCAGGCCCAGGACCTGCACGGGGATTTTCTGCTGCCGGGCCTGGTGGAATTGCACACCGATAACCTGGAAAAGCACCTGGCACCGCGTCCCGGCGTCGACTGGCCGTCGATGTCGGCCGTAATCAGTCATGATGCGCAAATCGTCGCCGCAGGTATCACCACGGTCTTCGACGCGCTGTCGATTGGTGACATCAATCCCAAGGGCAAGCGCATGCAGCAATTGCCCTCGATGCTGAAGGCTATTGCCGACGCCAGTGCCGCAGGGCTGACCCGCGCCGAGCACTTGCTGCACCTGCGTTGCGAGGTCAGCCATCCCGACACCCTGAGTGTGTTTCGCGATCTGGTGGGCCAGCCGCTGGTGCAACTGGTGTCGGTGATGGACCACGCACCCGGTCAGCGCCAGTTCGCGCTGGAGTCCAAGTACCGTGAATACTACATGGGCAAATACCACATGACTCATGAGGAAATGGATGGCTTCATCATCGATCAGGTTGCCAATTCCATCGAATATGCTGACCGTTACCGCCGCGCCATCGTCGAGCTGTGCCTGGCGCGCGGGCTGTCGATTGCCAGCCACGATGACGCGACGATGGCTCACGTCGAGGAATCGGCGGGGTATGGCATGAACATCGCCGAGTTTCCGACCACTCTGGAAGCGGCCAAAGGCTGTCGCCAACTGGGCATGAGTGTGTTGATGGGTGCGCCGAACATCGTGCGTGGCGGCTCGCACTCCGGTAACGTGGCGGCAGCGTCGCTGGCGAGGGAAGGGCTGCTGGACATTCTTTCCAGCGATTATTATCCGGCCAGTCTTCTGCAGGCGGCATTCATGCTGGCCGAGCAAGACAATGCGTGCGACTTGCCGCAGGCGGTCAACATGGTCAGCCGCACCCCGGCCAATGCAGCCGGGCTGGCGGATCGCGGTGAAATTCGTGTCGGTCTGCGCGCCGATCTGATTAAGGCGCGCACTCATGGAAACCTGCCGGTTATCGACAAGGTCTGGCGACAAGGCAAGAGGGTGTTTTGATGGTTGGCAGGTTGATCTATCTCATCGGGCCATCCGGTTCAGGCAAGGACAGCCTGCTGGATGCTGCCCGGGAAACCCTGGCGCGACGCGGTTGCCGGGTGGTTCGACGGGTAATCACACGCTCCGCCGAAGCGGTGGGCGAGGCGGCGCAGGCGGTGACTGTCGAACAGTTCGAGCAGATGCGTGAGCGGGGTTCGTTCGCGTTGAGCTGGCAAGCCAATGGCCTGCACTACGGGATTCCCATCGAGATCGATCAATGGCTGCTGGAAGGCCATGACGTGCTGATCAACGGTTCCCGGGCGCACCTGCAAAAGGCGCAAATGCGCTATCCGAACCTGCTGGCCGTGTTGCTGACGGTCAAGCAGGACGTGTTGCGTCAGCGCCTGCTGGCGCGCAATCGCGAAACCCTCCCGGAGATCGAGGAACGGCTGGAGCGCAATACGCGCTTTACCGGTGACCTGCTGGCCACCAGTCCGCAGGTGTTTCCGCTGGACAACTCCGGCGATCTGCAACAGACCGTCGCCACCCTGATCGGCTTGCTGGACAAGCGTCACGCATGCGCCTGACGCTGCTGGGCACCGGTGATGCGCGCCAGGTGCCGGTTTACGGTTGCCGGTGCGTGGCGTGCCTGGCAGCGCGGGCCAATCATGACCTGCGACGCTTGCCCTGTAGCGCGCTGATCGAATGTGCCGACCAGCGCTGGTTGATCGACACCGGCCTGACTGACCTCACCGAGCGTTTTCCGCCGCACAGCCTGAGCGGTATTCTGCAGACCCACTACCACGCCGACCATGCGCAGGGCTTGCTGCATCTTCGCTGGGGTCACGGCTTGATCATTCCGGTTCACGGCCCGGCGGACCCGGAAGGCCTGGCCGACCTCTACAAACACCCCGGCATTCTTGACTTCAGCCAGCCGTTTGCCGCCTTCGAAACCCGCGCCTTAGGCGCGTTGAAGGTTACAGCGCTGCCGCTGACGCACTCAAAGCCCACCTTTGGTTACCTGTTCGAAGGCGACGGGCAACGCGTGGCGTACCTGACCGACACCGTCGGCCTGCCCGACGCGACCTGCGAGTTTCTGCAACGCCAGCCGTTGGACGTGCTGATCCTCGACTGCTCCATGCCCCCACACCCCCAACCGCCGCGAAATCACAATGACCTGACCCTGGCACTGGAAACCATTGACCAACTGCGACCGGGCAAGGCGGTGTTGACGCACATTGGCCATACGCTGGATGCGTGGTTGATGGAGTCGACGCAGCGGCTGCCAGATCATGTTTTGATAGGCCGGGACGGCATGTCGCTGTAATGCAAATACAAGCGCAAAAACGGGTCGCCGATTGGCCGTAACGATTAGGCTGATAGCGTTAATTCAAGAAAGCTAAGGCAGAGGGGCCGTAAAAGTTATGGTCCCGAGTCTAAATCAGTTAGCTGTTTTCGATGGCCAGTTCGAATGATTTGTTTGTGAACTGCTTGGCTAGAATAGCGAGTTGGTGTGGTGTCATTATTTTGCTGTGGCCTGTTCCTTGATCGGTGGCTCAATAGACGGTCCATTTTCTTCTGCGCTAGCTTGCAAAGCGTCAGTAGGTTCACATTTTACACGTTCATCAATAGCGTGGTGTTGTGTCTGTCTGTATGCCGTCATTATACATTTCATGGTTACTTCACAGGCGGATGATTTATTTTTTAATCATGCTGCCGAGTTTGGTGTTAGGGCTATTAAAGTTCGGCGCTGGCTATTTTTAAGGGTGTTGTGTGATTCCGTTTTCCAAGGGCTTTAAGCGGCTCTTGCTCTTGATGAGGCAGGGAGCCGCTTTAACAGTGATCTATGAGTGGGCGGTTATTCTTTTGGCAAGGTATTCATAGAAATTCTCTGCGTATAAAATAGTTTTCCCAGACGGTATTTTCAAGAAAATCTGGCATTCGTTGTTTTTATAAGTGTCGTAGTTAAAAAAGAAAATCTCACCCAGGTCAGTTTTGCTGATGACCACTTTTTCCGGCGTTGTTGATTTGTTTTTCAGGCCGTTAATGTGCTGGAAGACAATGTCCCCTCCATTGATATCATCAAAATCCATTCCGTAAATGCTATAGATCTCTTCAGTGCCTACCTCTCCCCCAGCGTAATGACGCAGGAACCATTTATAAGAATCAGGAAGTGGGTGGCCCAAACGCTGTTCAGCTTTCTTGATCCACTCGTCCGAGACAGCGTCGTCAGCTGTTCCAAATGCCGCCACGTCTTCATGTGCTTTAATAAGGCTTTCAACATCAGATGCTGTCAAATTGGTCATTATGGGGCCTCGTAAGTTTCTGCGCGATAGCGCCAGTAATCATTCTTCCACTGATTAAACAATGGTCGATCTATTCCGGAGGGTATTGTATTCGGATTGATATGTATGACGGAACCGTATTTTTGATGAAATGTTTGAGTCAGCTCTGCGATGGCTCCGTTTTGAGTTTGTATCATATGATGCAGGTTGATTGACTCGCCATCGATGCCAATGGGCGCCCGTCCACTTGCCATGCGCTCTAAGTTAGTACCCCGCACCAGTCTCCCACGCTCTCTCCAGGTCGTCATCAACTCTGGATCAAAAAGATCGTTACGTTGAAAGACTCTGTTGCCTTTAAATTCTATCGGAGGTTTAGACCAGAATTTTCTTTTGGGGACTGGGGTTGACTCAATTGGGTTCTCAGGCTTCGGATTTCTGATCGGCTCTCTGTGAGGCTCATCGATTAAAGGCGACTCTTGTTTTCTGAGCGGTACCGGATCGTTCATTCGCAACTCAGGATGAGCCAGCAGCTTCTGCTCATTACGAGCCAACCAACCTGCAATTTGCTTGT
>NZ_MTSB01000009.1 GCF_002093745.1 Pseudomonas graminis
CACGCCCTCTTCGCGAACAAGTTCGCTCCCACAAAAGCCAACGGATAACCTGTAGGAGCGAACTTGTTCGCGAAAGCGTTAATCCTGACGCAAGAAATGCATCGACTGTCACGCCCTCTTCGCGAACAAGTTCGCTCCTACAACAGCCCACGGATCAGCGTGACGCTCACAACGTCCAGATCGATCCGCTGGCCCTGGCGCGCTCGTCGCACAGCTTCAGCACGACACGGCGCTCGTCGTTGCTCATGCGGCTCCAGCGGGTGATCTCGCTCACGGTGCGCTGGCATCCGGTGCAGATATCCTGTTCATCCAGCGCGCAGATGCTGACGCATGGAGAACGGACCGGCTTTTCGACTATGGAATCGGTGCTCATTAATCTTCCTGCTCGGCCAGGTCGCGGGCGTAGCGCTGAGCGTTTTGGACGTAGTGGGCGGCACCGGCTTCCAGCATCTTCTTCTGCACGTCAGTAAGTTCACGTATCACTTTGCCTGGCGACCCCATGACCAGCGAGCCGTCAGGAATGATTTTGCCCTCTGCAATCAGCGAATTGGCGCCGATGATGCAATATTTTCCGATTTTTGCCCCATTGAGAATGACGGCGTTGATACCGATCAGGCTGTAATCGTCAACGCTGCAACCGTGCAGCATGGCGTTGTGCCCGATGGTCACGCCCTTGCCGATGTCCAGCGGCCAGCCCATGTCGGTGTGCATCACCGTGCCGTCTTGCACATTGCTGTTTTCGCCGATGTGGATCAGCTCGTTATCGCCGCGAAGAACGGTGTTGAACCAGACGCTGGCGCCCGCGTCGAGCCTGACGTTGCCGATCAGTACGGCGCTGGGTGCCACCCAGCTCTGCGGGTCGGTCTGAACGCGGGAATTTCCCAGGCGAAATTTCATGCAGATTCCTCAGGCTGGCCGCTTAGGGGTCAGCTCGTTATGGATAACGTGAAAACTGTCTACTTAGCGGATCGAGCGTTCCGGCGGATGATGCAGGCTGATTTTACTGTCGTAGAGCACATTGACCAACTCGACAATCATGATCGCGGTCAGCCCCCAGATCTTGTACTCGCCGTACCGGTAACTGGGCACGTACCAGCTCCGGCCTTCGTAATCGATGCGGTGCGTGTGCTCACGCGTGTCCTGCCGAAAAAACTCCAGAGGTACGCTGAATACTGCAGCAATCTCGCCATCGTTGGGGCGGTACTCGACAAAGTCGGGGATGACACCCACATAAGGCGTGACCTTGATTCCGTGTTTGGAGATCAGCGGGCTGAGCGGGCCGATGATTTCGACCAGTCCGGGCGGCAGGCCAATCTCTTCTTCGGCCTCACGCAACGCCGTGAAAATCAGATCAGGATCACCCGGATCGCGACGGCCGCCCGGAAAAGCCACCTCACCGCCATGAGTCGACAGGCCGCTGGCGCGCAGGGTGAGGATCAGCTCGGGTTGCTCACTGCGGGTGACAGGCACCAAAACAGCTGCTTCGGGAAATCCTCGACCCGTGTCGAGGGTCTCTGGCGTATGACTGACGACGCGGCGAAGTAGCTCATCCAGCATGGGGAATCTCGATCTGTTGCCTGTCTGGCATCATGCACCAAAGCAACGTTGCGCCCAACCCCTTGTAGGACAACTCTCCGCAAACCGAGGCTTGCCGAGCCGCTGCGGGACAGGCCAAGATAGCCACTGCGTTCACTATCGACTGAAACCATGAAATTTTGCAGCCAGTGCGGCAACCCGGTCATTCAGCGTATTCCCGAAGGCGACAGCCGTCTGCGGTACGTCTGCGAACAGTGCCAGACCATTCATTACCAGAACCCGAACATCGTTGCGGGTTGCCTGGTGACGCAGGGTGATAAGGTTCTGCTCTGCCGCCGCGCCATCGAACCGCGCCTGGGCTTCTGGACATTGCCGGCCGGTTTCATGGAGAACGGTGAGACCATTGAACAGGCCGCGCGCCGGGAAACCGTCGAAGAAGCCTGCGCGACATTGACCGAACTGCATCTGTACACATTGATTGACGTTCCTCATATCAACCAGGTGCATGTTTTTTATCGTGCGGAAATGGCGTCCGACGCATTCGCCGCAGGTATCGAGAGCTTGGAAGTGCAGTTATTCGACGAAGCAGACATTCCCTGGGCGGACCTGGCTTTCATGACGGTCAGGCGTACTCTAGAATGCTTCTTCGCGGATCGGCGTCGGCAGACTTACCCGGTTCATACCAGCGCCCTCCCCCCGTCACGTCCGCTGCTGGACACCTGAGCCAGGGTCGCAATCAACATCGGCCTGATGATCGGTAACAAGCGTTATCCATCAAGGAAGCCGTCAGGGAAATCGTAATGCGCTGGTTGCTCGCCTTTTTTTGCATGTCATTCGTACCGCTGTCGCAGGCTGCGTTTACTCAGACCATCGTGCCCAAGGGCAGCGAACAGAAAATCATCAATAACACAGTCATCAACACCGAAAGCATTGCCAGCAAGAAAATCGACAAGGTGCTGGTGCTCAAGTCGGCGCGTCAGTTGCAACTGATCAGCGGCGGTGAGGCCTTGAAAACCTACCGCATCTCTTTGGGTAAAAACCCCAAGGGCACCAAACTTCAGGAAGGCGATCAGCGCACACCGGAGGGTTTTTACTGGCTCGACTGGCGCAAGCCCAGTAACAACTTCAACTTATCGATGCACATTTCCTACCCGAACATCTCTGACGCCGCGCGTGCGCGCAGCCAGGGCGTGAAGCCAGGCAGCATGATCATGATCCACGGTACGCCGGTGGATGAGGAATACCCGGAATGGTATTTCCACACACTGGACTGGACCAACGGCTGTATCGCGATGAAAAACAACGACATGCGCGAGGTCTGGGATCTGGTGAAGGACGGGACAATGATCGAGATTCGACCTTGAATGCGCGGCGTCACGCAAAGTTGTGACGCAGAGCGTCACGAAAGGCATGCCAACATAGCCTTCTCCCGAGCACCTCTCATGCCTCACGCTCCAGCGTGGGAATGCAGTTCTGGACGCTCTGCGTCCAACCCCGAGCGTGCATGTCGCGCAGAGTCAGGCTTCAGAAATCTTCCAGTCGCCACACTTCATAAGCAGGTGTTTCGTAGGGATGGCTCTGCTTGAGCGCCGTCACGGCCTGCTGAATCAGCTCGTCAGCCACGACCAGCTCGACTTTCCATTCCTCCACCGACTCGACCGCGCCATTCTGCCCGATAAATGGCTGGCTGCCATTCAGCGGGCGGAACTGGCCGTGGCCGAGTACCTGCCACGAGCATTGATCGTAAGCGCCGATTCGCCCTGCACCCGCAGCGAATACGGCGCTCTTGACCTCGTCCACATGACTCGGTGGAACAAAGAAAGCGAGCTTGTACACGCGCCTTAGTTAACCCAGGCGCGCGCGTTGCGGAACATGCGCATCCAGGCACCGTCCTCGTTCCAGTCCTCTGGACGCCACGAGTTCTGCACGGCGCGGAACACGCGCTCCGGGTGCGGCATCATGATGGTGACGCGACCGTCAAGGGTGGTCATGCCGCCGATACCGCGAGGCGAGCCGTTCGGGTTGGCCGGGTAGGTTTCAGTGACCTTGCCGTGGTTGTCCACGAAACGCAGCGCCACCGTACCGGAGATATCCGCCTCAAGCAGCGCATCGCCATTGCGGAATTCCGCATGGCCTTCACCGTGAGCGATAGCGATCGGCATACGCGAACCGGCCATGCCTTGCAGGAAGATAGAAGCCGACTCCTGAACCTGCACCATCGCCACACGCGCTTCGAACTGCTCGGAACGGTTACGCACGAAGTGCGGCCAGAACTCGCTGCCCGGAATCAACTCATGCAGATTGGAGAGCATCTGGCAGCCGTTGCACACGCCCAGCGTAAAGCTGTCGGAGCGCTCGAAGAAGCCCTGGAACGCATCGCGTGCGCGGCTGTTGAACAAGGCCGACTTGGCCCAGCCTTCACCGGCACCCAGTACGTCGCCGTAAGAGAAGCCGCCGCAGGCAACCATGCCCTTGAAGTCGTTCAGATCGACACGACCCGCCAGGATGTCACTCATGTGTACGTCGATAGCGTTGAAGCCGGCGCGGTCAAAGGCTGCGGCCATCTCGACCTGCCCGTTGACACCCTGCTCGCGCAGAACGGCCACTTGAGGACGAACACCGGTCTTGATATACGGCGCAGCGATATCTTCGTTGACGTCGAAGCCCAGCTTGACGGTCAAGCCCGGATTGTCTTCTTCCAGCAGCGCGTCGAATTCCTGATCGGCACACTCGGCGTTGTCACGCAGGCGCTGGATCTGGTAGCTGGTCTCGGCCCACTGACGCTGCAACAGACGGCGCTGACCGCTGAACACTGGCTCGCCGTGGAAGCTGATCGACACTTCGTCGTTATTGATCGGCTGCCCGATCACCGCTACGCAATCTGCCAGACCCGCTGCGCTGAACTGGGTCAGCACCAGCGGCGTGGCGTCCTGACGCACCTGGATGACCGCACCCAGTTCTTCGTTGAACAGGATAGCGCCCAGCTCTGAAACGTTATCGGCCAGACCGTCGAGGTGCAGGTTCAGACCGCAGTGGCCGGCAAACGCCATTTCCAGTGTGCTGACCAGCAAACCACCGTCAGAACGGTCGTGATAGGAAAGAATATGGCCATCGGCGTTCAGCCCCTGAATCACGGTGAAGAACGCTTTCAGATCTTCACCGTCATCGACGTCGGGAGCAACGCGACCCAGCTTGCCATGCGTCTGGGCAAGGATGGAGGCGCCCATGCGGTTCTGGCCACGACCCAGGTCGATCAGGATCAGGTCGGTGATGCCTTTGTCCATGCGCAGCTCAGGCGTCAGGGTCTTGCGGATATCGACCACGGGCGCAAAGCCGGTCACGATCAACGACAGCGGCGAGGTCACGCTCTTCTCGGTGCCTTCGTCGCTCCAGCGGGTTTTCATGGACATCGAGTCCTTGCCCACTGGAATGGTGATCCCCAGTTCCGGGCAAAGCTCCATACCGACCGCTTTCACGGTGTCATACAGACGCGCGTCTTCGCCAGGGTGTCCGGCAGCCGACATCCAGTTTGCCGACAGCTTGATGTCGGACAGCTTTTCAATGCGCGAAGCCGCGATATTGGTCAGCGTCTCGCCGATGGCCATACGACCGGAAGCCGGGGCGTCGAGCAGTGCCAGCGGTGTGCGCTCGCCCATTGCCATGGCTTCGCCAGTGTTAACGTCGAAGCTGGTCGCAGTGACGGCGCAGTCAGCCACCGGCACTTGCCACGGGCCGACCATCTGATCGCGGGCTACCAGACCGGTGATGCTGCGGTCGCCAATGGTGATCAGGAAGCTTTTGCTGGCGACGGCCGGGTGACGCAGCACGCGCTGCACACTTTCTTCGATATCCAGCGTGCTCGGGTCGAAATCATCGCCAATCTCGGCTTCACGCTCGACCGAACGGTGCATGCGCGGTGCCTTGCCGAGCAGCACTTCCAGCGGCATGTCCACCGGGCTGTTGCCGAAATGACTGTCGGTCACGGTCAGTTGCGGCTCGGCAGTGGCTTCGCCGACCACGGCAAACGGGCAGCGCTCGCGCTCACAGATGGCCTTGAAACGCTCGAAGTCTTCAACGCCGACCGCGAGCACATAACGTTCCTGGGACTCGTTGCTCCAGATTTCCAGCGGGGCCATGCCCGGCTCGTCGTTGGGTACGTTACGCAATTCGAAACGACCGCCGCGATCACCGTCATTGACCAGTTCAGGGAAGGCGTTTGACAAACCCCCGGCACCGACATCATGGATAAAGCTGATCGGGTTACGGTCGCCCAACTGCCAGCAGCGATCGATCACTTCCTGGCAACGACGCTCCATCTCAGGGTTTTCACGCTGAACGGAAGCAAAATCGAGGTCTGCAGAGCTGGTCCCCGTTGCCATCGAGGAGGCCGCACCGCCGCCCAGGCCGATGAGCATGGCCGGACCACCCAGCACGATCAGCTTGGAACCGACGGTAATCTCGCCCTTCTGAACGTGATCTTCGCGGATATTGCCCATACCACCCGCCAGCATGATCGGCTTGTGGTAACCACGAACTTCATCGCCATGCGGCGTCGTGATGGACTGCTCGAAGGTACGGAAATAACCCGTCAGGGCAGGACGGCCGAACTCATTGTTGAACGCCGCGCCACCCAGCGGGCCTTCGATCATGATGTCCAGCGCGGTCACGATACGCTCGGGCTTGCCGTACGGCACTTCCCAAGGCTGCACGAAACCGGGGATCTGCAGGTTGGACACGGTAAAACCGGTCAGGCCAGCTTTGGGCTTGGCGCCGCGACCGGTTGCACCTTCGTCGCGAATCTCACCGCCGGAGCCGGTCGCTGCGCCCGGAAACGGGGCGATGGCTGTCGGGTGGTTATGGGTCTCGACCTTCATCAGAATATGCACCGGCTCCTGCACCGCGCCGTACTGACGGGTTTCAGGGTCCGGGAAAAAGCGACCGGCGACGTTGCCGACGATCACCGACGCGTTGTCCTTGTAAGCGGACAGTACGCCTTCGCTGTGCATCTGGTAGGTGTTCTTGATCATGCCGAACAGGCTTTTTTCCTGGCTCTGACCGTCGATGTCCCAACTGGCGTTGAAAATCTTGTGACGGCAATGCTCGGAGTTCGCCTGGGCAAACATCATCAGTTCGATGTCGTGAGGGTTGCGCCCCAGGCCATTGAAGCTGGTGATCAGGTAATCGATTTCATCTTCCGCGAGGGCCAGGCCCAGCTCGACGTTGGCCTTTTCCAGTGCGGCACGACCGCCGCCCAGAATATCCACGGCGGTCAGCGGCTTTGGCTGAGCGTGGCTGAACAGACCCGCAGCCTGATCGTGATCGCCCAAGACCAACTGCGTCATGCGGTCGTGCAGACTGTCGGCGATGGCCTGAGCGTCGGCTTCGCTGAACTGACCTTCTACATAGAAGGCAATCCCGCGCTCGATGCGCTGGATTTTGCTCAGGCCGCAATTGCGAGCGATGTCGCTGGCCTTGCTCGACCAGGGAGAAATAGTGCCAAAACGCGGCAACACCAGAAACAGACGGCCGCTCGGTTCCTGAACAGGCACGCTTGGGCCGTATTTCAGGAGACGGTCGAGAACCTGCTGTTCTTCGCGGGTCAGAACGTCGGTGACGTCAGCGAAGTGAGCGAATTCGGCGTACAAGCCACTGACAGCTGAAACTTTTTGTTTCAGTTGTTCTAGTAATTTGCTGTGGCGGAAAGCAGAAAGGGCAGGAGCACCGCGCAGGATCAACATCTTCGGGACAGCCTCGAGAAGGGGGTGTGCTTTGAGGCCGGATATTCTAGCCTAAACCGGGCCTTTGATCACCCAAAACGGCAGCACTCCGTGCGCCCAAATGTCGCTGCACCCAAAAAAAGACGGTAAATACCTGCAAATTGCCTTCGCCTATCAGACGCAAGCGTCACTGTCGAGATATGGCGCCCGGTGCGCTTTGCGTATACTGCACCGATGTTCTTCAGACCAGATTTCCGCCCACGTTGCGCCAAGTGGCTCATCGCAACCGGACTCTTCCTGATGCTCGGCGCCTGCGTGGAGAAACCCACCACACTGGAACGAGTCAAGGAGGACGGTGTTCTGCGCGTGATTACCCGTAACAGCCCGGCGACTTATTTCCAGGATCGCAACGGTGAAACGGGCTTCGAATACGAGCTGGTCAAGCGTTTTGCCGAGGATCTGGGCGTCGAACTGAAGATCGAAACGGCAGACAATCTGGACGATCTGTTCGATCAGATGAACAAACCTGGCGGTCCGGTGCTCGGCGCAGCAGGCCTGATTGACACGCCAAAGCGCAAACAGCAGGCGCGTTTCTCGCATTCGTACCTGGAAGTGACCCCGCAGGTTGTGTATCGCAACGGCCAGTCGCGCCCGACTGACCCCGGCGATCTGGTGGGCAAGCGCATCGTGGTGCTTAAAGGCAGCGCCCACGCAGAACAGCTTGCGGCGCTCAAGGAAAAAAATCCCGCCCTTGAATATGAAGAGTCGGACGCGGTCGAGGTCGTCGATCTCCTGCGCATGGTGGATGAAGGCCAGATTGACCTGACGCTAGTCGACTCCAATGAACTGGCGATGAATCAGGTGTATTTCCCCAACGTGCGGGTCGCTTTCGACCTGGGCGAGGCCCGCCAGCAGCGCTGGGTGGTGGCGCCGGGTGAAGACAACAGCCTGCTCAACGAAATCAACGCCTACCTCGACAAGGTCGAAAAGAACGGCACGCTGCAGCGCCTGAAGGACCGCTACTACGGTCATGTTGATGTACTTGGCTACGTTGGCGCTTACACCTTCGCCCAGCACTTGCAAGAACGTCTGCCCAAGTACGAGAAGCACTTCCAGATATCCGCCAAGAAAGAACAGGTCGACTGGAGGCTGCTGGCCGCTATCGGTTATCAGGAATCGATGTGGCAACCCACGGTGACATCAAAAACCGGTGTGCGCGGCTTGATGATGCTGACTCAGAACACGGCTCAAGCCATGGGCGTGACCAACCGTCTTGATGCGCGACAGAGCATTCAAGGTGGAGCAAAGTATTTTGCCTACGTGAAGGATCAACTGGACGACTCGATTAAAGAGCCGGATCGCACATGGCTGGCTCTCGCTTCCTACAACATTGGCAGCGGTCACCTCGAAGATGCACGCAAATTGGCCCAGAACGAGGGGCTGAATCCTGATAAATGGCTCGACGTTAAAAAAATGCTGCCGCGTCTGGCACAGAAGAAGTGGTACAGCAAAACCCGATACGGCTATGCACGGGGCGGCGAGCCGGTGCATTTCGTTGCAAACATTCGTCGCTATTACGACATTCTGACCTGGGTCACGCAGCCGCAGCTTGAAGGCAGCCAGGTGGCCGATGGCAATCTGCACGTGCCCGGCGTCGACAAGACACAACCCGCCACGCCGCCCGGCCCGGCGCCTGCCAGCAACGACGAAAAGCCGGCGCTCTAGCTGACCGGACCTTTCCCTGCCTCCTTGGCCGCCCGGCGCATTCTGAAAAACTCGCTCAGCATTGCCCCGCACTCCTCGCCCAGCACACCGCCTTCAAACAAGACACGATGATTGAGAAAGCCCTGGCTGAAAAACTGCCCCTGGCTTTGAACGATGCCTGCCTTTGGCTCAAGTGCGCCGTAGACCACACGCGCCACACGTGAATGCACGATCAAACCGGCGCACATGCTGCACGGTTCCAGCGTCACGTAGAGCGTGCTGCCTGGCAGCCGGTAATTGTCCAGCGCCTTTGCCGCATCACGAATCGCGACCATCTCGGCATGGGCGCTGGGGTCGCTGCCGCTGATCGGGCAATTGTAACCACGGCCGATGATCTCACCGTTCTGAACCACCACCGCGCCGACCGGAACTTCGCCCAGCAACGCACCCTGCGCGGCCAGTGCCAGCGCCTCACGCATGAAATATTGGTCATTGCTGCGATCAATGATCTGCGGCTGCCTCATCACGCCACCTCGATGGCGGCCATCAGGCCGGTTTCCATGTGATCGATGACGTGGCAGTGAAACATCCAGACGCCGGGATTATCGGCAACCAGTGCAACCCGCGCCCGTTCGTTACGCCCCAGTAGAAAGGTGTCGGTGAAGTACGGAATGATCTTGCGCCGATTGGACGCAATCACCTTGAAACTCATGCCGTGCAGATGAATCGGATGCTGGTACTGGGTCATGTTCTTCAGCTCGAAAATGTAGCTATTGCCGAGCTTCAGTTTGGCGATGGGGCGATCAGCACAGGTTTTGTCGGTAATGTCCCAGGCTTCACCGTTGATCTGCCACAGGCTGGGCGGCTTGCCATTGCCCGTGTTGACTGACATGGAGCCGACCCACTCGACATTGAAATTGATCTTCTCGGCGTTCTCCAGATCAGGTTCGGCCACCGGATTGGCCGGCAGCTCAGGCGGCCACTGGCCGGGCGCGTCGTTATTGGCGACTGACCGGAACGTCCCCAGACGCACCGGGCCGTTGCGCAATGAAATTTCCTCGCCCGCAGGCGGTGCCTTGATCGCCAGACAGAGGCGCATGCCTGGCCCGAGCCAGTATTCATCACCAAACGGACGCGGCGTGACCGGGTTGCCATCCAGCGCATAAATCTGCGCTTCGGCGTCCGGCAGGTTGAGCCGGTAGGTCACGGTATTGTCCAGATTGAGCAGCCGCACGCGAGTGATCTGCCCGGCTGGCAATTCAATGACGGCCTGAGGAACGCCGTTCAGCGTCGAAAGCCGCCCCGCCGTACCTTCGCGCGCCGCCTCACGCAGCACACTGAACTCGGTGAACGCGCCCTCTTCGTCCACATGCCAGCTTTTCAGGCTGACCGTGCGCTCATGGGCAAAACCGGTCGACTCACGTTCTTCGACAATCAACGGCCCGACCAGCCCGCGCCCCAGCTCTTCGCTGCTGCTGACGTGCGGGTGATACCAGTAGCTGCCAGCATCCGGCACACGGAATTTATAATCGAAATACTCTCCCGGTTTGACCGGCAACTGCGACACGTACGGCACGCCGTCCATCTCCAGCGGCAAGCGGATGCCATGCCAGTGAATGGTCGTCTCGACCGGTAACTGATTGATGAAGCGCAACCGCAGCCACTCACCCTGCCGCACCCGCAACTCAGTGCCCGGCGCAGAACCGCCAAACGCCCAGGCAGGCGTCTTGTGGCCAGAGACCAGCTCTATATCCAGCGGTGCAGCGATCAACACAAAGTCCGACCCCGCCTCCGACTCGCGACGCCCCATCCAGTAACGCGAAGCCCCGCCTGCGCCAAGGCCGACTACGGCAAGACCGGCGATGCCTGTAAGGATCTGACGACGTGTGAAGGACATGAACGGCGGGACCTCTGATACGAAAGCTAGGGCACCTGAGAGCAGATGCGAGGGGCGAGTACGATACACCTGCATTTGAGGAAAGATAAGGGTAGACGGTGCGGACTGAAGTCGAGTCGTGAAAAAGCCGGAAGGGCAGCAATGCCCGCTCCGGCTTTTTGAGTGATGAGACCGTTATGCCTGACTGACTCGTTCAAGCCATGCGATATAAGCAGGGCTGGTATCGGGCGGCAGAGTCGCACTGTAGCGCTCCAACTCGGGCTGCATGTTGAACGCTTTCCATATCAACGGTGCAAAGCGCCATGCCGGGCTGTTCACCTGTTCCAGTTCGCTTAATAATTGCAGGCTGCGTTGTTTGTGCTCGGCCAATATGTCCGACTTGTAATCAAGCGCTTTTCCCAATCCCGAGATGTACATCAGCTTTGCTGTTTCTAGCTCAGGCCACTGGAGCGCCATATTCAGCGGCCATTCGAGCATGGCACGCTCACCCCACATTGGCGATTTGGGCATATGGTCATTCGCGAGCAACGTCAGCATAAAGGACTGGCCCAACTGGGCCAGATAAACCGGCAACACCTCAGCTTCGGGCTGCCGGTAAAACACGTCCAGTGGTTGCTCACGCTTAAGTCCGATTCCGGCAAGCAAGCGCTGTTGGGTGTCGAGCACCAGAGCACCCAGTTCAGCCTTGACTGCACTGCCGCTTTCGGTGTTTTGCTTTGTACGGGTGGTGCAATTCCAGAGGCTCATTGAAATCCGCCACAGGGCCGCCTCGCCTTCACCGGAACAACCCAGCTCACCGGTAACGAAATACTTCATGACGGGGGGCACTATATCGAACAGCGCATTGCCGTCGGCCTCACATCCCGATAGCACAGGCCCGCCGCCCTCAATCACCTGAACATAGCAAGTGGCTGCGTAGTCATTCCAGTAATGTATCGACTCAGCCAGATAAAGAGGAATGGCACGCGTGAAGCGTCCCACGTCATCTTCTCGCTGCGATTCAGCTGATTCTTGCGTTTCCATGATTTTTGAAAAAGCAAAGAAACCCACTTCTGGAGCCCCTTCCGGCTTCTGCGTAAAAAACCAGTCGGGATTGCGCAAACCGTAGTGCCAGACAGGCTTGGTCAGTGCCATTGTATTGATCGTCATAGTGTCAGGATCAATCGGAATGCCTTTGTCTTCCTGCCTGCGCATTTCATCAAACGCGTGCGCAAATTGGTCAAGGTGACCTTTGATCGGTGCAAAGCCGAGTGCGTACAGGCGACTCAGCAATGCCTCGCCTTCATCCACCCTGCCAAGCTCCTGATAGGCACGCAACAGATTGAGACCTGCCGTCGAATCATGTTTGTGCTCGTCGTAAGCAGGCCCTACAAGCTCAACGATCAGTGGGATGTGGCCATTGTTACCCAAATCACCCGAGATCATTTGCAGCGCGCTGCGGTCGAACTGACCTCCCGCCAACACCTCCTCATACAGCACGCGCGCCTGTTCAACGTTCTGATGCTGCAGATAATGACGTGCCATCCACAATTGCGAACGCCAGCTACCAGGCAATGCCATGACAGTGCGGAGTGCAGTGAGGTAGCCCGCCTCGCCACTTCGCTCTTGCTGAATGCTCAGCCACCACATCACGCCATTCTCTTGATTCGGATCGGCTTCGACCGCCTGCCAGAGCGTTGACTCTGCGGCTGATTGATCACCACGTTCGGCGAACACTTTGGCCAGGTTGGTCAGCAGAATCCCGGACACACCTACTTTCGCCATTCCGGTGCGCAAGGCAGTTTCAGCAGCATCGAGCTGGCCGTTATGCATCAGCACAATGCCGTGGGCAACGTAACTACGCTCAGGGTTATCGTCGATCTCTATCAGTCGTTCGGCTGCAGGAATCAAATCAGCCGCAAAACCATCATTCAGACCCGACGCAATCAGGTTGTAAAGCTCGTCGGGGCTGCTCCACTGCTGCTTCAGATTGGGCAGGAATACTGTGTCGCGCCACTCACTCCGGGCAATCTTCAACTCACGTCCGTGGCTGTCATAGACGGTGATCAACTCGCCCTCATGGGACTTAGACGACGTGGCATCAGAATGCCGAGCGGATGTATCTGCGGGAGCTTGAGTTTTTTTACCGCTGAGAGCAGACAGAATGCGTTTGAACATAAATGAGTCGCCAAGGTGTCAGGTTAAATGGCGCCGGCAACCCTGAGAGTGAGGTCTGTCAGCAGTTTCACAGTTCTCTTAAAAGCGGTAGTACCCGACTATGCCAGCTGCCGCCGCAAGGCCGGATGCCTACAATAGCTTGTATCGACCCCGCGTGACCGAGGCAGGAATCTGAAATCAATTGCCTGTTTGACGCCAGGGGCGATCTTCAACCCGACGCGTCTCTACGACCTTCATCCGCAGCGGCAGGCGTCCACTGAGCCAGGAACGCCACGACCCTTTGCTCTATGTAGCTCTCAACGGTTCTCAGCCGAAGCAAGGGGATGCCGCATTTGCTCAAAATGCTGTTTTTCACAGCGTCTCTCTCGGCTTGTATCGGATCATCGTGGTAGCCGCCGTCAACTTCAATGACGCCCAGCGGACTTTTCCCCACCTTGAAATAGAGTACAAAATCACAGCTGGCCGCGTTGTTCATGAACTCCAGCTCTCGCGCCGTGAAGTCGGCACGGGCTACAGACACAAGTTGTTTGAGCAGGACCTCGCGATGAAACATGATGCCTTGATGGGTTTCCTGATCCAGCGCCTCACGAAGTATCTGCGCCACAATCCGTTCGGACTTGACTGAGATGTCTTCAGGGTCGAGCCTCTGGTCCAGACGCTCCAGTGATTGGTCGAACTCTTTGTAGAGCAGATCGAACGCGGAGATAACCGGCGCACGATGAATTTGCCCGTCGTCTGCGTAATACTCCATGTAGCGGATAAGTGCAGCGATGTGCCCATTGCTCGTTTTGAAGACGTTGTCGCCCGTGACCAGCGTGAACCTGCTCTTGGCCCTCGAAACGGCCACATTGACCATGCGCGCATCGTCTACAAAGCTCAGCCGTTTCGGGCTTTTGTGTTTGTCCAGAACGGTAGAAAAAACGATTTCGTCGCACTCTCGGCCCTGAAACTTATGCACGGTGTCTTTAACGAAATCTGTCGGCAAACACGAACTGGACAGTACCGCCTGATTCTTGAACGGCGCAATGAACCCTCTGCCATCCTCGCCCTCCCAGAGGCTTTCTCCATTGGCCTCAAGCACCGCCAATAGTGAGTCCAGCTCTCTCAGGTTGGAATTGTTGCGCGTATGATTTCCCTTGGCGGTCACCAACAGCGTCAGTGCCTGCTCGCCGCTGTCCTGCGTCATCGGAACCAGCTGATTGTCATAGAACTGTTGATTGCAGAACTGAATGATCCGCGGATGGCATCGGTAATGCTCTTTGAGCAATGTCATCGGGATTGAATCTCCGAATACACTGATGCACGAATCCAGCAAGCTGTACTTCTCGCAGTCATACCAGGGCGCAGGCGCATCCAGGCCCAGTTTTTCCGGAATATGGGCAAGCTGCTTTCGATCACCCACGATAATAAGGTTCTTCGCGCAACTCAGCGCCAGCACACCGGGAACGATGTCCTGCTGCGAGGCCTCATCGATGATGACATAGTCCAGCACCGCCTTGCCCCCCAGGGAATTGACGATCGAATGCGTACTGCTGCCGATGACCGGGAAGCGCTTCAGAAATGCATCGAGCCGATTTTTGTAATCGGTATCGAAGGTATCATCATCAGAAAGGTGACGCTGCAAGTGGCGTTTCAGGTGGTGCATCGAAGAGGATGTCAGCTCTTCCAGCAGTGCCTTGAAATGACCGACCCGCAAGGTTTCCTTATGGACAGCCAGTTCCGACCTTTTCTTCTGCAGAACGGCGTCGTAATAATGAAGCTGCAAGTTATAAAAGGCCGACATGCGCTTCTCCCGGTCTTTCAACGGCCGGGTGCGCACTATTCTGAAATTGAACAGCAACTCGATCCGGTCCTTGAGCCTGATCCGATCACCAGGAATCCGCGGCAGGTAGGCCATTAAGTCCGTCGTCTTGCGTGGCGACAACATGTACCTGTCTTGAACAGGCACTACTCCGTTGTCCTGTTGCCATTCAAGGAGGTAGCGCCGTTCTATGTCCAGTTCGTTAATTTCGATTTGCAACTGAGCCACTGCATTTTGGGCGCCCAGATAGCGTTTGAGTTGCTGCAGAACGCTCTGGATATTTTCGATGGAAGGCGCAGGCTCAGGGTCTGCTACAGGCCGGGAAGGCAAGTCGGCAAAGAAAGCATTCTGGTTTTTCTGGCTACCCAACCTGGCAACAAGATAGTCCAGCCCGCACTTGCCCAGCTTTTCATAGACATTATCGACTGCGGGATTGTTGTTGGACACCACTGCCACGGTTTTCCCCTGCAAGAGGATATTGGCAATGATGTTCAAGATAGTTTGTGTCTTGCCCGTCCCGGGAGGCCCTTCGATAACGCTTATTTGCGAACTGAAAGCCTGCTCCACCGCCGTGAGCTGACTTTCGTTAAGCCCGAACGGAAAGATAAATTTCCCCGGCGACTCCAGCCGTCCCTGCTGTTTTTTGCAGTAGGCATGCAGCGCCGTGGCCGGAGACAACGAAAGGGTCGCCATCTGACGCGCAACATTTTTGGCAATGCCCTTTTTGTCTTCATCGGGCGCATTGCTGACCCGAGCGTCGGCCACCGAACGGAAATAGTTGAATGCAGGCTCATTGGTGATCGTCGTTGGAGAAACGAGCTCGATCTTGTCCATCCTGAACAAGTATTTTTTTAGGCTTTTTGGATACTGAACGAGCGCGTATTTTTCGCCATAGACCTCCACCTTCTCGACGGGACTGAGCACAGCGCTTCCTTTCTTCAGAAGAAGCATGTCCTTTAGTTCGCGGGTAGGCACAATCGTGCAGTCTTCAAGCAGGCTGGCGTCAGACGGTTGAGAGGCGTAATGGCACGTCAGCGTGAATTCGTTTTGGTCATTCTTTTTTATCACCCAGTCGCTGACCCGCCGGGGCGTGTCCTCGCCGCACACATAGATAGAAACCATAAATCCCTTAAACAGGCTTGATGAAGGCCTGTGTGCATCCGTGCCTTAAAAATCCGAACCGTGTGATTCGGTGCGTGGGGGCCATGTTCGCATTTGTCATTGGTTGAGGCCAGCGTGGAATGATACGGCAAATTGACCATTTTATGAGCGACTCTTTCTAATGCAAAAAAGTACTTTTGAATGAGGTTATGCCAAATCAGTGATCCACGAAATATCCAAGCCACTTTAACGCGCGGACAGTCGATACGCGCGCTTGAGGTGGGTGGACCCGTTATTTCTATCTTGATCTTGGCGCCCGCAATCAGATCTCTAATAGGGTCATCACCACGCCTAAAGGCAAATAATTGGACTCGAGCTTGGGCACTTTGCTTTCCGAACCCGCTAGAAAAAGCTGTCCCTCATCTCATCCCACGAACGAGACATTCTATTTCGTACACGCCATTCATCGACTGCGTTATCTGTTCGTCCAGCGAAAGGCTGCTCAAATTGTGCAGATAACGCGACATCCAAAAATTCACTCACAGGCAAAATCCAACACTTAGAATCGGCAAATGGCAAAACCTTGCCCAAATAGTAGCCATACGCTACCCTCGACATTTCATTATGATGGGCATCGCCCACTTCCCCCGTGAACCCTTTACGTCTAAGGAATGACATGACCACTGCAAAAATCTCAGGACTTATTAACGGCAACAAGCTCTATCAGGAAAGGGCGCGAATGGCACTCCCGATTCTGATTCGTCAAGCCGAGGCAAGAAAGACTCTACATTACTCCGACCTGGCGCAAGAATTGGGCATGCCTAATCCACGCAACCTGAACTTTGTTCTCGGGAGTATCGGTCAAACGCTTGAACAGCTTTCAAAAGAATGGAATACAAAAATCCCCCCTCTTCAAGCGTTGGTAGTCAATAAAAACAGCGGCCTCCCCGGAGAAGGCATTGGTTGGTTTTTAGTGAAAGAAGAAGAATTCTCTACACTGCCTAATCATAAAAAAAAGACGATTATCGACGCCGAGCTTAGCCATGTTTTCGCTTTTCCGCATTGGGACAGGGTCCTTCATGCTTTAGGTCTCGAGCCCGTCGAAGGCGATTTTTCGCACACCATTGAGCTGGCGTCTCAAATGCGTGGCGGTGGCGAAAGTGATCGCCATAAAGCATTGAAGGATTTCGTGGCACGCCATCCTGCCTCAATTGGCTTACCTTCAAATACACCGTGCGGGCTGATGGAGGAGCGACTCCCATCTGGTGACAGTCTCGATGTATCATTTTCGACCCAATCCTCATGGATAGCCGCCGAAGTCAAGTCTGCTCTCTCTTCGGCAGCTGACATCACCCGAGGTCTGTTCCAATGCGTAAAATATCGAGCTGTTATGGAAGCAGTATTGCTTGCGCGGTCGCAGGTAAAAGACGTTCGTGCCCTACTGGTAGTAGAGTCCGGATTCCCTAAACATCTACTGCCATTGAAAAACCTTCTTGGCATTGAAGTAGTCGACTTTGTCCAGCCTGAAAAAACCTCATAGAACGCCTCATCACAAGAAGAGTGAACGCGCTCAACTTTAATATCGTCCCCGCGGAAGTCTACCTCTCCAATCGGCTACTTTTGTTTTGAGATAACGCAGCGGGGTATCGGTCAGTGCCCCTTATTCTAAAGATACACTCAATGAGACTCCCCAATAATCTGTTTATGAATGTTATCTATTGCCTGATCGTCATGCTCTCCACCATTCAAAACTACATGACCACCTGAAAGATGGACAGAGCCGTGTGGCAGCCCGCTTCCGCTCTCACTCGATTCAACATGAAAATACCCATGCTTTGCGTCCTTCACACCGTTATAATCAGATGAAAGCTTATCGATTACACTCTGCTTGTTATTTGACATCTTTAAGGCCTCTTTAAAACTTGCCGCATCTGCTTTATGTTCAAAAAAGTAGTCACTGTGCGCGCCAGCATTGGCTTTTGCAAGCGGGCCGCTCCGGTGCTGCTGCCTGAGACGCCCACTTCTAGCATGATCTTCCGTGTTGAAATATAAGGTGGGCAGCCTGCCTTCTGCCTGTGTCGAAAATTTGTGATTGGCCTGACTAAATAATTTATTCTGGTCATTTTCATTACTTGCCCTTGCCTTCTCAACCACGGCGGCTTCAAGCGCCTCCAGAAACTTCCCTTTTTTAAAGCTATGAAGTGTGGGGGATGCCTCCCAATTAGTAAGAATTGCCAGTCCTGCTGGAGAAAAATCATATGCTTTTAACATAGCGTCAAAGTTCATTCCCCCTTCAATCACCACACGTTGAACAACAGTGGGTCCTGACGCCTCGCTGGATAACAAACTATTCTGTGCAGATCCAGACTTCTGCTGTAACGCTTGATGTCCCATCACATCCGCCTCCCTCTCCAGCCCCGCATCATCATTCACATTCGCCCCGCCCTTCATCTGCACCGTAGGCCTCACTCGGCCCTGAGCCTGTTGCACCACGTGCCAGGCTTCGTGCGGCAAATGTTTTTCCTGCCCGGGGGCCAGGTGGATGTCGCTGCCTTGGGCATAGGCGTGGGCGTGCAGTTGAGCGGGTTTGTCGGAGTTGTAGTGGACTTTGACGTGGTCCATGCTCATGCCTGACAGGGACTCGATGCCCGACTTGAGCGTGTCGGGCATGCCGGTGCGGTTGGGAGTCGGGGCGGCTTTGGCCTGGACGGGGGATGGGCGATTGTCCTGTAGCACCGCAGCGCTCTGACGCTGATGGACGGCGTCGGCTTTGGTGGTGTCGGACTGTTTCTTGCGCTGCGGGGTAAATTCGCTCATCGGGTCTGGCTCCTGCCCACTTGAAGGGTCTTGTTGTCCTTGCGAAATTCGCGCTTGATCCCTTCGATCAAGTCGTTGCGGCCGACTGTTCGGCTGTCACGGCCGATGGCATTCAGCGCGCAGTAACGCAGGACGTTGATGATTGCGCCGCCGGCCAGTTCATGGTCCTGAGCCAGTTGCGGCAGGTCGACGTCTGGTTGCAGTTCGCACACACCGTCGAACGCGTTTTTCCATAATTGCAGGCGCTGCGCCGCAGACGGCATGCTGAAATGGATCATCGACTGGAAGCGCCGGGTAAAGGCTTCATCCATATTGGCCTTGAGGTTGGTTGCCAGAATCACCGTGCCGGGAAAGTCTTCGATCCGTTGCAACAAATAACCGGTCTGCTGGTTGGCATGCCGGTCGTTGGAGGACGCGGCAGCCGTGCGCTTGCCGAACAGCGCGTCGGCCTCGTCAAAAAACAGAATCCAGTCTTTGTAACTGGCCACGTCGAACACTTTGCCAAGGTTCTTTTCGGTTTCACCAATGTATTTCGAAACCACCATCGACAGGTCAACGCGGTACACCTCACGCCCGCTGGACTTGCCCAACAAGGCGGCAGTCAGGGTTTTCCCGGTGCCGGGCGGGCCGTGGAATACCGTTCGGTAACCCGGTTTTACCTTGCGGGCCAGCCCCCAATCCTGCATCAGCGTCTGGCCATGTGTCAGCCAGGCACGGACTTCTTCAACTTGGGCCATCACGCTGTAGTCGAGCACCAGATCACGCCAGTCGAGCGGCGTGCCAATCGGGCTGGCGGGAAAGGCCGGGCTCAGTTCCGGGCGCACCTGTTCGCCGGTCAACAGGTAGTGCAGCCACTGATCCGAGAGCGTGAGCATCGCCGCCAGTTGAGGCAGCGTCTCATCGCGACGCTCGAGCGTGACCAGCTGTTCTGCGGCGAAGCGATGTTGCGGTGCAAGTACCCGCATGGCTTCCAGCCGTCTGGCTGGATGGTTGGCGCTGAGCAGAAATACCAGCGTCTGGCCGGTGGGTAGAAAACCACCGACGGCTCGCTCGGTGCAGCCACCGAACTCACTGAAACCGCGACCGGTGCGGCCATTGACGCCAAACAGGGTGTCCAGCGCCTCAGGTCGCAAATGCGGCGCCATCGCGAGGGCCAGGGTCAGTCGTTCATGGGTATCAAGCTTCCAGTCGGCAACCTGCCGGGCATAGATGCTCTGCTCCGGGTCCAGCCGTGGCGCAGGAATGTCTTCGCCCATCGCCTCATGGCCGTCCTGTTTCAGGTAGCACGCTACGGTTTGCTCGATCACAGCGCTCAGCCAGTCCAGCTCTTGATCAAGGGCGTGCAGATTCTGTTGACGGTCGGCCATTGCACCTCTCCATGGGCTACGCAGTGAGTCGCTCGATGTCGTCGAGTGACAGGTCCGCCCAGGCAAAAAAACCGATGCTGGTCGTAAGGTTCAGTTCGTTGCTTTTGATCAGGTTGAGCAGTGACGTATTCAGCCAGTTGGCTATTTCGCCGGGGCGCAGGTCAGCCGCGTTTTCCAGAAGCTGTTTAAGGTAGTGGTCATGCATGGCATCGCTGATCACCAGTTTCCTGGCCTTGAAAAAATAGGCAGCCCGGCCTTCGGATTGCTCGAAATCCACGCTGCCCTGCCGTTGCTGCACGCGGGCGGAGGCATGCCCGAGTAATGCGTGGTGGTCGCTGCTGCCTGAAGACGCCGAAATATCGAGGCGCCCACCTGCCTGTCCGGCCACGGCCAGCCCCCAATCGCTGGCCCTGGCAACGCCGGTCACCACATAGACGTCGGTGAAACCATAGTGCAACTGGGTCAGTTTCAGCGTCACCTCGTCACGAATCTGGCTCCAGTTGGTCATCAACAAGGCACTGACCTCAGCGGCACTGAACAGGTAACCGCCTGCCTCGGAGAATTCCAGCACCTGCTTGGTGAAGGCCCTGCGCTCGCCCTCGTCATCCTCGGCCCACAGGGTTTCGGAAAAGGTCTGTTGCACATCACGACTCAACTTCCAGTCGACCGGGTCGAGGACAACCGGCTGGCTGACGCCGACACGTTCGATCAGGTGCGCGTCCGCAATGTTGAGCAAGGGTTGAAACCGTCCCTGACGCAATTGGCAGGCGTCCCCCACGGCCAGACGGTGGGCCAGTGGGTGCATCGGCAACCAGCCGGTTTTCAGGTAGCAGTCTTGAAAAAAGCGTTTTCTGGACATGTTGAATTTCCCTGGCAGTCTGGCCGATGGGCAACGTTGCCAACCGGCCACGTTGCCTGATGAACCTAGGCCGCGTAAGCCGCTGCCGTGGCGGCCCTGAGCCCGGCCTGAAAGGAACTCAACTGCATGTTGGCCAATGCCAGTCGGGTCTGGGCGAAAACCAGTTGATCGGCAACGTTCTGGTTATTGGCCAGCGTGTTGTTGTAAGTATCAACCGAGTTTTCGTAGGCACTTTGCAGCAACACCAGCAAGCCATCACCGTTGCTGCCCAGGTCCAGAGCGGCCAGGTTGCCGCCGTTGTCGGACGATGGGCGTCCGCTGGCATCCATGCGCTGTAACAGCTTTTCCGCCTGATCGTTGGCCAGACCGATGACGCCGTTGGACTCCAGCAAGGTCGATTCGGCGACGTAGCAGCTTTGAAGGGCCGTCAGCGTCAGCGCCACCGCATTGTTGGCGTCCCGGGTCGCATTGGTCATGAAAACAATCAACGTGTCCGGCAAGAACGCATTCAAGGCTTTCTGTTTGTTGACCAGTTGCGTGACCTTGTTGATGACCTCGACGGAAAAAATCAGCTTGCCGATCAGGCTCGACATTTTCTCCGACACCCGCGCGGCCCCCGCGCTCGCTCGGTCGCCCTGCTTACGAGCCATATCAAAATTGCTGGCCAGGCTTCTCACTCCCGATACCGTGTCGCGGACCAGGTTGTAGTTGACCAGCGCAGTGGCTTTGTTGGCAGTCGCCTGGGTCAGGCTGTCGGCAAACAGGCCGGATTTGGCCTGCAGCGAATCCACGATGGCCTGGTGTTCTGCAACACGGTTTTGCGCCCGCTGCACCTGATCTGTCAGATGCTTGATGTCTACTTTCTTCTTGCCCGCAATTCCATACGCCAAATGTTCGTTAACCATTTCACAAGCTCCTTGTATGAGAAGAATCAGTCAGCAGACGGATTGCCGAGGTGGGGAAAAGTAACCAGATCAAGCGTGTCTGAAAGAACGCTGATATAGGCATCGCTGTGATCGTTTTGGGCGCTGTCGACCTGCGTCAGAATGTACGGCTTGTAAGCGGTTTTCAGTTTCAGCGGGTTGCCGAAGTTGTCAGTGGTCGTCGCAGTGATGGGAACGGTGTAATGACGGAGCGCGCCCTCACTGACCGACACGATGGCCGGGCTGGACTCGTCATCACCCGCAGCAGCCTCGGCGGCTTTTTTCTTGCCCGGCTTTGCTGTGGTGACCAGATGGGCACGTTCGCAATTGGCCGGGGCAATTTGCTGCGCGATGTCGAGATTGAAATAGATGGGTGCCTTTCGGTACTCGGCACTGGCGAGCAGGTTCAGCTTATGAAGATGGCCGTGTTCCACCAGAATGCAGTACGACGCCAGGCCGACGGGTTCGGGCTTGAGCCCTGCCAGATTGAAGTTCAACAGAAACAGCACTCCGTCGGTTGCGGGCGTCAGTGCTTCACCTTCTGACGGCTGGGCCAGTGGCAGTGTGGTCGCCGGCGTGAACGGCAGACTCGGCGAGGACAACACGTCAGAGAAGTCACCGATGTAACGTCGATACTTCATGGACAGCTCAATGTACAGGTAAGCGACATAGGCGGTGCCCGGCAGCACTTTTTCGCCGAACACATCCTTTTTCAGATCCACAGAGGAATGCCTGCCCCCGTTGGCTTTCACTTCTCTGAACTGATCATCCGCTCTGCTGGCAAACAGCTGCTGTGCCTGATCGACAGTGAAGGTAGCGCTCTGATCCTGAGACACCAGCGCCAGGTAGTACACAGGATCGGCAGAGGGAATCACGATTTCGCTGGCAGGCCTGGCATTGAATGTCGGCACCAGCGCAGGCAAGCCCTGAAACGCCACGCCGATTTCCTGACTGCCATACACGCGGACATCCAGACCCATGTTGAGCTGGTTGTTGGTGCGTCGATAAGCTTCGTCGCTGGCCTTGACCTGACTGTCGATGTCACGCACCGCGCCTTCCGCCTGACGCTCCAGTTGCACGGCCTGAACCGCCGCCGCATTACTGGCACTGGCCTGAGCAGAAGCGGTATCAAAGACGGCTTGTGTGGTCTTGAGCAAACCGTCGATCTTGCCTTTGACCTCTGTGGTTTGCTGCAACAGCGCCTGAGTGACGATTTCCGACGTATTGCTGGACGCCTCCATCGCCAGCAGCGAGATTTCACGGGCATCGTTGGCGGTTTCATTGATGAAATCGTTGGCTTGCAGAACCTGCCTGTAGATTTCGCTCTCATACGCCGATGCAATGGCGTTGTTCAACGCAGAACCGATACCGGCCGCCAATGCCGAAATAGCATTGGCGGCAATGTTCACGTTTGAAGCGGCTGTTGCCATATTGGTGTTGCTGGCTGCCACATCGGTATTGGCCAGGGTCGCCGACAGGTACAGATTATCGATAATGTTTTCGTCGAGCAGACTTTGATCATTGATGGCACGACTCAGCTTTTGCAGCTCGATCATCTCCCGTGCCGCATCCTGTCGGGTGATCTGCGCTTCCTGAGCGTAGTAGAGCGAATAATCCTTTGCGATCTGCTCGGACTTCAACCGGGTCTGCTCAGTTGATAATGCCGCCAGGGTCGTGTTGACCGTGGCTTGCAGGTTCTCGTTATAAGTATTCATCTGTGCTTCCTTACAGGTTCATGAAAACAGATAACACGGTGCCCGCCTCGCCCCACTGCGCGAGGCGACCATCACGTCGGCCAAGTGACATACAGCGCCTTCGGCATCCAGGGAAACCTGATGACCGAAAAGGTATACGGTGAGCGATCCAGCAACATATCGTAGGGCCGGTGATGCACCTTCAAATCCCAGCGGTCCTGCGTTTCCTGCAACAACCCGTCCCTGACAAACCAGTTGCCCCGCAGACCTTCAACGCTGGACTTGCCGATGGCCGGCCAGTGGTTGATGACCGCAAGGAGCATCTCGTCCATGGTTTTCTTTTCTGCGTCGCTCAGCGTTATTTCGGCCTCGACGGGATCAGTGACCGCAAGACCGCAAAGCAACTTGTTGAGCATCAGGTATTGCTCCGGTGTATCGGTGCGTCCGTTGACCAGATACTGCAGGCAATGGACGGCACGGCGTTGCGCGTCTTCGCTGACGAACGCCCCCTTCTCGACCAGCCCCTGTAGGGCGAACAGCCTTGTGATGTAGCCCTGCACGATAACCAGTCCAGCGTTATTGAGAGTCATGGGAATATCCAGCATGTGGGTGGGTTTGGAAGGCACGCGAGGTTTTTGCACGGCGGCGGCCGGCGTGTCCGCCGTCTTTTTCGTACCGTTCGTGATGACGTCCAGTGCCTGACGCAGACGTTTGGGCAACTGGCTCCGGTGTGGCGCAAGCGCGTCGTACACAGCGGCCGGGCTGACCGGGCGCTGGCGTATCAACTGATTGAAGACGTTGTCGACCAGTGGTTCTGGCTCCAGCGCGGCCCAGTCACCGACCATCGACCTGTCCAGCACCCGCTGAAACAGCAGGGCCTCGCATTGCTGCGCGCTCGCGCCCGGCAACTCGATGCGGCTCAGGCAGTGGTGGAATGCGTCGAGCAGCATGAGCAGAACCTGGCGTTGCGGGGCGATGCTGCGCAAGGCATGGGCCAGCCAGGCAAAAGGCACAATACGTGTCAGCCGGAACAGCGCGGCGGGATGCTGCGCACTCTCCTTCAGGACCCCTGGCAGCAGATCAGGGCGTACATGAAACAGGTCATGCAGCAACCGCGTCAGGTCCCAGGCCACAGCAGACGAAGACGGGGCAGAAGAACCACTGACGGGCGCGCGACCGTGAAACAAAAAGTGACGCGCGACTTCCGGCAACCGCGCATCACGCAGATAAAGCCCCGAGTAATCCTGTTGATAGACGCCGGCGGCCAGATCGGTGACGGACGCGGGCTGATCACCGTGGGCTGGCGATTGTTGCAGCAGACAGACGCAGGCGTCATGCCATGAGCTGTGGGCCATCGCCGGAAGCCGGGTGCGATAGGCCGCGAGCATGTCCGCAACGCTGATGTTCAGCCGCAGGCTCGCACACACCGTCATGCGTGCGAGCAGTTGCGCAGCGCTGAGGTGTTGATCGCGCGCGTCGAAACTGACCGACCAGAATACCTGCGCCAATTGTTGCTCCAGCAGTGCCTGTGCGCCCTGCCAGCAGTCGCCCAACAGCTCGCGCCACTGCTTGAGGATCGCCTGCGGACGCTTCAGCCCGGCGGGCAAAAACGTGAGCATTCCGTCAGCAACCGGCGCAACGTGTTGCTGCGTGGACAGCCAGTTCAGAGCCTGATAACGGTCAGGCTGGTGTTCTATCCAACGGTCGAGGGCGACGCTCTTTTCCTGCGTCAGGTCGAGCAGCAATTGTTGTTGCGCATCCACACACGTACGGTCGACGGGATCGACCGGGTGACCGGTCTGCGTAACGGGCAGTTCAAAGGCGACGACTGTCTGCGCAGCCCCCCACAGCGGATCGCTCAGCAGATAATCGGCCAATTGCCGATGCAGCGCAGCGGTGTCAACGCCCGCCTGCCGTTCGAGCAGCGAACTCAGTTGCCGCCAGAAAACGGCGCTATTGAAGCGTGCAATGGAGCGTTGATGGCGCATGTGCAAAGCGGGCAGCGACTGGATCAGCAGCGCTGGCAACTGAAACCCCGGATCAAGCCGCGCCAGGCACGGCAAGTGACCGCGCCGGTAGCCATCCAGCAGGCGTTTGGACAGGTCGTGGCAATAATCGACAGCGTCGGGATCAAGCCATGCCACCAGGCGCAGCCAGTCCACTGCGCCCGCAAGGCTGAGCAATCGCTGACTCAACACGCGGTCGCTGACACCGCGCAGCTGTGGCGAACGCAACAGGTCGCCGAGCAGGTTGCACGCCTCCGGGGTAACGGGGTCAGCCAGTAACACGGCGAACCTGTGTGTCCAGGAATGCCGGCCACGGCGACTTCGCGAACCGGTGTTCAGATAGCTCAGCAGGCCGCGCCACTGAAGGTTCTGTGCCTCGACGGCCGTCGGCTGCTGGAGCAGATCGCTTTGCAAGCGCCTGAGCACTGCCAGCAACTCAAAACGATGGCCGGCGTGAGCCACCGATACCGAGTGAATCAGCAGGTCCAGCAAGGCTTCAAACGAATAACCATGCGCACTGCAAAGTTGCTGCAACGTATCGCGCACCAACTGGCGCCGATTGAAATCAGAACCTCTGGTAGACAGCAGGCAGGCCAGCACTGCCTGCCAGACAACCTCGACCTTCCAGCGTTGCGCGCGCATCAGTTGTTCTGCCTGATCGGCATAGGCGACAACGAAGCGGTGCGCCTGTGGTGCCAGCAAGCGGGCCAGCAAATCCAGACCTGATGCGTCCAGATGACGCAGCAAACCCTGGCGAACCTCAAGGGCCGCGCCCTCCTGGTACAGAAGCGCAGTCATGCGAGCGGGATCAAGGCCCGCCAGGGCGGCAAACAGCTCGGTATAACGCACACTGTCCTGCTCGATGGTCCGCCGCGTCTGGCCATGACGCAGCATCAGTTGCCAGTGCGCCCAACGGTCTGCCGGCGGTGAGTCAGCATGCGTGACAACGCGGGCGGCCTGTTCCTGACCGTGAAGGGTTTCTATGGCCGTGAGAAATCCGACATTGATCACACCCGATGGCCGCAATGCCTGTACGGCTCCAGCCATCTGCGCCAGCAACATCCGGGGATCGATTCGATAGTGCTGCGCGGTCCGCCAGACACTGGCCCGCATGAAACTGATGGTGTTGAACAGCGTGCCGCGGTCGATCAAAAGGTAACCGAGAATGCTCAGCCAGACCTGCGTGCTGAAACTGCTCGGGTCCACGTCCGGTACTCGATGCCTGGACTGCACGACAAGCAACTGATCAGCATAGGCACACACCACCGTGCCCTGCCACGGCTCCAGAAGGTGAACCACGCTACGCACCCTCGCCTCGCCCAATTGCCAGACGACACGCTTGCGCACCACGTCCGACTGGCCAAGGTCACGCAGCAGTTCGCCCACGGCCTCAGGCTGCACGGCCAGCAGTTGATCGAATACTTGCAGCGCATCCAGCGAATCCCCGGACCACCAGGGCGCGCAACCATGCTGGAGGTACCAGGCGAGAAAATCACGCGGCGAATTATTGCGTTGCAGAATGCGGAAATTCGGTTGGCCGGCATCGTCGCTCGCAAAGGCCTGCTGGCTCAGCAGGCGGTCAATGGCCTCATGCAGACGCACACGAAAACGCTGCGGCAGTTCGCTTGTCAGCTCATCCAGTTCGATCTCGCCCAGGTCCAGATGCAGGCGCTCGATCCGCCAGGTCTGATCGGCCGGGCAACGCGCGTTGAAACAGCGGTCCAGTTCCTCGGTAAGGCCCGTATTGCTCCAGTGGCTGAGTACATCCTGCAAAGCACCCGCCTGCGCCTCACGGTCAAAGGTACTTTGCCAACGGCAGCGGGCAATGACGTTGTCAGCCTGCATGCGGCACCTCGCTCGGCGCAGGCAGCCTCAGCAACCTTGCCAGCACCCGGGCGGCCGGTTCACGGCGCTCTGCATGGCGAGGGCTGTTATGCCAGAGGACAAAGTGCGGAATCATCGCGCGCAGGCCGACATGGGACATTTTCACGACGTTGACCATAACGTGCGCGGGCCAGTGCTGCTCAAGCAGCGTCTGGATAAAGGCATCGAAGCCTTGCTGACTGACCAGGCCGACGTAGTCGGGAAAGACCAGCGAAGCGCTCAGGCAGTAGTCCGCCGGCCCTTGCCCGATGTCCGGCAGCAACAGAATGTGTTCAATCAACAAAAAGCTTTTGCGCTGTGTCGCCAGCCAGTGCAACTGGTCCAGGTGCATCCGGTAATCGTGCCGGTCCAGCCGCCTGTCTGCGGCCCCGGCAATGGTCAGCAAATGCCCGTTGCTTTCATACAACTGGTGGCCAGTGTCCGCGTGGCACACCGAGATATCCAGATGAGGCTTCGAATAGCTGGCGGAGTCGCCGGACGACGCTTGCAGCCATTCATCGAAGTCCGGCTCATCCAGCAACGATTGCATTTTGCCGGCCAGCGCCAGCAGATGGGTAGAAAGCCCGAGCAGAATATCGACCTTGAGTTCAAACGCCGAAAAGTTGCGAAAGTCCTTCTGGGTCAGTTCGGCACGCTGGTATATCAGCGCTTCATCAAGCTGCCCGTCAATGGTCGGGTGACCGGCAAAAGGCTGATGGCGGTGCGGCTGCCTGCTGTCGGGCAGCACCTTGAGCGGTGTGGCGAATTCACGGTTGAATGCGCAGGTGCGGTAATACGACAGCATCCGGTAGTTCTGCAGCCAGATGCCTTTGACCACAATACGGCTCTTGGCGTCGCTGCCATACCCATGACCGATTCTGATCATGTCGTCGTAACGATCTGCCTGCTCGCCGTGCCTCGCCATCAAGTGCGTCAGCATTCGATCGCGCCGCAGCTGCGCCTCGGACACACGCTCCATCATGGCACGCAGCCCGTGCAGGTAAGCATTGCCCGGATGCTGCCGGAAACGCAGCCAGGCATCACGTGCGACCAGTTTGTCCGGTTGCTGGGGGTCGGCCTGATAATGGAATGCGTCATTGCCTCGCAACAGCGGGATGGCGCCGGGCACGTCATACAGGGGCTGACAGTGATACGTCACTTCGACACCGGAATAGCCCAGGCCTCGAGTGTCCGCGCTGCCCGTGTAGAGCGCGGTTTTCGGCAATTTGAATGAGAACAGATCGCTGACATGGGCCAGTTGCGAAAACTGATTGGCCAGCAGCTGATCGTAGACCAGCAGGTAGCCTTTGAGCTGACGTGAGCTGGCCACCCGCGAATCCGGCAAGTCCGATTGCAGGGAGTTGGCACCGATGCCGTAAGTATCCGGAAAGGTGTTCTGAATCGAGTAATAGGCCTCGATATTCCGATAGCGACCCTGCGGCAGCGACGGGTAACGGCATACCGCCGACTCGACACCGGAAGACACATGCTGCTCTCGCATATCACTCAGGTAATCGGCGGCCTCGGACAGCGAAGCGAGGGGGTGTTGCACGGTGCCCAGGGTGAATACCAGTGCGGATGAATCGATATCGGGAATCTGATCCAGGTGTATATCGAGCGTGTCCTTTGCCGCATCAGGGCCACTGAAGCACAGGCCTTGCAGTTGCTCCACGCCGTCGATGCCGAGGAGCAAGGCATGCAGCTCGAACAGGTTCACGCTGTCTCTCTTGGTCCCTAACGCATCCGGTCCGCTGACCCAGCCTTGCTGCAGGTCCGGCCCGTTGAAAATCTCGTCAGCCTCCACGCCCAGGTCCCGCAGCTGTTGGTAACCCTGGCGAACAACCGGGGGTATTACATAGGCCTTGAGTGCTTGCAGAACCCGGCTCTGCACATTGACAACGCTGGCCGTGGAAGAGAGGCGCAGCGTGCCCGCCAAGGCCAGGGTGCGAACCGCGATGGGTGTGGGCGTGAGGAAAAGCTCGCCCAGATTACGATGGCTGTTGAGCAGCGTCTGCACCTTGGCAAGCAGTTCTTTTGATGGCTCGACCGCCAGATGTACAGCGCTGAGGTAACGCCCGCTGGGTTGCGCGGCCCCGTCAGCCATGATGAGTTCGGCCTGAATGTAGATCGCCTCGACCACGTCGATGCGGTCATGCACCAGCTTGCGGTAGTCGTCGAGGGTGACCGGCGAACAGGTCAATATGTGCTGCGGCTCAAAGAACTGGCCGTCGTAGCGAATGCGCCCATCCTTCTCGGTCAGCACATCGTTGATCGGGAAATCCGCGCAATAGCCCAGTTCGGTGAGCGCGTAGCACAACTGGTCGAGAATCGTGACACCCGGGTCGCTCTCGTTGAAGTTGCTCCAGGTCTCACCCACCAAGTGCTTCAACCGGTCGATGCCCATCGCCTTCAATGCGTTGAAATTCAAGGCGTCGGACAGGGGCGTGTCGATAATGCAGGTGGCCTTGTCAACCATGACGGGCCTCCATGCTCGTCTGCTCTGATCCGTCATGCAGCAGGTGATGCTCGGCGGACACCAGCAGGCAGCCGCCAGCCGCCAGCAGTGGATCTGCGAGGACGGGAACCCCACACTCGGCACCCTGCCCGACCGGAACCAGCAGAAGCTGTAGCGAAGACACGCCCAGAACATCGGGATGCTGGTTGATGACGCTGGCCAGTTCGGAACGGCTCAAGCCGCTAGCGATGTCCATCTGCGGCCGGTCGCTCGCAATCCAGGGCGAAAGGTACAGACGCAGCCGCTGATTCAGGTCCTTGAGCACCGCATTGCTGCTGGCTGCGGGTGACAGCACCAGTGTTGCCTGGACTCTGACAACCTGGTGATCCAGGTTCCGCACGCCAACCACGGCCATCGCACTGGTGCGTCGGGCAATAAATGTCTGGATGGCGAGTTGCGCAGCGGCATTGACCAGCGGCCTGAAGGCATCAGGGTGCGTAGCGTCGGGATAGCCATTGACCAGACCGATGCTGACCGCCCCTTTGCGTGTCTGGCTTGCGGAACGCTGCGCACAATACAGCTCAGGGCACGCTTGCAGCGCCATTTCAATGTAGTTGCTATGGCTGCTGGCGCGGTCCTTGTGATTGAGCCGCATACTGACGCGCCGGTAAAAACTGTTCGCCTGATCGTAACTCGCGCTGCCTTCGGATGGCAGGCCACCCGAGGAGGCGAAAGGCTGAGCGACTCCCGCCACCTGCACGCACTTTTGCAGGGTCGACACAATGCTGCCGGGGCTGATGACAGGGGTTTCACCCTCTGGCACGGACACCACAGAACAGCGGCGCAGCGTCACCCCTTGGGTGTTGAGACAGGTCACTCTGACGTTCGGTGCGTTGCACGGCGCCGCGATGGCCAGCCAGAACCCTTCGGCGGGCATGACCGGCGAAGCCAGCCAGGAGGCGCCGCCCGCCGCCTGGGTTGCAGCAGAGGTCGCTGGGATCTCCAGCGTGATGATTCCGGAGCAGCTCAGGTTGCAGGTGCCATCGTCGACGACATCAAGGGCTGCCCAGCCATCGGCCGTCCAGTAAAAGCAGGCAGCCCTCTCGCTGGCGGAAACCACCCGGTGTTCGTCGGTGAGGATGTTCAGAAAAAGGCTCAGGGAGCCAGGCGCGACCAGATTGCTCAGGGCCAGATACAGGCTGCCGCTGCCTGCCACACCCGGATACAGCGGCAGCCGGCGATGCCGAATGTCCTCTTGCGTCGCCACCTGCGTTTTTGCGACCTGCGGCGTCAGTTGCGCGAACCCGCAGCCCAGATCAGGACGCTGGGCATCGTAGGCCAGATAAGGCCTGAACGAACCATAATGATAAATTTCCAGCGGGTGGTTTTCATCCTGCCCGCTGCGGACAATATCCAGCGACACGCTGGCCTTGTAACGGGCCACCAGTTTTTGCAAAACAGGCGCATAGGGCGGGTTGGGCAGCTCCAGCAACGAGTCTGAGGCTGCACCGCTGGCAGGGACGCTGCCGGATGCGGGCGGCGGGGTTTGCGGGGTTGTCGGCTTCGTGGTCGTGGCGTTGCTCATTACGCGCATGAACGCGCGGCACAGTTTGCTGAACAACGACTCACGGCGGGTGGTTGCCGACTGGATCAGGGATTGCGCGTTGTGCAGGCTGACACTGGCGACAACCTTGGGATAGAGGCTGTGACCAAAGGCCCAAGGAGGGTTCACAAGCTGTAAACGGACGTAGCCGTTCTCCGCCAGCCGGACAGGGGGCAACGGCGCCAGTGCCAGCTGCGGTGCCGCCGGGAAAACGCTGTCCGAATCGGGATGCGCCAGGCCCGGCTCGGGAAAGATGTTGAACACGCTGGTGGCCGGTGTGGGGTCGGTCGCTACTGCGGACGTCTGATCAGACGTGGCGTCTTGTTGCTGAAACAGCGGAGTCACACCGATACGGGTGGCGTCCGGCAAGGTTGGCGAAACCTGCAACAGCGGCCAGCTCTTGTTCTTGAGCATTTGCCAGCACACGCTGAAGACGCCAGGGTCAACCGCCGCATCCGTCCCGGAGGCCTCGACGGCGGTATACGCGTTGTAGGCCTGGTAATAATGTTTCAAATCAGCGGGCAGGCCTTCCCACGTCATTGACAGCCCGAACTCGCTCAGCGGCTTGGCAAAACACTCGTTGCTGCCCACATAGAAATTCTGCCCGACCACTGGCACCGGGCCGAACGGCTGAACGATCCCTGTCGAGGGGAGCACGGAACTGTCACTTGCCAACACCAGCCGGGTAAACCCCTCGACGCTCACACTGATCGAAACCGTGGCCAGGCTGCAGGGTTTATCAAGCCTCTGCGCGGGCCCCGGCAGTACTTTGAACATCGGCCACTGGCTTGCGAAACCGTCTATTGCCGTCCCGAATGCGACGATGGCGGGGGCGCTGTCGCGCAGCTCGAAATGCAGGGTCACGACACCCTCCACCGCCGTGCCGACCGTTTTTTCCGGCGTCACTTGTAACCAGGCTTTCTCGGTGCTGAAAAAGTATCGGCAGCCCGCATCGGGGAAACCCGTCACCGGCGTCTCGTCGGACATCAGACCCAGCGTGATCGTGATGGAGCGTTTGCCGCTCTGCAGTAACAACATCGGCGAAGCGATGGCGAACCCCTGCTCCACCGCAACGCCTTGGTCATTGCCAAAGGCATCCCAATAGCGGGTTCCGTGAACAGGGTCCTGAACCAGCTTGCCCGGATCGCTCACGGTGGCCGAGTACAGCAGCGCGTCGGGTTCGCCGACCGGATAGTACAGCGTGCGGACCTGAGCGATGGCCGCACGGCTGAGCTGCGCCTGTTGATCGTTGACAAAAATAATGTCGCTGCCATCTGCATAAGTGCCGGCCTTGAACAACGTGCCCGCCGGGAGCGTGAACGTGTTGTACCTTGGCGCCAGGCTCAAGCAGACGTGGACCTGATCTGCCTGCGCGGGCCTGGGGTTTTGAAGCAGCACCTGCCGGTAATAGAAATCGAGGTGCTTGCGGCCCAGCCCGTTGATCTCACGCTGCTGGACTTCCATCAGTTCGCTGAACGCCATCAGCAGCGCTGTGTCTGCATACCGGGTGGGAAGGTTCTGACACTCCTTGAAGGCGTGCCCCGCGTAGCCCACGACCTGAGTAAAAATGCTGAACACTTGTTGGTAGATTTGCTGCAGGCTTGCGTAAATGGCCTCCAGCGTCGGCGCAACCAGTGAAGCCTCGACGGCCGAGTAATCACGCACCTCATGCCATACCGGTTCAAAACCTGCAAAAAGCTGCCGATCCGGCGGTGCCACGCTGCCATGAGAGCTGATGCTCAGGGCCTGCTGCCAAGCCACCAGGCCCCACAGCAGCCCGGCGAGCGAGCTTCCGATCCGGGCGTTCAGAAAGGCATGCAAGACGTAGGAATCGGGAGACTGATTCATGAAATGCAGCCACCGGTCCAGAAGCACAAGCATGTTGCTGGTCAGAACGCATAGCTGGGACGCTGCTCCGATGTTGGCGACATCCCTGACCTCGGGCGAGCGGCCTGACAGGCCTGCACAAGCCCCCGCGTAGTAACTGCCAGGTTCCGTCTTGCTGATCGCGGCCATGAGAATGGCCGGATCCTTTAGAAAGAACCGGCTCCACTCCCCGGCCACCCGGTTGGACTTGTCGTAATACAGCACCAGCGTGGCGAAATCGGCAGCGAAAGCGAGCCGGTCGCGATGATCCCTCTCGTCCACCCTGCAACTGTCTGGGTCGAGTGCCGCAGCAAGGGCCATCCTGGCGTTGTCCCGATGCGCCCCCATCTAGCCACCGATCTCCAGATTAGTGCCTTCCAGCTGCGAGAACGGATAGACGTGGTTATGCCGGGTGTTGGTCTCCCTGACGCGATAGGTAATGGCAATCTGCGCTGTCGCTTCTGCCGCCAGCACCGACAGATCTACGCGCTCCACATCAATGCGCGGCTCACCGTTGAGCAATGTCAGCCTCACGGACTGGATGATCTCTTCCCTGACAGACGCGTCGATACGCCGAAAGACATAGCTGGACAGGTTGCAGCCGTAATCCGGCATCAGCGTGCGGCTGCCGACAGGCGTGTTCAACAAGAGGTCGATCGACTGGTTGATATTGTCGACACCGCTGCTCATTTTCAGCTCGAAATTGACGTCGTCGAACACGGGAGGATACGACCAGCCGGTTCCCAGAAAGGTGCTGTCAGCCATGCCGCTCAGCCTCCGATCATCACGGTGAAATCACCCAGCGCCACCGACCCGCCATGTGCTGTGCTGTCCCCCATCCTCACCGCCGGCACACCGTTGATCATGACCGTCGCGGAACCGGTGATGATCGTATCGGGCGGACCGACGCACACGCAGGAAGTCCCGATCACCGCAGCGGGCAAGCCGCCTATCAATACGGTCGGCGCGCCTGGCGGCAGGATCGGGCCGCCGACATGAGGAATGGGCGGCACGCCGGGGGTGACCATCGGGCAGAGATGAAAATCGGTGACACGAGCTGCTGGCGGCATGGAACCTCCTGGATCAGTTGATCATTACCAGCGCGGCCTTCAGGGTCAGCTCCATACCGCCCTGAACCTGCGCGGTGGCTTCACCCTTGGCACTGAATTGCATGTTTGCGCTGTGGCCGATATTGATTGCGGTGGTCTGCACATCGCCCGTTTTGCTCTGGATCTCGATACCGAGATCGCCTGTCAGGGTGATTTTCTGCGCAGCCTGCATGGAGATGTTCTGGTCACTCTTGAGGGTGATGCCCGACTCGGACATGACGATGGAGTTACCGTTTTTATCGCTTATTTCGATCTTCTGATGCTGATCATCAAGCACCACGCTGTTCTGGCCGGGCGTTATCAGCGAGAGGATTGCGTTCTTGTCGTCAAACAGGACACGCAATGCACTTTTGCTCACGATGCCTTTCAGGCTGTTTTCTTCATTCGGCGAAAACTCGCTGAATGGCGCATTCTTCTGGCTGTACATGCTGCCCAGAATGACCGGGAAACGCGGGTCCTGATTGAGAAAACCGAGAATGACTTCATCTCCGACTTCCGGCAAAAAGAACGTGCCCTGGCCATTGGTCGAGTAGAAGTTGGCCACTCTCGCCCACACGCCTGTCGCCTGGTCGTCGAACAGCGCCACTTCCACCTGGATTCTGAATTCGCCGTCCGGGTCATTGAACAACTGCAAGACCGTGCCATTGAACAAGCCCTGAATACCGGGCAACAGGCCCGCTGCGCAGGGTGCCTGCACCTCATGTTCCTGCGCGAACCAGAGCGGCGACATCCCGATTCGCGCCTCGGTGAACCAGTTACCGTCAGCGATATCGTGAGTAATGCCCGACACGAAATGGTCGCCGTCGAAACGCGCACCCAGACCTTTCAGGCTGAGGTAGTTGCCCGGCACGATGGCCGCGCTGCCCTGAAAACGTACTTCCCCGGTGATCTTTGACAAGGCACTTTTGAGCATCTGTGCCTGGGCCCAGCACAACAGTTCGGCATCGGTCTCGGTAGCCGAGGTCTGCAGGTCGTAGCTGCTCAAACCCACCACTGAGGCCAGTGTCTTGCTGCTCAGATTGCCCGGTCCGGGCATTATGTTTTGGGCGGTGGCAGAGATCATCTGCTGGCTCTGGAAACTCCATGCCGAGGCTTTGACCTCGGCCACCTGATCGATGGCATTGAGCTGTGCATTGAAATCCATGATGTCGTTGCCATAGGTCAGGGTCCGCACCGACGTGGTGTCCGCAACCGGATCGAAAACCCTGACCTGATTATTGAGCGTGCTGATCATGAGGCCGTTGACTTCGGCCCTCGACAGAATGAAGTCCCAGTCCGTTGCGTAATACTGGACCAGGTTGGGCAAGGTCAGACGGGTTGCGCTCACTGCAGCGGTCAGCCCGGCCCCCGCGATCACCTTACTGATGACGTCGCTGTCAGTGCTGGCACTGAAGTTTGCACTTTTGCGCCCTACCGTCATTTTCACAGCCTTGTCCTTGCACTCCACTTCCAGCAAAGAGCCATTCATGCTGTCGATGCGCAGCGCCTGTTGAGTGACAATGCCTTGAAACACCACCGTGTTCAGGCCGTCGTAGCCGACCTCAATGCTGACATCGTTACCCGGCACGAAGCTGGCTGAGGCGCTGACAGGAAAACCTTCATCAGCCGCGCTGCCGTCGAGCAACGTGATGGTGGCGGTGGCGATGCGATTGATCATCTGCTCCACTCGAATCGCAGAAACCGGGTAATTGCCCGGAATGGCCGTGCCATTGATCTTTACGGTGAAGCTGACAACACTGCCTTCACTGGGACTAGACATTGCCGGACTCCTGGGCCACCAGCGGCGGTACACTCAACACCGTACCGGGCTTGAGGTGACGGAACTTGTCCAGTTTGTTGACCTGGGCAATGTGCAGGTAATAGCCCGGATCCCGGTAGATATCGTCGGCAATCTGCGGCAGCGTATCGCCTTCGACAATACTCACCAGATGGCTCATGTCGGGCGATGCTTTCTTGTCTTTCCGGGCCAGCGTGACGCTGTCGATATAGGACGCGAACTCCAGTGACACCTTGGCGCGTAACGGCGTGCCGTCCGGTTTGAAAAAGGTGTAGCTGGTGTTGAAACCGGTCAACACACCGCGAAACGCCAGCCCGCCGCCCCAATTGATGATCACGTAGTTGGGACGGTGGACAGTGCCGTTGTAGTCATAAATGACCCGCGAGAGGTGCGCCATCTCTTCAGGCAGGTCGACACGTTTGCTGTCCACGACCCCCGTGCAATCGATGACCAATTCAAAGCTGAGCTTTTCGCTGTTGGTCTTGTTGTATTTGGACGTCGGGGCGCTGCTGTCGGGCGCCGACGCTTCGTTGTATTGAACCTGACGGCCCCACTGTAACTTTTCAGGGTTGAGCATGGCGGTGTACAGCCCACCCGCGACCCTGTCAGTGAACTTTTCATCGCTGTAGGCGACGATTCTCATGTTGCTCATCTGGCGCCATCCCTGGGTTAACGATCCGCAATGCGTTTGGCGGTCTTCTCTTTCAATAGCCGAAGACACTCCTGAACAACTGTCTTTTTCAGCTGGGCCATTCGCTCGGCGCTGAGGGGTTCTTTTTCCGTCTCGTCATGACTGACAATTCGGGTTTGAATCACCAGTTCACGTATTTCCACCGGCATGGTCAGGCGTCTCCGAAGAGTGATGCGAATGCCGCGTACTGATTGATTCGACTGTCATCGGCTTTGTAATACTGGTAAGCCAGTTCAATGGTTTCCACCAGGAGGTTGCTGTCCTGAGACTTCAATTCACTCATCGACCATTTAACGGGATAGGCCTTCACGAAATTCCAGCTCAGGCGCGTCAGCCCCTGTTCATCAAACAGGCTCACAATAATGTTTTTGGTCTGTATCGGGTTTCTCAGGCCATCGTCCATCGTCTCCTGACACCATTCGATCAGCGGAGAATCAGCCTGCGCCACACCGCGCTTCAAGATCAGATTCGAGTAGCGCGTGTGTCCGGGCAGGCGATAGTTGAAACGGTTCTCTCCGCCGCTGATCACTTCCTCGATAGCGGTTTCCTGGCTCAGCCCGGAGACTTCCTGAAAAGCAGCGTCCGTGCCGCTGCTCTCACCGGAAATCCTCACGCTGAAATAGAAACCGGTCAGCAGGTCTCTATCAGCCATTGGTGATAATCAACTGCTCGTGGGCAATCTCGATGGTGTCCACGGCCACCTCGTTACCGTCGGACTTCAAGTCCGTGCCCGTGATCTTGGTGGGCCAGGCATTATTCAATTGCCACTGCATCGTCACGGCACCCGCTTCATCCAGCAGCTTGATCAACACCGTACGGCGCGCGACGGTGTTCATCTTTATTTCGTCCATCCATGCCCAGAACGTGTTGTCGTTGACGAACACACCGCGTTTCATGGTGACGTTGCTGTACTTGGCGATGCCCGGCATTTTAATCGTCGAGAACAACGCGCTGTTGCTGTGCCGGTACTCGATGATCTGAACTTCCTTGTCCATGCCCGACACTTCCTGAAACGCGATCTTGGGCAACTGGGTTCCGAAGTCCACTTCGAAACGAAACTTGGGCATCGGCCATGTCGTGCCCTCTTTACTTCCGTCATCTGCCATAACACATCCCTTTCAAGATAATCCGAACCAATGATTGATTGAACTCGACACGCTCGTGATACCGGAACCGTGGTCCGGGTATCAGCCAGACTTGGCCTGCTCCTGCTGGAACGTGATGACCAGGAATTCGGCAGGTTTGACGGTTGCCACAAGAACGGAAACGCGCATGTAACCATTGAGCAGATCATCGGCCGTCATGGTACTGCCCAACCCGACGTTGACCTGAAAGGCGTCCGCAGGCGATGCACCCTGCAGGCCACCTTGTGCCCACACCCCCATGAGGAAGCTGGTGATCATGCTTTTCACGGCAGACCAGGTGTTGGCCGTGTTCGGACTGAAGACATACTCCCGAGCGGCCAGTTTGACCGACTGTTCAAGGTAGGTCATGGTCCTGCGCACGGGCACGTAACGCCAGTCCTGACTGTTGCCATCCAGCGTACGCGCGCCCCAGATCAGGATGCCCTGGCCGTTGAAGAAGCGAATTGCGTTCACTGACTTTCCGGAAACGGCATCGATGTTGAGCGGTTCCTGCTGCGAGTCCGACAGGCGAATCGGCAAACTGGCCGCCCCTACAATGCCGACGTTGGCTGGGGCTCCCCACACTCCGTTGGTGTTGTCATTGACGGTATAGACCCCCGCGATGGCGCCGCTTGGGGGCAGCGTGTTGGCACTCGACAGCACGTGATTGACAATTTGCTGGTAGACCGGGCTGGCGATAAGCAGCGCCGCCTGCAATTGACTGTTGCTCATCGGATTGGCCGGCGGCTTCTGGATCATTCCAAGCAGCGTGGCGACCGCGGGGTTGGGTGCCGAAGGCGGATTCAACAAAGGCCCCAGTTGGGTCGTGTCCCCGCCAAACAGATTGGTGAAGTCGATGTCCGAGGCCTGCATGATCGTGGTGCCGATAAACGGGTAGTAGCTGGCACCGTATTTAAGCCCGGTGTTGCCCGTGCTGTTGCGGAACGTCTGAATGTCCTGGGTATAAAGGATCGGGTCAGGGTTGGCGCCACCGATGATGTCGAACACACACATCGCGGTGCCCATCTCTTCGGCCTGCAACAACATGCTCTGCATCAATGTGCCATTGTCGGCCACCGACAACAGCGTCGCCTCGGGGCAGATATACATCGTCGGCTCGGGCTCATTCTGGAGCAGGGCCAGACCGCGCTGCAGGTCAGCCAACTGAACGTTGGGGTTAACCACCGGAGCGGCCGGGTCGGTCGCAGGTTTTTTGCTGGGCGGGCCATAGGGGCCGACCGCCACGATGTAAGCATCGCCGCCGCCGTTCTGATAGAAAAGCCGCACGCTGTTGTAGAGGTAGTAGAGGGTGTTCGGGTCTGGCAGGATCGAATAATACTGATTGTTCAACATCAGGTATTCGCCGGACGTCGGCAGGTCCTTCTGTTGAACCAAGTAATACTCCGGGCTGTATTGCCTGGCCGGGTCGGCGGGCGCCGGCAGGTCGTCCAGCATGAAAAACGCCTGAAACTCCATGAACGAAGAGATCTTTTGAGGCTTGTTGTAATACGACTTGCCCTTGTAGTCCGCTTTCGGTGTGTAGCCGATAAAAGCAGGCACGGCAGTGGCTATTGGCACGACCGAGTTGGCAAAGCCATTAACCTCATTAATATACACACCTGGCGTTGAATAGTTGGAAGCCATTGCTCATCCTTGAAGGAGTTGGGAATTAATGGATTAACGGATTGCAGCCTTGCAGGTATTACACGTAAACATACATGGCACACACGGCACAGGATGATCGCGGATCACTGGACTTGATCAAGTGGCCGAGCCCCGGTGTCGGCAAGCCTTTTATTAAAACCCGTTCAGCCGAGTGCCCTGCTGAAAAACCGTCCAGCCTGTCCACCAGATTAAAGGGCGTATCGGGCACCTGCCGCAAGGGATAGGCTTCTGTGCCCGAACTGAAATGCAGAGCCTGCTCGCTGCCAGGAAGCGTCATGATAACAGGGCCTTCAAACACACTTCCGGATGCACTGACAATAACCGGACTTGTCAGTTTGACCTCACTGCGATTGATCAAATAATAATGCCAATGAACCGTCCGGCTATTAAACTCAACCACGTAACGCGTACCACAACCGGTGACCAGTAGATCGTGCAGATTGACACACACCGTCGCGACCACGCTGTTTCCAATCACGGCCTGTTCATCAAGTATTGGCAGCATTTCAAACGGCCCTGCTGCGGTGCTTTTGACGTGTCCGGTGCTGAGTTGCAGCACGCCCGTCCAGTCCAGCGGCAGATCCGTTATAAATAAAAAATGCCCTTGGTCGCCGACCAGAGAAAACCCCAATGGCGCTGCCTGCATCTGATCCAGCAAATACGCCACCAAGCGGTCGTCAGCACTTTCGGCCAGCAGGCTAAAGACGCCCTGCTCGAAGCGGATCATCAACCTGTACCGGGCGAGTAACCGAGCCGTGGCCTCGTCAGGCACCACCCGAAAACCACCCAACACCCCGTCCTGGAAGTAATCATGCCGCAGCTCGATCTCGAGCAAAGGCCGGATCATGGCGACGCCGAACCGGTAACACTTTGAACACGTGCAGAGACACTTTTGACATGGCCCGACTGAATGGAAACATGCCGAAACTTGTAAACCATCGAGGGTAAATACCCCACCCCCAACGCCGTCCATAACTCGTGAGTTTTTGCGGAGGGCGAGTTTTCTATTTCACACTTCAAGGCAGACAACCCCTCCGGCATGGACGGATTGTTATGCCGGTCAAACGAGAGATTATCCTGAAAGAAAGCAATCACCAATGACAGCTGCTTGAGCGCTTCGGTGTAGTCGTCGAAGTTCGCGCTGACCAAAACATCAAGGTTGAAAAACACGGCTGGATTAACACGATTGACATGATCGCCTTCCTTGCGTTGACCGCCATAAAACTGCTTATTGCTTTCGTATTCAAGATTGATCAGCGTGACCACTATCCTGTTCCGATTCTGCTCGATTTTAGCAGGGTCAGAACCCGATAAATTGTTCAAGATAACGCTGCCACTGTCCTGACCCAACTGGGCACAAAGATACTGATCCAGCACCTGCCGAATATACGATAACGCCACATCAATCATAAGCCGCACTCAGTCGCGTGCCGGTGCCTCCACGGGCAACTTTAATAACCCCGCATGAAAGGGCTGCTGAAAAAATCCCCCTTAGACCTCAACTTCGAAAAAAAGTACCATAAGCCTCAGGACTTTTCCTAGGCCCTTCGCAAAATATATTTTAAAAACCGAGGTAAATTTATTCACCGCACTCCACACGCTTAAAATTTCCTTTGTAGATCAATCGGTAACTTTCACTGACGGGCTCGGTTTTAAAAACTCGTCAAATAAAGACATTGCGCTGCCGGCCGAAAACAAACGACGTCAAAGGCCCAGCCAGACCGCAAAAGAAAATCATAAAAAAGCCCGCAATTATGCGGGCTTAGGGGTGTTTTTTTCACCTGTCGGTGCAGGAATGCGCGTTAAACCATCATTCCCACTCAATCGTCGCAGGCGGCTTGCTCGACACATCGTAAGTCACCCGCGAAATACCTTCGATTTCGTTGATGATACGGCCGCTGACGGTTTCCAGCAGTTCGTAGGGCAGATGTGCCCAGCGAGCGGTCATGAAGTCGATGGTTTCGACCGCACGCAATGCCACAACCCACGCGTAACGGCGGCCGTCGCCGACCACGCCGACTGATTTGACTGGCTGGAAGACCACGAATGCCTGGCTGACTTTGTGATACCAGTCGGCCTTGCGCAGTTCTTCGATGAAGATGTGGTCGGCACGACGCAGGATGTCGGCGTATTCCTTCTTCACTTCACCCAGGATACGCACGCCCAGGCCTGGGCCTGGGAATGGATGGCGGTAGACCATGTCGTACGGCAGGCCGAGTTCCAGGCCAAGGCGGCGGACTTCGTCTTTGAACAGCTCGCGCAGTGGCTCGACCAGCTTGAGGTTCATTTCTTCCGGCAGGCCGCCCACGTTGTGGTGCGACTTGATGACGTGGGCCTTGCCGCTTTTTGCGCCAGCCGACTCGATCACGTCCGGGTAGATGGTGCCTTGCGCCAGGTACTTGATGTTGTCCAGCTTGCAGGATTCGGCATCGAACACGTCGATGAAGGTGCGGCCGATGATCTTGCGCTTCTTCTCTGGATCGCTCTCGCCTTCCAGGTTGTTCAGGAACTGTTCTTCAGCGTTGGCGCGAATGACTTTGACGCCCATGTTCTCGGCGAACATGGCCATCACTTGCTCGCCTTCGTGCAGGCGCAGCAGGCCGTTGTCTACGAACACGCAGGTCAGTTGATCGCCAATGGCCTTGTGCAGCAGCGCCGCGACCACAGAGGAGTCAACACCACCGGACAGGCCCAGCAGCACGTTGTCGGTGCCGACCTGAGCACGGATGGTGGCAATGGCGTCGTCAGCGATGTGCGACGGCGTCCACAGTGCTTCGCAGCCGCAGATGTCGAGGATGAAGCGCGAGAGGATGCGACCGCCCTGCTTGGTGTGCGTCACTTCCGGGTGGAACTGCACGCCGTAATAGCCGCGGGTGTCGTCAGCCATGCCGGCAATCGGGCAGCTCGGGGTGCTGGCCAGGACGTGGAAGCCGTCCGGGATTTCAGTGACTTTGTCGCCGTGGCTCATCCAGACATCGAGGCCGAACACGCCGTCGGCATCTATATGGTCTTCAATGCCGTCGAGTACGCGGCTCTTGCCAACCACATCGACACGGGCGTAGCCGAATTCGCGCAGTTCGGAGCCTTCGACGCGACCGCCCAGTTGCTCTGCCATGGTCTGCATGCCGTAGCAGATGCCGAACACCGGTACATTGAGGTCGAATACCGCCTGCGGCGCGCGCGGGCTGTTCGCTTCGTGTACCGACTCGGGGCCGCCAGCGAGGATGATCCCGCGCGGGGCGAATTCGCGAATCGCTTCGTCGTCCATGTCGTACGGATGCAGTTCGCAATACACGCCGATTTCACGCACGCGGCGGGCAATCAGCTGGGTGTACTGGGAACCGAAGTCGAGGATCAGGATACGGTGGGCGTGAATGTCGAGGGCCATGACTCATTCTCGTCAAAAAACAGAAACGACACGGGGCTGCGTCAACAGCCCCGGCTATAAAACTTGCTGGCCTGCATCGCGGCGCAAACCACGATGCAGTCCGGATCAACCAACGCGGTAGTTCGGCGCTTCCTTGGTGATCTGCACGTCGTGGACGTGGGACTCAGCCATGCCTGCGCCGGTAATGCGAACGAACTCGGGCTTGGTGCGCATCTGCTCGATGTCGGCGCTGCCGGTGTAGCCCATGGAGGAACGCAGACCGCCCATCAACTGATGGATGATGGCGGACAACGGGCCTTTGTAGGCAACACGGCCTTCGATGCCTTCCGGCACCAGCTTCTCGGCACCTGCGGACGAGTCCTGGAAGTAACGATCAGACGAGCCTTGCGCCTGGGACATCGCACCCAGCGAACCCATGCCGCGGTAAGCCTTGTAGGAACGACCCTGGAACAGCTCGATTTCGCCCGGTGCTTCTTCAGTACCGGCAAACATCGAACCCATCATCACGCAGGACGCACCGGCCACGATGGCCTTGGACAGGTCACCGGAGAAACGGATACCGCCGTCGGCGATCAACGGAACGCCGGTGCCCTCAAGGGCGGCGGCGACGTTGGCGATGGCGCTGATCTGCGGCACGCCGACACCGGCAACGATACGGGTGGTGCAGATGGAACCCGGGCCGATACCGACCTTGACCGCATCGGCACCGGCAGCGACCAGCGCTTTGGCCGCTTCGCCAGTGGCGATGTTGCCGCCAATGACCTGTACGTGAGGGAAGTTGTCCTTGACCCAGCGAACGCGGTCGATCACGCCTTTGGAGTGACCGTGGGCGGTGTCGACGACGACGACGTCAACGCCGGCAGCGACCAGCGCGGTGACGCGCTCGCCGGTGTCCTTGCCGGTGCCGACCGCAGCGCCGACGCGCAGGCGGGCCTGATCGTCCTTGCTGGCCAGCGGATAAGCTTTGGCTTTTTCGATGTCCTTGACGGTCATCATGCCCTTGAGCGCGAAATTGGCGTCCACGATCAGGACTTTTTCAAGACGGTGCTTGTGCAGCAGTTCGCGCACTTCGTTCTTGTCGGCGCCTTCACGCACGGTGACCAGACGCTCTTTGGGCGTCATCACTTCGCGGACAGGGACATCAAGACGGTTTTCAAAGCGTACGTCGCGCGACGTCACGATGCCGACTAGGTCGCCATTGTGCAGCACCGGTACGCCGGAAATGTTGTGCATGCGAGTCAGTTCGAACAGATCGCGAACAGTGGCGTCGGCTTCGATCGTGATCGGGTCCTTGACGACACCGGCTTCGAACTTCTTGACCTTGCGCACTTCGGCGGCCTGTTGCTCGACGGTCATGTTCTTGTGGATGATACCGATACCGCCTTCCTGGGCCATGGCAATTGCCAGACGGGCCTCGGTGACTGTATCCATTGCAGCAGAGACCAAAGGTATATTCAGCTCGATGCCACGGGTCAAACGGGTTTTCAGACTGACTTCGTTGGGAAGTACCTCGGAATAACCGGGCACTAGGAGAATGTCGTCGAATGTAAGGGCTTCTTGACTGATACGCAGCATCGCGGGGGCTCCCGGGCGGGAAATTGGAAGCGCGCCATTATACCCACAGACCCCGCCCGGCTCAATGTAAACCTCAGCCTATTATCAAAGCTGTTTATAAACGCACTTGAACGAACGATACCGGGCGATCCAGACGTTCGGCGAAGTCGTCCAGAAAGGTCTGGGTGAAAGACGCCTCCAGCCAGTTATTGAAGATGAAGCCCAGGTTGGAAAAGCCGCAGGCGTCCAGAAACAGGAAACCGTTGATGTCGTCTTCATGACGGCATTCAGGGCAGGTGAAATTATCCGTGTGGCCGGGCATCCAGTCTTCCAGGCTGTCGAACAGCGCTTCGCCGACCTCACGACGGCACTCAGGGCAGCCGGCTTCTTCGGCAAAGTGGTTCAGCGGGGTGAAAATGCAGCGCTTGGTGACAATTTCCAGACCATTGATGACCTGCCCGAACGGCAAAGCGTCGGGGTTCTTCACCACCCGCCTGGCTCCGGGGGCCACGGCGTAGGCCATTTTGTTATAGGTACGCCCGCAGGTGGTCAGCTCCGGCTCGACCACATCGAGCTTGACCAGCCAGCGCAGGATCAGCCGCGCACGGGCCTCGTGCCCTGGAAAGGTTGAGATTTGCGGGACGATGATGCTTTGGGTGTTCATGGTGAAGCGTCACTCGAAGCTGTGCGAGGCCCGCAGCTTAATAGGCTAGCGTTTCAGGTCAAGGTCAAATCCCGACTCAGGCAGCGACACAGACCCGTGCGCCGGACCCGCATTGCCATTATGATGCCCGACATGATCAAAGACCCTTTCGCAAGACTCGGCCTCGACCGGGAAGTCCTAACTGTCAGCCAGCTCAACGGCCGTGCGCGGGTGTTGCTGGAGGACGTGTTCAGTAGCATCTGGGTAGAGGGCGAGATTTCCAATCTGTCGCGTCCGGCTTCGGGCCACGTGTACTTCACCCTCAAGGACTCCGGCGCTCAGGTGCGCTGCGCACTGTTCCGGCAAAGCGCTGCCCGTGTGCGCCAGGCGCTCAAGGATGGCTTGCAGGTCAAGGTGCGCGGCAAGGTTTCGCTGTTTGAAGGCCGTGGCGACTATCAGTTGATCCTCGACACCGTCGAGCCGGCAGGCGACGGTGCGCTGCGCCTGGCGTTCGATGCGCTCAAGGCCAAACTGAGTGACGAAGGTCTGTTCAGCGCCGAGCGGAAAGTCGCTCTACCGCTGCACCCGCAACGCATCGGCATCATCAGTTCGCCGACCGGCGCCGTTATCCGCGACATCATCAGCGTATTCCGCCGTCGCGCCCCACGTGTCGAACTGACGCTGATCCCTACGGCCGTTCAAGGCCGCGAGGCGATCAACCAGATCGTCCGCGCCCTGAAAATGGCTGACGCGAGAGGTTTCGACGCGTTGATCCTCGCCCGCGGCGGCGGATCGCTGGAAGACCTCTGGTGTTTCAACGAAGAAGCCGTAGCCCGCGCCATTGACGCCTGCGTGACGCCGATTGTCAGCGCTGTAGGCCATGAGACCGACGTGTCCATCAGCGATTTCGTGGCCGACGTGCGCGCGCCGACGCCCTCTGCCGCTGCCGAGCTGCTGGCCCCGGATTCCAGCGACCTGCATCGTCGCGTCGATAACCTGCATCGTCGGCTGGTCAGCCGCATGCAGGACCGCCTGATGCGCGAACGGCTGCGCCTTGAAGGCATTTCACGGCGACTGCGCCATCCGGGCGAACGGCTGCGCCAGCAATCTCAGCGCCTTGACGATCTGGACATGCGCCTGCGCCGGGCTTTCGAGCAGACCATGCATAAAAGGCAGGTTCGTCTCGCGCACATGGAAAGTCGCCTCGCCGCCCAGCATCCGGGCCGGACCCTGGCATTTCTGCGCCAGCGGCTGGACGCGCTGGCCGAGCGCTTGCCGAGGGCCATTCGCGAGCAGATCAAGGCGCGCAAGTTGCAACTGCAAAGCCAGATGCAGACGCTTAACGTGGTCAGCCCGCTTGCCACACTGGGCCGCGGCTACAGCATCCTGCTTGACGAGCGGGGCCATGCGATCCGAAAGGCCGCACAAACCCGCCCTGGCCAGCGACTGACCGCCAGGCTCGGCGAAGGCGAACTGCAAGTACGCGTCGAAGACAATCACCTCACGCCCGTGACCCTTTCACTTCTGGACTGACCCTCTGATGCTACGTTTTATTGCACCGCTGTTTGCCCTGCTGCTCTGCCTGCCCGCTCACGCCGACAGCTTCATCACTCGCGCACTCGACAAGCCGGTGCCCGGCGGCGTGGCCGTCATCGATCTTGGCATCGGTGCGCAGGCGCCAACGGCCACCTATCAAGGCAAACCGGTGCTGGTGGTCAAGGAACAAGGCACGCGCTGGCTGGCCATCGTCGGCATTCCGCTGACCGTCAAGCCGGGCACTCAACAGGTCGCGTCTGGCGGGCGCACGCTCAACTTCACGGTCGGCAACAAGAAATACCCGGAACAACACATCACCCTCAAGAACAAGCGCCAGGTCAATCCCAACCCTGAGGACAACAAACGTATCGAAGGCGAACTGGCCGAACAGCTTCGCGCCTATCGCAGCTTCAGCCCCGGCACGCCAAGCAACCTGATTCTCGACAAACCGGTCAACGGCCCGCTGTCGAGCAAGTTCGGCGTGCGCCGCTTCTTCAACGGCGAAGAGCGCAACCCGCACTCAGGGCTGGACTTCGCAGTGCCGGCCGGCACGCCGATCAAATCCCCGGCAGCGGGCAAGGTGATTCTGACCGGCAACTACTTTTTCAACGGCAACACCGTGTTCGTCGACCACGGGCAGGGTTTCATCAGCATGTTCTGCCACATGTCGAAGATCGACGTGAAGGTCGGCGACGTGGTTCCTCGTGGCGGCGTGGTGGGCAAAGTCGGCGCGACCGGTCGGGCAACCGGTCCGCATATGCACTGGAACGTCAGCCTGAACGATGCACGCGTCGACCCGGCGATCTTCATCGGTGCATTTCAGCCCTGAGGCGTTCATGGGCGAGCACAACAGCGCTCGCCCGGCACGACCTGCTGTTGCGCACATCGCTTGAGCCCGACAATAACCGGCAAACAAAGCGCAAAATTCCGCTATAAAAAATCGGCAATAACGTATTTTCGAGAATTTATCCCAATCTTTTTCAAGGGCTTGCCATCGTTGAGCCCAATGGTTACGGTTGGCCTCATGAAAAACGCTCAAACCCTTATTCTGTTGCGCCAGCATCGGTGCCTCAGCCTGGTCAGTGCCCGACTGCCAGGCTAGATTTGCAGTACCTCGCCCCTGCGTTCGCAACCCCCGTATTTTCTAAGAAACGGCAGGCCGCCTTGACCGGCCCCGTGAATACAAAAGGATTTCCTGATGACCATGCTCAAAGACCCTTCGAAGAAGTACCGCGCGTTCCCGACCATCAACCTGCCCGATCGTACCTGGCCGTCGAAAACCATCGACACGGCGCCGATCTGGTGCAGTTCCGACCTGCGCGACGGCAACCAGTCTTTGATCGAGCCAATGGATTCGGTCAAGAAACTGCGTTTCTGGAAAACCCTGGTCAGCGTCGGAGTCAAGGAAATCGAAGCGTCGTTCCCAGCAGCTTCGCAAACTGACTTCGACTTCGTTCGCACCCTGATCGAAGACGGTCACATCCCGGACGACACCACCATTCAGGTGCTGACCCAGGCGCGCGAAGACCTGATCGCACGCACTTTCGAATCGCTGCGCGGTGCCAAGAAGGCCATCGTCCATCTGTATAACGCTACCTGCCCGTCGTTCCGCCGCATTGTGTTCAATCAGGACAAGGCCGGCGTGAAGGAAATCGCGGTCAACGCGGCCAAGCTGTTCGTCAAGTACGCCGCACAACAGCCCGACACACAATGGACGTTCGAATACTCGCCGGAAACCTTCAGCGCCACCGAGCTGGAATTCGCCAAGGAAGTCTGCGACGCCGTGATCGAGGTCTGGAACCCGACGCCTGAGAACAAGGTGATCCTGAACCTTCCGGCCACGGTGGAAGTGGCCACACCGAATATCTATGCCGATCAGATCGAATGGTTCGGCCGCAACATCACCCGCCGCGACAGCGTGCTGATCAGCCTGCACACGCACAACGACCGTGGCACAGGCGTAGCCGCCACCGAGCTCGGCCTGATGGCCGGTGCAGATCGTGTCGAAGGCTGCCTGTTCGGCAACGGCGAGCGCACCGGCAACGTCGATCTGGTCACCGTGGCACTGAACCTCTACACCCAGGGCATCAATCCGGAGCTGGACTTCTCGGACATCGACGGCGTGCGCAAAGTGGTCGAAGAGTGCAACCAGATTCCGGTTCACCCTCGCCATCCGTACGTCGGCGATCTGGTCCACACTGCGTTCTCCGGCTCGCACCAGGATGCCATTCGCAAGGGCTTCACGCAGCAGAAGGACGGCGAGCTGTGGGAAGTGCCTTACTTGCCGATTGACCCGGCTGACATCGGTCGCAGCTACGAGGCGGTGATTCGCGTCAACAGCCAGTCAGGCAAGGGCGGCATCGCTTATCTGCTCGAGCAGGAATACGGCATCTCTCTGCCGCGTCGCATGCAGATCGAGTTCAGCCAGGTGGTTCAGGGTGAAACCGATCGCCTGGGCCTGGAAATGACGGCCCAGCAGATTCACTCGCTGTTGCGTCGCGAATACCTGCAGGCCAACACGCCTTACGCGCTGATCAGCCACAAGTTGCAGGAAGAAAACGGCAACAGCGCCGTGGATGCCGAAGTGCATGTAGACGGCGAAACCCAGCACTGGCGCGGCAAGGGCAAAGGCGCTCTGGAAGCACTGGTTGCGGGCCTGCCGGTAGCAGTCGAGATCATGGATTACAACGAACATGCGATCGGCTCGGGCACTACCGCCAAAGCGGCCGCCTACATCGAGTTGCGCGTCAACGGCGACCGTGCGGTACACGGTGTGGGCATTGATGAAAACATCACCACTGCGAGCTTCCGCGCGCTGTTCAGCGCCTTGAACCGCTCGTTGAGTCAGGCACAAGCCAAGGCCGCCTGAGTCGATAACCTGGAGGGCGGACCCGGTCCGCCCTTTTCGGCCCAGTGCCAAACACGTTCCCCCGCCCTTCCCGCTTCAAGCCTCTTGCAATCTGCGCATGACCCTGTCTTTTTCGGCATAATCTTTTTCATTTCTGCTGTGGTAGCATGCTGCCCTTATTCGAGACTGGCCCACATCCAACAGCAACCCATATGCTGACGATGCCAATCCGGACTTTCCTGCCAGCTGCACCTTTCCTATAAAAACACGACGACTATTGCTTTGATTTCCGGACGAAAAAAATGCTCGGGCAGAGTTTCCGTGCATTGAAATTACTATCTGCCTCGGTAATGCTGAGCTGATCCAATCACATTTGGAGCGATTATGCCCAAGGCTTCCCACCAAGATTTGCGCCGCAGTTTCCGTGAGCTCACCTCCTCGAACTCATGCTTTCATACCGCCTCGGTGTTCGACCCCATGTCAGCGCGAATCGCGGCGGATCTGGGCTTTGAAGTCGGCATACTCGGCGGCTCCGTCGCGTCGCTGCAAGTGCTGGCAGCACCGGACTTCGCGCTTATCACCCTCAGCGAATTCGTCGAGCAGGCCACACGAATCGGCCGCGTCGCGCAGCTCCCGGTGATCGCGGACGCAGACCACGGCTATGGCAATGCCCTCAACGTCATGCGCACCGTGGTCGAACTGGAACGCGCCGGTATCTCGGCACTGACCATCGAAGATACCCTGCTGCCTGCTCAGTTCGGGCGCAAATCCACCGACCTGATCTCCACCGCTGAAGGCGTCGGCAAGATCCGCGCAGCCTTGGAAGCACGCGTCGACCCCGAGATGTCGATCTTTGCCCGCACCAACGCGGCGATCATTCCGGTTCAGGAAGCCATCAGCCGCGTTCAGCAGTACCAGGCTGCCGGCGCTGACGGCATCACCATCGTCGGCATTCGTGACTTTGATCATTTGGCGCAGGTATCGGAAGGCCTGACCGTACCGCTGATGCTGGTGACTTACGGCAATCCTGAACTGCACGACAATGCGCGCCTTGCCGAAATGGGCGTGAGGGTTTGCGTACACGGTCATGCTGCGTATTTCGCGGCGATCAAGGCCACCTACGACTGCCTGCGCGAGCAACGCCAGATACTGGGCAGCGAGTCGAACATGAGCGCGACCGAATTGACCCACACTTATACGCAGCCTGAAGACTATGTCGAATGGGCCAAAAAGTTCATGAACGTGAACGAGTAAGGGTCAGAGCGGTTCTGGACCCTCGCGCCGTGTGATAAACGCGGACGCAGAGCGTCCGGAACGGCATGCCCACGCGGGAGCATGGGCACGATGAGCGTGCTTCCAGGCACAAATCTGCGCAGCGCCACATAATCAGGCACACCTGCAGAATGTCCGGAAAAACGTGCCCATGAAGCGAACGGGCACGATAGTCATCAGCAGTGAGCGATCAAGCGGTGGTGTTTACGCCGCCATCGGTTTGCAGCTGCAACAACGCGCCCTGCAAGGTCTGCAAGGCAGCACTGGTGACCGCGATCTGCCCCATGATTGTCATGGCTTTTTGAGCCTTCTCTTCCTGAGTACCTTTGCCGCTTTGGGCAGCAGCCAATTGCGCCTGCTGTTCCGCCAGTTGCTTCTGGGTCTGCTTGATCTGCTCTTTTATCCTGTCCATGGTCTCATCAAGCGCAGACTTGCTGGAGCCGCCAACAGTGCCGCCGCCCTCTGCTGCCCCGGTCTTGCCGTCGGCAGACGTCTCGTCAGTGGCTGCATCCGCATCCACAGCACTGGTGGCAGTGGCTTTGTCCGCATCAACCTCAGGCTTCTTGATTGCAAGCGTGAACGCACTCGAATAGCTGTTCAGCGTGGACGTGTTGATGGTAGTCATGACAGTCTCCTGGAGGTCTGGACACGGTATCGGCCGCTTCGAAACATTCTGAAGTAATTTAATGAATATCGAATGAATCAGCGTCGAGCGCCGCCGGGAAACGTGTCCGATAGGCCTGCAAGTCCGCTGCGCTGAGGGTTGCCAGAAACACCCCGTCAGCTTCACCAGCACTCAACAGGCTCTCGCCTTGAAAATCCAGAACCTGACTGTCGCCGGTGTAGGCAAAGCCCTTGCCGTCTACCCCCACACGGTTGACCGCAGCGACGTAGCAGAGGTTTTCAATGGCCCGGGCAGGCAGCAGACGATTCCAGTGCAGACGCCTGGCGCCTGGCCAGTTGGCGGTGTACAGCAACACATCAGTGTTCTGGGCATCTCGGCTCCAGACCGGAAAGCGCAGGTCGTAGCAGATCAGCGGGCGAATACGCCAACCGTTAAGCTCGAACGTCACCTGACGCTCGCCCGGCGTGTAATGTTCATGCTCACCGGCCATGCGGAACAGGTGGCGTTTATCGTAATGCAGCAACTCACCGTCCGGACGCGCCCACAGAAGCCGGTTGCGATGGCTGCCATCCGCCGCACGCACAATCACGCTGCCGGTCACCACGGCGTTGATGCGCCTGGCTTGTTCCACTAGCCAGACCGATGCAGGCCCGGCTTCCGGCTCGGCCAGTGCCTCAGACTCCATCGAGAACCCTGTGGTGAACATCTCAGGCAGGATCACCAGGTCGGCACCTCGCGCCTGATCCAGCATCTGCTCGAAATGATCGAGATTGGCCTCGCGGTCGTGCCAGACCAGTGTCGTCTGAATCAGCGCCAGTTTCAGGTCCGGCAGTTCGCTTATATCGCGCATAGTTTTTCCGCCGCCTGACGCAACGTGTCTTCTTGCTTGGCAAAACATAGTCGGATCAGGCGCTGCCCTTGCGGCGGGCTTTGGTAGAACACTGAAATGGGAATGCTTGCCACACCGTGCTCACGGGTCATCCACAACGCCATGTCCACATCGTTCAGATCAGGCCTGATCTGCGAATAGTCCACCAACTGGAAATAAGTACCGCCAACAGGTGTGAAGCTGAAGCGAGAGCCCACCAACTGATTGCAAAAATAATCCCGCTTGGCCTGATAAAAACCTGGCAGCTCATCGACGTGTTCAGGGTGTTCGGCCATGAAGTCAGCCAGTGCATACTGCAACGGCGTCACGCCACAGAAACTCACGTACTGATGCACCTTGCGCAACTCGGAGGTCAATGCGGGAGGCGCGACCACGTAACCGGTTTTCCAGCCGGTGGCGTGATACGTCTTGCCGAACGAACTGACGACGAAGGCGCGCTGATACAGCGCCTCGTGATCAAGGACGCTGACGTGACGCGCGCCGTCGAACACCAGATGTTCGTAGACCTCGTCACTGAGCAGGTAGATATCGCGATCAGCAATCAGCGCAGCCAGTCGATCAAGCTCGGCACGACTGATCAGTGCGCCGCTCGGGTTGTGGGGGCTGTTGATGACGATCATGCGCGTGCGCGGGCTGAGCGCATCGGTCAGCTTTTGCCAGTCGATGGAGAAATCCTCCAGCCCCAACTGCACATGCACGCAGCGCCCACCGGCCAGCTCCACGGCAGGCTCGTAGCTGTCATAGCATGGATCGAAAATGATGACTTCGTCGCCAGGACGGATCACCGAGTGGATCGCGCAGAAAATCGCCTGGGTCGCGCCAGGGGTGATGGTGATTTCACTGTCCGGGCTGACCGCACGCCCGTAGCTGCGCGCGATCTTGGCCGCCACCTGCTGGCGAAGGGCTGGCAGCCCGGTCATCGGCGAATACTGGTTATGGCCTTGAGTCACGTGCCGGCAGACCGCATCGCGCAGCGCCTGCGGCCCGTCAAAATCGGGAAACCCCTGGGACAGGTTGATAGCGCCGGTTTCGGCGGCCAGCTGTGACATGACGGTGAAGATAGTGGTGCCCACATTGGGCAACTTGCTGTCGATCATGGAACCCTTTCCCTGCAATCTCCCGGCACCGGGCGGCGCGGGGTCAAGCAGGATAGCCCATTAAACGCGCACAAAAAAAGGCGCCGAAGCGCCTTTTTCCAGTGGCTGACTCAGCGCTTGTCGCGGCGCTTCTTGTCGGCTTTCTTGTGGTGCGACATCATTCGACGCTTCTTGTTGACCTGACGGTCGGTCAGCGTGTTCTTGTTGCCTTCATACGGGTTCTCGCCACCCTTGAACTCGATGCGGATCGGCGTACCGACCAGCTTGAGCACACGGCGGTACGTGTTTTCCAGGTACCGAACGTAAGACTTGGGTACTTTCTCGACCTGGTTGCCGTGGATGACGATCAGTGGCGGGTTGGCACCCCCAAGGTGAGCGTAGCGCAGCTTGATGCGGCGGCTGCCGACCATCGGTGGCGCATGCTCGCTGACCGCATCTTCGAGGATCTGGGTCAGGCGGCTGGTCGGCCAGCGCGTTACCGCCGATTTGAACGAGTTCTGTACCGACTGATACAGGTTGCCCACGCCCGTGCCGTGCATGGCCGAAATGAAGTGGATGTCCGCAAAGTCTACGAAGAACAACCTGCGTTCCAGCTCGATCTTCACGAAATCACGTTCGCCCGGCGTCATGCCATCCCACTTGTTCAACGCAATGACCAGCGCGCGGCCCGCTTCAAGTGCGAAGCCCAGCAGGTTGAGGTCGTGATCGACCACCCCTTCGCGGGCGTCCATCACGAAGATCACAACGTTGGCGTCCTTGATGGCCTGCAGCGTCTTGACCACGGAGAACTTTTCAACCTCCTCGTGAATCTTGCCGCGCTTGCGCACACCCGCGGTGTCGATCAGCGTGTACTTCTCTTCATTACGCTCGAAAGGAATGTAGATGCTGTCACGCGTGGTGCCCGGCTCGTCATAGACGATAACCCGGTCTTCGCCCAGCATGCGGTTGACCAGCGTCGACTTGCCGACGTTAGGACGACCGATGATCGCGATCTTGATGCCGTCTTTCTCGCTCGGGCCTGGAATGCGCTTGGCTTCCTGACCTTCGGCGACTTCTTCGACCTCACCTTCTTCAAGCTCGTCCTCGTCCTTCGGGAATTCCCGCAGGGCGATTTCGAGCATTTGCGAGATACCGCGGCCGTGGGCGCCGGCCACCGGAATGGCATCGCCCAGACCCATCGGGCTGAACTCGGCACGCGCCAGGTTCTCGTCAATGTTGTCGATCTTGTTGGCAACCACGTAGGAACGCTTGTTGCGCTTGCGCAGGTGCTCACCAATCATCTGATCAGCGGCGGTATAGCCTGCACGGGCGTCCACCAGAAACAGCACCACATCGGCTTCTTCAATGGCCAGCAGCGACTGCTCGGCCATTTTTTCGTCCATGCCATGCTCGTCACCGGAGATACCACCGGTGTCGATCAGAATATAGGAGCGCCCTTGCCACTTCGCCTCTCCGTATTGGCGATCACGGGTAAGACCGGACAGATCGCCGACAATAGCGTCGCGGGTCCTGGTCAGGCGGTTGAACATGGTGGACTTGCCGACGTTCGGTCGACCCACCAGGGCGATTACGGGAACCATTAGGCTCTCCACTTCGTTATTTCAGAAAATACAAAAGCCGCTGCAGGGCAGCGGCCGGAGTTCGGAGCAGCGCACCAGGGCGCTGCAGCCTTGCCGAAGCAAGGTCACCCGGGGCCATTGGCCCCAGGCATGGACACTTATTGCTTGATGGTCAGGGCTTCCAGTTTGCCGCTGTTGCCATACACGTAAATCATGTCCCCTACCACCAGCGGACGGGCACGCAGGCCGTCGCTGTCGATACGCTCGCGACCGACAAAGCGACCGTCTACCTGGCTCAACAGGTGGAGGTAGCCTTCCATGTCGCCGACCGCTACGTAGCTGGAATAGACTTCCGGCGCACCCAACTGGCGGCGAGCCAGCGACTCGTTGCTCCACAGTGCGGAGGACGAACGCTCGTCGATGCCTTCGACAGTGCCGGAGGCCAGGGTTGCGTAAACGCTGCCAAAGCCTTGGGCAACGCCCGAGTAGCTCGATCCGTCACGCTGCCAGAGGACACGACCGCTTTCCAGATCGAGGCCGGCGATGCGGCCCTGATAGGTAGCGACGTACAGTGTACCGCCGGACAACAACAGGCCGCCGTCGATGTCGACCACACGGTCCAGCTCGGAACGACCTTGCGGGATCGCGACACGCTGTTCCCAGATCGGCACGCCGCTGGAAATATCAAGGGCGATGACCTTGCCGGTCGACAGACCTGCCAGCGCAAGACGGTTGGTCGCCAGTGGAGCGCCCGTGCCGCGAAGGGTCAGCACGGCCGGCGTGCTTTCGTAGATCCAGAGCTGGGAACCGGTAGACGCATCAAAACCTACGACACGGTCATCCTGCGTCTGAACCACCACCACTGAACCGTTGGTGGCAGGCGGAGCCAGCACTTCACTGGTCACGTGGGCGCGCCATTTTTCCTCACCGGTGGCAGCGTCCATGGCAACGACTTCACCCTTCAGGGTGCCGATCATCAGCAGGCCGTACCCTACGCCGACAGCGCCGGAAACCGGAAGATCAAGATCCTTCTTCCAGATCACGTCACCGGTCAGTCGATCCAGCGAAACGACTTCGCCAGTGACGTCAGATGCGTAGATGCGGTCGCCGTCAATCGCCGGGACCAACATGTTGTAGGTCTTGCCCTGCCCGTCGCCGATCGAACGGCTCCACTGCTTGTGCAGAACCACTTCTTCTTTGAAGTCGGTCAGCTCGGCCGGAGGCAATTCCTTTTTGCTGTTGCTGCTGCAACCCGCGGCCAGAATGGCCAGAGCCAGCAATGCTGCATGTTTCCAACGAATCACGTCACGCATCCCCTTTCGCCAGATCGTCGAGCTTCATTTGCAGGCCACCGACCGCTGCATCTTCGGACAGAGCGGATTTGGCCTTTTGGTATGCAGCATGTGCCTCATCGGTCCGACCCAGCTGTACCAGCAGGTCACCCTTGAGTTCTTCACGACTGGCGAGGAATGCCTTGTCGGCATCGCCGTCGAGCAATTTCAGCGCGTCATCGACCTTGTTCTGTGCAGCCATCACGCGCGCCAGACGCTGACGGGCGATCTCGCCCAGGGTGTCGCTGGCCGGCTTGTCGGCCACGGTTTTCAGTTCGGCCGCTGCATCATCCAGCTTGCCGGCATCAACCGCCACCTTGGCGACGAACAGGCTACCGAACTGCGCGTAGGTAGTGCCACCAAATTCGCTTTTCAGTTTGCCGGAGAGATCAGCGACACGCGCCGTATCGGCCTGACCACTTGGCGTCAGTGCGGTTTCCAGCAGTTGCTGATAGAGCATCGAGGCGCCTTGCGACTGGCCAGCCTGATACCGCTGCCAGCCCTGCCAGCCCAAGACCACGACCAGCGCCAGCAACCCACCGGTCAACAGGGGTTTGCCGTTACGCTGCCACCAGTCCTTCATTACCGCCAGCTCTTCATCTTCGGTACCCGACACCCCAATACTCCTATTCGCTAAACGGCTGTTAATCTGCTTCAACCCTGCACGACGCAGGCGGCCAGGTGCTCCGAAAGAGCGTCCCAGGCAATAGTTTGTTGTTCGCCCTGACCACGCAGGGGTTTGACGCCAATGACCTTTGCTGCCAGTTCTTCTTCGCCCAGAATCAGGGCATACAGCGCGCCGCTCTTGTCAGCCTTCTTGAACTGGCTCTTGAAGCTGCCTGCACCGGCATTGACCTGCAGGCGCAGAGTCGGCAACCGGTCGCGAACCTGTTCGGTCAGCGCCAGCGCGGCCAGTTCAGCGGCTTCGCCGAAGGCACAGAGGTAAACGTCCACCTGACGGGAAATTTCTTCCGGAACCTGCTCCAGCGTTTCGAGCAACAGAACCAGACGCTCGATACCCATTGCGAACCCGACGCCGGCAGTCGGCTTGCCGCCCATCTGCTCGACCAGACCGTCGTAACGCCCCCCGGCACAGACGGTGCCCTGGGCACCCAACTGGTCGGTGACCCATTCAAAAACGGTCTTGCTGTAGTAATCCAGCCCGCGTACCAGCTTCGGGTTGATGACATAAGGAATACCGGCTGCATCCAGACGAGCCTTGAGGCCTTCGAAGTGGGCGCGGGACTCGTCATCCAGATAATCCGCCAGTTTCGGCGCATCGACCAGCGCAGCCTGGGTCTCAGGGTGCTTGGTGTCCAGCACGCGCAGCGGATTGGTTTTCAGGCGGCGCTGGCTGTCTTCATCCAGTTGATCAAGACGGGCTGACAGAAACTCGACCAGCGCATCGCGATAACGCGCACGCGCCTCGCTGGTGCCAAGGCTGTTCAGTTCGAGCTTGACCGCGTTGCGAATGCCCAGCATGCCCCACAGGCGCCAGGTCATGACGATCAGCTCGGCATCGATGTCCGGACCGTCGAGATTGAACACCTCGACGCCAATCTGGTGAAACTGACGATAACGACCTTTCTGGGGACGCTCATGACGGAACATCGGACCGATGTACCACAGTTTCTGAACCTGACCGCCACCGGTAATACCATGCTCCAGAACCGCCCGCACGCAGGCGGCAGTGCCTTCCGGGCGCAGGGTCAGGGAGTCGCCGTTGCGGTCGGCGAAGGTGTACATTTCTTTCTCTACGATATCGGTCACTTCACCGATAGAGCGCTTGAACAGGTCGGTGAATTCGACAATGGGCATGCGGATCTGGCGGTAACCGTAGTTATCCAGCAGACGCGAAACAGTGCCTTCAAAGTGGCGCCACAGCGGCGTCTGCTCAGGCAGGATGTCGTTCATGCCACGAATGGCTTGTAGAGACTTACTCACAGAAAATCCTTAGCAATCCTGATTAGCCGCGCACGATGACCGAGGCGTCGGCTTCGGCCTTTTCGGCCGCTTTCTCGCGAATCAAGCGTTCAAGCTCGTTCACGAGATTGTCGTTGGTCAGTTTCTGCGCGGGTTTGCCGTCGATGTAGATCAGGTTCGGCGTGCCGCCCGTGAGGCCGATATGCGCCTCCTTGGCTTCACCGGGACCATTGACCACACAACCGATGACCGCTACATCAAGAGGCACCAGCAAATCTTCGAGGCGACCTTCAAGCTCGTTCATGGTCTTGACCACATCGAAATTCTGCCGCGAGCAGCTCGGGCAGGCGATGAAGTTGATCCCACGGGAACGAAGGCGCAACGATTTGAGAATGTCGTAACCGACCTTCACCTCTTCGACCGGGTCAGCGGCCAGCGAGATGCGGATAGTATCGCCAATTCCCTCGGCAAGCAGCATCCCCAGACCGACTGCCGATTTCACGGTGCCCGAACGCAGGCCACCCGCTTCGGTGATGCCCAGGTGCAGCGGCTGCACAATTTGTTTGGCCAGCAAACGGTAGGCAGCAACGGCCATGAACACGTCAGACGCCTTGACGCTCACCTTGAAGTCCTGAAAATTCAGGCGCTCGAGGTGTTCGACATGGCGCAGCGCGGACTCTACCAGAGCCTCGGGGGTCGGTTCGCCGTACTTTTTCTGCAGGTCTTTTTCCAGAGAGCCGGCATTGACGCCGATCCGGATCGGAATGCCGCGATCACGCGCAGCATCGACCACGGCACGCACGCGATCTTCGCGACCGATGTTGCCGGGGTTGATACGCAGACAGTCGACGCCCAGCTCCGCCACGCGCAACGCGATGCGGTAATCAAAATGGATATCAGCGACAAGTGGCACTTTGACCAGTTGCTTGATGCGACCAAAGGCCTCGGCAGCGTCCATGTCGGGCACGGAAACCCGCACGATATCGACGCCGGCCGCTTCCAGACGATTGATCTGGGCAACGGTGGCAGCCACATCATTGGTGTCACTGTTGGTCATGCTTTGTACAGCAATCGGCGCGTCACCACCGACCGGTACAGAACCGACCCATATTTTTCGGGATTCGCGACGCTTGATCGGAGATTCGCCGTGCATGACTTATTGCCCTAGCTTCAGGCGAGCAGTTTCGCCGCTGGTGAAAGGTGCTACGTCTACCGGCTGACCGTTATAGGTAACCTGCGCACCGCGTGCGTAGCCCAGACGCAGGGTCAAGGGCGGCTTGCCGCTCACGTCTAGGTTCTCGCCCTTGCGCTTGAGGCCGCTGACCAGCACCTTGCCGTTGCCGTCAGTGACTTGAGTCCAGCAATCGGCGACAAACTGCACCGAGACCTGACCGGCACCCGCCATGACGGGCGCAGGCTGTTCAGCAGGCGTCGTCGGCATGGATGGCACATTGGGCGACGCGACGGGTGCTTGTGCGGTGGTTGCAGGCGGCGTGGCAGCGGCAGGCGGAGGCGTCTGAGCCTGTGCAGCAGAATGGCCCGCTGCATTTGTCACAGGAGCAGCCGGCGTGGCACTTGGCGATTCGCTGGCAGGTGCGCCGGTGTTCAATGGCAGAGACGTCTGCCCCGAAGACGGCGCTTCGGCCACAGGCGCTTCCTCAGGCTCGTCCAGAGGATGAATCTGCGTGGTGCCATCGGCGCTTTCTACTTCGACGTGTTCCATGTTCAGCCCGGACTGATCCCTGCCGCGCAGGCTCGCCTGGTCCTGCCACCAGAAAAACCCGCCGCCGACCAGAATCACCAGCAACAACAGGCTGACGATACGCAAAATATTGTGTGACAGCCTTACCGGCTCTTCGATACGGCCCAATGCGTGAACCGCACTGCCCTTGCCGTCGGTGCCGGTGAACTGGTCGAACTGATCGACCAGCGCCGCCTGATCGAGGCCAAGCAGTTTGGCGTAAGCACGCACATACCCCCGAGCAAACGTATGCCCAGGCAGTTTTTCAAAATGTCCGTTCTCCAGATTGCTCAGGGAGGTCACGGTGAGGTTCAGTCTCAAAGCCACATCGGGCAGCGACCAGCTCCTGCTCTCGCGGGCCTGGCGCAGTGTTTCTCCAGGGTTCACGCGGTTGGTTGCTACAACTTCGGGATGCGCCGCTTTCATCATTGCTCCGACAGGTATTGCTGATATTCCGGCGTACCGGGATAGAGTCTTTTCAATTGCAGACCAAAACTGGCTGCTTTGTTACGGTCATCGTAGACCTTGGCCAAGCGTGTACCGAGCAACAGACTACGTGCATTTTGCTCGCTGAGCTGGCTAAAACGGTCGTAATAATCACGCGCGGGTACATATTGCCTGTCTTCGTACGACAACTGAGCCATTTCCAGCAAAGAGCGCGGCAGTTGGCGGTCGAGGCGCAACGCCTTGGTGAACTGCTCGCGGGCCTGTTCGCGATTACCCAGTGCCAGCGAGGTCATGCCCAGGCTTTCAAAGACCCGTGAACGCTCAGGATACAGGTTGTCGGCTGCAGCCTGTTCAAAACGCTCGTAGGCTTCCTTGTAACGCTTTTGCTCGTAGAGGAAGCTGCCGTAGTTGTTGACGATGCGCGTGTCGTTATGACTGGAAGCAAGTGCCTTGCGGTAGTACTGCTCCGCAAGCTCTGGCTCCATTTCGGTCTGGAACACCAGCGCCAGCGCAGCATTGGCTTGCGGGTCCGAGCTATCCAGCTCTAGTGCTTTCTTCAGCGGCACCTTGGCGCGCTCGGTTTGCCCCTGTTGAAAATAGCCCAATCCCAGCTGTACGTAAGCATTGCGCGCCTCGTCACGCCCCTGTTTGGTGCTCAGCGGGTTGACGTTGCCTGTAGACACACAGGCTGTCAGCAGCATGGCAACACACAGTAAAAAGCAGGCACGCACAGGCATGAAGTCTTCCCGGTCAGGTTCGCAGTCAGGTTCGGGTTGCCGCACCGGTAGCCGTGTCGGCATCGGCGCTCAACTCACGCACAGCGATGTAGCGTTCACTACGACGTGTACGGTCCATGACCTGACCGACCAACTGGCCGCATGCAGCATCGATGTCTTCGCCACGCGTGGTACGCACAGTGACGTTATAACCGGCCTGATGCAACAGGTCCTGAAAACGACGGATTGCGTTATTGCTGGGGCGTTCGTAACCGGAGTGCGGAAACGGGTTGAACGGGATCAGGTTGATCTTGCACGGCGTGTCCTTGAGCAGCTCGATCATCTCGACCGCATGCTCGACCTTGTCGTTGATGTCCTTGAGCATGGTGTATTCGATGGTGAGTACACGCTTTTCGCCCAGACTGGACATGTAACGACGGCAGGACTCAAGGAGCATCTGCAACGGGTATTTCTTGTTGATCGGCACCAGCTGGTTGCGCAGCGCATCGTTCGGAGCGTGCAGCGACAAAGCCAGGGAAACGTCGATGTGCTTTGAAAGCTCGTCGATCATCGGTACCACGCCGGAGGTGGACAGCGTCACCCGGCGCTTGGAAATGCCATACCCCAGGTCATCCATCATCAGATGCATGGCGGCGATGACATTGTCGAAGTTCAGCAGCGGCTCACCCATGCCCATCATCACCACGTTGGTGATGGCACGGTCGACGGTCGCCGGGACGCTGCCAAAGGATTTGTTGGCAATCCACACCTGACCGATGACTTCGGCGGCGGTGAGGTTGCTGTTGAAGCCTTGCTTGCCGGTGGAGCAGAAACTGCAATCCAAGGCACAGCCCGCCTGGGACGAAACACACAAGGTGCCGCGCTTGCCCTGCGGAATGTAGACGGTCTCGACGCAGCTGCCGGACTCTACGCGCACCACCCATTTACGGGTGCCGTCGCTGGAGATGTCCTCGCTGACGACTTCCGGACCGCGAACTTCAGCGCAGGCCTTGAGCTTTTCGCGCAGGGCCTTGCTGACGTTCGTCATTGCGTCGAAATCATCGACGCCGAAGTGGTGAATCCACTTCATGACCTGACCGGCACGGAAGCGCTTCTCCCCGATAGAGTCGAAGAATTTCTCCATTTCCTGTTGAGTCAGCCCCAGCAGGTTGGTTTTACCAGTCGATGCAATCATGAATTCACCCTTCACTCGTCAGTCAAAATGACTTAGCGAGCGGTTACTTCGGTAGCGGCGAAGAAGTACGAGATTTCGCGAGCAGCAGCTGCTTCGGAATCGGAACCGTGAACAGCGTTGGCGTCGATGGAATCAGCGAAGTCGGCGCGGATGGTACCGGCAGCCGCTTCTTTAGGGTTGGTAGCGCCCATCAGCTCGCGGTTCAGAGCGATAGCGTTTTCGCCTTCCAGAACCTGAACGACAACCGGGCCGGAGATCATGAAGGCAACCAGGTCGCCGAAGAAACCACGAGCGCTGTGCTCAGCGTAGAAACCTTCAGCTTCGGCCTTGGACAGCTGCTTCAGCTTGGAAGCGACAACGCGCAGACCGGCTTTTTCGAAACGAGTGGTGATCTCGCCGATTACGTTCTTGGCAACGGCGTCAGGCTTGATGATGGAGAAAGTACGTTGAACAGCCATGGTGAAACTCCAGAAACAGTGATTGAAGCGAAAAATTAAACCCGCGAATTATACGCGGGTTCTGGTGTATTGCCTAACGGCGTACGTTACTGAACGTCAATCTGCCTCTTCGATCCACAACCCCTGGATCGCTTCAAGGACCTTTTCACCGCCTCGCTCCGGGACATCATCGAAGTCGGGCAAGGCCATGACCAGATTGCGCAGCTTGACGAAATTGACTGAAAGCGGACTGACATTCGGGTGGCTTTCGGCCAGCTGAATGGCGATTTCCTGTACATCAACCCATTTGAGACTCATGAGCATTCCTTGAATCAGTGCGGCGCTTCAGCAGCGTGATTGAGCGAGTACTTGGGAATTTCGACGGTAATGTCTTGCGTACCGACAATCGCCTGACAGGATAGACGCGATTGCGCCTCAAGGCCCCAGGCTTTATCCAGCATGTCTTCTTCCAGCTCGTCGGCCTCGTTCAGCGAGCCGAAACCTTCACGAATGACGCAATGGCACGTGGTGCAGGCACACACGCCGCCACAGGCGCTTTCGATCTCGATGTGGTGTTCGTGGGCAATGTCGAGAATAGACGTGCCAGGCTCCACTTCTACTCTTAGCCCGTCCGGGCAATGCTCGGCGTGGGGCAGAAAAATCACCTGCGGCATCAGTTATTCCTCAATCTCATTCAAGTTGCGCCCGGCCAGTGCGGCTTTTACCGTCGAATCAAGGCGGCGGGCAGCAAATGCGTCGGTCACCTGCGACAGACGCTTGGTCTGCTGCTCGATGGCGTAACCATCGGTGCCTTGCATCAATTCACGTAATTCGTCCATCTGCAGATTGATGACCATGCGTTCTTCCTCATCGAGGAGGCGCTCGCCATCGGCATCCAGCGCGCCCTGAACGGCTTCGATAAGCCGCTCGGCATCGACCTGATGCTCGCGCAGTACGCGAGCGACCTTGTCGTCACCGGCGTATTCGAAGGAATCCTTGAGCATGCGGGTGATTTCGCCATCAGTCAGCCCGTAAGAGGGCTTGACCTGAATGCTGGACTCGATGCCTGACCCCATTTCACGGGCCGAAACACTGAGCAGACCGTCGGCATCGACCTGGAACGTGACACGGATCTTTGCCGCGCCCGCCACCATCGGCGGTATACCGCGCAGTTCGAAACGCGCCAGGGAGCGGCAATCACTGACCAGCTCGCGCTCACCCTGCAAGACATGGATCTTCATGGCCGTCTGGCCATCTTTGTAGGTGGTGAATTCCTGCCCGCGTGCGACGGGAATCGTGGTGTTGCGCGGGATGACCTTTTCCATCAGCCCGCCCATGGTTTCCAGCCCCAGGGAGAGCGGAATCACATCAAGAAGCAGCAGTTCCCCACCTTCACGGGTGTTGCCGGCCAACGCATCAGCCTGGATCGCAGCCCCGATGGCCACCACTTGATCCGGGTCGATCTGGGTCAATGGCTGACGACCGAACATTTCGGCTACGGCCTCGCGCACTCGTGGAACACGGGTCGAACCGCCCACCATGACCACCGCCTCGACCTCTTCAAGTTCGATACCGGCATCACGCACCGCACGACGACAGGCCTTGAGGCTGCGCGCGATCATTGGCTCGATCAGCGCATTGAGCGCGCTGCGGGTCAACGTACCGCGCCACTCGCCGTAGGCAAGGTCGACAGACTCTGCGTCGGTCAGGGCTTCCTTGGCCGAACAGGCCGTCTGCAGCAGGTTGCGCTGCGCGGACGGGTCCAGGTCGGAAGACAGACCGGCATCAGCCACGATCCAGCTGGCAATCGCATGATCGAAATCATCGCCACCCAGCGCGGTGTCGCCGCCGGTGGCCAGCACTTCAAAAACGCCGCCAGTGAGGCGCAGGATCGAAATATCGAACGTCCCGCCGCCCAGATCGTAGATAGCAACCACGCCCTCGGCTTTCTGATCCAGGCCATAGGCAACGGCAGCAGCAGTCGGCTCATTGAGCAGACGCAGGACGTTGAGACCCGCCAGCTTGGCGGCATCTTTGGTCGCTTGACGCTGCGAATCGTCGAAATAGGCTGGCACGGTGATCACCGCCCCCACCAGCTCGCCACCCAGCGCGGCTTCAGCACGCTGACGCAGAACCTTGAGGATGTCGGCGGACACTTCAACCGGGCTTTTCGGCCCCTGCACGGTGTCAATGAACGGCATGTGCGACTCACCGCCAACAAAGCGGTACGGCAGTTGCTCACCCAGCTGCTTGACGTCAGTCAGACCGCGCCCCATGAGGCGTTTGACCGACAGCACAGTGTTGAACGGGTCTTGCGACGCGGCGACTTTTGCCGACTGCCCCACTTCGACACGGTCAGCGTGGTAGCGCACGGCAGACGGCAGAATGACCTGCCCTTCTGCGTCGGCCAGCGGTTCAGACAGGCCGCTGCGTACTGCAGCAACCAGAGAATTGGTGGTGCCCAGGTCGATCCCCACAGCCAGACGACGCTGGTGCGGTTGAGGACTCAGGCCGGGTTCGGCAATTTGCAGTAAGGCCATGCTGTTCAGAATAATCACTGGCGCGCAACCGAAGCCGCGCGGGGTTAATCGTCGAGGCGCTCTTCTAGCTGGCGCACTTCGTGAGAAAGCTTGTCGAGAAACTGCATACGCCGCATCAGCTTTTCGGCGTGCTCGCGTTGTGCAGGATCGTTCCAACAGGCAGCGAAGCTCTGGTTCAGTTCATCCTGAGCCACTTTGAGCTGCCGCTTGAAAGTCGCCACGCCAGCAAGATCAGCCTCGTCCTGCAGATCCTCGAGATCTTCACGCAATTGCATCTGCTGCAGAAGAAACTCGGGATCATGCACGGTAACTTCGAGCGGCACTTCGCTGCCATTCATTGCCAGCAGGTAGCGCGCCCTTTTCGGCGGGCTCTTCAGGGTCTGATAGGCCTCGTTGAGGCTGGCGGAGCGTTCCAGCGCCAGACGCTGCTCACGCTCGGGGGCGTCGGCAAAGCGGTCCGGGTGTACGCTGCGCGCCAGCTCACGGTAGCGCGTCGCCAACTTGTCGAGGTCTAGCTCAAACTCGGGCTTGAGCTCGAACAGGGCGAAATGACAGGGAGTACCCACAATAAAAGCCTCAGACGTTGAAGCTTTCGCCACAACCGCACTCGCCGCGCGAGTTCGGATTGTTGAACTTGAAGCCTTCGTTCAACCCTTCGCGCACGAAGTCGAGCTCGGTGCCATCCAGATAGACCAGGCTTTTCGGGTCAATGATCACCTTGACGCCGTGCATTTCGAACACGGTGTCTTCGCTGGCCGCCTCATCGACGAACTCAAGCACATAGGCCAGACCTGAACAGCCTGTGGTGCGAACACCCAGACGAACGCCATCACCCTTGCCACGCCCCTCAAGGGAGCGTCGTACGTGGTTAGCGGCAGCTTCTGTCATGCTGATAGCCATCGGAGCTCCTTACTTGTCTCTGACTTCTTTTTGAAGACCTGCTTACAGCAGGCCTTTCTTCTGCTTGTAGTCGCGAACAGCCGCTTTGATAGCGTCTTCGGCGAGTACCGAGCAGTGAATCTTTACCGGCGGCAGGGCCAGCTCTTCAGCCAGCTGAGTGTTCTTGATGGTCTCTGCTTCGTCCAGAGTCTTGCCTTTCATCCACTCGGTCGCCAGGGAGCTGGAGGCAATTGCCGATCCGCAACCGTAGGTCTTGAACTTCGCGTCTTCGATAACGCCTTGTTCGTTGACCTTGATCTGCAGGCGCATCACGTCGCCGCACGCAGGAGCGCCGACCATGCCGGTGCCAACATCAGGATCTTCCGCGTTCATCTTGCCGACGTTACGTGGATTCTCGTAGTGGTCGATGACCTTTTCGCTGTAAGCCATGATTCTGTTCCTCTCACATCAGGGAGCCGCTCTGCAGGTCATGCCGGTTTGCACATGACCTGTCTTGAAGGCGGCTTTAAATTAGTGCGCCGCCCACTCGATCTTGGAGATGTCGATGCCGTCTTTGAACATGTCCCACAGCGGCGAAAGCGTACGCAGCCTGGTGACGGCCTCGCAGACTTTCTGCGCGGCGTAATCAATCTCTTCTTCGGTACTGAAACGGCCGAAGGTAAAGCGAATCGAGCTGTGCGCCAGTTCGTCGTTACGACCCAGAGCGCGCAGCACGTACGAGGGCTCCAGCGAAGCCGAGGTACAGGCCGAACCGGACGAGACCGCCAGATCCTTGAGCGCCATGATCAGCGACTCGCCTTCGACATAGTTGAAGCTCAGGTTCAGGTTGTGCGGTACGCGGGCAGTCATGCTGCCGTTGACGTAAAGCTCTTCCAGATTTTCAACCTGCTTGAAGAAGCGATCGCTGAGTGCCTTGATGCGCACGTTTTCAGACGCCATTTCTTCTTTGGCAATGCGAAACGCTTCGCCCATGCCGACGATCTGGTGAGTGGCCAGCGTGCCGGAACGCATCCCGCGCTCGTGACCGCCACCGTGCATGGCCGCCTCGAGGCGAACACGCGGTTTGCGGCTTACGTACAGCGCGCCGATGCCTTTAGGGCCATAGGTCTTGTGCGCCGAGAACGACATGAGGTCAACCTTGAGGCTGGCCAGATCGATTTCAACCTTGCCGGTCGACTGGGCGCCGTCAACGTGGAACAGCACACCGCGCGAACGGGTCAGCTCACCGATGGCTGCGATGTCGTTGATGGTGCCGATTTCGTTGTTCACGTGCATGATCGACACCAGAATGGTGTCATCGCGCAGTGCGGCTTCAATCATCGAAGGCGTGATCAGACCGTCTTCGCCCGGCTCGATGTAAGTCACTTCGAACCCTTCACGCTCCAGTTGGCGCGTGGTGTCGAGAACAGCTTTGTGCTCGACCTTCGAGGTGATCAGGTGCTTGCCTTTGCTGGCGTAAAAATGCGCAACACCCTTGATGGCCAGGTTGTCGGACTCGGTGGCACCCGAGGTCCAGACGATTTCGCGCGGATCGGCGTTAACCAGGTCGGCGACCTGACGACGAGCGTTCTCGACCGCCTCTTCGGCTTTCCAGCCAAAGACGTGGGAGCGCGAAGCCGGGTTGCCGAAGTTTCCTTCGACTGTCAGGCATTCGATCATTTTCTGCGCGACACGCGGGTCGACCGGGGTCGTCGCGGAGTAGTCGAGGTAAATCGGCAATTTCATTGAAGCTCTCCTATCAGGCAGGCGCACCGCTCATTCATCTGCGTTCATTCGACGGCGGACGTTTCGATCTTACCCAGTTGCGACACATGGTTATGACCACGGCGCATATCCTGGCGCTGAGCGACTTCTTGTACCTCACGGCGAGTGACAAGATCCGCCAAGCTGATACCGCTTAGAAATTCGTGAATCTGCTGGCTCAGGTCGCACCACAAGTGGTGGGTCAGGCAGGTATCGCCAGCGTGGCAATCGCCCAGCCCCTGACAACGTGTGGCGTCGACTGATTCGTTGACCGCATCGACAACCTGCGCAACCTGGATGACTTTCATGTCGCGGGACAGCTGATAACCGCCGCCCGGACCACGAACACTGGAAACCAGATTGCCGCGACGCAGCTTGGCAAACAGCTGCTCGAGGTAGGACAGGGAAATACCCTGACGCTCGGAGATGTCAGCCAGAGACACAGGCCCGTTCTGCGCGTGCAACGCCAGATCAAGCATGGCGGTCACAGCGTATCGGCCTTTAGTAGTCAGTCGCATGGCATATACCGCAGAGGTTCGGAATGAGGGCGAGTATGCTATTCCCGAGTAAATGAGTCAAGTATTAGACCAAGTAAAACAGTCGGGATTAGCGAAAAGTGCGGGCTGCATCATAGCAAAGGTGCGGCGTAATGGCACGCCCCAAGCCTTCTAGCCCGCCGTGTTCTCGCGCTCGTCCTTGACGCAGTCGAAGACCTCGCCACCCAGCTCTGGCAGCTCTTTGGCGCAGTAATCGCTGCCCAGCTTGCCGAGCGCATCACACATGCCTTCCAGACGGCCATCGACGGCTTGCAGATGATCAAGCAACTGACCGATGGCGCGCGCGATCGGGTCCGGCATGTCGCCGCTGACGCCATAGGCATCGAAGCCAAGCTTTTCTGCCATGGCCTTGCGCCTGGCTTCGGTTTCATCATCGGACTTGATGATGATGCGACCCGGAATACCCACAGCGGTAGCACCGGCAGGCACCGCCTTGGTCACGACGGCGTTGGAGCCGATCTTCGCGCCGGCGCCCACCGTGAATGGCCCAAGCACTTTCGCACCTGCACCCACGACCACACCGTCTTCAAGGGTCGGGTGGCGCTTTCCGGCATTCCAGCTGGTGCCTCCCAGGGTCACGCCCTGATAAAGCGTCACGTCATTGCCGATCTCGGCGGTTTCACCAATGACGATGCCCATGCCGTGATCGATGAAAAAACGACGACCGATACGCGCGCCCGGATGGATTTCGATACCGGACATCCAGCGGCCGAAGTTGGACACCACTCGCGCAGGCCATTTCCAGCCATTGCGCCATAGGACATTGGCGAAACGGTGCAGCCAGATGGCGTGCATGCCCGGGTAGCAGGTCAGCACCTCAAAGGCATTGCGCGCCGCAGGATCGCGATGAAATACGCTTTGAATGTCTTCTCGCAGACGCTCGAACATCACTGATCCTTCCGCTTATAGGGCTCGCCGCGCGCGACTTTCTGGGTTTCAGTGAGCACGCCGCGCAAAATACTCAGCTCGGAACGCTCTACTTCACTGCGCCCGAACAACCTGCGCAAGCGCGCCATCAGATGCCGAGGCTTTTCGGGATCAAGAAAACCGATGTCCACCAGTGTCGACTCCAGATGGCCGTAGAAACCCTCCATCTCGTCCATCGTCGCCAGCTCGGCACTGTGCGCCGAAACAGCCTTGGGCGCCTCGCTTTGCTCCGACGCTGCCAGCCAGGCCATGCGCACTTCATAGCTGAGCACCTGAACGGCCGCGGCAAGATTGAGCGAACTGAAGGCCGGGTCCGACGGGATATGCACATGAAAATGGCAGCGTTGCAGCTCTTCGTTGGTCAGGCCCGCATGCTCGCGACCAAAGACCAACGCCACCTCAGCGCCCTCCCCGGCCTGCTCGATGACTTTTTCGCCCGAAGCACGCGGATCAAGCAAGGGCCAGGGCAGGCTGCGATCACGCGCGCTGGTGCCCAACACCAGACGGCAACCCACCAGCGCCTCTTCAAGCGTGGCAACGACCTGCGCGCCCTCAAGAATATCGGTAGCCCCGGATGCGCGGGCATCGGCATCGGGCGAGGGAAAGATCCGGGGTTCGACCAGCACCAGACGCGAAAGCCCCATGTTTTTCATGGCGCGAGCGGCACCGCCGATATTTCCGGGATGGGTAGTGCCGACCAGGACAACACGGATGTTCTGCAACAAGGCGAACGCTCACTGAGGCGAATTAGGGGGGCAAATCTTACAGAAACGGTCCGGCTAACGCTACGAACCCGTGCAGACGGGTCAACCTGAAACCGTTCACCCGGTCGCAAAAAAACTCACCTGAAGTCGACAGTCGTAACAACGCAAGGCTGGAAATAATTCGAATCAGCCCATAGAATGCCCGGCTCTCTTTAACAACCTTAGGTGAATTGTCCATGCAGCCCATGCTGAATATCGCGCTGCGCGCCGCCCGCAGCGCCAGCGAATTGATTTTCCGCTCCATCGAGCGCTTGGATACCATCAAGGTTGACGAAAAAGAAGCCAAGGATTACGTCACAGAGATCGACCGCGCTGCCGAACAGAGCATCATCACTGCGCTGCGCAAAGCCTACCCGACTCACGGCATCCTCGGCGAAGAAAGCGGCCTGCACGAAGGCAGCGGCGAAGGCACCGACTACCTGTGGATCATCGACCCGCTGGACGGCACCACCAACTTCGTTCGCGGCATCCCGCACTTCGCGGTCAGCATTGCCTGCAAATACCGTGGCCGCCTTGAGCACGCAGTGGTTCTGGACCCGGTTCGCCAGGAAGAATTCACCGCCAGCCGTGGCCGCGGTGCTGCCCTCAACGGTCGTCGTCTGCGCGTCAGCCAGCGCAAGAGCCTGGAAGGCGCCCTGCTCGGCACCGGCTTCCCGTTCCGCGACAACCAGATGGACAACATCGAAAACTACCTGGGCATGTTCCGCAGCCTGGTCGGCCAGACTGCCGGCATCCGTCGCGCAGGCGCCGCGAGCCTTGACCTGGCTTACGTTGCTGCCGGTCGTTTCGATGCGTTCTGGGAGTCGGGTCTGTCGGAGTGGGACATGGCCGCGGGCGCACTGCTGATTCAGGAAGCAGGCGGCCTGGTCAGCGATTTCACAGGCGGTCACGACTTCCTGGAAAAAGGCCATATCGTTGCCGGCAACACCAAGTGCTTCAAAGCTGTACTGACGGCCATCGCGCCGCACCTGCCCGCCTCGCTCAAGCGCTAAGCGGCAGATGTAAAAAAACCGGCGAAAGCCGGTTTTTTTATGTCTTGCAGAAGCTCAGCGGCTGGCGTTATTGCGCCTGACCCAAAATCAGCTGACCATTCTTGTCGACCGGAATCTGACTGCCTGGATCGCGCTCCATACGGACCTGACCCACTTTCTCGTTCAACTTGTACTTGACGTTGTAGCCCACTACTTTATCGCTGACATCGTTGACCGTCGTGCAGCGGTTCTGCGTGGTGGTGTAGGTATCACGCTCCTGCATGCCTTCCTGCACCTTGTTACCGGCATAGCCACCACCGACCGCACCTGCGACCGTTGCGATCTTCTTGCCGTTACCGCCACCTATCTGGTTGCCCAGCAAACCGCCGGCAACTGCACCGATCACGCTACCGACAATCTGGTGCTGATCCTTGACCGGCGCCTGACGGGTAACGGTTACGTCCTTGCAAACTTCACGGGGGGTTTTGATCTGCTGGTTGATTGGCTCGACAGCCAATACATCCGCATACTCAGGACCACCCTTGACCAAGCTATAGGTGGCAACGGCGCCGCCAGCGGTCACGACAGCAGCACCTAATACAGCACCAACAAGCATAGACTTGTTCACTTGAACCTCCTGACCAATCGAAACGCAGCATGACTGCGCAATGCCTAGCCTTGGAGCATAAAAAAAGGCGCGAGTTCAGCACTCGCGCCTTTTTTATGATGGGCGGATCTACGGGAGATCGTCGGCCTTCTCGACAACCACCGGCGGAATCAGATCCTCAGTGGTCAGGTTCAGCCAGATCAGCACCACGTTGGCGATGTAGATCGACGAGTAAGTACCCGCCAGCACACCGATGAACAACGCGATGGAGAAGCCTTCCAGGCTGTCGCCACCAAATACCCACAATGCAACGATCGCCAACAGGGTCGAAACAGAGGTCGCGATTGTGCGCAGCAGTGTCTGCGTGGTGGAGATATTGATGTTCTCGATCAGCGAAGCCTTGCGCAGCAAGCGGAAGTTTTCACGGACCCGGTCGAACACGACGATGGTGTCGTTCAGCGAGTAGCCGATGATCGCCAGTACTGCCGCCAGCACCGTCAGGTCGAAGGTGATCTGGAAAAACGACAGGATACCCATCGTCACCACCACGTCGTGGATCAGCGAGATAATGGCACCGACGGCAAACTTCCACTGGAAGCGGAACGCCAGATAGATCAGAACGCCGCCCAGCGCCATCAGCATGCCGAGGCCGCCCTGATCGCGAAGCTCTTCACCAACCTGAGGGCCGACGAACTCGACGCGCTTGACCACTGCCGGGTTATCGGCACCCGACTTGCGCAGGGCTTCAGCCACCTGAGTACCCAATTGCGGGTCTTCACCCGGCATGCGCACCAGCAGGTCGGTGGTCGCGCCGAAACTCTGTACGACAGCTTCGTGATAGCCCGCCGAAACCAGTTCCTGACGCACCTTGCCCAGATCGGCCGGACGCTCGTAGGTCAGCTCGATGAGCGTACCGCCGGTGAAGTCCAGACCAAAGTTGAGCCCTTTATGGAACCAGCTGAACAACGCCAGTGCGGTCAGGAGCATCGTGATGGCGAACGCAACATTGCGAACGCCCATGAAGTTGATGGTACGTAACATGGCAGCCCCTTAAATCCACAACTTCTTGAAGTCACGACCGCCGTAGATCAGGTTGACCATAGCGCGGGTCACCATGATGGCCGTGAACATCGAGGTAAAGATCCCGAGCGACATGGTCACCGCAAACCCTTTGACCGGGCCGGTGCCCATCGCAAAGAGAATGCCGCCGACCAGCAGCGTCGTCAGGTTGGCGTCGAGGATCGCCGTGTAGGCGCGGTCGAAACCTTCGTTGATAGCGCGTTGCACCGTCATGCCATTGGCAATCTCTTCACGAATCCGCGAGAAGATCAGCACGTTGGCATCGACCGCCATACCCATGGTCAGGACGATACCGGCGATACCCGGCAGGGTCAGTGTTGCACCCAGCAAGGACATCAGTGCCAGCAGCATGACCATGTTCAGGGCCAGCGCGACGGTAGCGATCAGACCGAAGAAGCGGTAGATCGCCATGATGAACAGCGACACGAACAGCATGCCCCACAAGGAAGCGTCGATACCCTTGGTGATGTTGTCGGCACCCAGGCTCGGACCGATGGTGCGCTCTTCAGCGAAGTACATCGGTGCGGCCAGACCACCGGCACGCAACAGCAGCGCCAGTTCGGAAGACTCGCCCTGGCCGTTCAGACCGGTAATCCGGAACTGACTGCCGAGCGGCGACTGGATGGTCGCCAGGCTGATGATCTTCTTCTCTTCCTTGAAGGTCTGTACCGGCACGTCTTTTTCGACGCCGTTGACCATCTGCCTGGTGTACGTGGTGGTCGGGCGCTGCTCGATGAAGATCACCGCCATGCTGCGGCCCACATTGCTGCGGGTTGCGCGGCTCATCAGCTCGCCACCGTGGCCATCAAGGTTGATGTTCACCTGTGGACGGCCATGCTCGTCGAAACTGGCCTTGGCGTCAGTCACCTGATCACCGGTGATGATCAGACCACGCTCCACCGCCGCTGCCGGACGCCCGCCTTCGCGGAATTCGAACATTTCGGTGGTGCCTTTCGAATCATCGGGGCCTGCGCCCAGACGGAACTCGAGGTTGGCGGTCTTGCCCAGAATACGCTTGGCTTCAGCCGTGTCCTGCACGCCCGGCAGCTCGACCACGATGCGGTTGGCACCCTGGCGCTGAACCAGCGGCTCGGCCACGCCCAGCTCGTTGACCCGGTTACGCACCGTGGTCAGGTTCTGTTTGATCGAGTATTCGCGAATCTCGGCCAGCTTGGCCGGTGTCAGCGCCATGCGCAGCACGGGAATCCCGTTCAGCTCGGCAGGCGTGATTTCGAAGTCGGTGAACGTCTTGCGAATCAGCGCACGGGCCTGCTCGCGTTCGGTGTCATCACTGAAGCCCAGTTGAAGCGAATTACCCAGTTGCGGCAGGCTGCGATAACGCACCTTTTCCTTGCGCAGCAGGGATTTGACTTCGCCTTCGTAGACTTTCAGACGAGCATCGATTGCCTTGTCCATGTCGACTTCCAGCAGGAAGTGAACACCACCGGACAGGTCGAGGCCGAGTTTCATCGGGCTTGCGCCCAGGTGACGCAGCCAGGTCGGCGTGGTACGCGCCAGGTTCAGTGCGACGACATAGTCATCACCCAACGCCTTGCGCACGACATCCTTGGCCGGCAACTGATCTTCCTGCTTGCTCAGACGCAACAAACCGCCCTTGCCATTCTCGGCCAGAGAAGAAGCCTTGACCGAGATGCCAGCATCGGCAAGCGCCTTGGCTGCACGATCCACGTCTGCCTGATTGACTTGCAGCGCAGTGCTTGCGCCGCTGATCTGGATGGCAGAATCATCAGGGTAGAGATTGGGTGCGGAATAAATAAAACCGATCACCAGCACCGCCAGGATCAGTACGTATTTCCACAGAGGGTATTTGTTCAGCATCACGCCGCCCGCTTAAAACGCGGGGCGCCTTGCGCGCCCCGTCGATGGGTAAAAGTTACTACTCAGATCGCTTTCAGGGTGCCTTTTGGCAGAGTGGCCGCGATGGCGCCTTTCTGGATTTTCAGCTCGACCGTGTCGGACACTTCGATCACGACGAAGTCATCGGTCACTTTGTTGATCTTGCCGGCGATGCCGCCGCTGGTCACGACTTCGTCGCCTTTCTGCAGGTTGCCCAGCAGGTTTTTCTGCTCTTTGGCGCGCTTGGCCTGTGGACGCCAGATCATCAGGTAGAAGATGACCAGAAAGCCGACCAGGAAGATCCACTCGAAACCACTGCCCGCAGGACCGGCAGCCGGTGCAGCAGCATCCGCAAAAGCGGGAGAGATGAAAAAGCTCATTTGTCGCTCCAGTTACATAATTAGTATAAAAGCAGGAAAAACCCGTTCTGTTTCAACCCAGAGGCGGCGTTGGAAGGCCGCGTTTGGCATAGAAGGCATCGACGAAGGCGGCCAATGTACCCTGTTGAATAGCCTCGCGCAAACCAGCCATCAGCAGTTGGTAGTGCCGCAAATTATGGATCGTATTGAGCATGCTACCCAGCATTTCCCCGCACTTGTCCAAGTGATGCAGATAAGCGCGAGAGAAGTTCTTGCAGGTGTAGCAATCGCAGGTCGGATCCAGTGGCGAATTGTCATGACGATGGAAGGCGTTGCGGATTTTCAGAACGCCGGTATCGATGAACAAGTGGCCGTTGCGAGCGTTGCGGGTCGGCATCACACAGTCGAACATGTCCACGCCACGGCGCACACCTTCGACCAGATCTTCCGGCTTGCCTACGCCCATCAGGTAACGGGGTTTGTCTGCAGGCATCTGGCCCGGCAGATAATCCAGCACCTTGATCATTTCGTGCTTGGGCTCACCGACTGACAGACCGCCAATCGCCAGACCGTCAAAGCCGATCTCGTCCAGCCCTTCCAGCGAGCGCATGCGCAGGTTCTCGTGCATGCCCCCCTGAACAATGCCGAACAAGGCAGCCGTGTTCTCGCCATGCGCGACCTTGGAACGCTTGGCCCAGCGCAGCGACAGCTCCATGGAAATGCGCGCGACGTCCTCATCAGCCGGATACGGCGTGCATTCATCGAAGATCATCACGATGTCCGAGCCCAGGTCACGCTGGACCTGCATCGACTCTTCCGGCCCCATGAACACCTTGGCGCCATCGACCGGGGACGCGAACGTCACGCCCTCCTCTTTGATTTTGCGCATGGCGCCCAGGCTGAACACCTGAAAACCGCCGGAGTCGGTCAGAATCGGCCCTTGCCATTGCATGAAATCGTGCAGGTCGCCGTGGCCCTTGATGACCTCAGTGCCCGGACGCAGCCACAGATGGAACGTGTTGCCCAGAATCATCTGCGCACCGGTGGCCTCGATATCACGCGGCAGCATGCCCTTGACCGTGCCATAGGTGCCCACCGGCATGAACGCCGGGGTCTCGACCACGCCACGCGGAAAGGTCAGGCGACCACGACGGGCCTTGCCGTCGGTGGCCAACAACTCGAAAGACATACGACAGGTGCGACTCATGCGTGATCCTCTGGTGCCGATTCCTGTGGGGCCGTCGGCGCGGGATTGCGGGTGATGAACATGGCATCACCGTAACTGAAGAAGCGGTAACCGTGCTCGACGGCCGCCGCATAGGCAGCCATGGTCTCGGGATAACCGGCGAACGCCGAAACCAGCATCAACAGCGTGGACTCGGGCAAATGGAAATTGGTCACCAGGGCATCGACCACGTGAAACGGCCGCCCCGGATAGATGAAGATGTCGGTGTCGCCGCTGAATGGCTTCAATTCGCCATTACGCGCAGCGCTTTCCAGTGAGCGCACGCTGGTGGTCCCGACTGCGATCACCCGCCCGCCTCGCGCGCGGCATGCCGCCACGGCATCGACCACGTCCTGGCCCACTTCCAGCCACTCGCTGTGCATGTGGTGATCTTCGATCTGCTCGACGCGCACCGGCTGGAACGTTCCCGCACCGACGTGCAAGGTGACGAAAGCAGTCTCGACGCCCTTGGCGGCAATCGCTTCCAGCAACGGCTGATCGAAATGCAGGCCGGCAGTCGGCGCCGCTACCGCACCGGCGCGCTGGGCGTAAACGGTCTGATAACGCTCGCGGTCCGCGCCTTCGTCCGGTCGGTCTATATAAGGAGGCAACGGCATGTGCCCAACACGGTCCAGCAGCGGCAGCACTTCTTCAGCGAAACGCAGCTCGAACAGCGCATCATGCCGCGCCACCATCTCGGCCTCGCCGCCGCCGTCGATCAAAATCGACGCGCCAGGCTTGGGCGACTTGCTGGCACGCACATGCGCCAGCACACGATGGCTGTCCAGCACGCGTTCGACCAGAATTTCCAGCTTGCCGCCGGACGACTTCTGCCCGAACAGGCGTGCGGGAATGACACGGGTATTGTTGAACACCATCAAATCGCCCGGGCGCAAATGCTCAAGCAAATCAGTGAATTGACGATGTGCCAGCGCGCCAGTCGGCCCATCAAGGGTCAACAGACGACTGCTGCGACGCTCGGCCAGCGGGTGACGAGCTATCAGGGAATCGGGGAGTTCGAAGGTAAAGTCAGCGACGCGCATGATCGGGTTCGTTTAGCAGGGCCGGGAAGTTTATCCGGTTTGGCGGCATTAGTAAAAAACCTGCGTAAATCCCTGTTGACCAACGGAAAACTCATCCTTATACTTCGCCGCCATTGAGCCCTGATGGCGGAATTGGTAGACGCGGCGGATTCAAAATCCGTTTTCGAAAGAAGTGGGAGTTCGATTCTCCCTCGGGGCACCACCAAATTAAAGAAAGACCTTGATTTTCAAGGTCTTTTTTTTCGTCTGGCGTAATCTTGGCGTAATGCGCTGTGTTCCGCGCAGTTCCAAAGCATGATGCACGGCGCGACCAAGCGTTCGTTCACACCTCTGATTAATCTGCAGCTTCCTGGCCAGCAAACGTGATGCTCCGCTCCTCGATCAGAAGCCGCCCTTCCCGATCTCATCGCCTAGTGTTTCGACAGCACGCTGCATATAAACCATGCTGGCAATCGGTGAGCTCCGTAAGCTAGGCTAAGCTCTCAATTTTTTGAAGCAGGGAGCTGATATGTCTTTTGACGCATTTATGCAGGTGGACGGTGTAGAGGGCGAATCCCTTGATGACGGCCACAAAGGCTGGGTAGAGCTGCTGTCCTATCATTACGAAGCAATTCAGTCGATCAGTAATACTGCCTCATCTAGCGGGGGCGCGACTGCAGGGGGCGTGACTCTGGGCGACTTTAGAGTAAGTAAATATATAGACAGAGCAACACCAAAACTATTTGAGCTTTGCTGCCGAGGTTCGCATATCAAGAAAGTAACTATACGCGTACACCGTGCAGGCACCGAGAAGTTCAAATATCTAGATATCGTCCTTGAAGAAGTCTTGATATCAACTGTTAGCGGTAATGGCGCGGAACATGCTGGCTTACCATTGGAAATGATCACGCTCAACTATGGCCGTATAAAATTCGAATATTCTCAGCAGCGACGTGCTGACGGAGGAAATGCTGGTATCGTCTCAGGGGGGTGGGATAGGACAGCAAATAAGCCTTTTGCTTAATCAATAACACTATCAGCTCAGCGATATTCTTTAAAAACTAAAGCCCGCCCAACGAAAGGGCGGGCTCCAAATTTACTTGAACAGTAGCAAAGTGACACCGAATAGAATGACAGTAATTATTGCTTCTTTTCGAGAAAGCGAAAAGCAAATAGCCATCTGCACAACGATAGCTATAGTTACGATCAAGCCCCGAAAAACCGCTCTGTCATTAGACTCATCTTGAATCGGCAAGGATAAATTATCAGGTGATGGCGTGAGACCGGGTGGGGACGCGAGCATACTAGGATCCATCCAATCATATTCAGAGCCCTGAAAGAGCACATACATTAGCAGACAGAAAAAATAAATACCGTACAAAAAAATTCGCAGCAATACGCTTTTAATTTTCATATTCATCACATCGTAAGCTGTTTGAGGTGGGACCAAGAATTGACGATGAAGTTACCATAACTCAGATCTTTTTTAATCTCATCTAAAGACCGACTTGTACCCCAATTATACCGAGCACCGATAATTCGTATCTCTTCCATTCCGATGGAAGAAAAATGATCATAATCAGCAAGCATACGTATGTGCTTTGCCGCAATATCAATATTATAAATATCAGTTTCAATACAGTTAGCCAAGCTCCGAAGCTGACTGATATCCATCTCATCGGGATTCATCCCTAAAGTAACAGCTGCTGTGCGAAGCTGGATGCTGACCCAACCAAAACTGGTTTTGAGTGGAGGACTAGTAATTAGGTGTGGCCGATTACCCAAGCGGTCAAAAGCCCTTATCTCAAAGCCAAGCCTGTCCACAAAATTGGGATCACCACCTACCTCAATCCAACAAACTCCAGCCAACAGCTCAATAGGGAGTGAGTACTTAGCTGCTGCCGCCTTGATATATGATTTATTATGAACTACCCAAGCATCTTTGAATCGTCGTGAATAAGCGGTGCCACCGCCCAATCGCTCGGGCCATGCTTTCCAAATGACTAAATCAAGCAGGGTCCAAGTGGGACTATTGTTTGACTCTGGCGTGCAAAATTCGTCCATATGTTCATCCATGACCTGCTTACAAAACCATACTCTAACATTAACCTTTGCCGGAAGTGCAGTCACTACAGGCCCAGCTACGGACAAAATTCAGAACAACCTGCCCAACGCCACAGGTTCCCAATTCATGATAACCAGCTCACCACTGACATCAGCCTTCCCCTGTCTCTGGTTTGCCGTGCTGTAGCGAATGTCGACCATTTCAAAATGGAAACCTTCAAACACGCACCGTATGTCAGGGTGGTCATTGATGCTGACCATCACCTTTCCCTTGCAGCGTCGCATGAAGTCGGCCATTCGCTCATAGTTTTCAAACGGAAAATCCACACCATACCCGGCCGTCTGCCAGTAAGGCGGGTCCATGTAGTGGAAGGTGTGAGGCCGGTCATAGCGCTCGGCACATTCGAGCCACGGCAGGTTCTCCACATACGTACCTGACAAACGTTGCCAAGCTGCAGACAGGTTTTCCTCGATCCGCAGCAGGTTGATGGCCGGGCCGGTCGTGGCAGTGCCAAACGTCTGCCCGCTCACCTTGCTCGCGAAGGCATGGTGCTGCAGGTAGAAGAACCGGGCAGCGCGCTGGATGTCAGTGAGGGTTTCAGGCCGGGTCATCTTTTGCCACTCAAACACTTGGCGCGAGCTGAGTGCCCATTTGAACTGGCGGACGAATTCTTCAAGGTGATTTTGGACGACGCGATACAGCGTGACCAGGTCTCCGTTGATGTCATTCAAGACCTCAACGGGAGCTGCCTGGGGACGCATGAAGTAGAGTGCCGCACCGCCAGCGAACACTTCGACGTAGCATTCGTGGGGCGGGAAAAGCGGGATGAGGCGGTCGGCCAGGCGGCGTTTTCCGCCCATCCAAGGGATGATGGGTGTGGACATAGAAAGCAAGACCTTTACTGTATATATAGACAGGTGCTAGGCTCGCTCCGCTTTGTGCACGAAGCGAGAGCCTTGGCTGGACTTGCAGGGGTAATCTGCGGGATCAGTGACCAGCCGGGATGTTGACGCATCTCGACTGGTCGCTCTTTTCACTTTGAATAACTTGCACGACCTACGCCATGAGCGGCGTTGATGAGGTCAGCCTTTGATAACCTGCAACGCACGGTCATAAAGAGCCTGACGATCAGCCAAGCCATTCGTGCCGCCGTTGATGCGCTTGGTGATGGTGATGTAGTCGCCCTTGTCCGCCAGCGTGTTGAGGTTGGAGCGGTGCCAGAACCACGCAGCCGACATTGCGGCGTGTTGAGGCAACTCCAGCAGCTCCGGATGATTGATGAGATCCAGCCCAAGCGCTTCGCCACACTCCGCGTAGTTCGCTTTGCCGGTGACCTGAATCAGCCCCCTGCCCCTATACAATTGGCCGTCATCATCATCCTCGGGCGTGTTGCCCAAGCGTTCAGCCAGCCGTCCAGTGTCGTACTTGTCGAGGTAGTCATCGCTGCCCAGTTCGCGAACGTAGCGCAACTGTCCAGACTCATGGCCGATCTGGGCGATGAATGCGGCAATGCGCAATCTGGTGACGATGGCGTACTTGCTCATTGCAACGTTTAAGACAGGAACAAAAACGCCAGCTCGGGAGCTGGCGTTGGGAAGAATCTGCAGCAACTGCTGCGTGGTAATCGACATGCGTGGTTCTCCTGATAAGTGGGTGCTGATCTGGCCGGTTAAAGCTGTACGACCTTGACCGGTTTCTTCTCTTTCTTTTTCTTGCCCTTCGCTTTGGCCTTGCCGGATTTACCGCCGTTGCACTCCACCGTGGTGGTCCAGCCGGACTGGGTGAATACCTGTTCAACCGAGTCGACCAGGTACTCACCATCCAGGCCGACCTTGAAGCCCTGGGCGTCGACCATCCGCTCGGCGAACAGATCGGTGCGCCCGGCCATTTCCAGCCGAACGCCAGCGGTGCTGCGATTGAATGCGGCAAGGCGCGCCTTGGCTGCCTGCTCTGCTGCAGATTTGTTCGGGTAGATATGACGGTCGGTGTGAACGGGCGGGAGGCCGTCAGGTGACTGATCGTTGGTCAGCTCAACCACCTTCAGCTTCCCAGTCTTCTTATCCAGATGCTTGGCTTGGACGGCTTTCTGTGTCGTCTTGTCGCTGAGTCGAAACTGCCACCGTGCCACGTCATGACGACGGATCGTTATGACACCCAACGCTTTACCGCTAGCGCTCAATCCGTCTTGTCGAGGCAGCACCAGCAGCTTGCCGTCGGCGACTTTCGCGGTGCAGTCATACTTCTTGGCCACCCGGGTGATGAAGTTGTAATCCGACTCGTCCAGTTGATCGACGCGAGGCACTTTTGTCATGACGGTACACGCGGGCTTCCAGCCATTACGTGCTGCAACGTCGCTGACGATCTGCTGCAGGGTGACGTTCTCCCAACTGCCGGAGCGTGTGGTCCGACCGCTGCCGCGCATATTGCTGGCCTTGCCGCGTATGACCAAGGTATCGGGAGGACCGGATGCTTCGATGTCATCAACGGTGTAAAGACCCAGTCGGGTCAGTCGATGCCCTTCGTAACCGAGGTAAATCTCGATGTCCGCACCGCGCGCAGGCAGTGAAACGGCCCTATCCCTGTCGTCGATGCGCAGCTCAAACTCATCTGACTCCATATCAGGCTTGTCGCTTGTGCGCAGTAGCAACAAACGGTCATTGATCAACGCCGTAATGTCGTTGCGGTCCGCAACAATTCGGAATACAGGCTTCATGAGACCTTCTTAATAGCCATAGCAAGGCACGGCAGAGTCACTAGAATCCGCCGCCGAGTGTTGATAAAAGTTGGATGTGAACTAGCTGCCAGTTAGCCCCAGAGCTGTATCACTTCCTCGGTCTGGGTGAGCAGATCCGGCAGCAGGATCTGCACACCCGCTCGATACGGCTGGGGCTCGTCGGCCAGACCTTGATTGGCATCCAGCACGGCCTCAACGCTACCGCTCAGATGCCCGTAATACTGTTGGCAGATAGTGTCCAGCAGATCCCCATCAGACGTTCTGCAGATCGTCGCCATAGCTCACAAACTCCAGTGAAAAGCCCTGCTTGCGGGGAATACCCCCGGCCAGCAGGTTGCTCTGTTCTTCATCCACACTGAGCAGACACCAGTTGCCCAGCACCTCGCCGTAACCGGTGGTCAGGCTCAGCGGCTGTAAGTTGCGCCCCATGCTGCGCAAGGTATCCAGTTGCTTGAGGCCGCCCTTGAAACCGGGAAAAATGGCCCCCTTCAAACTCAGCTTGTCGTCACCGAGGCCAACCGCCTGTTGCGCAATGCTGCGCGTCAAGCGCTCTTGCCCGGCCCAGCGGAACGCGGTCTGCCTGCGAAGCTCATCGAAGGCAGCCGTGTCCAGGTTGAAGTAGTACGGCTGCGCCTCAGGCTTGAGCGGCTGAATAATCAGCAGATGAGGAAAAGGTTTCACGGCCTCGGGGGCCGGTGTCATCTGGGTTGCAAAGCTGCCAGTCGGGACAATGTTGCCCAGCGACGGACTGACGCTTCCCGCCACCCGATTGATCGCGGCTCCGGCCTTGGACGCCTGCTCTTGCAGTGCCCCCATACGCTCCTGCACTTGCGATGCAGCACTGGTTGCCTGCCCGTACATCGCTGCCACCTGCCCTACCTTTGTCTGCGCGACACTGATGCCCCGCATGGTGCGTTGCAGTTTTTCACCAATGGCCGGGCCAATGAACGGAATGTTCTCCAGCTCCGACGCGGCCCCTGTCATATCGCCAATGGCCCCGTTCAAGAGACCGAGCATGTCATCCAGACTACGGCGTCCCACCTCTCCCGCTGCAATCAGGTATTTCAACGATGACTGCAGTTGTTCTGCATAAGCCATAACCTTTCCTCATCCTACGTGCGGGGCATCAAACAGTTGGCGGGCAGCCGCCTGCCGACTGAACTCTTCAAATTGGCGCTGCAGAAACGGTGCAATGTCCCGCGCCAGCTGTGCCGGGTCCTTTACATCGCCTTGTACGTTGACGGGCATATTCGGCGAGAAGGTGAATTGCTGGTCGACCTGGGTGGGTTCAGGCTTGCTCTGCTCGGCAGCCTTGACGACTGCGGGCAATGCCAGAGGGGCGGGTGCGACTGCCGCCATCGCTTTGACCACATCGCCAGGTGCGGCAGAAGGTTTGGCATCACCGCCCTTGTCAGCGACGGCCTCGGTTTTTTCATCTGAGCCAAACAGCGCTTTGCCCAGAAAGCCACCGATATCCTGGCCGCCCATGCCGCCAAGAAACGCACCGACCGCGCCACCAATGGCCGTTCCGATCACCGGCACGATAGAGCCAATCGCGGCACCCGCCGCACCGCCTGCCAATGCACCGGCCAGCCCACCCGCAGCGCCGCCGTAGCCTTCGGCTTTCTCGTCCTGGGTCTCGGCGTTTTGGTACGTGTCCAGAGCAAGCATGCCCGCATCCAGAAACTTCGCGCCGGGGACCACCTTGGCAACACTGCCCAGCTTTCCTGCGGCACCCGCCAACCGCGCCAGTCGGCCTGCTGGTACAGGAGGAGCTGGCGGCATCGGAGGGCGCGGAGGTCCTGCGCGTCGACCACCGGCACCGCCAGCAGCACCGCGCCGACGGCTGCGACGTGACCGGCGTTGATCACCCGGTGCATCCGAACCGCCACCGAACGCACTGGCGTTGACCACAAAGACCTTCTGCAGCTCAGAGCTGCTGCCGCCCTTGGCACCGTCAGCGTCATTACCACCCTCACCGAACAGATCGAGGATCTTCAGGCCGGTGTCGACCGGATCAAAACCGGTCTTGCCGCTTTCCTCTGCGTCGTCATCAGCATCGTCAGCGCCGTCCTTGCCATCTCCACCAGGCTTGCCCTTATCCTTGCCCTTTGTTTTGTCATTGCCTTTGAATGCTTTGAGACCGGTCTCCAGCAAGCCTTTGACCGCACCCACTTTCCCTTCCGGCTTACCGTCTTTATCGCCTGAGTTGGTGACGTAGACTTTCTGGACCTTGTTCGGATTGCCACCCAGTGACCCACGCCCAATGTTGAGCAGCCCCTTGCCGATTTTGAACACCCCGGCAGCAGACTTCAGTGCCAGCAACCCGGCACCGATTGAGGCGATGGCCAGCACTACCGGCTTGGAAGTATCAGAGAGCGCTGTGAATTCCTTGGCCGTTGCTGTGATCCCTTTCGCAACGGCGTCTGTGACAGGGCGGATCGCGTCACCAATGCTGCGCATAGAGTCGTTTACCGCCTGGAACGTCTCGGCCCAGATCTGCGACGATGTACCACGACGCTCGGCCAGGTTCTTGTCGAGAATCCCTGAAGCATTCTGAGCGTCCTTTTTCAGTTGCTCATACATGCCACGGTTTTGCGAGTAAGCCGTCAGCGCGGCCTTCACCTGCATGTCGGCGAACAGATCGCCGGTACGCAGTGCTTGCTCCAGCGAATCCAGCATTTCCTTTGCTTTTTTCGGATCAGCTTCTTTGCTGATCTTCGCCGTTGCCTCCTTCATTTTTTTGGCTTTTTCAGGGTCAGTCTTTTCGATGTAACGCTGAGCCAGCGCAAAACTGGACTCCAGTGTCGACATCCCCTTCTGGATACCGGTGTTCAGCGACCCCTGATAATCGATACCAACGTCCTTGTAGGACTTCACCACGTCGGTGGAGCCGATCTTCTCCATCCAGTTTTTCAGGTTGTTGGCCGCTTCATCCGAGCCGCCGGCTGTTTTCATCTGCACCTGTAGCATCGCGCCGAGCTGGCTCACCGAATCCATGCCGGTCACACCGAGCTTGCCCATGCCCGCAAGCAGTTGCGGAAACCACTTCGCCATGTCACTAGCTTCAAAACTACCCGCCTGGCCCTGCATGGCGACTGCCTCAAGGGCTTTCTCCATGATCTTAGGGTCGGTGATCTTGGCGTTCTGCTGCAGTGCCTGAATCATGTTGGCCGTATCGGTGCCGCTGGCCCCCTGCCCGACCGCAAACTTTGCAGCCACCGGTGCGTACGAAAGTGCCTTGTCCAGGCTCATGCCTGCACCGACCAGTTTGTTGACCAGGTCGGCGACGTCATTGCGGGCCATGCCCGTGTCCTGGGAGGTCTTGATCACCGAGGTGGTCAGCTCCGCTTCCTGCGGCTTGTTGGCCACACCGGCCTTGATCGCGATATCCCGGATGATCGCCTGATAGTCGGCACTGATCTTGGTCGGCACGGCCAATGCGCCGACACCGGCGACGGCGGTGCCGATACCTGACTTGAGTCCGGCCTTGCCCTGCTCGATCTGTTGGTGCCCCTTGACCTTGAGGTCCATGCTTCTGGCCACACGGTCAAGAGACTGATATTCCTGCCTGAGCTTACCGACCTGAACACCCTGTTTACGCAAGGTGTCGAGGTTGTTCTCAAGCTTGCGCAGCAAACCAGAGGCCGAGGCAGCACCACTGTCGTGCGCTTTCTTCCACTCGTCACGCAGACGCATGGTTTCGCCAATCGTGTTTCTCAGCACCTTGGCCTGATTGCCGCGCTGCTCCAGCTTCTTGATGCGGTTTTCAACAGTGTTGAATGCCGCACCCACGGTCGGGCTGACAGCGCCGCCAATCACCAGGCCCAGTGCCAGATTGTTCGCCATCACTCACCTCAGATATTGGGATGGGCTCAGTCCGTGAGCCACCAGATCATGTCCGAGAAAGACATGGACATGATTTCCGCCGACGAGAAGCCCAGCTCTTTTGCAAGCCGCTTCGCCGCAAGCCTCTGCAATGAGGGGTCAAAGCTCGTCGTCGCGCACCAGGCGAAAATAACCGGCCTGCAAGCGGCTGTAGTCCTTGAGGGACAGCCCTTCAAGATCGCGGACGCCCATCTCGGCCAGGGATGCAAACAGGTTCAGCTCGCGCTGTTCGTCGTCGCCGCTGGCAGCCGCCTGGGCCGTACGCACATCACGCACGGTAGGTGCGCGCATGGTGATGGTGTCGACCTGAACGCTGTTGACCTCGGCAGGCTTGGTCAGCTTCACCGACACGCTCTCGGCCGTCAGGGTCATCCACTTAGGATTGGTATTTGCTTGAGACACAGAATTTTCCTTCTATCAGAGGCCAAGGGCCGAACGTTCTGCCGCGAGCTGATCAACACCGTCGATGACGCGCTTCATGCCCAGCGCATCGATCTCGTAAATCACACGGCCATCCACTTCCAGCTTGTAATACGTGAGCGCGACCGAGTGCTTGATCTCGGCCTTGTCACCCGCCTTCCAGTCACCCATGTCGACCTCTTTGAGTCGGCCACGTTGAGTCACCACGACCGGGGTGATCTTGCCTTTGAGCCCTTTGAAGGCACCACGGAACACACCGTTGAAGGCCGTGCCATCCGCTAGGCCGAAGAACTTCAGGGACTCGCGACGCACGCCTGTAGTGGTGAAGTTGGACTCCTGCTTTTCCATGCCCATGTCCAGCTCGACCGGCAAGTCCATGCCACCGCCACGGTGTTCTTCAGTCTTGAGCGTCATCTTGGGCAGGGTCAGGCTGGGCACATCGCCCTGAAAGCTGACACCGTCCACGAACAGGTTCAGGTTGCTCAGTGTTTCGGGAATCATTGCCATCGTTGCAGCTCCTTAAGCGGCAGAGTCAAGCACTTCGGTCAGCCATTGATTGGTGACTTCAACGCGGAAATTAGGGTTTTCTGCAGGTGGCACGTCAGTGAAACGGATGTTCCAGAACACCTTGCCCTGCTCCAGCTGGCTGGCCGTGTTCAGTTCGGTGTCCGCGAACACTTCGAAGTTGATGATCGCGCCCTGATTTTTCAGATCACGCATGAACGCCTGCAGGCCCTCGGTCACGTCCTTGACGTAGGTGGCAGTGATCGAGCGGTCGACCGCCCATTTGTGCCCGTAGAGGATCGCGTCCATGACGATGTCCATGGTGCGCACGCGTGTGACGAACGCCCATTTGGGATCGCTGCTGAGCGTGCGGTTGCCCCACAGGCGATAGCCGTCATCACGGATGATGGTGGCGATATTGGCGTTGTTGAGCAGGTTGGCCCGGCAGGTTTCGTCACCGTCCAGAAACTCGATGGGCCGCTTGGTGCCGGTGATGCCTGCAAACTCTTTGTTCGACGGCGAGGCCCAGAAGCCGTACTCCGCGTCGGTCCAGGCGAACAGGCCTGCCACCCAGGCGGAGCCCGGTGCATCGACCGTCTCACTGGCCGTCGTATCCCAATACTGAACACCGGGGTCGACCATGAAAGAGCGCTTGCCGCCGAAGTTCTTGGCATACGCCATGACCGCTTCGTCTGTGGTGTTGGGGCCATCGAAGATCGGCAGCGCCCGCAGTTTGTCTGCCAATGCAGCCATAGCGGTGCCGACCGCCAGAATCGAGCTGTGCTTGGGCGCGATCAGAAGTCGCGGCTGGGCATTGAAGCGGCTCTTGCCATCGAGCAGTGCCTGGAGCCCGGTACGTGTGCCATCGGCTTTGACACCGCCGATGATGGCGGAAGTTTGCAGGGCAGCATCGTCCAGTTTGGCGACGCCACAAGCAACGATCACCGCCTTGGCCCGCACATAGACCGCCTGACAGGCTTTAGTAATCGCCGAGTCAGGACCAAACGCTGCAATGGCTTCGCGCTCGGAAGTGATCAGCACCAGGTCATTGGCCTTGGCGCTGTAACCGGGGGCCTCGGTAAACGTATCGACCAGACCGATGATCGCGGACGTGGGCAACGAAATGGTACGTGCGCCCGTGTCGACGGCCGTCATGGTCACGCCGTGGAAGAAACTCATAAGACGATCTCCAGAAACGAAAAAACCCCGATCAGCGGGGTTATTGGTGGAATGCGAATAGCGGGTAAGAAAACGCCCCGTCAGTGCGGGGCGTTAGGTGCTTTGCTGATCGTCGTCGCTGACGTCCTGCGCAGGAGCTTCCGGCTCGGGCGGCTCGTACACGAACGGATTCGCAGGCGGCGTAGGCCATTCAAAGTCCAGCGGGTAGCCAGGCTTCGTATCGAGCTGGCCGAGCTGTACGCGGTACAGACGATACGCATCAATCTCAGCCCTGACAGCGGGCAGCGCTTTGCGCTGGTCGTCGGTCGCCATATCCAGTGACACGGCGTCCTGCAACTCCTCGTACTGATTGACCAGCTCATCAATACGGGCAGTGGCTGCAGCCGAACGGTCGCCACGAGCGCACATGACCTGCACACGCACCAGCTCAATCGGCGTGTCTTGAACCGGGCCAAACTCACCCGCCAAGGCTCGTTCGTACAGCTCTACACCGTGGGGTTCTGGGTCGTGGGGAGAAGCCGTGAACGGTAACTCCCCATGTGTTTCCTCCAGCCCCTCGAAAACCACCATCAATTCGATGGTAGCGCGGGCCTGAGAAGACCAGTACGGATTGCGGGCATTTAATACGTTGGACATAGTTAAACCTACTGGATTCGTTGAAAGAGCGTGCGCTCTGTATTGTTGAAAGCACCATGGGCGCGCCAAACACCTATAGCGATAGCACCGGAGTTACTGCTCGTGCCATCACCCACAGCCGTGGAACTGAAAAGAAGGTTAGAGCCGGGGACTGAAGTGCCTTGGTTAATTGAATTTCCGTAGGCGGTGATGACTCGCGCAAATGCATACTGCCCAATGCCAGTAAGTCCCTGCGCAGCAACTTTTGCTCCGAGGTTCAGGTCGCTGACCAAGTAATAAACTGCACCGTCGGCAGCGCGACGCATATACGGCACTGCTGCATTATCTGCCGCAAAGCCTACATGCGTGATTGAGTCAGCTACAGGCCGTGTCGAAATACGCGTGTCAGTTTCAGACTTCGTGTAAACATCGGCCTTGGCATAAACCTCAGATTTTAGAGGCCGCTCCATGTCTCGAGCATCTGTTTCGTTCTTGGTATAGGCGTCGGTAATACCGTAAGCAAATAACGTGCTGCCGACGTTGGCTTTTTTGGACGGATCAAAGTTACCGGAATACCAAAGATTCCCGAAGTCCGTGTTATCGACCGCCAACTTAACCTGACCTGCGGACGTATATCCGATCTTGATCAGGTTGTTTAACTGGCCTGCACCCGTGCCTTGCTGGACAGGAACAAAGCCAAGCTTGGTTTGAAGAAAATACGTCGTGTTGTCACTGGCGCGGCGCATATAGGGCGACGCAGGGTCGTTGGCCGCAAGCCCGATGTTCGTGATGCTGTCCGCCAGCGGCCGTTGCGAATCCCGTGCATCGGTTTCAGCCTTGGTGTAAACGTCGGCTTTGGCATAGACCTCTGTCCTTAAAGCCCGCTCGGACACTCGCTGGTCAACCTCAGCCTTGGTGTAGGCATCGGTAATGCCGTAAGCAAACAACGTGCTGCCTACGTTGGCCTTGGTGGCCGGATCAAAGTTGCCCGAATACCAGAGGTTGCCTAAATCGGTATTGTCGACCGCCGCCTTAAGCCCGCTACCCGACCAGCCGAGCCTGACCTGATTGTTCAACTGGCCCGCGCCAGTGCCCTGCTGCACGGGAACAAACCCGAGCTTGGGCTGCAACGCCGCCACCCGCGCATCAATTTCCGTTTTGCTGTAAGCATCAGCGATCCCGTAACCGCCCAGGGTGGTCGGGTTGAAACCGGCCATCACCAGGCCGCGCCGGTCGACCGTGACCCGGTTGTAAGTTCCGGGCAGAACGCCAGTCGGACCTGCCACTTGCTCGAACGCCAGCGCAGTCGTACCCAAGGTAATTGGCGCGTTTGTGGTCAACTGCCAGAGCGTGTCGAACAACGCGTCACCCTGCTCGACGCTAACCATCAGGTTAGGTGTCACCTCCACGCTCACATCCGCGTCAACAACGCGTAACCAGGCACCACCCGCGACGACCGAGTACAAACCATTATCTTTGCCGCTGGCCTGATTTTTTACCAGCACCCGGTCGCCTGCGGCGAGCGCAACGCCATCGACCGACTGGATGCCAGCAAGGACCACCGGGCCGGTCGTGGCAGCACGAACCGATTGTTTATTGTCGAGCCTGGAAAGCTCTTCCTGAATCCGCAGGTCCACAAAGGAACGCGTGGCCAGCACAACGGTTGGGTCAATGCGCAGCTCGACGTTGCTGGTATTGCTGACCAGCAGGTTAATGCGCACGATCTGCGTGCGACCAGAACCTTGAGCCAGCAATGGCTTGAAGGACGGCGCGCAGTTCGCGACCGCCACCAGGTCGCCGTCTGTATCGTACAAGCCAATTTCACGAATCCAGAAACCACCGATCTCTGCGGGGATAACCTGCTCGGCGATGATGATCGCGTTGTTGGCTGGATCAACCTTGAGCTGATTGAGCGGGGCACGGCGGCGCTCGTTGATCAGTTTTTTCTGTGAAGCATCGGGCACCGGATCGGTGCCATTGGCATCACCCACACCCATTTGAGCTATTTTCCAAGGCACGCCGAGGGCATCGGCATTGGCCTGCTTGGCCGCACCGACATTCGTCAGGGTGGCAAAGAATTGCGAAGTCTGATCGATCATGCGAAGACATCCAGAGTATCGATAGTGGTTTCACGCCCACCCAGCCCCATATGCCCCGTGACTTCAATGTCTCGCGGTACAGGTGGGTAAACATCGATTTCGTCGCCTTCAGAGACCGAAGCGGCGAGGTAGAAACGGCCGGTAGTTTCAAGGCTGATGGCCAGTTCGAGCATGTGACGGCTGACAGGCTTGGCGTCATCGATCAGGGCCGTCAGTTCCTGATACATCTCCTCGGTGATGCCGGTGTCCAGCACACCCACCTTGAGCGCAAAAGTACCGGGGATTCCCTCAGGTACGGTCTGCCACCATTCCAGGACATCGATGAGGTAGCCAAGCGGTTCAACCACTCGGCGTATCGCGCCAATCGTCCCTTTGCGTTCATGGATGAAGAACGAAGCGGCAATGGCTGCACGCTTTACCGGCTCAGACCATCCATCATCCCAACGGTCCACAGACCAGGCCCACGCAAGGTGGTAGAGCAAGTGCGCGGGACAGGTCTGTGGGTTGTACAGAGTGCGCAGGGGAATCGTGGTGACTTCATCCGTGGCAACCTCAATGGCGCGCTCAAGCGGAGAACTGTTGAGGGGGAGCAAGCTGGTCATCTCAACTACCCCGCGTCACGGTGAACGCTTCGCACCAGGCTGCCTGCGCCTTGGTCGGACGGATGTCCGTCCAGTCTTGAAGGTCAACTCGACTGACGCCGCTGATGTGTAATTGCGCATCAATGCCGGATCGAGCCACCTCAATGCCCAAACGTCTCCGGGGATTGATCCAAGCGTCCAGCCGGTTTTTGCATTCAGCCAGGGTGGCCTCCGTTTCAGGTCCGCTTCCGACCATGTGGACGACAGCGTTGATACGGAAAGGCAGAATCTCAGCGCTCTGAACAATCAGGCGATCCCCCAAGGGGCGCACATCCTCGTCACTGAGATTGAGCCGAACCGTCTCCAGCAGATCCGCATCGGCCGCACCACTGCCTTCCAGCGCAAGCACTGTAACCACGACTACTGCCGGGGCTGGGCTTTCCGCAGTGGCGTCGGCCACCAAACCTGAGGCGTTGCGTGCGTGAAGGATGTAGCTGTTTCGTGGCCCCGCCGTGGTCAGTCCCTCGTAGGCAAGCTGGACACGTTCCCGAAGCGCATCGTCTTCTTCCATGACAGCTGCAGTGGGAGGCACTGCAACGGGATCTGCTGCCTGGATCTGCAGACGTTTGAGATTGACGTTGGCTGCCAACTGATCAAGATCGGCTTTCTGGGCATAGGCCAGCATCAATGACTTCGCCGCATCGTTGACACGTGCCCTGTTCTGGAGCCGCCTGTAAGCCCCCAGTTCGAGCAACTTGGTGACCGGGTCGCTTTCCAGCAAGGCGCTCCAGTTCTCCCCCATGTATTCACGAAAGGCGGCTAGCTCCCCCTGATACTCTTCTTCAAAGTCCAGGTCCTCAAGGACTTGCGGCGCGGGCAGCGCCGACAGTTCAATCAAGCTCATGCCGTCACCTCCAACACCGCATTGTCACCCAGATACGTCCCCTGCACTTCCAAGGTAACCTGGCCGTTCAGGACCGCAATCACCCTGACACGCTCAAGTCTCAGGCGAGGTTCCCAACGGCCTAGCGATCTGGCCACCTCGGCCTGCACCGCGCTTTTCCAGCCCTCGTTCACAGGCAGATCGACAAAGCGCCGGATCTTGCTGCCGTACTCCGGGCGCATTCGGCGGCTGCCCACGGGAGTGCCCAGAATGTCTTCGATGGACTGCCGCAGGTGCGCCAGGCCGGAGACGGGCTGACCGGTACGGCGATCCATTCCGATCATGAGTTACTCCAGCGGTTCAAGGTCCGGGTGTGCACGCAGATACTCCAGCGCGACGGTGTCATCGGCCTGCGCCGTGGCAATGCCCTTAGCGACAGCCAGGGTGCGGTTATCCGGCAGAATCAGCGTGCGCGAGGTGAACAGCGTGTCTCGATACATCCGCACCGCTACAGCGGGCGCGGGATGAGGCAAGGCGTCAGTGGCTGATATCGCCGTGGGGGTGACCTGGCCTGTTGGGGCTGCCGGTTGGTCACCAGAAGTCTTATCGATTTTTACGGTCGCCATGGGTCATCTCCAGACATTAAAAAGCCCGCATGGCGGGCTGGGTCAGTGCTTGTGGTTCGGGGTGTTGCCACCCGTGTCGAGAATCTGCCCGCCGCCATGGATATCACCGACTACGGCGAGCGTTCCGCTGATCGTGACATTTCCGTCCAGCGTGATAGTGCCAGCCTTGGCGGTGATCGTTCCGGAGGTCGCACTGATAGATTCGTCGGTCACAACGGCCGAGCTGGCTCCGACAGTGACTGTCACTGTCCCGGCGGGCAGATCAATTGTGTAAGTGCTGGCCTGCCAGTCGTAGATCAGTGAACCGCCGTCGTCGAAACGCCAGACTTCCACATGATCGCGGTTGTCAGGCTGGGCACCCGCATTGCCATACAGTCCCGGAATGAACGTACCTTGCGACACGTCACCGCTGGCACTAAACAAGGTGCCTTGCTCACCAAGGGTCGGTGCACGCCAGTGTCGCGCCTTGCCCGCCGCCACGCTGTGCCAGCGCACCCAGGCGCTGACCCAGTCACCATCCGAAACGCGGCATACCGGAGGTGACGCGGCAAGGTCTAGCGCAACGACGTAGCAATCCTTCACCACACCGGCCAGCATGCGGTCATGTTCAGCCAACGCGAAACTCATCACATATCCTCTGGCGACTGGTACTGATCTTCGTTACCACGTCCGGTGTCCGGACTGAAGGCAAACACCAGAGTGCCAGGCGGCTCATTGGGCCACGGCCATTCCTCTTCGCCGAGGTAGATACCTTGGGTCCACTCGACGACCCAGACCGCGTAGCCGTCCAGCTCGGGACGCGACCAGTCTTGAGCGGCCCTCACGAACTCGGCGGGCTCGACCTCAAGGCCCCAGGTTTGCAGCCTCAACAATACGGCCAACTGAGTGGCTGCAAAGGCGGCCTGCTGCTGGCATTGCTCGCGCTCGGACCCAACAATCACTCGGGCTTCAAACCGGGCAATCAAAGCGGTTTCCCCGGTGCCCTGATCAATGCCTGGCTCAAACTCCACCAGTTCGATCAGCACGGCCGGGACGGCAACCTGCTGAAGCATGTCCGGCATGGTGCCGACGTACTCAAGCCCGGCAATCGAGGCCCTGATGTGTTGTTCAATGGCTTCGTACAGTGAATCAAGATTGAACGCTTGGTCAGGCACGGGCAGTTCCTTTCAGGTGCTTCTGCAGTTCGTAATTGAATTCCTGCTTGAGGATCTCCAGCAGGCGCTCATCAGCACGTTTCACCCAGTTATCGAAATGCGGCCTCGCCTCTTCAAGCGATACCTTGGCTTTAGCGAGCGGGAAGCGGCTGCCGTTTTCTTCGACAAAACCGGAGCGCCGTTTGCCTTGCCTTGTCTCGGCATACGCACCTGAGTCAAAGTGCTTGCTCGCGGTGCGGATCCAGATATCGGGACTGCCGCCGTAGACCGTTTTGAAGAACGCGCCCTGATAACGGCGACCGGCAACGGATACGCCGGTACGGCTCTGCCGCGCACGGCCGATACGACTGGCGGAAATAGCATCCAGACCAAACCAGAGCTTGCCCCGCATCGTGCCACCGTTGACCGGGTAGGCCCGAAGACGTTGCCGGACAGCCGTGACCGCGATGCGCTCTTGCCGCCCGACAGTCCTGGCAATGTGCGTGCGCAACCAGCGTAGCGTCTTGTTGATGGCACGCCGCTGGGCCGCTGCCGCAGCTTTGGGAACCGCTGCAGCAAAGTCCTTGAACGCTTCCAGATCGGCCGAAGATGGCTGCAGGGTGATCATGCCGTCCTTGGCCGACTGTTTGTAGAAGCTGCCTATGCTCATCGTTTCAGCCTCAGAATAAGAGAAACCCAGCCTGTACCGTCTGGCTCAAGGCCGACCAGGTCATACCGACCACCACCGTCCTGCTCAGGCAGGTCGATGGAGGCGATCTGACCAATCGCAACCCCAGTAGCGTCGTGAACGCGTATCGCGAAGTGCGGTTCCCTGATGCCAGTGTTGATGCGTCCGAGCTTGGGTTGCAGCCACGGGATTGAAAGAAACCCCGCGATATCGCGCCCGTCGATGGTTGCGATATCGCCCAGAGATTCAAGGATCTGGGCGTCCATGTCCTCAGCCAGTTCTCGAAAGCTCATGGTCAGTCACCGTCGGTGGCGTCATCAGTATCGCCAGGGCTCGCTGCCTGAGACTGGATAGCCTCTTGCGCCCGAGGGTCCGTGCTGATGGCGATACGCCCTTCTGCCACCAGCGCATCCTCCATCTCTTTGCTGGCCGGAGTGTATGGGCTGCCTCTGAGGACGATGTTGCGCCCCTCCTGAATGCAGCCGTCTACCACGATATAGCCGGGTTTTTTGGCCATCTCACACCACCTTGGCGTAGATGAATGCGTCCGGCTCCAGCAAACCGGCGAGTGCCGCGCTCTGCAGCTTCAACCAGCGAGCGCTCGGCTCCTGGGTTGTCCAGCTCTTGGGGAAGCGTGCCGCTTCGACCAGCCCGCTCTCGATGGCTTCCAGATCCTGAATCGCACCGTAAAGCATGGCGTTACGCGTGGACGTCGCGCCCAGAATCAAACCGCCTGCTGGGATCATGGGCTGCTCATCGCCCTCGTCATCCAGATACCACTCGTCATAACCGTAAAGGTCGACGCCCGGATCGTTCAGGTAGCCTAGATAGGTGACGCCGTCCGGCAGCTCTTCCGGCTTGATCAGACCCATGTCCACACGGCGAGTGTTCAGTTGCTTGATGACAGTCAGATTGGACTGGAATGCATCAAGCGCCTCACCGCTCAGCGCAGCAGTGTTGGCAGTGCGGCCAGAGTCTTTGGCAATTTTGCGTTTCCAGGCGCGCAGGTTGCCTATCGGGTCAGAGTTGTCGGTGCCCCACTGACCGGTGCCCAGCGTGATTTTGTGATCGTTGGCCATCAGGAAGTCGATCGTGTCATCGACGCCGTCGCCCAGCACCCGCACCTTGCCGGTGGTCAGTGCCTGGGCACACATCCACTCCTCGCGACGAATGATCTCGTCATCGAGATCGCGCAGATCCTTGCCCAACATCTGGCCTGCCCGCTCCAACGGCGACCGGCTGGAGAAAGGGTTGTCCCCTGCCGAGCGTTTGAGGACCAGCTCAGCGGTCGTTTCACGTTTGGGCTGGATGTACGGCGGCGCGTAGGAGTCAGTCCGGTAACCGTCACGCAACGAAATGCTGCCGGGCAAGCGCGGATGAACAAACGGTGCCATTTTGCGCTGGCCTTTGACGATATCAATGTCCACCGTCTTGGTGGGGAACGTCACGGGGCTGCCGCCATTGAAGAACGTGTTCAGCAGAAAACGTCGCGCCGTGGGCATCTGCTCAACGGCTTCAAGCATGGTACGGGTGTCGAAAATATCCATCAGAAGCTCCGATTAACGAATGAACAGGCACAGCGGCCGCAGGGCTGCTTTTGCTTTGGCGAGTGACAGGCCTTCGCCCAACATGAGCTCAGAGCCCAGCACCTCGCCGGTGAGAAGGATCGATGCTGGAAAAGCACCGCCGGTGGTGTCTACGTCTTGGTCGAGCACAGCCTTGGGTGCCTGAGAGCCGTTGTCGGCAGCGGCGGCGCTGAGCAGGTACTCGCCCGAAGCGTCGACCTGACCGAGCACCGCACCACGCTTGAGCTTCTGGCCTGCCGCAATGATCCCGGTCTCAATCACCACAGGGAACGCGCCTGCAGAGAGATGACTGGGGACATAGGTCTGACGGGTTGGATTACTCATGATGTTCTCCTGATCAGCGACGCGAAGCGCCCGCGACAATGGCTCCGACTACGGCTTTGCGCTCACCCTGAGCGTTGCCATCGGAGGGTGTAGAGGTCGACGCACGGGTGCTGTCGGCTTTGATTGCGCTCAACGAAATGCCACGGTCCTGGGCAGCCTTGAACAACTGCAAGGCGGTTGCCTCGACCGAGGCCCCGGAATCGATGGCCGCCGTGATCTCGGCCTCAAAGCCCTTACTGGCCAGACCGTTGATACCCTTGATGCGCTCACGCTCAGCGGTGACCGCCTGCGTGCTGGCTTGCGTACGTGCAGTCTCCAGTTCGGACTGGCTGGCCTGAGCAATTTCGATGGTGTTTGGGTCGGTGCCAGCGGCCAGTGCTTCGCGCAGCTGAGCGGTGGAGTTGACGGTGGTCATAGTGAATGTCCTCGGTTGTGTCGCGGCCGGTTTGGCCAGTTCGGTAATTAGTCCTTCCAGTGAGCCCAGGCGGTGAGCAAGGCCCGATTCAACGGCGGCTGCACCTACCCGCAAGCCGCCAAAATCTCCCATTGCAGGAACAGCGTCGGATGCCACGCCAAGGTTGCGGGCGACCTTGGCCACAAACACCTCGCCCATTGCGTCCACGGTTTCACCGACCTTGGCGCGCCCCTCTTCGGTGGCCATGTCGAGCCGTTTGTTGGGAGCGTTGCGGCTGACGATCTGGTAACGCTTGCGGCCGCTGCCGGCCTCACCCTCGACCACGGCTTCCACCACAACACCGATGCTGCCGAGCAACGCCGTCTCATCGATGACAATCTCGCTGGCCGCAGAAGCCAGCCAGTAAGCAGCGCTGGCCCCCGTTCCACCGACGTAGGCCACAATGCGCTTACGCGCGCGTCCCGCATGGATCTGATCAGCCAGCTCGTTGATGCCCGCCGCCACCCCGCCAGGGCTGTCGATATTGAGGATGATGGACTTGATGTTCGGGTCATCCAGTGCCGACTGCAGGTCGGTGGCCAGCACCTGGGTGCTGGTCGCGCCACTGACCTCGGTAAACAGATTGGCGTAGCGAAAAACCGGACCGACCACCGGGATGATGGCGACGCCGTTGCGAACGCTGACCGTGCGGCTGTTCTCCAGCCGGATACCGGTTTTGCTCTCCAACGCACCCGGATCGCCCATGCGGTCGGCAATGGTCAGCAGGTTATCCAGGGCGTCAGGCAGCATCAGCCAAGGCTGCGATGCAGCCAGCTCCAATGCGCGGGGCATGGTTATTCCTCGTTGGATGGTGTGGGTGGGTCAGCGATGACGCCGCCTTTGGGCAACATGTGCAGGTTGTCTGCGCGTCGCTGCTCAACTTCGCGAACACGCTGGCGGTAGACCTGCTGCCAGGGCTCGCCCGTCATTGCGGCCGTTTCGAGGGTTTCGTTGCTGACCCCGATTTCGATCCGCTTACCGGCTGCATTGGCTTCTTTGAGCTCATCGATAGCGCCGCGCGCAGGACCGATCCAGATCCCCTGACAGTAGGCTTTACGCTTCGCAGGATCTGAATAACCCGGCAGGTGAATCAGTCCCCTCGCCACGGCCTCATCAATGATCAACTCGCGGCTGGGCTGACAGAAGTCGCAGGCCAGCCACCAGCGCCGAACGCTGTAGAACCGCCACGCCTGCAGCATCGCAGCGCGAGCCGCGCTGTAACTGCTGCTGTAATGCAGCAGCAACTCTTCCATCGGTTGCTCGAGCGCCGCGCCGATCTCTTTCACGACCGCCGTGAAGAAGGGGTCGAACTGGGCATTGGGTCGAGCCGGATTGGCAACCACCGGCTCCTCGCCCATTCCCAAGTCGACAATGGCACCCTCCCCCAATGCCAGCTCACCATCGTCGGTGGTATCACCACCCGCGCCCTCGTTACCCATGGCGGACATGGGCAAGTTGGAGACGTTGAAGTCGTTGTTCTTTTTGATGAACACGGTGAACATCGCCGAGATAACCGCCGCCATCAACTCAGCACTGCTGTAGCGCTCCAGCTTCTGCAACGGCTCCAGCACCGGAGCCAGATAAGGAGCGCCTCGCTTCTGGCCTGGCCTTTCCTTGTCCGACATGACATGCATGACCCGACGTCTGCCGGTCACATCACCGAAAGCAGGCAGTCGCTCCCACGCCAGGCTCTGCCCTGCCAAATACTCATTGGGATAACCGTTGCAGACGTGATACGCCAAGGGGGCTCCCAACCGATCAAACTCCACACCTTCAACCATGTTTGCGCGGTCCATGCCCCCGTCCGGATTGCAGACACGATCCGATTCGATCAACTGCAATCGGGTGCTGAAAATGCAGCCGGGACGTTCATCGTCAGGACTGGCGATCAGGACATCGCCGCAAACCATGGCCGATATGAGCACCAGCGCCTGCAGTTGGTAGTGGTTGAGCGTGGCTTCGGCATCACACTCGCGGGGGTCATCGGCGTACAGCGACCAGATCCTGTCCAATTGGGCATTGAGTTGCTCGGCCTGCTGCTCGTCGATGCCCACCGCGACATGATCGATCTGGGCACGGCAGACCAGGCCGGTGCCGACCACATTGGTGCGCAGGCGGGTGATAGCCGCCCGAGCGATCAGATGGTTGCGCATGGCATCACGCGACCGGGCTACCAGCATGCGACGCTCGCTGTGGTGCAGGTCGCGCCTGGCACTGCCCAATCCCGGAATCCAGCCTGCCATGCTACGCAGCACACGGGATGCACCGCGCCAGCGGGTTTCAACCCCGCCACCGCCACCCTGCGCTTTGGCAGGCGACCCTTCAGACACAGATTTGGCGAGCTTGAGTGCCTCTCGCATCAACAGCTCGGCAGGGTCTTTGCGGAAAAAACCCATAATCAGATCACCATGTAGGAGATGCGATTACGCCCCCTGCCCTGCAGCGATGCTTGTTCCAGCGCGACCTCTTTGGCGTATTGCTGTTCCAGCAAACGCAGACTGTCGAGCTCGGCCCGATAGATCTCGCGATCCGCTCGCTTCAGCCGCTGACCCTTTTTGAGGACGTCAGAGATCGCCGCCCGTACTTGCTCCAGGCGCATTTGTGCGTCAGTCATGATTGAACCTCTAGTAGCCTGCACGGCTGCGCGTGCCACGACCGCGAGCATTCGCTTTACGTGGCACAGGAGTGACGGCCTGCTCGGTGTTGAAAAGAGTGGGTTGCAGCAATTGTTGCTCCAGCTGATCCCACTCATGTTCGCGTAACAGATGGGTCTTCAAGCTTCTGGCCGCATGCAGTGCATACACTTCGCAGTCCAGCGCTTCGTTACGGCGGCCCGCCTTCTTCTGCCACACCATCTTGCTGGGGTTGCGCGCGTGCGGGGCCAGCACTTCATTGGTGAGTTGCTCGTAGTAGTCCGAGCGGATCTCGCTGTACCAGTGCATCCGCCCCGGCCCTGCGCCGGTGAGTCGAAGACGGCCGTCGATCAGCGTCTTGGCCTTGTGGGTTCCGACGATGTAGACACGCAAGCCATATTTCGACGCTTTGGTGTTGTCCTGGGAGGAGTCAACCGACGGGGACGGCCGGGTAAAGATTTCCTTATCACGGCTGTCAATCGACGCACCTTTGATCGCCATGATGTTGTAGCGCTGCCGGTCCCGGACGTATCCGTAGACCGCGTCGCTGGTGTTGCCGTCCGAGCTGTCGATACTCACGGCGGAAATGACCAGCTGCGCTCCGCCCTCTGTCGCCACCGGCTTGGCAATCAGCCGATCCAGCTCCTGCCAAACGGCGTCATGCGGATCGATAGGATTACCGTACAGCTCACCCCAGTACAGTCGCCACGATTCTTCACCCCGGCCCCAGCCGATGACGACCAACGCCAGCCGGTCGCCCTGAACATCGACGCCCACCGTAATCAGCAGCACCCCGTTGGGTGCCGTCAGCTCTGCGTAAGGCTCGGCGCGCTTTTCCAGTTCATCCGTTTTGGGCGCATCGCTTTTGTATTCGTAACTCTCCCCCTTGGAGCTGTTGACGAAGGCGATCATCGGCCCGATGTTGCCGTGGGACGCGGCGTGCTCGGCCTGAAGCTTTTTCTCCATCAGCGCCTGGAAGCGCGATCCCCAGAAGGTGGCGTACAGCTCGTTGAGAATGTAACCGGCAATGCCTCTAAACTCGGCCGTCGCGACCCAACGGCCGTGTTTGAGGTTCGCGTTTTTCTGGTTGTCATCCCACGAACAGCCGCAGTGTGGGCAGGCGTAATAAGCATGTTCCGGCCGCTTCTTGCCATACACCTCGTGGTGATAGTCGGGATCGTCCGCGCAGAACAGATTGTCGAAGCTCAACGCGTGCGACTGTCCGCATTCGTGGCAAGGCACGAGCCCTTCGCGCTTGTCGGAGATTTCCAGCTCCGCATCAATGGCCGACAACCCCTTGATGGTCGGGGTGCCGCCGATGATGATTTTCGAGCGGCGAAACGTCTTCAATCGTTCCTTGGCCAGCTTTATGCTGTCCCCCTGACCCCGCAGGTTGAGGTTGCAGTCATCAGGCTCCTCGACAGCGACTCTCGGAACCGGCGTGGACTTCACGCTCGCCGGACTGTTGGAGCCCACCATTTTCAGAAAGCCGCCCGGAAATCGCTTGAAGTCCTGGCGTTGCTGCAGCTTGCGACTGCGTAGATCGACCTTCTTGCGAAGCCTGGGTGTCGCCTCAATCATGGGCTCGAGCTTCTCGCCCACATACTGCTTGGCCGCTTCTGCTTTGGGAAACAGCACCAGAATCGGAGACGGATCGATGTCGATCCACTTACCCAGGGCGTTACCCAGCACGCCCGATGTCCAGGCCACCTGCGCAGACTTGCGCCCTACGATTTCTGTAACGTTTGGATCGTCCAGCGCCTCAAGCGGACCACCAGGCCAGACCAGATGGGGGGTCACATCGAACCGGTATTTACCCGGCCGAGCCGCCTCTTCAGCGGACAGCCAGCGATACTTGTCTGCCCATTCAATGATGCTCATGCGCGGCGGTGGAGCCCACTTCAAACAGGCCTTGTGCAGGGACTCACTCGCCGTCTTCCTCAAGGCCCTCCGGGTATGGCGATTCGTCAGAATCTCCAGTTGAGTCAGCATCATTGTCATAGTCCGAAAGCCTTCTCAGGATGGCCTCGATGGGCTCACGAATCAGTAGATCGTCCACCTCAATGCCGTACCGGGCTGACAACTCAGCGGCGAGCACATCTGGAAATGTATTAAGCAGTTCGACCTTGGCCGACATGATCATGGCCTCGAAGCGCTGGATCATGTCGGAGGCGATCACCACCTCCCCAAGCTCTTTGGCCAGCGCCAGCTCTTCACGGTTGGCCCGGACCCGGTCAAGCCTGTCACGGGACGATTCTTTCTTGCCGTTGAGCGAGGCCTGCTGCATCAGCCACTGGACCACCGCTTCGGTGTCGTACTGGTTTTCGTTGCCACGACCCAGACCAAACTCAACCACCGGCATGCCGTCGTGTTGCCACCGGGTCAGGGTGCGTTCGTCCCGGCCAACGATCTCACCCAAGTCGGCCTTGCTGACTTTCCTGCCCATACAGAACCCTTTAGAAAGACGGACATCCCTGCAAAAAACTCAGCTGCACAAGAACCGCGAGTCCACGTACCCGTGTAGGGAGCCCCCCTCAGGGAGGACCCAAAAAACAGGGGGTTGGTGCGCCCCCCGATGGGGCATGAAGCCCAGCGGCGTCGACTACTTGCTCTGGCTGCGCAGGATCTGGGCGTCGACCTGATCGGCGCACGTGTCGAGCAGCTTGATGGCCTGATCCTTCAGCTCCCAGACGTCGCCGTTCGAACGAAGGTCAGCCTCCTCGGCGTTGATGCGTTCGCAAGGAATCAACTCAGGGGGTTCGAGTCGAACCGCTGACGTTTTTGTGACCACCACCGGCTTTGCCGCGCAGGCCGTCAGGCAAAGGCTGAGAAGCCCAATCACGAACGGGCTTGCTGTTGCGCTTGAGGTCTTCAAATTCTTTCCTCGCCTGTTTGGCTTTGTTCTCGCTGGCCTTGATCCGTTGATTCAAGTCCTTCAGATAGGCAGCGTTACGTTGGGCCTCGGCGCGCAACGTGGTGATGGTGGCCTCGCTTTCGAGGTTGGCGTCGAGCGCTTTCTTCTTGGCCGTCGCTTCCACTTCCACTTCGCCGCGCAATGCGACGACCCGGTACTGTTGAATGCCGACGAGCAACAAGCCCACCAGCGCGATGATGATTGCAGCGGCGATAGCCTTCATAGGGAATCCACCTTCCGGCCTATGAAACGGGCCACCAATTCGCGAATGGCCGTAACGCCAAGAAAGCCAATCGTTCCACCTGCAGCTACCGATAAGCTCGGCGGCCAGGTCATCCACTCAATCAGACTGGACGCGACCAGACTCAACGAACCGCAGATAAGCGCTTCGAATAAGATCCGGCGCTTACTGGTTTCTTTGGCGTCGTAGAGGATGCGCAGTAGAGAAACGACGATGGCCATGATCATGCCCTGCCACAGTGGATTTGAAATGGCCGCCACGATCCTGGCCCACGTATCTGGTTTGTCGGGCATGTTGCGCATCCGGTTGCCACCCTTCCGGGGGAGCTGAAATGAAAAACCCCGCCGAAGCGGGGTTGGTGACAGCCTTGGGGATGGCTGGGTGAAGCATACACAGCGGGTGCTCTGGCTGTGATTCAGGCGCAAAGCGCAGATCGTGCCTACGTTGTACCGGCGTTCGGAAAAACCGAAAAGGGCTGTTTAACGGTTGGACCAAACGTGGCCGCGATAGAACATCAATGCGACCACAATGCGACAAACTACTCGGACGAACGGTCTGCATGGGCTTGACCACTCATATGCATAGCCACTGACCAGTCAATGGCATTCCTGCTGACCAACCTTTGCATTCGACTTGACCAGCGTATACGGAAGTGACGACCGGCAGAGAACGGCCAAAAGCGGCCATTCGAGCGGGCAGCTAAAGGCCAAAAGCGGTTGGTCGCTAGCTAAAAGTGCCGATCATCGTCAACTGTTTTCCACAATGTATGTAAATCCATCTACCTCGCCTCTTTCTATAGCGATCTCAACAGCGTGTTTTGCTGTATCGAGTAATCGGAGCGCTTCTTGACGTTGCTTAAAACTCTTCTCGACCTGCGATCTTATAGCCTGCTGTATAGGCATAGGTGCTAGCCAAATGCGGAATTCAGCAAGGTCGGTAGGATAAAGCTCGATTTGTCCAGACGAGCCTCGCAGCCGTTGTTCGACCTGCATTTGACCGGCTTTTGAATTGAGAAATACCGCCAGGTAAACCGGATCGAGCGAAGGTTTCGGGCGAAGTATCGTTACATGGTTATCAGGAATTGCCGGGACTTTATGTAAGAAAGCCGCTGACCTGCCGATAGTCCCTGCTCCGGTTCCATTAACAAGAACATCACCTTCTCGGATCATAATCCCGGCATCTTCCGCTGATCCACAGCGATTATCGTCATCCAAACGAACTTCATTCCGTAAGACTTGCTTGGAGTTTATTACAGGAAGCCCAACGGATTCATAGGCTGGCTGTTTTCCACGTTTATTTTCCAAAAGAAAATCGCCAAGTCTTATCCCGGAACCTGAAGCGTCTATCAAATCTACAAGTTCTCGGTAACATGGCTGGAAATGCTCGGCATCCAATCGTAGTGCTGCAAATACATCACTGCTTGATCGAACATAACAAAGAGCTTCTGGCGCTCGCCACGTATTCAACCCGATTTCGGTAGAAAGTATCAGATCGGCATTGGTGAGTTGAGAGGTTGACGTCTCGCGAAGCTCAGACGACCTCTCAACTATACTTTTTATAGCCTTGTTAAAATCCTTAGAAAACTCTGGTATGCAGATGCTCTCAATCTCTGCAAGATTGAGGTTGTATTGGCCCGTGGGCCTAGCAAGCCTTCTTACTTGCAGCTGCCCATATCTCCCAGCGAGATACGAAAAAACAGTCTCGGCTGACCACGCTTTGTTCGTTATCCGCAATAACGCCATTGCTTGAGTTATGTTCGACTCAGGGAAATCTTTGGGAATGAGTGCTACTCGCCCAACTACGTCCGTCGTAGCGCCGACAATATTTATCAGGACATCCCGAGGCTCCAGTCGGGTTTTTTTCATCCTGTCCGCTATCTCGACAGAGATGCGATAGAAGCTTTCAGCGTCTGCAGAGCTTAGAGGTCTGTTTCTGATATCCACGGTTTTCAGAAGGAACGCGCCCTCTTTCAAATTGTCATCCCTGTCAGAGGGGGTTGTGCCGCTTCTGACGATGGCAATATCACCAATCGTGGACTGGTAGCGAGGTAGACTCAAATACTCCTTTTGAAAAAAGGAGCTATCGATTCGATTTGTCGGATTGACTATTTCTTCAAATGCATCTGAGATACTCAAAACCGATATTTCAAGCTCCTCTAACAGTTGCTCATAACGAGCATTGTTAAAGGAGCTTAGGGAAAAAAACCCAGATCCTCTTTTATCGCAAACTCAATAAAGGCTTCAGCGATACCGTCTTCAGTTAAGCCGTCGTGATTAAATAAATCGTGTTTAACGATTAGGTGGCCATGGTTATCAAGGAGCGGTTCACCATCAGGATTATTGCGGTAAATTTTATCACCAGAGTTATCTTTGCTTGGCTCACGCATTGTTGCAAAAAAGACTGGATAATCTGCCTTTGGTGGGCACAGTGGCCCTAGAGCAGGATCATCATTCCACTTTTGAATAAACAATATGCTGGTTTTAGTATTGGTATGCGGCTTAAAGACGTTACCGTGCAGCCCCACAACCGCTAGTATTCGACCGTGGGCTGATAGATATTCACGCAATGCTTTGTCTGACGAGTTGTTAAACCGGCCCTGCGGCAATACTACAGCCATTCGACCGCCTGGCTTTAAAAATTGTAGGTTGCGTTCAATAAAAAGTATATCCCGACCAACATTCATCTGTTGCTTAATCTTTACTTTCCGATACGACTGATCCGCCATTTGGTATATTACCTCGTGACTCGCATGCAATGCTTCCGGAAATGTGGGGGTACCACCTATATTTTGAATGTTGGCATCAGCGGGATTGACCTTGTTGACTTTTTCAAAACTTACCGAGCGCGCCAACTCGTACTTGGCAAGAATCCGTGTTTCTTTAATATCACCTGCAAAGGGCGGATTCGCCATCAACACATCGAACTGGAAGTCACGATTATGGTTTCTTTCGGAGCGTAGTTTCCGAATGCGCTTCCAGCCTTCACCGTAAATATCTAGCCAAACTTCATCGTTGGTCTTTTCGTCCCAGCGTTCATAATCAAGAGTATTGAGGTGTAAAACGTTTGTCTGGCCGTCACCGGCAATTAGATTGAGCGTACGCCCCACTCGTACTGCTTTTTCATCAAAGTCTATAGCGAAAACTTTACTGCGTACGTAATCTTCACATCTAGCAGACTTCTTCTCGGTGGTAAAAAGGTGACTTTTCGAATAGCCTTCATCCTCCATTATCTTTTCCCACACATGGAATATACCATGAACAGGAAAACCACAGCTTCCGGCGGCAGTATCGATTAGCGTTTCATGCTCTTGCGGATTCAACATTTTTACGCACATATCGATGACATATCGAGGGGTAAAATACTGTCCTTTTTCACCTTTGCTTGACTTGTTTATTAAATACTCGAAAGCCTCATCTACCACCTCAAGGTTCGAATTGAAAAGCTTGACCTTTTCTAAAGATGAAACGCATACAGCAAGATGGCTTGGGGTTAATTCTATTCTTGCCCCATCCTGAAACACTCCCTCCCACTTTTCTTGCGCTTTATTAAATAACACCTGAATCTTTGCTTTTAGCTCGGTCTCCGTGTCGCCGTAGTTTTTAAATACGAGATAGCGCTTCTTGTCTCTCCCACTTTCCATCTCATCATACAGCTTGGTGAAGAACAGCTTGAATAGTTCTTCGAATACATCGACACCGGCATTCGCAAGGACCTCATCTTCCATCTCGAGAATGAGGTCTTTCAGTGATTTGCGCTCATTAACAAGCTTATCTAATTTGACGAGGTCATCTATCGTCCAGCGCTCTGATAAAATATCCGAGAGCTTTTCATGAGCAGATGGAATGGACGGAATATCTTCAAAGTAGTTGGGGTCTTTGCGGTGATAGAAAGAGATTTGTTGTCCATTAGTCCATACCCCCATAGGCGCGCCAGTAGCATTGCAATAACTTTTTAGTTGCTCTTTACCATCTTTGAGCTTTGGTTTTTTTACTTCCACCAAAATATAGGGAGTTGTAGGCCGTTCCTTATCGAAAACGCAAATATCAGCTCGTTTTTTTTCACGACCAAAAGTAACTTCGTACTCAACAGTCATCCGACTCGTTGAATAGCCCAATTCATCACGAAGCACAATTATATACAGCTGTCGCATCGCCTCCTCAGGCGTCAGCTTAATAGGCTTGCCTCGGACCAAGCAGGTGACATAAGGGGCTTGTTTTTTCCCCGTATCCTTCATGGTAATTGAGGCTTGCAGCATTGCCACTTGATGCGGCTTGAACTGATCTAACTGGTAAGCGCTGTCTTTAAGCAGCTCCGCGAGGAAGGACATCTTTGTTTCCTGTAATTCGAGTAATGTGGCAATTGCCTGAAAGGGCGCAGTTTTACTACTAGCGCCGTAAAATAATGCAGCTAAGGCGCCACATTATGGCCTGATCCTGTGTCCTGCTTGCGACACGGAGGTGAGATTCTGCATGACTCTCGACCTTGGTCCAACCGTGCTCTGCCCCGTCATGCTTGAAGAGATTTTAACGGAGTAAGCTGCAGTGTTGGCAGATTTACTTGAAGCTTCACGGAGCCGAGAAACGCTTCCGGAATGCGATTATGGCATACAGGACGTGGCCAGCACTCTCGCCGTGATTCAAATCCGAACAATTCCGCGACTATCAGAGTCTCGAGCTCTATGGTCAAAACCGCAAGTAAAATTTGGCCTAGGCTTTATCCAACATTGAATCGTCCCCAAATTCGTAGCCCCTTCCAGTGACTGCGTCTGGCCGGTTGCAGTCCTTCAGTACTTGGCTGACGCACTCCCCCTGAGTGTCATGCGCTGACACCCATAGCTAAAACAACTGGTCAGCAAGAATGGAATGACTGGTCAAGTCCAATGCAAACGGGTGGCCAAGTGAGTGCATTTACACAGTCAGAGCGCCCCAGGGATTCCAATCGCTCTTGAGGCACCTTTCGCCACCTTCAGATTGCGGTTGGTTTGCGGTCCAACCGGGTAGCCACGGGTTGAGCCGCTGCGCAGCTTCAGAATCAATAGGACCTGCTGGTGCAGGCGATCCACCCAATTGCGGTAAGTGCGCTCAGCGCCTTCAGCAATGCCGACTGCCTTCATCTGTTCCCGGATCGTAGTCATGGCGCAATAACGCTCCAGTGCCAATCGTGCCAGCGGTGCGCGGCCTGACCGTTCCAGCTCTGCCACTGCTGCCTGAACCTCACTGGCAATGTGATCAATTCCACACCCAGCACCGCCAAGTATCCGAGAACCAGGTGTACCACGCGGCGGCGCACCGCCCCATTCGATGATCGCCCCCATCTGGCTGCCCAATCCACCGCCTTGGCCGCGCTCGCGCATCTGCTCGCCCCAATGCACCATCAACGCTTCGATTTCCTTGATCACCGCCCTTTCCTCTCGAAATCTAAACCCAACACACAAAACGCCCTACCCAACACAGACTCAACACAGCTAAAGCCCTTTAAAAACAATGAATTAATAAAGAGTGTGCTAGGTGTGTTGGGTTTGTCGGGTTTATAGGTCCTCGCATGGAGAAAAAATAACTGCGCTTTAACCGGCATAAATAACGTCACGCATGCGCGCACGCGACGCCAAACCCAGCACACCCAACACACACGTCTGCACCCCGCGAAAAATGGGCGTTTGATCTGTGTCGGGTTGCCAAAACCAACCCAAAACATACCCAACACACCCGACACACTTTTAGAGGTACTCATGCTGCGACCGCCTTCACGTGGTCCCAGCTGTCGACGTTCCACCCCGCAAGGCGCGCCTTGGCCCGCCAGGCATCGACGGCAACGCCCAAGTCCGGCGCTCTCATTGATGGGGGAAGGGAAGCCTCAGGATCATCGGGCACAAAGAAAGCGCCGAAGCGCCGATCATTGCGTTCAGTCCAGGGTATTGACCGGGTCTTCTCCACCTCCGAGCTGATGAACAGCGAGAACTTCGTCTGGCTCATCACGTGTTCTTTGTTGCGCTGACACCACTCAAGGAACAAGGCGTAGAGATCCGTTGAAAGACATACCCCCCAGAGCCCTCGGCCCAATTCGCCATACCGCCAAAGGTACAGAAACGTTTGCCACCCGGCCCGACTGAGCGCAACCAGCCGCTCGCGTGAGGCAGTGCTGGGCGGGCGGGTGCGTTCATCGAAGTCACCCAGATCCACACGCAGCAGCCAGCCGTAGAGCGCGGCGACACCGCCATTCTCCAGCTCGCGTCCGATGGCTTTCTGTCGGGCAACCGGCAAGGTTTCCATCGGCCACATGACCAACATTCGTCGGTCACTGTCGCTGATCGGCCACGGCAGGATCTCGTTACTCAGGAACACCGCGTTCATGTGGTTGGCCTCCTCCCAGCCGTTGATGAACTTCGACTCCATGCGCACGGTCTTGCCGGTGACCAAGTGCTTGATCTTACCGACCTGGTTGTAACGCTGATCGCGGCTGACCACCTCTTCGAACACGGCCCACATCTTCCTGCTTTGCCAAGCGTTGAAGTTGCTCTCCAGCTGGGTCTGGCCAACTGTCGCGGCGTACTGCCCATAAAGCGCGCCGAAGGTGTCGGCGAACAACAGGCTTTTGCCCGAGCCTTCCATGGTGGAGTGCATCAGAACCGCCGTATCCATCTTCGCCCCGAGGTGTTGCAACGGATATGCAAGCCACCGAGTCAGCCACAGAGCAGCGGCCTCATCATGGTTGCAGAGGAATGAAATCAACCAGCGCAGATTGGCGCACGCCGCGTCGTCATTGACCGGCTCCAACGGCAGGCCGTCAAACGTGTTGATGTATATGCTGGGGTCTTTGGTCATGGTCGGGTCGAAGACAATGTGCTCGACGTCGACCACCCGCCGCTCGCTGCTGTTCAACCAGAGCGCATAGGTGTCGCCCAAGGCCATCTTCACGGCCCCCTCGGCGATACGGCGTTTCTTCTCTCGATCCCAAACGTCTTTGGTGCCGTCGATGTACACATAACGTTCCGTGGGGCGCATGCCGAGCGCACCGCCCTTCTTACCCGCCATTTTCCGGGCTTGCTCGATATCCTTCACCTGATCATCGGCGATCAGCTTCTTGTCGGTCGCGTCGAGCCAAAGCTTGGCAATGGGCTTGCCCACACGCGCTTCAAAGGCTGACTTCTTCATCGCCCTAGATTTATCGAAGTCCCAAACATGTGTGGTGCCTTCTACCAACGCAAAACGCCGCAGCACCTGCTCGATGGTCAGCTCCTCCCCCGCGCCCCCGTCAGGTGCAGGAGCCGCCTCGCTTGGGTTATCCGGTGCTGAAGCATCTGGCTTGTCGCTACCCGCAGTTGGGGCCGGGGGAAGATCGCTTGCGCTTGGTCGGGTCGATTGCATGCCCAGTATCCGCGCCGCTTCCTTGACGGCTTTGGACTGATCACCGCCATGCTCCAGCAGACAGAACACTTCGAACGCGTCGTTTTGGTGACCGTTGGCCAACGGATCAGCCGCATGGTGCGAATACACCTTGCCTTCCGTCACGGTGATCCCAGGGAGTCCAGTACTACTCTGCGGATAAAGCCATTTGCCTCCACGCTTGGTATAGCCGTGGCTGCGCAAAATCTCTTCGATATCGTGGCAGTTGTTGAATTCGTCAATGACAGACGGCCGCTTGCCACCTGCTGGGGCTGGCTTCGGTTTCGGCTTTTGTTTGCCAACAGGCTTGGCGTCCTTCGGCAGCCATGGGCACGCAGCCTCCGCGCCCCGCTTGAAGACGTCCCAGTTGTTCCAGACATTCAGCAGATCGCTGATCAGAACTGGAAGCCCCGAAGCATCAGGCGGCGTGCGCCAGGTGTATGGCTGGCCGGTGCCTGGATGAATGGAGGGCGGCAGTACGTCCTGCACCAATCCTGCACGCAGTTCAAACACTGTGAACCGCTTGTACTGCTCGGCATCTGCTCGATACAAAGCCTCTCTGGCCGTATCGCCCGCCTCCCGAGCGGCGTTTGCCTTCAGCATGATTGACTTGTGCTTTGACCCGTCCGGGTCGTTTTCATTGGGCCAAGACAGGGAGTGCCGCGTCAGCTCCAGCCCTTCCGGGACCTGAAAAAGGACCCGAAACCGCAGTGGGTTGCCGACGACAGTCGGGAAAGCCAGGGCAAGCGCATCCAGATCAACGCCCAATAGTTCGTACAGGACGAATCGTGTCCACTGGACATCGTCGACGTCCAGCGAACACACCCGACTCGGCCCCAGTACAACGCCGAGATTATGGCTTGGGTTTTTCGTCCAGAATGCCTCGGCCTTGGCTGGATCAACGATGTACTTGCCGGGCTGGTTCCAGCCCCTACCCTTTGGGCCTTTTTCGCCCGGTTGAATCGGTACTAACGCAAAATTGAATGTCTCGCAGTAGCGGCGTGCCCAAGCAGAAAGCGGTGTTGGACGATCACTCATCTACGCTGCTCCCGCAGCGACTGACAGTGAATGCAAGTTTCGCAGCCAACAATGGCAGCACGGCGTGGCTCAGGGATCGGATCGTCGCAGTCTTCACAAAACTGCGCGCTGACCATGCTTGTCGGGATGCGGCGATGCCGAAACAGAGCAACATCCAGTAAGTACTGCGCCTGTTCTGTGGCGCGGTCGATATCGTCAGCCATTGGAACGATCCTCCATCGCCAGCCGAGCGCCGGCCATGATGCCCAGCACCGCACGAATGATGTCGTTGCCCTGCTTCTCCAGCAGAGCAACTTCGTGCAACTCCCATACTCCATCGGCAGCGCCGTTGTGCATGCCTGAAACGAACTCGCCCGTTTCGGTCAGCAGCTTGCCAACCGACTTGAGCGCATCCTGGGTGGCTGCGACAGGCTCGGGCCGATACCAAACAGCCCCGGCGGGACGCATCAATGCATCAAGCAAAAGCGGGCTGCCAGTCAACCGGACGATGTCTTCCAGTTCGTCAGGATTGAGCCAGCGCCGCTCTTCATCAAGCTTCAGCTTTTTCTGGAGGGTATCGTTGTCCAACACCATGTCGTGGGCAAGGGCAGTAACCCCGCCCTTGTAATCGCGCCCGGCGCGGTAAAGCGCCTGACGCAAAGAAAGTACCTGACCAGCGTCAGGCAAAAGATCCGTGCGACTCATAACCGTAAAACCCCCGTTTACGGTGTAGCCATAGGCAGGGGCACGTCCTATCCTACGACCACGACCGATGTGCTGTGCTAAACGTGCTGTGCGGCACTGTTCATCGTTCTAGCCAACCAGGCGATTCTTGTGGTGAGAGGACCTGGTCGGCGGAGTTGGCAGTGTTTTGCACTGCCATTGCTGGGTCGGGGGAGTCTTGTGGTGAGAGGTCCCCGGCCCTGCTACTTTTTCTTTAAGCCGCTTTAGGTTTTTTTCTATTACCTATGGGCCTGATCTCGTAGGCAAGACAACTGCCGTCAGAACCGATTCGAACCCTGATATCACGATCAGAGTTCAGCATTTGCGATACGGCACTTTGCGACACGCTGAGCAGGCCAGCCAGCTCGGGCTGCGTCTTGCCCTTGGCAAATTCACAAAGCATCACTCCAATTTCATCCGGCATCTTAGTGTCCTCGAAGGGCGTCTACGCAAAAATATTAGTGATACTTCTAAATTAGCGCAAGAGAAATATCAGTCCGCCTGTTTGGAAAGAATAAGTCTTGCTTATAAATTGACAGCCATGACCTATGACCTGCTTAACCCTACCCCCGAAATCCGTGCCGCTGAGGCGAAGCGGTTGAAAGACTTCTATTTGGCCAAAAAACGTGAGGACAAATCACTCACGCAGGAAAGGATCGCTGATCTATGCGGTTGGGCAGGACAGAGCGTTGTGAGTCAGTACCTCAATGGGAAAATTCCACTGAATTTCAACGCCTTATCCAAATTTTCAAACGTTTTAGGCTTCAGCTACGAGCAGGTGAGCCCACGCCTTGCGAGGTTCATCAAATACCCGGTGGTTGGGGCTCCGTTATCCAAGGACCTTCCAGAGGGAGACTTAGACGGACCCCATTCGGCCTCCGCTCAAGCGTTGATCCCAATTGAAGAATGGGATGACAAGACCCCTCTCGACCCGGACGAGGTTGAACTGCCTTTTTTCAAAGAAGTAGAACTTTCAGCAGGTAAAGGCTCCGAAGTTATGCTTGAAACAAACGGAAGGATGCTGCGCTTCGGCAAACGGACTCTGCAGAAGAAGGGTATCGATCCGAACACGGCGGGCTGCGTTCCAGTGCACGGGAACAGCATGGAACCGGTCTTGCCAGATGGAAGCACCGTTGGGGTTGATACGGCTGTCACGGTAATCCAAGACGGGAAAATGTACGCTATTGATCACGACGGTCAGCTTCGCGTGAAAGTCTTGTACCGCCTTCCAGGATCAGGATTGCGCCTTCGAAGCTACAACGCCGAAGAACATCCTGACGAACGCTATGACGGTGATTACGTGCGCGATCACATCCGAGTGATCGGTAAAGTCTTCTGGTATTCGGTTCTTCTCTAAAAGAAAAATCAGCGGAAAATCTAATTTCGCATCAAATTATAAGTATTACTGTTGACATAAATAAACAGTAGTACTAATTTTGTCTCGTACCCCTCTCACCACAGAGTACGAGCCATGCAAACCACTCAGCGCAACACCCGCTGCCCGGTGTATCTCCACCCGACAGCGGCCTCCAATCGCGAATCCATCGCTACCATCCAGCGCCAAACCGGTTTGCTGTTGATCATCCAGCCTAAAAGCAGCGCCGCGAAACCAGCACCTCCAGCTGCAGCCGATGACTTCGGTCCATGGGGAGGTGATGCGGCATGAAGCAGATCCTGATCGGCCTCACCGGCCCTGCCCGCTCAGGCAAAACCACCGCCGCCCACCACCTGGCGCACGAGCACGGGTTTGAGTGCTACGCATTCGCCGACCCGTTGCGCGACGGCATCATGGCCATATTCAACCTCAGCCCCGAGGATCTCGAAGGCGAGAAAAAGGAACAGCCCATTGACTGGCTGGGTCGCTCACCTCGCCAACTGATGCAACTGCTCGGCACCGAGTGGGGCCGTCACATGATCAGCGCCAACCTGTGGATTGACCTCGCCGAACAGAACCTTGACTGCCTCAGTGCGGTGTTCGATGGCGTGCCGGGCTTTGTCGTAAGCGATGTCCGCTTCGAAAACGAGGCCGACTTCATCCGCAAACGCGGCGGGACCGTCATTCATTTGTCCCGACCCGACGCAGCGGAAGTGAATCCCCACATCAGCGAAGCCGGTGTGTCAGTCCATCCGGACGACTTGGTCCTTACCAACGACAGCAGTCCTCAAGAACTGTATGGGGCACTGGACGAGCTGTATCGCGCCATCCGCTCACGCGGTTTGCTGGCTGTGGCCTGAGGCATTCCTCATGAACAGAACCCTAGACGCTACAGCAGTGATTCTCGGCATGAAGCCAAGGGCATTTCGAATGAAGTTGCGCGAAATCGGCGTGTTGACCCAGGCAGGCGAGCTTGCACCCAAGCACCGCGACCAAGGCTACCTTTACGAGGATTCGCGCAGCCGCTGGAACAAGAACATCCACGCCTACAGCCACTATGCAGTGGTGATGGTCAAGGAGGCGGGTGTTGCCTGGCTTTCGGACCAACTTGGCATCACCACCACGAACAAGGACGCCGCAGCATGACTCTGAACGCAATTACTCACGCCGTAGGCGCGCTGAAACTGGTTCCGATGCACCTGAACCACCCAACCATCGTCAGCCGCTCGACATTGATCGGAGCGACGTCAGAGGCACTCGGAATGCTGGACGGTTTGCCACCTGTAACTGCCGAGTTGGCAGAAGTTTTTCGGATGGTGGACGCCTTAGTGCTTGAAGGCCAGGTCGCGTATGTCACCCCAACACGCTGCCCAGAGCGCCCCTACGGGGCAGTGGTGGCGGACGCAAAGGGTCGGCTGTGCGCGGCTGCAACCGGCAAAACGAAGGAGGGTCTCGCTGAGCTGATTCGCCTTCAGTTGGTGCCCCGACAGGAGGGGTATGGGGAGGATTCTGCGTGAGTGAAACGCTAATTCAGCTCCGGGACGAGTTTGCTACCCCCTGCCCAACGCTGAGTACTGTGCGAGAACGTTATTTCTCGCACATATCGAGTGATCGCTACCTGCTTCGCAAGATCAACGCAGGCCGCATCAAACTCAAGGTCACACGGCTCGGCGGATCGAACAAGGGCCAGCCGGTGGTGTACCTGCACGACCTCGCTGCATATCTCGATGCAGAGGCCAAGTCGAAAGCGGCCTGATTAAAAGGTGGTCACTGCCGTCCAGTGACAACAACCAGAGGCACAGGACATGAAACCCACGGACACAGCCGAGTTTATCGGCGAACTCAACGCAGGCGTCTTCGCCAATCAGATCGGCCATGCGCTCTCCGAGGTTGCTGCGGGTGTCGTCGACAACAAAAAGGTCGGCACCGTAACGCTGACGTTTTCGCTGAAACAAATTGCTGACAGCCACCAGGTCACCGTCAACCACAAGCTGGCCTACAAAGTGCCAACCAAGCGCGGCAGCCGCACCGAGGACACCACCCTCGATACGCCGATGTATGTGGGCGAAGGCGGTCGTCTGACGCTGTTTCCAGAGACACCTGCGGCAGACCAAATGTTTGATCGCAACGCCGCACCCGTGCCCGCCAGATCGTAATTCAACGCTATTCCATACCTCTCACCACAGCAGGAAATGATTCATGGAAGCCAAAGCAATCCAGTTGATCCAAGACACCGCAGTCCTCGCAAACGCCAAGGCACTGGACACCTTCACACCTTCAATCGCACTCCCTGCGACCGTGAACGTCGTCAGCCTGGAGAAATTTCAGCAGTCGCGCAGCCGGTTCCGGGGCGTGTTGGAAACGTCATCGTTGAAAGACTTCAGCGAATACGTGCTGACCCAGGCCGATACAAACACGTCGGGCTTCGTTGATAGCGACGACATGACGTGCACCGTCTACTTTAACCTCGGCGACAAGGACAACCCTGGCCATGGAGATTTCCGAGCCAAGCTCACCCTGAAGAAAACCGCTGCATTTATCGCCCTCGAACGCGCAGCCGGGTCCAAGCACACTCAAAAAGACCTGAGCGACTTCATTGAGGACTGGGCACCCAACCTGAAAGCGCTTACCCCGGAAGGTGTCGATATCGATCTGCGCCGAGCTGCTGGTGCAATTCGGTCCATCACCATCGAGCAGGCCCGCAAAAGCGAACACGTCGTCGGTGACATGAGCGCATCCCGCTCGGCGATGGATCAGATCGAGGCCAAATCGGCAGACGGCCTGCCCGCTGAGCTGCTGTTCAGCGTCATCCCCTATGAAGGCTTGCAGGCTCAGACCATTCAGTTGCGCGTTGCCGTCCTCACTGGAGGCGACCAGCCCGTGCTTCGTCTGCGCTGGATCGGCGAGGCGCAGCTGCGCGAGGACCTCGCCCAAGAGTTCAAACAGGTCGTAGCTCAGGAAGTCGGCGGCGCAACTGATCTAACCATCGGCAGCTTCACGCTGGCATAACACTCCCGCATCAGCCCGCCGCCGTCCTCCCACCACCGATCCGGCGACGGGCTCTTTCCAAGGACACAGCACATGCAAGCACAGCACATCGTCATTCTGGTTCGCATAGGGGTCTGCTATCTACTCCTCGCCGTCTTCATCGAGAGAGCGTTCAAGCGGACATTATGCATGTCGTGCTGGGCAGGAAAAGATGTAGGCGCCTCCAAGAGCAGCGTAAGGATGGACGCACTATGAGAAAACTTAAAAACTCTGTGAGTGAACCGGCGGTAGGAGGGCAAAAATGAAGGAGCTGAATGGCGATAAGGAAGATGGCGCAGATTTGTTAATAACACTCCGGACTCTCGTTACTGAGCTTCGCGCACTGAGGGTTTCAATTGATGACGAGCTGTGGACTTTCGATGACATCGCGCAGTACCTGAAGCTTTCTCAATACACTGTTGAAAGGCGAGTAGTCGTTCAACCTAACTTCCCTGAAGCCTTCCAACCATGTGCAACGGGCAGAGGCTCTAAAGCCGTAAAGCGTTGGTTTGCGGGAGAGGTGATTAAGTGGGCACGTCAGAATCGCGCCAAACTTCCTCAAGCGCGAAGCGCTCGAAGGGCAGCCTGATGAAAGGAGTGATGAAACTCAATCGAAAATTTAGCCACACCTAACTTCTCGGCAAGCCGCACAAAGCTAGCCAGTCAATTTGTCAAGCAAGCCCTATTGCCAACCGACCACAACAGATCAGCGAAAAAACGTGATTATCCAAAACATGATCACGGCGTTGCTTGAGTTTCTTGGGATTTAGGATAGGCGATAGAGTGTGAACTCCAGTCCTTGCGAAGAGGAACGGGAGTAGAGAGCGGGAAATTGATTTTTCTTAACTGTTGATTTAATTGGAAGACAACATCAGCGTTGGCTTTACTATTTTTAGAAGACAATTTGCTGACTTGGCTTCCAGGTAAATTGATAAAGCTTACTAGCGTAACACCTAGGAACATTACTACCACAGCAACCATACCAATGATGGCTGAATTCCTGAAAACCCTCTCAGATTTTTCAGCTGGCTCTTTGACCATTTTTTTATACTCTTCCTTTGGTAGGAAGCGGTAAAGCTTTGGCTGCCAATCGTCTCTCAGGTCGCGCTGCAGACATACAAAACTCCACCCTGAATAAACGATCATTCCAATGTAAGCAGTTGCTATCAGCATCACCACACTGGCTACCCACGGATCAATACCAGTACTCAGCCTTGCGGCCACTAGCCCCACACCTACGGCCAATGCCCAGGAGACAGCAGTTATAGTCTGCCTTGTTGCATCAGTAGCTTTTGCGGTCTCTTCAGTAATCGCTTTTCGCAGATCGCCAAGTGACTTGAGCGTGTCTTTTCCGAGCTCCGATAGAGACATCTGATAGGCGATCTTTGCGCTTTCTAACGCTGTCGATATATTGGCTTTTAAATACTCCACCGCAGGTCCATTCTCACGACCTGAGCGTGCAATTTCCATGGCCAAGAGACTGTGTTTTATTTCAGCCTCACGACTATTTTCATAGACCCAGTGAACGGCCGATTGGACGCCCAAAAAAGTACTGGAATCAACTCCCTCGGTATTTTGAGCCGATAGATTTGAGGGTTCCAAACTCAACTTTGGAGGACCCTTGAATATTAACGAATGACTTTCCGGGTCGACCTCATTCGCTAAAGCATGCACTAGTGCATTAAAAGCTTTTGTGCTCCATAACTTATGAAAAGGCTCTTCTGAATCGAACTGCATTTGATCCAAGAGAAGCCATGGCCGAACGTCCACTGGGACTATATTGAGTAAGCCGGACACGCGAACCAGTGCCCTAGGCGATTTGGTGGGAGGGGAGATAACAACCTCTGTATCCACAGAATCGCCGTCCCCTGCTTCGTGGAGGATCCAACCGGTGTATATACGATTCTGAGTGAGCAGCGGTTTTGAAAGACTCGCGATCCGCCAGTAGACTGACACATGGCCTTTATCAAGCCAATATGAAAGACCAACTGACGTCAGAATATCTAACGTATTAGTGGGGCGATCTGGCTTTATAATGGTCACACGAAAGGGTTCGAAGGCCTCGACGAGATCGCTCTGCTCAGTTGGTGTTTGCTCCGCATCAAAGGCGTAGCTTTCCCAGCCGAGCTCAGTACAAGTCGATAGTATTAGACGCGCCGCATCAGCACAGAGATTCGAGACTGTGACGCTATCGTCACTCTCGCTGATATGAGCGTTATCATGCACAGCGAGCGAGTCAAGATGCTCAGCGAGTTTTATCAGATACAAGTTTGTCTTCCGTGATAGCTTGGGTATCAATAGTGATCAATTCCCCCCCACGTGGTTTAGGCACGCGAGTGACTGTCATTTGAGCACCATCTGGGTATAGAACAGTAACTCCTTCGGTGGTTTTGATTCTACGCATCGGAGGTCGCCCTAAAATTTCTTGATCAGCAGGAAAAACCAAATTCTCAATCCTGGCGGTCCGAATTTTTCGGCGTGTCGTGTTTTGTAATTTTGAAATTACTTTTTCGTCGGTAGGGCTTCCAGCTGCTAATAGGACAGCATCAATAATCGCATCTTCGTTTATTTCCCGACGTTGCGCCAAAGCGTTTTTGGCCCTGGCAAAAGCTTTTGGAACGGTATCTACTAAATCAGCTTTACAAGAAGTTAAAGTTTCACGTAAGAGCACCACCACCTTGGCATTAAGCTCTTGATCAGACATGCTACGAACCACATCAAGAAAGTTGGCAAAATAGTCGACGATTTCCGGAGCCCTTTTCATCCTATCTCGGGCGGATACCGAGACTTCTGCCACACCGTTTACCACTCTAACTAATGAAGACTTCTGAATCGCTTTCTTATCCGCGACAAAAGCATGCACGATTCGGCGAAGAAGACCGCCGTCTTCCACAGAGGACTGCTCTATTGCTTCGCTGTAATCATATTTTATCATGCTGTACAGCTTTGTTAGAGGGTCGTCACAGGCCAATTCAAAGATAAACAGCGCTCCTTCACGGCTGCTATTCACGTGCCAACGAGAAAAGATAGCGGAAAGACTCTGGGTACCTCTCTCGAAGCTTTCAGTTCCCGAAGCAATCATTTCCAGCTGAGTTTTTGTTGCAGAGGTTTCTCTAAAACTATAGATAGCATCCGCATCAGTATCGAGTATACGCGCGATAAAAAACTCTTCATGCTCGACTTGACGTACAGACTCCGGGGTAAACTCTTCTCCGCCTACAACGTGCAGGATCATATTTGTGATCCTTAGGTCATTCATCTCTCTATCTGTAAAGAAGCCCACCGCTCTCTCCCTAGCTCACAAAATTCCTGTTGGCTGACCCTGATCACCTTTCTAATTCGAGAACTGCTCAGGTGAGTTCAAGATCTCGGCACACGAGTGGTCAGCATAGGCGTGCATAGCGGTAATGGCAATTAGCTTTATCTGCGCCAGCATCGGAAAAGGGGCTCCCGACACATTCCCTATCCCGTGTCACAATCCAATACCGGCAGCCTTACCTGAATTGTTAGGCTCTGATAGGAGTATGTCGGCTAATTTCACTCCATCGTTATCAATAGCTGCAAGGATCTCTTTACCGATCACAGAGGCGACGCGCTACGCTCAATTCCCAAGCTATCTGTGGTCAGATCGAAGGCCAACGGTTGTTTGGATAAGCAGAGCTCATCAGATGCGAAGCGAAGTCAGAGTCCAAAATCAATCCAGGCGCGTTGCCATCTCTGCAGCGGTTGCATTGTAATAAACCATTAACGACCGCGGATCTTTATGCCCTGTGATGCGGGCAAGATCGAGCACATCCACCTTTCGAGCTAACCGAGTGGTAGCTTCGTGTCGCGTATCATGGAAATGAAGATCTACAATGCGTAGCTCATCTCTGATCTTTCGGAACATGGCATCCGCAGACGCTGAACTGAGCTTGAATACCGAGCTTCCCCCCGGGCGCTCACCTAAGAGAACTCTCAGCAGTTCTCCAGCCCGTCGGGTCAGCGGCACATTGCGACCTTGCCCATTCTTGGTCATTTCCAAGCGAACGTAACGATCCTTCAAATACACGTCGCTGACCTTCAGCCCTAGGATCTCACCCTGCCTCATAGCCGTCTCAAGTGCCAGCAAAAATGCATAGGCCAGCTCCTGCTGCAGAGTTACTGGCGCAACACCCTCGATAAACCCCAAACGGCTGGTGAGAGCGCTTTCCTCATATGCAGATACGCGACGATCTCTCGGCCTACCATTGCTTGGACGTTTGACTTCGCGCACAGGATTGTGCGTGCAGCACTTCCACTCTCGCTTAGCAATTTCAAAAACAGACGACAATAAAGTCATGTCGCGTCGGACTGAGGGACTGGATACTTTTTTCAACCTGAGATCGCGCCATTCCGCGATTTGGTCAGCGGTGATATCGGCAATCATCTCACCTACGAACGTCAGCTCGTTGTCCATCTTATCCAGGCGCAGCTCTTCCCAGCGCTGACCGGCCTTTGTAGTCGATACGTCTCGCTTGTAACGTCTCAATGCGTCAGAAAGCGTCATTTGGTTGCCTGCCTTAGGCTTCCCACTTCCTGCCAGGATTTCGGCTTCACGATGCGTTGCCCATGCAACCGCAGCTGCTTTCGTTGCAAAGGTCTGTGAGTCACGGATCCCTAGCTTGACTACTTCTGCTCGCCATCCTCCGCTGCGCTTTCGGTACGACGCCACGTCAGTCCCCTTTTGGCGTAAATTTGGCGTAAAGACTACCACGCCAATGCAACCAGATGCCGCCATCCGCACATCTTATAGCGAATAAAACTAAACAAAACAGTAGGTTGCAACCATCAGCAACCTATAGCAATTTTCTGTGCATAGCATTAAGATTCCCCCTCGGGGCACCACCATTGAAAAAGACCTTGAAATTCAAGGTCTTTTTTTTCGTCTGGTGGAAAGTTGGCGTTATGGCATCGGAGAAAGAGATCAATCGCACCTTGCGGTCCACAGCTGATCCTGTCTGGCTATAAAGCTTCTCGGCGGCAGCAGCCGACCGCCTGTAACAAAAACGACCGCTGCATTGAGCGTGCTAACAACTCCACGGCCTCATCCCCACGAAATGCAGCGCTGCAAGAGCACAATGTCACCGTCCGGAATAGCCGCCATTCCTTCGAGGATCTGCCTGCGCTGGTGACTTTGCCTCGGTCGATCAGGATAACGACCAATCCCGACTTCACACGCTTTGTCCACCTGACTGGAGTGGCGTTCGAGCAGACTGCGAGAACACCGACCTGACGCCTTGGGCGATTCGATCATGGCGATAAGGCACCGCTTCATTTGCAGGCATAGCGAAGCGGTGCCTTGCCCTCAGACTTTGTACGACAGGGTCACGTCCGGATTGATCTTGTCGGCATAGTTCTTTACGTTGATGTTTATCTCGGGACGAGGCTTCGATCCGAAATCATCGATGATCAGACTTCTGGCTCCATGCAGCTCGGCCAGTCCGGGGACTCCCTCATACGTCGTAGCATGCGCTGAGCCGACAAACGCGATCCATTTCCCCTCTGTCTGGCTGAGGCGTATTTTTTCGGCGGCGTAATAGTTCATCACTTTGATGCGCGTATCACCGCCCTCGGTCGAGGTTTCGTATGTCTTGACGGTGTCCACGGGTATCACCTCAAGGCCGGCTTCTTTTGCGGCGCGGATCAGCGTTGTGAAATTGAACTCCGACGCGACCTTACCTATACCCAGATTGCCCTTGGTCTGCATGTCGAGATAAGCCTTGAGCCGGGCAGGCATCGGGCTGCCTTTAGGAGACTTCATGTAATCATCCAGCGCTTTACCATGAGCGTCCGCGCACAGGTGTTCCATGTACAGCGTAGTGACTCCGTCGGCTTTCAGGCTTTTCATGTTTTTAATCAGTTCACGCTTGCTGGCCACTGAGCTGTGCGCCTCGCCAATGACCAGTCCTGGGGCGTCACGCAAGAGTTCGCGCATGACGCCCAGGCTGTCCTTGCTCTTTAATTTTGGCAAGGGGGCAAGCGGCGGTTTGTTCTGAGCGTTGAACTCACCCAGGTAAAGCCCTGCTTTGGTGTACAGTTTTTCACTCGCTCGATGACCATCAGACTGAAACCAGGCGTTGCGGTCGCGCCCCAGATAGCCTTTCATTTCTATATGGTTAAGGTTCACATTGATATGTTTACGGCTTTGAGAGACCACGACGTCTTCCAGCCTTATGCCTGCATGACCAAGCCCTTCTTCCAGACTCTTTTTCGCATCGCTCAGAAATCTTGCTATTGCCGTTGCAGGCATTCCCTTGAAGGCCACGGCGGGCTCTACGCTGTAGGAATGCGTATTTTCACTCCAGCTTGCCAGTTCAGCGAGACTTGAAGCCTTGAATACCCTATCCGGCGGGGCAATGTCTGAACGTGAAGATGAAGCAACAGTTGAGCTGCCAGCGGCCGCCGTGCTCCGACCCGTACGCGCTCTTCGTTCACTTCTTCTCTCTTTACCCGTGTCGCGATTCTCTGTCGGCTCATGATCAGAGTGCTTCATGTTCACGATCACTTCGGCAAGATGCCCATAGCGTCCAGCGGCATAATGGCGGGCCTTTCCCAGCATCGGCGCCTCGGGTATATCGCTGGTCGTTCCAGAAGGACCGGCGTGTGTTGCTTGAGCAGGCGTTGTACGCGCAGAAGGCGTGGCAGGCTTTTCAGCCTCAGGTGCTGGAGGGTAATAGTGGTGAGCAGGGCCGCCGACGGGTCTCATGATTCAATCTCCGAGAGGAAAAGGGACCGCTTGTGCGGTCCGGAAACAGACGCATCATTGCGAGGGAAGTATCCGACCAGCGCAGTTCCATCCAGTCCTGGCCGTTGCTGAAAATAGCGGGTCATTCAGATTGCCGACCGACCCGCTTCGAACAATCAATGCGCCTTCGCAATCCCGAACTGGTCCAGCACCGGGTCGACGTTATGATCAAACGCTTTTTGCGCCTTGTGTTTCTTGACCGCTTCGACGATGGCGGAGATGCCGAAACCCAGCGCCATTGCACCGTCGATGGCCCAGCCGATGATGGGCACTGCAGCGCCCAGCGCTGCACCCGCCGCGAGGCCGGTGGCTTCGCCGGCGACCATGCCGATGGCGCGGCCTGCGATCTGGCCGGCCATGCGCCCCAGACCGGCTGATGCTTCGCGGCCCATCATTTTCGCACCTGCGTCGATACCGCCCTTGACCGCTTCGGCCCCCATTTTGGTGCTGTCGTAAAGGGTCTGAGCTGCGCCGAGCTTGTTGCCTTGGGCAAGCATGTCGGAGACCGACGCGAACCCCATCACCGACTGAAGCGCACGCGGCCCCATTTCGGCCGCCACCTGGCTCACTATCGAGGGGCCTTGGTTGTCTTCATTTTTGCCTTCGAGCAGCTTGCGACCCTTCTTTGAATCCTGCAGTTGGGTCACGGTGGCGTTCAGGTAGTCGCCTTGCTGGCTCTGGGTGAAGTCGCTGGGCAAGACGCTGTCGTAAATGGCCTTTTGATCGTCAGCCGTTTGCAGGGATTCACCGGCATCGGCTTTTTTCTGGCCAAGCAGTTGTTTCAGTGCGCCCCCTTCGCTGAAGTTGCGAACGTAGGAATCTGCGATTTTCGATTGCAGCTCGGGACGATTGCCGATGACCTGATCAGCAGTCGGCACCTCGGCATCGGGAAACAGGTCTTTCTGCAATTGCAACTGAGCGGACAGCCCGCTGATGGCACCGCTGTAATCGGCATTCGGCTTTTTGTCGCTGACCGCCTTGTCAGCGGTGTCCATGTCGTCACTCAGCGCCTGACCGCTGTTGACATGCTTTGTCTGCTTGACCACCGCTTTGCGCAGCTCGGCGTCACTGCGCACCAGTGAACGTTCCTGTTCGGGAACACTGTTGTTCAGGAATCCCTGTACATCGGTGTCGGCCTGCAACTGAGCGATTTTCTGGTTCAACTGCCGTTCTGTTTCTTCGGTGTCGCGCAAGCTGCGTCCAGCGATGACGCTTTGCTGAACCTGTTGCAACTTGATCATGACCGCCGCTTTTTGAGCGCCGCTGTACGCTTCTGGATGGTCAAAAACATCTTTGTCCAGCTTGCTGGTGTCGATGCCCGCGACCGAGTTCAGGGTCGCTGCGTCGCTCAGCATGCTGGCAAACTGACCTCCATTGGTGGGCGCCTGATTCTTGATCCAGCTGTTCACGTTGTCTTTATCGAACAATTGATCCGGGCTGTGTTTCGCCTTGTCGCGTCCGCTGAGCCCTGCCTCGTCAAGCTGCCCCAGAAAACCAGGTTGCGCCCAGGTGTTACAGGCTTGTTTAAGGACCCCGGACAGCCCGGGGTTGCCCTGCGCGAGGCCATTCAGGTCGCCAGCACCGACATTGCCATCCACCTCGGCCTGGTCCTGTGCGCCCAATGCTTTTTTGGGATCAGCTGCGGTAGCCAGCGGCATGTTGGCCTGCATCAAGGCCGCACTGCGGACCATTTCCAGTGACTGCGGGTCGGCATTGGGGTTGGCGGCCCTGTAGTCGGAAACACTTTTATCAGCGTCGTCTGCCGCCTCCTCCATGTACTTGGCAAACGATTTAAGGTCCTTGTTGGTGATCTTGCCATCGGCATGACCGCCGCTGTCCCCAACGTCCACTGCGGTTTTCAACGCCGGGTTGGCATTGATGAATTCCATTGCCTTGGCCGCGTTGGGGCCGTCTTCACGGGCCATCCAGGCGGCTGCAATCGGGCGGTTGAGTTCTTTCTCCGCTTGCAGGCGCTGGTCAGGCGGTAAATGCGCAACCATCGGTTCCCAGCGTTTCAGGGCTTCGGGTGACGAGTATTCGGAGTCGTCCAGAAACGCCGCGTCAGCCGCCTTTGGCGCGTTGGCAGGGTCGGATGCGTCAGGGCTTGCCGCGGCAGCAACCGGTGCGGCCGGGGCCGTGGGTGAAACCTGTGCAGGAACGTCACTGTTTGACGGGGGCTGCGCTGTGGAGTCTATCGGCGCGGAATTGGCGGGCGTACCGCCGTTGCCCTTGAGCAACAGGGCCAGAATTGACGATGCCGCCTGCTCGGTCCCGGTGGGCGCGCCTGGCGAATTTTCAGACGCCTGACCGAACTGCACGCCGGTCTGGACGCTGCCGTTTGAGGTGAGCAAGGCTTTGGCCAGAGGCGACTCACCAGACAGTTCGCCAGAGGTGGGTTGATTCACAATACCGCTGAAGGGAGAACCGGAAATACGCATGGTAAGTTGCCATCCGATAGTGGGGATGGCAACTGTGTGGCCGGGGGAGCAAGTTGGTTCCAGAGAACGTTTTCAAAACCGGCATTCAGGCAAACGGGTCGATCTGTTGCTTCAACTGAACCCGCGCCCGTGACAGCCGCGAACGCACGGTGCCGATCGGAACGCCAAGCGTGTTCGCGGTCTCCTGATAATTGCCGTCCATCTCCAGTGACACTTCGAGGACCTTCTGCATGTTTGACGGCAGGCCATCAATGGCCGCGATGACGCGTGCCAACTGCCGGTGCCCGTCTACCTGATGAGTGATATCACCGTTCCATTCCAGGTCGGTATGCACCTCGTCCTCCCAGCTTTCCTGATACGGCTGGCGATACATTTTGCGGAAGTGGTTGCGGATCAGGTTCAGCGCAATACCGCACAACCAGGTCTGCGGTTTGCTGGCGTGCTGAAACTTGTGCTCGTTGCGTAACGCCTCAAGAAACACGCACTGCAGGATGTCATCGACATCATCAGGGTTCATCACGCGCTTCTGGATGAACGCCCTGAGCATCTGAATCTGATCGGCCGTCAACTGCCGAATGCCGGCGGACGAAGATGGCTGGCGTGGCGAGGTTGCATCGAGAATCACAAGGTTCGTAGACATGGGCTTGCCCTTTGATGATGGAGTGCAAGCCCTATAGCGATAACCGTGCCAGCCAAAAATTCAAAATAAACCATTGATTTTGTTGATAATTAATAAATTTGAAACTCTTTGTAATACAAAAGTTTGCGCAAACCGCTTTTTGCGACGACAGCATTTGGCACAAACGCATCAGTGCCTTCCTTCAGGGAACTGAACCCGGACCGCAACCCACTCAGCGGGCATTACCCGGCTCAGAACTGCTCTATGAAAATCGTCGCTCCGCCTCCCATGCAGACACTTCCGGTCACGCCGACCCGCGTCGTGACGCCTGTTGCGCAGCCACTGCCAGGCGCCGCGCTGAATAGCGCCGGGACTTCACAACAACAGGTTTCGCGTTTCGCTGCGGCGCTGATCCAGCACAGCCGCATCCTGCATCAGCGCGAGTTGATCGCCAGCAACAATGCCCTGCAGTCGCGCGCGGTCAAGCTGGGTGAGCTGTATCAATTGTTGATGGGCGCTCAGGACACCGGGCTGGATAACGCGGCCCGGATGATGCGTAAAAAGCTCATGCAGGAAGATTCTTCCGACGATCTGTCGCTGGTTCTGGCGTTCACCGATGGCGACGCGGCCAAGGCTCATGTGGTGTTGCAAGCGGCCAGAAAACAGGCCGAAGCCGATGGTGCCACCGGCGAACACGTGGTGCTGACCCATAAGCTGAAATTGCTGCGCAGAAAGTACGGTCCTCGCGCCCGGGCAGGCATCAACACGGCCAGGGCCTTTGGCCGCTCGAACATCGATAACAAGCGTCGGGCCTCACTGCGCAATCTGTACAACGTGGCGGTGTCGGGTCAGCCGAACATCACCGGCCTGATCGAAGCACTGCTCAACGAACAAGAGGAAGTCGGCCAGTTCGACGCCGACCTGCGTGACATGCGCATCGCCATCGCCGATGACCTGTCGGCCATGACGCCGTCCGCTTCCCATGAACAACTGCGCACCTTGATGCACGGCCTCAATACCGCACGCCATGTGACCACGCTGCTGAAAGGTTGCGAGCACCTGCTGGGCCGCATGCGTAACAAGAACCCCGACCTGAAAGTCGACCCGCCAGCCTTTCTCAAGCACCTGCTGACCCTGACGGCCAACGGCATGAATGTGAACCAGACCCTGCAACTGACTCAACACATCGGTGGCAAGCACCTCAAGCACCAGTTGGCGTTCCTCAACGGTTTGCGGCCCATGCTGCTGCAACTGCCCATTCTGCTGTGGCGTGACATGAAAAGCCGTCAGACCGCACTGAGCAACCTGCTGATCCTGATGGCCGAGCTCACCCAACAGGAACAGAAGCAGTACTACGGGGTATTTGCCTGATGAATAAACTCATCAACGTGCTGAACATGATCGCCCTGTCGGCCATGCGCCGTTCGGAAGTAGTCGGTGCGTTCTTTGTGATCGCCATCGTGTTCATGATGATCACACCGCTCCCGACCGGGCTGGTAGACGTGCTGATCGCAGTCAACATCTGTATCTCCTGCCTGCTTATCATGCTGGCCATGCACCTGCCCAGGCCGCTGGCGTTTTCGACCTTTCCGGCGGTGCTGTTGCTGACCACCATGTTTCGCCTGGCGCTGTCGATTTCCACCACGCGCCTGATCCTGCTCAATCAGGACGCAGGTCATATCGTCGAAGCCTTCGGGCAGTTTGTGGTGGGCGGTAATCTGGCGGTGGGTCTGGTGATCTTCCTGATCCTGACAGTGGTCAACTTTCTGGTGATCACCAAGGGCTCGGAGCGGGTGGCCGAGGTGGGCGCGCGGTTCACGCTGGACGCCATGCCCGGCAAGCAAATGTCCATCGACAGTGACTTGCGGGCCAACCTGATCACCGTTCACGAAGCCCGCAAGCGGCGCGCTGAACTGAACAAGGAAAGCCAGCTGTTCGGTGCGATGGACGGGGCGATGAAGTTCGTCAACGGCGACGCCATTGCCAGCCTGATCATCGTGGCGATCAACATGATCGGCGGCATCTCCATTGGTGTTCTGCAGCACGGCATGAGTGCCGGTGATGCCTTGCAGTTGTACACCGTGTTGACCATCGGCGACGGCCTGATCGCGCAGATTCCCGCGCTGCTGATCTCCGTGACCTGCGGCATGATCATCACTCGCGTGCCCAATACCGAAGCGGGTGTGGAAGCCAACATCGGCCGGGAAATCGCCGAACAGATCACCAGCCAGCCAAAAGCCTGGATCATTGCCGCCGTGGCCATGCTCGGTTTCGCCGCGCTGCCGGGGATGCCGACCGGGGTGTTCATCACCATTGCGATCATCTGCGGCGCCGGCGGGTTGCTGCAATTGCAACGCGCCAGACCCAAGCCCGAAGAGCGGGGAGCCGTCGCCGTGGCCCCGGAAATGAATGGCAAGGAAGACCTGCGGACTTTTTCACCCAGCCGCCAGTTCGTCCTGCAATTCCACCCCGGCCAGGACAGCGCACTGATCGACGCGCTGGTCAGCGAAATACGTCAGCGCCGCAACCGTCTGGTGGTGCGATTCGGCCTGACCCTGCCCTCCTTCATCATTGAGTATGTCGATCAACTGCCTCAGGACGAATTTCGCTTCCTGGTCTATGACGTGCCCATGCTCAAGGCAACCTTCACGCAGACGCACGTGGCGGTGGATGCCCGCCAGTTGAACGGCGAATCGTTACCGGCGGCCATCTCCGGCAGCACTGATCGCCAGGAAGACCAATGGGTCTGGCTGCCCGCCGAGCAGAGTAGCGAGCTGCCCGCCGTCAACGCCATGACCTTGATCATCGAGCGCATGGAGCGCGCCTTGCAGTCTTGCGGACCACAGTTCATTGGTCTGCAGGAAACCAAAGCGATCCTGGGCTGGCTGGAATCCGAGCAGCCTGAACTCGCTCAGGAAATGCAGCGGGTTCTCACCCTGACACGTTTTTCGGCCGTTCTGCAGCGACTGGCATCGGAGTGTGTGCCGCTGCGGGCGATCCGGGTGATTGCCGAAACCCTGATCGAGCACTGCCAGCATGAGCGCGACACCAGCGTGCTGACCGACTACGTGCGCATTGCGCTCAAGTCGCAGATTTACCACCAGTACTGCGGGGCCGAAGGCTTGCAAGTGTGGCTGCTGACGCCGGAAAGCGAGGGCTTGCTGCGCGACGGATTGCGTCAGACACAGACCGAAACGTTCTTTGCACTGAGCAACGAGATCAGCCAGATGCTCGTGCAGCAAATGCACATTGCGTTCCCGGTACGCGCCCCGGAACAGGCCGTGCTGCTGGTCGCGCAGGACTTGCGCAGTCCGCTGCGCACATTGTTGAAAGAAGAGTTCTATCACGTTCCCGTGCTGTCTTTCGCAGAAATCAGCAATGCAGCCAAGGTCAAGGTCATGGGTCGATTCGACCTTGAAGACGATCTTGAATCGCTGGACAACGAGCATGCCGCTTGAGCCTGTCAGGCTTGAGCACAGGGAGAAGGTCACATGTTTGAATTACGCGTACTGAACGGCCAACACCAGGGCGCAGCCTTACCACTGATAGGCGAAGAGTGGTCCATTGGCTCTGCCGATCAGCAGGACCTGGCGCTGGACGACACAGGTGTCGAAAACCTGCACTGCCGCCTGCACCGGCTGAATGACAGCTGGGCCCTGAACGCCGAAGACGGCGCAATTTGTGATGAAGAAGGCAGCCCACAGACTCACCTTGATGTGACGCTCAACAGTGCGTTTTTGCTGGGGTCGGTGTGGCTGTGTGTTTCGCCCGCTGAAGATGAATGGCCTTCGGTGCCAGCCGTCATCCCCAAACAGTCAGAGGCTGAACCGGAGCCTGCGCGCACCGAGGTGCCGCTGAAAAAGGTCAAGTCGCGCTCGCAATGGCTCAACCGCACCACGGGAATCATCGCCGGGCTGCTGGTGGGGGTCATTGGCAGTGCCTGGAGCCTGACCCGACCGGCAACCCTCGCGATGGACCAAAGCCCTGCACACATTGCATCGGCGAACACCACTGCATCGACCGACACGCAGCAGGCACAGGAGAAACCAGCCAGCGCCGCAGCGGACAAACGCATCCGCCTGGCCAGCAAAGACGCTGTGGTGCATCAGCTCAACAGCATGCTCAGCGACCGTCTGCTGACAGAAGTGAGCGTGGAGGAAACCCCTGACGGCCTGATGCTGAGCGGTGACCTGAAAGAAGACTCCTTGCTGGTCTATCAGCGCATGTTGCAGCGTTTCAAGGACCGTTACGAGTCGCCGGTGACCGTGCTGGACAACGTCGCCAGCAAGCGCAACACCTTGCCTTTCGTGGTGGTTCAAATCATGACCGGTCCTCATGCGCACTTGGTGACCGCCGACGGTCGGCGGGTATACGTGGGGGACGAAGTGGACGGCCTGCGCCTGACCGGAATTGATGATCAGCACCTGCAGTTCGACGGCGACCGGCACGTTGAGGTGACCTGGTGAACGCCGCGCTGAACCAGTGGAAAGACCTCCATGCGGCACGCCTTCGCGAACACTCCGCCGTGCGCGTCAGTGGCCGGGTCAGCGCTGTTCGCGGCATTCTGCTGGAGTGCAAGATTCCGGCGGCCAAGGTGGGCGACCTGTGTGAAGTGAGCAAAGCCGACGGCAGCCTGTTGCTGGCCGAAATCGTAGGGTTTACTCAGGACTGCACCTTGCTCAGCGCCCTCGGTGCGCCCGATGGCATTCAGGTCGGCGCGCCGATCCGTCCACTCGGCATCGCCCACCGGATTGGCGTGGACGACAGTTTGCTGGGCTGCGTGCTGGACGGTTTCGGACGGCCGCTGCTGGGCGATTGTGTCGGTGCTTTCGCCGGACCGGATGATCGTCGCGACACCCTGCCGGTGATCGCCGACGCCCTGCCGCCGACTCAGCGACCGCGTATCACGAACGCATTGCCCACCGGCGTACGCGCCATCGACAGCGCGATTCTATTGGGCGAAGGCCAGCGCGTCGGGTTGTTCGCCGGTGCCGGCTGCGGCAAGACCACTTTGATGGCCGAACTGGCGCGCAACATGGGCTGCGATGTCATTGTCTTCGGGCTGATCGGCGAGCGAGGCCGCGAGTTGCGCGAGTTCCTCGACCATGAACTGGACGAAACCCTGCGCAATCGCTCGGTACTGGTCTGCGCGACGTCTGATCGCTCAAGCATGGAACGCGCCCGCGCAGCCTTTACTGCCACGGCCATCGCCGAAGCCTTTCGCGCCCGCGGCCAGAAAGTGCTGTTGCTGCTTGATTCGCTGACCCGGTTTGCCCGTGCGCAGCGGGAAATCGGGATCGCTTCCGGCGAACCGCTGGGCCGTGGCGGCCTGCCTCCTTCGGTGTACACCCTGCTGCCGCGTCTGGTGGAGCGCGCCGGCATGAGCGAGAACGGGTCGATCACTGCGCTCTACACGGTGCTGATCGAGCAGGATTCGATGAATGATCCGGTCGCCGACGAAGTGCGCTCGTTGCTGGACGGCCACATTGTGCTGTCGCGCAAGCTGGCCGAACGCGGGCACTACCCCGCCATCGACGTGTCCGCCAGCATCAGCCGGATCCTGAGCAACGTCACCGGTCGTGAGCATCAGCGGGCCAATAACCGTCTGCGCCAGTTGCTGGCGGCCTACAAACAGGTGGAAATGCTCTTGCGTCTGGGGGAATACCAGCCCGGTGCCGACCCGGTCACCGACTGTGCCGTGCAACTGAATGACGCGATCAACGCCTTCCTGCGCCAGGACCTGCGTGAACCCGTGCCCTTGCAGGACACCCTGAACGGGTTGCTGCGCCTCACCGCCCAACTGCCGGAATAGACATGGACGAACACCTCGAAGACGACCCGCAACGGGCGGCGCTGGAACAGGTGATCGGCCTGCTCACGCCGCTGCGCCAGCATCGTCAGGCATGCGCCGAACGGGCACATCGCCAGGCGCAGGTGGAACTGAAATCGATGCTCGACCACTTATCAGAGACCAGAGCGTCACTGGCTCAGGAACGTGACCACCACAAGCGACGTCGCGAGAGCCTGTCCAGTGCGCATTTGCAAAAGACCATCAGCGTCAACGATGTCGACCGGTGGCACGACAAAGAAAAAAACATGCTCGACCGCCTGTCCTACATCCGCCAGGACGTGCAGCAGCAGCAATTGCGGGTAACCGAACAACAGGCGTTGCTTGAACAGAAGCGGCTGCAAGCCAAAGCGTCTCAGCGCGCGGTCGAGAAACTCGCCTGCCTGGAGGAGACGCTCAACGAAGAAGGTTAAGTGACGATGACCGCACCGATCAAAACACCGGCCAAAGCGCCAGCAGTAGACCTGCGAGAAAAACCCGTCGAACGTGCGCCAGCAGCTTTCAGTGACACACCTGTCGGTGACAAACGGCCTGCGTCGGGTGGTGGTGCGCGAGACGTGCAGACCCATCGTTCGGCTTTCAATAAATCGTTGCTCGATACGCCTGCAAGCGCCGATGGCCTGTTCTTCTCGCAACTGTTGATCCCGCCAGTGGGCGCCGAACCGGATCAGCAGAGCTTCTCCGGTGGCGGAATAGCGTTCCCGATGCACACAGAAAACGTACCGGCTCAGTTGATTGACGAAATCGTGCAGCGTCTGCCGGATCAGCCCGAAGGCCCGCTCCGGTTTACCTTGATGATACCCAGCCTGGGCACGGTTCAGGTCAACGCCAGTAAAGCCGACAACCGCTGGAGTATTCAGCTGGGTTTTGCCCGCCGCGATGTGCTCAAGCGCTTGCAGGGCCATGTCGGCGCCTGCCGGAGCTCGCTCGCGCAGGCTCTGGGCCAGGACGTCGACTTGGACCTGCAAGAAGACCTCGCAGCATGAACGCGCTTCGCTTGCGTAAAGTCGATCCGCTGCTGGCTCAGGCGACACGTGAACTGGGCGCCGGTCAGCAACTGCCCTTCATCGCCCGGGGGCAGAACGCCGAACTCACGCTGTTGCCGTGGCTCGCCGAGACCGGCCAACAACCGGTCGGCGTCTGGCTGAACACGGCCGTCGGCCCTGTGTGCCTGAGCGATGCCGAGGCGCTGCTGAGTCTGTTCGGTGATATCCCGCTGACCCTGGCAGGCGAGCAGCAAGCCTGGTACTGGCAGTTTTTCAACCAACGCCTGAGTCCGGTCATTGCCGATCTGCTGGCGCCCATCGAACCGCTGATCGACGGCCAGGCGGAACCGACCCTTGGCTGCCGGATTCAGGTCCGGCTGGCTGACCAGCAGGTCCACGCCCATCTGCACACCACGCCTGAAACATTGCTCAGGCTGTTGCGTGCAGCCCGGTGGCAGGCACGGCAGCAGCCTGTCGATGAGTCATGGCCGGTGACCACACCGCTGATCATCGGCGAGCTGTCACTGACGCTGGACCAACTCGCCTCGCTGCGTCCCGGTGACGTGGTGCTGCCTGCCCGCTGCCGTTTCGACAGCGCCGGGCAAGGCGCGCTGACGCTTGCCGGTCGGCAATGGGCGGCACAGGCCGCCCCTGACGCGCAGCATCTTTATTTGCGGCTCAGCCACGAGGAGCACAGCCACCATGAGTACTGAAGACCTGTACGAGGACGACGTCGCAAGCCTTGATGACGATGACGAACAGACCGGCGACCACGAACAGCACTGGCAGGACGCGCACGCCGAACAACAGCCTGGCGATGCCACGCTGGAGGAATCGTTCGAAGACGATCAGCACGACGAGCCACCCCGTTCGCCTGCACTCGACACGCTGGCACTGGACCTGACGCTGCGCTGCGGTGAGCTCAGATTGACCCTCGCCGAATTGCGCAAACTGGGTGCGGGAACGGTGCTTGAAGTCACCGGCGTGGCACCTGGTTTTGCCACCCTGTGCCACGGCGAACGGGTGGTGGCTGAAGGTGAGCTGGTCGATGTCGATGGCCGGCTGGGGCTGCAGATCACTCGACTGGCGGCCCCGGCATGATCATGGAGGGAGCGAATCCGCTCCTGTTGGCCCTGTTTCTCGGCGCGATGTCGCTGATCCCGTTTTTGCTGATCGTCTGCACCGCCTTCCTGAAAATCGCCATGACCCTGCTGATCACCCGCAACGCCATAGGCGTTCAGCAAGTACCGCCGAACATGGCGCTGTACGGCATCGCGCTGGCAGCGACCATGTTCGTCATGGCCCCGGTGGCCCACGAGATGCAGCAGCGGGTGCATGAACATCCACTGGAACTGGGCAATACCGAGAAACTTCAGGCCAGCGCGATGACGGTGATCGAACCCCTGCAGCGTTTCATGACGCGCAACACCGATCCCGACGTGGTGGCCCATTTGCTCGACAACACTCAGCGCATGTGGCCCAAGGAAATGGCCGATCAGGCGAGCAAGAACGACTTGCTGCTGGCGATCCCGGCCTTTGTGCTGTCGGAGCTGCAAGCCGGCTTCGAGATCGGTTTTCTGATCTACATCCCGTTTATCGTCATTGACCTGATCGTCTCCAACCTGCTGCTGGCGCTGGGCATGCAGATGGTCTCGCCGATGACCCTGTCGCTACCGCTCAAGCTGCTGTTGTTCGTGCTGGTGTCGGGCTGGTCGCGCCTGCTCGACAGCCTGTTCTATTCCTATATGTGAGGCGGTCATGGAAGCGTTGGCGTTGTTCAAGCAAGGCATGTTTCTGGTCGTCATCCTGACCGCCCCGCCGCTGGGCGTCGCGGTACTGGTCGGGGTCGTCACCTCGCTGTTGCAGGCGTTGATGCAGATCCAGGATCAGACCCTGCCGTTCGGTATCAAGCTGGCAGCCGTCGGCATGACGCTGGCCATGACCGGCCGCTGGATCGGTGTCGAACTCATCCAGTTCATCAACATGGCGTTCGATCTGATTGCCCGGTCCGGAGTCGCCCACTAGATGCCTCTGCACGCCCAGGATTTTTTCGAGTTCATACTGGGCATGGGGCTGGCGATGGCGCGCCTAGTGCCGTGCATGCTGCTGGTGCCAGCCTTCTGCTTCAAATACCTCAAAGGCCCGGTGCGCTACTCGGTGGTTGCCGTGGTTGCCATGATCCCGGCACCGGGCATCAGCCGCGCGCTGACCTCGCTCAATGAAGACTGGTTTGCCATCGGCGGTCTGCTGCTCAAGGAAGCCGTGCTGGGCACCCTGCTGGGCATGCTGCTGTACGCGCCGTTCTGGATGTTCGCATCTGTGGGTGCCTTGCTCGACAGCCAGCGCGGCGCACTCAGTGGCGGGCAGATAAACCCTTCACTGGGGCCGGACGCCACGCCGTTGGGCGAGCTGTTTCAGGAAACCCTGATCATGCTGGTGATCCTCACCGGCGGGTTGTCGCTGATCACCCAGGTCATCTGGGACAGCTACACGGTCTGGCCGCCCACCTCGTGGCTGCCGGGCATGAACGCAGACGGTCTGGACGTGTTTCTCGGTCAATTGAACCAGACCCTGCAACACATGATGCTGTACGCCGCGCCCTTCATTGCCCTGCTGCTGTTGATCGAGGCGGCACTGGCGATCATCGGGCTGTACGCGCAACAGCTGAACGTCTCGATTCTGGCGATGCCTGCCAAGAGCATGGCCGGTCTTGCCTTTCTATTGATCTACCTGCCGACGTTGCTGGAGCTGGGCACCGGCCAGCTGTCGAAACTGGCCGACCTCAAATCGCTGCTGGGCTTGATGGTGCAGGTGCCGTGAGCGAAAAAACCGAAAAGGCCACACCCAAACAGCTCCGCGATGCGCGGGAAAAAGGTCAGGTTGGCCAGAGCCAGGACCTCGGCAAGCTGCTGGTGCTGTTGGCCGTGAGCGAGGTCACGCTCGGGCTGGCGGATGAAAGCGTGAATCGCCTGCAGGCATTGCTGTCGCTTTCATTCAAGGGCATCGACAGGCCGTTCATGTCATCGCTGGAGCTGATCGCCCACGAGGGGTTTTCCGTGCTGCTCAGCTTTACCCTGTGCAGCGTCGGCCTGGCGATGCTCATGCGCCTGATCAGCAGTTGGGTGCAGATCGGCTTTCTGTTCGCGCCCAAGGCACTCAAGCTCGACATCAACAAGATCAACCCCTTTTCCCACGCCAAACAGATGTTCTCCGGGCAGAACCTCCTCAACCTGCTGCTCAGCGTTCTCAAGGCGGTTGCCATCGGAGCGACCCTGTACACAGTGGTCAAACCGGAACTCGGCACCCTTATCCTGCTGGCCAACAGTGACCTGACCACTTACTGGCATGCGCTGGTGGCGCTGTTTCACCACGTCCTGCGGATCATTCTGGGCTTGCTGCTGGTCATTGCGATGGTCGACTTCGCCATGCAAAAGTACTTCCACGCGAAAAAACTGCGCATGAGCCATGAGGACATCAAGAAGGAATACAAGCAGTCCGAGGGCGACCCTCACGTCAAAGGCCATCGCCGGCAACTGGCCCATGAAATTCTCAACCAGGAGCCGAGTACAGCACCAAAACCGGTGGAAGAAGCGGACATGCTGCTGGTCAACCCGACTCACTATGCGGTAGCGCTTTATTATCGGCCGGGAGAAACACCACTGCCGATGATCCATTGCAAGGGTGAGGACGCGGACGCTCTGGCGCTGATCGAACGGGCCAAGAAAGCCGGTATTCCGGTGGTCCAGAGCATCTGGCTGGCACGCACGCTGTACAAGGTCAAAACCGGTAAGTACATCCCCCGCCCCACCCTGCTGACCGTTGCTCACATTTACAAAGTGGTCCGCCAACTGGACGAAATCACCGGTGAAGTGATTCGTATCGACGACGAGCAATAACGCCCTCAGCAGGTTATCTGACACAAACCGCACGCACGACGTGACCACACATGCTCAGGGCAGCGATGCTGCCTTGCCGGGCAGAGTGATGGTTCAACGGTTCATTTCTGCCAGGTCCACTGGCCTCTTCGCAAGCAAGCTCACACCCACAACAGGCGTGCTTAACGATGAGCGCGGAACGTGGGCACTGGCGTCAGGTCAGGCCAGGTAGAACGGAGAGGAGGAGACGGGGCTTTTCAGGCAGGGGCAGGGTTTGGCAGGCGGTGTTCATGAACCTGTCAGTCCAGGCCCATGAACCCCGGTGGCTCAGGCAGTCAGTGCAACTCCTCGCTCAAGTGATCCAGCCCGGCCAGCGTCAGCTCGTGCCGGCGGATCTCGTCCAGGCTGGCGAATGAGTCCGGCGTTTGCTTGATCGCGTGCCAGACCACAAAGTCGCGACGCACGTCCAGAAACAGGAAGTAGCGACTGAATCGCTCCGCCTCCACAAAACGGCGCTGCAGTGCTTCGCGCAGTTGCTCGGGGCGCAGCGCGCGGCCTTCGATGTGCAGCGCGATGCCCCAGTCCTGATGCTCGCGCCGGCTGACAAAGGCGACACCGTTTGCCACCGGCCATACCGCAGGGCTCTGGGCGACGACCTGAGCGTAGAACGCCGTTTTTTCCATTACCTCAATCATTTTCAGTCCTTTAACTGCACGACGGTGTAATCCAGCTCGTGATCGCGATCATCCAGCCCCTGGCGCATGTCAGGCGGCCACCAGATCACCAGTTCGCGGCTGTTGGAATCCGGTCGCTTGCACGCGTAACCGGCACACCCGTGCGTGGCGCACCCCGCCAGGGTAGCGAACAACAGAAACATGACCGCAAGGCTACGCAGACTCATGGTGTCACTCCCTTTAACAACGAAGGCCGGCTTTCTTTGGCCATTTTCGATATCTGTGGTTGACGCACGGCGATGTAGACCTCGCTTTCCTGCCCCGGCTGAAGCCAGGCATGGGGCCAGGCAGCCACGCCGATCACCCAGCGACCACCGCAACGGCTTTCGTCGATACGCACCGGTTTATCCGTGTTGTTGCGCGCAACGACCACCGCCACGCCCCAGTCCTTCTTGACGAACCACTGCGAGCGCTGACGATCAAGCGACAGACCTTCGCCCGGATCACACAAACTGTCGGTTTCAAACGGCAGCGGTTCACCCGTGCGCATGCCCACAGGCGCGGCACCGTCGACCATCTGGGTGAAGACTTTCTGGATGTCACCTCGGGTCGGCAGCTCTCCCCCGTCGCGACGCTCCTTGATTTTCTTCATCTGATCGTCGATGTCATGGGGGTTGCCGTTCTCCACGTATCGGGCCGGGTTGACCTGATCGCCAATCAGTCGCGGGGTCAGAATGAACAGGCGTTCACGCTGGCTCAATTCGCGGCTGCGGGACTGGAACAGCAGTTTGCCGATGTAGGGAATATCTCCCAGCAGCGGGACTTTGTGAATCCGGTCATTGGCTTCCAGCCCGTGGAAACCGCCGATCACCAGCGAGCCGTGTTCGGCAATCACCGCCTGGGTGCTGACGTTGCCTTTGCGCACACTGGGCTGCGTGTCGTTGATGGTCGACACATCGATCTGACCGTCCTCGATGTCCACGATCATCTGCACCTGAGGCTTGCCCTCGTGGTCCAGTGAACGTGGAATCACTTGCAGGCTGGTGCCCGCCGTGATGGGCAGAATTTCGGCGGCGCGTTCAGACGTAGCAGTGAGGTACTCGGTGCGACTCAAGTCGATCACGGCGGGCTGGTTCTCCAGCGTCAGGATCGACGGATTGCCGATCACCGACGCAGAACCGTTGCCTTCCAGTGCGTGCAGCTCGGCAGAAAACTTGCTGGCGTTCTGAATGAACATGGTCGAGCTGGTCCCGGCATCGAACAGACTGGCGCCACCGCTGACGTTGCCTGCGTTGAAATTCCAGCGGCTGGACAGCTCTGCCAGCTCGTTGCGGTCGATGTCGAGAATCACCGCATCGATTTCGATCAGGTTGCGCGGCACATCCAGTTCTTTGACCAGCTTCTCGTACATGCCTTTGCGTTCTGGCAAATCGTAGATCAGCACAGCGTTGTTACGCACATCGGCACTCACCCGGATAGTCGTGCGGCCCGCTGCATGGCCTTTGCCGGAGCGCTTGCTGCCAAAACTAAATACCCGGTCAATGCCCTGTTGCAGGACGCCGGTGTCGATGCCATTGGAGTTCAGGTTGTAAGGCAGGCCCGAAGCCGCTGCACCGGCCCCGGTCGAACCACCGTTGTTCTGGGCTGGCAGCAGATTGACGTTGTCGATGCTCTCGCCGCGCGCCCGGCTCTCCAGCAGGTCCTGAAGAATACTGGCCACACCGGAGACCACCAGTTGCTGGTCACGATAATGAATGGTGCGGTCTGCCGCGTTGGCGTATTTGAGTGGCAGCACGACCACGTTCTGCTTATCGGCCTTCTTGTCGGGCTTTTCGACTTTTTTGCTGTAGTTGCGCACGAACTCTACGTATTTGGCCGGGCCGCGGACCAGCACCACGCCCTCATCCGGCAGCGCACCCCAGCCAAAGCGTTTGTCCAGCAGGCCGACATCGGTCAGGGCTGTCTGCAGGTCATCCACAGCGTCGGGCGACACCTCGATGCGCGCTGAGGTGCGTTCACTGGACGGGCTGACGTACAGCGTGTCGTTATAGGCAAACCACTGAAAGTGGTATTCCTGGCCCAGACGGTCGAGAAACTCCTCAGGACTCTGGGCGCGAATCCGGCCGTCGAGTTTTCCCGGAATCGGCGGCATGTCCAGCGCCATGCCAAATTCCTTGGCGAAGTCAGCCAGGGCCGTATTCAGCTCGGTCTGCCGCGCATCATAGGCGTAAGCCGTGTGTTTCCAGGCTTCGGGGGTGACCGCCCACGTGGCAGAGGTCACCCCGATCAACAGTAAAGGCAACCACATCAAGGCTTTGCGCATTTCACACTCCCGGTTGCCGGTTGTTGAGGTTCGCGCGCCCGTACACGGTGAGCGCTGTGTTGCGAATCGAGGTTTGCATCAGGCTCAGCAAGGCCGCGCGTTGATTGGCCAGGCTTTCCAGACGATTGAGCAGTTCGTTGAGAGAGCAAGGGTCTGGGATCCAGCTGACCAGCACCAGACAGCGAGTCTGCGGGTCAATGGCCAGCGCGCCGTCGCAGCAACAGGCGAGGCTCGCTCCGCCTTCACTGAGCAGGGCCTCCAGCCGTTGCGGGTCAGCGGCGTCGCAGGGGTCGAGCAGGTCGATGCTGCAACGCACCCCGTTGACCTCCGCCGCCAGACGCGCATTGGCGTCATCGATCCAGCAGTCCAGCGGAGTCGCCGGACGCTGTTCAGCCCACTGACCGAGGATCTCGGTGAAGTCACTGAATTCCATCGATGATCGCTTTGGTGATGCCGTGTTTGGCGCGCAGGCTTTCGTTGACGGCAATGCCTGCGACATCGACCTGCTGTTGCGCGTCGTTGAAAGCCTGGAGGTCTTCGATGGAGCCACTTTCCGAGGCTTCCATCGCCGCGTCTTCCATGTTGGCCTGAGCGCGGCTGGCAGAGTGGTCGAGGTGGCGTTGCAAACTGTTGAAACTGATCATGTTCCGGTGCTCCAGCAGAAGGATTCAACCCTTGAGTGGAGCAAACCGGCCGTACGGTTCCATCCTGCAATCAGGTCACGCGTCAGGCCGGGCGGTCGGCCCCCAGCAGCCCGTTGCGCAGCGTCACCCAGTCGATGTCGAACGCGCCATTGGCATCGCTCAGACGCAGGCTGCCCGATGCCACTGACGCATCCCGCCTGAGCTGCCAATGCTCGGCAAACCGGCTTTGCGCCAGCCATTCGGCAACAGGTTCCGCCATGTCGGGATGAACGCTGAGGGTCGCGCTGATTTCATTGAGCTGGCTGGCCGCCAGGTTCCTGGCCAAGGCTCGCGCACGCTCGTCCAGCGTCGTGGCGTCCAGCAAGTGCCGCAGCGATTCGCTCAACAGCGCTTCCACAGCGGCCATCATTTCCTGCTGCAAGGTTTTGCGCTGCTGCTGCAGTTCATCAAGAAAGGCATTGGCGTTTTCCCAGAACCGGGCCAGCGCCTGCTGCTGGAGTTGCTGAGCCTTCTCTTGCTCAAGGACCCGCATCCGTTCGGCCTGGCGCTGTGCATCCGCCAGTACGTCGCGCGCACGCACGCTGTCGGCGATGTGTTCACGGCGCAGGATCGGTTCGGGCAGCAATGCAGCGGTCGTCAAGGCAATACTGCGTCTGGCAAGCATGGGAGGTTCCTGAAGCCAAAAGTATCAAGGTTGTCTTCAAGACGCCGTGACACGCCACAACACGGCTTGCCACAAGGTCCGAAGTTTGTTCTCCGGCGCCTGAACCGGGCTGTCGCCCACTTCACCCGGCGGCCAGGCGAGACGTAATCGGGGCCAGTACTCGGGGCCCAGCCAAGCGCCCAGCAACAAGCGTGCATCCTCGTGCCTGAAATCCAGCCACGCCTCGGGGCGCAAGGCCTTGGAGAAGCCCAGGCACCATGAGCCGTCGGGACCGTCGGCTTCGTTTCGGGAATAGCAAATGCGTTGGACCAGCGCTATCGCCTGTTCGCGCTGCCGGGGCGTCAGACTCAGCCAGTGCAAAACCGGCTCGCTGGCTACCGGAGGCTGGCCGGGAGCGATGCCGAGACTCTGCAAAAAGGCGCCGTGACGGGTCGCCATGAGCGCGTCGCACTCGCCCATCGACAGGCCGCTGGCATCGGCGAAGCGGTTGCGCCAGGCCGGATGTGCCCACTGCCAGGGGTTGCACCACCAGTCCACCCAGCGTTCGTCCGCGTTCAGGTTCATTACGCACGCGCCGGCAGGTTTGAACGACTGCGCGCGCGCAACCCGATACGCCGCAGCACCTCGGCACGCCAGTCACTGCGCACGGCCAGCAGGGCAATCAGCAACACCAGAGCAAAGCCCACAGGGATGATCCAGAGCATGACGTTCCAGAATGGAAGGTTCCTGCTGTCTAGCTTGAATGGCCCGAAACTGGCCCACTGCGTGGTTTCCTGAAACTCCGCAGCGGGCACGAAAACAATGGAAAACTTCTTCGAATCGGCAGACTGAGTGGACATGCCGGGAATACTGCTGGCGACCATCTGCTGAATTCGCCCCCGCACGCTGTCAGGGTCGAGTGCAGCAGAATGTTTGATGAACACCGCAGCAGACGCTGGCTGAACCGGCTCACCCGGCGCAATGCGTTCCGGCAGGACCACATGCACCCTGGCCACGATTACGCCGTCGATTTGTGAAAGCGTCGCTTCCAGTTCTTGAGACAACGCATAGATATAGCGGGCACGCTCTTCAAGCGGGGTCGAAATCACGCCTTCCTTCTTGAAGATTTCCCCGAGACTGGTACGTGAATGCCGGGGCAGACCGGCAGCGTCCAGCACGCGCACGGCACGGTTCATGTCGGCGGTGGCCACCGTGACCACCACACCGGTTTTTTCCATGCGTTTGCGCGCGTCGATATGCTGGTCCGCCAGGCGCGCAACGACTTCATTGGAATCCTGCTCGGACAGCCCGGTGAACAGATCGGTGTCATCGCTGCAGCCGCCGAGCACCAGAATGCACATCAGCAGCAGCCCTGCGCTCAGAAATTTCACGGAGACCTCTACTGCAGGTTGGTCAGCTTGTCGAGCGCCTGAGCACTCTTGCTCACGACCTTGGTCGTCAGCGCCATTTGCAACGAGCATTGCGACAACGCGCGGCCCATCTGAACGATGTCGGCGCCGTCTTCGGAACCTGCGACCTTCTTCATCTGGCGCAACGCTTGTCGGGAAAGTTTTTCGGTGTCCCCCAAACGCTCGGACAGCGCACTGGCGACTTTGTCAGACAGGTGAGAAGTCGCCGGCCCGCTGTCCGGGCGCATTGCCGCGGTGAACAGGTCGACATCCGCCTGCGCAGGCTCGGAGACAAGCGCCTGATGCACATTCGGCCCAAGCTCTGGCGACAGGTCTTTAAGGTGGCTGAGTCGGGAAATGGTCATGAGGCTTCTCTCCGTCAGGCGGGTGTCAATCAGGACAAGGCCTGACTGTGGGTGCCTTGCAGCAAGGCGTTGAGGATCTGCGTGGCGGTTTGCGCGGCACTAGCCTGCAAATCACCGCCAGCGCTGGTCGCATCCTTGAGCGTCGCTTCCAGGCCTTTCTGCAACAAGCCACCCAACAGCTGACCCAGGTCCTGGCTGGACGGGTTGCCGTTAGCCTGCGTCGAGTTATCGACCGGCGTGCCCAGTCCGCCTCCGGCAGCTTCCGCCTGCAGGCCACGGTCGATCAGTTGCCCGATCAGTTGACCGACGTCGAGGTTGCCGTTGCCGCTGCCATTGCTGGCCGGGCCGGTATTGGCATCGATCAAGGGATCGCCCAGCGACGCTGGAGAGTTTGCCGAATCGCTCACCGGAGAACCCAGACCGCCACCGCCGCCTCCAGTGACACCACTGGCATCGCCCTGTTGCTGGCCGAGCTGTTGGCCGATCAGGTCGAGCGCCGAACGAAATTGAGCCGTTTCCTGACCGTCCAGACCATTGTCTTCCTTCAGTTCGTCCATCCAGGAGCCGCCGTCCCGGGTAGGGAATTGAGCCTTGTTGTCGTCCATGAACTGGGCGACTTTTTCCAGAATCGGCATATCGTCTTTGGAGAATGTGGTGCCACCGTCCTCGCTGGGCTTCAGCAGATCGTTCAGCATGGCTTTGCCGAGGCCGTTCAACACCTGACTCATCAGGTCAGACTGCCCGCCTCCTGCGCCACTATTCAGGCCGCTGTCACCGACGCCGGAACCCGAACCGCCTCCACCACCACCGCCAATGCCTGCGGAAGCACCGAAATTGTCACCGAGCTTTTCGTGGATCAGTTTGTCGAGCGCTGCAGCGATGTCATCCACGCTGCCACCGGACTTGCCATCCGCAGCCATCGCCTTGGCGAGCATTTTGCCGAGTGGCGAGGTTTCATCCAGTTGGCCATTTTTGGTCAACGCCTGAACCAACTGGTCGATGACGGCTTTAAGTTCTTTACTGGAAGTGTTGGCACTGCTGTTTACATTGCTGTCGAGCGACACAGGAAACAACGATGCCGAAGTTTGCAATGAGGTGAGGCTGTTGAGAGCTTGCATAAGACGCCCGTCCCGAGATTAGCGGCCCCCTCTGGCGAGGGGGCAATCAGAAATAATTAGTAACTGATACCTTTGGCGTTTTGCGCTGTGGCACTGATCTTCTTGTTGGTGGAGTCTTCCTTGCCTGCCTCGATGGCGTTCAACACGTCCATCGTCTGTTTCTTCTTGGTTTCTTCGGCCTGCATCGCAATCAGCTTCGCACCGTTGGCGTCAGTCTCCGCGCTGGCCTTGGCCTGCGCAGCAACCGACAGGCTGTCACCGGTGCCGGAAAGGATGTTGCTCTGAAGACTGGCGTTGGAAGCCACGGTGTTGACGCCCTGCAGAGCGCCGCCTACACCGTTGACAGCACCATTGCCGAGGTTGGTGAGTTTCGAGGTTAGACTTGAAAATGCGACCATGACTTGATGCCCCTTTTATCTGAACCAGCGTGATTGCTTGGTACAGATAGGTGGCAACGGCCGGTGAATCGGTTCCAGATCTTGTGCAAAAAATCAGATGCTCAACTCCTTGATGCGTCGATAGAGCGTACGGCGCGGCATGTCCAGTTCCAGGCTGGCTGCGTCGATGCAGTTGCGATGACGCTTGAGCGCCTGCTGGATCAAGGCTTTTTCAATCGCCCGCAACTGATACTTGAGCCCGCAGGTCATCTGCTCGTCAGCCAGAGCGTCAGCCCCCAGCAACGGAAAGCCCAGCACGTGGCGCTTTGCTGCAGCCTTGAGCTCTCGGATATTGCCAGGCCAGTCATGCCCCATCAGCACTTGCTGGAGCAACGGGCAGACGTCAGGCACCGCAACCTCCAGTTCCTGAGCCGCCGCCGTTGCAAAACGCTCGAACAGCGGGACTATGCGCTCAGGCTGCTCGCGCAACGGCGGCAGTTTGAGGGTCAGCACGTTCAGTCGAAAGTACAGGTCGCGGCGAAATTTCCCCTGCTCGACGGCATCCTCCAAAGACGACTGGGCCGAGGCGATCACGCAGATATCCAGATTGATCGTGGACGTCGACCCCAAACGCTCCAGTGCCCGGGTTTCAAGCACCCTCAGCAGCTTGGCCTGCAGGCTGAGCGGCATGCTATCGATCTCATCCAGATACAACGTTCCGCCCTGCGCCGCTTCGATGTACCCCACCCGCGAGCGGTCGGCACCGGTGTAGGCACCGCTGACGACCCCGAACAGCTCGCTTTCGGCGAGCGATTCGGGAATGGCCGCGCAGTTCATCGCGACCAGACGCCCCTTGCGGCCGGACATCGCGTGAATGCGCCGGGCAATCGTGTCTTTACCGGTGCCTGTTTCGCCGGCCAGCAACACATCGATACCCAGTTGAGAAATGCTTTCAGCGACGATCCCCAGATTGGGCACGCGCTCCGCGTCCAGGTCATCGTCAAACCCATCGTCAAGATTCATTTCAGGACTCCAATGGCATCAGCGTTGCGCACGTGCAGAAGCGCTTCCGGACTCAAGCAGTCAAGTCGGTCTGCGCCGCAACCCCCAATTCCTTCATGCGGTGGTACAGCGTGCGCCTGGGCAGTTCGAGCTCCTGAAGCACCGCGTCGACATTGTGCCGATGCCGCTTCAAGGCATCCTGAATGAGCATTTTCTCGATCACGCGCATTTGCATGCGCAGCCCCGTTACCGGGTCTCGCGCCTCGAGCGGTTCGGCATCGAGCAGCGGGAACCCGAGCACAAATCGCTTGGCAGCAGACTTCAATTCGCGAACGTTGCCCGGCCAGTCATGGCTGAGCAGGATCTGTACGCGGCCGTGGTCGAGCGCTGGAACGGAGCGACCGAACTCCGCTGCGATTTCCTGGGTGAACTGGTCGAACAAGGGCAGGATCTGTTCACGACGTTTGCGCAAGGCCGGCAACTGAAGTGTCAGCACGTTGAGCCTGAAAAACAGGTCGCGACGAAAAAGCCCTTGTTCCACCAGTTCATCCAGTGGACGTTGGGCCGAGGCAATCACCCTCAGGTCCAGGGGGATGAATTCGGTCGAACCGAGCCGCTCGACACCCCGGCTTTCCAGCACGTGCAACAGCTTGGCCTGGAGGCTCAACGGCATGCTGTCGATTTCATCCAGATAGAGCGTGCCCCCATTGGAGGCTTCGATGTAGCCCTCGCGAGCGCGGCACACACCCGTGAATGCGCCATTGACCACGCCGAACAACTGGCTCTCGGCCAGCGTCTCGGGGATGGCCGCGCAGTTCATGCCAACGAACGGCCCTGACCTGCTGGACAGCCGGTGAATCCGGTTGGCAAGGGTATCTTTGCCGGTGCCGGTTTCTCCGCACAGGAGCAAATCCATATCCAGAAAAGCGCTGTTCATTGCAATTTGATGACCAGCCGATACTGCAGTTACGTCCCAACACTCTCGAACGTCCTTATCAATGTCTGTGCTCATCGATCACTCTCTTGGCAGGTAACAAGCGGGACTATTAATACCACGTCCTACAAGGCAGACGTAGAGTAATTTAGTTCCCCAACGAATGAGAAGACGCTCACAAATTCGAGAACCATTATCAAATAATATCAAGACCCGATGACGCACTCGGTATAACAAACCGCGTTAAGATGACACCTGAAATTTATTTAAACCCTTTTAAAATCAATAAGTTGTATCGACTCAAAAAGCCAGATTCGTCTACCCCGACCGGGCAAACAGCCTCTTGCCCTATTCTGGAACAGTCCTTAAATAAAAATTTAATTCGGCCGCTTTAAAAAACACGGGCACGTGCCAGACGCTTCCGCCCACCATTAGTTATAAAACCCCGCCTCACGACCAAGAGCCTTAGTGTTCACCACAGTATTAAAAACACCCATTGTTAACTGTTGTTATTGTCACTGTCCGCTCACACTGTAAACGCTGTGACTTAAAACTTAATACGGCTTAACTCGTCCTTCGCCAGGCGCCTTATTTCGAATAAACAACTGGCCTCACGTCGAGGGAGCGCTCAGGAAGTGTCAATGCCAGGCGTTATTCGGATTTCCGAACGCGGGCCTGTGCTGGATTCGGGCAAAGGTGAAATCCCCCGATTTCTCGACACGCCTCGCGATAGCGTATTGCCACCATCGCGTTCGGTGTTCCGAACGCATAACTGATCTTTTGGTCAGGAATAATAGAGCTTGAAAATAGATAATCAGCTGAAAGGATTCACTGTAGGACAATCCGGCAATCTCAGGTTGCTGTGGTGAGAGCAACTCACTCCATAAGCGTCACTGATACCCCATCATCACTGAGAATGTTTCTAGATGTGTGTAAGTTTTTACTTACAAATATTTACAAAGTTCTGAAAAATAACGGCTTGAGCAACTCGCAGAGAGCGTCTTCGTTTTTCATTTTGAGGACCTGAATCCACAAAAAGAGCAAAAACGTTGTTCATTCCGAGCCAGCCTAAATGCTTGAAAATCAGGAAAAAGCACCAAAAAGGCGCATTTTTCAGGTGATTTCAATGTGGGGGACGCCAAAAACAACGGTTATTGGCGTGGATCACTCGCGTAGACAACCACGCGCGGGCCAGTGGGCAATTCGCGTGGGCCAACGCGATTCTCGAACTCCTCACGCTTGCGAGGCGACGAACGGTCATCAATCGCCTGCCGGGTGTACACCGTTCCGACCGCTGAAGGAGGCTCGGTGACCGACGCAAGCTGTGCCGTTTCGGGTGATGTGGTCGGTTTGGCAACCGGCGCAGGTTCAACGGCTTCATGCACCGGCGCCTGCTCTGCAACCACTTGGGCATTCAGCACGGGTTTAGGCACCGGTTCTCTTGCGACGGCCTTTACCGGTGCTGGCAGCGGCTCGCGTTCAACCACCCGCACCGACTGAGGGAGTGGCATGCGCTCGACCACCGGTTTTGCACGCGGTTGTGGAATGGCAGCCAGTGACGGGGCCTCCCCCGTGATGCGCTCGATACCCGCCGTCAGAACCTGCTTATGGGCCTTGGGTATCAGTAAATGCCCCGGCCCCTCCGGCGTCTTTTTTCTCAAGAACGCCGGGTTGAGACGCAGCAGTTGAGCCTCGTCCACCCCTGTGGTGGCAGCGAGTTGAGTGAGGTCTACCGCATGGTTGAGCTCGACCACATCGAAATACGGCGTGTTGGCGACCGGTGTGAGCTTCACGCCGTAGGCTCCGGGGTTACGAACCACCAACGACAGGGCCAACAGGCGCGGCACGTAATCCTGGGTTTCTCTGGGCAAATTCAAATGCCAGTAATCAACAGGCAGCCCACGGCGCCGATTGGACTCGATTGCTCGTCCGACAGCCCCCTCGCCCGCGTTATAAGCTGCCAGCGCCAACAGCCAGTCATTGTTGAATTGATCGTGCAGGCGCGTCAGGTAATCCATCGCAGCCTTGCTCGACGCGACCACATCACGACGGGCGTCGTACGTGGCGCTCTGATGCAGATTGAATTCACGCCCGGTGGACGGGATGAACTGCCAAAGCCCCGCTGCGGCAGCCGGAGAATTGGCCAGCGGGTTGTAGGAACTCTCGATCATGGGCAACAGCGCCAGCTCCAGCGGCATGTTGCGCTCATCCAGGCGCTCGACAATGAAATGCAGGTAAGGCGCAGCCCGACCGCTTGCGCCGTTCAAGAAACCTCGATTGCTTAGCAGCCAGTCGCGCTGGCGTGCAATACGTTCATTGATGCCCTGCCCGTCCACCAGACGGCAGCGTTGAGCAACCCGTTGCCACACGTCCTCGCCGTTATAGGCGGGCAGATCGGACATCGCCGCCGCACCCGAGTCTGCCTGAGCCTCATCCGACTGATAGACCAGCCCGGTGACCAGACGCGGCATACGGTCTTGACGCGCCGCAGCATGGTCCACTGACTGGCAGCCCACGCACAGAGAGCCGAGCGCAAGAACGGCAATCCGGACCGAGCGAGCCAGCAAGCGAGGGCTCGAAACGTGATAGGCGGCGGCTGGCATGTACGGGAATATCCTGAACGTGTCCCCCTACGTGGTACGCCGGCCTTTCCAGTTCCCTGTCACGCGGATTCCACGTATGGACGTGTACCTGTGAATCGTTTCCGTGATGCGGCTTTTTATGGAACCGGTGCGCCTGTCTTGCCACTCACCGACTGAAGGATTCCTCTCAGGATTACCACCCGCCACCAACAGGCGAAAATGGACAGGGAGATGCACTGTGCAGGCACCGACGATCAACCGGAACACTGAAAGCGTTATTCACCCTCAATCGACAGGCGCTGCTGACAGCGGATCAGCGCTGAGACAACGAACCGGACAGCCGACCCAACGCGCCTCACACTCGCTGAAGAGTGTCGGAAAAGGAATGCTGAAAAGCCTCGGCAAGGTGTTTCAGAAATCCAGACCACCGCAGCAGGCAGCGGCCAGGCCGCCCAGTGCAAGCCCTCCACATTCCCCCCGTCCTCATGCCAATGAAAACAACGCCCGGAGCGTCGCTCGTGAACCTCGCCCAACCGAGCCGTCTTCCTCCCGCAGGACTGGATTGGAACGCAGCGATGGCGGTCGTTTCACGTTCAAGGACGAGCAACTGGTTCGCAACGCGCCCCCACAAGGCACCCTCAAACTGGGTGCCGACGGCAAGCCCGATTTCTCTGCATTCAGCACCCCGGGCATGGCTGCGCTGCTGAGTGGCATACTCGCGGACTCCGGACAAACCTACCTGGCCCATCAGAGTACGCACGGCGTGCAGGGCCATCAGCTGCTTCAGGCCAATGGACATCTATTGCACCTGGCGCAGGACGACAGTTCGCTGGCGTTGCTTCGCAGCAGCACCGAAACAGTCCCTGTAAAAGGAAAGAAACCACCGCCCGTGCAGCTGGAGCGCGCAAATGGCCACATCCATATAACCACTCCCGGCGCACGCAAAAGTCAGGAATTACCTGGCAAGGCACATATCGCTCAGATCACTGACGTGTACCAGACCACCCACGGTGATCGCTTGCGTGTGCATGACGACCGGCTGTATCAGTTTGACCCTGCAAGCGCCCGATGGAGAGCGTCTGAAGGCATGGAGGATATTGCTTTCAATAGCCTGGCACTGGGCGGTAACGGCTCTGTCTACGCGAAAAGTGATGATGTCGTCGTCGATCTTTCCAGCCCGTTCATGCCCCACGTCGAGGTCAACGACCTGACGTCATTCTCGGTCGCGCCAGACAACACGGCGGCGCTGCTCAGCGGCACGGACACGCAGACGGTCCTGCTGACCGACATGAGCCCGGTGATCGGTGGGCTGACCCCGAAAAAAACCAGGACGCTGGAACTCGATGGCGGTCAGGCGCAGGCGGCGGCCATCGGTCTGAGCGCCAACCGTCTGTTTGTCGCAGACACTCAGGGCAGGCTCTACAGCGCCGAACGCAGTGCCTTCGAAAACGATGACCTGACATTGCGCCTCATGCCCGAGCAGACCGGCTATACGCTGGCCGATCAACCGATGGGCGGCCATCACAGCGTCACCGGGTTCATCAGTGGCGATGACGGCCGCCTCCATGCATTGATCAAGAACCGTCAGGGCGAGGTGCATTCGCATGCGCTCGACGAACAAGGCGCCACACTGCAAAGCGGCTGGAACCTGACCAATGCGCTGGTGCTGGACAACACGCGCGGGCTGCCCATGCCGCCGGCGCCCGCACCGGCAAACCGACTCAATCTGGACCGCTCGGGGCTGGTGGGCATGAGCGAAGGGCGCATCCAGCGCTGGGACGCAACACCGCAATGCTGGAAAGATGCCGGGATAAAAGACATCGACCGCCTGCAACGCGGCGCTGACAGCAATGCCTATGTGCTCAAAGGCGGCAAGCTGCTCAAACTCACCGTGACGCCCTCGCACCCCAACCAGGCCTTCGATCACAACACCGCGCTGGCCCAGACGGCCCGCTCGACCAAGGTGGAGATGGGCAAGGAAATCGAAGGGCTGGAGGGCCGGGTGATCACCGCGTTCGCCATGGTCAGCGACAACTGCTTCGTGGCCCTTGATGACAAGAATTGCCTGACCGCCCACAGAAAAGACCACGTGCCCGGTCTCCTGGAGTTCCCGGGGCTGGAAGGTGACATCAAAGAGCTCTCGCTGGACGAAAAACGCAACCTCTACGCGTTGACCAGCACCGGCGGGCTTTACTGCCTGCCCAGAAAAACCTGGCAAGCAGAAAAACTGGAAGATCTCCTGCAAGGCAAGTGGACACCTGTGAGCACGCCGCAGAGTCAACCGATCAAAGCGCTGTTCACCAATGATGACAACCTGTTGAGCGCCCAGATCGAAGACGCGCCGGGGCAAGGCCTGATGCAGCTCAAGGACGGCAAATGGCAGGCTTTCAAGCAGCGACCGGTGGAAGAGAACGGCCTGAACGACGTGCATGCCCGAATCAAGCGATCCAACAAGACCTGGCGTATTCCCGGCACCGGTCTGACGGTCAGGACAGACGTCAATGTGTTGGGGGCTGGCGGCGCGGAAAAACGCAATCGCCCCAGCACTCGGGAGTACATACGCGCCAACATTTATAAAAACACCGCAGAAGCGCCCCGCTGGATGAAGAACGCAGGCAACTATATTCAACACAGCTTTCATGGCCGTCAGGGCCTGAACGAGGTGTACGAAAGCGAGTCGATGCTGTTCAAGCAACTGGAGCTGATTCATGAGGCCGGAGGAGAGCCGCCGGCTTCAGGTCGCGATCTGAAAGCGCGCATTGCTGCACTGGCGCCGGGGCCAGAGCGCGCGACCCTGGTCAAGGAACTGGAAGCCTTTCGCGATGAGCTGGAGAATCACACCTACACCACGCTGATGGCCATCGGTCAGAGCTACGGCAGCGTAAAAAATCTGCGGCAGCAGGACGGCCTGCTCAATCAGCATGGCGAACTGGCCAGGCCTTCCGTGCGCACTCAGTTCGGCAAAGGGCTCGAAGCACTGCGTGCGCGACTCGACTTCAAAAGCTCCGGGCATGATCTGGTCAAAGAACTGCAGAACGCCCTCACCCAGGTCAGACCCTCAGCGGACAACCCCACCGAGAAACTGCTTGGAACACTTAGAAGCAATGGCCTGAAACTGAGCCACCCTAAAGCCGAGATACCGTTGGGGCAGCGGCGTGACGCACACGAAGACCATGGCTTGAGCAAAGCGCGGCTGGCACTGGACCTGGTGACCCTGAAGAACCTGAGCAGCCTGGTGGACGAAATCGAGCGACTGACGCCGCACAGTGATACCACGACGCTGCAGAACAGACTGGCCACACTGCGTGATAAGACCTACGGCGAAAATCCGGTCAAACGGGTGACGGACATGGGCTTCACTGACAACGCGGCCATGGAAAGCAGTTACGAAGCGGTCAAGTCGTTCCTGAAGTCGTTCAAAAAGCCTGATCATGCGGTCAGCGTCAACATGCGTGCCGCCACCGGCAGTAAAGACCAGGCAGAACTCGCCGAAAAATTCAAAAGCATGCTCAAACAGCTGGAGCATGGCGACGACGAAATAGGCCTGCAACGCAGTTACGGGCTGAACCTCACCAGCCCGCTGACCGTCATTGCCGACAAGGGGCTGGGGCCGTTCCCGACGGCGGGAGCCACGGGTAACCGCAACTACATTCTCAACGCCGAGCGTACCGACGGCGGCATTACGCTGTACCTGATCAGCGAAGCCGCAGGCAACATCAGCGGCGGTGTTGGCGGTGGCAATGACTTCTGGCCAGGTTTTTTCGACGCAAACAACCCGGCGCGAAGCGTCGATATCGGTAACGATCGCAAGATGACCCCCAACTTCCGCGTCGGCGGGGACGTGACAGCCACCCTGGCCGCCAGTAAACGCTCTGGCGTGGTATTCAATGTTCCGGACGAAGACATCGACGGGTTTGTCGATGACCTGTTCGAGGGCAAGCTGAACCCGCTGGACGTGTTGAAAAAAGCGGTGGACCACGAGCATTACGAGGCTCGCAGGTTCAACGCCGACATCACGATCAGCGGCAATACCGACCTGCGTGCCGGTTTCAATCTGTCCAAAGAGGGCAGCAAGCCTTTTTCCGCCATTGCACGCCTGGGCATCGCGGCAAACCTCACCGTCAACCTGATGTCGTACACCGACTACTCACTGACCCAGAAAAACGAAAAGACAGCGTTACGCGAAGGCGGCAAAAACCGCCCGCGCTGGTTCAACAGCCTGACGCTCGGCGGCCAGGCACGCGGGCAACTGGGCGGCACCCACGCCAACCCGGCAAGCGCGCCCGGTGCGACACCGGCCAGTCAGTCCGCAGCCAACAACCTGGGCGTTGCAGGGACCGCGACAGTGGATGCCAGAACCGTCAAACGGGTCAAGTTCCGCTACAACGTCGCCAAGCCCCTGACCTCGGAAGGCCTGAGCAAGTTGTCGAAAAGCCTTGGAGAGGCTTTCAAGAACAACACGGTAAAAACCGGGCTGGCCGAACTGGCCGACCCTCTCAATGCACGCTATGTCGGCAAGAGCCCGGCAGAGGCCATTCAGGCCCGGCTTGACGGGCTCAATGCGCTGTTTGCCACTGCGGTGTCGCAGAACGACAAACAGTACAAAGCACTGCGTGACTTGAAACACGCAACCGTCGAGCAGGAAGCATCGGTCAATAAGCACAGCGTTCTGAATGACGCACGCTTCGAAACCAGTAAAACCAACCTCTCGGGGCTGAGTCAGGAAAGCATACTGACCCGAATCATGAGTTCGGTGCGCGATGCCTCTGCGCCGGGCAATGCGGCACGGGTTGCCGAATTCATGCGACAGGACCCCAAGCTCAGCGCCATGCTCAAGGAGCTGGAAGGAAGCGACGGCACGCTTGCCCGTGTGCGCCTGGAACCCAAAGACGCCTTGATCGATGAAATTGACGAAGGCAGTCGCACTGGCACCCTGACGCAAAGCGACCTGTCCGCAATGCTGGAGAATCGTAACAACATGCGGATCAAACGGCTGACGGTCTTCCATACCGCGACCCAGGCCGAAAACTTCACGTCCCCGACACCGCTGCTCAGCTACAACAGTGGCGCCAACCTGAGCGTCAACAAAACCCTCGGACGTATCAACTTCATTTATGGCGAAGACCAGGACAAGCCGATTGGTTACACCTTCGACGGCGAACTGTCGCGGCCCTCGGCGTCACTCAAGGAGGCGGCTGAAAAGTTGAAGCAGGCAGGGTTCGAACTGAAAAGCTGACAACAGGATTAACAGAAAGCGCCGCAGTGAAGCGGCGCCTCTTCTGCCTTCAAGCCTGCAAAAATGTGCGGGCCTCGCGGGCCTGAGAAATAAACCCGCGAGTGACGTCACAGAACGCGGAATCATCGAGCGACGCCAACTCCTTCTGAGCGCACAAGCGCACATCGCCCTGATCGACCGCAAACCAGCAACCGTGCAGCCGGGCGACGTCAAAATTGAGGCTCAGCAACCGCTGCAGATCGGAAGACCGTTCCGGGCACCGGCCTACGCGGCAATGAAAGATGACCATCTCGCTGTGCTCGGGCAACTCGATGACCGCAGCTTCGTTATCCTGGCTGTCATACAAGGCGCAGACGCCGTTCTGCAAGGTCAGTGAAGTGCCGAGCTGGGTCCCCAGCGACGTGATCAAGCGGGAGAAATCGGGTGGCGAGGTTCTCATCGGTATAGTCCTTTAAGGAAAGCCTGGGCTGGTCAGGCACTGAGTGGCGTTTGAGCCACCGCGGTTCCTTTGAGACCGGCATTTACCCACGTCACGGAACCGAATCCGGGACACGACCACACACCGGGGGTTGATGGAAGCGGTTACTCAGGAGAGCACGTTCGTCACACGCATCGCGTCTACCCGGAGACTCATTATGTTTAATAGAATTTCGTCCAGTTTTCATAACTACGGCAGCTCAAGCACGTCTGAAGCTTCGCGAGCGTCCAGCGCAACGAGTGTTTCCAGCTTGTCTCGCGCCACGCTTCAGCACACCGCTGCGTTCAAGGCGAACCCTGAACGCTTTCTTGCGAACTATAATGTCGATGCTTCGCAGGTGTTGAGAATGGGCGATCGCCTGACCAATGAGCTATTGACCAATACGATCAAACAGGGCCACTTCGCAATGGTTCACGACGAGCACACCGGCAACTTCATGCTGACGCATGTCAACGCCGCAAGCGCTGCAGATCGGGAAAAAGTCATTCATGCCCACTGGATACCGTTCAAAAGCGGAAATGATACGCCTGGCTATGTGGACATCCCCAAGGACCCACGGTATGCCCACGCACAGGATGCGGCACCGTTTGCCTTCACGCCGGGCATGAACGGGTGCTCGATTGAAGTCAGGGAACACCCCGACAGGGCTGACTACATGCGTGTGTTTCATAATCAGCATCCGGAAAGCAGTAGCGTCAACAACAAGGTCCGCGCGATATCGGGCAGCAAGATCAGCTCCTTTGACGCTGATGACTACCATGACGATAACTCCAGAGCGCCAGTGGCCTTCAACATGATGCATTTCGACAGGGACTCGGTGAACTGGAAGTTTCTGGGCCAGTCCCTTGAGTTCGACCCTTACAACAATCAGCGGCTGAGCAGGTCCAGAGCCGGCGTCAGCACCAAAGACGCCACCGACTGATCAGGCACCGCGTCGCTCGATCCCTCGCGCGCGTGCAGGGCGACGTCGACAGTGTCGACTCGCCCTGCACGTCAACAGCCCCAACCCTGTTTCTGGAACTCATCATCACGCCCGGCCACTCACTTCGGGCACCTTCAAGGCAACAACCTCATCGACCTATAGAACCGACAGGGACGCGGCGTTCATCTCGGATAAGCCTGGAGCATGACGCCGGTTCATATGTCCACCCATCGAGGTAAAGCATCATGAGCATCGGTATACCCCCTTCCTCTTACTCACCCGTCTCGACCTCGCTGGATTTCTCGGCGTTGGGCGGTAAAAGCCCGCAGCAAACCACGGCGACCGGACAGAACACTGATCAGGCCGTGAACGCTGAAGCCCTGCTGTTCGGGGGCGACAAACAGCAAGACGTCAACTTCGGAACACCTGACAACACGGTCCAGAGTTCTCAAGACAGCAGCAAGACCGGTGACAGTTCATCCAACGTCGTCAAATTGCTCAGTGCGCTGCTCATGTCGCTGCTGCAAATGCTCATGAACCCGATGAAAAAGCAGACCCCTGATCAGCAGCAGAACCCTGGGCAGGATTCGTCTCAGAACAATAATGGCCTTGGCACCCCGCCGTCCGCCGACAGCGGTGGCGGCAGTACGCCTGCAACAGCAGGCGGTGGCAGCGGCGATACGCCCGCCGCAACAGGCGGCGGCAGCACTGACACCCCGGCTTCAACAACGGGTAATACCGGCGATATTTCAAGCCCGATGACCACCCCAACAGGCAACGACAGCACAACGGCTTCCGGTACAGACAGCACACCGACCGGTGCGGGTCCTGTGGAGACACCCAAAACTTCCGGCGACACGGTCGTTGTGAACCAGACCATCAAGGTCGGTGCCGGCGAGACCTACGACGGTCAAGGCAAGACCTTCACAGCGAGCAACGCACTGGGCAACGGCGACCAGAGCGAAAACCAGAAGCCTCTGTTCGAGCTCGCTGAAGGCGCCACCTTGAAGAATGTGAACCTGGGTCAGAATGAGGCGGACGGCATTCACGTCAACGCCAAAAATGCTCAGGAAGTCCACATTGATAACCTGCATGCCCAGAACGTCGGCGAAGACCTGATCACCGTCAAAGGTGAAGGCGGCGCGAAGGTGACCAACCTGGACATCACCAACAGCAGCGCAAAAGGCGCAGACGACAAGATCATTCAACTCAACGCCAACACTCACCTCAAAGTCGATGGTTTCAAGGCCGACGATTTCGGCACGATGGTGCGCACCAACGGCGGCAAGCAATTCGATGACATGAGCATCGAGCTGAACGGCGTGGACGCCAACCACGGCAAGTTCGCCCTCGTCAAAAGCGACAGTGATGACCTGAAACTGGCAACTGGCGACATCGCCATGACCGATGTCAAACACGCCTACGACAAAACCAGAGCGTCGACTCAGCACACGGAGCTTTGACACACTGCAAGCACCGGCAGGCAAAAGAGGGGCGCATTCAGTCGAATACGCCCCTCTTTTCGTTACAGCCGTTTCACAAGGAATTAAGCGAGCTTTAAGCCGGGTTCAGTAAGTTGGCAGCGTGGCTGGCTCATCAAGCGCCTGCCCTTCCTTCTTCCAACCCAGCAAAGGAGTGCCGCAATGCCTGGTCCTTTTGAAAAAAAATGGCTGTGCGTCAGCAGAACGGTCACTTACGTGGGCTGGTCGCTGTTCTGGCTTCTGCTCTGGGACGTGGCCGTGACGATGGACTTCATGCTGGTACAAGGCGCGGGCATAGACCTGCCGCTGATGCCACTGACGCTGCTGTGTTCGGCGCTTATCGTGCTGATCAGTTTTCGCAATTCGAGCGCCTACAACCGCTGGTGGGAGGCGCGCACCTTGTGGGGCGCGATGGTCAACAGTTCGCGCAGCTTCGGCCGTCAGGTGTTGACCTTGATCGATCGCGAGCGCAACGACTGCGACAACCCGATCAAAGCCGTGCTGTTCAAGCGTCACGTGGCCTACTTGCGAGCATTGCGCGCGCACCTGAAAGGCAACGTCGGCACCGCGAAACTGAATGGCCTGCTGTCGCTTGAAGAGATTCAGAGCGCTTCGCACAGCAACAACTTCCCCAACGACATTCTGAATGGCTCAGCCGCGATCATTTCGCAGGAGTTTGCCGCCGGACGCATCGACAGCATCCGGTTGGCCAGACTGGAGTCGACCATGGTCGAGCTGTCCAATTGCCAGGGCGGCATGGAGCGAATTGCCAATACCCCGCTGCCTTACCCCTACGTTTACTTTCCAAGGCTGTTCAGCACGCTGTTCTGCATCATCATGCCGCTGAGCATGGTGACGACCCTGGGCTGGTTCACCCCGGCGATCTCGACAGTCGTCGGCTGTATGCTGCTGGCGATGGACCGTATCGGCACCGACCTGCAAGCGCCGTTCGGCAACAGCCAGCACCGGATTCGCATGGAAGACCTGTGCAACACCATCGAAAAGAACCTGCATTCGATGTTCGATGCACCGGAAAAACAGGCGACGGCGGTGGCTCGGCAAAGCCAGGACAGTGGCCTGTGGCGGACCCATCGACTGGCTATCTAATGGCGGTTTGATGAGCGTCAAAACACAAACCCCTGCCCCAGCTCACCCTCCATCCATTCGAGAAAACGCCTGACCCTGGGGAACGTTGAATGGGCCTTGGGGAACACCAGGTGATGCGCCGCGACCGGGGCGGTCAGTTTTTCGGGGGCCACTTCGACCAGCTCGCCACTGACGAGGTATTTTTGCGCCAGCAAGGTACTTTCCAGCGCAAATCCCAGACCGTGGCTGGCCGCTTCCAGCGTCATGTACGAGCGGTCAAAACTCAGCGCGTAAGGGTTCTCCGGGCGCGACAGGCCGTGTCGGGCGAACCATTCGGGCCATTTCAACAGGGTGGCCTCGGAGAGAATCAACTCACCGTCGAGCAGGTCTGCGGCGGTGTTGACCGCAGAGCGTGCCAGCAACGTCGGTGACGCCAGCACGGCGAATTGCTCGTCACGCAGGGTGCGAACTTCGTAGCTCGGCCAGTTCGGCCTCCCGTGCCTGATATCAACGTCGATCTTGTCGCGACTGAAATGCAGCGACTCATACGAACACGACAGGTTGATCTGAATATCCGGGTGAGTCACCCGAAACGCCTCCAGCCTCGGCATCAGCCAGAGCAGCCCGAAACTGGGTGCGGAATGCAGGCGCAGGCAATCGAGGCTGACATCGCTGGCCGCACGCTCGGTGGCAACCGCCAGGCTGTGCAGCAGCCCAGAGACATCTTTCAGATACTGTTCGCCGACCGGCGTCAACGTGACCCCGCGCGCGGCGCGGACAAACAACTGTCGGCCAATCAACGCCTCCAGCCTGGCCAATTGATGGCTGACAGCGGATGGGGTCAGGTTCAGCACTTCGGCGGCTCTGGCAAGATTGCCGAAGCGGGCCGTCTGCTCGAAGGCCTGAAGCGCTTTCAGCGGTGGCAGGCTCTGGGGGGCGTCGTCATCAAGCCGCATGAAAGCTCCGATGGGTCCATTCAACAGGGTTTTGTGCATTCAACCATTCGCCTGAGCACTTGACGAGAGGTGAATTTTTTTCAGCACCCAGTGATTTTTGCGGCATTGCTCAGGCCCTGCGACGGGAACACTCTGAATCATCGATCACATGAATCGACCCCATAAAAATAATCAGAGGAATCCCTCATGCTGCTTCAAGGCAAAATCGCAATCATCACCGGCGCCGCTTCAGAGCGCGGCATCGGCCGGGCGACGGCAGTCACATTCGCTCAGCACGGTGCGCGAGTGGTGATTATTGATCTGGACGAGGCCGCCGCGCGCGACGCCGCCGCTGCACTGGGCGAAGGTCATCTGGGCCTGGCGGCCAACGTCGCCGATGAAAAACAGGTTCAAGAAGCTGTCGCCAAGGTCATCGGGCACTTTGGCCGCATTGATATTCTGGTCAATAACGCGGGCATCACCCAGCCCATCAAGACCCTGGACATTCGTCCGTCCGATTACGACAAAGTGCTCGACGTCAGCCTGCGCGGCACCTTGCTCATGTCGCAAGCGGTGATCCCGACCATGCGCGCTCAATCCAGCGGCAGTATCGTGTGCATGTCCTCGGTTTCCGCCCAACGCGGCGGCGGTATTTTCGGCGGCCCTCACTACAGCGCGGCAAAAGCCGGCGTGCTGGGCCTGGGCAAGGCGATGGCGCGTGAATTCGGCCCGGATCAGGTGCGTGTCAATGCTATCGCGCCCGGCTTGATCCACACCGATATCACCGGTGGCCTGATGCAGGATGAGCGGCGCCACGCGATCATTGACGGCATTCCGCTGGGTCGGCTGGGCGCAGCACAGGATGTGGCCAACGCCGCGCTGTTCCTGGCCAGTGACCTTTCGTCTTATCTCACCGGTGTCACGCTGGATGTGAACGGCGGCATGCTGATTCACTGACCCCGCGTGGGCGGGTCGGCAAACGGCCCGTGTTTGTTCTGGATCGAAGGTCCGCCAGGCAGTGGTCTGGCGGTCTATAAAAACAAGAGATCAGACCATCATGATCACCACCATGACTCTCGACGCGGTCTCGACCGCGCGTGCCAATGCCTACCGCAAAACCGCCTGGCGCCTGATGCCGTTCCTGATGCTGTGCTATCTGTGCGCGTACCTGGACCGCGTCAACGTCGGCTTTGCCAAGCTGCAGATGATGAGCGACCTGTCGTTCAGCGAGACCGTCTACGGCCTGGGCGCCGGGATGTTTTTCATCGGCTATTTCCTCTGTGAAGTGCCCAGCAACCTGATCCTTCACCGCGTCGGCGCACGACGCTGGATCGCCCGCATCATGATCTCCTGGGGCATCATTTCCGCCCTTTTCGCCTTCGTAGAAACCGCCTGGCAGTTCTACGCATTGCGCTTTCTGCTCGGGGTTGCCGAGGCCGGTCTGGCGCCAGGTCTGCTGCTGTACCTGACGTATTGGTTCCCCTCCTATCGCCGCGCGCGCATGACCGTGCTGTGGTTCATCGCCATCCCGCTGTCCGGCATGATCGGCGGTCCGCTGTCAGGCTACATCATGACCCGCTTTGCCGGTGTTCATGGCTGGGCCGGCTGGCAATGGATGTTCGTCCTCGAAGCCATTCCCACCGTGATCGTCGGGTTGCTGGTGCTGAGCTACCTGAAAGATGGCGTGCATCAGGCGACCTGGCTTTCGGAAGATGAAAAAGCGCTGGTCAACAAGGAGCTGGAAGAAGACAACAGCCAGAAGGTTGTACACGCCTCGATCGGTGCGTTCATCCGTGACCGTCGGCTTTGGTTGCTGGCGTGCATCTACTTCTGCGTGGTGATGGGCCAGTACGCGATCACCTTCTGGCTGCCGACGCTGATTCGTAATGCGGGCGTCTCCGACCCGCTGCACATCGGCCTGATGACCAGCCTTCCCTACCTGTGCGCAATCGTCGTCATGCTGTTGATGGGCCGCAGCGGCGACAAACACCGCGAACGCAGATGGCACCTGGTCGGCCCGATGATCGCCGGTGCTCTGGGCCTGAGCCTTGCGGCGTTGTTCGGCGGCAACCTGCTGCTGTCCGTGCTGAGCCTGTGCCTCGCGGCGGCGGGCATCCTGTCTGCGTCCTCGATGTTCTGGATGCTGCCCACCACCCTGCTGGGGGGCGTTTCTGCCGCCGCCGGAATCGCCGGGATCAACAGCTTCGCCAATCTCGCGGGCTTCTGCTCGCCTTACCTGATCGGCTGGATCACCACCCTGACCGGCTCCAGCGCCATTGGCATGTACCTGATCACCGGGGTGCTGTTCGTCGGCGCCTTTCTGGTACTGCGCATCCCGGCCGCCTCGGTCAATCGTTGAATCAACGGAGTCATCACCATGACAGCCACTACGTTATCTGCACCTTCCACCTCACTGGCGCAGCGTGCTCACAACATCCGTCGACACGCCTTGCGCATGGGCCAGGTTCAGGGCCAGGGGTATGTCGGGCAGGCATTGGGCGCGGCCGATCTGCTCGCGGTGTCCTACTTCCACGCCATGACCTACAAGCCGGAAAACCCTGAGTGGGAACAGCGCGACCGGTTTTACCTTTCTATCGGCCATTACGCCATTGCGTTGTACGCGGCGCTGATCGAAGCCGACATCATCCCGCTCGATGAGCTGGAAACCTACGGCTCGGATGACAGCCGTCTGCCCATGTCAGGCATGGCGACTTACACCCCCGGCATGGAAATTACCGGTGGCTCGCTGGGTCATGGGCTGGGCATAGCGGTCGGCGCGTGCCTGGGCTTGAAACGCAAGGCCTCCAGCGCCTTCGTCTACAACCTGCTGTCCGATGGAGAATTGAACGAAGGCTCTACCTGGGAAGCGGCCATGTCGGCCTCTCACTGGAAGCTGGATAACCTGATCGCGATCATCGACGTGAACAATCAGCAGGCCGATGGCCACTCCAGTGAGGTGCTGGCGTTTGAACCGATCGTGGATCGCTGGCAGGCATTTGGCTGGTTCACCCAGCGGGTCGACGGCAACGACCTGAACGCATTGGTCGCGGCCTTCGACGCCGCTCGCCAACACGACGGCGCACAGCCCAGGGTGATCATTTGCGACACGAAAATGGGCAAGGGCGTGGCGTTTCTGGAAACCCGTGAAAAGACCCACTTTATCCGCGTCGACGAGCATGAATGGGACATCGCGCTGAACAACCTCGACGAGGGGAAAACCGTATGAGTTCCGCCAATCACCCTTCGGCGCCTGCTTCGGGCGCCGTGAAGAAAAAACTGACGACCTCGGCGATGATTGCGTCCATCGCGTCCGAAGGCCAGGCCACTCGCGCTGCGCCGTTCGGCCATGCACTGGCTGCATTGGCAGAGCAACGCCAGGACATCGTCGGGCTGTCGGCTGACCTGTCGAAATACACCGACTTGCACATCTTCGCCAAAGCGCACCCTGAACGCTTTTACCAGATGGGCATGGCCGAGCAGTTGTTGATGAGCGCGGCAGCTGGCATGGCCCGGGAAGGCTTTGTGCCGTTCGCGACCACGTATGCGGTGTTCGCGTCGCGACGCGCCTATGACTTCATCTGTATGGCAATTGCCGAAGACAACCTCAACGTCAAGATCGTCTGCGGCCTGCCAGGGCTGACCACCGGTTACGGCCCCAGCCACCAGGCGACCGACGACCTGGCGATCTTCCGGGCCATGCCCAACCTGATGATTGTCGACCCTTGCGATGCGCTGGAAATCGAACAGGCCGTGCCCGCGATTGCCGCGCATCAAGGCCCGGTGTACATGCGTTTGCTGCGCGGCAACGTACCGCTGGTGCTGGACGAATACGGTTACACGTTCGAGATCGGCAAAGCCAAAACCTTGCGCACCGGCAACGACGTGCTGATCATTTCCACCGGCCTGATGACCATGCGCGCACTGGAAGCCGCCAAGGCACTTCAGGCCGACGGTGTTGATGTGGCAGTGCTGCATGTGCCGACCATCAAGCCGCTGGACGAGCAGACCCTTCTGGCCGAAGCCCGAAAACCGGGCCGGCTGGTGGTCACCGCTGAAAACCATTCGGTCATCGGCGGGCTGGGCGAAGCCGTGGCGACGGTGCTGCTGCGCAATGGCGTCACACCGACCTTCAGGCAGATCGCCCTGCCGGACGCCTTTCTCGATGCCGGCGCGCTGCCTACACTGCATGATCGTTACGGCATTTCCACACCGGCGGTCTGCGCGCAAATCAAGGCCTGGCTTTAGGCACTGAACTGCGCAGCGACAATTGTCCCTGCGCATCGGGAGTTACCCTTGGACGCACATGAATTGCTGGACCCGGCCTATCGCTCGTTCCTGGACGAGCCTTCCAGCCACTGGACGCTGCACACCCTCCACGAGATCAGGGCCCGCGTCAGTTCCACCTGGACATCGGCGGCGGCCTCAAGGGGCGAACAACACTGGACCACAGACGAACCGGCCAGCCGCGTCAGGCTATGCCTTTACCGGCCTGACCCGCCGTCTGATCAGAAGAAGCTGCCGGTCATCCTGTACATCCACGGGGGCGGCTTTGTGCTCGGCAGACCGGAAATGGCCGATGATTACCTGGCAGAACTGGCCATCGAGCTGAACGCAATCATCGTCGCCGTCGATTACCGGCTCGCGCCCGAGCATGCATTCCCGATTCCGCTCGAGGACTGCCATGCGGCTCTGGAGTGGATTTTCCAGACGGGTCACACGCTGGGTATGGACATCCGCAATGTGGTGATCATGGGCCACAGCGCCGGCGGCGGGCTGGCGGCGGCGTTAGCCATGCGGGCAAGAGACAACGCGGTTCATCAAGCTGCAGGGCTGGTTCTGATCTATCCGATGCTGGATCACAGAACCGGTTCGACCGATGCGCCGCCCTCCAACCCGACCACCGGCACCGTCAGTTGGTCGCGTCAGGCCAACCGGTTTTGCTGGGACTGCCTGCGCAGTGACTACGCGCTGGATGATGATCGGGCCACGCTGTTCTCCCCTGCACTGGCCAGCGATTTAAGGGGTCTGCCTTCTGCGTTTATCTGCGTCGGCGCGCTGGATCTGTTTCTGGAAGAAGACCTGGCGTTCGGGCTGACACTGTCGCGCTCCGGGGTACACGTGGAACTGCACGTTTACCCCGGAGTGCCACACATGTTCGATCAGTTACCGGGATGGCAAACCCGACAGGCGCAGCAGGACGTTGCCCGCGCCGTCAGCAGGATGATTGTTGCGCACTCGGATTGAACCGCGCAGTGCTTATGCAATTTCAAGCGCCAGCTGCCGAGGTGGTGGTCGTCAGAATTCAGCCCCTGACCAACCCTTTCCGTCGAAGGGCACTCTATCGGCGGTCATAGGGTGTACCATCAAGGATTACCCACCACCTAATTAGTCAGCCATGTCCTTGCAAAGCGAAGAGAGCCGCCACATCGTAGCCTCTCTGGCGCTACGTATGGGTCCCACCGCTGACGCTGCAAAAGCTGCCGAGACCATCGTCTCGGTGTTGCAGGATATCGACGCAGCCCTGACGCCTATCATTGGCCAGCAAGGGGTTGCCGCCCTCTATCGTCGCAGTTTCCATCTTTGCATCGGTGCGCATCAGCGCCTGGCTGGCACCTACGACACCGTGCAGTTCCCGATGGACTTCAAAGCACTCGAAGCGATCCTTGTCGAGCAGAGCAAAACCGACATGCTGTTTTTCGGAGAAACGCTGCTGACCACCCTTTACGAGCTTCTGACCACGCTGATCGGGCCGTCGCTCACCGCACGTTTGCTGAGTAGCGTATGGGCGCCCGCCCTGAGCGACACCCCTTTGCAGGAAAATTCGCCATGAGCACCAAAGTGACTATCAACCGCTTGGCCACCGGTGTGCCAGGACTGGACGAGGTCCTGGGCGGTGGCTTGCCGGAGTTTTCGTTCAACCTGATCGCCGGTCCGCCTGGTTGTGGCAAAACCACACTGGCCCACCAGATGATGTTTGCCCTGGCGACGCCCGAACGCCCGGCGCTGTTCTTCACCGTGCTAGGCGAACCGCCGCTGAAGATGCTTCGCTACCAGCAGCAATTCGATTTTTTCGACAGCGCAGCGATCAATCAGTCGATTCGCTACGTCAATCTGGCCGATGACACCCTGGCCGGTGACCTCGATGAAGTGTTACGGCGCATTGTCAGCGAGGTGGAGACCCACTCCCCGGCGCTGGTGTTTGTCGACTCGTTTCGCTCCGTGGTGCTGGCCAGCCAGACGCAGCACAACCCGAACAACAACCTGCCACAGTTCGTCCAGCAGCTGGGCATGCTGATGACCACTTGGCAGGCAACGACCTTCCTGATCGGTGAATACTTCAATGAAACCGACACCAATCCGATTTTCACGGTCGCCGATGGCTTGATCTGGCTTCGTCAGAGCGTTCAGCGCAACTCGATGGTGCGCAAGATGGAAATCATGAAGATGCGCGGCCAGCCAACGCTGCCCGGTCTGCATACGTTCCGCATCGCAAACGCCGGTATCACTGTGTTCGCGCCGGCCAGGCTTGATGCGGTTGAAGCAGCGCCTGAATTTCCGGTCAAACGCCTGAAAATGGGCGTACCGCGGCTGGATGAGATGCTCGGCGGAGGCCTGCCTCGCGGGTATTCGCTGCTGGTGGCCGGGCCGTCAGGTTCGGGGAAAAGCATTCTGGCCGCCAGTTTTCTCGCTGAAGGCGCGCGCAATGGCGAGACCGGCGTTATCGCGGTGTTCGAACAGCGTCCCAATCATTTTCAGAACACCGCCCTCGCGAGCCTGATCCAGGAAGGACAGGTCGGCCTGGTAGACAACCGTGCGCCGGACCTGTCCATTGACGAGATCGTGCAGCTGATCCTGAGTGAGATCACCCGGTTGAAAGCCACCCGTGTGGTCATTGACTCGCTGTCCGGATTCGAACTCGCGCTGGCACCGACCTTCCGTGACGACTTTCGCGAGTCGCTGTCACGCATGGTCACCGCGCTGACCAGCGTCGGGGTCAGCGTGCTGCTCACCTCGGAACTGGAAGACCGTTATACCGACCTGCGCTTCAGCCCTTACGGCACGGCGTTTCTCACCGACGCGATCATTGTTCAGCGCTACATCGAGGTAGACAGCCGCCTGCTACGCATCATGGCCGTCGTGAAGATCAGGGCCAGCGCGCACTCCAACGAGCTTCGCCAGTACGTCATCGATGAAGACGGCATACACCTTGGTGAACGGCTGTCGAATCAGGAAGGCCTGCTGGGTGGCCGTCCTACCAGACAGCATTCAGGAGCGGCACTGACCGGGGATACAAATGATTGAGTCAGACTTGTGAGCGACGCCGATGGCAAGAACGAACGCGAGATAGCCAGTGCTGCTCACGAACTCTTCCTGCTTGGCCAGAAAACCGTCGAAGCGCGTGCCGTGCTGGCTGCACTGCAAAACCAGTTGAGCGATGCCAGCGATCGGCTGGTGGATACCCGGCAGGTCGAGCACGTGATCGAGGCCAATCAGCAATTGGTGATGGCGGTGCTACTGGCGCAATCAAACGCGGCAGGCTCTCCTTGTCTGAAGGAGCAGCGCCTGTATGACGAGCTTCGCGAAGCCAATGCGCAACTGGTCATGGCCGCGCTGAGCGCCCAAGACCTTCAGGCCAATGCAGAGCAGGCGCTGATTAAACAGAAAAGCGTACTGGCGATGGTCGCCCATGAATTGCGCAACCCCTTGACGCCCATCAGCATGATCGCCGAGCGAATGGTCCGGCTGCCCAGCGAAGAGCTGCCGCGGATGCGTGAGCTGATCGAGCATCAGGTTCGACACATATCCCAACTGGTCGACGACCTTCTCGACGTCTCCCGCGCCAGCACCGGCAAATTACGAATTGATTGCCATGTTCTCGACATGACGCCGGTTCTGAAAGAAGCCATCGAGGTGTGCGGCCCGGTTATCACGGCGAAAAAACAGCACTTCGAGACCCATCTGATTGACGGCCCGCTGATGCTGAATGGAGACCCGGTGCGCCTCGCACAGATTCTTCATAATCTGTTGGCAAATGCAGCCAAATACACACCGGTCAACGGCACGATCAAACTGTCTGCCAGCGTTGAGGCGGGCCTGTTGAACCTCAGCATCTCCGACAACGGCATCGGTATTTCACCCACTGTGCTGCCCTACATTTTCAACCCTTATGTTCAGGACGAACACGCCATAGGCTTTAATGGCACCGGCCTGGGCATCGGCTTGACCGTGGTTCGCGAACTGGTCGAAGCACACGGCGGCAAAGTTATCGCCATCAGTGCAGGCAACGGGATGGGCAGCGAGTTTCTGGTGACGTTGCCACTGTTGCAGGATTGACGGGCGTTACTGATTGCAGGAACGCATTTCACTGCTCGACAAAGGAGTTGTCTTCATGACTGCACCGACACTTCACTTGATGTGCGGCAAGATTGCCTCAGGCAAATCGACGCTCGCCAAAACACTTGCCACTGAATATTCAGCCATCCTGCTGAGCGAAGATTATTGGCTCTCAAGGCTTTACCCTGACGACATCACGTCAGTGGCCGACTACGTCCGGTTTGCACACCGGATTCGCGATGTCGTTGGCCCTTTGGTTGTCAGCCTTCTGCAATCAGGCGTTACGGTGGTTCTGGATTTTCCTGCCAATACGCATGCAGACCGCCAGTGGCTCCGCACGCTGGCGGAGGAATCGGGGACGGCGCATTGCCTGCACTTTCTTGACGTAGAAGACGACATCTGCCTGGCCAGACTGCACGCCCGCAACCACAACGCCGAGCATGACTTTTCAGCCACCGACGCCGAATTCAGGCTGATCACAGGTTATTTCCGGTCTCCGGACGCAGCGGAAGGCCTGAATATTCTGGTCCACAATGCGTAAGAGTGAGTGTGGGAAGGAACATCGCCGGATGCCCACACATGCAGGGCTGTCAGAGCCAGCCAGGTCAGATAATCGGATATTCGAACTGATATCATCCCGGAACCTGCACGCCGAGTAGACGACCATGAATCGCCGCAAAAAAATACAACAGCTGTTAAAAGCTCATGCCAAGAAGGCCAGCGCCAAACTGGCACCGCAGAGCAAGCCCAGGTACATCAGCAAAGCAGACCGCCTCAAGCTGGCGGATGAACCCGGTCAGGATTCGATTATTGCTGCCGAGAAGTGATCGCAGCGGTTCGGCGTCATGAACGGTCACGTTCCTGGCGCACCTGCCTGACACGTGTTTTCTCTTTAAGTAACTGAATAACCGGGGCAGGCACTGTTGACGCCTCAACAGGCCCGCCTCAGAAGCCTTCTTCAGGGCCGGCTCGCCAGCTTACTTGGCAAACGCATATTCACCGCCCTGCTCGAGTGCCTTGCGGTAGGCGGGTCTGTCCTGCAGGCGTTTTACCCATGCAACCACATGCGGGTAGGGCTGCAGCATCCCCTGAGCGTTGGCGAATTCGCCAATGAAGCTCATCTGGACATCCGCACCACTCAACGCGTCGCCCAACAGGTACGGTGTCAGCCCCAACGATTTGTTCAGGTAACCCAGGTAATTGGCCAGCTCCGACTGGATACGAGGGTGAAGCGGCGCACCGGCATCCCCCAGACGTCCCACGTACAGGTTGAGCATCAGCGGCAGGATGGCCGAGCCTTCGGCGAAGTGCAGCCATTGCACGTACTCGTCGTACGTGGCGCTGGTCGGCTCCGGTTGCAGGCGTCCGCCGCCATGACGGCGAATCAGGTAATCGACGATGGCACCGGACTCGATCACTACATGGGGGCCGTCTTCGATCACCGGCGATTTGCCCAGCGGATGGATGGCCTTGAGTTCAGGGGGCGCGAGGTTGGTTTTCGGGTCGCGCTCGTAGCGCTTGATCTCGTAGGGCAGACCAAGCTCCTCAAGAAGCCAGAGAATACGTTGCGAACGTGAGTTGTTGAGGTGATGAACAATGATCATGTCGGGGCTCCGCTGGATGAGAGTAGGTGTCTAGAAAAGACTACTGCACCGTCAGGGAGTGCCCTGAAATGAAGTTGGATGCTGGCAGAGGCCATCTGGCGCAGACCGTTGGAGACCTTTTGCCCTTCACCGATGGATAACTTCAGACGCTTCTGTCACCGGGGGCTGGCGCTGACTCTCCACGAAGTTCGCGCTCCACTGCGGCCTTGTCAATGATCGACCAGACGTCGCTGATCCTGCCGTCGCAAAACGTGTACAACACATTTTCTGAAAAGGTGATGCGCCGCCCGTCTGCCTCAAGCCCCAGAAAGCGGCCTTGTGGCGAGCAGTTGAACACCAGCCGGGCAGCCACGTGCGAGGCATCAACGACCAGCAGGTCAATGACAAAACGCAGGTCGGGAATGAGGCTGACATCGGCTTCCAGCATCTTCCGGTAGCCGCACACACTGATCTTTTCACCGTTGTAACGCACATCGTCGTCAACGAAGTGGCCCAGGTCATGCCAGCGACGGTCGTTCAGGCATGCGATATAAGCGCGATAGTGCTCGTCCAGATTCATTATTTTCTGACCCTTTGCGAAATGTTCAAGGCATGCCGGTGCGGCATATGACGTCAAACCGTTGGACAGCGCGCAGCGCTGAACTCATCACGATTCTTTATCCAACCGTGTTTGCAGGGAACTAGCACGGCAGACATCGCCCTAAGCCTGACATCTATGTACTGGCGCGACGCTGGTTTCAAGCGAAGGACTTCAGATTCATGTCTTCAGGTAGCACTTCATCATCAGCGGCTGATCTACAAGGTCGGCAAAACATCTCACCCAACAGGCTCATTTTCATCTCCGTGCTGGTGGCAACCATGGGCGCGCTCGCGTTCGGTTACGACACCGGCATCATTGCGGGTGCCCTGCCCTTCATGACGCTGCCTGTCGATCAGGGCGGGCTGGGTCTGGATGCCTACAGCGAAGGGATGGTCACCGCTTCGCTGATCGTCGGCGCGGCATTTGGCTCACTTGCCAGCGGCTACATCTCGGACCGTTTCGGGCGACGTCTGACGCTGCGTCTGCTGTCGGTGCTGTTCATCGCCGGTGCGCTGGGCACCGCCATCGCGCCCTCCATCCCGTTCATGGTCGCTGCGCGCTTCCTGCTGGGTATCGCAGTGGGCGGCGGCTCGGCAACGGTGCCGGTGTTCATCGCCGAAATCGCCGGGCCATCGCGTCGTGCGCGGCTGGTCAGCCGCAACGAACTGATGATCGTCAGCGGCCAGTTGCTCGCCTACGTGCTCAGCGCGGTCATGGCGGCGTTGCTGCACACACCGGGTATCTGGCGCTACATGCTGGCCATTGCGATGGTGCCGGGCGTGCTGCTACTGGTCGGCACATTCTTCGTACCGCCTTCGCCACGCTGGCTGGCGTCCAAGGGACGTTTTGACGAAGCGCAGGAAGTGCTGGGGCAGTTGCGCACCAACAAGGAAGACGCGCAGCGCGAAGTGGACGAGATGAAAGCTCAGGACGAACAGGCTCGCAACCGTCCAAAAGCAAGAGAACTGCTGCGCCAGCGTTGGGTCATCAAGTTGTTGCTGATCGGCATAGGCCTGGGCTTCACCGCGCAGTTAACGGGTGTGAACGCGTTCATGTATTACACCCCGATCATCCTCAAGAACACCGGGATGGGCACCAACGCCGCACTGACCGCCACCATCGGCAACGGCGTGGTCTCGGTCATTGCGACCTTGTTGGGGATCTGGGCCATTGGCCGTTACGGGCGTCGGCACTTGTTGATGACCGGCCTGGTGATCGTGATCCTGATGCAGGCAGCGCTGGGTTGCGTGTTGCAATTCATGCCGCAGAACCTGACTCAGAGCTACACGGCCCTCGCTTGCATTCTGGTGTTTCTGCTGTTCATGCAGATGTGCATTTCCCCGGTGTACTGGCTGCTGATGTCAGAGCTGTTCCCGATGCAGGTGCGTGGATTGCTGACGGGCACAGCGGTATCGATGCAGTGGCTGTTCAACGCATCGGTGGCGTTTACCTTCCCGATTGCAGTCGATACTATCGGCAACCCGACGTTCTTTATCTTCGCGGCCATCAACGTCGGCTCGCTGATCTTCGTGTTCCTGTGCCTTCCGGAAACCAAAGGGAAGTCGCTTGAACAGATCGAGAAACACTTGAAGAAAGAGCTTTGACCAGCACTGACCCACTAAAGGAATAGACATGTCTGTAACCGAGCAAGCCGGTGTCACGTTCAACAGTGCCATCCCGATCCTGCGGATGTTCGATGAGCGCAAAGCGCGTGAGTTCTACCTCGACTTTCTCGGTTTCAGTGTCGAATTCGAACATCGTTTCGAGGCCGACCTGCCGCTGTACCTGAGCATCAGCCGCAACGGGCTGCATTTGCATCTTTCCGAACATCACGGCGATGCCTGCCCGGGTGCGGCGGTGTTCGTACCGACCCAAAACATCGAACAGCTGCGCGATGAGCTGATTGGCAAGCAGTACGGGTATGCGCGCCCGGACATTGTTCAGCAGGGCTGGGGCAAGGTGCTGGAAGTCTGTGATCCTTTCGGCAACCGGATCAGGTTTTGCGAGGGCTGAGATAACGTCTGGCGCGACCATCAACCTGATCGCGCCAGAATATTGCTCTACGACGCTTAATCAACGGCACCGAATCAACGCAGGATGAACACCGCCGCTATTGCCACCACGGCCACCACGCCAAACACCATGCGTGCTATCCAGGGCGCGGTCAGCCAGACACCGGTCGCACCGGCTATCTGACCGACGTTTTTCTCTGTCAGCCGGAAACGAGATTCGGGCTCACGGAACGGGTTGCCACAATGAGGGCAGGCATAAGCCTTGTCGGAAATACGGGCAGAGCATTCGGGACAATCGATCATACTCATTGCACAACCTCAACGTTGGCTGAACCGGGTATCAAAAAGACTGCATATTTCGCATTTTGTTCTGAGCCTGCTGAAAAAGCAGGTGAAACAGACTCACCCCTGCGCCGGTTAAACCTGTGACCCATCGTTGGGCAGCGTGATGCTTTCAGGCGCAACGATGACGCATAAAAGTGCCAAGCACAGTTGCCCAAGCGCTCTTCACCCCTCTTGAATCAACGTTTAGCCAACCTTGGCCCATTACGTGCAAATGTGTTTTTCATCTTGTATACATGAATGAACACCACCATGATCGCACTCGATATTTCTGAGCTTCAGTCAGCGTTACGCTCGGGCACAACGACCTTGGCAACGCTTGTGCAAACCCTGACGGCGCACATTGATGCAGATGATCGCCCGGAAGTCTGGATTTATCGTGTGCCTGCTGCGGACCTTTTTGACAGGGCGGCAGCGCTGGAACGTATGGCCGATGCATTGGGCGACGCGGTTTACGAACGGCTCCCGCTGTTCGGCGTGCCGTTTGCGGTCAAGGACAATTTCGACGTGGCAGGGCTGCCAACCACGGCGGCATGCCCGGCCTTCGCCTATGTCGCCAAGGAAAGCGCTCATGTTGTAGAGCGGTTGCTCGACAGCGGCGCGATTCTGATCGGCAAGACCAACCTCGATCAGTTCGCGACAGGCCTGGTAGGCGTTCGCTCGCCTTACGGTGCGGTGCGCAACGCTCATGATCCGGCCTATGTGAGCGGCGGTTCCAGCTCGGGGTCGGCGGTGGCGGTGGCGCGCGGCTACGTCAGTTTTGCACTGGGCACCGACACCGCAGGGTCGGGGCGAGTGCCCGCAGGCTTCAATGGCATCGTCGGGCTCAAGCCCAGCCTGGGCCTGTTCAGCAGTCGCGGTGTCGTGCCCGCCTGCCGCACGCTGGACTGCCCGTCGATCTTTGCCACGGACGTGATGCAAGCCTGGCAGGTGGCGCAGGTCATTGCCGTCTGCGATCCGCTGGATCCGGGCAGCGTGGCCGTGCAAGCCTTGCCGGTGCAGCGCCGGACCAGGCGTGTGGCGGTTGCCCGGCAGTGTGAGTTTTTTGGCGATACTCAGGCGCAGGCGGCGTATTCAAAAGCGCTGGCAGCCCTGCATGACGACCCGTTGCTGACCATCAAAGAGATCGACTTTGACGTTTTCGCCGAAGCGGCGGCCCTGCTTTATCAAGGCCCGTGGGTGGCTGAACGCCGGGCAGCGGTCGGCAGGTTCTTTACCCAGAACGCCGCTGATGTCCACCCGGTGGTACGCGGCATCCTGCAAAGCGCTGCGTCCTTCGATGCCGTCGACACATTCAACGCCCGCTATCGTCTGGCCGACCTGACGCGGGCCGCCGAGCAGTTACTGGCCGATGTCGACGCACTGGTGGTGCCGACCGCACCGTGCATGCCGACCATCGACGCGGTGCTGAAAAACCCGGTCGAACTCAATTCACACCTCGGCTACTACACCAACTTCGTCAACCTGATGAACATGTGCGCCATCGCCATGCCGGCAACCGCGCGCGCTGACGGCTTGCCTGCGGGCATCACCTTGATCGGGCCAGCGGGTGCCGATCAGCGTCTGGCAGAAATCGCCGCAGGCTGGCAATCACGGTTTGGCAAGGCAGACCAGAGTGAAGCCATCGCGATGGCGCCCCTGCCCTACAACAGCCCGACGGTTCAGGTGGCCGTGGTCGGCGCGCACCTGGTCGGTCAGCCGCTCAACTGGCAACTGCTCGAAGGCAGTGCCCGCCTGCTGCGCACCACCACAACCAGCGCGGATTACCGCCTGTATGCACTGGCCGGCACCTCTCCGCCAAAACCGGGCCTGGTGCGAGTCGCAGCCGAAGGCGCGAGCATCGAGGTCGAGGTCTGGGAAATGCCGATGAGCCAGTTCGGGGCCTTTGTCGCCGCGATTCCTGCGCCGCTGGGCATCGGTTCCCTGCAACTGGCTGACGGGGCGTGGGTCAAGGGCTTCATCTGCGAACCGGGCGGCCTTGAAGGCGCGCTGGATATCACGAATTTCAAAGGCTGGCGTGCCTACCGCGCCGCGCAAACATCTTCCACCGCTCATTGATCAGGGGTAGCACCATGTCGAATGTTGATCGTCGCAGTTTCATCAAGTTGGCGGGCATTATCGGCCTGAGCGCGGCGCTGCCTTTCGGGCGCGCCTATTCAGCCGATGCACCGCTGGTGGTCGGGTTCATCTACGTCGGCGCTCGCGACGACTTCGGTTATAACCAGGCCCACGCCCAGGCTGCCGCCATTATCAAGACGCTGCCCAACGTCAAAGTGATCGAGGAAGAAAACGTCCCGGAAACCGTGGCTGTGCAGAAGACCATGGAAGCCATGATCCGCCAGGACGGCGCGACGCTGATTTTCCCGACCTCGTTCGGCTACTTCGAACCGCACGTGGTCAAGGTCGCCAAAAAATACCCGGACGTGCGTTTCGCGCACTGCGGCGGCCTCTGGCAGAAAGGTCGCGACCCGATGAACGCGGGCAGCTTTTTCGGTTACATCGACGAAGCTCAATACCTGAACGGCGTGATTGCCGGGCACATGAGCAAGAGCAAAAAGCTCGGTTTTGTGGCCGCCAAGCCGGTGCCGCAGGTGCTGCGCAACCTCAATGCCTTCGCCATGGGCGCGCGCTCGGTGGACCCGAGCATCGTCACCACGGTGATTTTCACTGGCGACTGGTCGTTGCCGGTCAAGGAAGCCGAAGCGGCCAACGGCTTGATCGACCAAGGCTGTGACGTACTGACCTGCCACGTCGATGGCCCCAAAGTGATTGTCGAAACCGCTGAAAAACGCGGTGTCATGACCTGCGGCTACCACGCCAGCCAGGCTGCACTGGCGCCCAAAGGCTACCTGACCGGTGCCGAATGGAATTGGGAAACCCCTTATCGCGCCCACGTCGCAGCGGCCCAGAGCGGCGCACCGATGATCAATTTCCTGCGCGGCGGCCTCAAGGAAGGCTTCGTCAAGACGTCTGCCTACGGACCGGCCGTCAGCGCCCCCGCAAAACAACAGGCGGACGCCATCAAGGCGCAAATGCTGGCGGGCCAGTTCGTGATCTTCAAAGGCCCGCTCAAGGACAACAAAGGGTCCGTGGTGATTGCCGATGGCGTAGCACTCACCCAGACCGACATCGCTCTGGAGAGCATGAATTACCTGGTCGAAGGTGTGCTTGGCCAGATCTGAGGAACGTTCATGAGTCCATCCACACGCCTGCGTCGCGTTATCAGCGCGCTATTGCCGGGGCTGCCTACGCTGCTGGCCGTGTTTTCCTCGTGCGTGCTGTTCGGGCTGTTTCTGGCGGTTCAGGGCAAGCCCGCCTGGCAGGCGCTGCAACTGGTCGGTGAAGGCGCGTTCGGTTCGTGGTTTGCGCTGGAAAACACCTTGCAACGCGCAGCGCCGCTGATGCTGACCGCGCTCTGCGTCGCCCTGCCCGCAAGGGCCGGGCTGATCATCATCGGCGGCGAAGGCGCGCTGGTACTCGGCGGACTGGCGGCGGCGGTCATGCCGTTGTGGCTGGGACATCTGCCTGCCGGGCTGATGCTGGTCTGCATGGCACTTGCGGCGATGAGCGTGGGTGCGTTGTGGATCGGCTTGAGTGGCCTGATGCGCCAGCGCCGTGGGGTCAACGAGACGATCAGCAGCCTGCTGCTTTCCTACATCGCTCTGGCGCTGTTCCGACAACTGGTGGAAGGCCCGCTGCGCGATCCGGCCAGCCTGAACAAGCCCTCTACTCCGCCGCTGGACGATGCCTATCTGGTCGGCACCCTCAGTGATGGTTTTGAAGTGCATTGGGGGCTGGTGGCGGGTGTGGTCGCCTGTTTGCTGGCGTATGTGCTGGTACACCACAGCATCAAGGGCTTTGCGCTCGCGGTGGTCGGCGGCAACGTGCGCACGGCATTGATGATCGGCTTGCCCGTGGACCGCCTGATTCTGCTCAGTTGCCTGTTGGGCGGCGCGGCGGCGGGTCTGGCCGGCATGTTCGAGGTCACGGCGGTGCAAGGCAGCGCAAATGCTGCGCTGATTGCAGGCTACGGCACCAGCGGCATTCTGGTCGCCTTCGCTGCTCGTCATCATCCGCTGGCCATTATCGTCTGCGCCATTTTGCTGGGAGGGCTGGAAGCCAGCGGTGGACTGCTGCAGCGCAGGCTTGGCCTGCCGGATGCGACCACACTGATTCTGGAAGGGCTGCTGTTCACCAACCTGCTGCTGTGGGAAGCCCTCGGCGGGCGCATCGCAGCCTGGAAAATCAGGCTGACGACGCCGCACACGCAGGCGAATAAAGGAGCGCTACAACGTGGCTGATATCGACCTGGGCACCTTTCTACTCGCGCTGCTGGCCGGGGCAATCCGTGTCGGCACGCCGTTTCTGTTCGTCAGCCTGGGCGAGTGCCTGACCGAGAAAAGCGGCCGGATCAACCTCGGGCTGGAAGGCATTCTGGTGGCCGGGGCGATGTCCGGCTATGCCGTGGCGTGCCTGAGCGGCTCGGCCTGGCTGGGCGTCGGCGCTGCTGCCGGGGTCGGAATTGTGCTGGGCCTGTTGCACGGCCTGGCCTGCTCGCTGCCTCGGGTCAACGACATTGCGTTCGGCATCGCACTGATTCTGCTCGGAACCGGGCTGGCGTTCTTTCTCGGTAAAGCGTTTATCCAGCCACAAGCGCCCATGCTGCCGTCGCTGGCCTTGGGTGCCTGGAGCGACGAGGAACGCGTGCGTTCGGCGCTGAACATCAATGTGCTGTTCTTTGTCGGCGCTGCGCTGGCGTTCGTTCTGCACTGGGGGCTGCGCACCACCCGTTGGGGGCTGATGCTGCGGCTGGTCGGCGACCATGCCGACACCGCACAGGCGCTGGGCTATCGCCCGCTCAAGGTACGCATTCTGGCCACGGCCGTCGGCGGCGGGCTGGCCGGCATTGGCGGGGCCTATCTGTCGCTCTACTACCCCGGCAGCTGGAACGAAGGGTTGTCCAGCGGTCAGGGCCTGATGGCGGTGGCACTGGTGATTTTTGCGCGCTGGCGGCCATTGGCGTGCCTGTGGGCGTCGCTGCTGTTCGGTGCCGCTGGCGCCATCGGCCCGGCCTTGCAAGCCGTGGGCATCAGCGCCGGCTATTACCTGTTTGCCGCCGCGCCTTATGCACTGACGCTGGTGGTGATGTACGCCACCTGCCGCCGTGGCCGCACGCTGAACGGCGCACCCGGCGAACTCAGCCTGACGCGATGAACTGATCTTTCGAGGAGGCATGACATGGCCAGTGGTCTTGGTGGTTTGAACAAGTCGCCCAACGGCGTGGTGATCGGTCTGGCGCAACTGGCGCTGCCCGATCCCCACACGCGCGAGGCGTTGTGGGCGCAGACGCAGAAAGTGGTCGGCATGGTGGCCAAGGCGCGGCGCAGCAATCCGGGCATGGACCTGATCGTGTTTCCTGAATACTCCCTGCACGGCCTGTCGATGAGCACCGCGCCGGAGATCATGTGCAGCCTCGACGGGCCGGAAGTCATGGCGCTGCGCGAGGCGTGCAAGGAGCACCGGATCTGGGGCTGTTTCTCGATCATGGAGGCCAACCCCCACGGCAACCCGTTCAACAGCGGCCTAATCGTCAATGACCTTGGCGAAATTCGCCTGTACTACCGCAAGCTGCATCCGTGGGTGCCGGTCGAACCGTGGGAGCCGGGCGATCTCGGCATACCGGTCTGCGACGGCCCGCGCGGCAGCACGCTGGCGCTGATCATCTGCCACGACGGCATGTTTCCGGAAATGGCCCGCGAGTGCGCCTACAAAGGCGCCGACATCATGCTGCGCACCGCCGGTTACACCGCACCGATCCGTCATGCGTGGAAAATCACCAATCAGAGCAACGCGTTCACCAACCTCATGCAAACCGCGAGCGTCTGTATGTGCGGCTCCGACGGCACGTTCGATTCGATGGGCGAAGCCATGTTTGTCGACTTCGACGGCACGGTGATGGCCGAAGGGGGTGGCCGGGCGGACGAAATCGTCTGCTGCGAACTGCGCCCCGATCTGGTCCGCGAGGCCCGGGTGCATTGGGGTGTCGAAAACAATGTCTATCAGTTCGGCCATCGCGGTTATGTGGCGGTCAAGGGCGGCGCCCGCGATTGCCCTTACACCTACATGCACGACCTGACCAAAGGCCAGTACCGTCTGCCCTGGGAGAACGACGTGGCGCACACCGACGGCAGCGCCTGCGGTTTTGCCGCCCCCGAACGCGAATTCAAACCCGTCCCCAGCAGCTGGAAGGAGTCACGCCATGAGTGAACATCATATTGCTTCGGCGCCCTACCCCTGGCCCTGGAACGGCCAACTGCATGCGCACAACACTGCATTGATCGTGATCGACATGCAGACGGATTTCTGCGGCGTCGGTGGCTACGTGGACAGCATGGGCTATGACCTGGCGCTGACCCGCGCGCCCATCCAGCCGATCAAGGCCTTGCTGGCCGTGATGCGGCCGCTGGGTTTCACCATCATCCACACCCGCGAAGGCCATCGCCCGGACCTCAGTGACCTGCCGGCCAACAAACGCTGGCGCTCGCAGCGCATCGGCGCCGGAATCGGCGATCCCGGCCCGTGCGGGAAGATTCTGGTACGTGGCGAACCGGGCTGGGAAATCATCGACGAGCTGGCACCGCTGCCCGGCGAAATCGTGATCGACAAGCCCGGCAAAGGCTCGTTCTGCGCAACCGACCTGGAGCTGATCCTGCGCACACGCGGCATCGACAACCTGATCCTGACCGGCATTACCACGGACGTGTGCGTCCACACCACAATGCGCGAAGCGAATGACCGTGGCTTTGAATGCCTGCTGCTCGAAGATTGCTGCGGCGCCACCGACCCCGCCAACCATGCCGCAGCACTGAGCATGGTCAAGATGCAGGGCGGGGTATTCGGTGCGGTGGGCCATTCCTCGATGCTTTGCGACCTGTGGGGAGCCTGAACATGCGCGCCCCGAGCCTGGAAACGATTGGTGCCAGCAAGTCTTTCGGCAGTTTTTGCGCACTGGACGAGGTGTCATTCAAGGTCCGCGCCGGGACGGTCCATGCCCTGCTCGGTGAGAACGGCGCCGGCAAGAGCACACTCGTCAAAGGCATCATCGGTTACAGCCCGCTGCAATCAGGCAGCATTCTGGTCGATAACCGGGAGCAGACGATCAACAGCCCGCGCGACTCTCATCACTTGCAGATCGGCATGGTGTATCAACACTTCACCGTCGCGCCGGGCCTGAGTGTCGCCGAAAATCTGGTGCTGTCGCGGGGTGATCTGCCGTGGCGCATCAACTGGGCCAGCGAGCACGAACGCCTGGAAGCCTTCATGGCGAGCATGCCGTTCCGGCTCGACATTCACCGACAGGTGAGCAGCCTCGCCGCCGGGGAAAAACAGAAGCTGGAGATTCTCAAACAGCTGTATCTGGAGCGGCGACTGGTCATTCTTGACGAGCCTACCTCGGTGCTCACGCCCCAGGAAGCCGATGAAGTACTGGGCCTGATGCAGGCGATGGCGCACCGTGGCGATCTCACGGTGCTGATGATCACCCACAAGTTTCGCGAAGTCAGCACTTACGCCGATGACGTTACCGTGCTGCGCAAAGGCCGTTGGGTCGGCACGGCAGCCGTGGCCGACACCACCACTCAGCAAATGGCCGCCTGGATGATGGGCGAAGCACAGGTCTGTGGCGTGAGCACTGATCGTCCGGTATCGGCGCCCGGCGCGCCGCAGTTGCAGGTCGAACGCCTGGACGTGCCGGGCGACAAGGGGACGCTGGCCGTGAAAAACCTGTCTCTGGCGGTGTACCCGGGGGAAATTGTCGGGATCGCGGGTATCTCCGGCAATGGTCAGCGCGAACTCACCGAAGCGCTGCTCGGTCAGCGCTCATTCAGTGCCGGCCAGATACGGGTCGACGGCCAGCCTTACCACGCACGGCGTGAGCAGATGCAGCGTCTGCGCGTGTTCAGTCTGCCCGAAGAACCCTTGCGCAATGCCTGCATCGGCAGCTTCAGCGTGGCTGACAATCTGGCCCTGCGCAACTTTGACCAGCCGCCCTTGTGCCGTCAGGGCTGGCGCCTTGATCGTCGTGCGATAGACGCACAGGCGCGCACGTTGATCGAGCAGTTTCAGGTCTCGCCCAACGACCCGAACCGGCCGATCGGCACCTTGTCCGGGGGTAACGTGCAGCGCGCCGTGCTGGCCCGCGAATTGCCCCGTGACGTCGCCGTGCTGGTCGTTGCCAACCCGGTGTTCGGCCTGGATTTCGCCAGTGTGGCGCTTATCCATCAGCGCCTGATCGATGCCCGCAACAGCGGCACAGCGGTGCTGCTGCTCAGCGAGGACCTGGACGAACTGCTCAGCCTGGCCGACCGGATCGTGGTCATTCACGACGGCGAGCTGGTCTTTGAAACCCGTGCAGCGGCCGCTGACCGTACCGAACTGGGCCGTCACATGGCCGGTGCCGAACAGCCTTCGCAGGCGTCGGCATGATCAGTCTAAGTGCGCACCCCGACCGCTTCACTTTCGAGCCATCGCGCACTGCGGTGGTGATTATCGACATGCAGCGTGATTTTCTTGAACCCGGCGGCTTTGGTGCCGCGCTGGGCAACGACGTCACGCTGCTGCAAGCCATCGTGCCCGCCGTGCAGAACCTGCTGACGCTGGCTCGCGAACAGGGTCTTGCCGTGATTCATACCCGCGAGTCACACCACCCGGACCTGTCCGATTGCCCGCCGGCCAAAATTGAACACGGCTCGCCGGGATTTCGTATCGGCGACCCCGGCCCGATGGGGCGTATCCTGATTCGCGGCGAGCCCGGCAATCAGATCATCGAGGCCCTGACGCCGCTGGCCGGCGAGTGGATCATCGACAAACCGGGCAAGGGCATGTTCTTCGCCACCGACCTTCATCGGCGGCTGAGCGATGCCGGTATCACGCACCTGATCTTCGCCGGCGTCACCACCGAAGTCTGCGTGCAGACCAGCATGCGCGAAGCCTGCGACCGGGGTTATCGCTGCCTGCTGATCGAAGACGCCACCGAAAGCTACTTTCCCGCCTTCAAACAGGCCACCCTGGACATGATCACCGCGCAAGGTGCCATTGTCGGACGAGTCGCCTCGCTTGCCGACCTGCAACAGGCGCTGCTTACAAGGAGTACGCACTGATGGACATCAACCTTCCCCACGTGGTCGCCGAAGTGACCCACGCCTTCACTGACTACGAACGCGCCCTGCTGGCCAATGAACTGACCACGCTGGATGCGTATTTCTGGCATTCGGAACAGACCGTCCGCTATGGCGTGGCCGAGAATCTGCACGGCGCCGACGCCATCGCGCAGTATCGACGTCAGTGTCAGCCGATCGGACCCGGCCGAACGTTGCTGCGTACGGTGGTGAGCACCTTCGGAGAGGACTTCGCCACGGTCAGCACCGAATTTCACGATGGCGTGACTCAGCGTCTGGGGCGGCAAATGCAGACCTGGGCACGCCTGGAAGGCGGCTGGAAAGTAGTTGCTGCACATGTCAGCATTGACCTGAGCAGTCTGGAGCCACGCCCTTGAATTCCCCGAACACCACCAACGCACTGGCAGAAGACGTCTATCGTCGGCTCAAACAGGAGATTTTCGACTTCTACCTGCTGCCCTACGACCGGTTCACCGAAACGCAACTGGCAGACCGTTATCAAGTCTCCCGAACCCCGGTGCGCGACGCACTTTACCGCCTGCAGCGCGAGGGCTATCTGGACGTCGAGTTCCGGCGTGGCTGGTCAGTCAAACCGCTGGACTTCGATCAGATCGACCAGCTCTACGACCTGCGCATCGTGCTTGAATGCGCGGCGGTCGAACGTATCTGTGCCTCTGCCGACGTGCATCCGGAACTCCATGTCCTGCGAGAACACTGGCTGATAGACCGTGCTCATCAACAGACAGACATGCAAGTCGTCGCTGACCTCGACGAACAGTTCCACACCCAGCTGGTCGCGGCTTCGGGCAATCTGGAAATGGCCCGTATCCACCAGGAAGTCACCGAACGCATTCGCATCGTCAGGCGGCTCGACTTCTTCAAAAGTGCCCGTATTGAACACACTTACCTTGAACACGCCGCCATCCTCAATGCACTTCAGGCGCGCAAGCGAGACGAAGCGCTATTGCTGCTGCGCGCTCACGTGGAAATCAGCAAACTGGAAGTGCGCAAACTGACCATCTCCATGCTCAGCGATGCGCGACGGCGGTATGAGGCATGAAGCGCTGACGTCTATCGGATGCTTCTGCCGAGTTTGCGGGTGAACGGTGCGGATATCTCGCACTTCAGGCCGCCAGGTTCGTAGAAGAACGTTACCGCACCGTCAAACGCATTACTCAGGCTGCCCTTGATCATCGCTGTGCCATAACCCTTGCGGCTCGGCGGCTCGACACACGGGCCGCTGCTCTCCGCCCAGACAAGCCTGAACGTGGCGTCGAGATCATCGATACCCTGACTGACAATCCACCACTGTATGTTCAGTTCTCCCGTGTCCCGGGACAGCGAGCCGTACTTGGCGGCATTCGTGCCCAACTCGTGTATCACCAGCGCCAGCGCCGACGCCGCTTCCTGAGTCAGCAAAATATCAGGGCCGGAAAAACGGATAGCACAGTCTTTTTGATACGGCGCGAGCATGTCCTGCAGCAACGTGGCCATGTCGATTTCGCAGGTGCTCAATGCCAGTGAATGCGCGCGATGCATCATCACCAAGCGCTCACCAAATACCGCCTGGAACTGCTTCGCTTCGGGGTATCGTTTCAGGGTCAGGCTGGCTACGCCACCCATGGTCAGGAACAGATTGCGAATACGGTGCTCAAGCTCACCCAGCATGAGGGTGTTGGACTCTTGAGACCTGCTGTACGCACAGATGCGGGCACACAACGATGATGCCAACTGCAGAAACTCGCGCTGCTCAACAGTCAATGACATGCCCGAAGGGTGGATGATTGCGATGCTCCCCTGGGCATTTTTATCAGCGCTCAATGCCGGAATCGAAATCATCGCTTTTAAATCATGCTGGGCGAAAAGCGCTTTCCACGCTTGCGAAAAGCGGGGGTCAGTTGCCACATCCGGTACTTCGATGTTTTTTCCGGTCAGTATGCCCAGCCCGCAAGAGCCGTGCTTGCCGGTAATGATGTTACCCACCAGCGCTTGAGAAAACCCGGACGGCAGATTCGGGAAAATAGACTGACGAAAGGTTCTGCCTGCTTTATCCAGCACATTGATGCCCACGATGACACCGGGCAATCGGGCCTGCAGCGCTATGGCAAAATCCTCAAGAAGCGACTCAGCGGGTAAGGCTGATGACATGACGTCCAATGCGCGATCACGAAAACCCTCTAGAAACTCACGCATGGCAGCCGCATCCTCAGGTGCGAAAAAGTGCAAGCATCATACACTGGCGAACAACGTGAGACGCTTGAACGGGTTGAAACGCTGCTCATCGGCAGACAGCGTACACGTCGTCATTGAGTCGTTAGCGCTATCCTCAACACTTTCAGGGAAGGGAGGCCTTCAATGACACGAGCCGTACTGTTGGTGCTGTTGATCTTCGCGATTGCATGGCTTGCACAAAGCGGTGATGGCGACGAACGGCATTGCCCCGATAAAGACGCAGACTTTTTTGCTGACGCCATCAACGCCTATTTCGACAAACACCCACCCAACGCCGGAAAAGCCGTGAACATCGTCGACGGTGCGCGATACGACGATCGAACCCACTGGTGGACAGTGCCGGTCGACGTCGGTACTGAAAAGTTACAGGCACTGTTGAGCTGTGACGGGCACCTTGAACTCTCCAGGCGTACTGAATAAGCCGCCTCACCCAAGCGCGACGTGTCGCGCTCGCAATGAGTAATCGCCAGCCCCATCGCCAGGTCATGATCAAGACAATGGGCATGGTGGAACAGGCCGTCCCCGAATGCTGAAAACTGACAGCCGACAACGGCGCAAGGGCCATCGGGGCACCTCCCGTCTTTTGCAACCTTTCCACCACCGTCAGGTCGGAATACTCAGCAATTGATGGCATTTAGTTATCAGCCTGCACTTGGCCAAGTGCATCCCGGGCACCGGTCAGTGCGAATTACAGGAAGAGTCATTGATGAATCATCAGGGCGATGAGCGCGACCCGATCACACCGTTGAACCAGGATCGCATTACAGAGGTGTTGAAGGCCGCCGCTCACTCCGCATCGTGTTCGTCAGGCTCGCTGATAGTGTCCGGGGCATCCGGTTGGGAACACGTTGCAGGCTTTGGCTCCTGCCATCATTCTGTCGATGAGGTGTGGCTGAGGACACTGTCGTCTTACGGCGATGTGGTACGTGTGGGTCACGATATCCCCACTGAACACCTGGACGCTGGCAGCGACAGAGGCAACTGGATCTACGTTGCCATACGCGGTTCCGTGCATGAACTGCTGGGCGCACTGCTGCTGAGTAGCACCGACCCCGAAGCCGTATTCAGCGCTGCGCAACGTTACGCGCTTCAGACCCATGCGGCTCACCTGCGCACTTATCTGCAACCTGGTCGCGAGCCGGAAACGGCCAACCCGCTGGTGGGTTCTATCGAAAGGCTGCGATTGCTTGAGTCCGTGGTCATCAATGCCAATGACGCCATTCTTATTACTGAAGCCGAGCCGATTGACCTGCCGGGGCCTCGCATCGTCTATTGCAACCCGGCCTTTCTGGCGATAACGGGTTTCACCGAAGAGGAAGTCATAGGCCGCACGCCACGCATACTTCAGTGCGAAGACACTCGTCGCGAAACACTGGATGTTATTCGCGATGCACTGACTCACTGGAGGCCGGTGGAAGTCGAACTCATCAATACGCGCAAGGACGGCAGCCAGTTCTGGGTCGAACTGAGCATTGTCCCGGTGGCCAACGAAAAAGGCTGGTTCACCCATTGGGTCTCCGTGCAGCGGGATATTACCGAGCGCAAGGATTCTCAGCACCTCGCTGACCGGGCGCGTCTGGCGTGGGAAGAAAAGCTCGCCTTGCAAAGTCGGCTGGAAGAGCGCGAGCGGATCTCCGAAGAGCTGGCCTACATCGCGTTCCACGATGAACTGACGGCACTTTTCAACCGCGCCTATCTCATGAACGAGTTGACCAAGGCGTTCGAAACCCTTGACCCTCGTTATGAACGCGCCACTGTGCTCTTTCTGGACCTGGATGGGTTCAAGGTCGTCAATGACAGCATGGGGCATCTGGCCGGCGACCAGTTACTGAAACGCGTTGCCAATCGATTGCAGAATTGCGTGCGCTCGGATGATGTTCTGGCGCGAATTGGCGGTGATGAGTTTGCAATTCTGTTGATGGGCAAGGATCAGCCGGAAACAGCGGTAAAGATGGCTGAACGCATTGTCAGTCAACTGCACACGGCCATTCAGATTGAAGGTCAGGACATCTTCATATCCTGCAGCATAGGGATTGTCACCGCCGGCGACAGCCATTCGAAACCCGAGGACTTGCTGCGTGATGCAGACGTGGCGATGTACGCGGCCAAGAAACAAGGCAGAGGACGCTGGAGCATCTTCAATGCCTCGATGCGCGAAGCGGCGATTGATACGCTGATGATCCAGAATGCGCTGCGCCAGGCCCTCGAAGACAAGGATTTCCTGGTGTTCTATCAGCCCATCTACAGCGGGAGCAGCGAGCACCTGGTCGGCGTCGAGGCGCTGGTGAGATGGGATCATCCGGTCATGGGAATCATTTCACCGGATGCGTTCATCCCCATCGCAGAAGACCTCGGCATCATTCACGCACTGGGCGCATGGGTCATGCACAGAGCCTGTAGCGAGGTTCAAGCCTGGCGCAAGAAGTTCTCGCACCTGGACCTGAGGCTTAACGTGAATGTGTCCGGAAAAGAACTCAGCCATCCCGGATTCGTCGAGCAGGTGACCCGGATCATTGCATCGACCGGGTTGCCTGCAACACAACTTCAGATAGAAGTCACCGAATCGGTTTTTCTCTATCAACCTGACGCGATAGCCGAAATTCTTCGGCAGATTCGTGAACTGGGCGTGCGCGTGGCGCTTGACGACTTCGGCACGGGATACAGCTCATTGGGCTACATCGACCGTTACCCGATAGATGCCGTGAAAATAGACCGGTCCTTCGTCTCCAGAATGATGACCTACAGCCGGAGCGAGGCCATTGTCAGCAGCATCCTGTCTCTGGGCCGGGCACTGAGTCTGGACATAACCGCTGAAGGTGTGGAAACCGTGGAACAATACAATCGCCTGCAGAACATGGGATGCCCGTATTTCCAGGGTTACTTCCTGAACCGGCCAATGCGACCGGAAGCCCTGGAGGAAATCATGAGGTCGGTTGCAGAGTGCAGTGTCTGATTCAGGTATCCCGCACCCAGGCTGTCAGGTAGGGGTAACAAGCCGCTCGAGCGCATCAACTGCTGCACTGCACCACTCAGTCACCTCATCGAATTTGTACTCAACTGCGGAGGCGTCGGTGATTTCAACTTCAAGCTCTGCCTTCGACCCGGAGTTGTCGAACAAGTACGCTCGACTTGACGCCTGAATAGCTTCAGGGAGCAATGCCAGACACCTCTGATAACGGGCACGTATCCTGTCTGGCGTAACGTTATGCCCACCTTCGCCAACACGAATGGCAACCCGGTTGATATTGATTTCCGGATTTTCAGTAGCAACGAAATACAGGTAGGTACGGTATCCCAGCGATTTGGCTCTTCTGATGAAGTCAACCTTCGAGCGGTCGGACATCACCGTCTCAAAAGTGAAACTGGCGCCCTGTTCAAGCAATTGATGCCGGATAAAGTCGGCGACGACAGATGAGTGATACGAATTCACCTGAATCGCATCAATCATCAAAGACTGACCGACAACAGTGAAATGCCCAGCCTGAGCCACCAGTTGTTCTCTGACAATCAGCGAATGAGACGAGAAAAAATCTTGAAACACCTGATGATCAGGGGTGATTGCGAAAGGCGAAAAATCTATGAAGCCGTTATCGATCGCCTCACGCTCAAGGTCGTCAGCATTAACGTATGTATAGATTAAATCAGAAGCAAGAAGACGCTTGATGGTGCTTTTGCCGGAGCCGTTAGGCCCGGCGAATACCCGGAGCCTAGGAACCGGCACTGTTAGAAGCCCCAGAGCCAATCTTATAGCTGACGCCCGCTGTTACCTTACGACGGGGTTTGGAAGCACAAACGATTTGTTCGGTACCGTCTGCGCGCTCGGCGACGATAAAGCCACCCTTGGAAAGCACCACGGTCCGACCTGCCGCTTTGGCTTTCTCGTACGCCATGCGGGTGGCAAGGGAAGCCTGAGCAGGAATCAGCGCTTCGAGCTTTTGAGTGGCTTCTTCAGACAGCACGTTGTTGGCGGCTTTAGGCATGGTTCCTCCTGATCAATCTGCCCCGGATGAGCGTGAACGATTTCATAGTAGCCCGAAAAACTGCTTTTCGACACGGAACACACTACACCTTGTTTACCGGATGTGGCGTGGACACAGAGCCTGCCCCACCGGCGCCGTTCGCATCATCGGCCACCTGCTGAAGACTGCGCACGTCACACCAGCCAGTGCCACAACAGCAAGGTGCCGATAAGCCCGACCACCGAAACAATCGTCTGCAACACAGACCAGACCCACAGGGTCTGTTTCAGTTGCAGGCCGAAATATTCGCGGACCATCCAGAAGCCGGCATCGTTTACATGGCAGAAAAACACCGAACCGGCCCCGATCACCAGCGCGATCAGCGATGCCTGGACCGGTGCAAGTCCGGCCATCATGGGCGCAAGGATGCCCGCCGTGGTAGTGGTCGCCACGGTGGCTGAGCCGGTGGCCTGACGCAGTGCGACGGCGATCAGCCAGGCGAGCAGCAGGTACGGCATGTGCGCGCCTTCTGCCACCTTGCTGATGGTCTGACTGACCCCGGCATCCAGCAACGTCTGCTTCAGGCCGCCCCCGGCACCGATGGTCAGCAGCAGAACAGCGATGGGGGCAAGGCTTTTGCGCAGCGTTCCGCCGACATGGTCACGCGACAATCCATTTGCCCAGCCCAGGCAAACCGTTGCCGCCAGTACCGCAATGCCCAGGGCTACCAGCGGTTCGCCGAGAAACTTCAAGGTCAGCGCGATGTTGCTTTCAGGCTCCATCGTGATTTTCGCCAGGGTACTGCCGAGCATGAGAATCACCGGCAGCAGGATGATCAGCAGCGAGATACCGAACCCTGGCTGGCGACGGGTATCGGGTTTGGCGCTGAACAACTCGCCCAGCTCGGCGGGTTCTTCAATGTGCATGCGCCTGGACAGCCAGTTGCCGTAAAGCGGGCCGGCGAGAATCACCGCAGGCACGGCCACGCACAACCCCAACAACATGGTCAGGCCCAGGTCCGCGTGCAGGGCACTGACTGCGATCAGCGGTCCTGGATGTGGAGGCATCAACGCGTGCAGCGTGGTCATGCCGGCCAGCGCCGGAATTGCAATTTTCAGCAGCGGCTGCCCGGACTGACGCGCCATCACGAAGATGATCGGCACCATCAGGACCAGCCCTACTTCGAAGAAAAGCGGCAAGCCGATGACCATTGCCACCAGCGCCATGACCCAGGGCAGCGCCCTGCCCTTGCCCAACTTGAGCAAGGTAGACGCGATCCGGTCGGCAGCGCCGGACTCTGCCATCAAGGCCCCCAGCATCGCGCCCAGCGCAATGATGATCCCTGCTTCGCCGAGAATGTTGCCCGCGCCTTTGCTGAATGCCTTGGCAACCGATTCGGCAGGCAGACCCGCCCCTATGCCAGCGATAAATGTGCCCACAAGGATCGAGAGAAAGGGAGGAAGCCGGGTGGCGCTGATCAGCACGATGATCGTGGCGATGGCAATCAGGCAAAAAATAATCATGCGAGTGTCGTGAAACACCCAGGCAGCAGACGACAAATCCAACACAGACCCCCTATCGTTCGTTTTACGGTCAGGCGCTTTTCAGCGCGCTACCTCAAAGAGAACCGAAACAATTAGTTTCAATTTTCCGAACAATACCGGAACAGGAGCCTGCGCCGCAGCTAAATATTCGGTCAGCCAGCACTGTCCTAATCAGCAAACCCGACGTTCGCAGAAACGGCTCGGGCAAAAATACCACCCGCTTCGGGCAAGATGCACCACACAAGTGATGTGGGTATAGTGCGAATGCAACGAGCGTTCAATGTGTGCGGTCCAACCGACAGAATCAGCGATAAGCCGGCATTGCGTCACACACTAGCTGATCAAGCCACGATCAACTAACGGATCACTCGACAGGAAATCAGATGACCTCATCCAGCCAGCGTCTTGCCTTGCTTGAAGCCGTCGTCGAGCAGTCTTTCAATGCGGTCTTGATCACCGACGCCACGCTGACCGATGGCGGCCCGTTCATCGTGTACGTCAATCCGGCATTTTGTGCGATGTCGGGGTATACGGCAGAGCAACTGATCGGCCTGTCACCGAGAATTCTGCAAGGGGCGGACACCGATCCTCAGGTGATCGAGCGGATGCGCCAGTGTCTGGGCGAAAGCCTTTTTTTTGAAGGATCGACCGTCAACTACCGCGCCGACGGCAGTCCGTACATCGTCGAATGGAAAATTTCTCCGGTGCATGATGAGGCGGGCACCCTCTGCAACTTTGTTTCGGTGCAGCAAAACATCAGCCCGCGCATCCGGGCGGAGCGCGAACAATACTTGCTGGCGCAGGCGCTGAATGCGGCGCTTGATCCGATCATCATCACCGACTGCAATTCCCTTATCGTGTTTGCCAACCAGGCTTTTCAGCAGGTCACGGGGTACAGCGCAGTTGAAGTCATGGGTCAGAACCCTCGAATGCTGCGCTCTGGCAAACACGATGATGTGTTTTACGGGCAGTTCAAGGAAGCGCTGGCAAGCGGCGAACCCTTTCGGACCACGTTCATCAACAAGCGCAAGGACGGCTCGCTGTTTTATGCCGAACACAGCATCTCCCCGCTGCGCAACGTAGAAGGCACGATCACGCATTACGTCAGCATCAGTCAGGACGTGACCACGCGCCTGGGTCGTGAACAGAAGCTACTGGAGATCGCCCACAGCGACACGCTCACCGGGCTGGATAATCGAAGGGCGGCCGAGCACACTCTGGAGCGCATGATCAGTACCGCATGGATATCGGGTAACTCATTCAGCCTGATCATTTGCGATATCGACCATTTCAAGCAGGTCAACGACCGATACGGTCACCCGGCGGGCGACGCCGCACTGAAAAGCGTTGCGTCCATATTCAAACACCAGATTCGAACGTTTGATGTGGCTGCACGATGGGGTGGGGAAGAGTTTCTGATCATGGTGCCCGACAGTTCACTGGAACAGGCCGTTGAACTGGCGGACCGCATTCGCAAAGGCATAGAGCGTCTGGAAATACCGGAAACAGGCTCGGTGACCCTTTCTCTGGGGGTCGCAGAACTGGGCCCGGGAGAAACTGCAGCGAGCCTTATCCAGCGAGCGGACAAGGCGCTCTATCAAGCCAAACGCCTCGGACGTAACCGCGTCGAGGCGGCGAGGACTGACAACGCGGCTTACTGATACAACCGCGCGTCGCAATCAACAGCCCGGTTTCACGGCTGGCTGCCGGCAACCAGCACCGGCACTCTCAGCACTTTATTGGCCGCAGTGATGTACACCCAGTGCCGGGAGCCTGCCGAGCAAAACGCGAGATTGCCCGTGTCCTTGGCCTCCACCAGCAGCTTGCCCAGCAAGTCGCCGTTGGCCGAAAACACCTGAACACCTTCTTTGCTGCTGCTCCAGACATTGCCTTGCGCGTCGACCTTGACCCCGTCCGGGATCCCGGACGCAATGTCGGCAAACACTTTACCGTTGCTCAGCGCGCCATCACGCACGTCGTAGACCATGATCCTGTGCGCCAGCTTCGGGTTTTTGAAGTCGTGAGCCAATTGCGAGTCGGCCACATACAGCAGGCGCTGATCAGGCGAAAACGCCAGGCCATTGGGCGAGTGAAGTTCAGGCGTGTTCATCCTGACCACGGTGTCGCGCTCCGGATCGTAACGGTACACATACTCCCCGCCCTGCTCCGGTTTGCCCCCGTAACTCTCCGCCTTGTTCAGGACCCCAAATGTCGGATCACTGAACCAGACACCGCCGCGCTTATCGACGACCACATCGTTCGGGCTGTTCAAACGCTTACCCTGGTACTTGTCGACCAGCGTGCGCCACTGGCCGTCGAGCTCCTGACGCACGATCGCGCGCTCACCGTGCGAGGCGGCGATGATCCGGCCCTGGGCATCGCGAGCATGCCCGTTCTGGTAATGAGCAGGGTCCAGCCACGTACTGACGCCACCGTGCTCTTTCCAGCTCATGACGGTGTTTGCCTTTACATCACTCCAGATCACGCCACCGTCGGGCAGGCACAAAGGGCCTTCCGCCCACTTTGCCTCAGCGGTCAGCACGAGTGCCTGCGCATCGGGCTGAACAAGTGTCGAAAACCGGGGGTTATTGGCTTCGATTTTCAGAGGCGACGCTGCATCGGAGGCCATCACCGCACCGGCAGTCAAAAGCGCACCGCCCAGTAACAGCGCTGAAGTTTTCTTGCCTGGATGACGTGAAACTCGATTCATACACTTCGTCCTGTCAATCAATCGGCACAAGGGCCAGAGATACGTTGGGCAGCAGCGTCAGGCCTGAGTTTCACGATGAGCGGAATGTCGGGGTGGCGACTCACTCACAGGCATGCTCGCAGCCCTCGACAGACTGGAGCCGATCCACGCCGAACTTGAGAATGACGCCCAGTCCATAAGATTTCTTGCCAACGATGGAAAGAAGTCCCGTGGGCAACCATGCCTGACGGGGTGCGCGGGGGGGCATGCGTGGTTCGATGAGTCTGAACCCCTCCTCAACCCCACTGAATTTTTCCGCTCGCGGCAACTCCGAACAGTAACGAACAGCAATCGATGATCACTCACCGGAGGAAACCTCTATGACCACTGCATTCAAGGTTGGCGACGCCGTACGCTGGAATTCCGAAGCGGGCGAGGTACACGGCAAGGTCACCAAGGTGCATGTAAAAGACACTGAATTCATGGGCAAGCACCGGCCCGCGTCCAAAGAGGCCCCTCAATACGAAGTGAAGAGCGACAAGACCGGACATTCAGCGATGCATCATGAAGACGCGCTCAAACACGTTTGACCCGACGCTAATCACACGTGCGCGCTGACCGCGTTGCAATCAGCCGCTCGATTACCTATATTCCAGCCCGGCGCTGTCTACGCCACCTACCGCGGAAAGGGCTGCGCCCAGGATTCTGATTCAATATTTCGTCCCTACGACTCCCGACCTTCAAGCGGACAAGGTGTGTACAAGGAGATCGTATGTCCAGCCGTAACAAGTCCTCGTCCCATGATGGCCGTATCAACCTTGAGCAGCAGCGTAAACGTGCCAAGGAGCTTCTGCTGCGCCTGAAAAACGGCAGTGCGCCTGATCAGCTCGCATTGCTCGGCAACACCCTCCCCACCTTGTCAGACGCTCAATGGCTCATCGCCAGGCAGTCGGGTTTCAGCAGTTGGCCCAAATTGAAAGCGCATGTCGATGCGGTCGAATTTGCGGCACGACACGCGGATTTCGAGGCAAGTGACGACACAAGCACCGTGCATTGGCGATGTGGCAATGACATCGCGCACAGCCTGAAACTTGCAGGCTTCAAAGGCGCTTTCAACATGCTGGCAGACCCTATGTGCATGGGGCCGGTTCAGGACCTGCCTGACGATACGTACCAGGCGATGCGTAGCCAGTACATCAGTCAGGCATTTGGTCTGGACAAAACGGATGCCGCACGCAGGTTTAACGACGAATACTCGAATCTCAAGCAATTGGGCGGTTCTCATCACAGCGTGCTGTGGTGCGAGGCGGATGCGTACAACCAGCTGTTTCTGATTCGCGTACTCGCCAGTCTCGAGCAGTTACCCGCCAGGCTCGAGCTTATCGAAGTAAACCGGGTGCCCGGCGTCGAGCGTTTCATCGGTATAGGTCAACTGGCGCCTGATTTACTCGCATGGTTATGGCCACAGCGCAGGCCAGTGACGGAAGACATGCGGCAAACAGCCTGTCAGGCATGGCAGGCCTATTGCGCCGCCTCGCCAGTCGCGCTTGCCGAACTGGCCCATACGCCACAGCCAGCCTTGCCCTTTCTGTCCCCGGCCCTGTTGCGTCAGTTGCAGGAATTGCCGGGCGTCGATGACGGCCTGTCCCTGACTGAACGCCTGACGTTGCAATACATTGCCGAAACCGGATCGGTAACATTCGGTGAAGCCTTTGCCGAGCTGACAGGCAAGCGAGAGCCATTGCCGTTTCTGGGCGACATGATGTTTCACGCACTCCTGCGCCCCCTGATCGATTGCCCCACTCCCTTGCTGAACGAATCCGACACCCACCTGGAATGGCTGCGTCGCTCACTCACCCTGACGCCACTCGGGCACGCGGTGTTGGCAATGAAAGCGTACTGGCCCGATCATGCCGGTCACACCCGCTGGGTGGGCGGTGTCTGCGTGCAACCCGGCAAGCCTCACTGGGCAATAAACGCCAATGTGCGCCCGGTGTGGCGTGGCTGACAGAAGCGCTTCATTCGCCCCCACGCAACACTCACGAGGGCTCGCCCGAAGCCGGTGATAGCGTGCTGGCGCTATGGGTACTCCCAAAGCGCCAGGCATCGGTTCAGCAGACTGCCCGCATCAGATCACGCCGCACGCAGCGCGATCACCGCCACCGCCCAATGGCTTGGGCATATCGGAGTGGTTATCGCCGCCGGCATGAACCATCAGCGCATGGCCTTTGATTTCAGACAGCTTTTTCAGGCGTGGCGCCAATACCGGGTAGTTCGCGGCGCCGTCAGCCGTAACGTATAGCGCCGGCAGGTCGCCGAGGTGACCCTCAGCGTACGGGCCAAGGTGCTTACCGGTCTTGGCCGGATCGAAGTGGCCGCCGGCCGCCAATGCCGCAACCTTCACGCCATCCTTGGTGCCGGCTTCGCAGCTGCCGTTCTCATGCACATGAAAACCATGAACGCCTGCGGGCAGATCAGTCAGTTTCGGGGTGAACAGCAAACCATATTCCGTTTCGCTCACCGTGACGCTGCCGATGGGTTTGGGTGCGCCGTCAGCGCTGACCAGATTGATCGGAACGTCCAGCGATGCAGCCTGAACACCGAAGGAAAATACGCCAAGCAGGCCTAGCCAAAGATGAGGTTTCATAGGTTTCAATGCGTCCCTGATCAGGTAATCGAATGGAGCATCGCCGGCACGGTGAATCTGCATGCCAGGCAACGCTCTTGAGGTCACAGAGGGTGTGACCACAGGCCGGCGCCATTCGATGCAAAAAGATGAGCGAGGACCGCTCGGGAAAGTAATGCAAAACATCACAACCGACCTGCCGACACCTGTCGGCAGGTCAGTGATCGAGGCCTTTACGTGGCTACGACGTCAGGCACCCGGTGCTGAAACGTACTCAGATATCCAGGCAGATCTTGCCGAAATGCTGGTTGGTTTCCTGGTACTTGAACGCCTCGACAATGTCGGTCATCGGGAACGAACGGTCCATGACCGGACGCATGCCGTTGGCATCGATGGCGCGAATCATGTCCTGCTGCTGGCTGCGGCTGCCCACCAGAACACCCTGCATACGAAGCTGTTTGACCAGCGCAGGAACGAATTCCAGCTGGCCGGCGACACCGCTCAGGATTCCGATCACCGAGATATGGCCCGCGACTCGTGCGGCGTTCATGGAATGCTGCAACGTCGATGGACCGCCAACGTCGATGATGTGGTCGACACCCCGACCGCCCGTCAGCTTGCGAGCGGTCTCGCCCCAGTTGCTGTCTTTGCGGTAGTTGATCAGGTGATCGGCACCCATCGCTTGCAGACGCTCCAGCTTTTCGTCGCTGGAAGAGGTAGCGATCACGGTAGCGCCTACCATCTTGGCGAACTGCAAGGCAAAGATCGACACGCCGCCAGTGCCTTGCACCAACACGGTGTCGCCGGCTTTCAGCGCATCATCGACCATCAGCGCACGCCACGCGGTCAGGCCGGCAGTGGTCAGTGTGGACGCTTCAGCATGGCTGTAGCCCAACGGTGCATGGGTAAACGAGGTGGCGCGGGCAGTAACTTGCTCACGGGCATAACCATCGACGCCATCGCCCGGCACTGTGACAAAGCCTTCAACCAGCGGCTCACCGCTGATCCATTCAGGGAAGAACGTGCTGACCACCGAATCCCCGACCTTGAATTCGCTCACGCCATCGCCTACGGCGGTCACGACACCTGCACCGTCGGCCATGGGAATGCGTTTTTCGCTCGGCGCCCACATGCCGGTAACAACGGCGAAGTCATGGTAATTGAGTGAGTTGGCATGCAGACGCACGGTGATTTCACCGGTTTTCGGCGCCAGCACTTCGCTTTCACCAACGCTGACCTGATCGTAGCCGCCGCCGGCCTGCACGTAGATGGTGGTATTGCTCATGGTCAATCTCCTATCAATTCAACATTACGCAAAATGACGAAATGTATAACTAAAACTTATAACTCTTTCTTGAGCCGATCGGCGAACCGGTCGATGGCCTGCTCATCACGGCGGAAGTAAGTCCACTTGCCGATCCTCGTGGCCTGGACCAGCCCGGCACGCTGCAGAATGGCCAGGTGTGCGGATGCGGTGGAGGCCGACAGATTGGCTTTGGCCTGGATATGCGACACGCACACCCCTATCGCCGGATCACCGTGGTCCTGTGGAGGGAAATGGGCTTGCGGGTCTTTCAGCCACTCCATGATCAACATGCGAGTGTCATTGCCGACTGCTTTGATTTGCTCAAGAATCATGGGGCACAACATTACGCTTTTTTACGAAATGTTCAACCCCTCATGCAAGAGAAAATCACGTGGCACCGAAATTGATTACTGCTTCACATCGATATGACAAATGAAGCACTCTGTCGACCTTATAAAACCAAATGCACTGCCGCGAGCACCCCGCCCATGATCAATCTGAAATACAGCGCACTGGCCGTCCTGCTTCTGGGCATGACAGGCATGGCCCAGGCTCAGGAAACGAACTCTCACCTGGACAAGGTTTTGCAGGACGGTCAGTTGTCGGTCTGCACCACGGGTGATTACAAACCGTACACACTGCTGCGTGAGGATGGCGAATACGAAGGCATCGACATCACCATGGCACGCTCGCTGGCCAAGAGCCTGGGGGTCAAGGTGCAGTGGGTTCCCACGACGTGGAAAAACCTGATGCCAGACATGGTTGCCGGCAAATGCGACATCGGCATGGGCGGCATTTCAGTCAGCCTGGAGCGACAGAAGAAAGCCTTTTTCAGCAATACCCTGGATGTCGACGGCAAGATTCCGCTGGTGCGCTGCGAAGATCAGCCTTTGTACCAGACCGTCGAACAGATCAACCAGCCTTCAGTGCGCCTGATCGAACCCGCGGGCGGCACCAACGAAGCGTTCGCCCGCGCTCATCTGCCGAAGGCCTCCCTGGCTTTTCACGACAACAAGACCATCTTCCAGGCGTTGCTGGACAAGAAAGCTGACGTGATGATCACAGACGCCTCCGAGGCGCTTTATCAACAGAAACGCATGCCAGGCTTGTGCGCCGTCAACCCGACCCGGTACATGCAATACGGTGAAAAGGCGTACCTGTTGCCGCGCGACGATGTGACCTGGAAAAGCTATGTGGATCAATGGCTGCATCTGAGCAAAGCCACCGGCGAGTATCAGCAAGCGCTGGGAGAGTGGCTGGCCGTCCCTTCCGAATAATCCTTCAGGGAAGTGAGCGGCCGCTTCTCTGATGCACAACGGTTGCAAGGCGTGTCCGGGTGAAATAGCTTGTTGCAGATCAATCACTGGAAGGCAGTCCACGAGCATGAAGCCCAGCAAGCCCATCACCCGCGCGTTTTGCGTCGAGCTGCAACAAGAGCTGTCGATTGCAGCTGCCCGGCGTGAATACTTTTCTCAGGAGCCGCCCCGCAAGCGCTTCGAGTTTCTCTGCTCCAACGAAGCCTGCCGTGTACTGGGTGCAAAAGTAACCGGTGTTCGCTATGACGTGAAGCCGCAGGACAATCCGACGTTCGTCGCCGCGCACTTTCGCGCCAACCCGCATTACGATCACCACCCGGATTGCGAGTGGGTGGACGAGGCCGCTGACGAGAAGCAAGAAGACCCGGTCGAAGAAACCGACGTCCAGACGCGCCTGCGCAAGGCCAAACGCAAGCTGGACGACTACATTGATATCTTCGACCCGACGATCAAGGACCCGGCCAAAGACAAGTCCGGGGTAGAAAAGGCGGGCACACGCGCCCCTCAACCGCCCGCGGCCAATCCGCCGACGGACACCACAACCCCCAAGGCTCCCCGCTACAGCGAGACCCGCACCAACAACCTGGAGCGACTGGTAGACAGTTATCGACAGGCCAAGGCCGAGCTGTCGCTGGACGATTTCAAACTGCTGAAACTGAAAATTCCCGGCCAGGGCGAGCTGTCCTTGCGCTCCTATTTTCGGCACATCAAATACGCGCAATTGGGCGACAACGAACGCGTCCTGTTTGGGGGCGGGCTGATCGAACAGCGTTACGGGCTGGGATTCAAATTCAAGTTCTTCGACCGCCTCGAAGGCAAGCTGGTGACGCTGTACGTATCCCCCGCACAAATGCAGGCTTACCGTTCCAGCCGCTACATCAGCGAATTGCTGAGCCACGCCGATAACGTAAAGTTCTTCACGGTCTATGCACTGGGAACGCTCACTCAAAGCCCGTCAGGCAAGAGCTACAGCGTCGAAGTCGATGACCTGCGGCATCTGGCAATTGTGCTGGGGCCTGCGAAAGAACCCGTCGAGGAAGAGACCGTGCCTGCTTCCACTTAACCCGCGCCCCACACGATGAGTCGCAGTGGAACGCGGAACGTGACCAACGCCATGCCAACACGAAGTGCATTGGCATGAGCGTCAGTGGTCAGGGTTTGCATCGTTGGCAGATAAGAAACGATCAACCCACCCGATCAGACCTTCACAATCCAGCCTTCTGGCGGCTCGATGTCGCCGGATTGAACGCCGGTCAGTTCCTTGTACAGGCGCTGGGTCACCGGGCCGACTTCGGTCTGGCTGTAGAACACGTGCAGGTTGTCGTTGTAGGAAATCCCGCCAATCGGTGTGATCACCGCAGCCGTTCCGCAGGCGCCTGCTTCTTTGAACGTGTCGAGCTGATCGATGAACACATCGCCCTCTTCAACGGTCAGGCCCAGACGAGACTTTGCCAGTTCGATCAACGACAGACGGGTGATCCCCGGCAGCACCGAAGGTGACTTGGGCGTCAGGAACACATCGTCGTGAGTGATGGCGAAGAAGTTGGCCGAACCCACTTCTTCGATCTTGGAGTGGGTCTGTGGGTCGAGGTAGATGCAGTCCGCGAAACTGTGTTTCTTGGCTTCGGAACCGGGCATCAGGCTGGCGGCGTAGTTGCCACCGACCTTGGCGGCACCCGTGCCGTTTGGCGCGGCGCGGTCGTAGCCGGAGATCACGAAGTTGTTCGGTTTCAGGCCGCCCTTGAAATAGGCGCCAACCGGAATGCAGAAAATCGAAAAAATAAACTCAGGCGCGGTGCGCACGCCGATGTTGTCACCCACACCAATCACAAACGGGCGCAGGTAAAGCGCGCCGCCGGAACCGTAAGGTGGAATGAAACGTTCGTTGGCTTTGACGACCTGCTTGCAGGCCTCAATGAAAACATCGGTCGGAACATGGGGCATCAGCAGACGAGAGCAGCTGCGCTGCATGCGCTGTGCATTCTGGTCAGGACGAAACAGGTTGATCGAACCGTCTTTGCAACGATAGGCCTTGAGCCCTTCGAAGCATTGCTGGCCATAGTGCAGCGCAGTCGAGCCCTCACTGATGTGCAGCACATTATCTTCGGTCAGCGTTCCCTTTTGCCAGGCACCGTCTTTCCAATGAGAAAGATAGCGTTTGTCAGTCTTGATGTAATCGAAACCCAGCGTGTCCCAGTTGATGCTTTCTTGACTCATAACGCCCTCTATCATTTTAGCGACTGCCTGGACGAGTCAGGCCAATGCCTTATTCTGCCAGATCAGTCAGCGTCTGAGGCTTGAAATAAATGCAAACTGACATGGCATTTATGAGGCGCAGCCAAAGGCCGGCGCCCTCGGTGCCCAACGGTCATTCAACTCACGGAAGCCGAGATGCCTGACGCTGGCGAATGTAGTCAATAAACGTATCTATGTCCGGGCTGCACAATGTTCGCGCCACGGATTTGACCTCTTCCATCGGCCAGTCCCACCAGGCGGCCTGCAACAACAGTTCGCGAACGTCTTCTTCAAAACGCCACCGGATGAACTTGCAAGGGTTGCCGCCTACAACTGAATAAGGCGCCACATCCCTTACAACCATTGCACCTGCACCCACAATGGCGCCGTGACCGATGGTGACACCCGACACAATGACGGCGTTGGCGCAGATCCAGCAGTCGCTGCCAATGACCACATCGCCCTTGCTGGGCGCGTAATCCTGAATATCCGCCACCTGCTTGACCATCGCCGGAAAGGGATAGGTCGTGATCCAGTCTGTGCGGTGTTCGCCGCCCAGTAGAATCTTCACGCCTTCAGCAATCGAGGTGTAAGACCCGACCCTCAATATCGAGTCGTCACCAAAGTCGACAATGTCCGGGATGCCATAAGTCCCTATCCCCACTACCGCTCGTGGATACTTCAACCTGATCTTTTCGGCATGCCTCTCCAGCTTGTCCATGTTGCGCAGCTGCCTGCGCACTTTCCTTGTTTTCAGAAGCTCGATGAATTTCATGATTACCTTGAATCAGATCGATGTTCGAACAGCCGGGTGCCCCTCACCGATAACTGAGGAGTAAACGCTTGCAGCGCCGCCAGGTTGTTCGATTGGCATATCTAAAGGGGATGGAGAGCAACAGGTTCCAGGCATACCGCTTGTCTTCAACCGCTGCGTATTTGAGGGCCTTGTTGACGAGCATCGTCCTGCCCCTCTGATACTCAGGATGGCTGCGGTAAGGCTCGATAGTCTTCAGGTCGGCGTCCAGCAGGACTTTGTACTTGCGTGAAAGATTGTTCGGGTGACGGCGATAACGCGTCACGACTTCGGGAATGACGTGAATTTCATGACCCAAGTGGGCAATTCTCAGCGTCGCCTGAAAATCCTGAACCTTTATCTCCGGGTTGTAACCCTGCGCGTCGCGCATGGCCTGCATCCGGTAAAGCGCGACCGGCGCCCCGACAACAATTGCACCTCGTAATATGTCGTCGAACGTCAGCCGTTCGATATGGTCCCGCGACTGGCATTTGATTCTGTTGCCGTCACAGTCCATGTAACTGATGAGCGCGCCAACGCAGCCCACCTCAGGGTGCTTGTCCAGGTACTCAGCGCGGATGCGCACCGAGGACGGCAGCATGATGTCATCGAGATCGGGAGTGGAAAGATAGACACCTTTCGCGTACTTCAGACCGTGATTCAGCGCAGCGCTGACACCCTGATTGGCCTGGCGATAGAGTTGGAACGGATAGCGCTCCTGCAAGGCCTCAAGCATCGCGATGCTATTGTCAGTGGAGCCGTCGTCGACAACGATGACTTCAAAATTTTCGTAGTCCTGAGCAAAGATGCTCTGAATCGCGGCCTCCAGAAAACGCTCGGCGTTGTAGCAAGGGGCAATGATAGAGACCAGGGGTCTGGACGTACGAATCTGACTTTCCGGAAAACTCATGGGTACCAGCCATTTATCAAAGATCAGCCCTGAAGACCGGAGGTCAGATCTGCCAGGAGAGTGTTAAAAATTCGTTACATCATGCTGCAAATGGATACATTTTGCCATCCCAAGCGCTTACACCTTTCATCAAGCGCACAGCAGCCTTTGCTCAACACTCACATCAGGGGAGTGAAAATCCGAACCAAAAAAAACCCCATTCTTTGCAGAATGGGGTTCAGGGCGTTGCGTCAGGTGGAATCAGAAGGCGTACGTCACCAGCAATTCCTTTGTCACCTGAAAGTCCACCGACATCATCACGCTCAAGGCCGTGATGGTGAAGATGGAGAACACAAACAGCTTGCGAGCCCAGACGGTGTCGTCAACGGCCTTGTAGCCCTTCCAGGCCATGTACAACCAGTACATGCCCATGCCCGCTGCGACAGCGAGATAATTGAGGCCCGCATAACCACCTACCGTCAGCATCAGGGTCGCTACGAGGAACGCCAGAATGTAGAGCAGGATGTGGCGTTTGGTGACCAGAATGCCGCGCTTGACCGGCAGAACCGGAATCTTCGCCGCACGATAGTCGTTGAAACGGAAAATGGCGATCGCATACGAATGCGGCATCTGCCAGAGGCTGAACATCACCAGTAGCGTCAACGCCGCGAAATCGAAGCTGTTGCTCACTGCGCAGTAACCAATGACCGGAGGCATCGCCCCCGACAGGCTACCGACGAGTGTGCCGTGAACGGATCTGCGTTTCAGGTACAGGCTGTAGAAGCCGACGTAGATGACAAACCCGATCACTGCAAACAGCGCAGCCAGTGGATTGGCCTCGGTGTACAGCAGGGCAACGCCTGCAACACCGAGCAGGGTTGCGTAGAGCAAGGCGAGTTTCAATGAAACCAGGCCCTGCACCAGAACCCGGTTACGGGTCCTTTCCATTCGCTGATCGATATCGCGATCGATGCAGTTATTGAACACACAACCGGACGCAACCACCAGGGAAGTACCAATGACTGCGGCGAGGAACACGCCGAAGTCGATATTTCCCTTGGAAGCCAGAAAAAAGCCACCTGCCACCGAAAGCACGTTACCGAAAATGATCCCCGGCTTGGTGATTTGGATAAAGTGCTTCAGTGACATCTGGTATTCCTCAATGCGCCATCATTTCGCGGTGGACGCTGAAAATGATCCACAGCGACAAGCCAACCAGCAGGACGATAACCATCGTGGTAAAGGCGAAGGCCATCACGTTGTTGCGCTGCACGCTCGTGAAGTCCAGGTGCAGGAAGTAATGCAAATGCACGAGGATCTGGATGATCGCGAAGACCAGGACGATTGCGATCGTCATGTCCTTCGGCAGCGAAGGCGACATCACCAGGGCAAACGGAATGGCGGTCAGAATGATCGACAGTACGAAACCGATGATGTACGACTTCACGGAGCCGTGACTATTGTCTTCAGCGGAGTGATGCGAATTCGACATTACAAAGCCCCCATCAGATAGACAACGGTGAACACGCCGATCCAGACAACGTCCAGGAAGTGCCAGAACAGGCTCAGGCAGCTCAGGCGCGTCTTGTTGGTATTGGTCAGGCCCTTTTTCTGGACCTGGAACATCATGATTGCCATCCAGATCAGACCGCTGGTCACGTGGACGCCGTGCAGACCGACCAGCGCGAAGAACGCTGACAGGAAGCCACTGCGGCTCGGACCGAAGCCTTCATGGATCAGGTGATGGAATTCATAGATTTCCATCCCGATAAAGGCAGCACCGCACAGGAACGTCAGCGCCAGCCAGCCCAGCACCTGACTTTTCTTGCCCTTGTACAGCGCCAGCATGGCAAAGCCGTAGGTGATACTACTGACCAGCAGGAAGGCGGTTTCCACGGCCACGAATGGCAGCAGGAAGATGTCCTGGCCGGACGGGCCACCCGCAACACTGTTGACCATCACGGCGTAGACCGCGAAGAACGAAGCGAACAACACGCAGTCGGTCATGAGGTACAGCCAGAAGCCGTAGACCGTCATGCCACCGCTGTCGTGGTGATCGTCATGCCCATGATCATGGTCGTGACCGTGATCGTGGGCTCCGGAGTTGATAGCAATATTTGACATGTTTAAACCTGTTCCAGCGAGGACTTGACAGGAGTGTATGCACCGTTGGCCGCCAGGACCTTGTGATGCTCACCTTCAATACGCGCTACATCTTCAGCAGGCACCATGTAGCCCTGATCGTCGCGTGCAGCATGAGCAACGAAGACGGCGATGGTTGCTACCAGGCTTGCGCCTACCAGCCACCAGATGTGCCAGATGAATGCAAAGCCGAAGACCGTCAACAACATACCCATGTACAGGCCGGTGGCCGTGTTGTTAGGCATGTGGATCGCCGAGTAGCGAGCAGGAACCTGATAAGCGGTACCGGCACGTTTGGCATCGGTGAACGGGTCGATGTCGTCAGCCTTTGGCAGCTCGGCAAAGTTGTAGAACGGCGGTGGCGACGAAGTGGACCATTCCAGGGTATGGCCATTCCATGGGTCACCGGTCAGATCACGATTGCTGTCGCGGTCACGGATGCTCACGAACAACTGGATAAGCTGCGAAGCGATACCCATGGCGATCAGCACGGCACCGAACAGTGCGACGTCCAGGTAGATGTTCCACTCTGGCATGTCGGTAGCGTTCAGACGACGGGTCATGCCCAGGAAGCCCAGCGCGTAAAGCGGCATGAACGCGACGAAGAAGCCGACGATCCAGAACCAGAACGCTGCCTTGCCCCACTTCTCGTTCAGGGTGAAGCCGAACGCTTTAGGGAACCAGAACGCGAAGCCGGCGATGTAACCGAAGACCGCACCGCCGATGATGACGTTGTGGAAGTGAGCGATTACAAACAGGCTGTTGTGCAGTACGAAGTCAGCACCTGGAATCGCCAACAGAACGCCGGTCATGCCGCCGATCGAGAAGGTGACCATGAAACCCAGGGTCCAGAGCACTGGCGCGGTGAAACGCAGACGGCCCTGATACATCGTGAACAGCCAGTTGAACAGCTTCACACCCGTCGGGATCGCAATGAGCATCGTCGCCAGGCCGAAGAAGGCGTTGACGTTGGCACCCGCACCCATCGTGAAGAAGTGGTGCAGCCAGACCATGAAGCCAAGGATACAAATCGCACCGGAAGCAAAGATCATCGACTTGTGGCCGAACAGACGCTTGCCGGAGAACGTGGAGATCACTTCCGAGAACACACCGAAGGCCGGCAGGATCAGGATGTATACCTCAGGGTGACCCCATGCCCAGAACAGGTTCACGTACATCATGGGGTTACCGCCCATTTCGTTCGTGAAAATGTGGAAGTCCATGTAGCGGTCAAGGGTCAGCAGCGCCAGGGTAGCGGTCAGGATCGGGAACGAAGCCACGATCAGGATGTTGGCCCAGGTGCAGGTCCAGGTGAAGATCGGCATGTCCATCAGTTTCATGCCGGGGGTACGCATTTTCAGCACGGTCACGAGGAAGTTGACCCCCGTCAGCGTCGTACCTAACCCGGATAACTGTAGCGCCCAGATGTAGTAGTCAACCCCCACGCCAGGGCTGTATTGCAACCCGGAAAGAGGCGGATACGCGACCCAGCCGGTCTTGGCGAACTCACCGACACCCAGAGACAGGTTGATCAGCAGCATGCCTGCCACCAGCAGCCAGAAGCTCAGGGAGTTCAGGAACGGGAACGCCACGTCGCGAGCGCCGATCTGCAGAGGCAGAACGATGTTCATCAGGCCCGTGAAGAACGGCATCGCCATGAAGATGATCATGATCACACCGTGAGCGGTGAAGATCTGGTCATAGTGCTCAGGCGGAAGGAACCCTTCAGCACCGTTCTGGGCCATCGCCAGTTGGGTACGCATCATGATTGCGTCGGCAAAGCCGCGCAGCAGCATGACCATGGCGACGATGATGTACATCACGCCGATTTTCTTGTGGTCAACGGACGTGAGCCACTCAGACCACAAGTACGTCCACTTGCGGAAATAGGTGATCAACCCGACAACCGCAATACCGCCGAGCGCGATCATGGCAAGGGTCACCATGACAATCGGCTCGTGGAACGGTACCGCTTCCAGACTTAATTTGCCAAACATCGTTTACTCCTCTGCCCCAGCAGCTGAATTTTTGCCTTTTTCCGCACCAGCGTCACCGGCCACTTCTTTCTCACCGACGACGACCTTCTTGCCTGGATTCATACCTTCATACTTGTCGATGACGATCTGGAACAGGTTCGGAGTAACCGAGGAAAACAGTTCGACAGGGTTGCGTTCGCTCGGCTTGATCAGCTCGGCGTACTCAGCAGTGCCAAGCTTTTTAGGTGAGTTCTTGACTTCGCTGACCCAGGCGTCGAAATCAGCCTGGCTTGTAGCGGTAGCCTTGAACTTCATACCGGTAAAGCCCGCGCCACTGTAGTTGGCCGACATACCGTTGAACTCGTGATTCTCGTTGGCAATCAGGTGCAGCTTGGTGTGCATGCCCGCCATCGCGTAGATCTGACCACCCAGACCCGGGATGAACAGCGAGTTCATCACACTGTCCGACGTGACCTGGAAATTGATCGGGGTCTTGGCAGGGAATACGATCTTGTTGACCGTGGCGATGCCGTAGTCCGGATAGATGAATACCCACTTCCAGTCAACCGAGATCGCCTGAATGGTGACCGGTTTGACGTCTGACTCAAGCGGACGGTAAGGGTCCAGTTCGTGCGTCGAGACGTAAGTGATGTACCCCAGGAAGACCAGCAGCAGCATGGGTACGCCCCAGACTGCGATTTCGATCTTGGTGGAGTGCGACCAGTCCGGCGTGTACTTGGCAGCCTTGTTCGAAGCGCGATACTTCCAGGCGAAGATCAGGGTCATCAGAATGACCGGGATCACGACGATCAGCATCAGCAACGTAGCGATTACGATCAGGTTGCGTTGCTCAATACCCACCTGCCCTTTTGGATCGAGCAGAGGTACGCCGTCGCATCCAGTGAGCAGAAGCATACCGAAAAGGGCCAAGAAGCCAAAAAACCTGGGGTACCTTTTTTTACTCATTTCACGACCTCTAAAAGCAGCTTGCGCGGTGCAGTTGGGTTTCGACCGCCAACACTTCGCCCTGCCAGTGCCGGCTAATTTTTTTGAATTGAACAAGGGCCTGCCAGTACGCACAACGGCATATCGACAAGTCCGGGTTGAGCTATGGATTCTTGTTTTTTGAGTTGCTGGAACTGCCCATCATTCAGGGCAGACGCTTTCGACGCGGCCATTATACGCCCTCCGAGGCAAGCGTTGCGCTGCCTGTTCAGAGTACACAGGGGACGCTCCAAGCCTCAAAATGCTGATCGTTCAGCCAGGCTGGACGACAAGTGCTGGGGATTGTAGATATGTAAATTTTTAATGACTATGCCTAATTTTGTAACAGTTAATCTCCAAGGGCGTAACAATAGCCTTGAAAACCCGCTATCCGGCCAGAAAAAAGCCCCGTGATCACGGGGCCATTTCAACGAAAGCCCCTGTATTTAGTAAGGTTTGCGGCGGTTGCGGATAATGCATGCCGGGACCAGAACGGCGGTCAGTACGAACGCTACCAGCGCCCATTGCGCGAGTGACAATCCGAGTACTGGCGGATATGGCGTCGTGCAGAAACCGCTGACCTGAAAACCTGTAGGAAACAGTGTAGCCAATGGCAAGCCGTCGACAATGGGTTGCAGGACGTCGATCCCGCAACTGTCGGACGGATGGGCAAGGATCCAGACGTGGCGGCCAGCGGCGGCAATACCGCCGAGCGCACTCACGGTTACCAGGGCTTCGCACACTGTGACACCCCGGCGCCCGGACAGGGCAGCGCCGATGAAGGCAAAAATCGCGATGAACAACAGCGCGTAGCGCTGCAGGATACACAGCGGGCATGGCGCCTCGCCCAATACGATCTGCATGTACAGAGCGCCCCCGATGAGGGCCAGACAGATGATGCCCAGCAAGACCAGAAAGCGCTTTTCGCGTCTTAGATACAACGTGTTGTCGCTCATTCACATACCTTACTGAACTGATGAAGTGGTTTGCCAAAGCCGCCCGACCTGCGGGCCAGGGCTTGAACAGGGGTGTACGGCCCGGCCGGCACGGGTGAGTGCGCGATGATCATCTGTCTGGACAGGCAACTCAAGCATTCCCCAGCCGTACGGGCTCATTTGCCAGCCGGGTGGTCTTCGCGAAGGCATCCGGGAAGCAGGCTGGCTGCTTTTCGCCAAAAACCGAAATCGATCCCTTCTATATATAGAGGGGTGCGTCAGATTGTCGCACCACCTCTTCTATATATAGCTGCGGTATTTTGCCGCAGGGCCGGTTTTGGTCAATAAGTCAGGCTGTGGGAAAGCAGGACGCAGCCTGTCGGACGGTGAAAAGCGACAACGTGTCGCACCCCTGCGTGGTTTGACGCCGCAGAAACCAGAGTGCCACTATTGGCGCCTGACCGGATAGCTCAATCAAGAGATCGCGCCTCGCCGTTTCAACGGTGCATACAGCTGAGGGTTAAAAATCCTCAAGCCTGCACGCAGCAGGTCGATAACCTGTCATAGAAAGTTGTTTGCCGCCTCCAGGCGACGAAACACCTACAGCCAGAAGGTTACTATGTCCAAGAACGTCCGAGCAGATTCACTTTCGCTGCTCCTCTTCACGTTGCGCAGCGGCAAGCTGATGGCGATCAACCTGCTCAAGGTCAGTGAGATCATCCCCTGCCCTCCCCTTACCCATCTTCCAGAATCACACCCGCACGTCAAAGGCATCGCGACATTGCGCGGTTCATCGCTGTCGGTCATTGACCTGAGCCGTGCCATCGGCGAACGCCCACTGGCCGACCCCGACGGCGGTTGCCTGATCGTTACCGACGTCAGCCGCTCGAAACAGGGTCTGCACGTTCAGGCCGTAAGCAAGATTGTGCATTGCCTGACCACCGACATTCGCCCGCCACCTTACGGCTCCAGCAGCAAGTCGTTCATTACCGGGGTGACTCAGGTGGACGGTGTGCTGGTGCAGGTGCTGGATATCGAAAAAGTCATCCACGGCATTGCGCCGGCGCAGATCGCCGTGCAGTCAACGGAGCTGGCCAGAGAAGACGCCGAGGTACTCGGCAAGGCGCGGATTCTGGTCGTCGATGACAGCCAGGTGGCGCTGCAGCAGTCGATCATCACATTGCGCAACCTTGGCATCGAGTGCCACACGGCTCGCAGTGCCAAAGAAGCCATCGATGTGTTGCTGGATCTGCAGGGTACTGCGCGGCAGATCAACGTGGTGGTGTCCGACATCGAAATGTCGGAGATGGACGGCTACGCCCTGACCCGGACACTTCGGGATACGCCTGATTTCAGCGATCTGTATATCTTGCTGCATACTTCGCTCGATAGCGCGATGAACAGCGAGAAGTCGCAGATTGCCGGGGCCAACGCTGTTCTGACCAAGTTTTCGTCACCCGAGTTGACCAAATGCCTGATCGAGGCCGCACGTACGGTAGTCGCTCAAGGGATCTGACCCCCGGTGCCACCACCACGGCACGTCCGAACCCGACCGATGCATCTGCCGGACACTACTGGCTGATGCGTCGGGATCTTGCCCTGCCGATCCCCGCCACACACTGGCCGTCAGCGGTCATCCCCCGCGCGTTCACACTTGAACACGCCGCCGAGGTTCACAGGCTGCTGACACTGGGCTATAGCAGCAGCGAGGGCAGCGTCCCCGATTACCACACCTGGCTGACCGCGTTAGAGCGGAACCCGGAATCCGACCTCTCACGTTGTTTCCTGGCCATGCTCGATGACACCGTTGCGGGCGTGATCGTCTGCTGGACCAGCGCTTTCATCAAAGATCTGGTGGTACACCCCGAGCATCAAAATAAAGGAATCGGCTTCGCCCTGCTCAACCACCTGTTCACGCATCTGGCCAACCCTTTGAACCCGAATGGCGAAGCGTCGGTTGATCTTCATGTCATGGAAAGCAACCAGAGGGCACGGCATCTGTACGAAAAATCAGCCCTGTCTTACGTCCGGCGTTTTCCTGTCCCGGCCTCCTGATGCATCAATGGCCGAAATAGCACTGGCGCACAACTTGCTTCCTGAGTCGAATCAGCCACAAGGGAGACCGATTGTCGTCACCCGCCGCGCATTTTCGAACGGATCATTGAAACAATGGATACCAAGTTTTCCTGTGTGGGGTGCGGCGGGTGCTGCACTGATCATCACGTGCCACTCACGCTCGTCGAAGCCACGCAATGGGCGGCGGACGGGGGTAGCGTGATTGTGCTGACCGAAGCTTTTCTGAGTAATGGCTATGGGGTTTCGGAGGTGCAGCGAAACCACGCCACCCGCCGTTCGACCGAAGTCAGCAGTGGCAACACGACGGCCTTCGTTGCGATCACGTTCGCGGCCTACAACGTTGGACGCTGCCGGAATCTTGACGAACAAAACCTCTGCAAGATTTATGAGCGTCGACCGCTGGTGTGCCGGATCTATCCGATGGAGATCAACCCCCACATCCCGTTACGCCCGGAAAACAAAGGCTGCCCCCCCGAGTCCTGGGAAAAGGGCCCCGACCTGATCGTTGGCGACAGGCTGGTCGATACGCAACTGATGAGCCTGATTGAGCAGTCCCGCCAGGCTGATCGGGACGAGATCGCGGCCAAACAGTTGATCTGTCAAAAACTGGGCATCCGCACCACAGCGCTCAAAGGCAACGGATTCGTCGCCTACCTGCCGGACATGAGCGCGTTCGCGGCCGCCATCGAACAGCTCGCTGACAGCACGAACATCGTGGCAGGCCACGCAGACTGGGCGTTTCACGTCGCCGGACAGGATGCCCTGGCTGCCTTGCAGCAGGAAGGTGCGGAGGTGACCGATCGGGAACCGGCCTCCTACCTGTTCATTCCGCTGCAGGCGGCCTGAACAGGTTCACGCAGCGATCAGCGTTTACCCATCGACCTGCGGGTGCCTGCCGGGGCGACGCCTGGCGTCTTGTGATGACCGTGCTTGTTGGCTTTCTGATGCCAGGCCTGTTCCTTCTTGGCCTGGGCGAACTCCGAAGGCTTGAACGGAAAGCTGAAAGGCGCAATGACGGCCTTCTTCTCAGTGTCTGCAACGGAGTCGGTTGCGGCGTCTTGAACAGGGGGTTGTTCAGGCGTGGTCATGGTGTCACCAGAAAGTCGAATTGGCCGGGCACATGCCCGCGGTCGCGCAGCATACATCAAACGTCCGGCCACCGCGCGAGCCTCCTGTCCAGTCGTTGGTGCGCTCACTTGTAGAACAGATCCACTGCAATTTCGGCACTGAACGGTCCGGGTTGGCGCGGCTTGCCGGTCCAGAACAACCGGGCTTCGAAATTCGCCGTAGCCGCCTGTGTTTCGCCCAGTAAATCAGCCAGATGAAACACCTCGTTGTAAGGCATTACCTGCTCACTGACAGCGCTGTTGATCGTGAAGCCCACCGAGTCGTTATCAGCGGGAACCAGCAACTGCCCCTCCAAAGCACCCGACACAGGCCTGAAACGTGCATCGATGCTGAAGGGTGATTCACACTCCCGGCTGGTCGACAGGGCAAACAGCTGCTTGGCCACGGGTTCGTCAGTCCCCCCCTGCAACATCGCTACGTCGCCGAACTCCACATGTTCCGGAAGCACTTTCAGCTCGGCATCGCATGCCACAAAACGCAGCCCCCTCAGGTTATTGATGACATAACTCAAACTGCGCCCGGAAACCCTGTTCGGGTCTGTCTCGCCACCCAGTTGAAAGAACCGGTAGTCGAGCAGATCACTGGCCACGCCAGAGTGAGGCGTGGCGCCGAACTTCTGGATAAACACGGAAAACGGCAGGCTGAAACGCACTTTCGGGCAGTTCTCGATAATGCCACCTGCACAAATCGGCAGGCGATTACCGGTGCTGATTCGACCGCTGCCTTGCAGGTAGTCGGCGCCATTGAGGGTCAGGCCGGCGCGAATACCCTGGCCGATCTCACGGTTGTCCGGGTTCAGGTGGATGAAAATCTCGTCCTCGACCGGTTGCGAACCGTCTCGGGTGCATTCGACCTGAACAGCCAGCGATTCGGAACGCCAGACCACGTCTCCATTGGGCGTTGATTCCGGGATCGCCACCGTACTGCTCAGATCCTCATGAATCTCGGTGTCGCCCGATCCCTGAGTCGTACAGACCAGCGCAAAGGCGGAAGCCGGATTGAGCATCAACAGCAAGACAGCGGGGCACAGCCAGCGGCGGGCAGACAGTCGTTTCATATCAGCATTCATCCTGAAAAGCATTTTTTTCCAGCAGCCGAGCCTTGTAGGTCGCCTGCCCGTTCATCCGTGCGCAATAGCTACGCTGACCGCCGTAATCCGTCAGCGCTCTGTACGAAAAAAGAGCTTTTGACGAAGGCAAAAAGCGCTTTGGTAAAGCCAGGTCGAACTGTTCGCCAGGGGTCAGCAACAGGTACTCACTGAGCTGAACACCGTCCATGCTCAGGCCGTGCAGCGAAGCGTGATAAGGCGTGGGGTTAGTGACCCTGAGTACCGGGCTGTCCGCCCCGCGACGGGTCAAGGTCCATAGCAGCTTCGCGGCCGTGTCAGCCGGGTCGCCGTCAAGGCCGGGTGGCCGGTAGAACACGTTGATGCGCTGACGCACGGCGATGTTCAGTTGGTGAACACCTGGCTGGCGCCGAGGTATCTCAAGCACGTACAGGTGCAGCAAAGACTCATGCTGTTGCGGCAGGCCTGAGCCCTGATACAGCACACGCAGTATCTGTCGGCCGCCCACCGCCAATCGCAACAGAGGCGGTGTAATCACGAACGGCAGCGATCTGCGCAAATTCCGCGGAGTATTGTCGTCATCTCGCGGATCGCTCAGCCAGGTCTGAAGCAATGCCTCACCCTTGCCGCGATTGCGCACTTCAATGACAGCCTCTGGGTGCTGCCCATCGAAAATCAGCCGTGTCCCGCTCAACGACACGGCGCCTTGCGCATCGAAACCGCTGGCGAGCAGCGTGACGAGAATCACCCCGAACAGGCCGTGGGCGAGGTTCATTGGCACACCACCTTGACTCGCTCATAGGCGCGGGCCGGGTCTTTGGGAGGCAGCGAAAATGCTGCCTCGCAACGTTGACCGGACCAACGTACGTGCAAGCTGCCGACGTCGTGTTCGCTGAGCACCAACGCCTGACTGCCTGCATCGACCACTGCCAGCGCCCTGCCCTGCTCATCTTCGACACTGGCACCGAGCGGCACCCTGCTGCCGTCGGTGCGTACCAGTTCGAACTGCACACGTCGACCCGTTGCAGCCTTGAAGCGCACCACTGGAATGGCGCCACGGCGTGGCACGATCTGCGTGATGGCGTTTTCCAGGTCGACGTCAGCGCCCAGTTGCCGGGTGTCCAGGCTGACCCAGTTGCTCCGGTAGGCTTGCGCATACGGCAGAACGGCATAGCCGTTGCCGGCGGTTCGGACGTTGCTGAACGACCGGAGGCGGGCACCGCTGACACCCGGGACCTGAACCAGCGCAAAGGTTTCACCCAGCGCCGGCCCCAGATTGACACCACCGGCATGGGCCACCAGCGAACCTGACGCAGACAGGCTGAAGGCGTCGTAGTCCTGGCCCTGGCTGTAACCGGCTTCGAAACGACCGAACCCGGTTGAGGTGTTGATCTTGCCCGCGCCAAAACTGCCCGAACGGCTGTCATGCCCGGTCTGTACCGAATAGAACGTGTCGCGGTTCCCCAGCACCTGACCATTGAGCCCGGTCTGAAGGTTGTACTCGCCGGAGCTGTCACGCACCGCGTTGAACGACAGGCGTGAGGACGCCGAGCTTGAACCAAGGGGCAACGTCACGCTCAAGGCAATGCGATGGTCGGTGCGCGCTGCGCTGCCTCGACCGACATCCTCGTTGCGCTCGATGGACAGGGCGTAATTGACGGTATGCCAGGCCGCGTTGTAGGAAAGATAAAGCTGTCGCGTCTTGCCCGGCAGGTTCCAGTAGCGCTGCTCGGAGGCGGTCAGGCTCAATGAAGCGGCCTGGGTCGGCACGGTCTGGGTGATACTGAGTTCGAGTCGATCCCGAGCCAGCCCGCTGGACAGCATTTGCCGTAGCGGATCGGTCTCGCTGACGTGCTGGTTGAGGGTCCGGTAATCTTCGGTCGAATATCGATACCCGGCGACGGCCAGTGTCGTGTCGGTCACGTCCAGCGTGTTGGCGTAACGCGCCCGCAGGCTCTGGCCGCTACGGGACTGTTGATCCGGCTGGCTGACAGAGCGGGTGATGTCCAGCGACACCGCACCCAGCCCGGTATTGATGCCAACGCCCATGTTGGCGGCCTGATAATCCTCAGCCAGTTGTACGCCGCCGAAGCCGGTTATCCGTTCGGAAAGACCGTAGATCAAAGCCCCGCTGGTAAACCCCGGGGATGCCTGGCGATCATCGTTATTGTCGACCTGCCCGACAGCCAGGCTATAACGCAGCGATCCGGAAGGAACCATGATCGGCAGCGACGCGTAGGCCTGGGTGAACGACCGTATGCGCCCGTCAGCTTCAATGATCGATACCGACAGGTCGCCGTTGGAGCCGCTGGGATAGATGTCGGTTATTTCGAACGGTCCGGGCGACACGCTGCCGCTGTAGAGCAGAAAGCCGTTCTGGCGAACTTCCACCGTGGCGTTGGTTTCGGCACTACCGCGAATGACCGGGGCATAGGCCCGTTCACTGTCAGACAGCATGCCGTCGTCAGAAGCCAGCGCAGCGCCTCGAAAGCGAACGCTGTCGAACACGCGCGCGTCGGTAAAGGTTTCCCCCACCGTGAACTGGCTTTTCAACGACGTGATATCGCGTTGCGCAAAGGTCCGATTGCTGCGGTAACGCCAGGGTTGATTACTGCTCTGCACCAGTGAAGATTCGTTGCGCAAGCGCCAGGGGCCCAGGTTCAGGCCATTACGCAGCCCCAGATAATACTGATGCGTGGCCAATCCCTTGTTACGGCGCCGGCTGCCATTGAAGGTGTAATGGGTGAAGGCTGCCGTCGCGCCCTGCTCCCATAGCTCAGGAGACACATAACCGCGAGCACCTCGCGCCATCAATGCTTGCGGCACGCTGATGTTGAGTCGCAGCGCTCCGGGTTGATAATCGACGCGCGCAAACTCGACACGTGCAGGCAGGTCGAAACAGGCCTCGTCAGCCTGATCGCCCGCTGGCAGGCGATTCAGGTCCAGACCAAAGCTGCTCAGCATTTCAAGCGACAGACAGGGTTCAACAACGCCGGACACCGCGTTTTTTGAAAACGTGATATCGCGCCTGCCACTCAATGCCCGGTTGACGTAAATATCAACCCGATAAGTACCGGGCAATACGCTGTTGTTACGCAGAAAGGCCTGCACGTCCGGCGGCTGGTCACTGCCTTGAATAAAAGCCGTATTGAATCTGACCGGCCCATCGCTACGGGAAACGCCGGGCTGAGCGGCGAGCGCATTGATCGAAAACATCAACGTCAGTCCCATCCCGATGCGCAAATGGCAGCGACGGGGGTGAGCGAACACCACCCGTGCGAGGGCTTCCTTATCATCTTTTTTGCGCCATTCCATAGCGGTCTTTACTCTACTTCGGCTGTCTCACGCGCCGCGAAATCCTTTTACACAGGCGCAGGTCTGCCAGGCCGACTGGTGCGCAGGCCCAACGGTTTGAATAGTGAACGCAGGCGACTGATGCGCCAGGTTATCGGGATGACACCTTGCTCGCGTGGCCAGGTTCTTGAGCGGTCAGTGTGGCCTGATAAGGCACTTGTCCACCGTAGTCATTGATGCTGACGAAACTCAGTAACAGCGGTGTACTGCTGCCAGACGGGTGCAACAACGGAATGTTCAGGCGCTGATGAGGTGCAAGCATCTGACTCTCGACAGCGGCCAGTTCAATGCGTTGCTGACGTATGGAAATCCCCAACATGGAAACATGGTAAGGCCCCGGGTTTTCAACAGACAAAAAGTTGTTTGTCATTAACTGCCATTTCAACTGCTCGGGCGCCTGCTGTGGATCACCCGATAATCCGTCGGGCCGAAAAAATACTTTTATGCGCTGACGTATCGCAATCTGCAATGTGTTCTCGGCGGCGACCTGAGGTATTTCCTGAACATTGAGCCACAGTACGGATTCTCGATCCGTCGGCATATCGGCACCGGAATGAATGACGCGTAACAGTTGCCTTCCACCGCCCGCCATGCGCGTCAGTGACGGTGTCACAATAAACGGCACCGGCTGCGGGGCGCCCTGATCAACCGTTGCGGAAGTCGGCGGTTCAAGCCAGGACTGCAAGAGAATCTCGGCGCTGCCACTGTTGTGAACCCCCAGGCTGACTTCCTTGTCATTGCCCTGATAAATGACGCGTGTTGTGTTCAGCACGATGCCTGCCTGGGCCGAAGACACCGAGAACAGCACCGCGACCAGCGCCACGCAGCAAGAGAAGTAACGAAACATACTGACGTTCGCCTTGATTCGATAAAGAACAGGGCGAGCCATGCCCGCCCTGCCCGACACAGTTACTCGTAATCCATCACGAACGGCATGAAGCCATCTGCGTTACCTGGATTGGTCGGCGTTCCGTTGAGCACGTACACCGCGCCAAAGTTGATTTCTGCGGTCGCCCCACTGGCACTTTCTTTGATCAGCGTAGTGTCGATGGTTTCGCCGCCGCTCAGGTCCATCAGGACATTGGACGCGTTGAGCAGGCCGATGCCCACACCGTCCGCTGCTCCGGTAGTGCGCAGGAGTTTGGCATCGTTATTGTCCAGGCCACTGCCATTACGGGCGGTGAGGCGCATCTTCACCATGTTGTATTGTTCTGCGCCCGCGCTGCAGTTGACCAACAACTGGATAGGCGAAGCTGTTTCAAAACGACTTTCGCTGGAGAGACCGATGTCGGAAAAGGAAACGTTCCCCATGTCGATACTGATTTCACCCGGCTCGGCACCGGCGGTGACGCCCGTGCCCGGCCCCACATCGCAAGAGATATTGGTCAGTGTCCCGCTGAAGACCAATTTACCGTTGTTAGCCGCGCTGGCGACACCTGCCATCCCGCAGCCCATGACGCCCAGAACTGCCAATGTAAGAGAAAGCTTTTTCATGCTAACGACCTTCCTTGTGTTATGTCGTGTGTGCCCACTATCGGACGCCGACCACTATAGAGTCCGCGCTCTTTAATCGCTGTCAGGCCCATAACTTTTAGCCCGCAGACAACGCAACACAACGCGCAGGACGGGTCTGTAGGAATAACGAAAGAGTGCCCACAACCCCCCACACAAAGGCATTTATCCATAACAGAATAAAAACATCAGCGCACTGTTCGAGCGGACGTGCCTGCGCCTGAACTGTCACACCTGGCGGGTGACAGTTATAAAGAAAAACACAGGCAGAAAGGCGTTATTGATAGTTCAAGGTAATCAGGGCAGTGCGGGAAGGAGACGACGTTCCGTCAGGCTGAGGCGCGGCAGGCAAGCGTTGAAAATGCGCGACAAATGGAACAGCCTGCGCGCCACACGCATTGTAGTCGGTGCTGACATGCACCTTAATACCCGGTGCAACTTCGACACTCCGGGTGTGGCCAGCAGCCGGGTTCGCATCAAGGTATGAAACCCTGCAACTGCTGTTGACGACACTGCCGTGCAGGCTGAGCACACCGTCTTTTGCCAACGACACCGACGGGGCAACCATTAATGGAAGCATCACCAGGGCTGCCCACACGCTTTCAAGGCGGGGCAACGTTTTCAGAACGCCTTTCCGGCATGACTTTTCGCTTCTCATGGCGCTCTCCACTCACAGGCTCATCTATTGAGTTATGTCGACAGGAGAATCCGTTGCCAGAAGTGTGCCCGGTGCAGGTAGGATTTACCCTGGGACTTTATAAACATCTGGACAAATTGCCCTTCAACAAATATATCGTCCGAAGCCTGCATTTCTTGACTGAGGCCTCTGCCCGCGGAAGTTTGCTGACAAACCTGACAGCTGAAAGTCATTCTGCTGACCGGGTTTGCAGGCTATAAGTAAGCGGTAACGACTTTATTCCCATCGCGACTTTTGGCGTTTCCTTCACATGCGCAGACAGACCCTGACCGTCACCATTGTTGTCCTGCTGGTAGCGTGCGCTGCCGTGGCTGGCTGGAAGCTGACGCGCCCCGCCACAATCCCCAGACATGTTGCTTCGGCGGTGCCGGTCAAGGTGATCACGGTGAACGTCGAAGATGTGCCACATTTCGTGACGGGCATCGGCTCGGTGTTGTCGTTGCAAAGTGTGGTGATCCGCCCTCAGGTAGACGGTGTGCTGACTCGCGTGCTGGTCAAGGAAGGTCAGCAGGTCAAGGCTGGCGAGCTGCTGGCGACCCTGGATGATCGATCCATTCGTGCTTCGCTGGAGCAGACACGCGCCCAGTTGGCTCAGAGCAAGGCGCAACTGGACGTCGCACAACTGGACCTCAAACGCTACCGCCAGCTCACCGAAGACAACGGTATCTCACGGCAGACGTTCGATCAGCAGCAGGCGCTGGTCAAGCAACTGGCTGCCACTGCGCAAGGCAATGAAGCCAGCATCAATGCTGCGCAGGTGCAACTGACCTACACCCAGATTCGCTCCCCCGTGACGGGCCGTGTCGGTATTCGTAACGTTGACGAGGGCAACTTCCTGCGCGTCAGCGACGCCAGCGGGCTGTTTTCGGTGACACAGATCGATCCGATTGCGGTGGAGTTTTCCCTGCCACAGCAAATGCTGCCTACGCTGCAAGGACTGGTTGCCGAGCACACACCGGCGGCAGTCAAAGCCTATCAGGGCGATGGCGCAGCCAATGGCCTGCTGCTGGGCGAAGGGACGCTGTCCCTGATCGACAATCAGGTCTCGGCAGGCACCGGCACGATCCGCGCCAAGGCGCAATTCTCCAACCCTCGCGAACAGCTCTGGCCTGGGCAACTGGTGACCGTCAAGATCCAGACCGGCATCGAGCGCAACGCGCTTAAAGTGCCGCCTCAAGTGGTGCAGCGCGGCGTCGACCAGCATTTCGTCTACCGACTCACTGCCGATAACACCGTGGAGGTCGTGCCGGTCAAAGTGCTGTATCAGGACAGCGAGCAAACATTGATCAGCGGGCCTCAAGCGGGCGACACCCTGGTCAGTGACGGGCAGTCGCGGCTCAGGCCGGGCGCGACGGTCGAGGTGGTCAGCGCACCCGCCCCGGAAGTGGCGAGCACGCAACCGGAGCGCACACGATGAATGGCCGCGGTTCGGTCTCGGCCTGGTGCATCGACCACCCGGTCGCCACGCTGTTATTGACCTTCGCCATCGTGCTGCTGGGCGTCATTGCCTTTCCGCGGCTGCCGATAGCACCGTTGCCGGAGGCTGAATTCCCGACCATCCAGATTACCGCGCAACTCCCCGGCGCCAGCCCTGAAACCATGGCCTCTTCAGTGGCGACGCCGCTGGAAGTGCAGTTCAGCGCGATACCCGGCATGACCCAGATGACCTCGAGCAGCGCATTGGGGTCGACCAACCTGACGCTGCAATTCACGCTCAACAAGAGCATCGACACAGCCGCCCAGGAAGTCCAGGCCGCGATCAACACCGCTGCGGGACGCCTGCCAGCCGACATGCCCAGCCTGCCGACCTGGCGCAAGGTCAATCCGGCGGACAGCCCGGTGCTGATTCTGAGCGTCAGTTCCAGCCTGATGCCCGGCACCGAACTGAGCGACGTGACCGAAACCATTCTGGCGCGTCAGCTCAGCCAGATCGAAGGCGTCGGTCAGGTGTACATCACCGGCCAGCAACGCCCGGCCATTCGGGTTCAGGCAGCACCGGAAAAACTCGCTGCGCTGGGCCTGACCCTGGCAGACATCCGCCTGGCGGTGCAGCAGACCAGCCTGAATCTGGCCAAAGGCGCCTTGTATGGCAAGGACAGCATTTCGACCCTGTCCTCCAACGACCAGCTCTTCAAACCGCAGGACTACGCGCAACTGATTGTCTCCTACAAGAACGGCGCGCCCGTGCAATTGAAAGACGTGGCGCGGGTCGTTGCGGGTTCGGAGAATGCTTACGTCAAGGCATGGTCTGGTGATCAGCAGGGCGTCAACATCGCGATCTTTCGCCAACCCGGTGCCAACATCGTCGAGACAGTCGACCGCATCCAGCGCGAACTGCCCCGCTTGCAGGAAATGCTGCCCGCCGCCGTGGACGTTTCGGTGCTCAACGACCGTACCCGGACCATTCGTGCGTCGTTGCACGAAGTGGAGCTGACCCTGCTGATTGCGGTGTTGCTGGTGGTCGCTGTCATGGCGCTGTTCCTGCGCCAGCTGTCGGCCACGCTGATCGTCAGCGCGGTGCTCGGCGTCTCGCTGGTGGCCAGCTTCGCGATGATGTACCTGTTCGGGTTCAGCCTTAACAACCTGACGCTGGTGGCCATCGTGGTCGCGGTCGGTTTTGTGGTGGATGACGCCATCGTCGTGGTGGAAAACATTCACCGCCACCTCGAAGCCGGGCAAGGCATGCGTGAGGCAGCAATCAAAGGCTCCGGGGAGATCGGCTTTACCGTCGTGTCGATCAGCTTCTCGCTGGTGGCCGCGTTCATTCCGCTGCTGTTCATGGGCGGTGTGGTCGGACGGCTGTTCAAGGAGTTCGCACTGACCGCCACGGCGACCATTCTGATTTCGGTGGTGGTTTCCCTGACCCTCGCCCCGACGCTGGCAGCGTTGTTCATGCGCGCGCCCACACACAATCAGCATCAGAAGCCGGGGTTCGGCGAGCGTTTGCTGGCCTCCTATGAACGGGGTTTGCGCAAGGCGCTGGCTCATCAGCGGCTGATGCTGGGCATATTCGGCCTGACCCTGGCGCTGGCGGTGGTGGGCTACATTCTGATTCCCAAGGGGTTCTTCCCGGTTCAGGACACGGCGTTCGCACTGGGCACCAGTGAGGCTGCTGCCGATATTTCCTACCCGGACATGGTGGAAAAGCATCTGCAACTGGCGAAGATCGTCGGTGCGGACCCTGCGGTGCTGGCGTTCTCTCATTCGGTGGGCGTGTCAGGCAGCAACCAGACCATTGCCAACGGCCGCTTCTGGATTTCGCTCAAGCCACGGTCCGAGCGCGATGTGTCGGTCAGCGAGTTCATTGACCGCTTGCGCCCCAAGCTGGCGAAAGTCCCCGGCATCGTTCTGTACCTGCGTGCCGGGCAAGACATCAACCTCAGTTCAGGCCCGAGCCGCAGCCAGTATCAGTACGTGCTCAAAAGCAATGACGGCGCCCTGCTCACCACCTGGACCGAACGGCTGACCGAGAAACTGCGCAGCAACCCGGCGTTTCGCGACATGTCCAACGACTTGCAGCTGGGCGGCAGCGTGACCCACATCGATATTGATCGCAGTGCTGCCGCACGCTTCGGCCTGACCACGGCCGATGTCGATCAGGCGTTATACGACGCGTTCGGACAGCGGCAGATCAGCGAATACCAGACCGAAGTCAACCAATACAAGGTCATCCTCGAACTCGACGCCCAGCAGCGCGGCAAGGCGGAAAGCCTGGCCTACTTTTACCTGCGCTCGCCACTGACCAACGAAATGGTGCCGCTGTCGGCGCTGGCCAAGGTCAGCGCTCCACGCATGGGCCCGTTGTCGATCAGCCACGATGGCATGTTCCCGGCTGCGAACCTGTCGTTCAACCTGGCGTCGGGCGTCGCATTGGGCGACGCGGTGCGCATGCTCGATCAGGCCAAGAACGAAATCGGCATGCCGGCCTCGATCATCGGCAGTTTCCAGGGCGCGGCACAGGCGTTCCAGAGCTCACTGGCCAACCAGCCGTGGCTGATCCTCGCGGCACTGGTGGCGGTCTACATCATTCTGGGGGTGCTTTATGAGAGTTTCGTGCATCCGCTGACCATCATTTCCACCCTGCCCTCGGCAGGCATCGGCGCACTGTTGCTGTTGTGGATGATGGGGCAGGACTTCTCGATCATGGCGCTGATCGGGGTGGTGCTGCTGATCGGCATCGTCAAGAAGAACGGCATCCTGCTGGTGGACTTCGCGCTGCAGGCACAGCGCGAGCAAGGCCTCTCGCCGCAGGACGCGATTTATGAAGCCTGCATCACACGCTTCCGACCGATTATCATGACCACCCTCGCCGCCCTGCTCGGTGCCTTGCCATTGATGCTGGGTTTCGGGGTGGGTGCCGAGTTGCGCCAGCCCTTGGGGATTGCGGTCGTCGGCGGTCTGCTGGTGAGCCAGATGCTGACGCTGTTCACCACACCGGTCATCTACCTGCAACTGGAGCGGCTGTTCCATCGACGCCACCCGGCGCCCGCCGCACCGGCGCTGGCCCTGAACAAGTGAGAGTCGCCCGATGCGCGTGCTGATTATCGAAGACGAGGAAAAAACCGCAGACTATCTGCGCCGGGGCCTGACCGAACAGGGCTATGCCGTGGACGTGGCCCGCGACGGCATCGAGGGCCTGCACCTGGCTCTGGAGAACGACCACGCGATCATCATTCTCGATGTGATGCTGCCAGGCCTCGACGGTTTTGGCGTGTTGCGTGCGCTGCGTGCGCGCAAGCAGACGCCGGTGATCATGCTGACCGCCCGCGAACAGGTCGATGACCGTATTCGCGGCCTGCGCGAGGGGGCCGATGACTATCTCGGAAAACCGTTTTCGTTTCTGGAGCTGGTTGCCCGCCTGCAAGCGCTGACCCGTCGCAGCGGTGGTCACGAGCCGGTGCAGATCACGATCGCCGACCTGTGGATCGACCTGATCAGCCGCAAGGCAACCCGCGCCGGAATGCGCCTGGATCTCACTGCCAAGGAGTTTTCTCTGCTCAGCGTGCTGGCCAGACGTCAGGGCGACATCCTGTCCAAGACGTCGATTGCGGAGATGGTCTGGGACATCAATTTCGACAGCGATACCAACGTGGTCGAAGTCGCCATCAAGCGCCTGCGCGCCAAGCTCGACGGCCCCCACGAACACAAACTGCTGCACACCATTCGCGGCATGGGCTACGTGCTGGAGAACCGCAGTGCGGGTTGACTCCATTGCCCTGCGCCTGAGCGGGCTGTTCGCGCTGGTCGCTCTGTCAGTGTTCATGCTGATCGGCTGGGCCTTGTACCTGCAGGTCGACAAGAGCCTGGACCTGCTGCCTCGCGCCGAAGTCGATGCGCGCTACAGCGTTTTGGAATCGGCGGTGGGGCGGTATGGCAACCCGGAGCACTGGGGCAAGATCAAAGCAAAACTGAAGTTGCTCAGCGAGGAAGACAAGCGCCTGCGTTTCTGGGTGGTCAGCGAAGATCCAGCCTATGAGTTCGGCAATCCGGGGGCGGATATCCGCCGCTTCGCGTTGGGGCCGTTGGGCATGCACGACCTGAAACTGGCGGACCACCCTTTCGCCTTCAAGGTGCTGGTCAGCGAGTTTCCGGCCAAGGAGCAACGCCCGGCACTGCGCTTTCTGACCGCCATCGACACCGAGACGTTCTGGCACACTCAACACTCGCTGCTGGTCGCGCTGATCAGTCTGGCGACAATCGGCGTTCTGCTGGCGTCGGCGCTCGGTTACTGGGTCGCGCGCATCGGCCTGCGTCCGTTGACCAGCCTCTCGCAGGAGGTCCGGAAGCTGGCGCCGCCACGTCTTTCCGGTCGCTTGCAGCTCTCGCCGCTGCCTCCCGAGCTTGAACAATTTGTTGCGTCCTTCAACTCGACGCTGGAGCGTGTCGAGCAGGCTTATTCACGCCTGGAGTCGTTCAACGCCGACGTGGCTCACGAGCTTCGCTCGCCGCTGACCAACCTGATCGGCCAGACCCAGGTGGCCCTGACCCGTGGCCGTTCTGCCGAGCATTATTTCGAGGTGCTTCAATCCAACCTCGAAGAGCTGGAGCGGCTACGCTCGATCATCAATGACATGCTGTTCCTGGCCAGCGCCGATCAGGGCACCAAAGTCCAGGCGCTGACCTGCGCGTCACTGGCTGAAGAGGTGGCCACTACCCTCGATTATCTGGATTTCATTCTGGAAGACGCGCAAGTGCGGGTGGACGTCAAAGGCGACGCCAGCGTACCTGTCGAAAAAGCTCATCTGCGCCGTGCGCTGATCAACCTGCTGCACAACGCCGTGCAGCACACCGACGCGGGCATGGTCATTTGCGTGTCTATCGAATCGCACGCCGAGTACGTCAGCATTGCCGTCAGCAATCCGGGCAGGCAAATTGCGCCGGAACATTTGCCCCGCCTGTTCGAGCGTTTTTACCGGGTCGATGCCTCGCGCAGCAACAGCGGCGCCAACCATGGACTGGGCCTGGCCATCGTCAAAGCGATTGCCTTGATGCACGGCGGCACGGTGTTTGTTAACAGCCATCAGGGCGCCAATACATTTGGTCTCCAGCTGCCTCGCTGACGGGTTGCTGTACGTTTCTTATATATATTCATATCCCCGTCTTATAAGAACACAGGCGGCGTGTTATATAGCCTGCTATACACTCATCCACACAAACACTTTTGATCCCGTCACGTTTCAGCACCTTTTTTGCAGGTAGAGCAACCGATGATGTTGTCTGCGTCCTCTCGGCCGGACCGGCCCCACTGGCCCCGCCCTGAGCTCATGTTGATCCTCGGCAGTTTGCTGGCGATGCTTGCCATTCTCGCCATTGTTGCCTCTTTGCTGCTCAGGGAGCGTGACGATGCTGCACAGACGGCGGCGCGTGCAGCGGCCAACATCGTGCGACTGATTGACGCAGACGTCATGCACAACGCAGAACTTTACGACTCTTCCCTGCAAGGCATGATCAGCAGTTGGCAGCGCCCCGACTTGAAGAATCTGTCACCCGAGCTCAAGCAACTTGTATTGTTTGACCGTTCCACGGCGGCCTCTTACAAGGGCGACCTGGTGTTGCTCGATAACAAGGGAGACATATTGGCTGACTCGTTGTCGATCACGCCGCGTGTCGATAACTTTTCTGACCGCTCCTACTTCAAAATCCATGCAACAGATCCTTCGACGGACCTTCACGTCAGTACCCCGTATAAAACCCGTTGGGGGTACAAGGACTGGTGCATCAGTTTCAGCCGAAGAATTTCAGGCCCCGACGGTGAGTTTCTGGGGATTGCCAGCGCAGCCATGCGCCTGGTGTATTTCAAAAATCTGTTCATGAGCCAGAACCTGGGCGCCGGGAGCAGCATAAATCTGATCAATGCCAATGGCATTCTCATTGTCCGCTACCCGGACCTGGACGGTCAGGATTTGATCGGCAAGGACTACAGCCACACCTCAAACTTTCAGCGCATTCTCAAGGAAGGTGATGGCAGCTTTACCGCCCTCTCCACTCAAATGAATGCAAAGCGCCTGTATACATTTTCGCGGGTTGGCAACCTTCCGCTGATCGTGGTGATCGGTCAGTCCGAGGAAGAAGTCTATGCCGTCTGGACGCGCAACGCCTGGCTGGTCGCAACGGCCACCGGCGTCTTGTGCTTCGGGATTCTATGGCTGACCTGGCTGCTGTCTCGCGAACTGCGTCGCCGACGCCGCGCCGAAGATGCGCTGGCCGACCTCGCAGCGACGGATGGCCTGACCGGACTCGACAACCGTCGCCAGCTTGACGAAGCAATGGACACCGAATGGGCACGGGCGCAACGCTCCGGCAAGCGTCTTTCGTTGCTGATGATCGATGTGGATCATTTCAAGGCGTTCAACGAGCGTCATGGGCACCAGGGCGGAGACGAGGCGCTGCGACTGATTGCGCAGACCATTTCGTACAGCATTCGCCGACCGGGTGATCAACTGGCGCGCTATGGCGGCGAAGAGTTTGTGGTGGTCTTGCCGGAAACCGATCTGAAGGGCGCCATGATGATTGCCGAAAACATCCGCCACTCAGTCGAAGCATTGCCGCGGTTCGCGAATGCAGAACATTCGATTACGGTCAGTATCGGAGTCGTTTCAGAGATTGTGCGACCCGGGGACAAACTGGAATCGTTTTTCGGAATAGCCGACAAAGCGCTTTATCAGGCCAAGAACAATGGTCGCAACAGGGTTGAGCAACGCGCTGCGGCTACGGGCTCAGAGAACCTGAGTCAGGCCTGACAGGCTGAGAATAGGCATAAAAAACGCCAGACTGGCTGGCGTTTTTCTATTACCGCAGGAGCATCGAATTACGATGCAGCGCGGGCTGCGTTACGCAGTGCTTTGACTTCGTCGTGGTTTTTCAGAACGCCTTCGTACTGCTTTTCGATCACGGCGATCACGTCAGAGGAAACACCCTTCTCACGCGATTTCTTGATAGCGTCGGCATAGGCTTTCTTGGCGACGTCTTCGCCACGTTCCGCTTCTTCCAGCACAGCCAGGTCATCATTGCTGGTGAAGACGGTTTTCAGCTTGACCCACGCCTGGTGCAAGTCAGCTGACATGCTGGAGGAGTCTTCTGGCTTGCCGCCCAGTTGCTTGACATGCTGCTGCAGTTCGGTAACTGCGGCGCCAACTTCAGCAGAGCGACGTGTGAAAAACTCTTTCACCGATGCGGTCTTTGCATTTTCTGCGCTGGTGGCAAACCCTTCTTTGCCGTCGATGCTGGTTTCGATCAGGTCATTCAGGATAGAGATCGTTTCTTTGTTGATATCAGTCATTTGATAATTTCCTAATGGCAGGTTGATACGAAAGTGTTAGATGAATAGGTAATTGCAGGCGCCGTGCCAGTTTCTGATGCAGATATATTCAAATAAAATCAAACACTTACGAAATTTTCACATTTATCGGGTCGTGACTTCTGCATGAACTGTCGTTTGGCCTGCATGCAGAATGCACGTATTGTGATGGGCGAAATAAATACAGAGCCGTTCATACATGAATCCCGAAAAACTCAAGCTGCTGGTCACTCAGGAAATGCCGTTCGGCAAATACAAGGGACGGCTGATTGCCGACCTGCCAGGGCATTATCTGAACTGGTTCGCACGGGAAGGCTTTCCCAAAGGCGAACTGGGTGGCCTGCTGGCGCTGATGCAGGAAATCGATCACAACGGGCTGAGCGCGCTATTGGACCCGCTGCGGACGCGTCCACGGCAGTCATTCAAGGACAGGGGATAAAGAAGAGGAATACGCAAAAGAAGAGAACAGTCCGGTCAGAAAAAATCGGTGCTCCGGACCAGGGAGCACCGCAAAGCCATACGACTTGCAACAACTTCTTTGTCAGAATCAGCCGCAACGGCTGACTCCAGAAAGTTTTTCAATCAGAACAATCAGTCAAACAGCGCCAGTGCCTGAGCCGTGGCTTCCTGAATGCGGCCCCAGTCGCCGTTCTTGACCCAGGCGTTATCGATCATCCAGGTCCCGCCAACGCACATGACGTTAGGCAACGCCATGTAACTTTTGAGGTTCTGCTCGTTGACCCCACCGGTTGGGCAGAAACGCACTTCATTGAACGGCGCACCCAAAGCCTTGATGGCCGCCACACCGCCGCTGATTTCAGCCGGGAACAACTTGAAGCGACGATAGCCCATCGCGTAGCCGATCATGATTTCCGATGCACTGCTGACGCCTGGCAGCAACGGCAGCGGGCTGTCGAGCGCGGCCTGCAAGAGTTCCTGCGTGCTGCCTGGGGTCACGATGAACTGCGAACCTGCCGCTTCGGCGTCAGCCAGCATCTTGCGGTCCAGAATAGTGCCAGCGCCCACGCAGAGTTCGGGGCGCTGCTCACGCAGAATACGGATCGCGCTCAGTCCGAACGCCGAGCGCAAGGTAATTTCCAGGGCCGTCATGCCTCCGGCAGCGAGGGCATCAGCCAACGGCAGCACGTCCTCGTCACGGGCAATGGTGATGACCGGCAAAATCTTCGCCTTGGCGCAGAGTTCATCAATCTGGGCAATCTTGTTCGCCATGCTGTTGAGCGGCTGATTATTTTCGTGCTGTGTCATGGCGACGGTTCCTTTGCTTATGGGCACCAGTAAATCTCGAGCGACGGGTTGAGGAAGGCACGGACCGGCATCTCGGCGAGGTCATCGCCGGCCAGCGCCGCGCGCAGGGTGTCTAATTTGGCCTGTCCGGAGACCGACAGGATCGGCGAACGCGCTGAAGCCAGCAGGCGGCGGGTCAGGGTCAGGCGCTGATGCGGCACGCTGGGTGCGAGCATCGGCAGACAGCGGCGCGCGCCATTGAGGTCCAGCGCCTCGCTCAGGTTGGGGCTGTCGGGGAACAGCGACGCGGTGTGCCCGTCGTCGCCCATGCCCAGAATCAGTACATCGATGGGCGGCAGCTCGGCCAGCGCCTGATCGGCAACCTGTGCGGCCTCTTCAACACTGCCTGCCACGTTGTACAAGCCCAGGAACCTGGCGTTCGCCGCAGGGCCTTGCAGCAGATGACGCTGCAGCAGACCGGCATTGCTGTCGGCGTGTTCAGTGGGAACGAAACGCTCGTCCGCCAGGCTGATGACGACTTTCGACCACTCCAACGGCTGTGCCGCCAGGCTCTGGAAAAACGCCACCGGGCTGCGTCCGCCAGACACCACCAGCGTGGCCAGACCGTTTTCGCTGATCGCCTGTTTCAGGCGCTCGGCTACATTGCCGGCCAGCGCATCGGCCAGTTGTTGAGGGGTGTCGAATTCACGCGCTACCAGCCCTGCTGGCAGCTCAAGGTCACATATCGCCATACCAGGATCTCCCGTCGCGAGTAATCAGGGCAATGGAGCTCATTGGCCCCCAGGTTCCAGCCGGGTAAGGCTTGGGCGCATCGCCCGCCTTCTTCCAGCCTGCGATCAACTGATCACACCATTGCCAGGCGTACTCGATTTCATCTTTGCGGACAAACAGGTTCTGATTGCCACGCATGACTTCCAGCAACAACCGCTCATACGCATCGGGGACGCGAGCACTGCGGTAGGTGTCGGAAAAATTCAGTTGCAAGGGGCCGCTGCGCAACTGCATGCCTTTGTCCAGGCCCTGATCCTTGGTCATCACCTGCAGGGAAATGCCTTCGTCAGGTTGCAAGCGGATGATCAGCCGGTTGCTGATCTGCAAACGCTGCTCAGGGGCAAAGATGTAGTGCGGCGGCTCTTTGAAGTGGATCACGATCTGCGACAGCTTCTGCGGCATGCGCTTGCCGGTACGCAGGTAGAACGGTGTGCCTGACCAGCGCCAGTTGCGGATGTCGGCACGCAACGCGACGAAGGTTTCGGTATCGCTCTGGGTATTGGAATTTTCTTCTTCCAGGTAACCCGGCACTGCTTTGCCTTCGCTGTAACCGGAGGTGTACTGACCACGCACCACCTGAGTTGCCAGACGCTCAGGCGTGAACGGCGCCAGCGCCTTGAGCACCTTGACCTTCTCATCACGGATGCTGTCGGCCGACAGGTCGCTGGGCGGGTCCATCGCAATCAGGCAAAGCAGTTGCAGCAGGTGGTTCTGAATCATGTCGCGCAGTTGGCCCGCCTGATCGAAGTAGCCCCAACGGCCCTCGATACCGACCTTTTCGGCCACCGTGATTTCCACGTGCGAAATGTGATTCTGATTCCACTGGGTTTCGAACAGGCTGTTGGCAAAACGCAGGGCAATGAGGTTCTGTACCGTGTCCTTGCCCAGATAATGGTCAATGCGATAGACGCGGTTTTCCGGGAAAAACTGGGCAACGGCGTCGTTGACCCGACGCGAAGAAGCCAGGTCATGGCCGATGGGTTTTTCCAGCACGGCACGCGTGCGCTCAGCCAGGTTCACCGACGCCAGGTTTTCGCAGATCGCGCCATACACCGAGGCCGGCGTGGCGAAGTAAGCGATCAGGGTCTCGGCATTGCCGACGCGCTCGGCCAGTGCCACGTAATCCTCAGCCTTGAGGAAGTCGACATGCAGGTAGCTGAGGCGCGCCAGAAAGCGCTGGGCGTTTTCGGCCTCGAGCTCCGCTTCGGGAATGAAGCGACGCATGGATTTTTCGATATACGCCAGATGCGACTGTTCGTCGCCCGGCTCACGTGCCAAGGCAAGAATTCGTGTGTCTTCATGCAGCAGTCCAGCGCGATCAAGCTGATAAAGAGCCGGGAACAGCTTGCGTACCGCCAGGTCCCCCAGGGCACCAAACAGGGCAAATGTACACGGTTCAACCGTAATCAAGGGCATAATGTTGGTTCTTTTATCAAGTTAGGCTACAAATACCTTTTTTAAAGGCGTTACTCAAGGCCATATGTAGTAATAACCACAACATTCTGCCTGAAAGCATATTCCAGTGGTGATCAACACAGGCCCTCAGTACGATAGGCCACCTTTGCTACAGGCTAAAGGGCTAATAAAAGCTCAGGCCAAAACCGTTGGTGAATCAGCCCCGACAAGGACTTTGAATGGACCGCGTAAGAAACCTTCTGGAGCAAATCCAGAGCCGACTCGATGAGCTGAACAAGGCCGAACGCAAAGTGGCCGAGGTGATCCTGCTCAACCCGCAGATGGCGACGCGATTGAGCATCGCCGCGCTGGCTCAGGCGGCAAAAGTCAGCGAACCGACGGTCAACCGCTTCTGCCGTTCGTTCAGCGTCAGCGGCTACCCGGAATTGAAACTGCAATTGGCGCAGAGCCTGGCCAGCGGTGCCGCCTATGTGAGCCGTGCGGTGGAAGCCGACGACAACCCCGAGGCGTACACCCAGAAGATTTTCGGCAGTGCCATTGCGTCACTGGACAGCGCCTGCCAGCAACTGGACCCGGCGCTGATCAGCAAGTCGGTGGACATGTTGATCCAGGCCAGGCAGATCCACTTTTTCGGTCTGGGCGCTTCCGCCCCGGTGGCGCTGGATGCGCAGCACAAATTTTTCCGTTTCAACCTGGCGGTGACGGCCCATGCCGATGTGCTGATGCAGCGAATGATTGCCTCGGTGGCTCATACGGGCGAGCTGTTCGTGATCATTTCCTACACCGGCCGTACCCGCGAGCTGGTGGAAGTGGCACGAATTGCCCGGGCCAACGGCGCGTCGGTGCTGGGGCTGACCGCCGCGGGCTCACCGCTGGCTCAGGCCAGTACCGTAAGCCTGAATATTCCGCTGCCGGAGGATACGGATATCTATATGCCGATGACTTCGCGGATCATTCAGCTCACTGTGCTCGACGTACTGGCCACGGGCATGACGCTGCGCCGCGGTGTCGACTTTCAGCCGCACTTGCGCAAGATCAAGGAGAGCCTGAACGACAGCCGGTATCCGATTGAGGATCAGGGCTGAAGCAGGCTTAAGACCGGACGCGGATCATCCAGAACATCGTTCCTCACGCTCCAGCGTTGGCATGCAGTTCGTGACGCTCTGCGTCACACGGCGGTTCTGCGACTCAGGCTCGACTTTGACTCTCGTGCCGACGCTCCGCGTTGGCATGCAGTTCGTGACGCTCCGCGTC